>CAVWJU010000021.1:0-112897 GCA_963755275.1 uncultured Solirubrobacteraceae bacterium | reverse complement strand
CCAGGATCGCATCGACGATCATCGCGACCGGCGGTTCGGTGTACTCCTGGCCGCGGTGGACCCACACCCGGCAGGCGATTTGCTCGCCGCAGCCGTCGGTGCAGGCCTCCGATCCGCACGAGCTCTCCCGCAGCTCCAGCGCGACATCCTGGCCATCGACGCGAATCGTCGGCGAGCTCACAAACCGCAGCGCACGCGCCTGTTCCTCGGAGTCCACCAGGACCTTGGTGACCTCGACCTCGACTCCGCTCGCCGCCAGCACCTCGCCAACGACCGTGAGCGCCGACGCGAGGCTGCGATCGGCGCCGAGGCAGCGCGAACAGGTCGTCAGATCGAGACAGAGAAACTCGATCTCCAGCGTCGCCTGGGCCTCCGTATCGACGATCGGCACGATGGCCATCTCACACGTCCTTTCCTTCGTAAAGTCTGTCACCCAAGGAGACGGTGCAAGGCCGAAACGGACGCACCGGAGCGCTCGTCCCGTGAGGGGCGATCAGCCGGCCGCTGTGCGCTGCGGGCGCGGTCAGTTCGGCGCGTAGCTCGGCTGCCGTCTGGCGGGTTACGGCGCGGTACTCGGCGGTCGCCGGGTCAGTGCGCAGCCGGCTGCAGTCCCGGCCCGCGAACGTGGGCGACCGACGCTCGACGAGGACCGCGACGCGGCCGCTTGAGTTGCGGCTGCCGCCTCGCGCGGCTGCGGCGCAGCGCGCACGGGTGGCAGATCGCGTCGTTTGTCTGCTAGTCCTGGTCGGGCGCGAGGCTACGGCGCGAGCGGGACAGAACGAGTGACCAGCAGACCGAGCGCTTCGTGACACGCGGACCGGCGCCCGCGAGCCTGCTCGACCGTCTCGCTGCGAGCACAGTGCGCGTGGCGGTGGGGCGGCGACCGGTGGGGAACTGCGAGTCGGCGGCGGAGTGAGGCGGGTCAGCTGGCGCCGCGTGGGGCGTACATGATCACGGTCACGCCGATCAGGCAGACGGCGGCGCCGGCGATGTCGTAGCGGTCGGGGCGGAAGCCGTCGAGGGTCATGCCCCACAGCAGCGAGCCGATGATGAACACGCCGCCGTAGGCGGCGAGCACGCGTCCGAAGTTGGCGTCGGGCTGCAGCGCGGCGATGGCGCCATAGCCGGTCAGGGCGATGGCGCCGGCGAGCGCGAAGAGGAGGCCGCGGTCCTCCTTGATGGCCTGCCACATCAGGTAGGCGCCGCCGATCTCGGCCACCGTGGCGGCGATGAACAGCGCGATCGAGCGGGCCGTCACGCGGCGGCGACGTGGGTGATGGCCAGCGGGCGGGCGTCCTTGGTCGTCGGCAGCGCCGGCTCGTCGAACAGCGCGCAGTCGTCGATGCGCTCGCAGCTACAGCTTGTGGCGGTCTGAAGCCACGTGCGCACGCGCTGGGCGCGCTCGATCAGCGCGTCGATCTCAGGCAGCCGCCGTTGGGCGAGCGCGCGTAGGCGGTCGTTCATCGGGTCGTTGCCGTGTTCGACGAGCTCGCGGATCTCCTCCAGTGAGAGGCCGGCGCGCTGAGCGACGTCGATTACCGCCAGCCGCCGCAGCACGGTCTCGTCATAGCGGCGCTGGCCGCTGACGCGCTCGGGCTCGGGCAGCAGCCCGATGTCCTCGTAGTAGCGGATCAGCGACACGCGTACCCCGGCTCGCTGGGCGGCTTGTCCGATGCGCATCTGCGGTTCGTTCACGCTTGTCCTTGACTTCAAGTCGGCTTGAGCATCCATGTCTACGGGCATGTCACACACCACCACCGTCACGGACGCCCCGATCGCCTGCACCCTGACCGCCGGCCAGTACGCCGACCGCACCGGCGATCTGGCCGCGCTCGCCGCGCGGGCGCTGCGGACCCGGGAGCAGACGGCGGTCGGCGAGCGGCTCGTGTTCGCCGCCACGCCGGAGATCGAGCGTGACCTGCGCGCGGCGATCGCCGCCGAAGCGAGCTGCTGCGCGTTCCTGCGCATGGACCTGCAGCGCACCGGCGACGGTCTCGTGCTCGACATCGCCGGCCCGCAGGACGCGCGGGCGATCATCGCGGAGCTGTTCGCGTGAGCGTCCCGGAGAAGCTGCTGGGCGCCGGCGCGCTGCTCATGGCGCTGTGTTGCGCGGTGCTGCCGCTGGCCGGCGCCGCGCTCGGCGGCGGCCTGATCGCCGGCGCCGGCACCTTCGGCGTCGTGCTCGGTACGGTCGTGCTCGCCGGCGTCGTGTACGCCGTGGCCCGCCGCGGTAAGACCGGCGGTCGGAGATGCTGACCGACACCGACACCGACAGCGACCTCGCTGTCGGCAAGCGGCTCGTGCGGCGCCTCGTCGAGGAGGTCGTCAACGCCGGCGACCTCAGCGTGCTGGACGAGATCTACACCGCGCCGATGGCGCGGGCCGCGCGCCGCTGGATCGAGCCGTTCCGGGCCTCGTTCCCGGATTTCGAGATGAACATCGTCCAGCTCGTGGCCGAGGGCGACACCGTCGTGGCTCGCTTTCGCTGCTCGGGCACCCACCGGGGCGAGTGGCTCGGGCACCCACCGACCGGGCGGCGGTTCGAGCGCATCGACGAGGTCTACTTCTTCGAGGTCCGCGACGCCCGGCTCGCGCGCGCCTGGGGCCTCGAGGACACGCTGTCGCGGCTGCGGCAGCTCGGACTGGCCACCTAGAGCTGGTCAGCGGCAGCAGTCGTCTTCGCACGGCTCAGCGGCGGCGTAGCCGTCGAGCGGGGAACCGACACAGCAGCCGTCGCCTCGCCATGCGTCGACGCCCTCCTTGACCGCCACCGCGGCGATCAGCAACCCGATGACCGGGTCAAGCCACCACGCGCCCACCAGCGCGTTGCCGGCCAGGCCGATCAGGAGCGCGCCGGCCAGGTAGGCGCAGAGCACGTTCTGGCGGCCCTCGCCCTTGGTGGCGGCCGAGCCGATCTGCTCGGCGATGCGTTGCTTGGCGATTCCCAGCAAAGGCATCGTGATGAGGCTGAACACCGCCAGTGCCATGCCCGGCACACTGACGTCGGCATGTTCTGCGCCGGTCAGCGCGCGCACGGACTCAAAGCCGACGTAGGGCGCGAGCACGAAGAACTGCAGCGCGACGAGCTTCTGCGCGCGCTGCTCGGCGATCTGCGACATCACCCGCGAGCCGGTGAAGCGCCAGATGATGATCACGCTGGCAAAGCCCTCGATCGCCGAATCCAGGCCGAACCCGACCAGCGCGATCGACCCGGCGAGGATGCCCGCCCCGATGGCGACGATCCCCTCGATGCTCATCACCCCGAGCGACAGCCACGACAGCAGCCTCACCCGCCGGGCAAGCTCGCGATAACGCTCCGCCGAGATCCTGGCCACGGGCCGCGCCGCAGCTGCCGCAGCTGGCGCTGCCAGCGGCAGCTCGACCGGCGCACTCACGCGCGCATCACCTGGGTGGCGGTGACGGCGGCCAACAGGCCGCGGCCGCGGTCGGAGAGCGCGTACATGACCATCTTGCCCTCGCGGGTCGCGGTGGCCAGCCCAGCGGCCCGCAGCGCCCGCGCGTGGTGAGACACGAGCTTCTCGTCGCGGCCCACAATCCAGGCGAGGTCGCACACGCACGCCCTCCCGCTCGACGCCAATGCCACGGCGACCGCAAGCCGGGTCGGGTCACCCAGCGCCTTCGCGCCGACGGCCCACGCCTGCAGTTCGCTGCTCGTCGGCAGCTCGCGGCGCGCGGCCTCGGCCTTGGGCAGGTCGAGGCACAGCAGCTCGCAGGTGTCGCGCTCGAGCGGCACGTCACAAACCCTACCGTCATTCGTACGTTCGTGCGTATGACAATTTCGAGTGCCGTGGGAAGCGCCCGCGCGGGCTAATCCGGCTTGCGGGCGCGGATGATGGCCGAGCCGGCGTGCTCGTGGACGCGGTGGGTCTCGGTGATCTCGATCTCGGTGAGGCCGGCGTCGGCGAGGTAGCGCGTGTACTGCGTCGTGCGTGAGGGCGCCGGCGATGCAGCCGACGTACTGCTGCATGTCGGTGCGGGTGGCGTCGTCCATGTCGGGGTCGGCGATCACGTCGGTGACGGCGAACCGGCCGCCGGGCTTGAGCACGCGGGCGGCTTCGCGGAGCACCTGGGGCTTGTCGGTGGAGAGGTTGATGACGCAGTTGGAGAGGACGACGTCGACCGTGTCGGCCGGCAGCGGGATGGCTTCGATGTGGCCCTTGAGCCAGTGCACGTTGGTGATGCCGGCCTTGGCCTGGTTGGCGCGGGCGAGGTCGAGCATCTCGTCGGTCATGTCGAGCCCGTAGGCGGTGCCGGTCGGGGCGACGCGGCGGGCGGAGAGCAGGACGTCGATGCCGCCGCCGGAGCCGAGGTCGAGCACGGTCATGCCGTCGCTGGAGCTCGGCCATCGCGGTCGGGTTGCCGCAGCCGAGCGAGGCCGTGAGCGCGGTGTCGGGCAGCTCGTCGCGCTCGCCGTCGGCGTAGAGGCCGGCGCCGAAGCGCGCGGCCTGCTCGTCGGTGATGACCGCCGCGTCGGGGCGCAGCAGCCGGCTTCGGCGGTCGGGTCGGTGGTGGCGACCGCTGCGGCGGCGTAGCGCGCGCGGACGGTCTCGCGCAGCTCGTCGGCGTCAACCGCGGCGATTGCCCGGCCGCGCAGCCGCACGACCCGCCGGCCGCGCTGGTCTCGCAGCAGGCGGCCTTCTCGCTCGGCTCGCAACAGGTCTCCTGCTGCCGTCGGGGAGCAGCAGCTCGAGGCGGTCGTGTCGGTCGCGGGGGTGAGGTCGGTCAGCTCAGCCATGCGGTCAGCTCCTGCAGAGCGTCGGGGAGGACGTAGTAGTAGGCCCACAGGCCGCGGCGTTCGTGTCGACGATGCCGGCGTCGCGGAGCTTCTTGAGGTGGTGCGAGAGCGTGGGCTGGGAGATCTCGAACAGCGGCACCAGCTCGCAGACGCAGACCTTGCCGGCGTGCTTGCGCAGCACGTCGACGAGCTGCAGCCGGATCGGGTCGCCGAGCGCCTTGGCGACCTCGGCCATGCGGATCGCCTGGTCGCGCTCGACGTCGGGATAGACGACGGGCTCGCAGCACGGCTCGCCGGCCGGGCGCTTGGTCTTGGGCGCGAGCGGCAGATCGATCGGCATCTATCTATCCCTATCGATTGAAGTGACGATTGTCAATGGAATATGCTGCCTGGTGTGAGCCACGTGCTGTTCGTGTGCCTGCACAACGCCGGCCGCTCGCAGATCAGCCAGGCGCTGTTCGAGCGCGCCGCGACCGGCCGGCACAGCGCGGACTCGGCCGGCAGCGTCGCCGACCCGGCCGGGCGCGTTCACCCCGAGGTCGTCGACGTCATGAACGAGCTCGGCATCGATCTCTCCGCACGCCGGCCGCAACCACTCACGCGCGAGCTCGCCGAACACGCCGACGTCGTCGTGACCATGGGCTGCGGCGACGCCTGCCCCTACATCCCCGGCAAGCGCTACCTCGACTGGGACCTGCCCGACCCCAAGGGCCGGCCGATCGACGTCGTGCGCGCGACCCGCGAGGAGATCGCGCGCCGCGTCGACGCGCTCATCGGCGAGCTCGACGCCCGCTGACATACACCAGCAGCGCGCCCGCGAGCAGCAGCCCGCAGACCAGCGCCATCGCCGCCTGGTAGCCATCGAGCCGGTCGTGCAGACCGCCGACCAGCGCGGGCACGCCGGCCCGGCCGATCGCGATCAACGCCGCCTGCACACCCATCACCGTGCCGAACACGGCCGGCGCCGTCCACTCGCTCATGACCACCGCGCGCAGCGGCAGCGCGCTCCCGAACACCAGCCCGAACAACACGAACGAGAGCGCCAGCTGCCAGTACGCGCCGCCCTCGATCATCAACCCTGCGGCCGCCGCCAGCACGGCCAGCACCGCGGCGAACACCACCGTCGCGCGACGACGCCCGGCCAGCACCGGCAACACGAACCGGCCCGGCAGCGTGAGCAGCCCCGACACCGCCGCCCACAGCGTGACCGTGCCCAGCGCGAACCCGACGTCTTCAAAGCGGGCGATGCGATGGACGACCAGCGCTTCCAGCCCGCCGTAGGCCAACACCGCACCGACGGTGAACACCCGCAGCCGCCGCGCGCGGTAAGCGGCGAGATTCGCGCGCCATGACCCGCGGCGCTCGCGCCCAGCTCGTACGGGCCGAGCCGTGACCAGCAGCGCCGCGACCGGCGCCACGCACGCCAGCGCGCCCGCCAGCACGCGGGTCGTGTCCCGCCACCCCAGACCATCGACCAGCGCCCCCGTGGCCAGCGTGAAGACCGGCCCCGAGAATCCCGCCGCGACCGTCAACACCCCGATCGCGCGAGCCCGCACCGGCGCCGCGAACGCCTGCTGGATCGCCACATACGCCGGCTCATAGAACGTCAACGCCGTCACCGGCCCCAACACCAACCACCACACCGCCAACACCTGCCACCCCGACCTGGCCGCCGCGAACGCCAGCAACCCCGCCGCACCGACCAGCGCGCCGCCCGCCATCAGCCACCGCACCCCGACACGATCCGCCGCGCGCCCCACCAGCACCGCCGCAATCCCGCCCGACAGCACCGACCCGCCATACGCCGCCGACAACAACCCGCGCGAGAACTCCCCGCCCGCCGCCGGCGCCGTGATCAACACCGCAAACCCGTAATACAGCGCCCCGTACGCCACCGACACCACGACGCACAACGCCGCCAACAACCCCCCCCCCGAACGAACCGAATCAGCGATCCGGCCAGTATCCGGTGTGGCGCGCGCGCTACGACCGCCGCCGGACTCTGACCTTCAGCCAGGGCGGGTGCCGTACCCACGGTTGGCATGTGGCCGTGACCGAAAGAGCCCGCCTTCAACGTTACACCGGCGTTCCAGCGCGGCGTGTTGTCAGGCCAGTTCGCGAGCGGCTGCGGCGGCTTGGAGCGGAGCGAAAAAGGGAGGCCATGCGGGTGGATGCTGCCGCCCACGCCTGGAGCTCGGGCTCATGGACCAATCCCTCGGGGCGCCGGTGGGGCGTCGGGTCTCTCCCAAATCGTGCGCGTGGGGCGCGCCGGGTTGGTCACGGAACGCTGCGGACTAGAACGACGGTTCCGCACGGTCGAGCTGGTCGACATCAACTTCGTAGTGGTTGTCGTCGGTGATGTACTGAACGTGGTCGGGGCAAAGGCCGGCGGCGTCGAGCACGGCGAGCGCGCTTAGGATGTCCTCGCACTCGGCCGACGCCGCGTAGTGGACCAGCTCGGGCTGATAGCCCGGCGCGATCTGGTCCGTGACGTCCTCGATGACAAAGTCGGCTCCTGCGAGCAGTTCGAGCTGCGCCTGCGCAGCCATGATCGCGTCAGCGTGCGCGGCTACAAGCAGTGCAACCGGCTCCTCGGCCGACGCGGGAAGCTCCGGGCGCATGGAGAACGTCACGTCGATGACGAGTCGACCAGGGCGCAGCAGAACCGGATTGATCGGCATCGACAGCCAGCCTACGGCACGCTACAACGGGCATCTCGATGACAGCGCGGTTCGTGCGAAGACCCAGATTGACCTACGCATCTGAGCAATGAACACCTTCTCATCCAACGCTGACGCGACCTTTGAGATCGAAGCCCATGGTCGATAAGAAGCGGCGGCCGCGTCGGTGTCGGGCACGCGCGAAGCCCGCTTCGCCTTCGTAGCCGGTGAGCCTCAGGGACCCAGACGGTGACCAGCGAGGCTCCCGAAGCAAGGCGACACGCCCCGGTGTCATTCACGCTGTCGGCACCGCCCGATGGGGATCCGACGCAACTCGTTTGTTCGCGGGCACCATCCAGCGGGTTAACCGAATGTGACCTCCAATCAGGGACCGCACGATCGGGGACCGGGACGCGGGACATCGCTGGACGACTACGCGATCGAGGCGATCGCGCGCAGAGTCGTCGAGCTGCTCCGGGGCGATGCCCCGGAGTCGAGCGGTCGGCGGCTCGTGTCGGCCGCTGAGATTGCGCAGCGTTTCGGCGTGTCGCGGCAGTGGGTCTACGAGAACGCGAACCGCCTCGGCGCTGTGCGACTCGGCGGCGGTGACCGACCTCGGCTCAGGTTCGACCCGACGCTGATCGAGCATCAGCTCACAGCCTCGGGCGACCACGCCTCGCCGACGTCGCAACGCGATCGCGAAAATGCAAAAACAGACCCTGGGGACCTAATCCCGCTCCGCGGGCTCTAATCCCGGTGATGTCCAACCATTCAGGCACGAGGAGGCTGTGCATTGTCTAGTCGGGGTCGCCCTGCGAGGGGCCAGGTCCGCACCTACACGCGGCGTGACGGTCTGACGACGTTCTCGCTGCGCCTGCGCTTCAACGGAACGCGCCACACGATCCGGCTCGGCACCGAGGCCGAAGGATGGGGTCACGTGCGCGCCGAGCTCGAGCTGCGCAACGTCCAGGCGCAAATGCGCGCTGGGACGTGGACGCCGCCGAAGCCGGTGACCAGTGTTGACAATCCGACCCTGCACGAGTTCGCATCGCAGTGGTTCAGGCGCAAGGTCGGCGATGGGATCGCCGAGAAGACGCGCCACGATCTCGACTGGCAGCTCGCCGTGCACATCCTGCCGTTCCTCGGCGCAGACCGTCTCCGAGAAATCGACCCGCTACGGGTCGAGGCGCTCAAGGAATACAAGCTCGACGAGCGCTCGCGCATACTCGCCGCGCGGGCGGCCGGCCAGCCGATCCGGGACCGCCGCGGACACCCGCGGCGAACACTGAGCAACGGCTCGATCAACAAGCTGCTGGTTCTCCTGAACACGATTCTCGGAAACGCGGCCCGTCGAGGCCTCATCGAGACCAATCCGGCCGCTGACGTCGAGCGGCTCTCCACCCGCCGCGCTCCGGGCAACGTGCTTGAGGCCGACGAGCTGGAGTCCCTGATCGAAGCCGCCGGCGATCTCACCGGCCGCGTCGGATCAACCGACCTCAACGAGCGCTTTCAGGAGGTCAGGAGACTGCGCGACGACGACGAGCTGCCCTGGAAGGCGATCGCCAAGCTGCTTGGGATCGCCGAGTCGACCGCGATCTATCGCTACCAGCGCGCCGCACAGCCGCGGCGGATCGGCGTTGCCGACCCGGGACGGCGCGCACTCGTCGCTACGCTCGGCTGTGCTGGCCTGCGGGTCTCCGAGGCAGCCGCGCTCGACCTCGCCGACATTGACCTTGCGCACCGCAAGATCCGCGTCAAGGACGCCAAGACCGACGCGGGGATCCGCAGCGTCGACATCGCCGACCGGCTCGCGGCCGAATTACGCGCCTACCTCGCCACCCGCGCCGGCGACCCGCCGACCGCGCCGGCCTTCCCGACCAGGACCGGCCGCCGCCGCGACAAGGACAACATCCGCAACCGCGTGGTCGCGCCCGCGCTCACACGAGCCAACGAGCTCCGCCAGCGCCGGGAACTGCCGCCGATCGACACGCACGTCACGCCGCACACGTTGCGGCGCACCTACATCAGCATCATGCTCAGCGCGGGCGCCGACGTGCCGTACGTCCAGGCCCAGGTCGGCCACAAGGACCCTAAGCTGACGCTCAGGATCTACGCGCTCATGCTGCAGCGCCGGGACCGCCGTCAGTTCGGCGCCGCGTTCGATCAGCTCATGCGCGAGGCGATTCCGTCCATGCAACACGCCAACATGCACGGTCAGCGGCCGCTGACCAAGGCCGTGTAAGGCTGCCAGATCACTGCCGATCCGACCGAATTTGGACCCGACATTGGGCCAGAAGCCCGCTCACACCGATCCGATGCCCCGGCCGAACGCCGAGCCTAAGCGACAAGATCCGCGCCAGAGCGCGGATCTCGAGAGGTGGAGCTAGGGGGACTCGAACCCCCGACCTCCTGGGTGCGATCCAGGCGCTCTCCCAAACTGAGCTATAGCCCCGAGCAGGCGGCAGGAATCGGGGGCCTGCCGTCCAAGGGCGCATTGTAGCCGTCCTGCGCGGGACGCCGGCATGGGCACCCGGCTAGATTGGCGCTCGCAGCACCGACGACATGACCCTGCTCCAGCCCTCCTTCCGCGGCCGGTTGCGGCTCTTCTTCGCAGTGATCGTGCTCGTCCCGATCATCGCCGTGGGCGTCGTGCTGTTCCAGCTCATCGACGCGGACGACACGTTCGCGGCTGGACTCGCGGCTGGACCAGGCGCAGACGACGGCGCAGAACGTCTACCGCGAGGCGCGGGCCGACGCGCTGCGGGCGGCCGGCTCGGTCGCAGGACGACGTGCCGCTCGCGATGGCGATCGAGGACGAGGACCGGGAGGCGATCCAAGAGCGGCTCGAGCTGCTGAGCCGCCGGATCGGGGCCCAGCGGATCGACCTCGTGGTGGACGGGTTCGGCCGCTTCCAGACCGGCTCGCCGCTCGGCGATCGCGGCCACCGAGGCGCAGCTGCAGCAGGCGAACGGCCAGCGGGTCGGGACGATCACGGTGTCGGTGACCGCGGCCCAGGCCTACGCGAACGAGACGGCGCGGCTGGTGGAGATGCAGACCCGTGTGGACCGCGGGAACACCGTGCTGGCGTCGACCTCGAAGGCGGCGGCCGACGTCGAGTTCCCGACAGGAGTCCGGCGAGGACGTCACGATCGCGCAGCAGGACTACCGGACGACGCAGTTCGCGGCCGAGGAGCCGGACGGCTCGACGGTCATCGTCCGGCTCTTCACGCCGTTCCCGAGCGCGGCGAGACGCTGGACGTACGTCGTGATCGGCTTGACGCTCGGGTTCCTCGCGCTCGCGTTCCTGTTCGCGGTGATCGTCAGCCGCACGCTGTCCGCCGAGGTGCAACGGCTCTTGCACGCCGCGCAGCGGCTCGGCCGCGGCGACTTCACCGTCACCGTCCCCGCCGAGGGCAACGACGAGTTCGCCGCGCTCGGCAAGGAGTTCAACCGCATGGCGCTGCAGCTCGAAGCCCGCGTCGAGGACCTGCGCAAGGAACGCGGCCGCCTGCAGGAGGCGATCCGGCGCGTCGGCGAGTCGTTCGCGCGCGGCCTCGATCGCGTCGGCGTGCTGGAGATCGTCGTCCAGACCGCGGTCGACGGCGTCGGCGCCAGCTGCGGGCGCGCGACGATGCGCCGCCGCGCCGACGCGCCGATGGAGGAGGTCACCCGCACCGGCGAGCCGGAGGCCTATCACCGCGCGCTGCACGCCGCCGAGGCCGCGGTGATGGATGCCGGCGAGGTCGCCGAGATCCAGCTCGGCGGCGCGAGCGCGATGGCCGCGCCGCTGTCGGCCACCGAGGCCGGCGACCGCGTGCTGGCGATCGTCTCCGTCGCCCGGGCCGACCGGCCGTTCGCGTCCGCCGAGCGCGAGCTGTTCGCCTATCTGACCAGTCAAGCCGCAGTTTCCGTGGAAAACGTCGACCTGCACGAAACCGTGCAGCGTCAGGCTGTTACAGACGAGCTGACGGGCCTGTTCAACCACCGCCGCTTCCAGGAGGTCATGGCGGCCGAGGTCGAGCGCGCCCGCCGCTATGACGCCGAGATGGGCCTCATCATGCTCGACATCGACAACTTCAAGCGCGTCAACGACACCTACGGCCACATGCAGGGCGACATGGTCCTGCGCGAGGTCGCGCGCGTGCTGCGCCAGTCGGCGCGCGAGATCGACGAGCCTGCGCGCTACGGCGGCGAGGAGATGGCGGTCGCGTTGCCGCAGACCGACCTCGACGGCGCGTATCGCTTCGCCGAACGCGTCCGCCAGCGCATCGAGGCGCTCGAACTGCCGCTGCTCGACGGCGACGGCGTACTGAAGGTCACGGCCTCGTTCGGGGCGGCCAGCTTGTCGAGCGCGGCACAATCAGACAAAGAGGGCCTGGTGGCGGCGGCTGACGCCGCGCTCTACCGGGCGAAACGGTCGGGTAAGAACCGGACGTTCAAGGCCGAGTAGGCTGAAGGGAGACGGCGGCCATGGGACTCCTCGACGACGCCATCCGAGAGCATCTCGAGCTCAAGCGCAAGCACGGAGCGGATCCGGACGATGTCGCGCGCCAGGAACAGGAGGCGCTCGGCCCCGGCCGGCGCAACGAGTTCGCGCAGCCGGAGGGCGAGAGCGCTCCGGAGCCGGAGGAAGAGCCGCCCGCGGCGATCGCCGCCGACGAGCTCGAGGAGGCCGACGAGGCCGACGAGGCCGACGAGCTGCCCGAGGGCGAGCCGGGCATCGAGGAAGCGCCGCCCGCCGCCGAGGCGCCGGGCTACGAGGAAGACCCCTGGCTCGACGAGGACCGCGACGAGGTCCCGTCCGACGAGGCGCTGCAGCCACCGCCGACCGGCGAGCAGGACGTACTGGAAGAGACGCCGGAGTTCCTCCAGGAGACCCCGGAGCACGACCGGCTGTGGTTCGAGCAGAAGGCCCCGAAGGACTTCGACTTCGACAAGTAGTCCGATGGAGGCGAGGGGAATCGAACCCCTACCTCGGCCGTGCAAAGGCCGCGTGCTCCCGTTATCACTACGCCCCCGGGACGCACTCCAGCTTAGGCGGTGTCCCGCGCGGCGACGGCGGCGACCGTCGCGGCGTTGATGTCGACGGTGTCGACGACGTCCGGCGCGTAGCCGCCGGCGAGCACGACGACGACCGCGGCGCCGGTCTCCAGCAGCCGGTCCAGCACGAGCTCGTCGCGCGCGCGCAGGCCGTCCTTGGTCAGCGCCAGCCGGCCGAGGCGGTCGCCCTCCCACGGGTCGGCGCCGGCCAGGAAGAAGGCGATCTCGGCGCGCGCCGCGGGGATCGCGACGTCCAGCGCGTCGCCGAGAGACGCGCAGGTACTCGTCATCGCCGGTCCCGGAGGCCAGGTCGACGTCGAGGTCGGACGGGAATCCGCTCGAACGGGTAGTTGCGCGCGCCGTGCAGCGACAGCGTGAACGCGTCCGGGTCCGGGCCCGAGCAGCTGCGCGGTGCCGTCGCCCTGGTGGACGTCGCAGTCGACGACCAGCGCGCGCCGCACCGCGCCCTCGGCCCGCAGCTGCTCCAGCGTCACCACGACGTCGTTGAACAGGCAGTAGCCGCGCGCGAAGTCGCGCCCGGCGTGGTGCGTGCCGCCGCCGAGGTTCATGCCGATCCCGTGCCGCAGCGCCCGCCGCGCGGCCGCCACCGTGCCGCCGACCGAGCGCCGCCCGCGCTCGACCAGCACCTCCGACCACGGCAGCCCGAGCCCGCGCTGCTCGCGCACCGTCATCTCCCCGGTGCGGATGCGCTCCAGCAGCGCCGCCTCGTGGACCGCGCCCGAGCCACTCCCACGGCACGGCGTCGGCCTCGCGCACGGACACCAGTCCTTCGACGCGCTCGCGCAGCAGGCGGTACTTGTCGATCGGGAACTTGTGTCCCGCGGGCAGCGGGATCCGCCAGCGGTCGTGGGCCCACACCTCCATCGTCCCAAAGCATGACCGAGGCGCGAACAGGGCAAGATGCCAACCATGGCGATCTACGGCGGCATCGACCTCGGCGGCACGAAGATCCAGGCCGCGGTCGTGGACGAGGATGACGACCACAAGGTGCTCGGGGCGAAGCGCGATCAGACGCCGCTCAAGGGCGGCCCGAAGGCGATCGCCGCGCGCATGGCGGCGGTGCTCGAGGGAGTCGCTCGAGGAGGCAGGCCTGAGCGTCGCCGACCTGGCCGGCGTCGGGGTCGGCTCACCCGGGAGCGTGGACGACGCCAAGGGCACCGTCTCCGGCGCCATGAACCTCTCCGAGTGGTCGGGCTCGTTCAACCTGCGCAAGGCGCTCGAGAAGGAGCTGGGGGCGCGCCGGTCGCGCTCGGCAACGACGTCGACCTCGCCACCGACGCCGAGTTCGAGATCGGCGCCGCGCGCGACTACACGAGCCTGCTCGGCGTCTTCTGGGGCACGGGCGTCGGCGGCGGCCTGATCCTCGACGGCAAGCCGTGGGTCGGCCGCAAGACCGCGGGCGAGATCGGCCACATGGTCGTCCGCATCAACGGCGCCAAGTGCCCGTGCGGGCGGCGTGGCTGCATGGAGGCCTACGCCGGCCGTGGCGCGATGGAGGCCCGCGCCCGCAAGCGCGTCGACCAGGGCGAGAAGACCGCGCTGTTCCGGATCATGGAGGAGCGCGGCCGCGACCGGCTCTCGTCCGGCATCTGGGAGCGCGCGCTGGCCCGCGACGACCACATGGCGATCGACCTGCTCGAGGAGGCCGTCGAGGCGCTCAGCGCCGGCGTCGCCTCGCGCGGTCAACCTGCTCGACCCCGAGGCGGTCGTGATCGGCGGCGGCCTCGGGATCCGGCTCGGCGAGCCGTGGGTGGAGCGGATCCGCGAAGCGATGCAGCCGCACCTGTTCGTGCGCGACGACCCGCCGCCGGTGATGCTGGCCGTGCTCGGCGACCTCGGCGGGGCGCACGGCGGCGCGCTGCTGGCAGCGCGCCGCGCGTCAGCCGGCTAGCTCTGGGGGACCTCGGCGGGCTTCTCGGTGCGGCGGAAGCGCCGCGAGCCCTTCTTGATCTCCGGCCCGCCCTCGGAGCCGATGCCGGTCTCCGAGCGCACCAGCAGCTCGTCGTAGCTGCGCTCGGTCTCCTGCTCGTCACGGCCCAGCATCGTGCCGATCCAGCAGCCGAAGAAGCCGATCGGGATCGTCACGAGGCCGGGGAACGTCAGCGGTGACGGCGAGCCCTCGGAGTCCGGACCCGGCCAGACCGGCGGCGAGAGCACGATCATCACGACCGAGGCCACGATGCCGAAGGCGATGCCGGTCAGCGCGCCCGTCGTGTTGAAGCGCCGCCAGAACAGCGCCAGCAGCAGCGGCGGGAAGTTCGCGCTGGCGGCGAACACGAACGCCATGCTCACGAGCACGGTGACGTTGAAGCCCGAGCCGATCGGCCAGTCGTGCCGAGGATCGCGGTCACGCCGACGCCGATCGGAGGCGATGCGGGCGACCTTGCGCTCGGTCTCCTCGCTGCCGCGCCCGAGCACGTTGCGCCACAGGTCGTGGGCGATCGCGCCGGCGCTCGCGATCACGAGCCCGGCCACGACGGCGAGGATCGTCGCGAACGCGGCCGCGGAGAACAGCGCCAGGGCGATGTCGCCGCCCGTGGTGCCCTCGCCGCCGCCCAGGAACTGGGCCAGCAGCGGCGCGGCGAGGTTGCCGCCGGTGCCGACGGCCTCGGTCGAGCCCTGGCCGAGCAGCGCCCGCGCGCCGAAGCCGATGATCGTCACCAGCGCCGTGAACGACGCGATGATGCCGATCGTGTAGAGCACGGACTTGCGCGCGGCGTTGGAGTCCGGCACGGTGAAGAAGCGCGTGAGGATGTGCGGCAGGCCGGCGGTGCCGATGAAGATCGTCAGGCCGGTCGAGATCACCAGGATCGGCGACGTCAGGTACGTGCCCGGGCCGAGGATCGCGTCGCCGTCCGGGTGGTTGGAGGCCGCGCTGTCGAGCAGCTGGGCCGGGTTGAAGTTGAACTTGGCCAGCACGGCGATCGCGACCACGACGCCCGCGATCATCAGCATGATGGCCTTGATGATCTGCACCCAGGTCGTCGCCAGCATGCCGCCGAAGACGACGTAGACGACCATGAAGACGCCGCAGATCATGACCGCGTACGGGAACGCGATGCCGGCCAGCGCCTCGATCACGGCGCCCGCGCCGACGAGCTGCGCGACCAGGTAGATGCCCGAGATCAGCAGCGTGTTGATCGCCGTCGCGACACGCACCGGCCGGGCCTTCAAGCGGAACGACAAGACGTCGGCGACGGTGAACTTGCCCGCGTTGCGCATCCGCTCGGCGAGCAGGTAGAGCACGGGCAGGAACGACAGGCAGGCGCCGAGGCCGATGACCCAGCCGTCGAAGCCGTACAGGTACATCAGGCCGGCGTAGCCCAGGAAGGTCGAGGCGCTGAGGTAGTCGCCCGCGGTGGCGACGCCGTTGGCGCGGCCGGAGATCGCCGCGGCCCGCGGCATAGAACTCGGTCGCCGAGTGCGTGCGCTTCGCGGCCCAGCGGGTGATCACGAGCGTGACGGCGAGGACGCAGGCGAAGACGCCGACGGCCAGCGCGTTGAAGTCGCCGGTGGCGGCGAGGAGCCTCATCGGCACGCCTCCTCGACGACGCGCTGCGCCATCCGCTCCCACTCGGTCGCGCGGTGCGTGTAGACGCCGGCCAGGATCACGGTCAGCGCGCAGATCGACAGGCCACCCCAGAGCGCGAGCGAGATCCCGAGGACCTCAGTCGGCCATGAAGTCCTTCGCGTAGCCCAGCAGCGCCAGGTACGCGATCAGGTACAGCGTGTAGAACCCGGTCACCCAGGCCACGAATCGTCGCCGGTCGGCGACGAGCTCACGGAGACTGCGGATCACGTGCCAGGGCCTCCCAATCGGGCTCGGCAAGACTGCTCATCAGGACGTCTCCCCCTTATGGAGCCGTTCGAGTGAAGCTTCGGGTACCCGAGCGCTATGCGGCGGAAACTGCGCGCTTACTCGTAGACGACGACGTCCGGCCGTGGCTGGAGCCGCATCACCGCCGACGGGGACATCATCCCCGTGTCCTCCTTGTAGAAGAGCTTGAAGCCGTGCCGGAAGCCCGTGGCCTGCTTGGCGAACTCGCGGTACTTGGCCACCTTCAGGCTCTGCGTGCCGAAGCCGTCGACGTTGAGCACGTAGGCCAGGCCCTTGCGCTCCTTGAGCTCGGACTCCGGGATCATGTCGTCGGTGAACTGGTGGATCAGCAGCAGCTTCTGCGGCAGGTTGTAGCGCTGCACGAGCTGGTCCAGCCAGGCCGTCGTGGCGTTGACCTCGCGCGAGCCGACGCTGCCGATGACCTGGCCCGGGACCTCGCCCGGCCTTCATCCGCCACTCGGGGTCGAGCGCGAGCCCGACGTCCGGCTCCTTGAGCCACTTGCGCAGCCGCTTGGTCTCGGTGAAGAAGTCCGAGCGGCCGGGCTGGACGTCGAGGATCAGCAGCGTCTTGGCCTTGCGCGCGGCCTTCAGGTAGCGGCGGATGACCGAGTCGGGCTGGCGCAGGTTGTAGCGGTCGCCCGGTCCGGGGTGGGCGGCGGCGACGACCGCGATCAGCTCCATCGCCGGGCAGCACCGGACGCGACTCTGCGCGCGTAGGGCTTGGCCGCGCGCTCGAGCTTGCGTGCGGCATCGCGCCGGCGAGCCGATCCCGAGCGCCCCGAGCTCGTCGTCCTGCGGCGCGCCGTAGTAGGCGACGACGCGGAAGTCGGGCAGGATCCGGCGCCCGCCGCGCGGGCAGCTCCGGCGGCGGTGTCGGCGTCGGCGTGGCCTGCGCGCGCTCGTCGTCGGCTCCTCCCGGGGCGCGCCTGTTCGGCGGCCTTGGAGCCGGTCAGCTGCGTGATCGCGAACACGAGCACGGCAACCGCTACGACCACGGCGGCGATCCCCGCCACGCGCCTGCGCCGGTACACGGCGGGCGTGTCACTCATTTCGGTGCCTTACCCGTTCATGTGGAAGCTGAGGCCTTGAAGCCTCGGTCGAGCAGCTGCATCGCCTGCTTGCCGGGGTCCGGGGAGTTCAGCACGACGACGCCCAACTTGATCGCTCCGCGCCGGGCGGTGGCGACCAGACAGCGCCCCGCGGCGTCCGTGTAGCCGGTCTTGAGACCGGTCGTGCCCTTGTAGCCCTGGCGCAGCAGCGGGTTGTGGTTGTAGAGGTACAGGCGGCCGCCCTTGATCGGGAACGGCAGCACCGCCTCGCGCTGGCGCACGATCCGCGCCAGCCGCGGCTCGCGCAGCACCGCGCGCGCGATCGCCGCCTGGTCGGCCGCGCACGAGTGGTTGCCCTTGTCCTCGAACCCGCTCGGGGTTCCGAAGCGCGTGCACACGCAGGCCCATGTCCTCGGCCTTCTCGTTCATGTAGCGCACGAAGCGCTTGACGCTGCCCTTCGCCGCCCGCTGGGCGAGCGCGATCGCGGCGTCGTTGCCCGACGGCAGCATCAGCCCGTAGAGCATCGTGTTGACGCCGATCCACTTGCCGCGCGGCAGCAGTCCGACGCCCGAGCCCTGGTAGCGCAGCGCCTCGTGCGTGACCTTGACCTTGGCGCCGGGCTTGACGCGGTCGACGACCACGAGCGCGGTCATCATCTTCGTCAGCGACGCGATCGGCAGCACCCGTCGTCGGCTCGCGGCGGTACAGCACGCGGCCGGTGTCGAGGTCGAACAGCAGCGCCGAGCGGGGCGGCTTCTTGAAGCGGACCTTGACCGGGTCGCCGGCGAGGTCGAGCCGCACGGAGAGCGGCGAGGGCGCCGTGCCGCCGCCGGCCAGCGGTGCCGTGACCGAGTCCTGGAGCGGGCCGGCCGGCGCCTTGACCCGTGGCGCGGGCGCCGCCGGCGGTGGGGCCGCTGGCGACTCGTAGAGATAGGCCGCTGCCGCGCCACCCGCGAGCGCGAGCAGCGACGAACAGCGCGAGTGCGACGCGCCCGCCATGCCGGCGTCGCCGCCGGCCTTCCTGGACATAGTGCTTGCTCATCAGCGCAAGGCCGCTCGTTCGGTCTGGCGCTCGACCCGTTTTCGGTTCGCGAACAGGCGGACCGTCGCCAGGCCGAAGACGAAGCCACCGACGTGCGCGAAGTACGCGACCCCGCTACCCGAGCCACCGATCGAATAGATCGAGTACAGCGCTTGCTGCACGAACCACAACCCGAGCACGAGCAGCGCCGGCAGTTCGAGGATCGTGAAGAAGAACACGATGAAGATGACGGTCACGACGCGGGCGCGCGGGAACAGCAAGAGATAGGCGCCGAGCACGCCGGCGATCGCGCCCGAGGCGCCCAGCGTCGGCACCTCCGAGCTCGGGTCCATCACCGTGTGCAGCGCGATCGCCGCGACGCCGGCGAGCAGGTAGAAGACGAGGAACTTGACCGAGCCCCATCGCCTCTTCGACGTTGTTGCCGAAGATCCACAGGAACAGCATGTTGCCGCCGAGGTGCAGCAGGCCGCCGTGCATGAACATGGCGGTGAAGATCGTCGCGTACGTGTTCGCGTCGTCGGTGCCGCACTGGGCCGGGTAGGCCACGGTGTCGCCGGGGTGCGTGAGCTCCCACGGCACCGCCGCCCACTCGTTGAGATTGCAGAGGTAGTGCGTGCCGTCGGGCGATCCGAGCGACAGCCCGCCCTGCTGCCAGAGGAAGTAGACGAGGACGTTGGCCGCGATCAGCGCGTAGGTCACGAACGGCGGCCGCGACGTCGGGATGTTGTCGCGCAGCGGCAGCATCGGCAGGCAACGGTAGCCGAGAGGGAGGCGGCTGCTACAGCGTTGCTGCGGCCAATGGCCCGATTCCCGGGCGATCCTGCTGGACGTGCTCGTCGGCGTGGTAACTCGAGCGCACGAGCGGGCCGGCGGCGACGTGCTCGAAGCCCAACTCGTAGGCCGCGGCCTCGAGCGCGGTGAACTCCTCGGGCTCCCAGTAGCGCACGACCGGCAGGTGGCGCTCGGTCGGGCGCAGGTACTGCCCGACGGTGAGGATCGAGACGCCGGCCGCGCGCAGGTCGCCGAAGGCCTCGACCATCTCGGCGTGCGTCTCGCCGAGGCCGACCATCAGGCCGGACTTCGTCACGACCTCGCCTTCGCCCATCTCGAGCGCGTTGGCGAGCACCCGCAGCGAGCGCTTCCAGCGCGACCCGCGCCGGGCCACCGGGTACAGCCGCGGGACGACCTCGACGTTGTGGTTGAAGACGTCGGGGCGCTCGGCGATGACTTTCGCCAGCGGCATCTCCTCGCCGCGGAAGTCGGGCGTCAGGCACTCGATCTTCGTGTTCGGCGACTGCATCCGGATCGAGCGGATCACGCCGCACCAGACCGAGGCGCCGTAGTCGGGCAGGTCGTCGCGGTCGACCGACGTCACGACCGCGTGGCGCAGGCCCATGCGGGCGACGGAGCGCGCCACCCGCAGCGGCTCGAGCGGGTCGTTCCACGTCGGCTTGCCGGTCTTGACGTTGCAGAACCCGCAGCGGCGCGTGCAGGTGTCGCCGAGGATCATGAACGTCGCCGTGCCGCGGTCCCAGCAGTCGCCGATGTTCGGGCACGCGGCCTCCTGGCAGACCGTGTGCAGGCCCTCGTCGGAGATCGTCCGCGACAGCTCGCGGTACTTCGCGCTGCCCGGCCGCGGGACCTTGAACCACGGCGGCTTGCGCGTGCGGAAGGGCAGGACGTCCTCGCCCAGCACCTTCGTCACGTCCATCCCGCCGGGGTTGGCGCGCGAGCGCGTCTGGTGGATCCGCAGGCTCACTCAGAGTGAGGGTATCGAGGCCAGCACGTCGGCTTCGGGGCCGCTCTCGAGCACGATCAGCGCGCGGTCGACGCCGGCCTCGCGCAGCGTGTCCAGGGTCTCGGGCGTCGCGCCGTAGTAGGTGACCGGGACATCCTTGCCGGCGCGCTCGCGCAGCTCGGCGATCCGCGGCCCCAGCGTCTCGATCTCCTTCATGTTCGGCATCCAGCCGTCGCCGTAGCGCAGCACGCGGTCGAGCACGCGCGGGCCGTTGCCGCCGATGTAGACCGGCGGCGGCGTGGCCGGCTTCGGCCACTGCCAGATCGGGTCGAAGTCGACGTGCTTGCCGTGGTATTCGGCCTCGTCGGAGGTCCAGATCGCGCGCATCGCCTCGACCCGCTCGCGCATGTCGCCGTGGCGCGTGGCCGGGTCGGTGCCGTGGTTGCGCATCTCGTGCTTGTTCCAGCCCGCGCCGACGCCGAACACGAAGCGCCCGCCGGCGAGGACGTCGAGCGACGCGACCTGCTTGGCCAGCACGATCGGGTCGTGCTCGATCACGAGGCAGACGCTCGTGCCGATCACCAGCCGCTCGGTGGCCGCGGCCGCGAACGACAGCGCGACGAACGGGTCGTGCGTGCGGCGGTACTTGTCGGCGAGCGGGCCGCCGTCGCGCGCGACCATCCCCGCCGCGACCGGGATGTGCGTGTGCTCGGTCAGGAACAAGGACTCGAAGCCGCGCGCCTCGGCCTCGCGGGCGAGCACGGCCGGGTGGATGCCGTCCCCGACCAGGAACGTCGCGAGCCCGACCTTCACGCGGCACCAGCTGCTCGATGCCCAGCCGCGCGGCGCTCACGAGCCGCTGCCGGCGCCCGAAGGCCTCGCTGAAGCGGTACGCCATGCGCTTGCGGAAGCACGCCGAGCCCTTCGGCCGAGCCCTCGGCGGCCATCGAGGTCATCCGCACCTCCGGCAGCCCGCAGGCCACGACCCAGCTGAACGGGTCGAGGTCGTTGTCGACGTTGACGGCGAAGCCGTGCGCCGAGACGCCGTGGGAGATGTGCACGCCGACCGACGCGATCTTGCGCTCGCCGACCCACACGCCGACGTGCTTGTGGCCGAGCCGCGTGCCGGCCTCGACGCCGGCATCGGCCAGCGCGGCCACGATCGCCCGCTCCATCGTGAGGATGTACTCCGGCACGCTCGTGACGCGCATGATCGGGTAGCCGACGAGCTGCCCGGGCCCGTGGTAGGTGAGCTGGCCGCCGCGCGGCGTGCGCACGACGTCGATCCCGCGCTCGCGGTAGAAGGCCTCGCCGAACGGCAGGTCGCCCGCGTCCGAGCGGCGCCCGACGGTGTAGACCGGCGGGTGCTCGAGCAGCAGCATCAGCTCCGGCAGCTCAGCCGGCCTGGACGCGCTCGCGCAGGCGCTCCTGCAGCGCGGTCGCCTCGCGGTACTCGACGCGGCCGAGGTGGCACACCCAGAGCTCCATGCCCTGAGCTTAGTTCAGGCGGCGACTCCGACCGCGCGGCGCTGCTCGGTGTGGCGCGAGCAGCACCGCCGCGGTCGCGGTCAGGTCGCTACGTGATCGGCCAGGCCTCGAGCCTCTTGCGCAGCGCCGTGAGGAACTGCGCGGCCAGCGCGCCGTCGAGCGCGCGGTGGTCCCACGACATGCACAGGTACGTCATCGAGCGGATCGCGATCGAGTCGTTGCCGAGCTCGTCCGTGATCACCACCGGCCGCTTGACGACGGCCTCGGTGTCGAGGATGCGCGACCTGCGGCAGGTTGATCACCGGCGTGGCCATGATCGAGCCGTAGCCGCCGGGGTTCGTGATCGTGAACGTGCCGCCGCGCACCTCGTCGGCGCTCAGCTGGTTCGCGCGGGCGCGCTTCGCGAGGTCCTTGATGCGCTTGGCCAGGCCCTCGACGCTGAGGTCCTGGGCGTCGCGGATGATCGGGACGATCAGGCCGCCCTCGCCGAGGCTGACCGCGATCCCGAGGTGCACGGCGTCCGTGTAGACGGTGTGGTGTCGTCCTCGAGCGTGGCGTTGAGCTCCGGGAACTCGAGCAGGGTCTCGACCGTGGCCCGCGCCTGGTAGGGCAGGTAGCTCAGCCCGGCCGTCTTGCGCGCGGCCTCGATCCGGGTCATGTCGGCCTCGGCGATCGTCGTGCAGGTCGCGGCGGTCTGCAGCGACTGCACCATGCGCGAGCCGATCGCCTGGCGCATGCGCGAGAGCGGCTGGCCCGGCCGTGGGCGTCTCTTCGACGCGCGCTGCAGGCGCGGCTTGCGCGGCCGCGGCGCGACCGGCTCGTCGGGCCGGTACGGGCTCTCGATGTGCATCGGCGGCTCCTCCTTGCCGCCTCTCGATGAACGCGAGCACGTCCTTCTTGGAGACGCGCCCGCCGCGGCCGGTGCCCTCGACCTGCTCGAGGTCGACGTCGTGCTCGGCCGCGATCCGCGTCACCACCGGCGAGTAGCGGCGGCCGGCCGCGCGCGTCGGGCGCTGGGTCGTGCCGGCGTGCTCGGTGGTCGTGTCGCCGGACAGCTCGCCGGCCTCGCCGGGGGCCTGCGACCGCGGCGGCGGCCTCGCCCGTGCCGAGCCCGGGGTCCGCCGCCGAGCTGTTCTCGCTCATGTGCGCCTCGCCGGGCTTGGCGTCGGTCGCGATCCGCGCCATCACCGTGCCGACGTCGACCGTGTCGCCGACGTCGACGACGATCTCGGCCACCCGGCCGGTCGCGGGCGCCTCGACGTCGGTGTCGATCTTGTCGGTCGAGATCGAGGCGATGATCTCGTCGGCCTCGACCCAGTCGCCGACCTGCTTCTTCCACTCGACGACCGTGCCCTCGGCGACCGACACGCCCATCTGGGGCATCGTGACGTCGATCAAGGTCTCAGTACTCGAGGAGCTCACGGCACGCCTCCCTGACGTCGTCGACCTGCGGGCAGCACGGCCTGCTCGAGCGGCGGCGAGAACGGGATCGGCACGTCCGGCGTGGCGACGCGGACGACCGGCCCGTCGAGGTCCTCCCAGGCGCGCTCGGCGATCAGCGCCGCGACCTGGGCGCCCGCCGCGCAGGTCTGGTTGGCCTCGTCGACGATCACGACCTTGCTCGTCTTGCGGACGGAGCGCAGGATCGCCTCCTCGTCGAGCGGCACCAGCGAGCGCAGGTCGAGCACCTCGACCGAGCCGTCGAGGTCCGCGGTGGCCTCGAGCGCGGTGTGGACCATCGCGCCGTAGGCGATCACGGTCAGGTCGGTTCCCTCGCGCGCGACGCGGGCGGTGAACGGCGTCTCGTACGTGCCGGCCGGCACCTCGCCCTTGATGCGCCGGTAGAGGTGCTTGTGCTCCATGAACAGCACCGGGTTGGGATCGCGCACGGCGGAGATCAGCAGGCCCTTGGCGTCCTCGGCCGTGCTCGGGGCGACGATCTTCAGCCCGGGGGCGTGCATGAACCACGCCTCGGGGTTCTGCGAGTGGTACGGGCCGCCGGAGAAGCCGCCGCCGGAGGGCAGGCGGACCGTGATGTTCACCGATCAGGCCCATCCGGTAGTAGGTCTTGCCGGCGACGTTGACGAGCTGGTCGAAGCCGCAGCTCACGAAATCGCGGAACTGCATCTCGGCGATCGGGCGCAGCCCTTCGACCGCCGCGCCGATCGCGCAGCCGACGATCGCCGACTCGGCCAGCGGCGTGTCCATCACGCGCTTGGCGCCGAACTCGTCGATGAAGCCGTCGGTGACCTTGAACGCGCCGCCGAAGGTGCCGATGTCCTCGCCCATGAGGAAGACGCGCTCGTCGGCGCGCATCTCCTCGCGCATGGCGTCGGAGATCGCCTGCAGGTAGGTCATGGTCGCCATCTACGCGCTCCGGAAGCCCGACCAGGGGGCGTTGCCGTCCTCGAGCAGCGCGGGCTCGTCGGCGAACAGGCCGTCGAGGACCGTCTCGCCGTCGGGCATCGGTGACTGCATGGCCCGCTCGACGGCGGCCTCGATCGTCGCCTTGACCTCGTCGCGGATCGCCTGCGTGTCGACGCCGAGCGCGTCCAGGCGCTTGACCTGGCGGTCGATCGGGTCCTTCGCGCGCCACTCCGCGACCTTGTCGGTCGGGACGTACTTCATGTCGTCGTGCGCGGCGTGGCCGTGCATGCGCATCGTGACGGCCTCGATCAGCGTCGGCCCCTCGCCGGCGAGCGCGCGCTCGCGCGCGATCCGCGTGACCTCGAACATCGCCTCGGGGTCGTTGCCGTCGGCGCTGACGCCCGGGAAGCCGTAGGCCGCGGCGCGCTCGATCGGGTTGACCGCGAACTGCTGGTCGAGCGGCGTCGAGTACGCGTACTGGTTGTTCTCGAGCACGAAGATCACCGGCAGCTTCTGCACGCCGGCCCAGTTCATCGCCTCGTGGAAGTCGCCGCGGCTCGTCGAGCCGTCGCCGAACCAGGTGATCGCGCAGCGCTTCTCGTCGCGCAGCTTGAACGCCATCGCCATGCCGGTGGCGATCAGCATCATGTCGGGCAGCATCGAGATCATCCCGACGCAGCCCTTCGTGCGGTCGCCGAAGTGGACGTTGCCGTCGCGGCCGCGCGTGATGCCGTCCTCGCGGCCCATGTACTGGGCGAAGATGCGCCACGGCTCGACGCCGCGGATGATGTGCGCGGCGAGGTCGCGGTGCAGGATGCACAGGCGGTCCTGCGGCCGCCATCGCCCAGGTCGCGCCGGCGGACACGGCCTCCTGGCCGAAGCCGTCGTAGAAGCTGCCCGGCACCTTGCCCTGCCGGTAGAGCGTCATCGCGCGCTCCTCGATGCCGCGCATCATCAGCATCGCGCGCAGCAGCCCGCTGCGGTCCTCGGTGGTCAGGTGCTCGGTTACGTCAGGCGGGAATTCGGATCGAGCCGTCTCGGTCGCCATCTGGCGGTTCTCTCCCTTCGGGTGTCAGCTGCGCTCACCGCGGGATCGCCGGGTGGCGCGTTCACGTCCGGGCGCGCGGGATCTCCGCGGTGCTCGGGTTCGACAATCCAAATGAGCCTACGGCATGGCGGGTTACGCTTGACGTTGTCGATGGTCGAGTCCGTTCGGTGGCGGCGGCTGCGTTGGCGGCTACGCGGCGCGTGGCAGTGGCCCACGTTCGTCGTGCTGACCGTGGTCGACGCCGTGCTGATCGCGCGCCTGCCGTTCCAGGGCGTCGGCGCCGACCTGTTCGGCGCGTTCATCGTCGCGGGCTTCTTCAACGTGCTCGCGGTCGCGCTCGCCGCCCCGTTCGCCGGGATGCTGCTGCGCCGGTTCCGGCGCGACCTCCCGCGCGTGGTCGCGCGCGACTACGGCGGCACGGCGGTGCTCGTGCTGATCACGCTCGGCCTGGTCGCGGGCGGGCTGATCCACCGTCCCGACGTCGCCGACCAGCGCGCCGACCGCCGCGCGGTCTACGCCGCCGTCCACGACTACGTCGTCAGGAGCGAGCCGGAGTTCAAGGGCGGCCTGGCGGCGATCTCGACGCTGCAGCTCGAGCCCGAGTACTACCGCGCCTGCGTTCCGGGCCCCGAGGAGCTCCCGATCTGCCTGTTCGTCAACACCGACCAGTCGCCGGCCGGGATCACGCTTGATCCCTCGCGCGATCCGAACGAGAAGCTCCGCCGCTGACGCTCCGTAGTTCTCCGCAGGAGTCGGGGGCGGATTCGCATTGTTTACGCCGGTCCGCGGCGGAGACTATGCGCCCATGTTCGCCATGACAGCGCTGGAACTGGCGCGGCTGCAGTTCGGGATCGTGACCGTGTTCCACTTCATCTTCGTCCCGGTCACGATCGGGATGTCGTTCTTCGTCGCGATCTGCCAGACCCTCCATTACCGGAACGGCGATCCCGTCTACCAGCGGATGACGATCTTCTGGGGCAAGCTGATGTTGATCTCGTTCGCGGTCGGGGTGGTCACCGGGATCGTGCAGGAGTTCCAGTTCGGCATGAACTGGTCGAACTACTCGCGCTACGTCGGCGACGTCTTCGGCGCCCCGCTGGCGATGGAGGGCCTGCTCGCGTTCTTCCTCGAGTCGACCTTCATCGGCCTGTGGATCTTCGGGCGCGGCAAGCTCTCGCCGAAGGTGCACCTGGCCTGCATCTGGGCGTTCGCCGCCGGCACGATCCTGTCGGCCTACTTCATCCTCGCCGCGAACTCGTGGATGCAGCACCCGGTCGGCTTCGAGTTCAACGAGCAGTCCGGCCGCGCGGAGATGACGTCGATCTGGGCCGTGCTGACCAACTCGACCGCGCTGTTCGCGTTCGCGCACACGATCCTGGGCGCGCTGGCCACGGCCGGGATGCTGATGCTGGGCGTCACCGCGTGGCATCTGCGCCGCGGCTCGGAGCCGCGTCTTCGGCGCGTCGATGCGGCTGCTGCTGCCGGGCGTGTTCGTGACCGCGCTGCTGACGGTCCTGGTCGGCCACTTCAACGGGGCGCTGATGGAGGAGCAGCAGCCGATGAAGATGGCCGCCGCCGAGGCGCTGTGGGACACCCAAGAGGGCGCCGGGTTCTCGATCTTCGCCTTCGGCGACATCGCGCGCAATCCCGAGCGGCTGGACGTGAACATCAAGATCCCGCACACGCTCTCGCTGATGGCGACGAACTCGTGGAACGGCGAGGTGCGAGGGATGAACGACATCCAGCAGGAGTACGAGCAGCGCTACGGGCCCGGTGACTACTTCCCGGTCGTCGGCGTCACCTACTGGACGTTCCGCTTCATGGTCGGCGCCGGGATGCTGATGGTCCTGATCTCGCTGTTCGGGCTCTGGCAGCAGCGGCGCGGGGCCTTCTCGCGGCGCTTCCTGTGGCTGCTGATCCCGGCCGCCACGCTGCCCTTCGTGGCCAACTCGACCGGCTGGATCTTCACCGAGATGGGACGCCAGCCGTGGGTCGTGTTCGGGCTGCTGAAGACCGAGGACGCGAACTCGCCGACCGTCAGTACGGGCCAAGTGCTGCTGACTCTGATCGGCTTCACGCTGCTCTACACCGTGCTCGGCGTGATCGGCGGGCGGCTGTTCTTCGAAGAGGCCGGACACGGCCCGACGGACGAGCTGATGGACGCCGACGCCGAACGTCCCGACCTCGCCCTCACCTACTAGGAGCCGGTGACGATGCCTGATCCCACCACCCTGCAGCTGATCTGGTTCCTGTTGATCTGCATCCTCTGGCTCGGCTACTTCGTGCTCGAGGGCTTCGACTTCGGCGTCGGCATGCTGCTGCCGTTCCTGGCCCGCGACGAGCGCGAGACGCGCGC
The DNA here is from genome assembly GCA_963755275.1 of uncultured Solirubrobacteraceae bacterium. Classification (GTDB taxonomy): domain Bacteria; phylum Actinomycetota; class Thermoleophilia; order Solirubrobacterales; family Solirubrobacteraceae; genus Solirubrobacter. The sequence goes on along the minus strand of CAVWJU010000021.1, from coordinate 85,493 downwards.
GACGATCCATACGATCGGCCCGCTCTGGGACGGCAACGAGGTCTGGCTGATCGTCGCCGGCGGCGCGACCTTCGCCGCCTTCCCGGTGTGGTACGCGACGCTCTTCTCCGGCTTCTACATCGCGCTGTTCGTGATCCTGGCGGCGTTGATCATGCGCGGCGTGGCGTTCGAGTTCTGGGGCAAGGAGGACGGGGCGACCTGGCGCCGGACGTGGGTGTGGGCGATCTTCCTGGGCAGCGCGCTGCCGGCGCTGTTGTGGGGCGTCGCATGGGCGAACCTCGTCCGTGGCGTGCCGCTCGATGCCAGCGCGGATTTCGACGGCACCCTGTTCGACCTGCTGAACCCGTACGGGCTGCTCGGCGGCGTGATGTCGCTGACGCTGTTCCTCGCGCACGGCGCGGCCTTCCTGGCGCTGCGGCTGAAGGGGGAGCTGGAGACGCGGCGCTGCGGTTCGCGCGCGTGCTGACGCCGATCGCGGCCGCCGTCGCTGGCGCTGTTCGTGGTCTGGACGCTGGTCCGCAACGACTTCCAGGTCGTGCCGCTGGTGCTGGGCGTGGTCGCCGTGGTGACGGCGCTGGTCGCCACCCGCGTCTCGCCCGGGCCGGGCGTTCGCCGCTCAGCGCGGTGGCGATCGTGGCCGTCTTCACGGCGCTGTTCGCGGAGCTGTTCCCGGCCGCGATCGTCTCGAGCGGCCCGGGACCGTCGCTGAGCCTGTTCGACGCGTCGTCGACCAGCTACACGCTGACGGTGATGACCGTGGTCGCGGTGATCTTCGTCCCGATCGTGCTGGTCTACCAGGCCTGGACGTACTGCGTCTTCCGCTCGCGGCTGGGCGCGGAGGACTTCGGGCCGTTCGAGAAGCTGCGGTCGTGAGGCCGGTCGACCCACGGTTGCTGCGGGCGAGCCGGCCCGCGCGGGCGCATCTCGTCGTCGCGTCCTGTCTGGCGGCCGTGGCCGCGGTGGCGATCGTCGCGCAGGCGGCGTTGCTGGCCGCCGCGGTGGCGGGCGCGGTCGACGGCTCGCGGTCCGTGGAGGGCGTGCTCGTCGTGCTCGCCGTGGTGGTCGTGGCGCGCGCGCTCGTCGACGGGGCGTTCGACGCCGTCGGGCGCTTCGGGGCGGCGCGCGTGATGAGCGACCTGCGCGGGCGGCTCGCCGAGCAGTTCCTCGTGCGGCGGCCGGATGGGCTGGACACGCCGCGGGTCGGTGAGCTGTCGGCGCTGGCGGTCCAGGGCGTCGACGCCGTCGAGCCGTACTTCGCCCGCTTCCTGCCGCAGCTCGCGCTGAGCGCGTTCGTCCCGGTCGCGGTGCTGGCGTGGCTGTTCGCGCTCGCGTGGGTCCCGGCGCTCGTGCTGGCCGTGACGCGTGCCGTTGATTCCGCTCTTCATGGTCCTCGTGGGGGTGGCGACGCAGGCGCGCACCGAGCGGCGCTGGCAGACCTTGTCGGTGCTGAGCGCGCATTTCTTGGACGTCGTGCGCGGCCTGCCCACCTTGCGCGCCCACGCGCGTGACGGGCGCAGGCGGAGACGCTCGGCCGCGTCGGCGACGCCTACCGCCGCGAGACGCTCGGCACGCTGCGGATCGCGTTCCTGTCCGCGTTCGTGCTCGAGGCGCTCGCGATGCTCGGGACCGCGCTGGTGGCGGGCGTCATCGGCGTGCAGCTGGCCGGCGGGCACCTGTCGCTGCAGGCCGGCCTCACCGTGCTCCTGCTCGCGCCGGAGCTCTACGCGCCGCTGCGCGCGGTCGGCGCCCAGTTCCACGCCTCCGCGGACGGGCTGACGGCGATGCAGAAGCTCCAAGACGCGATCGCCGCCCCACCCGCGGTCAGCCGCGCCGGTCTCGGCTGCCGCCGCGGTCCTCGCCGCGCCCGACCCCGGCGCGTCCGAGGTGCGGCTCGCCGGCGTCGCGTTCGCCTATCCCGGCGGCTCGCCGGTGCTCGAAGCGGTCGATCTCGTGCTGCCGGCCGGCGCGACGACCGCGATCGTCGGGCCCAGCGGCGCGGGCAAGAGCACGCTGGCGAAGCTCGTCCTGCGGCTCGCCGATCCGACCGGCGGCGCCGTCAGTTGCGGCGGCGTCGACCTCCGCGACGTCGAGCCCGCGGCCTGGCGCGCGCGCTGCGCGTACGTCCCGCAGCGGCCGCGCCTGTTCGCCGGGACGGTCGCCGACAATCTCCGTCTCGGCCGCGAGGCGGCGAGCGCTGCCGAGCTCTGGTCCGCGCTCGAGGCCGCCGGCGCGGCGGCGCTTGTCGCGTCGCTTCCGGACGCGCTCGACACGCCGGTCGGCGAGACCGGCCGCACGCTCTCCTCGGGCGAGGCCCAGCGGCTCGTGATCGCCCGCGCCTTCGTCCGCGACGCCCCGCTGCTCGTCCTCGACGAGCCGACCGCGCACCTCGACGAGACCGCCGCCGTCGTCGTCGAAGACGCCCTCGACCGGCTCCGCGCCGGTCGCACGACGCTGCTCGTCGCCCACCGCCCGGCGCTCGCCGAGCGCGCCGACCACGTCGTCATGCTCGACCGCGTCGCCGAGCGGCGCGACATCCGCGCTCGCCCGACGGCGCCGCTCGCCGGCGATCGACTGTCCGCCGGCGCTCGTCGCTCTGCACGCCGGCACGCCGGCTGCGCGCGGGCCGCCGGCGGCGCTCGCCCGCGGCGCGCGCTCGCCGGCGCCGCCGGCGGCTGACGGCCTCGGTCCTGCTCGGCGCGGCGACGATCCTGGCCTCGGTCGGGCTGCTCGCGACGTCGGGCTATCTGATCGTGCGCGCGTCCGAGCAGCCGCCGATCCTGCAGCTGACGGTCGCGATCGTCGGCGTGCGGTTCTTCGGCATCTCGCGCGCGGTGCTGCGCTACTCGGAGCGCCTCGCCTCGCACGACCTGGCGTTCCGGGTGCTCGCCGACCTGCGCCGGCGCTTCTACGCGCGGCTCGCGCCGCTCGTTCCCGCCGGGCTGCCGCCGCTGCGCACCGGGCGACATCCTCAGCCGCTTCGTCGCCGACGTCGACCAACTCCAGCACCTGTACCTGCGCGCGCTCGCGCCGCCGGTCGTCGCGGCGGTCGTGATCGCGTTCGCCGGCGGGCTCGCCGCGCTGATCCTGCCGGCGGCCGGCGTGGTGCTGGCGGCCGCGCTGCTGCTTGCCGCCGTCGCCGTGCCGGCGGCGGTCGGCGCCGCTGCGAGCGCCGCGGCGCGCCGCCAGGCGCCGGCGCGGGCGCAGCTCTCCGCGGAGCTCGTCGAGGCGCTCGCGGGCGCCCCCGAGCTGGCGCTGCTGGGCCGCGAGCGGACGTGGCTGGCCCGCATCCGGGCCGCGGATGCGCGGCTGGCGGGGCTGGCGCGGCGCGATGCGCTCGCGGGCGGCCTCGCGGCCACGCTCGGGACGCTCGTCAGCGGACTCGCGGTCGTCGCGGTCCTCGCCGTCGCGCTGCCCGCGGTCGAGGATGGGCGTCTGTCCGACGTCGCGCTCGGGGCGCTCGTGCTGCTGGCGATCGCCTCATTCGAGGCCGTGGCTGGGCTGCCCGCAGCGGCGCAGCAGCTCGGTGCCTGCCGGGCCGCCGCCGAACGCCTCGAGACGCTGACCGAGGCGCCGGTCGGAGTCGCCGATCCGCCGCACCCGGTCCCGCTGCCCGCCGAGCCGGTCCTGTGCGCTCGGTCCGTCGGGCGCACGGGCGTGTTCGCCGGCGTCGACCTCGAACTGCGCCCCGGCCGGGCGATCGCCCTGCTCGGGCCCAGCGGCAGCGGCAAGACGACGCTCGCGCAGCTGCTCGTGCGCCTGCGTGATCCCGACGACGGGGTCGTCACGTTCGGCGGCGTCGACGTCCGCGACCTCGCCCAGGACGAGCTGCGCGGGCAGGCGGTGCTGATCGCGCAGGACGCGCACCTGTTCAACACGACCGTGCGCGAGAACCTGCGGCTCGCTCGCCGCGACGCGAGCGACGACGAGCTGCTGGCGGCGCTCGACGCCGTCGGGCTGGAGATCGCCCTGGACACGGACTGCGGCGAGGAGGGCGACAAGCTCTCCGGCGGCCAGCGGCGCCGGGTCGCGGTCGCCCGCGGGCTCGTCAGCGCTGCGCCGCTGCTGATCTTCGACGAGCCGGCCGCCCATCTCGACCCGCCCGCCGTGCGCGCGCTCCACGAGCGACTCGCGCAGGAACGCGAGCGCCGCGGCGTCCTCGTGATCGCCCACACGCTCGCCGGCCTCGACGACTTCGACGAGATCCGGGTGCTCGACGGGGGGTGCAGCACGCTACCTGCCGCAACCGAGGGTCAATTGCTGCACCCCTGACCGAGCTCAGAGCGCCAGCTTCAGCGGCAGCTCGAGGTACTCGCGGATCTTGGCCAGGAACTCGGCGGCGTCGGCGCCGTAGAGGATCCGGTGGTCGCAGGTGAGCGTGAGCTCCATCACCGTGCGGACGACGACCTCGCCGTCGCGCACGACGGGGCGCGGAGAGAGCTCGCCGACGGCCAGGATCGCGGCCTGCGGCGGGTTGATGACCGCCACGAAGCGGCGGATCCCGTACATGCCGAGGTTCGAGACCGTGAACGTGCCGGCCGACAGCTCCGGCGGCGTGATCTTGCCCTCGCGCACGCGCTCGGCCAGCCGCCGGGACTCGGCGGCGATCGTGCCGAGGCTCTTCTGGTCGGCGTCGAAGACGGTCGGGACGACGAGCGCGTCCTGGCCCGCGACCGCGACGCCGACGTTGACGCGCGAGTAGAGCTCGAACTGGCCGTCGCGGTAGGCGCCGTTGGCGCGCGGGAAGTCGCGCAGGGCGAGCGCCGCGGCCTTGATCACGAAGTCGTTGAACGACGGCGCCGGATCGTCGCCGGCGGCGGCCTTGAGCTGGCCGCGCAGCGCGACGGCCTCCTCCATGTCGACCTCGAGCGTCATCACGAAGTCCGGCGCGGTGGCCTTGGACTCGGCCATCCGGCGCGCGACCGTGCGCTGCAGCCGGCTGAGCTCGGTGTAGGAGACGTCGCCGCGGCCGCTGTCCTTCGCGGGCTTGGGCGCCTCCGTCCTTGTCCTCGGGCGCCTCCGCCTCGCGGCTCCTCGGCTCGCTCGCCCTTCGCGGCCGCCTCGATGTCGGACTTCACGATCCGCCCGCCCGGGCCGGAGCCCTTGATCGTCGGACAGGTCGAGGCCCTGCTCGCGCGCCATCCGGCGGGCGATCGGCGACGCCTTCACGCGACCGTCGTCGCCGGACTCGGGCTCCGGCTCGTCCTCGCCGGAGTCGTCCTCCTCGGCCGCTTCGTCCGTCGTCGTCCTCGGCGCTCGTCCTCGTCGGCGTCCTCCTCGGCGGCTTCGTCCTCGCCGGTCGTCCTCGTCTTCGTCGGCTCCTCGTCCTCGCTCGTCCTCGTCTTCGTCCGACTCCTCATCCGAGTCGTCCGAGGGTTCCTCGTGCCCTCGTGCTCGTCCTCGTCGTCCTCGTCGGCTCTCCGTCGTCGTCCTCGTCCTCTTCGTCGTCCGAGGACTCCTCGTCCTCCTCCGGCTCCTCGTCGTCCGTCCTCCTCCTCATCATCCGACGACCCGCCGCCACCCTCGCCGATCCGCGCGATCGTCTCCCCGACCGGCAGCGTGTCGCCCTCCTAGGCCACGATCTCGAGCGTCCCCGACTCGTCGGCCTCGTAGGTCATGTTGGCCTTGTCCGTCTCGATCTCGACGAGCTCGTCGCCCTTGGAGACCTCGTCGCCGTCGGACTTGAGCCACTTGAGGATCGTGCCCTCCTCCATGGAGTCGGACAGGCGGGGCATGGCGACGTCGGACATGGCCGTCAGGCTACGGGAAGCGTGAAGCGGAAGACCGCACCGCCGCCCTCGCGCTCGTCGATCCAGATCCGCCCCCCGTGGCGTTCCACGATCTTGCGGCAGATCGCCAGCCCGATGCCGGTGCCCTCGTAGGCCTCGCGGTCGTGCAGGCGCTGGAACATCTCGAAGACCTGGTCGCGCAGCTCGGGCGCGATGCCGATCCCGCCGTCGGCGACCGCGATCCGCACCATGCTCCGCCTCGGACGGCTCGGCGTACACCCACACCCGCGCACGCCCGTCGGCGCGGAACTTCAGCGCGTTCGCCACCAGGTTCTGCAGCACCTGCTCGAGTCTGCGCGCGGTCGCCCATCACCGCCGGCAGCTCGCCGATCTCGATCTCCGCCCCCGCCTCGACCAGCGCCGCGGCGAGCGAGCGCAGCACGTCTCGCGGCGACCGAGCCGAGCTCGACGCGCGCCGGCTTCTCGCCCCGTCCCGCCCGCGAGTAGGCCGAGCAGCGCCTCGATCAGCGAGCGCATGCGGTCGGCGCCGTCGACCGCGTAGTCGATGAACTCGTCGGCGTCGGAATCCAGACGCCCGCGGTAGCGGCGGCGCAGCAGGTTGAGATAGCTCGAGACCATCCGCAGCGGCTCGGACAGGTCGTGCGAGGCGACGTAGGCGAACTGGCCCGAGCTCGGCGTTGGAGCGCGCCAGGGCGTCGACCGCCTTGCGCTCGTCGGTGACGTCCGAGAACGAGAGGACGACCGTGTACGGGCGCTTCGCGCTCGGTCTCGACCGCACGCGTGGAGACCGACAGCCAGCGCGTGCTGCCGTCCGCGCGCCGCAGGCCGAGCGGCACCGCGATCTGCGGGCGCCCGGTCGTCGCGCGTCACCGCAGCGGGCCGTCGCGTCCTCGGGCAGCGGCGAGCCGTCGTCGGCCACGAACGATCCAGTCCGGATCGCTGCCCGCTCTCGGCCAGCAGCCGCGCCGGGTCGACGCCGAGGATCCGCTTCGCGCTCGGGTTGGCGGTCACCAGCCGCGCCGCCCGCGTCGACCATCAGCACGCCCTCCTCGAGCGACTCCACGAGCGAGCGGAACGCCTCGCGATCACGCTCGGAGGCGCGCCACGTGGCCAGGCACACGACGCTCAGCGCGCCGATGAACGCCGAGTGCACGAGCGCCCACACCCACGGCGAGATCGCGCGCGGTCGTAGTCGACGATCGCGGCCGTGATCCCCTGCTGGACCAGCACGAACGCGACCGCGGCGCCGAACGGGACCCAGTCCTCGTAGAGCGACAGCGCGGCCACCATCACGAAGAAGTGGAAGTACGCCTCGCTCAGCCCGTCGGAGACGTGGACGAGCAGCGCCGAGCACGACAGCAGCCCGATCGTGACCGACCAGCGACTGCGCGCGCCGGCCGCCGAGCTGCAGCTGCGCGATCACGGCGAAGACGCCGACCGTCGCGCAGTCCAGCGCGGCCGCGCCGAGCCCCTGGTCGTAGAGCAGCGCGATCACCGGCATCGCGGCGACGTGCACCCACAGCAGCCAGCGCAGCGCGCGGTGGCGCGCCTGCCACTGGCCGCTCCGGCAGCGTGTGGCCATGCGGCAGCGCGGCACCGACGTGCCGGGCTGCGTCCCGTAGGCCGCGATCGTTCACTCGGGCGACAGCTTAGGCGCGAGCACTCCGCGCAGCGCCCGACGATCGGGAAGTGCGTGAAGGCGGCCTCGAAGCCGGCGGCCTCGCGCACGGCGCAGGCGGATCGCCTGCAGCGCGGGCGACGGCAGCGGCGTCGAGCGGCCGCAGCTCTCGCAGGTCGCCCAGCCCGCGCTGCGGCCGGCGAGCTCGTAGCGCCCCGGGCCGTGGCCGAGGTGGACGTGGCGGACGAGCCCGATCGTCTCGAGCGTCTCGAGGTTGCGATAGGTCGAGGCCAGGTCCGCGTCGCCGGCGAGCTGCTCCGCGGTCAGCGGCTCGCCCGCGCCCATCAGCGCCTCCAGGACGAGCCGGCGCGCGGTCGAGACGCGCAGGCCGTGCGCGCGCACGGTGTTGAGCATGGTGGGCAGCGAGGGCGCGGCGGTCATGGGCGCTTATAGCGCCTGACCGCCGCCCTGGATCACCGCAGCGCGCGACGGGCCCGCTGCGCCTGCCACGGGAAGCCGTCGAGACCGTGCCGAGTGCGATCCGCAACTGCTTCCGCCCCTCCTCGACGCGCCCGGCGGCGAGCGCGGAGAGGCCTGCGTGGGCGCGCCAGATCGGGTCGACCGAACCGAGCGCGCAGCGCGCGGCGGGCCCACATCAGGCCCTCCGCGGCTTGCCGCTGCGCGTCAGCGCCCAGCCCAGCGCGTCCGCCGCGCGCACGCTCGGCGCCTGCTGCCCAGCCGCGCCGAGCGAGCGCGACCGCGCGCGCCGGCGAGCCGTGGTCGGCCTCGAAGACCGCGAGCTCGACGTCGACGTCGACGCCCGCCGCCGCGCTGCAGCCGCTGCTGGGCGGCGACGAGCGCGAGCGTCTCGCGCCGTCGCCGTGCCCGCCGGCGGCGAGCTCGGTCTCGCCGAGCGCGATCACGTACTCGGACAGCGGCAGCCGCTCGACGACGCCGCCGCAGCCGCGTCGGTTCCCGCCGCGTCGAGCCGCGCGAGCCCCGCCTCGGCCGCCGCGAAGCCCGGCACCACCGCCAGCGCCTCGCCGAACGCGCGCCGCGCCGGCGCCCTCGCGCCCGCGCCGGCGCTCGAGCTCGCCCAGCAGCGCGCGCACGTAGGCGCGTTCTCCTGCGACGGCCCGCCCGCGGCGACGGCGAAGCGCATCGCCTCCGCGGCGCCCGCGAGGTCGCCGCGCAGCTCGCGCAGGTACGAGACGCGGGCGTAGGCGGCGAGGTTCGGCTTGCGGTCGATCATCGCCTGCAGCTCGCGCTCGGCCTCGTCGTAGCGGCCGAGCTCGACCAGCGCGTCGACGCGGATCGGCGCGCCGATCGTCCCGGCCCGACGGCCGAGCTCGAGCGCGGCCCGGAAGTCGTGCCGGGCGAGCGCCAGCTCACCCGCGGTCGCGAAGCCGTCGAGGCTGCGCGGTGTGCGCAGCACGCCCTCGGCGCGCGCGTAGAAGGAGGGATCGCCGGTCTCGCGCACGCGCTGCAGGTAGGCGTCGGCGAGCGTCGGCCGCAGGTCGTCGCGGCCGGAGCGCACCGCGCGCTGCAGCGCGCCGACGTCGTCCGACGTCGCCGGTGCAGCACCGGGCGCTGCACGGCGGCCGGCGCGGGGGCCGGCTCGTCGCCTCCCAGAGAGAGGACGGCGAGGCCCGCGCCGAACGCGAGCGCGATGGTGGAGAGAAGCGCATGAAGGCAAGCGCCCCGCCCACGACGCGCAGCGCGAGGTACTTCACGGCCGGCGGCTGCGGGACCGGCGCGTGGGCGGGCTCGATGCGGCCGAACTTGGCGTCGAAGCCGCTGTCGGGCAGGGCCACGTACGGGAACGTGGTGCGGAACGGCTTCTCGTTCTGATCGACGCCGTCGCCGAGCGGGATCTGCTTGCCGCCGTCCTCGGGCTTCAGCAGCGCGCCGGCGATGACGCGCAGCTCGATGTCGGTGACGTCGTCGGCCAGGCGGCGGCCGTTCGGGAAGCCCTGCGTGTCACCGGCGAGCACGCCGAAGCGGTTCGGGGTGGCCGTCGGCGGCACGCCGAGGTTGACCTTCAGCGTGTCGGCGGGGACGGCCCGCGGCGAGATCTGCGTCAGCCCGGGGACGCCGGTCAGCAGCGCCTGGACGATGTCCGTGCGGTCGTTCTCCTTGATGCCGAGGTTGAACAGCTGGTTGAGGATCTTCGCCAGCTCCGGGCTCAGCGCGGCGGCGCCGAAGTTCTTCGCGTCGGTCGCGGGGCCCGTGGCGTTGTACTTGTCCTTCTTGCCGATCGGGATGATCGACCTCGTTGATCAGCGGGTTCCCGAGGCGGCTGACCTGCTTCCACTTCGGCTTGCCGTCGGAGCGGTTGACCGGGATCGAGAGCCGCTCGGTGGTCGCCCAGACGCCGACGACCGCGTTGTCGGCCCGCGTACCGGAGACGGCCGTGCCGTCGCGGGTGACGTCGGACTGCGGAACCTGCAGCGCGAACGCGTGCGTGTTGTAGCCCGAGACGTCGTCCTTGCCGCCGCCCTGGTTGCCGAGGCCGATCATCGGCCGGCCGGGCTTGTCGATGTTGATGCCGTCGAAGACCGCGCCGAGGTCGATGAAGAACGGGTCGTCGACGGGGCCGACGAACGTCTTGCCGCCGCCCGCGAGCCCCTTGATGGCGCCGTCGGAGAGCGCGGCGTAGTTCGGGCACGTCTTCGGCCCGACGTTGTCGGGCGCGACCGGCACGTTGCGCGCGATCCGTGCGCTCGGAGACCGGCTTGCCGGCCCGGTAGAGCTTGTAGTACAGGTCGTAGGTCTGGACGAAGTTGAGGTTGCGGGTCGTTGATCGAGTTGACCGGCGGGATCGCGTACAGGAACGAGTCCGGGTTGCGGAACCGGTTCTTGAACTCGCCAGCGGTAGGCGACGTCCTCGACGCCGTCGCCGGTGTTGTCGATCTTGACGTAGTAGTGCGCCTCGGGATCGAGCTTGCCGAAGTACGGCCCGCCCGCCGGGCTGACCAGCGGGACCCAGTTGGCGACCACGGTCAGCTTGTCCGGCGCGTCCGGGGCCACGAACGCGTACACGTCCGTGTTGTCGGCGGCGGGGTCGAGCATGATCCGCGGTGCCTCGCGGTGCGAGGAGCCGAGGACGCTGGTGGTGGCCAGCGCCCCGGCGGCGAGGACGGCGACGGTTGCCGCCCCCACAAGACGTGTCCGCATGGAGGACTCCTGGGGTTAGGGGGACACCGTCCTGTGCGCGCCACCCCCGCCCGCGGTTGTAAAAGTCCCTGCGAACGGACTGTCGCAGATGCGCACGCGTGAAGCGGCGCGGTAACGCTCACCTGGTGAGATGGCGCACGTCGATCCACAGGGGGAGAAATGAAGGCACTCGTGTTCGGCGGCCCCGGCCAGCGGTCATGGGACAACGTCGAGGACCCCGGCATCCAGGAGCCGACCGACGTGATCGTCAAGGTCGATACGACCACGATCTGCGGCACCGACCTGCACATCCTCAAGGGCGACGTCCCCGCGGTCACGGAGGGCCGCATCCTCGGCCATGAGGCGGTCGGGCACGGTGGTCGAGACCGGCGCCGCGGTCTCGAGCCTGAAGGAGGGCGACCGCGTGCTCGTCCCCGCGATCACCTCGTGCGGGCGCTGCGCGCCGTGCAAGGCCGGGATGGCCGCGCACTGCGACGCGGTCGGCGGCATCGGCTGGATCTTCGGCCACCTGATCGACGGCGTGCAGGCCGAGTTCGCGCGCGTGCCGTACGCCGAGACCTCCGTGCACGCTGGTTCCCGAGGGCGTGTCCGACGAGCAGATCATCTTCCTCGCCGACATCCTCCCGACCGGCTACGAGATCGGCGTCCAGATACGGCGCGCGTCGGGCCGGGCGACACGATCGCGGTCGTCGGCGCCGGCCCGGTCGGCCTGGCGGCGATGATGACCGCCGGGATCGCCGGCGCCGGCCGCATCATCGCGGTCGACCTCGACCAGTCACGCCTCAATCACGCCCGCAACTTCGGCGCGACGCACACCGTCGTCAGCGGCGAGAACGCCGAGCAGGAGATCCTCGACATCACCGACGGGCTCGGCGTCGACGTCGCGATGGAGGCCGTCGGCGTGCCCGCGACGTTCGACCTCTGCACGCGGATCGTGCGCCCGGGCGGGACCGTGGCCAACATCGGCGTCCACGGCGCGCCGACGACGCTGCACCTCGAGGAGCTGTGGATCAAGAACATCACGATCACGACCGGCCTCGTGAGCGGCAACACCGTGCCGACGCTGCTCAAGCTCGCGCGCGACGGCCGGATCGAGGCCGAGAAGCTCGGCACGCACCACTTCGAGCTGGCCGACATCCAGGAGGCCTACGACGTGTTCGGCGCCGCCGGCGAGCACGACGCGCTGAAGGTGGTCATTCAGGCCTGATAGCGGCGCCACTTGGCGAGGAACTCGTCCGCGTCCAGCTGCGCCAGGTCGGCGCGCAGGGCGCGGGCGAGCTTGCCCGTGTCGCGCGGGCGCGTGTCCCAGAAGAGGACCACCTCGCCGGTGTCGATCTCGATCACCTCGACCTGCTCGAGCGCGTCCGAGGGGCGGAAGAACCGGCCCTGGCGATGCACGACCAGCTCGTAGGCGCGGTTGGCGCGCATCAGGCCGGGATCGCCCGCTCGCCGGCGAGCACGCGGCCGTCGACCCAGATCGCGGGCACCGCGTCGACGCCGTCGGCGGCCGCGCGCGCCTCGGCCTCGGCCAGCGCCCGGCGTGTGCTCTCGAGCTCCGCGCCCTTGACCACCGCGGCCGGATGCATCTCGCAGGCCGCGGCGGCGATCAGGACGTTGTCGCGCTCGCCCAGGTCGCGGCCCGCGGCGAAGGCCTGCCGCAGCGCCGCCAGCGAGAACGCGACGCCGCGTCCGATCCACTTCGCGTAGGTGGCCGCGAGCAGCGCCCAGCGCGTGTCCTCGGCCGGGAACGGCTCGGGCCAGCGCAGCGCCATCAGCCCGAGCGTCCGCCGCGCGGCGCTCCGCGTCCTCCTTGTAGGACGCGACCTCCTCCGCGCAGCGGAAGCTCATCGAGCCGATCCCGACCGGAATCCACTCCGGCACCTCGCCGAGCGCGTGCAGCGCGCGCTCGGCGCGAGAGTAGGACTCGGGTCGAGGCGAAGGTCGTAGTAGAAGCGGCGGCTGGTCCGCGGACTCACCGTGGATGAGCCAGCCGTCGGCGGCACGCGCGGCCTCCATCACGCCCTCCGACAGCGTCGGGTGGCCGTGGACGATCCGTGCGACCTCCGCGTAGCCGCCCTCGAGCGCCTTGGCGTTGACGAGCTCCTGGATCAGCTCGGTCGCCTTGGCGCCGACGATGTGCCCGCCGACGAGCTCGCCGTACTTCTTGTCGCCGATGACCTTGATCACGCCGCCGCGGTCGCCGTAGACCGTGCCGGCGCCGACCGCGCCGTACTGGACCTTGCCGACGACGACGTCCATGCCCTGCTCGCGCGCCTGCTCCTCGGTCAGCCCGAACGAGGCGACGTTGGGCGTGCAGAACGTGGCGCGCGGGATGTCGATGTACTCGATCGGGTGCGTCTCCATGCCGGCGGCGTCCTCGACGGCGATCACGCCTTCGTCGGAGGCCTTGTGCGCGAGCGCGGGGCCGGGGACGAGGTCGCCGATGGCGTAGATCCTTCGACGCCGTCGTCTTGAGCGCGCCGTCGACCTTGATCAGGCCCTTGTCGTCGAGCTCGACGCCGGCGGCCTCGAGGCCGAGCGCCTCGACGTCCGGCCCGCGGCCGGCGGCGATCACCAGGTAGTCGGCCTCGCCGGACTCGTCGCCGTAGGTGAACGTGACCTTGTCGTCTTCGGACTTCGACGTCCTTGACCAGCGTGCCGGTGTGGACCTTGATGTTCTGCTTGCCGAACGTCCGGTTGGCGACCTTGGAGATGTCGGCGTCCTCGGTCGGCAGCACGCGGTCGAGCGCCTCGAACAGCAGCACCTCGCGTGCCGAGCCGGCCGTAGGCGGAGGCGATCTCGGTGCCCGAGGCGCCGGCGCCGATCACCGCCAGCGTCTTCGGCAGCTCCTCGAACGCCCACGCCTCCTCGGTGCCGATCACGCGGCCGCCGAACTCCGTGCCGGGCACGGGCTTCGGGACCGAGCCGGTGGCGAGGATGATCGCCTTCGACGCCTCGTAGGTCTCGTCGCCGACCTTCACGCCGCCGTCGGCCAGCGCGCCGACGCCCTCGATGAAGTCGATCTTGTTCTTCTTGAACAGGCCGCCGACGCCGCCGGTCAGGGTCTTGACGACCTTCTGGCGGCGCGCGGAGACCTTGGAGAAGTCGACTTCGCGGCCGGAGACCTCGATGCCGAACTCGTCGGCGTCGTCGATCTCGGACAGGATGTCGGCGACGCGCAGCACGGCCTTGGCCGGGATGCAGGCGTAGTTGAGGCAGCGTCCGCCGACCTTGTCCTTCTCGACGACGGCGGTCTTCATCCCGAGCTGGGCGGCGCGGATCGCGGCGACATATCCACCCGGCCCGGAGCCGATAACGATGCAGTCATATTGCTCGGGCATAAGGCGGTGACACTAGCGCGTCACGAGCAGGATCAGCGCGACGATGCCGCCGCCGATAACCACGATCCAGCGCAGCACCTCGGACGGGATCCGCCGTCCGTAGCGCGCGGCGACCTGCGCGCCGACGATCGAGCCGGCCGCGATCAGCGCCGCCGCCTCCCACGCCACGTCGGCGACGGCGATGAACAGCACCGCGGCGACGCCGTTGGCGACCGCGGTCAGCACGATCTTGATCGCGTTCAGGCGCTGCAGGTCGTCGGGGAAGCAGAAGCGCAGCAGCGACATCAGGATGATCCCCTGCGCCGCGCCGAAGTAGCCGCCGTAGATGCCGGTGGTGAACGAGGCGACGGTGCCCGCGGCCGGTGTGCTCGGTGTCGGCGTGCGCTGCCGGGCGTGCGCTTGATCGCCATCAGCACGCACGCGAGCAGGATCAGGATCGGGACGACGGCGTCGAACACCGCTCTCGGGCAGCTCGAGCAGCAGGATGCCGCCGACGCAGCGCGCCGACGGTGGTGCCGATCGCCAGGATCACGACGCGTCGCCACTGGCCTCTGCAGCTCGCGGCGGTAGCCGATCGCGCCGCTGATCCCGCCCGGGCACCAGCCCGACGCGAGTTCGAGACGTTGGCGACGACGCTCGAGTAGCCGACCGCGAGCAGCGTCGGGAACGTGATCAGCGAGCCGGAGCCGACGATCGTGTTCACGCCGCCCGCCGCGAACCCGGCGGCGAGCACCGCGAGCGCCTCGAGCAGGCTCACCCGCGCGGCACCTGCAGGCGCGCCATCACGCGGATCAGCAGCCAGAACACCGGCGCGCGAGGCCGCGATCAGCGACGACCGCGACCAGCGCGCCTGCGTAGCGTTGCGCGCGAACGCCAGCGACAGCGTCGAGATGATGATCGTGATCGCCAGCAGCGCCTGGAAGAGCAGGATCACGAGGTACTGGCGCGCCCACATCCCGGCGGCGAGCAGCGCCCATGAAGCAGCGCGAAGACGACGCCGACCGCGGGCGACTCGCCGCCGGCGCCGGCGGCCGCGCCGATCAGGTTGGCGGCGGCGATGAACAGCGCGAGCCCGACCGCGAGCTTGAGGCCGAGCGGGCGCTCGTCGGGCCCGAGCGGCTCGAGCTGCGCCGGATCGCCTCGGTCCGCGCCGCGCGAGCGCGCGTAGCCGCGCGTCATCGCGTCCGGCGCTCGCCGCCGTCGTCGCCGTCGGCGCGCCGCGCGCCGTCGCCGGCGACGCCGCTCGCCGCGGTCGCGTCGCCGCCGCCGCGCCTCGCCGGCCGCGCGCCTCGCGGCGCGGCTCAGCGTCCGGCGCCGACACGGCCCTCCAGCGCGTCGCGCAGCGCGCGCGCCGCCGCCTCCGGGTCGTCGGCCTCGGTGATCGCGCGCACGACGACGATCCGCGTCGCGCCGCGCTCGAGCACCTCGTGCACGTTGCCGGCGTCGAGGCCGCCGATCGCGAACCAGGGCTTGCCCACCGCTGCTCGCGGCGTGCGCGACGTAGTGCAGGCCGGCGGCCGGCCGGCCCGGCTTGGTCGGCGTCGCGTGCACCGGGCCGACCGCGAGGTAGTCGACGTCGGCGTCGGCGTCGGCGGCCGCGGCCTGGTCGGGCGCGTGCGTCGAGCGGCCGACGATCCGGTCCGCGCCCACCGCCGCGCGGGCCTGCGCGGGCGACTCGTCGTCCTGCCCGACGTGCACGCCGTCGGCGCCGCACGCCTCGACCAGATCGGGCCGGTCGTTGAGGATGAAGAGCGCGTCGTGGCCGGTGAACGCGCGCGCCGCGCGCGACGATCCCGTCGTCGTCGAGCGTCTTGTCGCGCAGCTGGATCAGGTCGACGCCGCCGCGCACCGCGGCCGCGATCCACTCGCGCGGCAGCGCGGGGCAGACGAGGTACAGGCGCGCGGTCGCGAGGCGCTCACGTGGCGTCACCCATCAGGGGATACCATGTGCGGCAGAACACGGGAGCCCGCTGTCGGGCTGAGAGGGCGCCACCGGGGCGCCGACCGTCGAACCTGATCCGGGTCGTGCCGGCGTAGGGAGGCCGTAACCGCAGTGTCAGCGCAGTCAGAGAGCTTCGACGTCGCCGTCGTCGGTGGTGGCGCGATCGGGCTCGCCTGCGCGTGGCGCGCGTCGCAGCGCGGCGCGCGGGTGGTCGTGATCGACGCCGGCGAGCCCGGCGCGTGGCACGTCGCCGCGGGCATGCTCGCGCCCGTCTCCGAGGCCGAGTTCGGCGAGCGCGCGCTGCTGGAGCTGGGCCTGGAGAGCGCGCGCCGCTACGCCGCGTTCTGCGACGAGCTCGAGGACCCGGGCTATCGCACGACGGGCACGCTCGTCGTCGCCCGCGACCGCGACGAGGCCGAGGCGCTCGACCGCCTGGCCGCCTTCCAGCGCGAGCTCGGGCTGCAGGTCGAGCGCCTGCGCCCGTCGCAGGCGCGCAAGGTCGAGCCCGCGCTGGCGCCGACGATCCGGCTCGCGCTGCAGATCGACGGCGACCACGCGATCGATCCGCGCCTGCTCGTCGCCGCGCTCGGCCGCGTCTTCACCGGCGACGCGCGTCACCGCGCGCGCGCCACCGGCCTGATCGTCGAGGGCGAGCGCGTCACGGGCGTGCAGCTCGAGGACGGTCGACGATCGCCGCCGACCAGGTCGTCGTGGCCGCCGGCGTCGCACGTCGCCGGCTCGAGCTGCCCGAGCACGCCCGCGTGCCGGTCCGCCCGGTCAAGGGCCAGGTGCTGCGCCTGCGCGACCCGCGCGGCCCCGGCCTCGTCGAGCGGACGATCCGCGGCGAGCAGGCGTACTTCGTCCCGCGCGGCGACGGCCGCTACGTGCTCGGCGCGACGATGGAGGAGCGCGGCTGGGACACGACGCCCGACGGCGGGCGGCGTCTACGAGCTGCTGCGCGACATGAGCGAGCTCGTCCCCGGCGTCTTCGAGCTCGAGATCGAGGAGCTGATCGCGGGCCTGCGCCCGGCGACGCCCGACAACCTGCCGGCGATCGGCCGCGGCGCGCTCGAGGGCCTGGTCTGGGCCACCGGCCACTACCGCAACGGCATCCTGCTCACGCCGGTCACCGCCGAGCTCGTCGCCGCCGCGCTCGCCGGCGAGGCCGCTGCCGGACTTCGCCGCCGCCGCCGATCCGAACCGCTTCGCCGAGGTGCCCGCATGAAGGTCCTGCTCAACGGCGAGTCCGCCGAGTTCACCGACGGCGCGACCGTCAAGACCGCGCTCGACTCGCTCGACCTGCCCGCCGCGGGCCGCGGCGTCGCGGTCGCCGTCGACGCCGAGGTCGTCCCGCGCGGGCAGTGGGACGCGACGCAATTGCACGAGGGGGCGCGGGTGGAGATCCTGCGCGCGATCCAGGGAGGCTGAGATGGCCGTCACCGACACCAACACCGACGTCCTGACCATCGCCGGCACCGAGCTGCGCTCGCGGCTGCTGCTCGGCACGGGCGGCTTCCGCTCGCTCGACGCGCTGGCGGCGCGCGCTCGAGGTCTCCGGCTCCGAGCTGGTGACCGTCGCGCTGCGCCGGATCGACCCGTCGTCAGCGCGGCTCGATCGTCGACGTGCTCGACCGCGCCGGCGTGCAGCTGCTGCCCAACACCGCGGGCTGCTTCACCGCGCGCGACGCCGTCCTGACCGCCAAGCTCGCCCGCGAGGCGTTCGAGACGGACTGGGTCAAGCTCGAGGTCGTCGGCGACGAGCGCACGCTGCTCCCCGACGCTCCCGCGCTGCTCGAGGCCGCCGAGGAGCTCGTCGACGACGGCTTCGTCGTGCTGCCCTACACCAACGACGACCCGATCCTCGCGCGCCGGCTGGAGGACGTCGGCTGCGCGGCGGTCATGCCGCTGGGCTCGCCGATCGGCTCCGGCATGGGCCTGCTCAACCCCTACAACCTGCGCCTGATCCGCGAGCGCGCCGGTGTCCCGGTGATCCTCGACGCGGGCGTCGGCACCGCCTCCGACGCGGCGCTGGCGATGGAGCTCGGCTACGACGCCGTGCTGTGCGCGACCGCGATCTCCCGCGCCGAGGACCCGGAGACGATGGCCCGCGCGATCCGCCTCGGCGTCGAGGGCGGCCGCCTCGCCTACCGCGCCGGCCGCATCCCGCGCCGCCTCTACGCCCAGGCCTCCACGCCGGAAGAGGGCGTCGCCGAGTTCTAGCGCGCTCGGCGGGCCGTGTAGCGCTTGCCCTTCTTGACCAGCACGGTCTTGTCGCTTGGCGAAGTCCTTGACGGCGACGACGCCCTCGGTGACGCGCGTGACCGTGGTCGTGCAGGTGTCCTGGACGAGCCACGTCGTGCCGCGCACGGTCGCGGAGCTGTACTGACCCCTGGTGCGGAAGCTGCCCTTGCCGTTGCCCCAGAGCTTGCGTGACTTCGGCTTCTTCTGCGCGGCCCGCGCGCGCTTGCTCGCCCGCTCGGGCAGCCGGTGAGCTTCTGGCTCAGGCGCAGCTCGGTGAACCTGGCCGGCCTTGTGGACCGTGAACAGGCCGACGTAGAAGTCGCCGGTCTCCGGCCGGCGCCGGCCCTCGGCAGCGCGGTCAGCCGCGCACGGCCCTTGCGCGCGTCGACCTCGGAGCCGTACGGGATGGCCGTGATCGCGGTCAGCCGCACGAACGGCTGGCGCCCTTGGCGCCGGATCAGGACCGTGCCGGCGGCGGGCTCGACGACCACGGTCTGGACCGTCGGCGCGGGTGGCGGTTGGAGTCTGCGTCGGCGCGGCGGGCTGCGGCAGCGTGACGGTGAACGCGCGCCGGGTCTCGGACGCATTGCCGACGGCGTCGACCGAGCGCACGACGAACACGTAGTCGCCCGGCGCGAGGCTGGCGAAGCCCGTCGGCGAGGTGCACGGCACTTCGAGCGACGACGGGCCCGCTCGGCCCGTCGAGCCGGCACGTGACCGTCTCGCTGGCCTCGAACGTGAACGCCGGCGAGGTCTCGGTCGTCGGGCCGCTCGGGCCGGAGATGACCGCCGGGGCCGGCGGCGGCGTGGTGTCGACCGTGAACTGCCGGACGGACTCGGCGCCGCGCAGCCCCGCGCTGTCGACGCACGCGCACGCGGAACGTGTGCGCGCCGTCGGCCAGGCCGACGCGGTCCAGCGGCGAGGTGCAGGCGCTGTAGGCGCCGTCGTCGAGCGCGCACTCGAACGTCGCTCCGATCTCGGCGGTCGTGAAGGTGAAGGTCGCGGTCGCGGTGTTGATCGGACCGGACGGGCCGCTGAGCGCGGGAGCGACGGGCGCCTCGACGTCGATCAGGAACGTGCGCGCCGCGGGTGAGGCGTCGGCGTTGCCCGCGGCGTCGGTCGCGCGGACCTCGAAGGTGTGGATGCCCTGGCTGAGCGCCGCGGTCGTGTGCGGCGACGTGCAGGGAGCGAAGGCGGCGGCGTCGACCCGGCACGCGAACGTCGCTGCCGAGTCGGAGCTGAACGTGAACTGCGGCGTCAGCGTCAGCGCGGTCGTCGCCGCGGTGATCGTCGTGGTCGGGGCGATCGTGTCGACGGTGAACGAGCGCGCGGCCGGCGTCGGATCGGGTGTGCCGCGGGCGCCGAGCGCGCGGACCTCGAACGTGTGCGGGCCGTCGGCCAGCACTGGCTGTCGTGAACGGCGAACTGCACGTGGCGAAGGTCGCGCCGTCGACCCGGCACTGGAACGCCGACGCCGACGTACCGCTGAACGAGAAGGCCGGCGTCGCGTCGTTGGTCGGTCCGCTCGGCCCCGCCGTGATCGTCGTGTCCGGCTTGGCGACGGTGAAGGCGCGGCTGGCGACGGGCGCGGAGGAGAACCGGCTGTCGCGCACCGAGAACGTGTAGCTGCCGTTGGCGAGACCACCGTAGGTCTGCCTGGTCGACGTGGCGCAGGCGGCGAACGTTCCGCTCTGGCCCGGGCCGGTCAGCCGGCACACGGGATCGACATCCGGCTTGCTCGCGCTGAAGCGGAACTCGGCGTCGCCGGTGTCGATCGTGCCTGACGGCCCGGCGGTGATCTTCATCGTCGCGGGATGGTGGCCGGCTAGGGCCGGTGTTGCCGTGGTCAACAGGACGAGCATCGCGAGGACGGCGGGGCGCAGATGCATCCGGCTGACCCTAACCGCGCCGCGGGAGCCTCGGCAAGCGGCCCATCGCCTGGCGACGCTAGCGGCTGGGCTTCGCGAGGTGGCTGCGCCCGGCGCGCACCAGCACGGCCGTGCGCCCGCGCTGGCTGACGGAGACGACGCCCTGGGTAACGCGCGTCAGCGTGCCCGTACACGAATCCTCGACGAGCCACTTCGTCCCGCGCACGGTCACCGAGCCGTAGCGCCCGAGCGTGCGGAAGTTGCCCTTGCCGTCACCGACGAGCCTGCGCTTCTTCGCCTTCGTGGAACGCACTTTCGCGCCACAGGGCGCGAGATCCTCGCTGAGCGTGAGCTCCACGAAGCGGCCGGACTGCGTGACCGTGAAGATGCCGCCGTAGAGCAGGGCGCGCTGCAGCGGGCGGCCGTCGCCGGGCTCGGACGTCAGGACCACACGGCCTTGCTTGGTGTCCAACTCGGACCCGAGCGGGACGCTCGCGGCGGCCGTGAGCGAGACGAACTCGCTGCTCCCCGGGCGCTTGACGAGGACCCGGCCGGCGACTGGGCGCACGACGACCGTCTGCCCGGCACGTGGCGCCGGCGCGGGGGTAGCGATCGGACGCGGCGTCGGCGCGGGGGTCAGCACGGGAACACTGGCCGGAGGGCCCGTCGTGGGCGGAGTGTCCGTCGTCGGCGGAGGGTCCGTCTCGGGCGGCGGCATGACCGTGTCGACGGTGAAGGCCGCGACGGCCGGCGTGCTGCGGTTGCCGGCGGCGTCGATCGCGATGATCTCGAGACGCCAGCGTCCATCCGCCAGCGCGGGCTCGACCCAGGGCGAGGTGCACGGCACCACGGTTCCGTCCGTGGCGTCGCCGAACAGCTTCCGGCATTCGAACGTCGCCTCCGCTTCGGACGTGAACTCGACCGTGGCGGTGGAGCTCGGGTGCGGGTCGGTCGGGGCGGCGGTGATGGAAACCGTGGGGGCGACGGTGTCGACCGTGAAGGAGCGCTCGGCGGGCGTCGGATCCGTGCCGTTGGCATCGATGGCATGGACGCGCAACGTGTAGTTGCCGTCGACGAGGTCCAGCGTCAGCGGCGAGGTGCACGCGGCGAACGGGGCGTCATCGAGCTGGCACTCGAACGTCGCGCCGGCCGGGTCCGACGCGAACGTGAACTCCGGCGTGCTGTCGTTGGTCGGTCCCTCCGGGCCGGTGAGAATCGTTGTCTCGGGCGGTGTCTGCGCACGCGCCTGCGCGGCCGGCGCGAGCGCGAGCACGATCGCCCCGAGGATCACCCAGCTCCTCCACATCCTCCCTCCGAGGCTACCGGGGGTGTGTACGCCTGTTCCGGTCACACCGGAACAGAACGCCCCACCCCCCGCGCGGCCGGGCCCCGCCGGCTCGCTCTAGCGCCGCGGTTGCGCGAGGTAGCGCTTGCCCTTGCGCACGACGACGTTGCGCTTGCGGACGCTGTCGCGGACGGTCACCGCGCCCTGCGTGACCCGCGTCAGCGTGCCGGCGCAGGTGTCCTGGACGAGCCACTTGGTGCCGCGCACCGTGGCGGCGCTGTAGCGGCCCTTGGTGCGGAACTTGCCCTTGCCGTCGCCCCAGAGCTTGCGCGTCTTGGGCTTCTTCTGCGCCGCGCGCGCGCCGGTGCTGCACGACGCGAGCGGCTCGCTCAGCGTGAGCGTGGGTGATGCTGCCGGGCTGCGTGATCTTGAAGATGCCGTCGTAGAACTGCGCGCGTCTCCGGCGTCCCGCCGCGTCGCGGCATCGACGTGATCTCGACCGTGCCGCGCTTGCGCGTCGATGGTCGAGCCGAGCGGGATGCCCTGGATCGCGTCGAGGTCCTCGAAGCGCGAGCTGCCGGGCCGGCGGACCCGGATCGTGCCCGCGCACCTCGCGGACCACGACGGTCTTGTGGAACTCGGGCGTGGGCGTCGGCGTGGCCGAGGGCGTCGGCGTTGGTACCGAGGTCGGCGCCGCCGTCGGGGTCGGCGTCGGCTCGGGCGGCGGAGGCTGGTACTCGTACGCGCCGGCGTCGCACGCACCGCCCTGCGGGCGCGGGACGCCGCGCTGGTCGACGGTGCGCCCGCCGCAGTCGGCGATGTCGACGGCCGGGCTCGTGGCCGGGATCGTCAGCACCGGCGGCTGCGAGCCGTCGAGCGCCGGCGCCAGCTGCGGATCGGTGTGGACGCCGCCGAGCCCGCAGTCGCGTCCGTGTCGTGGCTGACGTTGCCGCCCTCGTCGATCGCCGCCGGCGTCGCAGGCGCAGTTGCCGGCGATCTGGATCGGCCCGGCGCCGAGGTTGATCGTGCGTCGTGTTGCCGCCGACGATCGAGCCCTGGATGCGCGCAGAGGTGAACGGCGAGACGATCCCGCCGATGCCGGCGACCTGGCCGGCGCGCGCGTTGTTGCGCGTCAGCGTCACGCCGCGCAGGACCGGGTCGGTGCCGCTGTTGTTGGCCACGCCGATCCCGCCGCCGTTGGCCGCCGAGTTGCCCGTGATCGTCGAGTCCGGTGATCGTGACCGCGACGTCGCCGGTTGCGCCCTCGACGTAGAGCGCCGCCGCCGCTGTCGGCCGGCGTCGTCCCCGTCGCCACGTTGCCGTCGATCAGGCTCTGAGTGATCGACAGCTGATTCGTCCCGCCCGCGCCCGAGATCGCCAGCCCGCCGCCGCGGGTGGCGCGGCCGTTGAACAGGCGCACGCGCGTGAGCGTCGACCGACGCGCCGGCGAGCGCCTGCAGGTTGCCGCCGTTGCCGGCAGTCCCTGCGTTGCCGTTGCGCAGCGTCAGGTCGCTGAGTGCCACGCGCCGCGCTGGCCGTTGATCGACCAGCACGCGATGGACGGCCTCGACGTTGGGCTGGATGATCGTCGCGTTCGCGCCCGCGCCGTGGATCGTGACCCGCCGCTCGGCACGATCAGCGCGCCGAGCTGCGGGTTGAGCATGTAGATCCCGGCCGGGACCACGACGATGTCGTCGGTCGCGGTGCCGTTGGCCGCCGCGGCGCTGATCGCGTTGCGGATCGTGCAGAAGACCGGACAGCCGGCCGGCCCGGCCGTGTCGGCGGTCGTGTTGACCGTGAACGTGTCCGCGCTCGCGGCGCCGCGGGGAACAGCGCGACGGCAGCCAGCATGAGCGCGAGCGCGGATCTGCATCACGCGCGATCCTGAGCAGACGACGAGCCGGCGCACGAAGTTGCGGGCTACCGCCGGCCTCGCGAGGTAGCGCTTGCCCTTGCGGAGCACGATCGTCCGCTTGCGCACGTCGTCGCGCACGGTCACCGCACCCTGCGTGACCCGCGTCAGCGTGCCCGCGCAGGTGTCCTGGACGAGCCACTTCGTGCCGCGGACCGTGGCGGCGCTGTAGCGGCCCTTGGTGCGGAACTTGCCCTTCCCGTCGCCCCAGAGCTTGCGCGACTTCGGCTTCTTCTGCGCCGCGGTCGCGCGCCGTCGCGCACGGCGCGAGCGGCTCCGTGAGCGTGAGCTCGGTCACCGACCCGCGCTGCGAGACCCGGAAGATCCCGTCGAAGAACTTCGCCGTCTGCGGCGGGCCGCCGCTCGAGGCCAGCGAGGTCAACTCGACGACGCCCTTCTTCGTGTCGATCGTCGAGCCCATCGGGATCGACTCGCCGGCCTGCAGCGGGCGGCAGCGCTGGCGCGGCAGGCACACGAGCACCGTCCCGGAGACCGGCTTGACCACGACCGTGCGGTTGAACTGCGGCACTGGCGTGGGCGTCGGCGTCGGCCCGGTCGGCGCGGGGATGGGTGTCGGCGTCGGCCCGGGCGGCTGCGGCTGAGCGCCGGGCTCCGGGAACGGGCCGGAGTCGATCGCCGGCGCCACGGCGCCCTCCTCGAACGCCCCGGCATCGCAGGTCGCCGCGACGTCACGCAGCGCGCCGCGCTGATCGCCTCCGACGATGCACGGCGTGACGACGTTCTTGGCCGAGCTGGCTCGGACCGATCGTGAGCACATCGGTGTCCCCGCCCGCATTGATCAGAGCAGGACTCAAGCCGGGATCGAGGCCGGCGACCTCGAAGGGGCAGGTGGTGAACCCTTCGCGATTCGTCGTTCCGACTTCCTGCAGCGTGCCTGCGCCACCGCAGTTGACCAGCCCACCGGTGCCGATCGTGTTGTTCGCGACGAGTGAGCCGCCGATGGTGGCCACGTCGCCCTGCTGAGCGATCAGGATTCCGCCCACGCCTTGACCGGCCTGGGCGTTGTTGCGCGCGACGGTCAGGCCCTGGAACGTGGTCTCGTTGCCCGTGCCGCCGATCGCGATGCCGGCGCCCGTGCCCTGCAGGCCGAGGGCTTGGTTGAGGGCAACGGTCGTGTTGACCGCGATCAGCGTCGCCGGTATCGGCGCTGCCGCTCCCCCGGCTCGGCTCAGGATGCCGCCGCCGGTGACCGCGCCGTCGCCCCCGGTGACGCTGTTGGCGTCGACGAGCGAGTTGGTTATCGCGAGCACGCCGGGACCGACGTTGGCGATGCCGCCGCCCGCCCGCGCCGACCCGCCCGTAATCCGCGCTTGGCTGATGAACAGCGAGCCGGTGTTGAGGATGTTGCCGCCTTCTCCGGCACCAGCTCGCCCGCCGGAGACGGTCAGCCGGAAGATCGTTGCGCTCACGCCTGCCGCGACGCTGAAGACCCGCGTCGCGCCGCTGCCGCGCACCGTCGTCGTCCGCGGGCCGCGCCCGAAGATCGTCACGTTGGAGGTCAGCGCCAGCTCACTTGCGAGGACGTGCTCGCCGGCGGCTTGGAGGAAGACATGGTCGGTTTCCCCCGCGGCACTCGGGTTCGCGTTGGCGGCGGTCACCGCCGCCCGCAGCGTGTCGCAGCGGAACGCGTCCGGAGCGTCCGCGATCGGCTGGCAGCTTCCTCCCGAATCCCCCGTGCCCTGCACGTAATAGGCGCGGCTCGCCGCGCCGGCGGGCGCTGCGAGCGCGAGCAAGAGGAGCAGGGCCAGCAGGGCGGGCAGGAAGCGGCGCATGTCGCAGCGCTGACCCTATCCGCGCGCCGAGAGCGCGCGCAAGCGCCAGACGTCCGGGATCGCGAACCCGAGCGCCGAGATCGCCGACCGCGAGCGTTCCGCCGACGATCAGGACCTCCGTCGCGCCCAGCGCTTCTGCCATCGGGCCGGCCAGCAGGTAGCCGAGCGGCAGCAGCGCCAGCGAGCCCATCCAGTCATACGAGGAGACGCGCGAGAGTGCGTGCGGCGGGATCCGCTGTGCGAGCGCCGTCTGCCACCAGACGTCGAACAGCGCCAGCCCGGCGCCGGCGAGCACGAAGAACGCGACCAGGAACCCGCGCGGCGCGCCCGCCGCGAACAGCGCGATCGCGGCCGGCCACGGCAGGTTGCAGACGAACGCCATCAGCAGCGGGCGCTGCGGGCGCCAGCGCAGGCCGATCAGCGCGCCGGCGATCGTCCCCGCCCCCATCGCGGCTGCCAGCACGCCGTAGAAGCCGGCGCCGCCGTAGACGTCCTCGGAGACCGTCGGCCCGAGCACGGTGTACGGCCCGAAGGAGAAGATCAGCATGAAGGAGAAGATCGCCACCGTGCCCCAGACCCAGGTGCGAGCGCGGAACTCGCTCCAGCCCGCGCGCATCTCGCTCATCAGCGAGCTCGGCTGCGTGACGCTCGCCGCGCGGGCGCGGCCGCAGCCGGATCAGGAACAGGGCCGAGATCACGAACGTGGCGGCGTCGAACGCGAACGCCCAGCCCGCGCCGACGCCGAGCACGAGCGCGGTGGCCAGCGCCGGCCCGGCGAACTCGGCGACCGTCGTGACCAACGAGGTGGCCGCGTTGGCCTCCTGCAGCATGCGGTTCGGGCACCGTCTGCGGCACGAGCCCGGTGTACGCCGGCCGGAAGAACGCCTCCGCCGCGCCGAAGACCGCCTCGATCACGACGATGTGCCAGATCTCGACCGCGCCGGTGAAGATCAGCGCGGCGAGCACCGCGTGCATCAGCGCCCGCACGACATCGGTGACGACCATCACGCGATGCCGCGGCAGCCGGTCGGCCCAGACGCCGCCCAGGACGAGGAACGCGACGAACGGGACGGCATGGGCGGCGAGCACGAGGCCGACGT
The DNA here is from genome assembly GCA_963755275.1 of uncultured Solirubrobacteraceae bacterium. GTDB lineage: Bacteria > Actinomycetota > Thermoleophilia > Solirubrobacterales > Solirubrobacteraceae > Solirubrobacter. Next base: position 59,467 of record CAVWJU010000021.1, on the reverse strand, counting down.
CGGTCGGCGACCCGATCTCGGTCACGTACAGCGCGAGCGCGACGAACACGAGCCGGTCACCGATCGTGCTCGCGCTCTGGCCCAGCCAGAGCAAGCGGAACTCTCGCTCTCGCAGGACGTGCACCATCGATCGGCCATCATGCCGAGGCATGGAGGTGGACGAGCTCTTCGACGCGTGGGAGCGCGCATGGTCCGGGCGTGATCGCAGAAGGTTCGAGTCCGTGTGCGTGCGCGGCGTCCACTACGAGGACCCGCTGACGCCTGAGCCGCTCGTCGGCACCCGTGCGCTCGCCGACCACGCGCAGGCCCTGTGGGAGGCGATGCCGGACGCGCGCGTGAACTCGACCGGCGCGCGGCTCACCGACGGCACGTTCGCCTGCGCGCCGTGCCGGCTGATCGGCACGCACACCGGCAAGCTCGGGCGGATCTCCCCCACCGGCCGCGCGGTCGACGTGCACGCGATCGTCTACGCCGAGCTCGAGGAAGGCCGGCTGCTGAGGGTGCGCGCGTTCTTCGACGTCTACGAGGCGGCGATGGGCCTCGGCGTGTTGCCGCGGCCGGGGACCGCGGGCGAGCGGGCGCTGCTGATGCTGCGCGGATTCGGGCTCAGAGGGTGACCCGCACCGGCGGGTGGTCGGACAGCCGCCCGCGCTCGAGCACCTCCACCCGCTGCGCCGGCGCTCCGCGCGTGTAGAGGTGGTCGACGTGGTTGCCGCCGACGCGCAGCGCCCCGGGCAGCTCCGGCTTGCCGCGCATGTTCACGTCGCCGCCGAAGAGCTCGAACTCCGGCCAGGCCGCGAGTGCGCGCAACGTGTCGCGGCGCGCGTTCCCGGTCGCCTCGGTCGACGCGTGCACGTTCACGACCCAGCCGGCATCGACCAGTACGCCATGCGCCCAGCGGCGCTCGGGCCACCACGTCAGCCGCTGCGTCCGGTGCTCGTGGATCGTCCCGCGCACGAGGATCGCGTTGCAGCCGCCACCGTTGGACTTGAGGATGTCCGGATTGCGCGCGGAGAGCGCGCGCCGCAGCCACAGCCCGAGGTTGCGCGAGGTCAGCACGAGCCGGAACTCCGCTCCGGCCGCCGCCGCCAGGTACGGCGGCCACCACGGCGGCACTTCCTGCAGCAGCGCGACGTCCCACTCCCACTCCGCGAGTCGCGCCGCGAACTCGTTCAGCAGCGACCGCCCGGCAGGGTCGGGGCTCCGTCCGTGGTAGAGGTTCCACGTCAATGCCCGCACCCCCACACTTCATCACCGGAGCCGAGCTCGACGCCGACCGGCTCGATCTGCTGCTCCATCGCGCCGCCGCGCTGAAGGAGGCGCCGCACTCCTCGCGGGCGCTCGAAGGCCGCACGGTCGCGCTGCTCTTCAACAAGCCGTCGACGCGCACGCGCACGTCGTTCGAGAGCGGGGTCTTCGAGCTCGGCGGACATCCGATGGTGCTGCGCGCCGAGGAGTTGCAGCTGACGCGCGGCGAATCCGTGCGCGACACCGCGCTCGTGCTCTCGCGCCACGCGGCGGTGATCGGGTTGCGCACCGGTGACGAGGACGAGCTTGCAGGACTTGCCGAGCATGCCACTGTTCCGGTCGTGAACATGCTCTCGCCGCTGCACCACCCGTGCCAGGCGCTCGCGGACCTGCAGACCATGCGCGAGGCGCTCGGCGCGCTCGACGGGCGCGTGCTGGCCTACGTCGGCGACGGCAACAACGTCGCTCGCTCGCTCGCGATCGTCGGTGCGCTGGCCGGCGTCGAGGTGCGCGTCGCCGCGCCCGCCGGCTACCAGCTGCCGGAGGGGGAGACGCCGGCGATCCTGACCGACGATCCGGCCGAGGCCGTCGCCGGCGCCGACGCCGTCTACACCGACGTCTGGGTCTCGATGAGCGACGACGAGTCCGCGGCGGCGGAACGCCGCGAGGCGCTCGCGCCCTACACGATCGACGACGCGCTGCTCGACAAGGCCGGCCCGGACGCATTCGCGCTGCACTGCCTGCCGGCCCATCCCGGCGAGGAGATCTCGGAGTCGGTGCTGTACGGATCGCGCCAGCGGATCTGGGACCAGGCCGAGAACCGGCGCCACGCGCAGAAGGCGCTGCTCGAGCTGCTCGTTTCGAGCCCGGCGCAGGACGGGTAGATAAGGGCGCCGTCCGATGCCGCAGGCGAAGAAGCAGCCGGAGGAGGGTTCGTCGCGCAGCGTGCTGAACCCGCGCGACGCGATGGTGATCACCCGCGAACGGCTGCAGGACACGCTCGACGACGCCGTCCGCCGCGGGCGCATGACCCGCGACGATGCGAGCGAGCTGCTGGCTGAGATCCTGCGCCGCGCGATTTCGGGGCCGACCGATCGCGTGATCAAAGAAGTCAGGCGGGTGACGGGCGCGGGCGATGACGGTTTGTCGATCGCCGACTACGACGACTTGACCGCCGCGCAGATCATCTCCAAGCTCGGCGGCCTCGAGCCGCCGGACCTGCGCCGTGTGCGCGAGTACGAGCGCCGCAACGCGAACCGCAAGACCGTGCTCGCGGCGCTCGCGCAGAAGCTCGATTAAGCCGTCACGAGGATCGGGGCGCCGTCGGTGACCACGATCGTGTGCTCGAAGTGCGCCGACGGCGACCCGTCGTCGGTGCGAATCGTCCAGCCGTCGTGGTCGACGTGCACGTCGCCGGCGCCGGCGGCGATGATCGGCTCGACGGTGATCACGAGCCCTTCGGTCAGCTCCGGCCCGTCCCAGGCGATGTTCGGGACGTCGGGCGCCTCGTGGATCGTGCGGCCGATGCCGTGCCCCGTCAGCTCGGCGCAGACGCTGAAGCCGCGGCGCTCGACCTCGGTCTGGACGGCGGCGCCGATCGCGCCCACGTTCGCGCCGGCCTTGGCCGCCGCGAGGCCGCGGCGCAGCGCGGACTGCGCGGCCGCCGAGAGCCGCTGCTCGCGGCCACGCACGCGCCCGACCGGCACGGTGCGGCAGGCGTCGGCGTAGTAGCCGTCGAGCTCGGCGGTGACGTCGAGCTTGACGAGCTGGCCCTCACGCAGCCGGCGCCGGCCCGGGATCCCGTGCACGCATTCGTCGTCGACGGAGATGCAGACCGTGCCCGGAAAGTCGTACGTGATCGCCGGCGCCGAGCGCGCGCCGTGGCGGGCGAAGACCTGCGCGGCGACGTCGTCGAGGTCGCCGGTGGTGATGCCGGGGCGGACGCGGCGGGACATCTCGCGCAGTGCCTCGGCCACCACGCGGCCCGCGGCCTGCAGGGCGGCCAGGTCGTCGGGGTGGTCGATGGACACCCTGTCATCCTCACAGATCGATGTCCTCGGCTACTTCCATCCGGCCGTCGCGCGGCGACGTGCTCGAGCTCACGATCGATTCCCTGGCCCACGGCGGCAACGGCGTCGCCCGCCGCGAGGGCTACGTCGTGTTCGTGGCCGGAGCCGTGCCCGGCGATCGCGTGAAGGCCGTCGTCGGCAAGGCCAAGAAGGCCTACGCCGAGGCGCGCGCGATCGAGATCGTCGAGCCCTCGGCGGACCGCGTGCCCGAGGTCGCCGACCATCCGGGCGCGCCCTGGCAGGTGCTGCCCTACGCACGGCAGCTGCAGATCAAGTCCGAGCAGGTCGAGGATGCGCTCAAGCGCATCGGCAAGCTCGACGGCTTCGAGCTCGAGCCGATCGTCGGAGCCGAGCAGCCCTGGCGCTATCGCAACAAGCTCGAGTACTCGTTCGGCACCGGCGACGACGGTGAGCTGGTGTGCGGCTTCCACGCTCCCGGCCGCTGGAACGACATCGTGCCGATGACCGACTGCAAGCTCGCCTCCGAGCGCTCGAACGAGCTGCGCGAGCAGGTACTGGCGTTCTGCCGAGCGCAGGGCCTGGGCGCCTGGGACCGGCGCGACCAGCGTGGCTTCCTGCGCAACCTCGTCATCCGCGAGGGCCGGCGCACGGGCCAGACGCAGGTGCGGCTGATCACCTCGCCCGGCAAGCTCGACGTCGACGCCTTGATCGCCGCCGTCGACGCCGACGGCCTGTGGTGGACCCAGACCGCCGACCTCGGCGAGAGCACCTACGGCGGCGAGTCCTCGCTGCTGTCCGGCGCGCCGCAGCTGACCGAGCGCCTCAGGGACCTCGACTTCCTGATCTCGCCCGAGGCCTTCTTTCAGACCAACACCGAGATGGCCGAGCTGCTCTACGGCGTCGCGCTCGACTACGCCGCCCTGCGCGGCCACGAGCAGGTCTTCGACCTCTACTGCGGCATCGGGACGATCGCGCTCTCGCTCGCCACCCGTGCGCGGCGAGTGATCGGGCTGGAGATCGTCGAGTCCGCGGTCGCCGACGCGATCGAGAACGCGCGCGTGAACGAGATCGTCAACGCCTCCTTCTACGCCGGCGACGCGCGCCTCGCCCTGCGCGAGCTCGTCGAGCGCGAGGGCCGGCCCGACGTCGCGGTGATCGACCCGCCGCGCGCCGGCCTCTCACAGAAGATCGTGCGCCGGATCATCGAGGCCGCGCCGGCGCGGATCGTCTACGTCTCCTGCAACCCGACGACGCTGGCGCCCAACGCCGCCCAGCTGACCGAGGCCGGCTATCGGCTGGTCAAGGTGCGCCCGGTCGACATGTTCCCGCAGACGCCGCACATCGAGTGCGTGGCGCTGCTCGAACGCGGTTAGAGGGCGCCGCCGAAGGGCGGGATGTTGCGGTACGCCGCCGGGCGCGGGTCGTCCGGCGTCGGGGGACGTTCGGCGGCCTCGATCGTCTCGGTCGTGTCGCGCGGCTCCTCGACCGGGACGAAGCGACCGTTCTCGAGCCGCATCTTCACCTTCATGGGAGGCGGCTCGCCGGCGGACTGGCGCCCGGAGGGCTCGTGTCGGGCCATAGAGCCGAGTCTAGGCCGCTTCAGCCCAATACTCACGCTCGGTGCGCGCGAACTTGCCGAGCGCGTGGCCGACCTCGGCGTAGACCTCGGCGTTGATCGCCATCCCGATGTGCGAGGCGCGGACCTCGATCTGCTCCGCGGCCGGGTCGAGGCAGGCGCGCCAGTCGACGACGCCGTCGGTGCGCGAGTAGAGCGCGCTGAAGCCGACGTCGGTGGGGAAGCTGCCGACGAGATCGGCGCGGAAACGCTCGCAGCAGGTGCCGCGCAGGCAGCGCACGGTGAACATGCCCGGCACGCGGGTCGTCCCGAGCGCGCCGACCAGCAGCACGTGGGCGAGCACGACCGGGTGCGCGCTGAGCTGGCGGACGGTCGGCGATCCGAGCGTCACGATCCCGCTCACGAGATCCGGCCGGCGCGCGGCCAGCACGCGTGCGAAGACGCCGCCGCGGCTCTGCCCGATGATCGCCACCCGTTGGCCGCGCGCCTCGGCCAGGCCCTCCAGGCGCGCCTCGAGCCGCGCCAGGCCGTCCTCCGAGCAGCCGACGTTGGCGCGCATCCCGGCCCGGCGCGTGGAGTAGCCGTTCTCGCGCAGCCAGCGGGTCATCGTCGACAGCGACCCGTCGCCGGCGAGAAAGCCCGGGATCAGCATCACCGGCCGACCTTCGCCGTCGGGTACGCCGCCGCCTCGCCAGACCGAGCTGCGGAACAGCGCGGCGGCCTCGACGCCGGCCCGAGTCTCGCGCCATAGCGGGGGAAAATACGGAAGCGAGACAGCCACGTCCGCTTTGTACCCCATTTGGTCTCGCGACGACACCACCGAACGGGGAGTACCCTCGCGCCATGCGTGCCGCCACGATCGTCGACGGCCGAATCGAGGTCGCCGACCGCCCCGATCCCGAACCCCAGGACGGGCAGTTGCTCGTCCGCGTCCGCGCCGCCGGGCTCAACGGCGCGGACATGATGCAGCTCGCCGGCCGCTATCCCGCGCCGCCGGGCGCGCCCGAGGACATCCCGGGGCTCGAGCTCGCGGGCGAGGTCGTCGCCTGCGGGCGTCGCGCCGGGCGCTTCGAGCCGGGCGACCGCGTGATGGCGATCGTCGCCGGCGGCGGCCATGCCGAGTTCGCCGTCGTTCACGAGCGCACCGCGATGCCGGTCCCCGAGGAGCTCGACTGGACCGCCGCGGGCGGCGTCCCCGAGGTCTTCACCACCGCCCACGACGCGCTCTTCACCCAGGCCGGCCTGATGTGCGGGGAGCGGCTGCTCGTGCACGGCGCGGCGGGCGGCGTCGGGATGGCCGCGGTGCAACTCGGCGAGATGGCCGGTGCCCGCGTCACGGCGACCGTCCGCGACGAGCATGCGCGCGAGCAGATCGCCGCGTTCGGCGCGCACGCGATCGCGCCGGAGGGCTTCACCGAGCAGGGCGAGTACGACGTCATCCTCGAGCTCGTCGGCGCGCCCAACCTCTCGGACAACCTCGACTCGCTCGCGATCGGCGGGCGGATCTGCATCATCGGCGTCGGCGCGGGGGCCAGGACCGAGATCGACCTGCGCAAGCTGATGGCCAAGCGCGGGCGGATCCACGGCTCGACGCTGCGCAGCCGTCCGATCGAGGAGAAGGCGCTCGCCGCCCGCCTGATGGAGAAGATGGTGCTGCCCGGGTTCGCGTCGGGCGACCTGTCCGTGCCCGTGACGGCGACCTTCTCGCTCGAGGAGGCCCCGAAGGCCTACGAGCGCTTCCAGGCCGGCGGGAAGTTCGGCAAGATCGTCCTAGAGACCTAGCAACTCGTCCCGGACCGACTCGATGTCGGCGTCGTCCGCCGCCCAGCGGCGGACCCGGTCCGGGCTCAGCTCGAGCGCCCGGCGCAGATGCGCGAGCGCGTCCTCGCGGCGCCCGGCCAGCGCGCGATAGCAGCCGAGCTGGTAGTGCAGCGTCCCGTTGTCGGCGTGGTGCTCGAGGCCCTCGGCGGCGATCGCGTACGCGCGGTCGTAGTCGCCGGCCCGGTAGGCGGGCTCGGCCAGGTACCAGTACTCGAACGGCGAAGGCGGGCCGGCGGCGCCCGGCTTGCCGCCGATCACGAGGATCGTCGTGTCCGCCTCGACCGCCTTCGCGCCGCGGTGCTGTTCGGGCCGCGCGAAGACCAGCGTGCCGGCGGGCGCGTCATGGGTCTCGCCGTCGAGCTCGAACTGCGCCCGGCCGGTCAGCACGACGTAGAGCTCCTCGTGCTTGCCCGAGCCCTCGCCGGTCTCGTCGTGCGGCTCGATCACCTCGTCGCCCGGCTTGTCACCGGTGTAGGCGTTGACGCCGAACGCGCTGATCCCGAGCCCGCGCGCGATCGGGCGATAGATGAGGTCGCCCATGTCGACTCGCGGGGGTAACGTCGCCCGGAGGTCGGCGGCTTCCGAGTCGTCGGCGGAACTCGCCGACGAGTCGCGCGTTCCGACGACCGGAGGGCGAAACCTTAGTACGGAGGGAAGTCGCTCCACCACGTGCCGAGCTCGCGGAACGCCTGCCAGAACGCGCGCTTGGCCGACTCCTCGTCGAGCGAGCGATCGATGTCGGGCACGTAGAGCGCCTCGATCGACGGCGTCAGGCGCTGGATCTCGCCGGGCGACTCGATCAGCTCGCGCGCGAGCGGGAGCTGCAGCTCGTTGAGGATGTCGAGCGCGTCCGGGCCCATGACCACGACGATCTTGGGCTGGACGATCGCGAACTCCTCGATCAGCCGCGCGATGCACTCGGGCGCGGCCAGCATCGGGTCGGCGACCGGGCACTTCACGCACAGCGTGCCGTAGACGACGAGCGGGTCGATGTCGAGCCGCCGCAGCGACTTCATCAGGGCGGTTCCGGCGCGGCCGTAGAAGGCGACGCCCTCCTCGACCTCCGCCGGCGTCGGTGCGTGCTTGAGCAGCATCACGTCGGCTTGCGGGTGACCCGAGCCGAGCACCGGCATCAGGTTGCCGCGGGGGCAGCGGTCACAGCTCTGCAGGTCGCGGGTGAAGGTGTTGAGCTCGCGAATCGCGCGCTCGAGGTACTTCTCACGGATCTCGTCGTCGGTGGCGGGCATTCCGCCGACCGGGTTCACCCCGAGCACGGGTTCCCCTCCACCCTGCAAGTCACTGCCCGCCGCGTCCGGCGACGGCGCGGGCCACCTTGCGCCGGCGGCTGGCGGCGCGGGAGGCGGGCGGCCTGGCCTTCGTCTGGAGGAACTTCAGCGCCTGCACCTGGGCGTAGCGCAGCGAGGACGGCTTGGCCGCGATGTCGGCGTCCCGGAGCGATTCCAGGAACTCCTCCGGCCCGTCGAAATCGCGCATCCGGATCCGGACCGAGCCGAGGCCCTGCGCGACATGCGAGTCGCTGCCGGCGCCGCCGACGATCCGGTACTTGCCGGCGAAACGCACGGCCTCCTCGTTGAACGCCGGGATCGCGATCCGCGGGTTGAAGACCTCGATCGCGTCGATGTCGGACACGACCGCCAGCATGTGCTCGTAGTCGGGCACGGAGTGCATGCGGTCGAACGGGTGAGGGACGTAAACGATCCCGCCCTGGCGCCGGATCTCGGCGATCGTCTCGGCGAGCGTCATCCCACGCGGGATCTTCTCGTCGAGGAACAGGCCGATGACCTCGCCCTGATCGGCGGTCTTGACCTCCTCGCCGACGATCACCTTGATGCCGTACTCGGCCGCCTTGGCGGCGGCGTCGTGCGCGCCGGAGATCTCGTTGTGATCGGTGACCGCGATCGCCCCGAGGCCGACGTCGCGAGCGGTCGAGAGCAGCACGTCGACCGGGGTCGCGCAGTCGCTCGAGTGGTCGGTGTGCATGTGCAGATCGACCTCGATCAGCTTGCGCTTGGCCAGCCGCGCGCGGACTTCGGGCTGCGGATCCGGATCGTGTCGCAGGCTCGCGAGGCGCTCGTAGATCTGCTCCACCCGATCGGCCACCCGGCTCCACGTCAGCTGCTCGCGCGCCTGCGCGCCGCGGCGCGCAAACTCGGCGCGCAGGTCGCCGTCGCGGACGATCCGCTCGAGCTGCTCCGCCAGCACGCCGACGTCGCCGACCTGGAAGTGCAGGCCGAGTTCGCCGTCGGCGAGCACCTCCTCGTAGACCGGGACGCGCGCCGCCAGCGGGACGGCGCCCGCGCCGAGCGCGTGCACGAGCACGCCGGGAGCGGTGACCTGGCCCAGCGAGGCCGCGACGACGACGTCGGCGGTGCCGAGCGCCTCGTCCTCGTCGTCGACGATCCGCACGCGGTGGCGCAGGCTCGAGCGCAGCGTCGGGACGGCGCCGGTCTTCGAGTAGATCACCGCCTCCCACGGCGCGTCCTCTCCGAGCAGCCGCAGCGCGCGCAGGAAGAGCCGCAGCGCGCCGCGCTCCTCGCGGTCGGCGAACGCGATCCGCACCGGCGCGCCGGCCGGCTTGGCCGCACGCGGCTCGCTCGTGACGCCAGGCCGCAGCAGCTCGTAGGACGCCGGGAAGTAGCGGCCGAGCAGCTCGGCGGTCGCTTCGTAGCTCGCGGTGCGGGCGTCCATGCGGCCGAAGAAGAGCTCGACGAACTTGCGCGCCACTTGGGTGCTCAGGACGCGCTCGGCAGGCGCGTGGAACGAGCCGACGTTGAGCGCGCGCGAGTGGCGCAGCGCGACCGAGCCGGCGCTCGGCGCCCACGGCTCGTGGACGTGCACGAAGTCCAGCGGCGCGACCATCAGCGCTTCCTCGATCGTGCGCGCGATGTCGATCGGCGGCGCGGGCGCGATCCCCTTGCGGCCGCTCGCGAACAGCAGCTCGCCGACGCCGAGCACGCGCACACCGCCGTCCGGATCGAACAGCGCGTGCGGCAGCTCGCGCGCCGACCGGATCAGCTTGCGCGAGTCGCGCACCAGCGCGGGGCTGCGCGACGGGGCGAGCAGCAGAACGCGGTGCCCGCGGGCCGCGAGCTCGTTCGACACCTCAGCGGCGAACGTCCCGACCTCGTTGGCGTCCTCGAGCGGATGCGGCGAGACCTGGGCGATGGCGAAACGGTCTGCCACTGCGCCCAGCATAGTCAAGGCGCCAGGCGGGCGAGATGGGCGTCCAGCGCCGCGAGCGCCGCCGCCGCGTCCAGCCGCGTCGGCGCGCACTGCATCTGCCACGCCAGCCCGTCGGCCATCGCGACGGCCTGGGTGGCCTCCTTGCGTGCATCGAGCTTGGGATTGGCCTGGGCCAGCGCGCCGGCGACGACGTCGACCAGCGCGCCGTAGCCGTGCGTGTAGAGCGCGGCGAGCCGCGGGCTGTGGATCGAGCGCGCGCTGAACGCCATCGCCACCCGCAGCTCGCTGTCACGGCGCTCGTCGAGCGGCAGCAGCTCACGCAACAACCGCCCGGCGTAGTCGAGCGGGCTGGTCGCGCTGATCGCGCTGATCCGCAGCGCGACCTGGTCGATGACGCGGCTGTAGGCCGCGATCAGCAGGTCGTCCTTGGTGGCGAAGTGGTACTGGACCGCGCCCACCGAGACGCCCGCCTCCTTGGCCACCGTCCGCACGCTCACCGCTTCGAGGCCGCCCTCGACGACCAGGCGCATGAGCGCGTCGGTCAGCTGCTCGGACGAGACGGTGGCGGGGCGGGGCACGGGCGGCAACTATGATTCAATACGATCGTATGGTAATCGCAATCGCAATCGCTGTCAGTGAGATCGCCTTCTGGGCCCTGCTGTTCGGGGGCATGGCCGCGCGCTACTGGTGGCGCCGGCAACGGCTCTCGACCGTCCTGCTGGTCGCGATCCCGCTCGCCGACGCGCTGCTGCTGGCGCTGACGGCGATCGACCTCGCGCGCGGCGCGCAGGCGCAATGGAGCCACGGGCTCGCCGCGCTGTACCTGGGCTTCAGCGTCGTCCTCGGGCCGTTGGTGATCGCCGCCACCGATCGTCGCTTCGCGAAGCGGCCCGCCGTGCGGGTGGGTGAATGGCGGCTGTGGCTGCGCGTCGTGCTCGCGTCGGCGCTCGCCGCGGTCGTGCTCGGGGGCCTGACGGCGATCGCCGAGGACCCGGAGCCGTTGTACGGCTGGTTCGGGACGCTCGGCCTGATCGTCGTGGGCTGGCTGGTGTTCGGGCCGGTGTGGTCGCTGGGTGCCCGAGGTGCGAGCCGAGTTGAGCGGTGAGCGCGCGCTACTCCGCGACCGGCTCGGCCTGCGTCACCGACGCCGACCGCGCCGCCCGTGCCACCTTCTCGGTCCGCGCGTGGTGGGCGATGAACTCCTCGGTCGCCTGGCGCGCCTCGTCGTCCGGGCGCTGATGCATCGGCGACTTCATGAGGTACGACGACGGCCCGTCGAGCTGACCGCCGATCCCGTGATTGAGCGCCAGCTTGCAGCAGCGGGCGGCGTCGATCACGATGCCGGCCGAGTTCGGCGAGTCCCAGACCTCGAGCTTGAGCTCGGCGGTCAGCGGCACGTCGCCGAAGGCCGCGCCCTCGAGCCGGATGTGCGCCCACTTGCGGTCCTCGAGCCACGGCACGTAGTCCGACGGGCCGACGTGGACGTCGTGGGCCGGCATCTCGTGATCGACGATCGAGGTGACGGCGTTGGTCTTGGAGATCTTCTTGGACTCCAGGCGCTCGCGCTCGAGCATGTTGTAGAAGTCCATGTTGCCGCCCACGTTGAGCTGCGACGTGCGCTGCAGCTCGACGCCGCGGTCGCCGAACAGGCGCGCGAGCGAGCGGTGCACGATCGTCGCGCCGACCTGGGACTTGATGTCGTCGCCGACGATCGGCAGCCCGGCCTTCTTGAAGCGGTTGTTCCAGTACTGCTCGCGGGCGATGAAGACCGGGATGCAGTTGACCATCGCGCAGCCGGCTTCGAGGATCTGCTCGACGTACCACTTCGTGGCCTGCTCGGAGCCGACGGGCAGGTAGGAGACGACGACGTCGGTCCGCGTCTCCTTCAGCACCTCGACGATGTCGACGGTCGAGCCCGGCGCCTTGGTGATCTTCTCCGACAGGTACTTGCCGAGCCCGTCGTGGGTCATGCCGCGCTGGACGGGCACACCCAGGTGCGGGACGTCCTCCTTGACGAACTTGATCGTGTTGTTCTGGCCGGCCCAGATCGCCTCGGAGAGGTCCTTGCCGACCTTCTCGGAGTCGATGTCGAAGGCGGCGGAGAATTCGATGTCGCCGACGTGGTAGCCGCCGAGGTCGACGTGCATGAGGCCCGGCACGCGCTGGGACGGATCAGCGTCCTTGTAGTACTGGACGCCCTGCACGAACGCGTTCGCGCAGTTGCCGACGCCGATGATGGCGACCCGGACCTTGTCGTTCTGGTAGCGGCCGTGGCCGTTCGATGACGTCAAGAAGCAACCTTTCGCAACAGTTGGTGACCGTCGGTTAATAAGAACCCGACTAGGCGGCGTCAGTTACAGGCTTGGTCAGTTCCGAGCGCACGTGGAAGATGCGCTGGAAGACCGTTATGACCGCCATCGCGGCCAGAAGGTACACGGCCGGCTCGATCGCCTTCAGGTCGCCGAACACGAGGCCGGCCGACAGGACGACGACACGAACGGCGCGATCGGCGATGCCGACCTTGCACTCGACGCCCAGCGCCTCGGCCCGGGCGCGCGTGTAGGAGACCATCAGCGAGGCGATCACGGCCACGACGACCACGATCACGGCGATGTCGCCGCTCGCGATCACGGTGATGTCGTCGTCGCGCGAGAACTGGTAGGCGACCGCGGCCAGCACGACGCCCTCTTCGATGCGGTCGAGCGTCGAGTCCAGGAAGGCGCCGAACGGCGAGGCCTTGCCCGACATCCGCGAGTAGCGGCCGTCCAGCGTGTCGCAGACCGAGCCGACGATGAAGGCGATGCCGCCGGCGATCCACCACCCCTGGAACACCAGCGCCGCGGCCACGACGCAGAGGAAGAAACCGGTCAGCGAGATCGCGTTCGGGGTCAGCCGCGAGTCGATCAGGCGGTTGCGGAAGACCTCCTGATAGTCGCGCGGCCCGTTCCCCCGGCCACGCGGTGAGCGTTCAACGGGAGGGGTGGCCATCGGGCAAGCAGCCTATCCGGCCCGGGCCGGGGCCGGAAGGGCCTCGTCGGCCGGGGCCCACGCCCACGCCTGCGGGCGGACCCGGGCGAAGACGGTCTGGGCGGCGAGCGCCGAGACGGCGGCGACGGCGGCGCCCGCCACCGCGTCGAGCACCCAGTGGTTGGCGGTGACGACGACGACCAGCGTGACCACCGGCGCATACAGCGCCCACAGCGCCTTGGCCCACGTGCGGCGCGCCATCCGGATCATCGGCACCGACAGCATCAGCGCGAAGCCGACGTGCATCGACGGCACCGCGGCGTAGGGGTTGAAGAGCGCGTTCACCGAGGCGTCCGACGACACGCCCGTGAAGTCCGACACGGAGTCCGCGAAGCCCAGCTCGGGCAGCATCCGCGGCGGCGCCGTGGGATAGAGCACGTAGCCGGCCAGGGCCAGGCCCATCGCGACCATGAACATGTTGCGCACGAAGTAGTAGTGCTCGTTGCGGAACAGGTAGATGTACGCCAGCGCGCACGTCGTGACGACGAAGTGCGTGTTGAGGTACATCCACGAGCCGATGTCGTCGATCCAGCCCGAGCCGATCGCCCAGTGCTGCAGCGACGGCTCGACGAAGAGCCCGAGCGCGCGCTCGACGTCGACGATCTGCCGCGCGTGCTCGAACGCGGCCGCCGACTGGTCCCAGACCAGCCCGCGGACGAGCCGGTAGAGCCAGTACGCGCCGCAGAACAGCACGATCTGCCACAACAGATCGCGGGGGCCACGGGGGAGCCGGCGCATGGCCAACGAGGCTAGACGGAACCGCCGCGCGGCTCCATTGGGGCTAACACCCCTTTGCGCGCTGGGCCCGCTCCAACCCGAACTTGGCGTGCACCAGCACGACGCCGCCCTTGAGCGGCTCGACGCGCGTCCAGCCGCCCGGCGCGCGGCTCAGGCAGGCGTCGGTCGTCGACCAGTAGCGCGTGTAGCGGTAGCGCACGAGCGTCGGGCGCTCGGCGTCGACCATGAACCAGTTCGGGCCGGCGGCGAGCAGCTTTGCCCCGCCCGACGCCGGCGGGTCCGTCCCGCGCACCTGCCAGATCCGCCAGCGCGGCGACTCGTAGGCGAGCCTGAGGAACTCGGCGCCGCGCTCGAGCACCGCGGCCTCGTCGCGCGCGGAGTAGTCCAGCGGCGCGTTGGGCAGTGCGACCCAGTGGACGGCGTTCTCGCGCAGCCAGTCGTGATAGCGGGCCGCGGTCAGCGGCTCGTCGTCGTAGAAGATCGGGTTGGCCTTCTGGTCGAGCTGGCGCTCCCACCCGCGCGCGAGCGGGACGACCTTGGCCAGGTCGGCGGCCTCCCAGTGGTTCATCGTCAGCGGCACCTCGACGCGCTCGCCGGGCTGGGCGACGTCTTGCAGGAAGTCGCGCGCCTCGGCCTGGAACGCGAGCCGCGTCGACGGATCGCCGTGCGCCTCCGCCACGGCGCGCACCGCGGGCAGCCACTGCAGATACAGCAGCCCGACGCCGACGACCGCGAGCGCGAACACGGGCACGCGCTTGCGGTGCGCCAGCGCGAGCACGGAAGGGCCGGCCAGCACGCCGAGCCGCAGCGCGTTCTGCCCGAACGGCGACGGCACGAAGAACGCGCCGACGAGCACGAGCAGGTACAGCAGGCCGCCGGCCCACAGCGTGCGGCGGCCGGGCGCCAGCAGCGCGACGCCGGCGGCCGAGATCACGAGCATCGGCCAGAACGCGGTCGCGGCGAAGCGGTCCGTGCCGCCCTCCGGGAACAGGATGTAGAGCCCGATCCCACCGGCCAGCGCCGGCAGCCCGAGCCACAGCGACGGCTTGAGCGCCTCGCGGCCGTCGGCGATCAGCTTCGCGAGGGCGCCGAGCATCAGGAACACGCCCGCGACCGGGCTGGCCAGCATCGCCGCCAGCGCCAGGCCGCCCGAGAGCGCGCGCCGCTCGGCGCGCGCGGCCGACCAGGCGCCGACCGCGAGCGCGATCCCGAGCAGGAACGGCATCCGCCCGATCGCCACGTTCGAGAGCACGCCGGCCGTCAACAGCCAGGAGGCCGCCGCGCCGGCGGCGGGCGACGGCGCCGCCGCGCGCGCGAGCGGGACGAAGAGCGCGACCGCGACGACGGCCGAGACGACGCCGACGATCGCCGGCCCGAACGCAGCGGCCAGCGGCGCGAACAGCAGCGAGTACCCGAGCACGTGATGCCCGCCGTACCACTGGGCGTTCCAGACCGTCAGCCCTTCGTGCTCGAACAGCCACGCGCGGTAGGCGTGGGCGGCCATGTCGGCGGTCGCCGGCCGCGGCCAGCAGATAGACCACGCAGACGATGGCGCAACCGAGCGCCGGCGCGAGAGGGTGCTCGATCGCTCGCCGCATGGCAGGCGGCACACTAGCGCGGGCCGCCGTCGCCGCTGCTGAGCGCGAGCGCGGTGCCGACGCCGCCGCGCGGAGCGCGGAGGCGAAACCCTTCCTCCCTACGTCGCCGACGCGAAGTCCGCGGTCACGTAGCACTCCGACGAGCCACGCCGGCCGACCCCGATCCGCTGGAACGCGCTCGAAAGCATGATCTTGCGGTGCGGCGGCGAGTTGAGCCACATGTCCACGATCGTCTGCGGGTCACAGTCGGTCATCCACGCGAGGTTCTCCCCGAGGCTGCGCGAGCTCACATAACGCCGCAGGCGGCGCGAGAAATCACCATGGTCGAGGCGGTTCGCCTGCAGCATGACCTTCGAGTGGGCGTCCGCAGCGCGGGCGAGGTTGTGGTTCGTGAGCAGGCGCGGCAGTCCGTGGCTGGCGCGGACGCCGTTCAACGCCTGGATGATCTCCGCCTCGGTGCGATCGTGGCGGCTTGACGCGAGCGCCTCCGTGGGGACGCCGAGACAGGCGATGCATAAGGCAGCGAGCAGCGCTCGCCGCACCGTCGTGACGGACAACATGGGGCTCTCCTGGGGCCACGCGCCCGACCAAAGGCGCGCGAGACGTGTTCCAGAGCAGTCCGTCGCTGGAATCTGACCAAACGCCGCGACTCAGTTCGCGGCCCGAGACCCTAATCGCCCGTCGAGGCGAAAATCAGACCTCCTGCTTTCTTGAGGTCAGGAATCGAACATTGCAACGTTTATTGCACGCGAGGCTACCGTCTGCAGCCGCATGTCCGCGCCCGACCGTGCTCGCGTCCGCCGCATCCGCGACCGCCTGAGGGAGCTCTACGGGCGCCCGTTCGCGCCGCCGCACGGCCAGGGCCTCGACGAACTGATCCTGACCGTCCTCTCGCAGTCGACCAACGACCGCAACCGCGACGTCGCGTTCCTGGCTCTGCGTCGCGACTTCAAGCGACTGGGCGGCGGTGCGCGACGCGCCGAACGCCGACGTCGAGCGGGCGATCCGCCCGGGCGGCATCAGCAAGGTCAAGTCGGCCCGGATTCAGCAGATCCTGCGCGAGATCGACCCCGAGACCTTCGACGCGGACATGGCGCACGCAACGGTCGAGCAGGCCCGCGCCGAGTTGACCGCGCTCACCGGCGTCGGCCGCAAGACCGCCGCCTGTGTGCTGCTGTTCGCCTACGGCAAGCGTGACGTCCCGGTCGACACGCACGTCTCGCGCGTCGGCACGCGGCTCGGACTGTTCCGCGCCGGCGCGCCGTTCGAGGAACTACACGACGCGATGCTCGACCTCACCCCCCGCGGGCAGGAGCTCGAGTTCCACGTCAACCTGCTCCGCCACGGCCGCCGGACCTGTCACGCGCGCCGCCCGGCGTGTGACCGATGCGCACTTCTGCGGATGTGCCCGACCGGCTACAATCTGCGCCAAGCAGACTGAGATTTTCACCCGGGGGCCGTCGTCCCCCGGCCCCCGCTTAGAGGAGTTCAAGACACATGGCAAAGACCATCGGAATCGATCTCGGCACCACCAACTCGTGCATGGCCGTCCTGGAGGGCGGTGAGCCGACGGTGATCGAGAACTCAGAGGGTGGACGGACCACCCCCTCGGTGGTCGCCTTCGCACAGAGCGGCGAGCGCCTGGTCGGCACCGTCGCCAAGCGCCAGGCGGTCACCAACCCCACCAACACCGTCTTCTCGATCAAGCGCTTCATGGGCCGCAAGGAGGCCGAGGTGCGCGAGGAGGAGTCGATGGTGCCCTACTCCGTCGTCTCCGGCTCGGGCGGCGACGCCCGTGTCGAGGCCGGCGGCAAGCAGTACTCGCCGCCGGAGATCGCGGCGATGATCCTGCAGAAGCTCAAGGCCGACGCCGAGGCCTACCTGGGCGAGACGCGTCGACGCCGCGGTCATCACCGTCCCGGCCTACTTCAACGACGATCAGCGCCAGGCGACCAAGGACGCCGGCCGGATCGCGGGCCTCGACGTCAAGCGCATCATCAACGAGCCGACCGCCGCGTCGCTGGCGTACGGCCTCGACAAGGAATCCGACCAGACGATCCTCGTCTTCGACCTCGGCGGCGGCACGTTCGACGTGTCGGTGCTCGAGATCGGCGACGGCGTGTTCGAGGTCAAGTCGACCGCGGGTGACAACCACCTCGGCGGCGACAACTTCGACAAGGCGATCGTGGACTGGCTCGCGGCCGAGTTCAAGCGCGACCAGGGCATCGACCTGACGCAGGACAAGATGGCCCTGCAGCGGCTCTACGAGGCCGCCGAGAAGGCCAAGATCGAGCTCTCCTCGGCGCAGGAGACGCAGATCAACCTGCCGTTCATCACGGCCGACGCGTCCGGCCCCAAGCACCTCGACGTCCGGCTCACCCGCGCCAAGCTCAACGAGCTGGCCGGCAGCCTGATCGAGCGCGTCGTCGGCCCGGTCCGCCAGGCCATGGACGACGCCAAGGACAAGGGCGTCAAGGAGATCCAGCACGTCGTGCTCGTCGGCGGCATGACCCGCATGCCGGCCGTCCAGGAAAAGGTCAAGGAGCTCACGGGCAAGGAGCCGCACCGCGGCGTCAACCCGGACGAGGTCGTGGCCGTCGGCGCCGCCATCCAGGCGGGCGTCCTGGCCGGCGACGTCAAGGACGTGCTGCTGCTCGACGTCACCCCGCTCACGCTCGGCATCGAGACCAAGGGCGGCGTGATGACGAAGCTGATCGAGCGCAACACGACGATCCCGACGCGCAAGTCCGAGGTCTTCTCGACCGCCGAGGACAACCAGCCGAGCGTGGAGATCCACGTCCTGCAGGGCGAGCGCGAGATGGCGACCTACAACAAGTCGCTGGGCAAGTTCCAGCTCACCGGCATCCCGCCGGCGCCGCGCGGCATCCCGCAGATCGAGGTCGGCTTCGACATCGACGCCAACGGCATCGTGAAGGTGTCGGCGAAGGACCTCGGCACGGGCAAGGAGCAGAAGATCGAGATCAAGTCCGGCTCCGGGCTCTCCGACGACGAGATCAAGCGGATGGTCTCCGACGCCGAGTCGCACGCCGACGACGACAAGCGCCTGCGCGAGCTGGCCGAGGCCCGCAACAACGGCGAGTCCGCGGCCTACAACGCGCAGAAGCAGCTCAAGGAGCTCGCCGAGCAGATCGACGAGTCCTCCAAGCGCGAGATCGAGGACGCCATCAAGGCCGTCAACGACTCGCTGACGACCGAGGACGCGGACGAGATCCGGGCCAAGACCGAGACGCTGCAGACCGCGTTCCACCGCGTCTCCGAGCAGATGTACGAGCGCGCCCAGGCGGCCCAGCAGCAGTCCGAGCCGACCACCAACGGCGCCTCCGCCGACGGCGACTCCGCGTCCGAGGAGGAGGTCGTCGACGCCGAGGTCGTCGACGAGCAGAAGTGATGTCGGAAGACGAGATTCGCACCGTGCCAGAGACGGAGCAGGAGCCGCTTGCGGAGGACGATGAGTTCTCCGCGGCGGCGCCGCCGCATCCCGGCGCGGCCGGCACGGGCGAGACCTCGTTCGGCGACGCCGAAGTGCCGGCCGCGTCCGAGCTGAAGGTCGCGCAGAGCAAGGCCGACGACTACCTCGCGCTCGCCCAGCGCACCAAGGCCGACTTCGAGAACTACCGCAAGCGGATGGCGCGCGAGAACGCCGCCGCCGCGGACCGCGGGATGGCGAAGCTGGCCAAGGAGCTGCTGCCCGCGCTCGATCACCTCGAGCTGGCGCTCAAGGCGGCCGAGGGGCACGAGGACGTCGTCAAGGGCTTTGCGATGGTCGGCGAGGAGCTGCAGGCGGCGCTCGCGCGCGTCGGCATCCAGGCGTTCTCGCCGCGCGGCGAGGTCTTCGATCCCAACGAGCACGAGGCGATGCTCTCGCAGCCCGAGGAGGGCGTCGAGGCGGGCACCGTCGCTCGAGGTCTACCAGTCCGGCTACCGCATCAACGGGGCCGTGTTGCGGCCCGCGCGCGTGGTGGTGGCGGCGTAGCGATGGCCCGCGGTACCGACCATTACAGGACCCTCGGGGTCGACAAGAAGGCCTCCCAGGAGGACATCAAGAAGGCGTACCGCAAGCTGGCCCGGCAGTACCACCCGGACACCAACAAGGACGCCGGGGCCGAGGAGCGCTTCAAGAAGATCTCCGAGGCCTACGACATCCTCGGCGACCCCGAGAAGCGCAAGCGCTACGACCGCGGCGGCTCCGTGTTCACGGGCGGCAACCCGTTCGGCGGCGGTGCCGGCGGAGCCGGCGCGTCCACGGCCGACTTCGGCTCGTTCTCGGACATCCTGTCCGGGATCTTCAACACCGGCGGCGGGCGCGCGCGCACGAAGCCGGTCGCCGAGCGCGGCCGCGACCTCGAGACGACCGTCACGCTGTCCTTCGAGCAGGCGACCGAGGGCGCGCAGGTGCCGGTCTCGGTCGCGACCCACTCGCCGTGCACCACGTGCCGCGGCTCCGGCGCGCGGCCGGGCACCTCGCCGACCGTCTGCCCGGTCTGCAACGGCCGCGGCGTCGAGGCCCAGGGCCAGGGCGTGTTCTCGATCACCCGCCCGTGCTCGCGCTGCAACGGCTCCGGGACCGTGATCGAGGACCCATGCCCGACGTGCGCGGGTGAGGGCCGGCTGCGCGAGGTCAAGCGCTACCGGGTCAACATCCCCGCCGGCGTGCGCGAGGGCTCGCGCATCAAGCTCGCGGGCAAGGGCGAAGCCGGCCTGCGCGGCGGCCCGTCGGGCGATCTGTACGTGATCACCCACGTCACCGAGTCGCCCGTCTTCAAGCCCAAGGGCGACCACTACGAGGTCGAGGTCCCGATCACCGTGGCCGAGGCGCTCGGCGGTGCCGAGGTCGAGGTCCCGACGCTGCACGGCACGAAGAAGCTGCGCGTCCCGCCCGGCACCAAGCACGGCACCGTGCAGCGCCTGCGCGGCGAAGGGCCGCCGGTGCTGTCCGGTTCCGGCCGGAACGACCTGCATTATCGGTTCGTGATCGAACTCCCCGAGACGCTGACCGCCGAGCAGCGCGAGGCCGTCGAGCAGCTCTCGAAGGTCATGAACGGCAACCCGCGCGAGCGGATCCTCAGGGCGGCGGGCCGGTCCTAGACATGGCGACCCGCCGCACGCGCATCACGGCCCGCGTCGATCACGATCGCGGCGTCTTCATGATCTCGGTCGCCGCCGAGCTGGCCGAGATGCATCCGCAGACGCTGCGGATGTACGAGGCGCGCGGCCTGATCGAGCCCAAGCGCTCGCCGAAGGGCACGCGCCTGTACTCCCAGGCCGACGTCGAGCGGCTGCGGCGGATCCAGGAGATGACGACGGAATGGGGCATGAACCTCGCCGGCGTCGAGCGCGTGTTCGCCCTCGAGGAGCAACTCGACCGCATGGTGCGCAAAGTCGTGGTGCTCGAGAAGCGGGCCGAGCAACTCCTGGAGGAGATCGCCCGGCTGGAGGAGAAGCGCGAGTCCGTCAAGGCCGAGATCGTGCGCTACGAAGAGGCCCCGGGAACCGCGCTCATCCCCGTCCGTCACGTAAGAAAGTGAATTGAAGGCAGGACATCCCCTCCGCCCCACCCCGGTCATCCGAGAAGTGAAGGTGGGACATCCCCTCCGCCCCACCCCGATCATCCGACCTTAATTAGCGCCCCGATCATCCGGCCTGATCAGGCCTCGGCGTACACCTCGTCGGTGCGCGGGCGCACCGTGCCCACGAGCGCGAGCACGACGTTGACGACGGCGACGCCGACCACGACCGCGATCGCGGTCCGGTAGTCGCCCGTCGTTCCGGCGCCGACGACGGCGCTGACCGCGGCCAGGACGATCGCCCCGCCCATCTGGAACGACGTCTGCACGAGGCCGGCGGCCAGTCCTTGCTCGTGGTCGGGCACGCCCGCGGTGGCCTGCACGTTGAGCGCCGCGTAGCCGAGCCCGAAGCCGAGGCCGACCAGCAGCATCGTCGGCAGGAACGTCAGCAGGTACGGCGTCGCGTCCACGGGCAGGAAGAGCGCGTATCCGGCGGCGAAGGCGATCGTCGAGGCGAGGATCGGCTTCGCGGTGCCGTAGCGACTGATCACCGCGCCCATGCGCGGGGCGCCGAAGGCGACGAGCAGGCCGCCCGGCAGGAACGCCAGCGCGGTCTCGAGCGCGCTCCAGCCCAGCGTGCCCTGCAGGTACAGGGTGGCGACGAACTGGAAGCCCACGTAGGCGCCGAACAGGCACATCGCGCCGAGGTTCGCCCGCACGAGCGGAGCGGAGCGGAAGATCCCGAGCCGCACCAGCGGCTGGGCGGCGCGGCGCTCGACCACCACGAAGGTGGCCAGCAGGCCGGCGGAGAGCGCGAAGCCCGCCAGCGTCTCGGCGGCAGCCCAGCCGGTCTCGGGCGCCTCGACGATCGTGCGCACGAGCAGCAGCATGCCGGCGGTCAACAGCACCGCGCCCGGGATGTCATAGCGGCGCTTGGGCCCGAGGTAGGGCCGGTCACGCGCGATGTAGCGCGGGACCAGAGCCAGCAGGATCAGCGCCACGGGCACGGGGAGCAGGAACGTCCAGCGCCAGCCGACGCTCGTCAGCAGCCCGCCGAACACCAGGCCGAACGAGAACCCGCTCGCGCCGAACGCGTTGAAGATGGCCAGCGCCTTGTTGCGGGCCGGGCCTTCGGTGAAGGTGGTGGTGATGAGCGAGAGCGCCGCGGGGACGGTGAACGCGGCGGCGACGCCCTTGAGGAAGCGCGCGGCGATCAACAGCGTGCCGTCTTGGACGAGGCCTCCGGCGAGCGAGGCGAGCGTGAACACCGTGAGCGCGCCGATCAGCACGCGCCGGCGGCCGAGCAGGTCCGAGGCGCGGCCGCCGAGCAGCAGCACGCCGCCGAGGCCGAGCACGTAGGCCGAAATGACCCACTGCAGCTGGGAAGTGGTGAGGCCGAGGTCGGCCTGGATCGACGGCAGCGCGACACCGACCATGGAGACGTCGAGGCCGTCGAGGAAGACGACACCGCAGAGCAGGATCAGCGCGCCCCACAGGCGGGCGTCCCAGCGCTGGGCGGGAGCAGGGGAGGAAGTCATCCTCAGGCATACTACATGCACATGCATCTAATGCATGTGCAACATATGCACGCGATACAATATCGGCGTGTCCGAAGACGTCGCAGCCGACTGGCGTGACCTGCTCTTCCGCTACGCCCGCACGACGGTCGCGCTCGACGAGGCGCTGGCCGAGTTCGGCCTCGGGGTGAGCGAGTTCGAGGTGCTGGACCGCTTGGCCGGCCAGTGCAGCGAGCGGCCGCGGATGCAGGAGGTGGCGGCGGCGATGCACCTCAGCCAGAGCGCGCTCTCGCGCACCGTGGGGCGGCTCGAGAAGGACGGGCTCGTGACCCGCGCGATGTGTCCCGAGGACCGGCGCGGGATCGCGGTCTGCCTGACGCCCGAGGGTCGTGAGCGCTACGAGGCGGCGCGTCCTGCGCACCGCCGGGTGCTCGCTGAAGCGACCCTGGCTTAGGCCTCGGGCGTCGCCCAGAGCGCGAGCTGCAGCGCGGAGGCGAGCCGGTACTGGATGGCCTCCTTGATGTCGTCCTCGCTCAGGCGGACGACGATCACGCGATTCGACGCGGCGTCGAGCGTGAAGCCACGGCCGGCCATCGCGCAGGCGACCTGCCAGGCGTCGCGGCCCGTGTCGCGCAGGTCGATCGCGAGCCGCACGGTGTCGCTGCCGCTCTTGACCTCGGGGCCGAGGACGCGGACATCCTGCAGCTCCGCGATCTGGTCTCTGGCAACCATCGCGGCGGAGCGGACACGTTCTAGAGCGGCCTCCGCGGCGATGTCCTGCGCGATGTCAGGCGCCTGGGAGGGAGGGAAGAGAAGTGAGGGAGCGGCCATGGCGCAACCCTCCCGGATGTTCAGCGCGCGAACCATGCGCTCCAGGGGTGAACCTTTCCCGCACCGGGTGTGAGGCGCCTCCACCCCGGGAGTGACTATCCGCGAGGCCTCGTCGTCACGCTCGACGAGCATGGCGGGCGGCCGCGGCGGCGACCAGCGCCACGCCGCCGACGGCCAGCAGCGCCCGTGTGCGGCGGGAACGCGCGCGGAGCCGCGGCCAGGAGGCCGGGGCCGGCGCCAGTGCCGGGTCCTGGCGCAGGATCGCCGCGTGCAGCTCGCGCAGCTCGGGGCCCGGCTCGACGCCCGAGCTCGTCCACGAGCGCTCGACGAGCGTCCTGGTAGACCGCAAGCGCGTCGGCCTGGCGCCCCGAGCGGTAGAGGGCGAGCATCAACTGGCTCCGCGGGCGCTCGCGCAACGGCTGCTCTGCCACCAGCGCCTCGAGCTCGCCGATCAGTTCGCGCTGGCGCCCGAGCGCGAGGTCGGCGTCGATCCGCTGCTCCAGCGCCACCAGCCGCTGCGCCTGGAGCCGCGCGATCTCGGGCTGGGCGAACGCCTCATAGGCCACGTCGGCGAGCGGCGGGCCGCGCCACAGGCCGAGCGCGTCCCGCATCCGGGCCGCCGCCTCCGCCGGCTCGTCGCGGCGGAGCGCCTCGCTGCCGGCCTGCACCAGCTGCCCGAAGCGGTCGAGGTCGAGCTCGCCCGCCTCGACGCGCAGCGCGTAGCCGTGGCCGCGGGTCTCGAGCCGCGCCGCCGCGCCGTTGCCGAGCGCCTGCCGCAGATGGCTGACGTGGTTCTGGAGCACCTTGGCGGCGGTCGCCGGCGGGCGCTCGCCCCACAACGTGTCGATCAGCCGCTCGCTCGACACCGCCTCGTTGCGGTGCAACAGCAGCAGCACGAGTACTCCGCGCTGGCGACCCTCCCCGAGCCGCAGAAGCTCGGCACCGTCGGCGATCTCGAGTGGTCCGAGAAGGCGGAAGTCCATTGGTGACCTTTGCTCGACCGACGCTACCCGAGTCGCCGCGGGCGCACAACCTGACCGCTCGTGGGCGCGAAATGGGCGGTAATGGGCGATGCGTGACCGCCATCTCAGAGCGTTGTCGGCAGCCGATCGCACGGGGGGTACCACCCAGGAGGCGCACCATGCGCACCACCGGCCTGCGTGTCACCGCGCTGACCATTCTCACGCTCAGCAGCCCGGCCGTCGCCACGGCCCAGCCCTCCGCGGCCGACCGGCACGTATCGCGACCTGCGCTCCCCGGACGCCAAGGACGCGGCGCGCCTCGCCGTCGGGCCGACCTACCGGGACCTGCGCTCGCCGGACGCCAAGGACGCGGCCGTCTCGCCGTCGGGCCGACCTATCGCGACCTGCGCTCGCCGGACGCCAAGGACGCCGCCGCGGACCGCATCGTCGCGCCGTTCGCCGAGGTCTCCTACGCCGACGGCTTCGACTGGGGCGACGCGGCCATCGGCGCCGGCGGCGCCGTCGGCCTGCTCGCGATCTCCATCGCCGGCGTCATGACCCTGCGCCGCCGTCCCGTCGCCACTAGTGGGCTCGGCCAGAAGTACGGCGCATCGCCGGCGAATGCACCGGTCGTCGCTGCCCGCGGCGGACGCCGCTCGCATACTGGTGGTACGTGTGTGGCGGCCGCCGCCCGGCAGCGGACGGGCCGGCGCCCCGCCGGAATGCGTCGTACTTGTGGCCGCGTCCACCAGTACCTCTTAGACTCGGGATGCCTGAGCGCGACCTGCCCGAACTGCGGCCGGACCCTGCCTTCCGACGGCGGTCCGTGTCCCGTCTGCACGATCGCTTCGCCCGACGCCGAGCCGCCGGTCGAGGTAGCGCCCGGCATGGTCGCCGGGCGCTACCTGTTGCAGCGCCGGCTCGGGCGCGGCGCGAGCAAGGAGGTGTGGCTCGCCCACGACCTCACGCTCGACCGCGGCGTGGCGCTGGCGCGGGTGAGCGGGCCCGCGGCCTGGGAGCGCCTGCGGCGCGAGGCGCGGCTGACGGCGCGGCTCGGCGGCCACCACAACATCGTCACCGTCCACGACGTCTTCGACGACGCCGGGACCCCGTGCCTGGTGGCGCGCTACATGACGGGCGGGTCGCTCGCCGACCGCCTCGACCGCGCGCCGGCGGGGCGGCTGGAGCCGCAGGAGGTGATCGCCCTCGGGCGCGAGATCGCCGATGCGCTCGCCCATGCCCACGCGCAAGGCGTTGTGCACCGCGACGTCAAGCCCGACAACGTCTGGGTCGACGCCGAGGGCGAGGCGGCGCTGGGCGACTTCGGCGTCGCGGTCGCCGAGGGTGAGCCCTCGGATCCGGCCGGCACGCCGCGCTACGCCGCGCCGGAGCAGCTGCGGGGCGAGCCCGTCACGGCCCGCTCGGACCTGTTCGCGCTCGGCGTGACGCTCTACGAGCTGCTGTGCGGCCGGCGCCCGTTCGAGTCCGAAGAGGCGCCCGTCCCCCCGTCGAGCCTCGTGCCGGGCGTGCCGGAGGACCTCGACCGGCTGCTGCTGGCGCTGCTCGCCCGCGACCCTGCCGATCGTCCCGACGCGGCCACGACCGTATCCGCGGCGCTGGCGCGGCTCTCGCGCGCCGGCGAGCAGGTCGTCGCGCCCGTCGGAGTCGTCGGGCGCGGACCCGAGCTCGCGCGCCTGCGGGCGTCGCTCGCCCAGGCCTGGAGCGGCGCCGTGCGCACCGTCCTCGTCTCCGGCGAGCCCGGGATCGGCAAGACGACCGTGCTCGACGCGCTCGCGACCGAGGCCGATCGTCGCGGCGGCGTCGCGGTCTGGGGCCGCGGCGAGGCCGAGGGCCGCGCGTACGGCGTCTGGCGCCCGATCGTGCGCAGCCTGAGCGCGCTCGTCGCGGGCGAGCCCGATCCCGTCCTCGGCCCGCTGCTGGGCGCCGCTCGCGGCGCCGGCGGCGAGGAGGAGCGGCTGCAGCTCTACGACGCGGTCGCGGACCTGCTGGCCTCTGCGGCGGCCGAGCGCCCGCTGCTCGTCGTGCTCGACGATCTGCACTGGGCGGACGCGTCGTCGCTGCGGCTGCTGGCGCACGTCGCCAGTGCCGAGCCCACCGCGCGGCTGTTGCTCGCGGGCGCCTACACCGACGGTGAGAGCGCGTTCGGCGAGCTGCTGCGCGAGCTCGCCGGCGAGCGGGTCGAGCTCTGCGGGCTGTCGCTGGAGTCGGTGCGCGCGCTGCTCCCCGCGGGTGTCCCGCCGACACCGTCCACGCGCGCACGGCGGGCAACCCGTTCTATGTGGCCGAGCTCGTACGGCTGCTCGAGGCCGGCGACGACGGCGTGCCCACGCGCGTGCGTGAGGTCGTGCGCCGCCGGGTCGAGCGGCTCGGCGAGGAGGCGTGCGCGGTGCTCGAGGTCGGCGCGGTCGCCGGGCGCTTCACGATCCCCGACCTCGTGCGCGCCGCGGGGGTCTCGCGCGCCGCGGCCGCGGCCGCGCTGGACCGCGGGACGGCCGCGGGGCTCGTGCGCAGCCCTGCGCCGGGGCAGTTCGCGTTTGCCCACGGACTCGTGCGCGACGCCGTGCGCGAGGCGCTGCCCGAGGCCCGCCGGGGCGCGCTGCACGAGGCCGTCGCCTCCGCGCTGGTCGTGCGCCGGGACGCGGGCGCCGACGTGCCGGCGGCGCAGATCGCGTACCACGCGCTGGCCGCGGCGCGTGCGGGCGCCGATCCGCAGCTCGCGTGGGAGGCGGCGCTCGAGGCCGCGCACGAGGCGGGCGCGGCGCTCGGCCATGCCGAGGCCGCGGCGCACTATGCGGAGGCCCTGGAGGCGCTGGCGCTGGGTGCCGAGGCGCCGGCCTCGGAGCGCCGCGAGACGATGCTCGCGCTCGCCGACGCGACGATCGCCGCCGGTGACATCGAAGCCGCGCGCCGGCGCTACGCGCAGGCCGCGGCCGCGGCCCGCCGCGACGGCGACGCGGAGGCGCTGGCGCGGGCCGCGCTCGGGTTCGCGCAGGTCCGGCCCTACGGGGCGGTCGACGAGGACAGCATCACGGTCCTGCGCCAGGCGCTCGAGCGGCTGCCCGACGGGCCGCTGCGCGCGCGCGTCACCGGGCTGCTGGCCGTCTTCGAGACCGACCAGGCGCTCCGGGAGGCACTGATCGACGAGGCGCTCGCGACCGCGCCGGATGAAGCGACGCGCGCCTGGCTGCATCCGTCGGCCGTGATCGTCAACTGGCGCCCGGAGCGCAGCGCGCAGCGCGCCGCGGCGGCCGAGGAGGTCGTGCGCGCGGCCGTCCATCACGCGGACCACGGCGCGCTGGTGTGGGCCTATCTGCAGCGGATCCGGGACGCGATGCAGGCCGGCGACGTCGCCCGCGCGACCGCCGACCTCGACCGTGCACGGCCCGTCGCCAACGCCAGCCGGCGCTCGTTCTCGCGCTGGATGCTGATCGTCGCCGAAGCGGCCTACGCGGCGTTCGCGGGCCGGCTCGACGAGGCCGATCGCATGACCGAAGAGGCGCTGGTGCTCAACCGCCGCCACAGCGACGACTGCTTCCACGAGCACACGGTCGGGCGCTTCGTGCTGGCGCGGCTGCGCTGGCGCCCGCAGGATGCCGACGCCGCCCAGCTGCGCGGCTTCGCCGCGCGCTACCCGCACCTGCCGGCGTGGGAGGCGATGCTGGCGTCGCTCGAGTGGGAGCTCGGCAACCCCGAGGCCGCGGGTCGCGGCGTCGCGCTGCTGGCGCACGACGACTTCGCCGCGGTCGAGCGCTCGCCCGACTTCCTGGCCGCCGCGGTCTGCCTGGCGGAGGCGGCCGCGGGCGCCGGCGAGCCGGCGCAGGTCGCGCGGCTCTATGAGCTGCTGGAGCCGTACGCGGCGGCGAACCCGGTGAGCGAGCACCTGTGGGCGATCTGGGGGCCGGCGGCGCGCGCGCTCGGGCTGCTGGCCGCGGCCGACGACCGGCCGGGCGACGCCGCGGAGCACTTCGCCCACGCGCTGCGGCTGGCGTCCGCGTGGCGTGCTCCCGCCTGGGAGCTGCGCACGATCGGCGACTGGCTCGCGACCGCGGTGCCGGTCGGCGACCGCGACGAGCTGGTGAACCGCGGGCTGCTGCTGGCGCGCGAGCTGGCGCTGCCCGCCGTCGCCGCGCGGATCGCCGACGAGGCTCAGATCATCACGCCGTAACTCTCGAGGATCGCCTGCGCCGCGTAGTCGTGGCTGAGGCGCGCGTAGCCCTGCTCGCCCCAGTCCGTGCCCCAGCTCGACCGCAGCAGGAAGTGGTCGGGCCCGTAGCCGAAGAGCGCGGCCGCGTGGCTGCCGGTGACCGAGGCCTCGTCGAACGCGTCGAGCTCACCGCGCGTGGTCTGGAAGTGCGCGTCCTCTTTGACCAGCACGGCGACCGGGCCGTTCTGGTGCAGCCACCGGCGCCATTCGTGCGCGTCGAGGCCGAGGTTGAAGTAGGCCATGATCTTCCTGCGCCGGACGTCGCGGTTGAAGCTCGTGTGGTCCGTCGTCACGAAGCCGTTCCACGGCAGCTCCGTCTCGAGCGCGACGCCGAACTTGCGCGCGACGTCGAGGCCGGCCTTCAGGCTCGTCCCGTCGGTCTCGAGGAACGTCGAGGGGAACTCCTCGCGCTGGAACATCTCCTTCGCCGCCATCCACACGTAGCGGGCGGACAGCGGCTCGTCAGGGGCGAGGCGGCCGGCTTCGACGAGGTGCCAGCGCACCAGCGAGTCGGCCACGGTCCAGCCGACGCACGACGCCGTGTGGCCCTGGTCGGCGATCGGGTGCCAGGCGCGACGCAGGTCGACCGTCTCGGGGAGCGGCGCGTCGCCGAGTCCGGCTTTGGCGACGCCGTAGTCGTTCGCCGGGTCAGGCGAACGGCGAGCGTCGGCGATCGCGGCTAGCTGGCCTGCCATCCGCCGGCGTCGTCATGCAGGCTGCGCGCCGTCGCGGCCAGTGGCTGTGCCGCCGTCGTGTCGGGCTTGAGGTCGAGCACCAGCTCGTAGTTCGCGACCGCCGCGGCCAGTGCGTAGGCGTAGTCCTGGTCGTTCTGGTCCTTCGCCTGCTGGAACTTCTTGGCCAGCAGGTCGTCGCGGACGTCCTCGTCGAGGTCGGCATATCCGGGCCAAGGCTCACGGGGGCTGAGGTCGCTCATAGCTGCGCGACTCTACGTCACCGGCTTTGAGGTCTTCCGGCCCGGTCCGTAGAGTGACTTTCGTGCACGACTGGCCGGAGCGTCACGCATCCTCGCCGAGCGAACTGCAGGAGCGGCTCGCGGCGGAGCGGAGCAAGACGCCGTTCGTGGAGCTGCGCGACGACGACGGCATCCAGCGCCTGGTCGCGCTCGCCGGGGAAGCGGTGACCGTCGGGCGCTCGCCGGCGTGCGGGCTCGCGCTGACGTGGGACGGGCAGGTGTCGCGCTCGCACGCGTCGATCGAGGCCGTCGACGGCGTCTGGAGCGTGCTCGACGACGGGCGCTCGACCAACGGGACGTTCGTCAACGAGGAGCGCGTCCAAGGGCGGCGGCCGCTGCGCCACCTCGACGTGATCCGCGTCGGCGCGACCCGGCTGCGCTTCCACGACCCGTCGGCGACGACCGACTCGAAGATGACCGAGGTCGCCTCCCGGGCCGTGATGCCGGTGCTCACGCCCGCGCAGCTGCGCGTGCTGATCGCGCTCTGCCGGCCGGCCGAGGGCCCGGCCTCGAACGAGGAGATCGCCGACGAGCTGACGGTCTCGATCGACACCGTCAAGACGCACATGCGGGCGCTGTTCGACGCCTTCAACCTGCAGTCCTCGGCGCCGTACCGCAAGCGCTTCGAGCTCGTGCGCCTGGCGGTCGACGCCGGGTCTCGTGTCGCCGCCAGAGCGCCGATAGCGACGACCTCGCTCGCCAGGAGAACCGCTTCGCCCTGCTCTCCTTGCCGTTTCTTTGCCATCGTCGCCCTAGCCTTGGCGACGTGAAACCGCGCGTGCTGTTCGTCGAGGACGAGGAGTCGATCTCCGGCCCGTTCTCGAGCGCGTTGGCGCGCGAGGGGTTCGATCCGGTCGTCTGCGCGACGCTCGCCGAGGCGCGTGCGGCGCTGGCGCGCGAGGCGCCCGACCTCGTGCTGCTCGACCTGATGCTGCCCGACGGCGACGGCCGCGATCTCGCCCGCGAGCTGCGCGCTTCCGGCGCCGAGGTCCCGATCATCATGCTCACCGCGCGCGGGACCGAGCTCGAACGCGTCGTCGGGCTCGAGCTGGGCGCCGACGACTACGTCGTCAAGCCGTTCAGCGGCGCGGAGGTGATCGCGCGCATGCGCGCCGTGCTGCGGCGCGTGCGGCCGTCGGCGCCGCCGTCCGATCTCGCGGTCGGGCCGGTGCGGATCGAGGTCGCGTCGCGGCGGGCCTTCCTCTCCGGCGACGAGCTGTCGTTGTCGCGCAAGGAGTTCGACCTGCTGGTCGAGCTCGTCTCGCACGCCGGCGAGGTCGTCACGCGCGAGGACCTGATCTCGCGCGTGTGGGACGAGAACTGGTTCGGCTCGACCAAGACGCTCGACGTGCACGTCGGGTGGCTGCGGGGCAAGCTCGGCGACGACGCGTCGGCGCCGCGGCTGATCCATACCGTGCGGGGCGTCGGCTTCCGCTTCACGGGGCCGGCGGAGCTGTGACCCTCCGCGCACGGCTGCTGCTGGCGCTGGCCTACGTGCTGGTGCTGGCGATCGGGTCGATGCTGGTGCCGCTCGTCCGCTCGGTCGGCGATCGCATCGACGCCGAGGTCAAGACCCAGTCGCTGGGGCAGGCCGAGGTCGTGGCCGCGACGGCCGCGGGCGACACCGCGCCGGAGCGGATCGTGGCCACGTCCGCGAGCGAGGTCCGCGGCCGCGTGCTGATCGTCGACCGCCGCGGCATCGTGGTCGCCGACAGCGAGCCGGGCACCGTCGGCGCCGACTACTCGTCGCGGTCGGAGATCGCCACGGCGCTGCAGGGCCGTCCGGCGCAGGTGACGCGCGACAGCTCGACCTTGGCCAAGGAGATCCTCGCGACGGCGGTGCCGGTCACGCGCGACGGGCAGGGTGGACGGCGCGGTGCGGATCACCCAGAGCGTCAAGGCGATCGACCGGGCGGTGCGCTCGGCGACGATCGGGCTCGTGCTGGTCGGCCTGATCGTGCTCGGGCTGGGGCTGGCCGCGGGGGCGTTCCTGGCGGCTTCGGTGGTGCGGCCGCTGCGGCGCCTGGCAGGCGCGGCGCGGCGCGCGGGCGAAGGCGATCTGAGCGTCCGGGTCCCGATCGAGGGCTCGCTGGAGCAGCGCGAAGTGGCGGGCGCGTTCAACGAGATGACGGGGCGCGTGCAGCGCATGGTCGACGCGCAGCGGGACTTCGTGGCCGACGCCTCGCACCAGCTGCGCACGCCGCTGACCGGGCCTGCGACTGCGTTTGGAGGAGGCGGCCGCGCTGTCGTCGGGTCCCGCCGCCGAGCAGGTCTCGGGCGCGCTGGACGAGGTCGACCGGCTCTCGGGCGTCGTCACCGAGTTGCTGGTGCTGAGCGAGGCGGGCGCCGCCCGGCCGCCCGACGCCGCGACCGACCTGCTGGCCGGCGCCCGTCGCGCCGTCGCGCGCTACCCGGCCGCGGACCTGGTCGTCTCCGGCTCGTCGTCCGTCGTCCGCTGCACGGCCGACGACCTCGACCGCATCCTCGACGCCCTGATCGAGAACGCGATCGACTACGGCCCTGCGGACCAGCGCATCTCGATCGCGGTGGCGCCGGGGCGGCTCGACGTCGCCGACCAGGGCCCGGGCCTGGCGCCGGGCGAGGAGGAGACGATCTTCGCCCGCTTCCACCGCGGCACCGTCGGCCGCGCCTCGCGCCGCCGCGGCACCGGCCTCGGGCTCCCGATCGCGCGCGAGCTCGCCTCGCGCTGGCACGGCGACGTCGCGCTGGCCAACGGCCCGTCCGGCGGCGCGGTGGCGACGATCACCCTGCCGCTCGCGGACGGCGGCACCAAGCCGAACGAGCCGGTCGCGGCGGGGACGGCATGACCGGCTGGCGACCGCAACGTCGCGATCGCGGTCGCTGCCTTGGCGAGGCCGGCATGACCGGCTGGCGCCGCAGTGTCGCGATCGCCGTCGCCGCCATCGCCGGCCTCGTCCTCGCGGCGGGTCTGACGACGGCCGCGAGCTCGCTCTCCGACCAGAGCGTCGGCCTGTCCTCGGAGCCGCTCACCGCGGGTCGCGACCTGGCTCCGACGCCGACGTCGACGCCCGAGCCCTCCCCGACGGCCTCACCGACCCCGGCCCGCACCCGTCGCCCGACCCGCACCCGAACACCGCGCCCGACTCGGACGCCGCGCGCGACCGCCACGGCCGTCCCCAGGGCCACCGCGCCACCCGTCGACGACGACAACAGCGGCTCCGGCAGCGATAACAGTGGCTCCGGCAGCGACGACAGTGGCGGCGACGACGACAGCGGCCGCGGCAGAGGCCGAGGGCGCGGTCGCGGCGGCGACGACGACGACTGATCGCGGGGTGTGTTTCCTGGCTCTCGGAAACCGGGAGCTCTCGAACACACCCCCGGCCCAGCGCAGGTTTTGCCAAAGCTTTCCCTCGGGCTGCCGGTCGCTTGGGGCGGTGGATCCGAAGGTGTGGGCATGAGCCTGCGCACCCCCGCTGTCGCCGCCCTCGCCGTCCTCTCCGCGCTGGGAGGCGTCGCCGCCGCCGCGATCGCCCTTCCGACCGCACCGCCGCGGCCCACCGTCGCCGCCGCCCAACCGACCGCCACGCCGACCGCCGAGGTGCGGACCAAGACGATCCGCCGCACGATCCACGTCGTCCGCAGGGACAAGGCGCAGAGCAGCGGCGGCGGTTCCGCGTCGGCGCCCGCCCGCTCCTCCTCCTCGTCCCGAAGCAGCGCGCCGGCGCCGGCTCGCGCATCCGCCCCGGCCCGCAGTGCCGCGGCGCCCGATCGCCGCAGCCTCCTCCTCGCGCAGCGACGATTCCGGCCACCACCGCGGCGGAGACGACGACTCCGGCCACCACAGCGGCGGAGACGACGACTCGCGGGCACCACCGCGGCGGCGGACGACGACTCCGGCCACCACGGCGGCGGAGCGACGACTCCGGGCACGGCCGCGGCCGGGGCGGCGACGGCGACTCCGGTCACGGGCGCGGCCGCGGGCGCGGTGGCGACGATGACTGAGCCCACGCCGCCCGACCCGTCGGCGGACGCACCTGAGCGGTCTGACCCCGATGCGCCCACCGCGAAGCTTCCGCCGCTGCCGCGCAAGCGGGAGCCGATCAAGAAGCCGGGGCCGTTTCCGGTCGTCGCGGGGTCGGCCGGGCTGTTCTTCGCGATCGTCGCGCTGCTCGCGCTCCAGATGCGCGCCGGCGCGGACCCGGCGCTCGGCGCCGGCGAACCGCAGGTCGTGGCGCAGGCCTCGCCGGCACCCCGGAAGGTGCTGATCCGGCGGGTGATCGTGACCCGGATCGTCGAGCACCGGCGGCGTCCCGGCGTCCGTGGCGCCGCGGCGGCGGCGCCGTCCGCGGCGGGCTCAGCGGCGCCCGCCCAGACCGCACCGGCGCCATCGGCGCCCGCCCCTGCCGCCCCCGCGCCTGCCCCGGCGCCGGCCGCCCCTGCTCCCGCCCCGCTGACGACCCAGTCCTCATGACCGACCTCACCTTCGACTGCATGGGCACCCACGTCCGGCTGCTCGTCGACGACGACCAGACCGCCGGCGAGTGCCGCGCGTACCTCGAGCGCTTCGAGGCGGCGCTGAGCCGCTTCCGACCGGACAGCGAGCTCTGCCGGCTGAACGCCTCGCCCGACTCCGACGTCGCCGCCTCGCCGCTGCTGCGCACGGCGGTCGCCGCGGGACTGTGGGCGGCGCAGCGAACGGGCGGGCTCGTCGATCCCGACGCTCGTCCCCGCGCTCGAGGCCGCCGGCTACGACCGCAGCCGCCGCACGGCCGAGCTCCCGCTCCGAGCCGCGCTGGAAAGCGCGCCGCCACGCAAGCCGGCCGCCGCCAACCCGTTCGCGCCATGGCGCCGCGTCACGCTCGGCGAACGCACGATCCGCCGCCCGCCCGGTCTCCAGCTCGACACCGGCGGCACCGGCAAGGGCCTGGCCGCCGACCTGCTCGCGCACCGGCTCACGGGTCGCTGGGCCGTCGACTGCGGCGGCGATCTGCGCGTGTCCGCCCCCGACGACCCGTTCGAGGTCGAGGTCCGCCACCCGCTGACCGGCGAGACCGTGCACACGCTGCACCTCACACGCGGCGCCGTCGCGACCTCAGGACTGAACGTCCGCCTCTGGCGCGCACCCGACGGCACCCCGCGCCACCACCTGCTCGACCCCTCGACGCAGCAGCCCGCGTGGACGGGCCTGATCGGCGCGACCGCACTCGCGCCCACCGCGGTCGAGGCCGAGGCGCTGGCCAAGGCCGCACTGCTCAGCGGCCCGCGCAACGCCAAGCGCTGGCTGCGCCGCCACGGCGGCCTGATCGTCCACGACGACGGTGACGTGCAACGAATCCACCCGCGCCCGGTCGTCCGCATCGGAGTGGCGGCATGAACCCGCAGGAGCACGCCTTCTGGCTCATCAGCCGCTCGGCCGGCGTCGTCGCGCTCGTCCTCGTCGCGGTCTCGGTGCTGATCGGCCTGACGCTCGCCGCAGGCCTCGGCGGCCCGCCGCAACGCCGCCGCGCGCTCGTCGCCATCCACGAGCAGACCGCGCTCGCGAGCCTGATCGCGATCGCGCTGCACGGGGCGGCGCTGCTGCCCGACACGTTCCTCAAGCCGGGACTCGACGGGATCCTCGTCCCGTTCGCGATCGACTACCGGCCCGCGTACGTCGCCGCCGGGATCGTCGGCGGCTACCTCGCCGCGCTGCTCGGCCTCTCCTTCTACGCCAGAAGACGGATCGGCGGCAAGCGCTGGCGCAACCTGCACCGCGCGACGCCGCTCGTCTACGTGCTCGGGCTCGTCCACACGCTCGGCGCGGGGACCGACGCCGGCTCGTCGTGGCTGCGCGCGTTCATGCTCGCCACGGCCGTCCCGGCCGCCGCGCTGCTGGTCGCCCGTCTGCGCAAGAAGCAACCGGTGCGCCGTCCGGCGGCGCCCACGAAGGGAGCGAACGCATGAGAATCGTCCTCGTCGGCGCAGGCCTCGCCGCGCAGCGCTGCGCCGAGACGCTGCGCGCCGGCGGCCACGACGGCCCGATCACGATGATCGGCGACGAGCCGCACGCGCCCTACGACCGCCCGCCGCTCTCGAAGGCGATCCTCGCCGGCGAGCGCCCCGACCTGCGCCTGCGCCCCGCGCCCTGGCACCGCGAACACGACGTCGAGCTGCGCACCGGCACGGAAGCGGTCGAGCTCAACGACGGCTCCGTCCGCCTCGACAGCGGCGAGACGCTGACCTTCGACCGCCTGCTGATCGCCACCGGCGCCAAGCCCGTCGAGATTCCCGGCCTCGCCGGCCACGACAACGTCCACGTCCTGCGCACGCTCGACGACGCCGTCCGCCTCGACGCGGCGCTCGGCGCGAGCGACCACGTCGCGATCGTCGGCGCCGGCCTGATCGGGCAGGAGGTCGCTTCCGCGGCACGCGCCCGCGGCACCGCCGCGACGCTGATCGACGCGCTCCCGGCGCCCTTCGACGCGCTGATGGGCCCGGGCGGCGGACACCACCTGCAGGCGCTGCACGAGCAGGCCGGCGTCGAGCTCAGGCTCGGGCGCCGCCTCGTGGCGGTGCACGAGCGCGCCGGCCGCGTCGCGGCGCTGGAGCTCGACGACGGCACGCGGATCGAACCCGACCACGTCCTGGTCGCCGTCGGCGTGCGGCCGGCCACGGCGTGGACGCCATGGCCGGCCGGCATCCCCGTCGACCCGCGGGCCGCGCACCCGCGGCGCACGTGTACGCCGCCGGCGACGCCGCCGCGCCCTACGACCCGATCGCCGGCCGCCACGCGCCCGGCGCCCACTGGGAGGCCGCCGTGCGAGGAGGCCAGAACGCCGCCCGCGCCGATGCTCGGCCTGCCCGAACGCGCGCCACAGCCGCCGTTCGTCTGGTCCGACCAGCACGGCGTCCGCATCCAGCGCGTCGGCGACCCTCGCCACGCCGAGCCGCGCGGCGACCTCACCTACGCCCGCGACGGCCGCCTCGCCGCCGTCGTGCTCATGAACAACCCGGGCGCGCTGAAGGCCGCGCGTCGCCGCATCGACACCCTCATCGAGGAGGCCGCATGACCCTGATCGCCCAGATCGACGACAACCTCTGCCTCGCCCACGGCGACTGCGCGCACGTCGCACCGCACGTCTTCCGGATCACCGACGTGGCCGAGATCGTCGGACAAGGCACCGACGACGAGCTCCGCGCCG
Source organism: uncultured Solirubrobacteraceae bacterium (assembly GCA_963755275.1). Lineage (GTDB taxonomy): Bacteria > Actinomycetota > Thermoleophilia > Solirubrobacterales > Solirubrobacteraceae > Solirubrobacter. The sequence continues at coordinate 23,029 of CAVWJU010000021.1, read as the reverse complement.
CCGCCCGCGCCTGCCCCGCGGGCGCGCTCCTGCTGTTCGACGCGTCAACCGGCGAGGAGGTTGATCCGTAGACCGCGGGCGGCTAATATCTCAGTCACTCCGACTGAGATTTAGGAATCCATGCAAGCCGACCGCTTTACGATCAAGTCCCAGGAGGCGCTGCAGGCCGCCATCGCCGTGGCGGCTGCCCGCCATCACACCGAGACCCAGCCCGAGCACCTGCTGATCGCGCTGCTCGAGCAGCCCGAGAGCGTCGTCGGGCCGGTCCTGCGCAAGCTCGGCACCCGCCCGGAGACGATCCGCGCCGAGGTCAACGAGGCGCTGGACAAGTTCCCGACGATCACCGCCGGCGCCAAGGAGCCCGCCACCAGCCGCGAGCTGATGGACATCCTGCGGCTCGCCGAGCGCGAGGCCGGCAAGCTCGGCGACGAGTACATCTCGACCGAGCACATCCTGCTCGCGCTGACGTCCGCCCAGGCCGGCGAGATCGCGAAGATCCTCAACCGCAACGGCGCGAGCCACAAGGCGACGCTCGAGGCCATCGAGGCCGTCCGCGGCCCGCATCGCGTGACCGATCAGAGCCCCGAGGAGAAGTACCAGTCGCTGCAGAAGTTCGGCCGCGACCTCACGCAGGCCGCCGAGGACGGCAAGCTCGACCCGGTGATCGGCCGCGACGACGAGATCCGGCGCGTGATCCAGGTCCTGTCCCGGCGCACCAAGAACAACCCGGTGCTGATCGGCGAGCCCGGCGTCGGCAAGACCGCCATCGTCGAGGGCCTCGCCCAGCGGATCGTCTCCGGCGACATCCCCGAATCACTGCGCGACCGCAAGGTCATCAGCCTCGACATCGGCGCCCTGCTCGCCGGCTCGAAGTACCGCGGCGAGTTCGAGGAGCGCCTGAAGGCCGTCCTGAAGGAGATCGCGGACGCCGAGGGCCAGGTCATCCTGTTCATGGACGAGCTGCACACGATCGTCGGCGCCGGCGCGGCCGAGGGCGCGGTCGACGCGTCCAACCTGCTCAAGCCGATGCTCGCCCGCGGCGAGCTGCGCGCCGTCGGCGCGACCACGCTCGACGAGTACAAGAAGCACGTCGAGAAGGACGCCGCGCTCGAGCGCCGCTTCCAGCCGATCTACGTCGGCGAGCCGACCCTCGAGGGCACGATCGCGATCCTGCGCGGCCTCAAGGAGCGCTACGAGGCCCACCACGGCGTCACGATCACCGACGCCGCGCTGATCGCCGCCGCCACGCTGTCCGACCGCTACATCGCCGACCGCTTCCTGCCCGACAAGGCGATCGACCTCGTCGACGAGGCCGCCTCCCGCGTCGCGATCGAGCTCTCCAGCGTCCCGACCGAGATCGACGAGGTCGAGCGCCGCGTCAAGCAGCTCGAGATCGAGATGGTCGCCGTCGGCAAGGACGAGACCGCGACCGAGCGCAAGCAGGAGATCGAGCGCGAGCTCGCCGAGCTGCGCGAGCGGGCCGCCGGCATGCGCGCCCAGTGGGAGCGCGAGAAGGAGCAGGCCGAGGGCCACGGCAAGCTGCGCGAGCGCCTCGACGAGGCCCGCCGCGAGCTCGAGCGCGCCGAGCGCGAGCTCGACTATCAGCGCGCCGCCGAGCTGCGCCACGGCGAGATCCCGGACCTCGAGGCCCGGCTCCAGAACGCGCAGGACCACCCCGAGGAGCTCGAGCCGCCCGTCTACCTCTCAGAGCGCGTCGACGTCGAGGAGATCGCCGAGGTCGTCGGCAAGTGGACCGGGATCCCGGTGTCGAGGCTCGTCGAGGGCGAGGTCGAGAAGCTGATCCACATGGAGGAACGCCTGCACAAGCGCGTGATCGGGCAGCAGGAGGCCGTCCAGGCCGTCTCCGACGCCCTGCGGCGCTCGCGCGCCGGGCCTGAGCGACCCCGACCGACCGATCGGCACGTTCCTGTTCCTGGGCCCGACCGGCGTCGGCAAGACCGAGCTGGCCCGCGCGCTGGCGGAGTTCATGTTCGACTCCCAGGACGCGATGGTCCGCATCGACATGTCCGAGTACATGGAGAAGCACTCGGTCGCGCGCCTCGTCGGCGCGCCTCCCGGCTACGTCGGCTACGAGGAGGGCGGCCAGCTCACGGAGGCCGTCCGGCGCCGGCCGTACTCGGTCGTCCTGCTGGACGAGATCGAGAAGGCCCACAACGACGTCTTCAACATCCTGCTGCAGGTGATGGACGACGGCCGCCTCACGGACGGCCAGGGCCGCACCGTGGACTTCAAGAACACGGTGCTGATCATGACCTCGAACATCCCCGGCGAGATCGAGGACCACTTCAAGCCGGAGTTCATCAACCGCCTCGACGACATCGTCGAGTTCGACGCGCTCAGCCGCGAGCAGCTGCGCGAGATCGTCGACCTGCAGGTGGCGCGGCTGATCGTGCGCGTCGCCGAGCGCGGCGTCGACGTCAGCCTCACGAACGCCGCCCGCGACCTGCTCGGCGAGCTCGGCTACGACCCGGCGTACGGCGCGCGCCCGCTCAAGCGGGTGATCTCCAAGCAGCTGGTCGACCCGCTGGCGCTCGCCCTGCTCAAGGGCGACTTCACGAGCGGCGACCACATCGACGTCGACGCCGAGGCCGGCGAGCTGCGGTTCGAGCGCGCGGCCGTCAGCGCGCCTGAGCCCGCCGCGGCCTGATCGCGCGGCTGACGCGGACGGTCAGGGAGAAGCGTACGGCCGCCTTCGGGTCGTACGCCTTCACCTGATCGAACTGGATCGTCCAGACCCCGGCGCGCGGGCTGGTCTTGAACGGGAACTGCCGCCGCTTGACCGAGAAGCGGCCGCATTCCCCGGTCGGCATCCCGAGCCGCACGGTCCGGCGCGCCTTGCCGGCGAAGACGTAGTGGGCGTAGATCGGGCCCGAGTTCCGTGAAGCCACGCCCGTGGAAGCGGACGCGCTCACGCGTCGCGGCTCGCGCCGGCGACTGGGTGACCATCAGCCGCGTGACCCGCGAGGTCAGCGTGACGGAGTTCTCCGGCCGGTCGCGCTCGGCTACGCGCAACGTGAACATGCGCTCGCCGCTCTCGATGAACGGCGCCTGGACCGACCCGAAGAGCCGCCCGTCGAAGGTCGTGCGGACTTCCTGGCCGTCCTCGGTCCGAACGTCCTGCGCGACCTCGTCGACGTAGAAGTCGACGAGCGCCGCGCCCGTGAAGCCCGCCCCGTTGACGAGCGCGTACTCGCGCTGGGCCTCCTGGGCCGCGACGTAGCACGCCTTCAGCGGTTCGAGCGTCGCCGCGGAGGCGGGCGCCGCCGCGAGGGCCGCGAAGCCGCAGGCCACGATCAAGGAACGCAGGATCATCGTCGGCTAAGAACACCGCATCGGCGGCGGAGGTTCGGTACAAGGGGCAGTGAACCCACGAGGAGGACGCCGTGCCGACCTACATCATGCTCTCGACGCTCACGCCGGAGGGGACTCAGACCGTCAAGAACAACCCGCAGCGCATCCGTGAGGTCAACCGCGAGGTCGAGCAGCTCGGGGCCGAGGTCAAGGCCCAGTGGGCGACGCTGGGGTCGTTCGACTTCGTGAACGTGATCGAGGCGCCCGACGACACGACGATGGCGCGCATCTCGCTCGAGCTGGGCTCGCGCGGGACGGGTCACTACGAGACGTTGATGGCGATCCCGATCGACGAGTTCATCGCCGCGCTTTGACCGGCGAATCGCTTCGCGGATTCGCTGACGAGAATCGTTTCGCGGATTCTCGGACGCGTGTCCTCGTGATCGGCGGCGGCGGGCGCGAGCACGCGATCGTGCGCGCGCTGCTGCGTTCCCCGCAGTCGCCCGAGGTGCTGTGTTCGCCCGGGAACGCCGGGATCGCCCGCGACGCGGCGCCGTTCGAGGGCGCCGACGACCCGGCCACGATCGCCGCCGCCGGGGTCGACCTCGTCGTCGTGGGGCCGGAGGCGCCGCTGGTCGCGGGCTTCGTCGACGCCTGCCAGGCCGCCGGCGTGGCCGCCTTCGGCCCGATCGCCGAGGCCGCGCGGCTCGAGGGCTCGAAGGCCCACGCCAAGTCGATCATGGCCGCCGCCCGCGTGCCCACCGCCGCCTACACCGTGGCCACCACCGTCGAGGAGGGCATGGCGGCGATCCCGGGCTACCCCGTCGCGCTCAAGGCCGACGGGCTGGCGGCGGGCAAGGGGGTCGCGATCGCGACAACCGAGGACGAGGCCCGCGCGGCGCTGGTCGAGATGCTCGAACAGCATCGCTTCGGCGACGCCCCCGTGGTGGTGGAGGAGTTCCTCGAGGGCGTCGAGCTGTCCGTGCTCGCGCTGTGCGACGGCGAGCGCGCGCTGCCATTGGCGCCGGCGCGCGACTTCAAGCGCATCGGCGAGGGCGACACCGGCCCCAACACGGGTGGGATGGGCGCGTTCTCGCCGGTCGAGGGCGTCGACGCGGCGCTGCTCGAGGACGTGCGGACGCGGATCTGCCAGCCGGTGGTCGACGAGCTCGCCCGCCGCGGGACGCCGTTCCACGGCGTGCTGTACGCGGGCCTCATGCTGACCGCGGACGGCCCGAAGGTGATCGAGTTCAACGTCCGCTTCGGCGACCCGGAGACGCAGGCCGTCCTGCCGCGGCTCCGGAGTGACCTGCTCGACCTGCTCCAGCGGGCGGTCACGCCCGGCGGGCTGTCCGGCGCGGCGCTGGAATGGGACGAGCGGGCCGCGGTGACCGTCGTGCTCGCCTCGCGCGGCTATCCCGCCTCGAGCTCCTCCGGCGACGTCATCAGCGGGCTCGAGCAGGCGGGCGGCGAGGTGACCCACGCCGGCACGGCGCTGCAGGACGGCGCGATCGTCACCGCCGGCGGGCGGGTGCTGAACGTGACCGCGCTGGGCGAGGACCGCGAGGCCGCCCGCCGGGCCGCGTATGCTGCCGCGGACGTGATCACTTTCGACGGCAAGACCTACCGCCGGGACATCGCCGCATGAGCGATCCGGTCACCGAAACCGCAGTCGAGACGGAGCTCGACGGGCTCCCCGTCGACGCCCCGCACGTCGGCATCGTCATGGGCTCGAAGTCCGACATGCCGGCGATGGAGAAGGCCGCCAAAGAGCTGACCGACCGCGGCATCCTGCACGAGGTGCGCGTGATGTCCGCGCACCGCGATCCCGAGATGGTCGCCGAGTACGCCAAGAACGCGCGCATGCGCGGAATCCGGGTGATCATCGCCGGCGCGGGGCTCTCGGCCGCGCTGCCGGGCGTCGTCGCCGCGCACACCGATCTGCCGGTGATCGGGGTGCCGCTGACGTCCTCGACTTCGGTCGCGGGCGGGCTCGACGCGCTGCTCTCGATCGCGCAGATGCCGCCTGGTGTGCCGGTGGCGTGTGTGGGGGTGGACAACGCGCGCAATGCCGCGGTGCTCGCCGCTCGGATCTTGGGGGCGTAGGCGCGGCGTTTGCGGCGGTGCTCGCGCCGTGGTTCGTCGGAGGGTTGCGTGCCACGAACTGCAGGGCATCGATGGTGGGGAGGGAGGAGCCGCGCCCGTCATCCGCACGTCGCGCGGTCGTCCATGGTCGAAACTCGGCTGTCTCGCGCGGAACGATCACATCCGGCCGAAACCGCTCAGGGTCGTGAGGGGGTGCAGCAATCTACCCTCGCTGAGCGCAGGTAGATTGCTGCACCCCCTCGAGTCGACGATCGCTTCGCACCCTCCTCCTTACTGCTTGCTGTTCTCCGTCCAACCCGGACGGTCCCGCACATCACAACCGCCGACCGCTCAACCCGGCCGGCGGCCGCCTAGGATCACACCCGCATGATCGCCCGCTACACCCGTCCCGAGATCGGCGCCGTCTGGACCGACGAGGCCCGCTTCGGCGCCATGCGCGACGTGGAAATAGCCGCCGCCGAGGCGCTCGACGGGCCCACGGAGCAAGATCTCGAAGCGATCCGCGCCGCGACCTTCACCGTCGAGGCGATCGACGAGCGCGAGAAGGTCCTCGACCACGACACGGCGGCCTTCGTCGACGTCCTGGCGGCCTCCGCCGGTCCCGCGGGCCGCTGGATCCACTACGGGCTGACCTCCTCGGACGTCGTCGACACCGGCCTCGCGCTGCAGCTCAAGCGCGCCGGGGCGATCCTCGTGCCCGCCGCCCGCACGCTCGCGCACGAGCTGGCCGACAAGGCCCGTGAGCACGCGGACACGCTGTGCGTCGGCCGCACGCACGGCGTCCACGCCGAGCCGACCTCGTTCGGCCTCAAGCTCGCGGGCTACGCGCTCGAAACCCACCGCAACGCGGACCGGCTGGAACGCGCCTTCGACCAGATCACGGCCGCGATCTCCGGCGCCGTCGGCACGTTCGCGACGCTCGGCCCCGACTACGAGGGCCGCGTCCTCAACCGGCTCGGCCTGGCCCCCGAGCCCGTGTCCACGCAGGTCGTCCCGCGCGACCGCCACGCCGAGCTGCTGAGCGCGATCGCCCTCGCCGGCGCGGGCCTGGAGCGCTTCGCGACCGAGATCCGCCACCTGCAGCGCACCGAGGTGCGCGAGGTCGAGGAGCCGTTCCGCAAGGGCCAGAAGGGCTCGAGCGCGATGCCGCACAAGCGCAACCCGGTCGTCTGCGAGCGCATCTGCGGGCTCGCGCGGGTCCTGCGGGGCAACGCCCAGGTCGGGCTGGAGAACGTCGCGCTCTGGCACGAGCGCGACATCACGCACTCGAGCGCCGAGCGGATCGTGCTGCCCGACTCGACGATCCTGCTCGACCAGGTGCTCGCGCTCACCCTGCGCGTCGTGCGCGGCATGACCGTGCACGCGGACCGCATGCGGGCCAACCTGGAGCTGACGTCCGGCGCGCTGTTCTCGCAGCGCGTCCTGCTCGCCCTCGTCCAGAGCGGCATGCAGCGCGACGACGCCTACCGGATCGTGCAGCGGCTCGGCCAGCAGGCGTGGGACACGCAGACCCCGCTGCGGACCCTGGTCGAGCAGGAGGAGGTCGAGATCGACCTCGATGCAGTCTTCGACTACGGCTACTACGTGCGCCACGTGCCGACGGTGCTGGCGCGGCTGGAGGTGATCCCATCGCCGTCCTGATCCACGGGGCGCCCGAGCTCTCCGCGACGCTCTTCCACGAGATCCCGGTCGGCATCGGCGACCCGTTCCTCTACCTCGAAGCCGACGGCCGCCGCGCCGCCACCGTCTCGGTCCTCGATGCGCCCAGCGTGGCCGCGCACGGGATCGAGATCATCGACCCGGCGACGCTCGGCGGCGACGACCTGATCGCGTCCGGGCTGGACCGGATCGCGATCGAGGCCGAGATCTGCCTGCGCGCCGCGCAGGCCCTCCAGATCACGCAAGCTTCGGTCCCGCCGGAGTTCCCGCTCTACGTCGCCGACCACCTGCGCGCGGGCGGGCTCGAGCTGACCGTCGACGACGACGAGTTCGTGCGCCGCCGGCGGGTCAAGTCCGCCGTCCAGCTCGACGGCATCCGGCGCGCCCAGAAGGCCGCCGACGCGGCGATGGCCGTCGCCCGCGACTTGATCCACGAGCTGCGCGACGGCCTGACGAGCGAGGACGTCCGTGCCGCGATGGCGGCGGTCGCCGAGGAGCACGGCTGCGAGCTGACCGAGGACGCGATCGTCTCCCACGGCGCGCAGTCGGCGATCGGCCACGACTCGGGCTCCGGCCCGATCGCCGCGGGCGAGCCCGTCGTGGTCGACATCTGGCCGCGCGACAAGGGCTCGCGCTGCTGGGCCGACATGACCCGCACGTTCGTCGCCGGCGGCGGCGAGCCGCCGGACGAGCTGGCGGAGTACTGGCGGCTCACGAAGGACTCGCTCGAGCGCGTCTACGCGGACCTGCGCGCCGGGGCCAACGGCCGCGCCCTGTTCGAGCGCTCGTGCGAGCCCTACATCGAGGCCGGCAAGCCCACCCAGCTGACCAAGGAGCCGGGCAAGCCGCTCGAGGACGGGTATTTCCACGGGCTCGGGCACGGCGTCGGGCTCGAGGTCCACGAGCGCCCGCACATGGGCCGGTTGGGCGACGACCTGCTCGCCGGCGATGTCGTCACGGTCGAGCCCGGCTGCTATCGGCGCGGCTTCGGCGGCTGCCGGCTCGAGGACCTGGTCATCGTCACCGAGGACGGCTACGAGCTGCTGACGAACTTCCCGTACGACCTGTGAAGTAGCCTCACGGAGCGTGACGTCAACCCTCCCGCTCCTGCACTCGGGCAAGGTCCGCGAGCTCTACGACCTCGGTACCGACCTCGTGATGGTCGCCTCCGACCGGATCTCCACCTACGACGCCGTCCACCCGACGCCGATCCCCGACAAGGGCCGCGTCCTCACCGGCCTGTCGGTGCTGTGGTTCGGCCTGACGCGCGACATCGTGCCCAACCACTTCCTCTCCGCGACCGACGGGGTCCCGGCCGAATGGCGCGGCCGCGCGCTGCGGGTCCGCAAGCTGGACATGCTGCCGGTCGAATGCATCGTCCGCGGCTACATCACGGGCTCGGGGTGGAAGGACTACCAGGCGACGGGCAGCGTCTCGGGAATCGCGCTGCCCGAGGGCCTGCAGGAGTCCGAGCAGCTGCCGGAGCCGATCTACACGCCGTCGACGAAGGCCGAGGAAGGCCATGACGAGGCGATCGACTTCGCCGAGACGGTGAAGCTCGTCGGCTCCGAGGAGCTGGCGGGGCAACTGCGCGACGTCTCGATCGCGGTCTACTCCGCGGTCGCGGCCCACGCGCGCGAGCGCGGGGTGATCCTCGCCGACACGAAGTTCGAGTTCGGGCTCGACGCGAGCGGCACGCTGACGCTGGGCGACGAGGTCTGCACGCCCGACTCCTCGCGTTTCTGGCCTGCCGACTCCTACGAGGTCGGCCGCGGCCAGCCGTCGTTCGACAAGCAGTACGTGCGCGACTGGGCGACCTCGACGGGCTGGGACAAGCTCCCGCCCGCACCGCCAATTCCTGCCGACGTCGTCGAGCAGACCCGCGAGCGCTACGTGACCGCGTACGAGCGGCTGGCGGGCGAGCCCTTCGGCGCGTGGCTGGACCGCGTTTCGTGAGAGTGCGCGTGCTGATCCGGCCCAAGGCCGGGATCCTCGACCCGCAGGGCCAGGCGGTCGAGCGCGCACTGCCCGCATTGGGCTTCGAGGGCGTGGGCAACGTCCACGTCGGCCGGCTGGTCGAGCTCGACGTCGAGGACGCCGCGCGCGTGCCGGAGATGTGCGAGCAGCTGCTGGCGAATCCCCTCATCGAGGATTACGAGATCCAGGCGTGAAGTTCGGGATCGTCCGCTTCCCCGGTTCCTGCGACGACGTCGACGCGCTGCTCGCCGCCCGCCGCGTCGGCGAGGCCGAGCTGCTGTGGCACGCCGACGCCGACCTGCGCGGCGTCGACGCCGTGATCATCCCCGGCGGGTTCTCCTACGGCGACTACCTGCGGGTCGGCGCGATCGCCCGGTTCGCGCCGGTGATGGCCGAAGTCGAGCGTTTCGCCCGCCACGGCGGCCTGGTCCTGGGCATCTGCAACGGCTTCCAGGTGCTGTGCGAGGCGGGCCTGCTGTCGGGCGCGCTGCTGCCGAACACGTCGCTGCGCTTCACCTGCCGCCAGGTCGCGCTGGAGGTCGTCAACGCCTCGACCGCCTGGACCGGCGCGTGTGCGGCCGGCGAGCGGCTGTCGATCCCGGCCAAGCACACCACGGGCCGCTACTGGGCGCCCGATCCCGTGCTCGACGAGCTCGAGGCCAACGACCAGATCGTGCTGCGCTACGCGGCCGGCGAGAACTTCAACGGCTCCGCGCGCGACATCGCGGGGGTCTCGAACAAAGCGGGCAACGTCGTCGGGCTGATGCCGCACCCGGAGCACGCGGTCGACGAGCTGACCGGCTCCGCCGACGGGCTCAAGCTGTTCCTCTCGGCCGCCCGCGTACCCGCATGACGAAGCACCGCGAGCTCGGCCTCACCGACCACGAGTACGAGTTGATCGTCGACAAGCTCGACCGCGAGCCGAACGAGGTCGAGCTGGCCGTCTTCTCGCTGATGTGGTCCGAGCACTGCGGCTACAAGCACTCGCGCCGGCTCCTGAAGACGCTGCCCACCGAAGGCCCACGGCTCGTCCTCGGGCCGGGCGAGAACGCGGGCGCGGTCTCGGTGGGAGACGGGCTGGCGTGCGCGTTCAAGGTCGAGTCGCACAACCACCCGAGCGCGGTCGAGCCGTTCGAGGGCGCCGCCACCGGCGTCGGCGGCATCCTGCGCGACATCTTCGCGATCGGCGCCCGGCCGATCGCGATCCTCGACTCGCTGCGCTTCGGCGAGCTCGGAGAGCTCCGCCCGCTCGCGCTACCTGCTCGAGCGAGCGGTGGCCGGGATCGGGCACTACGGCAACTCGATCGGGATCGCCACCGTCGGCGGCGAGATCTACTTCGAGGGCCCGTACGAGCAGAACTGCCTGGTCAACGCGATGTGCGTCGGGCTGATCGAGACCGAGCGGCTGATCCGCTCCGCCGCCGCCGGCGTCGGCAACGTCGTCGTGCTGTTCGGGGCCAAGACCGGCCGCGACGGGATCGGCGGCGCGTCGGTGCTCGCGAGCGCCGAGCTCGACGACTCCGAGGACAAGCGCCCGAGCGTGCAGATCGGCGACCCGTTCACGGAGAAGAAGCTGCTCGAGTGCTCGCTGGAGCTGCTCGAGCGCGGCCTGCTCGTCGCGCTGCAGGACCTCGGCGCCGCTGGGCTGACCTCGTCGTCGTCCGAGATGGCGGCCAAGGGCGAGGTCGGGCTCGACCTCGAGGTGCGCAAGGTGCCGCTGCGCGAGGCGGGCATGGAGGCCTTCGAGATCATGGTCTCGGAGTCGCAGGAGCGGATGCTGTGCGTCGTCGAGCCCGAGCGGGTCGACGAGGTGCTCGCGGTCTGCGCGCGCTGGGAGGTCGACGGCACCGCGATCGGCACCGTCACCGACACGCGCCGGCTGCGCGTGTTCGACGACGGCCGGCTGGTCGGCGACATGCCGGTCACGGCGCTCGTGGACGAGTGCCCGGCCTACGACCTCGAGCCGGCCGAGCCGGCGACGTCGCTCTATCCCGCGCCGCCCGCGGTGCTGTCGTCCGACGACCCGGCGGAGATGCTGCTCGCGCTGCTGGGCTCCTCGAACGTCGCCTCGCGCGAGTGGGCGTTCGAGCAGTACGACTCGATCGTGGGCTCGCGCACCGTGCGGCGCCCGGAGCAGGCCGACGCCGCGGTGCTGCTGCTCCCGGACGGCGGCGGGGACCGGCTCACGGCGCTCCATCCGGGCCAGGGCCACCGCGCGATCGCGGTCGCGATCGACGGCAACGGCCGGCGCGTGGCCGCCGACCCGTACCGCGGGTGCGGTCGAGGCCGTGCTCGAGTGCTCGGCCAACCTCGCCTGCGTCGGCGCCGAGCCGCTCGGGCTGACGAACTGCCTGAACTTCGGCAACCCGGAGAAGCCGCACATCGCCTGGCAGCTCACGCGCGCCGTGGCCGGCCTGGGCGATGCCTGCCGGGCGTTCGGGATCCCGGTGGTGGGCGGCAACGTCTCGCTCTACAACGAAGGCGCGGAAGGACCGATCTATCCGACGCCGGTCGTCGGCCTCGTCGGCGAGTTGCCCGACGCGCGCCGGGCGGGGCGGCTGGGGTTCGTCGCCGAGGGCGACGCGATCGCGCTCGTGAGCGCGGGCTGGGCGCCGTCGGCGGCAGCCTCCGAGCTCTCGAAGCTCCGCGGCGAGGCGGTCGCCGGGCCGCTGCCGGCGGTCGATCTCGGCGTGGTCAAGGCGCTGCACGCGGCCGTGCGCCAGGCCGTGCGCGCGGGCGCGTTGCACTCCGCCCACGACGTCGCCGAGGGCGGCCTCGCGACCGCGCTGGCCGAAGCCTGCCTGCCCTCGGAGCTGGGCGCGACCGTGAGTGGGCTCGACGGCGAGGCGGAGCTGTTCGGCGAAGGCCCGGGCGCGTTCGTGGTCTCCGGCCCGGCGTCGGCGCTGCGGGCGTTCGGCGCCGCGGCGCGGATCATCGGCACCGTCGGCGGGACCGAGCTGACGATCGAGGGCGTGCTCAGCGTGCCGGTCGACGAGTTGCGCCGCGCACACACCTACGGGTTGGCCGAGCTGCTCCACTAAATGGAATAGGCGGCGGCGGGCCTGCGTCCTCCGGGACATGAGCCTCACGCAGACCGCCGCGACCTACGTTCCGAGCGTCCGGGGAGATGCGATGCTTCTCACCCACGGGCGCAAGGGCACGGCCGAGGATCTGCTGCTCGTCAGCGCCGCGCTCGTGATCGACGCGGCGCTCGGCAGGCCACATCGACGTCGTGGGACGCAGGCTGCTCGGGTTCGAGCGCCGCTGCGTCGTCGCCGGCCCCGAGCTGCCGGACGCGCCGCCGGTCATGGCCGAGCTGCGGATGCGCGTGCTCACCGCCACGCCGGACGATCCGTGGGGCTGGTTCGGCCGCGCCGCGGAGTTCGCGCTCGACCGCGTGACGGCCGAGCTCGACGGCGTCGGGGTCACGACCCCGCTGCGGCTCTCCGGCGCGCGCCGCGTGTTCCGCCACAACACCCTGATCGTGGCCGAGAGCGCCGAGGCCGCCGCGCGTGCACGGCTGCTGGACGCGCTGGCCGGCGTCGGGACCCCGTGCTCGATCGCGCTCGCCGCCGTGTTCGAGCACCTCGGGCTGCTGGAGGAGGTCGCCGGCCGCCGCGGCCGTGTCTCCGTGCGGACCCTCCCGCCCGCCGCTCAGACGTTCCTCGTCGTGCTCGCCGAGCAGCGCCGGCGCGAGGCGGTGATCGGATGAGCTACGAGCCCAACCTGCGCGGTGATGCGACGCTGATCACCCACGGCCGTTGCGGCCAGCTGACCGGCGCCGCGCTCCTGCTCGACGCCGTGCTCGGCGGTCAGCTCGACGTCATCGAGGGGCGCCGCGTGGTCGCCGGCCGCGAGCTCGCCGGCCCGCCGCTGCTGGCCGAGCTGCGCGAGCGCGTGCTGGCCGCCCCGCCCGGCTCCCCGCGCGACTGGATCGGCCACGCCGCCGACGTTCGCGCCGCACCGGGTCGCGGTCGAGCTGATCACGGCCGGCGTCGCGTCGCCGCTCGAGCGCCGGTTCCAGCGTGGGCTCACGCTCTCCGTCGATGCCCGTGCGGAGGTCGCGGCGAGGCGCCGGATCGCGGACGACCCGGCGCTCGCGGGCCTGCTCTACCTCAGCGGCGTGCCGACGGGAGACCCGCTCCCGCCGGCGCTGCACACGCTTCCGGGCGCCGCGCGAGCCGTGTTGCAGGCGCTGCGGAGCGACGCAGACCGCGTCGCGGCCCGGATCGCCGGCTAGCAGCATAAGTACGGATTCGACGAACGAGCGACGGACGGGCGGCTCACTCGGCCCACCAGTCGCGCCGGCCCTCGACGTCTTCGCGCGGAGCATCGCCGAGATTGGGCGCGCCGATGACGAGGATCTCGAGGCCCTCCGGCCCGGCCTCGTAGCCTCGCCACATACCGGGCGGGACGCGCACCGCGTCCCATTCCTTGAGCTCGACGATCTCGTCGTCGACCTTCATCCGCCCGCTCCCGCGCACGACCACGTACACCTCCTCTTGCTGCTTGTGCGTGTGGCCGTACGGAAAGCGATAGCCGGGCGGGACGCGCTGGTAGCTCAGGCCGGATTGCTCGAGCTCGAGCGCCTTGGTCGCCAAGCGGAACTCCAGATCCGGCGCGCCGTCGAACCTCGGGCCGACGTCCTCCAGATCCTCCCTGATGTTCCTGTGCGTGAACGGCACGGCGCAATCCTATGGCACCGCCTAGCGGCACTCGCGGGCGTGCGCGGGACGTGCAAGAGTCCGCGACATGCGGTTCGTGCTGTCGCTCTTGGTGGCGGCGCTGGCGTTTCCAGCAGCGGCGCAGGCGTATCCCGACTGGCGGGCGCCGGTCGACCTCGGCGTGGCGCAGGAGGGCGTGTTTCGCTTCCCGCAGGCGGTGGCCTACGACGCGTCCGGCACGCCCGACCCGGACCCACAGGCGCCGGCGGGACCGTACGTCTACGTCGCCGACCAGTTCTCGTTCTTCGTCCAGAAGTTCACCGCGACGGGCGGCTTCGTCCGCCGCTTCGGCGGCTATGGGTCCGAGCCCGGACACTTCGGCGCGACGTCGGCGAGCGCCAGCCCGACGTCGGGCATCGTCGGGGGGATCGCCGGCGTGGCGGTGGACGATCGCGGACACGTCTACGTCCTCGACTCGTTCAACTCGCGGATCGCGCGCTTCTCGCCCGGCGGCGAGTTCGAGGGCCAGTTCGGGACCTTCGGCAGCGAGCCGGGACAGTTCGACCTCGGCATCCACGGCGGCATCGCGGTGTCTCGACGACTTCCTCTACGTCGGCGATCAGAACAACAACCGCGTGCAGCGCTTCCACCTCGGCCCGGACGGGCTTCCGGACGCGCCACCGCTGGTGTTCGGCACCGCGGGCACCGGACCCGGTCAGTTCGACCTGATCCCCGGCTTGGCCGTCGACCCGGCGCGCGACCATGACGTCTTCGTCATCGACGATCAAAACCACCGCGTCCAGCGCTTCTCCGCCGACGGGGCGTTCGAGGCGCTCGCCGGCGGTCTCGGGAGCTGGCCCGGGACAACTCAGGAATCCCTACGACGCGGGTGTCGACCTCGCGGGCCGGCTGTTCATCGCCGACAACCAGAACCACCGCGTCGCGCGCTTCGACGCGGCGACGCTGGCCTTCGAGTCGAGCTTCGGCGCCGGGCCGGGCGCCCGGGCCGACCAGCTCAACAACACGCGCGCGATCGCGGTCGCGCCGGCCGCGGACGCCGCCGGCGGCGTGTTCGCCGCCAACACGTCGCTCAACCAGATCGCCGAGTTCGGCGCCGACGGGACCCATGTCCGCAGCTGGGGCGCCGACGGGCGCGGAGATCGCGCGTTCATGAACCCGCGCGACGTCGCGGTCGCGCCCAACGGCGACATCGTCGTGGCCGACACGCGCGCCGACCGCGTGCAGGTCCTGCGCGCGAGCGGCGCCGTCGACACCTGGGCCCGGATCAGCACCGTGATCTTCCGCCCCTCGAGCGGCGGTGGTCCGCGCGAGTTCCGCGACCCGACGGGGGTGGCCGTCGACCCGCGCAACGGCGACGTGTACGTCGCCGAAGGCGGCGGGCATCGCGTCCAGCGCATCCCCCTGACGGCGACATAGCCGCGGTCGTCGCCTACGGCGGCCCGAGCGCGGCCTCGACGCCGGGACGCTTCCGTGAGCCGCTCGGCGTGGCGGTCGGCCCGGACGGCGCCGTGTGGGTCGCCGACACCCGCAACAACCGCCTGCAGCGGCTCGACCCGCAGACCGGCGTGTGGACGCCGTTCGGCGGCTTCGTCCGGCCGACGGCCGTCGCCGTCCTCACGAGCGGTCTGATCGCGGTCACCGAGCTCGGTGCCGACGCGGTGCTCGATCCCGAGGGCGCGGCCGGCAAGGGCCGGCTGATCGTGATCGACGCCGCCGGGACGCGGATCGCGACCTACGACGGCCTCGATCGCCCGGAAGGCGTCGCCTCCGACGGTCGCGGCGGCGTGCTGGTCGCGGAGACCCAGCGCGATCGCCTGCTCGGCTTCCAGCTCGCCGGCGGGCAGCTCGTCCTCGCCGGCGCGATCGCGAGCGAGGGCCGCTTCACGCGGCCGATCGGCATGGAGGTCGACGCGGCGGGCCGGCTGCTCGTGGCCGACGCCTACGGCAACCGCGTGCTGCGGTTCGAGGCGCCGGCCGTCTCCGAGCCCGGCCACGGTCGCCGGCAGCGTGCCCGTGACGCTCGAGCTCGTCGCTCGGCAGCGGCGGCAGCTTCGGCGCGTTCACGCCCGGGCATCGAGCGCCGCTACACGACGACCCTGACCGCGAACGTCGTCTCGACCGCCGGCGAGCGCCGCGCTCACCGTCACCGATCCGAGCCCGGTGGCGCCCGGCCGGCTCGTCAACGGCGCGAACGCGCTCGCGCACCCGCTCCTGGCTCACGGGCGCGCCGCTTCCGTCCGTGGTCAAGGCCTGGACCGCGCCGTCCCCCGCGATCCGTGAGCGTGACCTTCACGCAGACGATCGGTGCGACCGAGCCGCTGCGCACCGGCACCTACGCGAAGGCGCTCACCTTCACGTTGTCGACCACTCAGCCGTAGCTACGACATCAGGTCGTCGGCCATCGCCTCGAAGACCTGGACGTACGCGTCGACCGACGCGTCGTCGTGGGTCACCGACAGCGTCCACTCCTCCTCGCGCCCGGGCGTCATGAAGATGCCGCGGTTCATGTTGTAGAGCCACGCCAGCTCGGACAGGTCCTTGTCCTGGTTGGCCTTGAACGTCTCGTAGTCGATGACCTTGGTCGGCGAGAACGTGACGCAGCCCTTCGAGCCGACGCCGACCGAGTAGCCCGGCAGGTTGTGCTTGCGGATCACGGCCTCGCAGCCGGACAGGATCCGCTCGTTGAGCCCGTCGAGGTGCTCGTAGGCGTCCGGGGTCAGCACCTCGAGCAGGTTCGCGCGGGTCGCGGCCATGCCGAGCGGGTTGCCGTTGTAGGTGCCGACCTGGTAGACGGAGCCGTCCTCGACGGCGGCCATCGCTTCCTCGGTGCCGCCGATCGCGCCGATCGGCGTGCCGCCGCCGAGCGCCTTGGCCAGCGTGACGAGGTCCGGTGTGACGCCCCAGCGCTCGGTCGCGCCGCCGGCCGCGATGCAGAGGCCGGTCTTGACCTCGTCGAAGATCAGGACGATCTCGTGGCGGCGGGTGATGTCGCGCACGGCCTCGAGGTAGCCGGGCTCCGGGAGCACGACGCCGAGGTTCATCATCGCCGGCTCCATGATCACGCAGGCGGGCTTGCGGCCCTCCTCGGTCAGGCGCTCGATCCGGCGCTCCATCGCGCCCGCGTCGTTGAACGGGACGGGGATCGTGAGGTCCACGACCGCCTGCGGGATGCCGGCGCCGTAGGGCAGGCTCGCCAGGTTCTCGTGGTCGCCGATCTGGTCGTACTCGACGCCGATCGAGACCATCACGCCGTCGTGATGGCCGTGATAGGAGCCGAAGATCTTCACGATCGTCTCGCGCCCGGTCGCCCCGCGCGCGATCCGGATCGCGTCCATCGTGGACTCGGAGCCCGAGTTCGTGAAGCGCCACTTGGGCAGCCCCCAGCGCCGCGCGAGCTCGTCGCCGACGACGACCGCGTCCTCGGTCGGCGCCGCGAAGTGCGTGCCGGAGCTGTAGCGGGCGTTGATCGCCGCGCCGATCGCCGGGTGGGCATGGCCCTGGACCATCGAGCCGAAGCCGTTGTGGAAGTCCCACATCTCGTTGCCGTCGACGTCCCACACGCGCGGCCCGGTGCCGCGCTCGAGGTAGATCGGCCAGGGGTCGCGGAGCTGGTAGGAGGAGGCCACGCCACCGGTGAGGTGGACCTTGGCGCGCTCGTACATCTGCTTGGAGCGCTGCGTGCGCTCGTTCAGCTGCTTCTCCTCGCGCTCGATCAGCTCCGAGATGCGCTGGCGAGGGATCTGCACAGGTGCGTCGGTGGCCATGGTTATCCCGTTCCTGAGTCGAATGAGCGGGGGGCGGTTCGCGTCCCCCTAGGCCGCCCGGCGTGGCCGTGCCAGGGGCTCAAGACCCCAGGGAGACTAGTCCCCGCGCGCGTGACACGGCGTCGGAGGTCGTCGCGGGCGGTGTGCCATGAAGGCGTCATTGACCCTTGCTAGCCTCCATCGCGCCGGTCGTATCCACGGCTCTCCCGCTCGCCGGTCTCCGTGCTCCCTGCCGAACCCCTCCTCGACGCCCGCGATGGTCCGCGCGATGAGTGCGGCGTCTTCGGCATCGTCGCCCCGGGCCACGAGGTCTCCCGGCTCACCTACTTCGCGCTCTACGCGCTCCAGCACCGCGGCCAGGAGTCGGCCGGGATCGCGACCTCGCAGAACGGCCACATCATGGCCATGCGCGACCAGGGCCTCGTCAACCAGGTCTTCGACGAGCAGAAGCTGCGCGCGCTGCAGGGCGAGATGGCGCTCGGCCACGTCCGCTACAGCACCACGGGCGCGAACTCGTGGGAGAACTCGCAGCCGGTCTACCGCGCCGACCGGCGCGAGGTCGCGCTCGGGCACAACGGCAACCTGGTCAACGCCGTCGAGCTGCACTCCGAGCTGCGCGAGAAGGGCGTCTCGTTCCGCTCGACGTCGGATTCGGAGATCATCGCCGCGCTGGTCTCCACGCACGAGGCGGCCACGGTCGAGGACGCGCTCGTCGACGTCATCTCGCGCGTCGAGGGCGCCTACAGCACGGTCGTGATGACCGACGATCGCGTGGTCGCGTTCCGCGATCCGCTCGGGCTGCGGCCGCTCTCGATCGGCATGCTCGGCGACAACTACTGCGTGGCCTCGGAGACCTGCGCGTTCGACATCATCGGCGCCCGCTTCCTGCGCGACGTCCAGCCGGGCGAGATCATCTCGATCACCCGGTCGGGCCTGCGGACCCGCCAGGCCGTGCCGTCGCCGCGCTCGGCGCTGTGCGTCTTCGAGCACATCTACTTCGCCCGCCCGGACTCGCGGCTCGGCGGTCAGGTGATCCAGGTCGCGCGCGGGCGCATGGGCGAGATCCTCGCGCGCGAGGCGCCGGTCGACGCCGACCTCGTGATCCCGGTGCCGGACTCCGGCAACCCCGCCGCGCGCGGCTTCGCCCGTGCCTCCGGCCTCCCGCAGGACGACGGGCTGATCAAGAACCGCTACGTCGCGCGCACGTTCATCCAGCCCGGTCAGGAGCTGCGCAAGCACGGCCTGCGGCTGAAGTTCAACCCGCTGCCCGAGGTCGTCGCCGGCAAGCGGATCGTGGTCGTGGACGACTCGATCGTGCGCGGCAACACGACGCGCCAGATCGTGCAGATGCTGCGTGACGCGGGCGCGTCGGAGGTCCACATGCGCATCTCCGCGCCGCCGATCCGCCATCCCTGCCACTACGGGATCGACATGTCGACGCGCGAGGAGATGATCGCCCACAACCGCACGGAGGCCGAGATCGCCGCCGAGCTGGGCGCCGACTCGCTCGCCTACCTGTCGCTGGGGGGCGTCTACGAGGCGATCGGCGGCTCGCGCGAGACGCACTGCGACGCCTGCTTCTCGGGCGAGTACCCGCTGATCGGGCACGTCGGCCAAGGACGCGTTCGAGCACGCCTTGCCGCTCGTTCGCAGCTGAATCGTCGCGAAACTGCACCAACTTCGTCGCGCTTCGAGGAGCCGACCGGGGCTGCCGGTAAGGTCGCCAGCCCGTGTCGCTCGCCTGGCTCGAAGAACCGCCCGCGCCCATGCAGACGTCGCTGGATCTGGGCGCCGCCGACGGGCGCGTGCCGCGCGTGCCGGTCGCGTCGCTCATCGTCGGTCGAAGGCGCGCTGCACGAGCTCTTCGGCTTCCCGGGGTTCCGGCCCGGCCAGCGCGAGGCGGTCGAGGCGGTCATGGCCGGCCGCGACGCGCTGGTGGTGATGCCGACGGGCTCGGGCAAGTCGCTCTGCTACCAGCTGCCGGCGCTGATGCGGACGGACCTGACGCTGGTCGTCTCGCCGCTGGTCTCGCTGATGCAGGACCAGGTCGAGGCCTTGGCGCGCGTGGCGCCCGGCCGGGTCGCGCTGGTCAACGGCCAGCAGGACGCGCGCACGAACCGGCTCGCGGTCGAGCACGCGATCTCCGGACAGGTGCGGCTGCTCTACGTCGCGCCCGAGCGCTTCGCCTCGCCCGGCTTCCTCGCTCGTTTGCGCGAGGCTCGGCTCGGCCTGTTCGTGGTCGACGAGGCGCACTGCGTGTCCCAGTGGGGGCACGACTTCCGGCCCGAGTACTTCCGGCTCGCGGACGCGGCGCGCTGGCTGGGCGCGGAGGCGATCCTGGCCTCGACCGCGACGGCGACGCCCGAGGTCGCGGCGGACATCGTGGCCCGGCTCGGGTTGCGCGAGCCCGTGCACGTGGCCACCGGCTTCGACCGGCCGAACCTGTCGTTCGCAGTCGTGTCGTGTGCCAACAAGGAGGTCGTGCACCGGCGGATCGCGGCGGCCTTGGCGGAGCCGGACGCGCTGCCGGCGATCGTCTACGCGGGCACGCGCGCGGAGTCCGACCGGCTGGCGGACCGGCTCGGCCGCGAGCTGGGCGTCGGACGTGATCGCCTACCACGCGGGGTTGCCGCGCGACGTGCGGGCCGAGGCGCAGCGGCGCTTCATGGCCGGCGAGGCGCCGGTCGTCGTGGCCACGAACGCGTTCGGGATGGGCGTCGACAAGGCCGACGTGCGGACCGTCTGCCACGAGTCCGTCCCCTCCTCCATCGAGGCCTACTACCAGGAGGCCGGCCGCGCCGGTCGCGACGGTTTACCCGCTCGCGCGCTGCTGTTCGCGACCGGCCGGGACAAGGGCCTGCACGTCTTCTTCATCGAGCGCTCGGCGGTCAGCGAGGAGTTGCTGAAGGCGGTCGCGCGCAAGCTCGTGCGCGTCGGCGGTCGGCTCGCCGCCGCGTTACCACCTGCACCTGAACGAGCTGGCGTCCGAGGGCGAGGAGGACGCGGTGCGCGCCGTCGTGGGCTACCTCGCCCGGGCGGGCGTCGTCCAGCCCGCGCCGTCGGCGCCGGACCGGGTCGCGGGGCGCGTGACCGGGACGTGGGACCGGGGCTCGCTCGCCATCTGCAAGGCCGCGACCCAGGAGGGCACGCGCGTCCGCTGGCGTCAGTACCGCTCGGTCTGGGCCTGGGTCGAGGACGAAGCCTGCCGGCGCCGCGGCATCCTGCGCCACTTCGGGGACCGCACGGAGCCCGTGCCATCGGGGCCGTGCTGCGACGTCTGCGACCCGTCGCTGGTCGCGCCCGTCCCCGCGGTCGACTGTCCGCCAGGGCGCCCTCGCCCCGGCCGCCGATCTCGAGAGCGCGATTCTGGACGTCGCCGCGCACGCCGTGCCGGGAGTCGGTCGCACGCGGGCGGTCGAGATCCTGCGCGGCGGCCGCTCGAAGACGATCATCAAGCACTCCTACGACGGGCTGCCGCACTACGGCGCGTACCGAGACCGGCGCGCGGAAGACGTGCTCGCCGCGATCGACGCGTTGGTCGCCGGGGGCCGCCTGCGCACGACCGGCGGGCGCTTCCCGAAGCTCGAAGTCGCTCCTGAGTCGTCAAGCGCCCTCCCGCGCCTCAGCGCCTCCTCGCCGCCCCCTGCGGAGGCCACGTGACCGACGCCCCGAGCCGGCTGCGCGTCGGCGTCCTCGCCTCCGGCACGGGCACGAACCTGCAGGCGATCCTCGACCGCGTCCACGGCAAGCGAGGCCGACGTCGTCGCGGTCGGCTCGGACAAGCCGGGCGCCGAGGCGCTCGGCCGAGCGCTCGCGGCCGGCGTCGCGACCGCCGAGTTCCCCGTCGCCGAGTACGCCGACCGCGACGCGCGTGATCTCGCGATGGCGACGTGGCTGACGGAGAACGGCGTCGATCTGGTCGTGCTCGCGGGCTACATGCAGCTGCTCAGCTCGGCCTTTCTGGCCGCGTTCCCGCTGCGCGTGATCAACGTCCATCCGGCGCTGCTGCCCGCGTTCCCGGGCGTGCGCGCGATCGAGCAGGCGCTCGACTACGGCGTCAAGGTCTTCGGCGTCGACGGTCCACTTCGTCGACGAGGGCATCGACTCGGGGCCGATCATCCTCCAGCAGGCGCTCGAGCTGCCGGAGGCGACCGAGGCAGCCGAGGTCCGCGAAGCACTGCGGCCGATCGAGCACGAGTTATTGACCGGAGCGGTGCGGCTGATCGCCAGCGGGACCGTCCGCCCGGATCGCATCCCATCCGCGGCGCGTGTTGGTGGGGGGAATCCCGTAGATGACGGCTCCAGGTATCTTCCGCGGCCCGATGGAGGCGATGGTCCAGCCCGGCGAGGTGAAGGTGCGGCGTGCGCTGCTGTCGGTGTCGGACAAGACCGGCGTGGTCGAGTTCGCGCGCGGGCTCGCCTCGCTCGGCGTCGAGCTGGTCTCTACCGGCGGGACCGCGGCAGCGCTGCGTGAGGGCGGGCTCGAGGTCCGGCCGATCGAGGACTTCACGGGCTTCCCGGAGATCATGGGCGGCCGCGTCAAGACGCTGCACCCGAAGCTCTACGCCGGGCTGCTCGCGCTGCGCGACGACGAGGAGCACATGGCGGCAGCGTCCGAGCACGAGGTCGAGTTCGTCGATCTCGTGTGCGTGAACCTCTACCCGTTCGAGGCCACCGCGGCCCGCCGAGGCGTGACCGAGCACGAGGTGATCGAGAACATCGACATCGGCGGCCCGACGATGATCCGCGCCTCGGCCAAGAACTTCGCGTTCACCGCGATCGTCGTGAACCCGGCGAGCTACGACGCCGTGCTCCAAGAGCTCAAGGACGCCGGCGGCAAGCTCTCGCTCGGCACGCGCGAGTCGCTCGCCGCCGAGGCCTTCTCCTACACCGCCCGCTACGACAGCGCGATCTCTCGCTGGTTCGTGGAGAAGCAGGACGACTTCCCGCCCTTGCTGCTCAACGCCTACGAGAAGGTCACCGACCTCTCCTACGGCGAGAACCCGCACCAGCGCGCGGCCTACTACCAGCAGGCCGGCGCGCGCATGCACGTGCTCTCGATGGTCCGCCAGCTCGGCGGCAAGGAGCTCTCGTTCAACAACGTGCTCGACCTCAACTCGGCGCGGCTGCTGACCGAGGAGTTCGAGCTCCCGGCGTGCACGATCATCAAGCACAACAATCCGTGCGGCGTGGCCGTCGGCGGCTCAGTGCTCGAGGCCTACAGCGCGGCCTTCGCGTGCGATCCGTTGTCGGCCTTCGGCGGCGTGATCTGCGTCAACCGAGGGATCGGACGCCGCCTTCGCCGAAGCGCTGCTGAAGCAGTTCTGCGAGGTCATCATCGCGCCTTCGTTCACCGAGGAGGCGGTCGAGCTGCTCTCCAGCAAGCCGAACATGCGCATCCTCGAGGACGGCGAGCGCCGGCGCGTCAACGTCGCCGAGCGCGACGTCAAGCGGGTGATGGGGCGGTCTGCTGATCCAGGACCGCGACATGGGCCTCGAGGACCGCACGGAGATGCAGGTCGTCTC
>CAVWJU010000020.1:0-250426 GCA_963755275.1 uncultured Solirubrobacteraceae bacterium | reverse complement strand
GGGCTTTCGATCGTGATGCTGGCCTTCGCCTTCACCGAGCGGGGCGCAGGCGCCGAGAAGGAGCAGGGCTGCTATGGCGAGGATGCCGCCGAACGGTCGTCTCATGGTTCCTCCGCTGCTGCGGGTTTTCCCACCCGAGCGTCCGTCCGGCGCGCCGGTGCTGTCAAGCGGAGACGATCGCCGGACCCCGCCTTGCATCGGGAGGGCAATTGCGACACATACCGCGGGTACGACGCCCGGAGGGGGTGGCATGGACGGCGGAATGGAGATGGCGGAACCCACGGTCGACATGAGCGTGCGCGATCTCTTCGGAAATCGACAGCGACATGACTGTCAAGGGCTTCGCCGAGCGGACCGACCGGGTGCCGGATATCGACACGACCTACCGCTTCGACCGCGACACGACGCTGGCGATCCTCGCCGGGTTCCAGTTCAATCGCCGGGTGATGATCCAGGGCTACCACGGCACCGGCAAGTCGACGCACATCGAGCAGGTGGCGGCGCGGCTGAACTGGGCCTGCGTGCGGGTCAACCTCGACAGCCACATCAGCCGCATCGACCTGATTGGCAAGGACGCGATCAAGATCCGCGACGGGCTGCAGGTGACCGAATTCCAGGAGGGCATCCTGCCCTGGTGCCTGCGCAACCCCGTGGCGATCTGCTTCGACGAATACGACGCCGGCCGGCCGGACGTGATGTTCGTGATCCAGCGGATCCTGGAGGTCGACGGCAAGCTGACGCTACTGGACCAGAACAAGGTGATCCGGCCGCACGCCTACTTCCGGCTGTTCTCGACCGCGAATACCGTGGGCCTCGGCGACACCACCGGGCTCTACCACGGCACGCAGCAGATCAACCAGGGCCAGATGGACCGGTGGTCGATCGTCGTCACCCTCAACTATCTCGCGCACGACGCCGAGCAGCAGATCGTGCTGGCGAAGTACCCGGACTACGACACGCCCGAGGGGCGCAAGACCGTCAGCCGCATGGTGACGGTCGCCGACCTGACGCGCGCCGCCTTCATGAACGGCGACCTCTCGACGGTGATGTCGCCGCGCACCGTGCTCGCCTGGGCCGAGAACGCGCGGATCTTCGGCGACATCGGCTTTGCGTTCCGCTTGACCTTCCTCAACAAGTGCGACGAGCTCGAGCGGCAGACGGTGGCGGAGTTCTACCAGCGCGCCTTCGACAAGGAGCTGCCCGAGAGCGCAGTCAGCCTGAGCTTGGGCTGACGCTTCGGCAGCTCCGGATGAACTCCGCCAGCGCCGGATTGCGCGAGGTGCCGGATTAATGAAGATAAATCCGTTTCGGATCAAGGACTTCGCGGGAATTGCACGTGTGCAAAGCCACCTTCGTTCCCACGCGGCCGCGAGCCGCGGCCAGGCGTGGGTGCCGCGAGCCAACCAAGCGGATGACGTATCACATCGGTGACGCGCGCTTACGCCGCCATCGCCCGGCTCTGGTAGGCCCAGTGGTCGGCGCACATCTCGTCGAGCCCGCGCGTCGCCCGCCAGCCGAGCAGCGCCGCCGCCAGGCTCGGCATCGGCGACGCATCTCGGCGACGTCCCCGGCCCGCCGGCCGACGATCTCGTAGGGGATCGGCCGCCCGACCGCCCGCGCGAAGGCCGCGACCGATCGAGCACGCTGTAGCCGCGCCCGCAGCCGAGGTCGAGCGCCAGGTTCCGCCCCCCGCCCTCGCCGCCGAGCAGGAAGTCGAGCGCCGCCAGGTGGCCGCGCGCCAGGTCGACGACGTGGATATAGTCGCGCACCCCGGTGCCGTCCGGCGTCGGATAGTCGTCGCCGAAGATGCGCAGCCGCTCGCGGAGGCCGGCCGCGGTCTGGGCGACGTAGGGGAAGAGGTTGTTCGGCACCCCCTTCGGGTTCTCGCCGATCAGCCCCGAGGCGTGCGCGCCGACCGGGTTGAAGTAGCGCAGCGACACCGCCGCCACCTCGGGCCGCGCGACCACCAGATCGCCGATGATCTGCTCGATCATCAGCTTGGTCCGCCCGTCGAGGTGACTCGGCGCCGAGCGGCGCGCCCTCGCCGATCGGGTTCGCCTGCGGCGCGCCGTAGACCGTCGCCGACGAGGAGAACACCAGCCGCCGCACCCCGTGCCGGAGCATCGCCTCGAACAGCGCCACCGCGCCGCCGACGTTGACGTCGAAGTAGCGCAGCGGCGCCCCGACCGACTTGCCGACCGCCTTCAGCCCGGCGAGGTGGATGACCGCGTCGATGCCGTGGCCGAAGGCGGCGTCGAGCACCGCCCGGTCGCGGATGTCGCCCGCAACCACCTCCGGCGCCCCACCCAGCGCGGCGATCCGCGCCGCGTGTCCTCGTCGGCGTTCGAGAAGTCGTCGAGGATCACCACCCGATGCCCGACCGCCAGCAGCTCGGCGACGACATGCGACCCGATGTACCCCGCGCCCCCGGTTGCCAGCACCGTCGCCATTCCGCCGTGCCTCATCGCCGTTCCTCGATCGCCAGATTGCGCGGTGACGGCCTGTCCGACAAGCCGCAACCGCCGGCGCGACGGCCTGCCCCGACCATCGCCGCGGATCGTTACCTCGGCTTTAAAGCCGGGGTTGCGATCCGCGTCAGACCGTCATCCAGCGCCGCACCTCGGCCTCGTCGATCTCGGCCGTCGCGCCGGCCAGCACGATCCGGCCGCGGTCCATCACCGCGATGCGGTCGGCGAGCGCGCACGGCGAAGTCGAAATACTGCTCGACCAGCACGATCGCCATCTTCGCCTGGTCGCGCAGGTACGCGATCGCCCGGCCGATGTCCTTGATGATCGACGGCTGGATGCCCTCGGTCGGCTCGTCCATCAGCAGGAGCTTCGGCCGCGTCACCATCGCCCGGCCGATCGCGAGCTGCTGCTGCTGGCCGCCGGAGAGATCGCCGCCGCGCCGGCCCAGCATCTCGGCGAGCACCGGGAACAGCTCGAACACCGTGTCGGGGATCCGCCGCTCGCCCCGCGGCAGCAGCGCGAAGCCGGTCTCGAGGTTCTCGCGCACCGTCAGCAGCGGGAAGATCTCGCGCCCCTGCGGCACCGTCGCGACCCCGAGCCGCGCGCGGGCGTCCGGCCGCAGCCGGCTGATGTCCTGCCCCTCCCAGATGATGCTGCCGCCGCGGATGCCGTGCCGGCCGGAGATCGCCCGCATCAGCGAGGTCTTGCCGACGCCGTTGCGGCCGAGGATGCAGGTCACCTGCCCGGGCTCGGCGGTCAGCGACACGTCCCGCAGCGCCTGCGCGGCGCCGTAGTAGAGATCGATGTTCTCGACCGTCAGCATGCTCAGCGCCCCAGATAGACCTCGATCACCTCGGGATTGGCCGAGACGTGGTCGAGCGAGCCCTCGGCCAGCACCGCGCCGCGGTGCAGCACCGTCACCTTGCAGTCGAGCGCGCGCACGAACTCCATGTCGTGCTCGATGACCACCACCGAATGCCTGCCGGCGATGCGACGCAGCAGCTCGGCCGTGCGCATGGTCTCGGCGTCGGTCATGCCCGCCGCCGGCTCGTCGACCAGCAGCAGCTGCGGGTCCTGCGCCAGCAGCATGCCGATCTCGAGCCACTGCTTCTGGCCGTGGCTGAGCCCGCCGGCCAGCCGCGCCGCGCGCCTCGCCGAGCCCGACCAGGTCGAGCAGCTCGTCGATCCGCGCCGACTCGGCGCCCGACAGCCGGTGGAGCAGGCTCGCCGCCACCCCGCGCCCGCCGGCGAGCGCCAGCATCAGGTTCTCCTCGACGCTCAGCGTCTCGAACACCGTCGGCTTCTGGAACTTGCGCCCGATGCCGAGCCGGGCGCAGTCGGCCTCGTCGAGCCTGGTCAGGTCGGTGTCCTCGTCCCAGACCACGCGGCCCGACGTCGGGCCGGGTCTTGCCGGTGATGATGTCGAGCATCGTGGTCTTGCCGGCGCCGTTCGGGCCGACCACGGCGCGCATCTCGCCCTTGGCGATCACGAGCGACAGGCCGTTGATCGCCTTGAAGCCGTCGAAGCTGCGGTGCACGTCCTGGAGGTAGAGCTGGGTCTCCTTCATCGGCGCTACTCCGCCGGCTCGGGCTCGGCGGCCGGGCACCGGCTCGCTGCGCGCGGCCGAAGCGCAGCCCGTCGAACAGGCCGAGCACGCCCTTCGGCAGGAAGATCGTCACCAGCACGAAGGCCGCGCCGAGCACGAAGAGCCAGGCGTCGGGGAAGTTCGCGGTCAGCCAGCTCTTGCCCGCGGCGACGATCAGCGCGCCGAGCGCCGCGCCGACCAGCGTGCCGCGGCCGCCGAGCGCCACCCAGATCACGATCTCGATCGAGTTCGCCGGCGAGAACTCGCTCGGGTTGATGATGCCGACCTGCGGCACGTAGAGCGCGCCGGCGAGCCCGGCCAGCATCGCCGAGACGGTGAAGACGAAGAGCTTGTAGTGCTCGACCCGGTAGCCGAGGAAGCGCGTCCGGCTCTCGGCGTCGCGCACCGCGACCAGCACCTTGCCGAACTTCGAGCGTGGTGATCCACGCGCCCGAGCAGCAGCCCGAAGGCCGAGCGCCAGCCCCGACAGCACGAAGAGCGCCGCCCGCGTGGTGTCGGCCGAGAGCGAGAAGCCGAGCACGTCGCGGAAGTCGGTCAGGCCGTTGTTGCCGCCGAAGCCCATCTCGTTGCGGAAGAAGGCGAGCATCAGCGCGAAGGTCAGCGCCTGGGTGATGATCGAGAGATAGACCCCGGTGACGCGCGCAGCGGAAGGCGAACCAGCCGAAGACGAAGGCGAGCGCGCCCGGCACCAGCAGCACCATCAGGCAGGCGAACCAGAACATGTCGAAGCCGTGCCAGTACCAGGGCAGCTCGGTCGTAGCTCAGGAACACCATGAAGTCGGGCAGCACCGGGTTGGCATAGACGCCGCGCTCGCCGATCTCGCGCATCAGGTGCATGCCCATGGCGTAGCCGCCGAGCGCGAAGAAGGCGCCGTGGCCGAGCGAGAGGATGCCGGCGTAGCCCCAGACGAGGTCGAGCGCGACCGCGAGCAGCGCGTAGGTCAGAGTACTTGCCGAGCAGCGCGACGATGTGGCTCGGCACGTGCGCCGGCCGTCGCCCGGGGCGACCAGCGAGGTTGCCGACCGGCACCAGCACGACGACCAGGAACAGCAGACGCGAGGAAGATGCCGGTGCGCCGGTCGATCAGGCCGTCTGCCATCGTCAGGCCTCCACCGCGCGGCCGCGCTGCGGGAACAGCCCGCGCGGCCGCTTCTGGATGAACAGGATGATGAAGACGAGGATCAGGATCTTCGCCGAGCACCGCGCCGGCGAAGGGCTCGAGGAACTTGTTGGCGATCCCGAGCGAGAAGGCGGCGGCGAAGGTGCCCCAGAGGTTGCCGGCGCCGCCGAACACCACGACGAGGAAGCGGTCGATGATGTAGCTCTGCCCGAGGTTCGGCGAGACGTTGTCGATCTGGCTGAGCGCGACGCCGGCCAGCCCGGCGATGCCGGCGCCGAGGCCGAAGGTCAGCGCGTCGACCCGCGCGGTGCGGATGCCCATCTCCGCCGCCATCGCCCGGTTCTGGGTGACCGCGCGCATCTGCAGCCCGAAGCGGCGTGCGCCGGAGCAGCAGCAGCAGCCCGGCGAACACCACGAGCGCGAAGAGGATGATGGCGAAGCGGTTCCAGGTGATCGTCATCTCGCCGAGCTGGAACGCGCCCGACATCCAGGACGGGTTGCCGACCTCGCGGTTGGTCGGGCCGAAGATCGAGCGCACCGTCTGCTGCAGGATCAGGCTGACGCCCCAGGTGGCGAGCAGCGTCTCGAGCGGCCGGCCGTAGAGATGGCGCACGATGCCGCGCTCGATCGCGACGCCGATCGCCGCCGGCGACCAGGAACGCCAGCGGCACCGCGATCAGCAGCGACCAGTCGAACAGGCCGGGCGCGTAGGCGCGGATCACCTCCTGGGTGATGAAGGTGGTGTAGGCGCCGAGCATGATCAGCTCGCCGTGCGCCATGTTGATCACGCCCATCACCCCGAAGGTGATGGCGAGCCCGACCGCGGCGAGCAGCAGCACCGAGCCGAGCGAGAGCGCCGAACCAGACGTTCTGCGCCGAGCTCCCACATCGCCTGGCTGCGCTCGATCGTCGGCGACCGCCGCTCGGTCGCCGCCGCGGCGATCTCCGGCTCGTCGGCGTCGGTCAGCGGCGTCAGCGAGCGGCAGCGCGTCGCGCGCCGCGCCCGGCGACGACGGCCGACCGCCGCGACCTTGGCCGCCGGCGCGGCCGTCGCCGGCGAGCACCGCCGCGGCGCGCGCCTCCGCCATCAGCGCCGCGCGACCGCGGCGTCGGTCTCGCGCGGCGAGCGCGGCGTCGAGCGCCGGCGACGCTCTCGGGATCGGCGGCGCGGAACGCCGCGGCCGCCGCCGCCAGGCGCGCGCCGGGTCGGGATCGCAGCAGCGTCAGCGTCGCGAGCGCCGCGCGGATCGCGCCGGCGCAGCGCGTTGTTGACCCTGACCGCCTCGGTCGAGCGCGCCGGCACCGGCCCGAGCTCGGCGCCGGTCAGCGCGTCGAAGCCCTGCGCGCTGCGAGCCGCGCCCGGTCACCCGGAGGATCGCGCCGTCGGCCTTGCGCTGGTGCAGCTCGCCCTCGCCGAGCGCCTCGAGCACCGCGCGCGGCGCGCTCGTCGCCGGTGGCGGCGATCGCGGCCACCACCTCGGCGCGCTCGTCGAAGCTGCCCTCGGGCAGCCGGCGCCATCAGCTCCTCGAGCGTCTGCGCCGCACGCGGGCGCCAGCGGCGCAGGCCGAGCCAGACGAGGATCGAGGCCGATGACGGCGCATGGGCGTCCCTCGGGAATCGGGCACGGGGCGCGCGGCCGGCCGCCGCGCGCGCCGGCTCGTCAGCTCAGTTGGTCGCGCCGCCGCACTCGCCGGTCGCGGCGTTGAAGTTGCCGCAGGACATCGGCGCGCGCCAGTCGGCGATCAGGTCGGCCGACTTCCGGCAGGTAGTCGGACCACTCGTCGCCGAGCACCAGGCCGTCGGTCTCCCAGACCACGTCGAACTGGCCGTCGTCGCGGATCTCGCCGATCAGCACCGGCTTGGTGATGTGGTGGTTCGAGCTCATCGAGCGAGAGGCCGCCGGTCAGGTTCGGCACCGCGACGCCGTCCATCGCCGTCGATCACCGCGTCGGTGTCGGTGGTGCCGGCCGCCTCGACCGCCTTCACCCACATGTTGAAGCCGATGTAGTGCGCCTCCATCGGGTCGTTGGTGACGCGGTCCTCGGAGCCGATGAACGCCTGCCACTTCTCGATGAACTCGGCGTTCTCGGGCGTGTCGACGCTCATGAAGTAGTTCCAGGCCGCGAGGTGGCCGACCAGCGGCGCGGTGTCGAGGCCCGGCGAGCTCCTCCTCGCCGACCGAGAAGGCGACGACGGGGATGTCCTCGGCCGAGATGCCCTGGTTGCCGAGCTCCTTGTAGAACGGCACGTTGGCGTCGCCGTTGATCGTCGAGACCACCGCGGTCTTCTTGCCCGCCGAGCCGAAGGCCTTGATGTCGCGAGACGATCGTCTGCCAGTCGGAATGCCCGAACGGCGTGTAGTTGATCATGATGTCCTCGGCGGCGACGCCCTTGGCCTTCAGGTAGGCCTCGAGGATCTGGTTGGTCGTGCGCGGATAGACGTAGTCGGTGCCGGCGAGCACCCAGCGCTCGACGCCCTCCTCGTTCATCAGGTAGTCGACCGCCGGGATCGCCTGCTGGTTCGGCGCGGCGCCGGTGTAGAAGACGTTGCGCTGGCTCTCCTGGCCCTCGTACTGCACCGGGTAGAACAGGATCGAGTTCAGCTCCTCGAACACCGGCAGCACCGACTTGCGGCTGACGGTGGTCCAGCAGCCGAACACCACGTCGACCTCCTGCCCGGCGATCAGCTCGCGCGCCAGCTCGGCGAAGAGCGGCCAGTCGGACGCCGGATCGACGACCACCGCCTCGAGCGGCCGGCCGAGCACGCCCGCCCTTGGCGTTCTGCTCCTCGATCAGCATCAGCATGACGTCCTTCAGCGTCGTCTCGCGAGATCGCCATCGTGCCGGAGAGCGAGTGCAGGACGCCGACCTTGATCGGTCTCGTCCTGGGCCAGTGCCGGCGGCGACAGAGCGCTGCCCGCCAGCGCCGTGCCGAGCCACAACCGCTTGAGTCTTACTCATGTCTTACCTCTACCTGTCTGAAAGTTGCGCCTACTGTTCCCCCGGCGAGTCGCCGCCGGCGCGGCCACGGACGCTTGCCCGAGCGCCTTGGAACGCCCCTTCGACATCGCAGCGCCCGGAGGCTGCGGCGCTGCTCCGTGGAGCGTCAAGCGGATTCGCCTATATCTTGATCGCCTGCGGAAGATTGCTCGCACTTTAGGCATAATCCCTCTTAGGAGTGCGCCACAGGTGAAGTCTTGAGCATGGGGTGTCCAGCGCCTCGACGGCCCGCCGCACTCGACCCGTCGGCCCGGTTCTCGTTTAGAAGAGCCGCCCGCTCGCCTTTTCGCCGCATCTGGGCGATCTGGACCCGGTGCGAAATCGGGGAGGGATGGGGTCTCGGCCGATCTCCTCGGCTCCTGAACTCGGCGCCGGACGCGGAGGTCGCGGCGGTGCATCCCAAAGCGATGCCCGTGACAACTTCACGACGATCTGGAGCGAAACTCAAGCTGCTCTCAAGGACTCGGCGCTCGGATCGCGATACTATGTGCACTATTAGACGCTGTGCGATTTGGTCCGGCCATTCCGATCCGGGGTAATCCAGAATACAGTTTCAGATGCGCCGGCGAGGCGCGCCCTCGCGCGCTGACTTTGATTTTGCGTCGGTTCAGGCGCCACAAAGCCCGCCGACGTCGGAGCGAGTGAAAGGTAATATGGTGATGTGCAGTGCCGTTCATGGCGCAAGTCTCGAGACAACGCCCCCGCCCACGCCCGTCCCTATGCCGATCCGCTCGTCGCAACGACTGCGCCGGAGGCGGCCCGTGAAATGCGCGGAGGGGTCGCTCCTCCCGAATTGTCATAGCTCGATCTTGTTGGGAGAGTTCTTGGTGAACGACCATTCCAGTCCAGCCCCTGCACCTGCGCCCGGATAGCGCCACGGGGACAGCCGCGCCGCTTCCGTAGACCGGCGCGCCCGCGCGTACCCCGCCTGCACTCGACAAAATCCGCACTCGTACCCCGTGCCTACCAAGCGCGGGTCATGTCCTAGCGCTGCGCGCATGGCGCGCGGCCAGCGATGGAGACTGCACATGCCAACGCTACACGCCCGGCCGGACGTCCGTTCTCCGGCCCCATCGCCGATCTCGACGGGCTGCGCTTCGGCCGGGAGCGCGACCCGCGCGTCGGCTTCGCCGAATCGGTCGCTCACCTGATGTCCAAGCCGGCGTTTGCCCGCGCGCCTTTCGGTCACATCGCCCGCATCCTCGCCGGGCAGGTCCGCCGCGGGCACTACGCGCTCATCAAGCGCGGGTCGCGCATCGTCGGCTTCGTCGGCTGGGCGCGCACCGACGAAGCCCATGCCGAGGCCTGGCTCGCCGGCACCCGATGTCTTTCCGACGCCGAGGCGCGGTCGGGCGACTGCGCGCTGATCAACTGCTGGCAGGCCGACGATCCCGCGGTCAGCCGCTTCATCCTGGCGCGGCTCGGGCCGGCGCTCGCCGGCTGCCGCGCGGTCTACGCAAAACGGCACTATCACGACGGCCGGGTGCGCCCGCTCCGCCTTCCGGTCTCCCGGCGGACCGGCGCGCATCGTCACGTCAACTGACATCGAGGGAGGTGCCGCGACGTAAAAGTTAATTTCAGCGTCAAGACGAATTCAGCCAAATCTCTATTCTCAGGAGTACTTACATGCCCATCTTCACTGGCACCAACGGCCCCGACGAGTTTCAGGGCGGCGGCGAGGACGATATCTTCGACCTGTTCGACGGCGACGATGTCGCCCGCGGCGGCGGCGGCGACGACCTCATGCTCGCCGGCGACGACGACGACATCATCGACGGCCAGGACGGCAACGACGAGCTCTTCGGCGGCCGCGACGACGACGATCTCTTCGGCGGCAACGGCAGCGACGTCCTGAACGGCGGCAGCGGCTTCGACAGGATGTCCGGCGGCGCCGGGAGCGACAGCTTCGTGCTGAACGCCGACGCCGACGAGGTCGACGGCGGCACCGGGTTCGACACCATCGACGCGCGGCTGCTCGGGCAGTCGCTCAATCTCAACCTCAACCTCGGCCGCATCACCATCGCCGGCAAGACCACCACCGAGACCGGCGTCGAGAACGCCATCGGCTCGGGCACGGCCGACACCCTGATCGGCGACGCCGACCGCAACGTGCTCGACGGCGGCTTCGGGGGCGACGACACCCTGATCGGCCTCGGCGGCGACGACCGGCTGATCGGCGGCAAAGGCGCCGACCTCATCGACGGCGGCGCCGGGATCGACACCGCCGACTACCAGAACGCCAGCGCCGGAGTCACGCTCGACCTCGCCACGGGTGGAACCGCCGGTGACGCCCTCGGCGATGACGTTGACGCCGTTGTTGCCGACGAGCGTGTTCGCCAGCGCGTTGCCGTGGGCGTTGAGGTTGGCCGTGCCGTTCGCGAGACGGAGGTTCTCCACCGCCCCGAGCGCCTTGGGGCCTGAGAGGTCGAACGAGACGAAGGAGAGCACCTCGTCGGTGCCGACCGAGCCCGCCAGGCTCTCGTCGACGACGTCGCCGACCTCGTTGACGACGTAGTTGTCGTTGCCGCCGCGGCCGCGCATCAGATCGGCGCCGGAGTTGCCGTTGAGGTTGTTGGCGCTGTTGTTGCCGACCAGCGTGTTGGCGACTGGTGGGGGTATGACGACCCGGACTTCGCCACTCGAGATGGCCGCCAGATGGCGGCGGTTGCACGCGTGGCCGCGCATCTGGGTGTGCCGCTGTCAACCGCGGTGAGCGACGGACCCGACGATGACGACGAACCGGTTGCCTGCTTTCGCCATGCCGCCTTCAACTCGGAACACCTGATGCGTGGCCGCGCCGTCTTCTGTGCGTTCGGCATCCTGTGCGCGCGAGGGTCCGGGGAGTTCATCGGACCGCCCTTCCTGGCGACGACGCTTTGAGAGCCCGCCGGGTGAGTTCTCGACGTCGTCATGCGAGTGACGCTGCCTGAAGAGCAGGGCCGGCGTCACCGCCCGCCGTCGAGCTGCAAAGACCAAGGGATCCGCTGAGCAATCCGCCGATCGTGCTCCCGGCCTATCGCAGCCGGGAGCTCAACCGCGCTGTCGGCGGCGCCAAAGGCGTCGAAGCTACCTCGAGGCCATCGTCTTCGACATCGCCATGACGAACCAACTTCCGGAGGCATTCGAGACTGCCGCACAGGCGGTCGGGTTTCGTGGTTCGGCTTCTATCCGCGAAACGTCGGGCTCCCGCCTCCCAAAGTGTCGAGCGGCGAACGCGGCACACGAGCCGGCGTGATCCGCCTGACCCTGCTCGCGCCGGAGAGCTCCGTCGCCGTCCCGGTCTGAGCCACCCACCTCTGAGCCCTTAGCTGCGCGTTCCCTCGAAGAGATCGCGCTCGCGCGCGAGCCCCTCGCCGACGTGCTCGAAAAAGGCCCGCACCCGCGCCGTCGCCTTGAGATCGGCGTGGGTGACGATCCAGAGCTCGCCCGCGATCTCAGGGACCGGCGTTGGCAGCGCCCGCACGAGACCGGCCGTACTGTCGCCGAGGTAGCAGGGCAGCAGCGCCAGCCCCATCCCGGCCCGCGCTGCGACGCATTGGTTCACGAGGCTGCCGGTGCGGTAGACGAAGGCGGTGTCCGCAACCCAGCGGTCGAGCCAGTCGGCGGCGACCAGGCGGGTGGCGGCCCGATCCCACCCGATCATCGGGCAGCGGCCGAGCCCCTCGATGCCCGTGATCGGGCCGAGCGCCCCGACGAGCTCGGGCGCCCCGTAGATCGCCCAGGCGACGCCCGCGAGCTTGCGCCCCCAGAGATCGCCTTCACGCGGCCGGATCGGTCGCAGCGCGACGTCCGCCTCGCGCCGCGACAGGCTCAGCACCCGGTTCTCGATCGCGAGCTCGACGACGATCCCCGGGTATGCCTGCCGGAAGGCCGCGAGGTGCCCGGTCAGCCGGCTGTGGGCGAGCGTCTCCGAGCAGGTGACGCGCAGCCGCCCGGCCGGCCGATGGTCCCGGCCGGTGATCGCCCGGTCGAGCGCCAGCGCCTCGTCCTCCATCCGCTCGGCCGCCGCCGCCATCCTGGCGCCCGCCTCCGTCGGCTCGTAGGCGCCGCCGGGCAGCCGTTCGAACAGCCGGACGCCGACGCGCGCCTCGACGCCCTTCAGCCGACGGTAGGCCGTCGAATGATCGACGCCGAACGCCTGCGCCGCGCCGGTCAGGGTTCCGGCGCGGTGCAGCGCGAGCACCAGGCGAAGCTCGTTCCAGTCTTCCATGCCCGTCAGCATAGCAGACCGACCGCTTGCAGTCATGCAAGCGGCATTGGCGAACTCCCAATGAGCTTTGCGGGAGCGCACGGCCTATCCTTGGCGCCATGTGAAACCCAAGGAGATCGCCATGTCACCGCAACCGAACCTCCTGCCCACCGCCGCCCTCGGCGCCGCGCTGCTCCGCATAAGCCTGGGCGCGATGTACCTCGCGCATTCCGTCGTCCTGAAGCTGCTGACCTTCGGTCTCGCCGGCACGGCGGGCTACTTCGAGTCGATCGGCCTTCCCGGCTGGCTCGCCTACGCGACCTTCGCAGCCGAGGCCGTTGGCGGCGTGCTGCTCGTCCTCGGCGTCCAGGCGCGCTGGGTGGCGCTCGGCCTCATTCCGGCGCTCGTCGGGGCCATCGTCTGGGCGCACGCCGGCAACGGCTGGGTGTTCACCGCCCCGGGCGGCGGCTGGGAGTACCCGTTGTTCCTGATCGTCGCCTCCGTCGCGCTCGCCCTGATCGGCGACGGCGCCTTCGCCCTCAGCCCCTCCCGCCCGCTCCCTGCCCGCCATGCCCCGGCGCGTCTCGCCGCCTGATCGAAAGGAGCCCGAAGCCATGACCCAGACCCGCCTCGTCCTCGTCAGCCATCACCTCTGCCCCTACGTCCAGCGGGCCGCGATCGCGCTGGCCGAGAAGGGCGTTCCCTTCGAGCGGCGCACCATCGACCTCGCCGACAAACCCGCCTGGTTCCGGGCGATCTCGCCGCTCGGCAAGGTGCCGCTCCTGATCGTGCGCGGCGACGACGGGAGCGAGACCGTGCTCTTCGAAAGCGCGGTGATCTGCGAGTATCTCGAGGAGACCGTGCCCGGTGTGAAGCTCCACCCGGCCGACCCGCTCGAGCGAGCCCGCCATCGCGGTTGGATCGAGTTCGGCTCGGCGATCCTCGCCGACCTCTGGGGCTTCGAGACCGCGAAAGACGCCGAGACCTTCGAGGCGAAGCGCCAGGCGCTCACCACCCGCTTCGCCGCTGTCGAGCGCGAGCTCGGCGTCGGCCCGTGGTTTGCCGGCGAGGGCTTCAGCCTCGTCGACGCCGTGTTCGGGCCGATCTTCCGCTACTTCGACGTCTTCGAAGCCATCGCCGACATCGGCGTATTCGCGGCCACCCCCAAGGTGCGTGCCTGGCGCCAGGCGCTGGCTTTCCGGCCGAGCGTACGCGACGCGGTCGGCCAGGACTATCCGCACCGGCTCCGCGCCTTTCTCGCGAAGCACGACGCCTATCTGCTCGGCCTGCAGGCGCACGCCGCCTGACGTCATGACACTCAGGCTAAGGTCGGTGCCTGGCGAGAACGCGGATGCCGTTGCTGCAGAGCCGGCGGCGTCATGAGCAACGCTTATGAGTCGCATTGCGACTCCTCGTTGGACCGTGCGCTCCGCTTCTGGCATCAAGTGCACACAAACAATTTTAGCAACGATCTTACGAGGACCCCGATTATGAGAACCATCGATTCGAACCTGTTCGCCCGGGTCGGGCACATGCTTGCCCGCCGTTCGGAGGCTGTGCGCCTGCGGCGCGACGTGAAGCGGCTCAGCGCGATGCCCGACCACCTGCTGCGCGACATCGGGCTGCACCGCGGCGAGATCGCTGACATCGGGCGCCGCCTGACCTGACGCCCTTGCCTGCCGCGGACCGGCCCCGGACACGGGCCGGACGCCCGACGCACCGACTATTCCATCCAAGCCCTTTCTCGCGTTCATTTTCCAACCAAGGCCATTGACCTGAGGCTGCGAGTCCCTGACGGCGGACGCATGCGATGACGGCATTTTCCATCGCCGTCCGCCGTAGCCCCTGAACAACGCGGGCCGGTTGCCTTCCCACCCCCGACATTTCGAACGGAGTAACTTCCATGACCATCAATAGCAATCCGGGCGCGTCCCACCCGGCTGAGGTCGGCATTCCCAACTTCCCGGTGACCACGGTGGGCCGCTCCGGCCTGCAGTTCATCGACGGCCTGATTGCCGGCACGAAGTGGAACAGCCCCACCATCTACTACAGCGATCCGGACAGCGCCTCCGACTACCAGAGCAACTATCCGGCCAATGCGCTGAACGGGTTCCACCAGATGAGCGCCCAGCAGATGGCGGCGGTGCACCTGGCGCTTGGCAATGCCCAGCTCACCGACAAGTTCGGCTATCAGGGGTACTCGGTCGAAGGTTTCACCAACCTCGGCGTCAGCTACTTCGACGGGGGCACGGGCTACACCACGCTGCGGTTCGGCAACAACACCGACGCAGGCACCGCCTATGCCTATTATCCCGACACGCCATGTCGCCGCCGGCGACGTCTGGTTCGGCGGCTCGGGCGTCAACCCGGTGCAGGGCAACTACGACTACTACACGGTCATCCACGAGATCGGCCACGCGCTCGGGCTGAAGCACGGCCACGAGACCGGCGGCTACGGCGCGCTGCCGTTCGACACCAACTCGATGGAATACTCGGTGATGACCTACCGCTCGTACGTCGGGTCGGACGCCGAGTGCGGCTACACACGAGCAGTGGGGCTACGCCCAGACCTTCATGATGTACGACATCGCCGCGCTGCAGCACATGTACGGCGCGGACTTCGACGCCAACAGCGGCAACACCATCTATACCTGGAACCCGACGCACCGGCGAGATCCTTCGTCAACGGCGCGCTGGCGATCGCGCCCGGCGGCAACCGCATCTTCCAGACGATCTGGGACGGCAACGGCCACGACACCTACGACCTCTCCAACTATTCGACCAACCTCGACATCGATCTGCGCCCCGGGAGCGCACTCGACCTTCTCGACGGCGCAGCTCGCCTATCTCGGCGGCGGACCGAACGGCGGCTACGCCCGCGGCAACGTCTTCAACGCGCTGCAGTACCAGGGCGACCCGCGCTCGCTGATCGAGAATGGCGATCGGCGGATCGGGCGACGACCGCATCGTCGGCAACGCCGCCGCCAACACGCTTATCGGCAACGCCGGCAACGACGACCTCGCCGGCCTCACCGCGACGACGCGCTCTACGGCGGCGACGGCAACGACCGGCTCGACGGCGGCGCCGGCACCGACGGCCTCGACGGCGGCGCCGGCAACGACGTGCTGATCGGCGGCGCCAGCGCCGACGCGCTGACCGGCGGCACCGGCATCGACACCGCCTCCTACGCCACGGCGACCGAAGCCGTCGACGCCCGGCTGCTGGGCGGCGGCTACGCCGGCGACGCGATCGGCGACACCTGGGTCCGGCGTCGAGAACCTGATCGGCTCCAGCTTCAGCGATGTGCTGTTCGGCGACAGCGGGGTGAACACGCTCTCGGGCGGGTCGGGCGACGACCTCCTGAACGGATGGCTCGGCAACGACGTGCTGATCGCCGGCGCCGGGTTCGACCAGCTCGAAGGCGCAGAGGGCAACGACGTCCTGCGCGGCGGCGGCGGAGCCGACATCCTGATCGGCGGCCATGGCAACGACGTCTTCGACTTCGACGTCGTGGCGGACTCGGCGCCCGGCGCCCGCGACCTCTGCCGGGCCGACGTCGGCGCCATCGCCTTCGAGGGCGCCGGCATCTCGGGCGGCGACCGCATCGATCTCGCGGGCATCGACGCCAACACGACGGCCGGCGGCAACCAGGCATTCGCCTTCGGCGGCACCGGCGTCGGCCGGGTCTCGCTGGTCAACGCCGGCAGCAACACGCTCCTCCGCTGCAACGTCGACGGCGACGCCGTCTTCGAGCTCGAGCTGCTGATCGAGGACGACGGCATCCTCGCCTCCGCCTACAAGGCGCTCGACTTCGTCCTCTGATCGCCACGACGCGTCCCATCCAGACGGCCTGACCCTCAGCCGGTCAGGCCGGCCGAAAGGATCTGCACCCATGGCTACCCTCGACCTCTCCAAGGCGAAGGCCTCCTTCCGCATGGACGACCCGAACCTCGTCCAATTCCACAGCGTCCATGGCGCCCCGTCATCCACGCAATGGAGCTATCTTACGCCCGGCGGGCCACAGGGTGGTCGTCAGGGGCGTGAACATGAGCTTCGACGCGCGGCGGACGCCCGAACGCCGGCACCGCGACCTCGATCGAGATCGACGTCGGCAACGACGGCACCAGCGACCTCGTCGTCACCGGCATCGGCGTCGAAGCGACAGCGTCACGTTGGCGACCCTCCATGGCGGCCCGCGGGCTTCTGGCGCTTGCTGCTCGACGGCAACGACGTGATCCTCGGCCCCGAGCTGGCGCAGGGCGCGCCGCTCTACGGCTCGTTCGTGCACTTCGCGGACGGCGTCGTGGCGAAGACCGGGGCCTCCACCGGGGGCTCGGACATCGTCTCCGCCGGCGACCGCAGCACCTCCTTCAGCGGCGACGTGATGAACGTCGGGAGCCCGACCGTCGGGGCGCCGACGGCGGACTATCACGGCGGCGACGACGAGCTCCTCGGCCCTCTCACCGAGGAGCACCATGGCATGACGGGCGACGCCTGGCGCGTCTACGGCGGTAGCCGGCTGACCGGCGGCAACGACAGCTTCTTCATCCAGTCGACGAACGCGACCTCGTCGGTAGCGGGCGATGCCGGCGACGTGGTGGGGGAGGTCATCGGCGGCAACGACTACATCGCGGCCGGCAAGGACTTCCAGGGCAAGCTGGTCGGCGACGTCCGCGAGGCCCACCCGGGCAGCCGCGTCGACGGACGGCGACGACACGATCAACGGCGGCGACATGGGCGAGTACATCGTCGGAGACGTGTACAAGCTGAGGGGCGGTCGGCTCGTCGGCGGCAACGACAAGATCAACGGCGGCGGCGGCAACGACATCATCGCCGGCGATGCATATCTGGTCTCGGACGAACCCCACCGCCACCGGGGGCGACGACGTGATCCACGCCGGCGGCGGCAACGACGAGGTCTATGGCGACGCCGGCTCCGGCGCTACCGGCCACATCGGCGTCGGCGGCAACGACCGCATCTACGGCGAGAGCGGCAACGACCGGCTGCACGGCGACGGCGGCGCCGACACCATCGACGGCGGCACCGCAGTCCGACACGCTCTACGGCGGCGACGGCGACGACTGGCTCTCGGGCGGGCGCGGACAACGACACCCTCCACGGCGACGCCGGCAACGACCAGCTCGACGGCGGCTCTGGCGCCGATTTCATGGGCGGGCTGACCGGCAACGACACCTACTTCGTCAACGACGCCGGCGACGTCGTCAACGAGCTGGCGGGCTTCGGCACCGACACGGTCTGGTCCACCCTCGCCACGACCACTTCCGCCAACGTCGAAGTCCTGCGCTACAACGGCGTCGGCAACTTCACCGGCATCGGCAACGGGCTCGACAACACCATCGCCGGCCTCGCCGGCGACGACCGGCTCGACGGCGGCGACGGCAACGACGTGCTGATCGGCGGCGCCGGCGCCGACGCGCTGATCGGCGGCGCCGGCATCGACACCGCCTCCTACGCCACGGCCGACTGCCGGCGGTCGACGCGCGGCTGCTCGCCGGCGCGACGCAGCACGGGTGGCGACGCGATCGGCGACAGCTACGTCGGGCGTCGAGAACCTGACCGGCTCCGGCCTTCGACGACGTCCTCAGTCGGCGACAGCCGAGGCCAACACGCTCGTCGGCGGCGCCGGTCGGGACAACCTGACCGGCCTCGGCTGGCAACGACCTGCTGATTGGCGGCGACGGCGGCGATCGCTCGTCGGTTGCGAACGGCAACGACGTCCTGCGCGGCGGCGCGGCAGGCCGACGTGCTGCCGGAGGTCTCGGCGACGACGTCTTCGACTTCGACACCGTCGCCGACTCCGCGCCCGGCGGCCCGCGACGTCATCCCGGGCGGACGTCGGCGCCGTCGCCTTCGACGGCGTCGGGGTTCTGCGGCGGCGACCGCATCGATCTCGCGGGCATCGACGCCAACACGAGCGTCGCCGGCAACCAGGCGTTCGCCTTCGGCGGCACCGGCGTCGGGCGGGTCTCGCTGGTCAACGCCGGCAGCAACACCCTGCGTCCGCTGCAACATCGACGGCGACGCCGCCTTCGAGCTCGAGATCGCTCATCGAGGACGGGGCGATCCTCGCCTCCGCCTACAAGGCGCTCGACTTCGTCCTTTGAGCCGATCCCGCACCTCCACTCCGGCGTCGATCCCGCTGGGATCGGCGCCGAGCGAGAGCCCGCCACGCGTATCAGGCCCGCGAAAGCGGTGCGAGCCAAGTTGTCCAGGAGGGAAGTGGTGAAACCTAAGACGTCGGGACCCCAGGCGGGCTTCTCGGGACTTTCAGGTCTGTTCTGGACCATCGCGCTGTTCAGCACGGTGGTCAACCTGCTGATGCTCGTCGGCGCCGCTCTACATGCTCCAGGTCTACGACCGGGTGATCCCGAGCCGCTCGGAGGAGACGCTGCTGGCGCTGACCGTGCTGATCGCCGCGCTCTTCGGCGTCATGGGCGTGCTCGACTACGTCCGCGGCCGCGTCGCCGCCCGGGTCGGCACCACCTTCCAGTCGCGGCTCGACGCCCGGGTGTTCCGCGCCAACCTGCGCCGCTCGGTGCTGTCGAGCGAGCGCTCCAAGCCGGCCTCGGGCCTCCGCGACGTCGAGGCGGTGCAGAAGCTGACCGGCTCGCCGGTGCTCTTCGCGATCTTCGACATGCCCTGGGCGCCGGTGTTCCTGATCGCGATCTACAGCTTCCACCCCTACATCGGGCCACCTCGCGCTCGCCGGCATGATCTTCCTCGTCTTCGCGACGGTCCTGCAACCAGATGCTGACCCGCAAGCCCGAGCAGGAGGCGACCGCGGCGACGATGCACGGCGACGCCTTCGCCGAGACCATCCGCCAGCAGGGCGAGCTGATCCAGGCGCTCGGCATGCGCGAGGCCGTGCTCGCCCGCTGGCAGGCGCTCCGCACCCGCGCGCTCGACGCCCAGCTCGCCTCGGGCGACCGCGTCGGGCAGTTCGCCACGCTGACCAAGACCTTCCGCTTCTTCCTCCAGTCGGCGATGCTCGGCCTCGGCGCCTACGTGGTGCTGCTCGGCGAGATGAGCGCCGGCGCGATGATCGCCGGCTCGATCCTGATCGGCCGGGCGCTGGCGCCGGTCGAGCAGGCGATCGGCGGCTGGCCGATGGTGATCGCGGGCGCGCCAGTCCTGGGCGACCTCTCGAAGCTCGCTCGAGACCACCCCCGACCAGGAGCGAGCCGACCGCGCTGCCCCGCCCGCAGGGCCGGCTCGAGGTCGCAGGCGCTGACCGTGGTGCCGCCCGAGCAGCAACAAGCCGAGCCTGCGCGGCCTCGACTTCACGCTCGAGCCCGGCCAGGCGCTCGGCGTGATCGGCGCCTCGGCCTCGGGCAAGTCGACGCTCGCCCGGGTGATCACCGGCATCTGGCGCCCCTACTCCGGCGCGGTCCGCCTCGACGGCGCCGCGCTCTCGCACTACGAGCCCGACGTGCTCGGCTCCTACATCGGCTACCTGCCGCAGGACGTCGTGCTCTTCGACGGCACCGTCGCCGAGAACATCGCCCGCATGCAGGCGAGCCCGAACCCCGCCGCGGTCGTCGCCGCCGCCAAG
Source organism: uncultured Solirubrobacteraceae bacterium (assembly GCA_963755275.1). Taxonomy (GTDB): domain Bacteria; phylum Actinomycetota; class Thermoleophilia; order Solirubrobacterales; family Solirubrobacteraceae; genus Solirubrobacter. The sequence continues at coordinate 230,464 of CAVWJU010000020.1, read as the reverse complement.
AAGGCCGGCGCCCACGAGATGATCCTGCGACCTGCCGCAGGGCTACGACACGCCGGTCATGGCCGGCGGCTCGCGGCTCTCCGGCGGCCAGAAGCAGCGCATCGGCGCTCGCCCGCGCCTTCTACGGCGACCCGGTGCTGATGGTGCTCGACGAGCCGAACTCGAACCTCGACGGCGTTCGGCCAGGACGCGCTGAACCTCGCGATCCGCCAGGCCAAGGCCGAGGGCAAGACCGTGGTCATCATGGCGCACCGCCCGGCCGGCATCGCCGAGTGCGACCTGATCCTCATCGTCGAGCAGGGCGTCGGCAAGGCCTTCGGCCCGCGCGACGAGGTGCTGAAGGCCCACGTCCGCAACTACGCCCAGGTCGCGGGCATCGGTCAGCAGCAGCCGGCGGCGCAGGCCCCGGCCGCCCGGGAGGCCCACGGATGATCAGCGCCAACTCCCCCACCCCGCCCAAGGACCGCTGGCGCATGCGCCCGCTGCTCTTCCTCGGCTACTTCACGCGTCTTCACCCTGGTCTTCGGCCTCGGCGCCTGGGCCGCGGTCACCAGGATCGCCGGCGCCGTCGTCACCGCCGGCGCGCTCGAGGTCGAGGGCAAGCGCCAGGTGGTCCAGCACCCGCTCGGCGGGGTGATCAAGGCGATCAACGCCCGCAACGGCGACGAGGTCGTCGAGGGCGACGATCCTCGTCGAGCTCGACGGCGAGAACCTCGGCCCCGAGCTCGACACCGTCGAGGGCCAGTGGTTCGAGATCCTCGCGCGCAAGAGCCGCCTCGACGCCGAGCGCGACGGCGCCGCCACCATCACCTTCCACCCCGAGCTGGTCTCGCGCCAGGCCGACCCGAAGATCGCCGACCTGATGCGGGCGCAGCAGCAGCAGTTCGACGCCCGCCGCAAGCTCCAGGGCGAGGAGGCGGCGCAGCTGCGCGAGCAGCAGACCCAGATCGCCAAGCAGAACGACGGCCTCGAGGCGCTGGTGGTCTCGACCCGCGACCAGGTCACCCTGATCGGCAAGGAGATCGCCGCCCAGCAGGAGCTGATGGGCAAGGGCCTGACCCAGATGACCCGGCTGCTGACGCCGCAGCGCGAGCTGGCGCGGCTGCAGGGCACCGCCGGCCAGGTCGAGGCCTCGCTGGCCGAGAACCGCGGCAAGATCGCCGAGCTCGAGATCGAGCTGGTCCGGCTGACCTCGAAGGTCCGCGAGGAGGCGATCGCCGAGCTGCGCGAGCTCGAGTTCCGCGAGATCGAGCTGCGCGAGAAGCGCCGCGTCGCTCAAGGACCAGATCGCCCGCCTCGACCTGCGCGCCCCGTCCTCGGGCATCGTCTACGGCTCGACCGTCGACACCCTCCGCGGCGTGATCCGCGCCGCCGAGCCGGTGATGTACGTGGTGCCGAAGGGCTCGCCGCTGGTGGTCAAGGTCAGGGCTGCGAACGGCCGGCGTTGTGCCGGCACACGAACAGCACGTGACTCACACCAGGGAGCATATTCCATTGACAATCATCACTTCAATCGATAGGAATAGATAGATGCCGATCGATCTGCCGCTCGCGCCCAAGACCAAGCGCCCGGCCGGCGAGCCGTGCTGTGAGCCCGTCGTCTATCCCGACGTCGAGCGCGACCAGGCGATCCGCATGGCCGAGGTCGCGAAGGCACTCGGCGACCCGATCCGGCTGCAGCTCGTCGACGTGCTGCGCAAGCACGCCGGCCAGGTCTGTGTCTGTGAGCTGGTGCCGCTGTTCGAGATCTCCCAGCCCACGCTCTCGCACCACCTCAAGAGGCTCCGCGACGCCGGCATCGTCGACTCAGAACGCCGCGGCCTGTGGGCCTACTACTACGTCCTCCCCAACGCTCTACAGGAGCTGACCGCATGGCTGAGCTGACCGACCTCACCCCCGCGACCGACACGACCGCCTCGAGCTGCTGCTCCCCTACGCAGCAGGAGACCTGTTGCGAGCCGAGCGAGAAGGCCGCCTGCTGTGAGGCCAGCGCGGCCGGCGGCTCGTGCGGCTGCGCAGCCGGGCAAGCGCCGCGGGTTGACGTCGACGAGTTGCGCGAGACCGTCCGCGCGCGCTACGCCGCCGCGGCGCTCGCCACCACCGACCCGATCGCCGAAGCCGGCTGCCGCAGCCCCGACGCGGCGGTCATCACTGACGAGCAGGCGGCGCACTTCGGCGCCGGCCTCTACGCCGACGGCGAGCGCGGCGAGCTGCCCGACACGGCGCTCACGGCCTCGCTCGGCTGCGGCAACCCGACCGCCATGGCCGAGTTGCGCGACGGCATGACCGTGCTCGACCTCGGCTCCGGCGGCGGCATCGACGTCCTGCTTTCCGCCCGCCGCGTCGCACCCACCGGCACCGCCTACGGGCTCGACATGACCGACGAGATGCTCAACCTCGCCCGCACCAACCAGGCCAAGGCCGGCATCAGCAACGTGCACTGGCTCAAAGGCCACATCGAAGCCATCCCGCTGCCCGCCGACACCGTCGACGTCGTGCTCTCCAACTGCGTCATCAACCTCTCCACCGACAAGCCCCAAGTGCTCCGCGAAGCCGCCCGCGTCCTCAAGCCCGACGGGCGGTTCGCCGTCAGCGACGTGATCGCCGACCCCGACATGGACGACGCCACCCGCACCGACATGCAGCACTACGTCGGCTGCATCGCCGGCGCCCTCACCCGCGACGAGTACGTCCAGCAGCTCGGTGACGCCGGCCTGGTCGAGATCGAGATCACCGAGACCCACCGCGTCCACGAGCACGCCGGCGCGGCGATCATCCGGGCGCGCAAGCCGCGCTGAGGCCATCCTCGCCGCTGCTGCGCGCCTGACCCATGGTCGTCCTGCAGCCGGCCGAGCCCGGTGACGCCCCGTTCCTGCAGCGGCTGCGCAGGCGAGGCGCACGGCATTGTCTTCGTGGGGCCGTGAGGGTGTCAGATCGTGACGCTGGCTCGGCAGACCTCTCCGGACGGGCTGATGGCGCGGGCGGTGATGCGGTCGCTGCCGGCCGCGTTGGCGATCCGGCGCTCGACCGAGAAGGAGCCGCTCGGAGCCCGGGTGGTGGCTGGCGTGTTGACGACGAGCTTGCCGTTGCGGCGAAGTTGGACCGTCCAGCTGACGCCGTTGCGGTTCTGGTCGACCTCGAACTCGGTCTCCAAGCGCCCGTCGTCGGGCTTGGCCTTTAGCTTGGCCGAGGAGCGCCCGGTGCAGCTGCCGGCGACGCGCTTCTCGTCGCGTCCGTCATCTCCCCGGCGGCCGTCGTCGTCTCCCTGCCGGGCATTCTCGGCGCGCTGGCCGCCCTTGTCGTCGCCGATCTCGTGGGCCGGCCCGTCGTCGGAGCCGTGCTTGGCGACGGCCACCGTGGGAGAGAAGGCAAGGGTGGCGGCGGCGAGGCCGAGGATGATGGTGCGAGTGGTGATGCTCATGGTGGTCTCCAATCGGGTTGGTCGCTGCGGTGAATCCATGGTGCGCGCCGCCCGGTCCAGATGGCAATGGGACCTTGGTCTGATGGTGCACCGGCCCAAGGTGCAACATCATTGACGGCGTGTTGCGCGCAGCCTGGAAGAGCGAGCGGCCCCGGCCGACGGATGGCACCGTCGGTCCGCCCCCGCGGATCGGCGTCGCGGTGGCGCGGTTCATGCTCGCGAGCCTCGCGGCGATCGCGGTCATCGTCGTCGGCGGCTTCTTCGCGCTCCGGCAGGTGGCAATCGACGAGGCCGAGCGCGACACCCGCGAACGGGTCCTCGCCGAGGCGCGACTGGTCGAGGCGGCCGGCCTGCAGGACGGCATCCTGCGCCGCGACCCCGAGGCCATCCAGCGCCTGGATGACCTCGTGCTCGGCCAGATCGTCACGGGATCGCTCGTGCGCGTGAAGCTGTGGTCGCAGGACGGCACGGTCCTGTACTCGGACGAACCTTCGCTCATCGGTGAACGGTTCGAGCTGGGCGAGGACGAGCGCGAGCTGTTCAGATCCGGCGGCGCGGCGGCGGAGCTGAGCGATCTGAGCAGCCCCGAGAACCGCTACGAGCGCCCGCAGGGCAAGCTGCTCGAGGCGCACACCGCGATCCGCACACCGAACGGCACTCAGGTCCTGTTCGAGATCTATCAGCGCTTCGAGTCGGTCAGCGCGAGCGCCGAGCGGTTGCTGCGCGCGCTGGCGCCCCCGCTGCTCGGCGGCATCGCCGTCCTGTTGCTGCTGCAGCTCCCGCTCGCCTGGTCGATGGCGCGGCGCCTGGAGCGCGAGCACCGCCAGCGCGAGCGGCTGCTGGCGAATGCGGTCGAGGCCTCCTCGCACGAGCGCCGACGCATCGCCGCCGACCTGCACGACGGCGTCGTCCAGGACCTCGCAGGGGTCGCGTTCGGGCTCGCGCCGCTGGCCGACGACGCCGAGCGCCGCGGCCTGCAAGCGGAGGCCGACGCGTTGCACGATTCCACCGCCAGGCTGCGCCAGGGCGTCCGCGACCTGCGGACCTTGCTGGTCGCCATCCATCCGCCCAACCTCGAGTCCGCCGGCTTGGAAGTGGCGCTCAGCGACTTGCTCAGCCCGCTCGCCGCGGCCGGAGTCGCCACCGAGCTGCACGTCGACGAGCTCGCCACCGCCGCCGGCGAGAGCGACGAGCTGATCTACCGCGTCGCCCGGGAGGCGCTCCGCAACGCGCAGGCGCACGGCGACCCCGAGTCGGTGCGGGTCGAGGTCACACGGCCCGAGCCCGGGATGACGCGACTGGTCGTCGCCGACGACGGCCGCGGCTTCGCCGCAGCCGACCGCGAGCGCAGCGCCGCCGACGGCCACGTCGGCCTCACGCTGCTCGAGGACCTCGTGGCCCAGGCGCGCGGAACGCTCCAGATCCACTCCGCACCCGGGCAGGGCACCACCGTCGAGCTGGAGGTGCCGGCGCGATGATCCGCGTGGTCCTCGCCGATGACCACGGCGTGATCCGCGACGGCCTGGGACGGCTGATCGCCGCACTCGACGACGTCGAGCTCGTCGGGATGGCCGCCGACGGCGGCGAGGCCGTCGAGCAGTGTCGGCGGCTGACGCCCGACGTCGTACTCATGGACCTCGACATGCCCGTGCTCGACGGCATCGAGGCGACGCGGCGCATCCTCGACGAGCTGCCGCAGACGCAGGTGATCGTGCTGACCGCGTTCTCCGACCGCCGGCGCATCACCGGCGCGCTGGAGGCGGGAGCCTGCGGCTACCTGCTCAAGGACGTCGACGCTGCCGGAGTCGCTGACGGGATCCGTGCGGCGGCCCGCGGCGGTTCCCCGCTCGATCCCCGCGCCGCGCGGACGATCCTCGACGCGCGCGCGGCGCCCGATCCGCTCGCCGGCCTCTCGCCGCGCGAGCGCGAAGTGCTCGCGCTGCTCGTCGAGGGACTGCCGAACAAGCTGATCGCGCGCCGCCTGGAGATCAGCGAGAAGACCGTCAAGACCCACCTGACCCGGATCTTCCGCGAGCTCGGGGTCACCGACCGCACCCAGGCGGCGCTGTGGGCCGAGCGCCACGACCTCGACTGACGTCACCGCGACCAAAGTCCCATTGCGGAGCGGACCCCTGACCCGGCACGCTACTGGCACGCCATGCGCACCCTCATCGCCCTCTCGATCGCCCTCGTCCTCGCCGTCCCGGCGCCGGCTCTCGCCCGCGACGACGACGACGTCCGGGTCACCGGCACGTGCGGCACCGGCGCCTCCTCCACGCTCCGGCTGCGGGCGAAGCACGCTGCGATCGAGGTTGAGTTCGAGCTTCGCGGCCGGCGCCGCGGCGAGCGCTGGAGCGTGGCGCTCGTCCACGAGCGGCGCGTGATCTGGCGCGGCAGCGAACCCACGCGCTCGGGCAGCCGCTTGCGGATCCGGCGATCTATCCCGGACTTTGACGGCGCTGACCAGGTCGGCGTCCGCGCCTCGGGCCCGCACGGCAACACGTGCGAGGCGACCGCCGTCGTCCAGACCTGACACCCGCCGGCCGGTGCCGGGACGGGCGACACGGATGCCTACGACGAGTTCGAGCCGCTGGAGCACGCGGGCGAGGACGAGTTCGAACCCGCACTGTGAGCGGCGCTTGAGACAATGCCACCCGTGTCGACTCTCACCTCCAACGTCCTACTGCGCGGCGAGGAGACCGGCGGCCACGTGTCCGTGACCGAGATCGCGCTCCCGCCGCACAGCGCCGGCCCGCCGCTGCACAAGCACGACTTCGACGAGGCCTTCTACATGCTTGAGGGCGAGCTGATCTTCCAACTCGCCGACGCCCTCGTCACCAAGCGCGCGGGCGAGCTGTCCTTCGCCGCGCGCAACGTAGCTCACACGCTGGCCAACCACAGCGACGCGCCCGCGCGCTACGTGCTCGTCTGCACGCCCGCAGGCTTCGAGCGCCACTGGGCGCGCATCGCCGCCGAGGCGGCCGGGGTCGAGCCGCCCGAGTGGGCGCTGCAGGCGATCCCCGAGATCACGGTCGTCGGCCCGCAGATCGCGGCGCAAGCGTGAGGCCACGGCTCGTGGGCCCTCGATACTGGAGGCGGTGAAAGAGGCAAGCCCTGCCTCTGTCGGCGCGTGTGCGTCAGGGGAGCGTGATCGCGTGGCCGGCCGAAAACACGTCGTCGGGGTCCCAGTTGGCGCGGACGGTCTGCAGTCCCGTCCAGGCTTCGGCCCCATAGGCGGCGCGCAGGCGTGTCGGGTCGTGATCGGGGATGAAGTTCGGCCAGGCGTCGCCGAGCGCATATGGGGCGAGCGCGGTGCGCAGGCCGGCGGCCCAGTCGCTGACCTCCGCGTCGGCGGCTGGGTCGAACCAGGCGGCGCCGGCCTGATAGGCCCAGGGGGCGTCGCGGCCGCCGAGCGGCGTCGTGCGGGAACCCGCGCGCGCGACGGCGCCGCCAAGCGGCTGCACAAGCATGCTGCCCTCGGGCGCGGGCTTGCTGAGTTGGTACTCGGCGAGCACGGCCACGACCTCGGGTGACAGCTCGCTCAGGAAGCCACCCTCGCCGCGGAGGCGAGCCGTGTACGGCTCGGGCGACTCGAACATGCCCTGCAGGCCGGCGTATGGCATCCGCCGCACGAGGTCGAACGCTGGGCGGAGCGCGCGCAGCGGCGCGATCGGCGCGTCGCCGCGGCCCGTCCACACGACGAGGATCGCAACGATCGGTGCCGACCGCAGCGGCTCGGGCACGAACGGCGCGCCGTTGAGCAGCGCCAGCGCGCCGCCGAGGTCGTCCGGCGCGCTCGCCATCAGGTCCGCGTACGCGGGCGTGACCCCGGCGGCGCGCTCCAGCGGCCATGCCAGCACGCCCGCGGCGACCTCAGCAATCGGGTGCAGCGCGAACCGCCGTTGCGGGCCAACCGCGGTGCGCTGGGCTTTGCCACGCAGGAGGCACAACGGATCTTCGGCGGCGCCTACGTCGTCGCCCCACAGAGCACTTCCTACTGGATCGAAGACGGACCTCGCTTCGCCCCGCTCATTCGCGAGATCATCGGCGATCTTGTCCGCCGGTACCCGATCGATCGCGAGCGGATCTACGTCGCCGGCTGCAGCAACGGCGGCTACATGACCATGGAGATGACTTCGACCTACCGTGACCTCTTCGCTGCGGCGGTGCCGATCTGTGGCGTTGTCCAGTCCCTTCAGCCGGGCGGCCCACCGCTGCTCACCGACGCCGAGCTGACGGGGATCGAGACCCCGACGTGGCTCGTCACCTCGCGCGACGACCCGGTCGTGCCACCGGAGCCCAACACGGTCTACGCCCACAACCTCATTCCCGGCTCCTTGATGACCCTGTACGACCACGTCATCTGGAACGGCCACCAGTTCAACGGCCACTGGTCGTGGATCTATGTCGCCCGCAACGACCCGACCAGCAACGGAACGCACATCTGGCAGTGGATGGCCGAGCAAGAGGCTGACCGGGCCAGGTCAGGTCACGCCGGCGACGACCTCAGCGCCCCAGCCAACGCCAACTAGCGCTCCGCCACCCGTTATCGCGGGATGCGCCCGGGATGGATCGGGATCGTTGTTGCACGCGGTCGCGGCCACGGGTTCGATGCGTGCAGCACGGCGTCGAACCACTCGCTCGATCGAGGGCAGGCCGGCATCGACGCCACCCGGCGGGCGCTGGCCCGTGCAGGGAACCCAGTTATCCGAGGCGCCGTAGCGCTGTCTCGATAGCGACCTCGACCCGGGAAGTCATGCCGGGCACATCGACGGGACGGCGCCCAGCGACCTGACTACGGATCCACTTCGGCGCGCTGTCGTCATAGTGCAGCAGGGCATACAAGTCCCACCACGGATCGAGAGTCACCCCGGCGATCGACTCATATAGCGACCGAAGCTGCTCCGACCACTCGGGCGAGTAGAGCGCCGCCAAGTATCGCCGACAGTGCCCGACGTCAATCGCGCGCGCCCCCCGATGGATGGAGTTCCAGTCGGTCAGTCCAGTAATCCTCCCGCGCGACCACAGCACGTTGACAGGCAGGAGATCGCAGTGCAGAAAGACGGCAGTGTCCTTTGGCGGCGGCGCCGCCATGACACCAAACGCCGCCTTCCACACAGCCGGCTTCTGTGCGTCGACCGGCACCTGGAACCCGTCTAGAGGAGCGATCCAAGAATCAGTCCAAGGTCTGAACATCTTCGCGGGGAGATCGAGGGAATGCAGCAATACAGCCATCTCCGCGATCCTCGTCATCCACGACCGAGGTTCCGCCGGATTGAGGTCAACCTGCCCCTGCAACTGTGTCATCAGCAACGATGGCGCGCCCCCCGTCGAAGCACCAGCAACATCAGTAGCCAGGATTCTCGGAACCGGGAGCCCGCTTCCCGCCACCACACCAAGGTTGGCGATCTCCTTCTCCAAGCTCCCCTGCAGGCCAAGCCCGCCCGGGTACTGCCGTAGTACGACGAACCTTCGCTTTCCACGTCGCTCGACAGTCAGCCGATTCACGGCGGAGCAGACGCCACCGGTCAATCGGCGATAGCCAACGATGCGACTGCCCCGACCCATCGACGCCGCAACCCAGGCGAGAGTCTCCGCGGAGGGCCGACGCTGCCTGAACCCGCCATCCCTCCAGTCGCCGGCGGTCATGCGCGCGAGTCTATTCGTCAGGGCCTGCGGCGATAGTCGCCTTCGTGCCTCCGGCTGTGATCACACCTCCCCGCCCTCATGAAGTAGGCGATTCAGCGTGCGGCGCCCCCACAGACTCACCAGCGGATTACCGACCTCGTAGTACCAAACGAGGCCCATGGCCTGTTCACATGCCCATGCCTTGCCGCGCCGCCACTGCATCTCACCGGGGTCCAAATCTTGCGCGCACGACGTTGCGCTGGATCGTTAAGGGAGGCCGCAGAACCGTTCGACGCCTCTGCGCGGGCTTCCGCGTTGGGACGGGACTCATGATGACCCTTCACACTTCTGTGTCGGCGCTCTTCCCATGGGATCACCAGGTTTCGTATCGACACGCAGCTCAGCCCACGCCCAGCTCGTGGGTCGCAGCGTCGAACTGACGCAGCTTCGCGAGGCCTATCGCGATGCGGCTGCCGGTACGCCGCGGGTCGTGCTGGTGGAAGGCGAGCCGGGAATCGGCAAGACGGCGCTCGTGAACTGCCTCCTCGAGGGACTCACCGACGCGCACGTCATCACCGCTCAAGCGCTGGAGACCGAGGCGGACATCGAATTCGCGCTGCTGGACCAGTTGCTGCGCACGGCCGGCCTGCTGCGCGACGTGCTCGGCAGACAGACGAGCCAAGTCGACGCCGGACTTCATCTGCTCGACGACTTCGGTGCCCTGCAGGCCGCGCAACCCGTGGTGGTCGTCGTCGATGACGCGCAATGGTCCGACGCCGCATCGCTGCGCACGCTGCTCTTCGCCTTGCGCCGGTTGACCACCGATCGTGTCCTGACCCTGTTCGTCGTCCGCGAGGACGACGCGTGGACCCTCCCGGACAGCGTGCGGAAGCTCGCGGCGGCGCGCGGGGCCACGGTCCGGCTGGGTCCGCTCGAGGCGCCCGACCTCGCCGAACTGGCGCGCGTCTACGACGTCGCGCTGCCCGCGCGAGGACTTCGCCATCTGCTCGAAGTGTCACGGGGCAACCCGCTCTACGCGCACGCGTTCCTCGACGAGACCCCGCCGGACGCCTGGCTCGACGCCGACCACCCGCTTCCGCCACCCCGATCGCTCGCGCACGTCGTCCAACAGCGGACCGCGAGCCTCTCCGACGCAGCGCGAGGCCTTCTCGACGCGGTGGCGGTGCTCGGGTCGCACAGCACCCTCGAGACCGCCGCCGCGCTCGCCGACATCGCGAATCCGGCCGCGGCGCTTGATCAGGCGGTCGCGGCCGGCCTGCTGCGGATCGAGAAGCGCGCCGGCGTACCGGTCGTCGTGTTCTCACATCCGCTGTATCTCAGCGCGGCCTACGACGGCATCGGGTTGGCACGACGCTCGCAGCTGCACTGGCGCGCTGCCGAGCTTGCCGATGATCAGCTCGTCTCGCTTCGCCACCGCGCCGCCGCCGCGCTCGGGCCGGATGAGCCGCTCGCGGCTGAGCTGGACGCCGCTGCGGCGCGAGCCGCCCGCAGCGGAGCATCGTCGAGTGCCGCGGCGCTGCTGCACGCCGCGAGGAACCTCACATCGAGCCATGACCGGCGGGAGAGCTTCAGCCTCCGCGCCGTCGAGTACGCGCTCGACGCGGGAGGCGGCGCCCGCCGGTTCGGGGAGGGCATCGAGGAGTTCGCGCCGACCGCCATGCGCGACTACGTCGTCGGGCGGCTCGCGCTCAGCGGCAATCCTTCGAGTGCCGCTCCGCTCCTCGAGCGCGCATGGGACGCATGCGATGCGGACGCCGATCCGGTACTCGCCGCGAGGATCGCGACGTATCTCACCTTGCTCTGGACGTTGCGCCTCGACGCCGAGCAGGCGCTCGAGTGGGCTGTTCGCGCCGGGGCGCTCGCGCCCGCGGACGGTCCGGACGCGGCGAAGGCCAAGGCGTCGCGGGCGCTCGCCCTCGCCCAACTCGGGCGCATGGGCGAGGCCCGCGCCGTGCTTGACGAGCAGGGGTTGCTCGACGGCGCGCAAGGGTTCTTCCCCAGCAGCATCAGCGGATGGCTCCACGTCGTGGACGACGATCTGGACCGCGCGCGCGATGAGCTCAGTGCCGTCGTGCCGGCTGCCATCCGCATCGGTCAGCTGACGACGGCGGCCGCGTCCCTCGCCCACCTGACACGCGCCCATTTCACGGCCGGCGCGTGGGACGACGCTGTGGTTTGCGCGGAGCGCGCTGCCATCGTCGTACAGGACTTCGAGCGCGAGCTCGTGCCATTCGTCTGGCCTCCCGCCGTGGCGATCATGGCCGCCAAGGGCGACTGGAAGGCCGCCGAGCGCCACGCGCGTGCAGCAGTGGATCACGCGCTCGACTGCGAGGATCACGTCTTGAACGTCGGCATCGCCCGCGGGTTGCTCGCGGCCGAATTGGGTCGTTCGCAGGATGTCGCCGACGCGCTGGCGCCGCTTCTGGCCATCGAGCCGCGCTCGGCCGTCGACGAGCCCGGGTTCTGGCCGTGGCAGGACCTCTACGCTCACGCGCTGATCGATCTCGATCGCCTCGAGGAGGCTGACGCGTTCCTCGGCCCGCACGAGGCACTCGCGGCGGAGCGCGACCGGCCGTTGATGATCGCCAAACTGGCGCGAGCGCGCGGACGGCTGGCCGTCGCGAGCGGCGACACCGAGGGAGCTCGCAGGGCTCTTCGAGCGGGCGCTGGCCGCGACGGAACGGCGTCCGATGCCCTACGAGCGGGCGCTCGTCGAACTGTCCTACGGTGAGTTCCTGCGCCGGCTGAGGGAACGCCGCGCGGCCTCGGCGCAGCTGAGTGCGGCTCGCTCGGCGCTCGAGCGCCTCGGCGCCGGTCCGGCGCTCGAGCGCTGCGAGCGCGAGTTGCGAGCGTGCGGGCTGCAGCCGGCGAAGCGCAGTGACCCGGACCCTCGCCGGCTGACGCCGCAGGAGCTCGCCGTGGCGCGTCTCGCGGCGAGCGGGATGACGAACCGCGAGATCGCCGCGGAACTGATCGTGAGCGTCCGGACGGTCGAGTACCACCTCGGCAACGTCTACTCGAAGCTCGACCTGCGCTCACGCAACCAGCTCGCGCGCCACGAGGTCGCGCTCGCAGCCGACTGAACCGCCGGCTACGCCGCGACGGCGGTGGCTTCGAACAGTTCCCTCGGCGTGGTGTGCGGGACGCGGGGCACGCGCTGGCTGCGACAGGCAGCCGCGACGACGCGGCGAGCGACCGACTCGAGGACGCGAAGCGCGGGGTGCTCGGCGTCTGATCGCATGCAGAGCACGACTCGCGTCGGCTCGGCGTCCTCGAGCGGCACGTAGGCGACCTGGGGATGCGCGTACAGGCGACCGAGCGAGGCAGGGGCAATGCCTACGCCCGCTCTCAGAGCGCAGCGCTGGCGCATCTCGTCGAAGCTCGAGACGGCCGGGCCGAGCGCGGGACGGGTGTCCGGTCGACCGAGCCACTGGTCGACCCACTCGGGCGAACCGGAGGACAACGGGAGAAACGTGTCGTCGGCGAGGTCGGCGAGCGCGACCGCGCGCTCCTCAGCCAGCGGATGATCGCGAGGGAGGACCGCGACGCGCGGCTCGGCGAAGATCAGCTTGGTACGGATCTCCGCTGAGGGGAGCGGATCGCGCGCGAACACGGCGTCGACCTCACCGCGGTGCACGGCGTCGCACGGCTCATGGTCGGCATACTGATGCACCGCCACGCCGTGCTGCGGTTCCACCGCCCTCGCCAGCTCTCGGAGGAACGGCCGCATGAGCGGTCCCGGCGCCGTCGGGCTGCAGCCAACGCGCAGCGTCGATGTCGTCGGCCGGTGGTCGCCGGTGACGAACAGTCCGAGCCGGTCGTTGGCCGCGAGCACCTCCCTTGCCAACGGAAGCAGCGCACGCCCGTTCTCGGACAGCCAGACGCGGCGCGACGTGCGTTCGAACAGCCGGCAGTCGAGCTCGCTCTCCAGGCGGTTGATCTGCTGCGTCAGCGCCGAGCAGGAGATCGAGAGCCGAGCCGCGGCGCGGCGGAAGTGCAGGAGCTCGGCAACGGTCACGAAGCACCGTAGACGCCGCAGATCGTGATCCATGCTCTGCACCGGGGCTCTCCTCTCCTGGCTGGAAACCGCGCGCTCGCGATGCGCGATCTTGGGAGGTTTGACGCCTATATACCCATAAACGACCAAACCCGCAACCAGTGTCCTCGCGGAACCCGTGCTTGGTACCCGTGGAACTACCTGATTCGCTCCGATCCCGTGCTTGGACAGCCCGCTGGAACGACGATCGCCGCACCCGGCCGCGCGCGGAGGAGAGGAGACGCGCGACCGGGATGCGGCGGTTTGTGGCGAAGGCGCTAGCCCTTGACCGCGCCGGCGGTCATGCCCGCGACGATCTTGCGGTTGAAGAACATGAACATGATCAGCGGAGGGATCGTGATCAGCAGGATGTCGGCGAACAGCAGGTTGTACGCGGTCTCGAACTGCGACTGGAAGTTGAACAGCGTCAGCTGCACGGTCGCATTCTCGTCGCCCGGGAGGAAGTACAGCGGGTGGACGAAGTCGTTGAAGATCGCCACCGACTGCACGACGATCACGGTCACGGTGACCGAGCGCAGCAGCGGGAAGATGACGCTGAAGAACAGCCGCAGCGGACCCGCTCCGTCGATCGTCGCCGCCTCGTCGAGCTCGCGCGGGATCGTCGCGATGAACGCCCTGAAGAGCAGGATGCAGAACGCCAGCCCGAAGGCGACCTCGACGAGGATCAGCCCATGGAGCGTCTTGTAGATCTGGAGCTTCTGCATCACCCAGATCGTCGGGACGATCGCGGGCGGGATGATCAGCCCCATCAGGACGAGAGCGTTGACGAACTTGGTCCAGCGGCTCTTGCGCCGCTGCAGCACGTAAGCGACCATCGCCGCGAACACGACCAGGATCGCCACGCTCACGACGGTGAGGATGATGCTGTTGATGAACGCCGTCACGAGCATGTAGTCACGCGTCTTGAAGGCGTCGGCCAGGTTTTGGAACAGCGCCCACTCGCTCGGGAGCGAGAACTCGAGCTGTCCGGCCTCCGCGCGGGACTTGGCCGCCGTCAGCACGGTGAAGACGAACGGCACGAGGAAGATGATCGAAATGACCGCGATGAAGAGCGGGCTCAACAAGCGCACCCGGCTGGTCATAGCTGCACCTCGCGACGGTTGAGGAACCAGTAGAGCGGATAGATGATCGCCGTGACGAGCAGGAAGAGCACGACGTTGCCCGCGGTCGACAGGCCCCAGAACCCCGCCTGGAACTGCTTGTAGATGACGGACATGATCACGTCGGACGTGAAGCCCGGACCACCTTTCGTCATCGACCAGATGAGGTCGAACGAACGCAGGCCGCCGATCAGCGCCAGGATGATCACGGTCGCCGTGGCCGGCCGGATCAACGGGAGGATGATGTGGCGGAAGGTCGCCCACGACGACGCGCCGTCGACTCTGGCCGCCTCGAAGAACTCACGCGGGACCGAGACGATCCCGGCGATGTAGATCACGGTCGCCAGGCCGACGCCCTTCCAGACGTCCACGAAGGCGACGGACATCAGGGCGTACTTCGGATCGACGAGCCACCGCGGCCCCTCGATGCCGATCAGCGCCAAGCTCTTGTTGACGAGCCCGACGTCGGGCTCCAAGAGGACCGTGAACGTCAGTCCGACACCGATCGCGCTGACCAGGACGGGGAAGAAGATCACCGACCGCATGAACGCCTTGCCGATGACGCTCGACGTCAGCAGCACGGCCAGCACCATCCCGAGGATGACCTTCAGGGCGCAGGTGACGAAGGCGTAGATCAGCGTGTTGACCAGGCCCCGTGTCAGCGAGGGCTCCTCGAAGAACGCCTTGAAGTTGTCCAGACCGATGAACTCGGAGGCGAACGGCGTCCAGCGCGTGAGGCTGTAATAGAACGACGTGATCGTCGGTACGAGGAACAGGACGAAGAAGACGGCGAAGGCCGGCAGGAAGAACCAGTACGGATAGGGGTTGCTTCCTCTACCGGTCGCCCGTCGCTGCCGCCGTGGAGCGGTGGCGTCGCCCGCCACCGCTCGGTCACTTACTTGGGTCGACATCTCAGCTCACGCGGCTGGGCTACCAGCCCTCGAGCCCGAGTTGCTGGGCCTGCTTCTCGACATCCTTGTCGTACAGGGCGGCGCCGTCCTGGGCGCCGCGCAACCCCGAGCCAACCTCGACCGTGATCTGCTCCAGCGCCGGGCCCTTGACCGGCGAGACGAACTCGAGCGCCGGTGTGGCCTTCTGCTCGTCGACGTACGGCTGCAGATCCTTGATCGACCGCGGGACGTCCGCGGGCAGCTCACACCCTTCGAGCATGTACGGGCCGGTCGGCGGCTGCGCCTTGCCGAACGTGGTGCAGCCCTCGACGCTCGCGATGTACGCGACGAACTTCTTGGCGGCCGCGAGCTTGTCCCCCTCGGTCGACTTCGGGATATAGACGCCGGACGGCAGCCACAGCGTGAGGCCGTTCTTGGCGGCGTCCTGCCCGGGCTGGGCGAAGAAGCCGACGTCGTTGATCTCGTCCGGGTTCGACGTCAGGAGGTTCGGGACGCTGGCCGTCAGCAGCGGGTAGTGCGCGGCCTTGCCCTCGGCGAGCATCTTCAGCGCCGGAGGCACCTTGACCGAGCCGAAGTTCTTGTTCAGATACCCCGCCTTCTTGACCTCTTCCAGGTGCTTGAATCCTTCGACCGCCGGCTCCTGCGCGTACTTCACCTGGTTCTTGGTGTACTTGTCCGCCCACTGCGGGTCCTGCGCCGCGATGTTGTGGTAGTCGGCGAGGACGAACAGCTGCGACGACCACGATTCCCCATAGCTCTGGATCACCGGGTCGATGCCGGCGGCCTTGATCTTGGCGTTGTTCGCCATGAACTCGTCCCAGGTCTTCGGGACCTCCAGGCCGAGCTTCTCGTAGACCTTGACGTTGTAGAGGATGCCGCCGCCGAAGCCGCTTCCCCACGGCGCGCCGAAGACCTGCTCCTGCGCGGACACGCTCGGGACGAAGGCCTTGTCGAGCTTGCTCACCCAAGCTTCATCCGTCAGCGGCTGCATGCTGACGGCGGGGTTCAGCGCCTGAAACAGCGAGCCCGTGTTGTACTGGAAGAGATCGGTCATCTCCCCCGTGGACAGCCGCGTCTTGACGAGGTTGTCGCCCTCGCCGCCCTGCGGCCGCGTCTCCACCTTGACCGTGATGTTCGGGTTCTTCGCGTGGAAGGCGTCGGCCAGCGCCTCGGCGGCGGCGAGCGTCGGCTCGCCGTTGTCGACGAGGAAGGACAGCGTGACCGGCTCGCCGGAGCCCGCGGCGTCGCCGCCGTCATCTCCGCCACACGCTCCGACCGCGAGCGCCAGCGCCGCTGCGACCGCGGCGATCAGCCAGACCCCACGAGCTCGTAGACCTTCATGCACCATCTCGAAAACCTCCTCACGCGCGACCCGCCAATGCGATGCCCTGGCGGCGCTCTCCTCGATAAGACGGCGTGTCGCTCGGACACGACCGGAGCAGCCACGGTAAGCGCGTCTTCGTTGCGGCGCGACGATCGTTCAGCGACCGAAAACGATCGGCGACAAGCCGTTTCCCCGTTGCCACACTCGCGGCATCACGAGCCGACTGAAGGGCTGAGAGAGACCATGGCACCGATCGAGTTCAACGGCGTCTACAAGCGTTACCCCGACGGCTTTGAAGCCGTCACCGACATGAACCTCACCATCGCCGATGGCGAGTTCATGATCCTCGTCGGCCCCTCGGGGTGCGGCAAGTCGACGGCCCTGCGGATGGTCGCCGGCCTGGAGGAGATCTCGGGCGGCGAGCTGATCATCGACGGACGAGTCGTCAACAACGTGGCGCCGAAGCAACGCGACATCGCGATGGTGTTCCAGAACTACGCGCTGTACCCGCACATGACCGTGGGCGAGAACATGGGCTTCGCGCTCAAGCTGGCCAAGGTCGACAAGGCCGAGATCGCCCGCAAGGTTCAAGAGGCCGCCCACATCCTCGACCTCGACAAGCACCTCGACCGCAAGCCCGCCAACCTGTCCGGCGGCCAGCGCCAGCGCGTCGCCATGGGCCGCGCGATCGTGCGCGACCCGAAGGCGTTCCTGATGGACGAGCCGTTGTCGAACCTCGACGCCAAGTTGCGCGTGCAGATGCGCACCGAGGTCGCCCGCCTCCAGCGCCAGCTGGGAACGACGATGGTGTACGTCACCCACGACCAGACCGAGGCGATGACCCTCGGCGACCGTGTCGCGGTCATGCGCTCCGGCCTCCTTCAGCAGGTCGACAGTCCGAAGGTGCTCTACAACCATCCGAAGAACCTGTTCGTCGCCGGCTTCATCGGCTCGCCGGCGATGAACTTCCTGCCCGCCCGGCTCGAGGACGGCGTCGTGAAGCTGCCGTTCGGCGACGCGCCGATCCCGCCCGGAACCGACAGCGCCACACGCGAGGTGATCGCGGGCGTGCGCCCGGAGCACTTCGATGACGCGCGGCTCGCCGGGCCGGACGCTCCGGGCCTGCGCTTCAGCACCAAGATCGCGGTCGTCGAGTCGCTCGGCTCCGAGGAGTTCGTGTTCTTCGACGTCAACGCCCACCTCGAGGGGGACGCGCTGCGCGACATGGCCCGTGACGCAGGGCTGGACGACGTGCCGACGCACGGCGACACGGAAACGCTCTGCGCCCGTATCGACGCGGCGAGCCAGGCGCGCGCCGGAGCGGAGCTCGAACTGCTGCTCGACACCAGCCAGGTGAAGCTGTTCGACCCGGCCACCGGCGCCGCCCTCACCGGCTGAGATGCGCGCCGTCGGACTGCGGTGCGAGCACCGCCACGACACTCCGTGCGTCGATGATCCGGCGCCGCGCCTGAGCTGGTCGCTGGAAGCGGCGGAGCCGGGCCGGCGCCAGACGGCGTACCGGATCCGGGTCACGGCTGATGGCCATGCAGCTCTGGGACAGCGGCCGCATCGCCTCCGCGGACACCCTCGACATCGCCTACGCCGGGAAGCCGCTTCCCAGCGCCGCCGAGCTGACGTGGGCCGTCCAGGTGTGGGATGACGGAGGACCGGGTCTCCGAGTGGAGCGAGCCCGCACGCTTTCGCACCGGCCCGTCCGAGTGGACCGGGGTCTGGATCGGGCGCGACCCGCTGCACGACCCCGCCATGCCGGTTCCCGGCACGGAGGAGGATCTCGACGAGAGCGACTACATGATGATCCGGCTCTCGCCGTGCCCGCACCTGCGGCGGACGTTCGAGGTCGCGAGCCCGGTGCGGCGCGCGACGCTCTATGCGACGGCTCGCGGCGTGCTGGAGCTCGAGCTCAACGGCACGCGCGTCGGCGACGCCGTGCTGGCGCCGGGCTGGACCGATTTTCACGAGCGGATCGAGTACGCCGCGCATGACGTCACCGAGCTGCTGCGAACCGGCGAGAACGTGCTCGGCGCGATCGTCGGCGACGGGTGGTACGCGGGCTTCGTGGGCATGGACTCGCGCCGGGCGGGCAATCACTACGGCCGCGACCCGCAGCTGCTGTGCGAACTGCATCTCGAGCGCGAGGACGGCAGTCGTGAGATCGTCGCGTCGGACGAGCACTGGACCTGCAGCCGCGGGCCGATCGTCTACTCCGACCTGTTGATGGGCGAGCGCTACGACGCGCGGCGCGAGCTCGGCCCCTGGCACCCCGTCGTCACGCAGGCGCGCGACGACGTCCGGCTCGTGCCCGAGCGTGCGCAGCCGATTCGAGTCACCGAGGATCTGCAGCCGGTCGCGGTCGACCAGCGTGCCGCCGGCGTCCATGTCGTGGATCTCGGGCAGAACATGGTCGGCTGGGTCCGCTTGCGCGTCGAGGGCGAGCGCGGCACGCGCGTGCAGCTGCGCTTCGCCGAGATGCTCGAGCCCGACGGGTCGCTGCACCTCGCCAACCTGCGCGGCGCCCGCCAGCTCGACACCTACGTCCTGGCGGGCGACGGCGTCGAGGTCTGGGAGCCCCGCTTCACGTTCCACGGCTTCCGCTACGTCGAGGTCACGGGCATCGACGACTTCGAGCTCACGGGCCGCGTCGTGCATTCCGACACGCCCCGCAGCGGTTGGTTCGAGTGCTCCGACGAGCTCGTCAACCAACTCTGGCGCAACATCAACTGGGGCCAGCGCGGCAACTTCATCTCGATCCCGACCGACTGCCCGCAGCGCGACGAGCGCCTGGGCTGGCTCGCCGACGCGCAGGTCTTCCTGCCGACGGCGAGCCTCAACATGGACGTCGCGGCGTTCGTGACCAAGTGGGGCGACGACCTGCTCGACGCCCAATCGCCCGAGGGCGTCTACCCGGACGTGGCGCCACGGCTGGTCTTCGAGCGCGAGGGCGCGGCCGCGTGGGCCGACGCCGGCATCATCGTGCCCTGGGTCCACTGGCAGCGCTATGGCGATACGCGTCTCGTCCAACGCCACTGGGACGCGATGGAGCGCTACATGGAGTACCGCCTGCGCCACAACCCCGACCTCCTGTGGACGTCCCGGCGCGGCAACGACTATGGCGACTGGCTGTCGGTCGGCGCCCACACACCGCGCGACGTGCTGGCGACGGCGTACTGGGCCTACGACGCGAAGCTCATGGGCGAGATGGCCGGCGTGCTCGGCAAGCGCGACCGCGCCGGCCACTACGAGCGCCTGCGGACCGGGATCGTGGCGGCCTTCAACCGCGCCTACGTCGGCGACGACGCCTACATCGAAGGGGACACGCAGACCGTCTACCTGCTCGCGCTGCACATGGACCTGCATCCCGGATGCGCTTCGCACGCGGGCGGCCGAGCGACTCGTCGAGAACATCGAACGCCATGACGGCCATCTGACGACCGGCTTCGTCGGCGTCGGCCTGCTCTGTCCCGTGCTCAGCGAGGCCGGCTACAGCGAGGTCGCGCACCGACTGCTGCTGAAGGAGACGTTCCCGTCCTGGGGCTACTCGATCCGCCACGGCGCGACGACGATCTGGGAGCGCTGGGACGGCTGGACCGAGAACGGTGGCTTTCAGACGCCGATGATGAACTCGTTCAACCACTACTCGCTCGGCTCCGTCGGCCAGTGGCTCTACGAGCACGTCGCCGGGATCCGCGCGGGGAAGCCCGGCTATGAGCACGTGATCGTCGCGCCGGAGCCCGGCGAGCTCGACTGGGCCCGCGCCGAGTACCGCTCCGTGCGCGGACCCATCACCAGCGCGTGGCGCCAGGACGGTGGCACGTTCGAACTCGATGTCGAGATCCCCGCGAACGTCACCGCGACCGTGATCGTGCCGGGGAACGACCCCGTCGAGGTCGGCCCCGGGCGACATACGTTCACCGCCGCACGCACACATGCCTGACCTGACCGCCGCCTTCCGCGAGCTCGTGATCGAGACGCCGTCGTGGGGCTACGGCGACTCGGGGACCCGCTTCGCCGTATTTCCCCAGGCCGGCCGGCCGCGCGACGTCTTCGAACGCATCGACGACGCCGCCGAGGTCCATCGCTTGACCGGCACGGCCGGCGCGGTCGCGCTGCACTTCCCCTGGGACGCCGTCGACGACTACGACGAGCTGCGCGCGCAGATCGAGTCCCGCGGGCTGCGGGTCGGCGCGGTCAACCCCAACCTCTTCCAGGACCCGGACTACAAGCTCGGTTCGATCACGCACCCCGATCCGGCCGTGCGCGAGAAGGCCGTGGCGCACATGCTCGAATGCCTGGAGATCGCAGCCGCGCTGGGCTCCACGGCCCAGTCGCTGTGGCTGGCCGACGGCACCAACTATCCCGGCCAGGACGATCTGCGCGACCGCCGCCGCCGGATGCTCGACTGCCTCGAGCGCGTGTACGCGGCCATGCCCGCCGAGCAGGAGCTGCTGGTCGAGTACAAGCTCTTCGAGCCGGCGTTCTACGCCACCGACCTCGCCGACTGGGGCAGCGCGCTGCTCACGTGCCTGAGGCTGGGCGACCGCGCACGCGTCCTGGTCGACCTCGGTCACCACGCCCAGGGTGTGAACATCGAGCAGATCGTCGCCTTCCTGGCCGACGAGGGCCGGCTCGGCGGCTTCCACTTCAACAACCGCAAGTACGCCGACGACGACCTGATCGTCGGCAGCGTCAATCCGTTCGAGCTGTTCCTGATCTTCGTCGAGCTCACCGCCACCGGTTCGCTGCCGCGACTGACGATCGACCAGTCGCACAACATCGAGGCCAAGGTCGAGGCGATGGTGCTCTCGGTCGTCAACCTCCAGGAGGCCTACGCCAAGGCACTCCTCGTCGACCGCGACGCGCTGAGCGAAGCGCAGGAGTTCGGCGATGTGCTCTACGCGCACGAGGTATTGCTCGACGCCTACAAGACCGACGTCCGCGAGCAGTGCGCCGCGGCCCGTGAGGCGCTCGGCGCCGCCATCGACCCGATGGCCGCGCTGCGTCAATCCGACTACGTCCACCGCATGGCCGGCGTGCGCCAGCCGCAGCAGGCGTTGATCAAGTGAGCCTCTTCACTGGGCGTGTCATGCCTGGGGATTCACGATCGACGCGGGCCGGCGGCCGGCGAGAACGGCCGCGACGTTCTCGGCGGCGAGCCGGGCCAGGTCACGCATCGACTCCTCGGAGTAGAACGCGGTGTGCGGGGTGGCGAGCAGCCGGTCCTGAGCGAGGAGCGGGTGGTCGGCCGGAAGCCGCTCGGGCTCGAAGACGTCGATCCCGGCCCCCGCGATCTCGCCCGCGGCCAGCGCCTCCGCGAGCGCGACGTGGTCGACGATCGCGCCTCGGGCGGCGTTGAAGAGGTAGGCCGTCGGCTTCATCGTGGCCAGGAACTCCCGGCCGATCAGGCCACGTGTGCCCTCGACCAGCGGCACGTGGACGGAGACGAAGTCCGCGCGCCGCGCCAACTCGAGCAGCCCCACCGGCTCGGCGCCGGCCGCGCGCACGCGCGCCTCGTGGCGGTCGTGGGCGATGATCCGCAGGTCGAGCCCGGCCGCCTTGCGGGCGAGCGTCTGCCCGATCGCGCCGAAGCCGACGATGCCGAACGTGGAGCCGGCCACGCGGCGGGTCGGGAGGCCGGTGGCGAGGGTCCAGTCGCCCTGGCGGACCGCGCGGTCGTAGGCGACCAGCCCGCGCACGTGGGCCAGCAGCATCCCGAGCACGTGCTCGGCGACCTCGTCCGTGCAGTAGACGGGGACGTTGGTGACGGGGATGCCGCGCCGGGTCGCCTCGTCGACCGCGATGTTGTCCGTGCCGACGCCGTAGCGGCCGATCACGCGCAGCCGCTCGCCCGCGGCCACGACCGCCGGGGTGACGTGCGCGAAGCAGGTGAGGATCGCGTCCGCGTCGCGGACCAGCTCGACGAGCTCGTCCTCCTCCCCCGTCGCCGCGAGGACGGTCGACGCGCCGACGGTACCCAGCACCTCGTCCTCGACGGCGGTGTCCGGCCAGCTGATGTCGGTGATCAGGACCTTCACGACACGCCCTCAAGCGCCAGGGCGGCCGCGCCCGGCGTACGCGTCGGCGCCGAGCTCCTCCTCGATCCGCAGCAGCTGGTTGTACTTCGCCAGCCGCTCGGACTGCGCGACCGAGCCGACCTTGATCTGACCGCCGGCCGTGCCGACCGCGAGGTCGGCCAGCGCCGGGTCCTCGGTCTCCCCCGAGCGCGCCGAGATGACGGTGCGGTAGCCGGCTTCCTTGGCGCGGCGCACGACGGCGAGCGTCTCGCTGATCGTGCCGATCTGGTTCATCTTCACGAGCACCGCATTGGCGGCGCCGAGCGCGATGCCGCGCTCGAGTCGCTCGAGGTTCGTGGTGAAGAAGTCGTCGCCGACGATCTGCAGGCGGTCGCCGAGCGCCGAGGTGAAGGCGGCCCAGCCGTCCCAGTCGTCCTCGGCCAGCGCGTCCTCGACGGACAGCACGGGATGGCGGTCGGCGAGCTCGCCGATCAGTTGCGCGAGCTCCTGCGGCGTGCACGTCCGGCCTTCCGAGGCCAGCTCGTACATCCCGGTCGCCGGGTCGAAGAAGTGCGTGGCGGCGATGTCGAGCGCGTAGGCGACGTCGTCGCCCGGACGCAGGCCGGCGCGCTCGACGGCCGCGTCGAGCAGTTCGAGCGCCGCGGCGTGCGAGGCCAGCGGCGGCCCGAAGCCCCCTTCGTCGGCCTTGAGGGCCGAGAACCCTCGTTCTCGGCAGCAGCTCCGCCGTCGCCTCGTAGACCTCCACGACCATCCGCAGCGCCTCGCGATAGCTGCCGGCGCCGACGGGCATCACGAGGAAGTCCTGGAAGTCCAGCTGGCGGCCGGCATGCAGCCCGCCGCTGACGATGTTCACCATCGGCATCGGCAGCAGCGGCTCGGAGGCGCCCGCGAGATGCCGCCACAGCGGCTGCCCGGCGGCCTCGGCGCGAGCGGTCGCGAGCGACACGGCGAGGATGGCGTTCGCGCCGAGCCGCGACTTGTCCGGCGTGCCGTCGAGCTCGATCAGCGCGCGGTCCACGGCCGCCAGGTCGACGTCCGCCCCGTGAAGCGCGTCGGCGATCTCGTCGTTGACCGCCTGCACCGCGCCGAGCACGCCGCGGCCGCGATAGCGCGCAGGGTCGCCGTCGCGGCGCTCGACGGCCTCATGGCGGCCCGTCGACGCGCCGGATGGCACGCTGGCCCGGGTCCGCGGTGCCGTCGGAGAGCGAAAGGTCGACCTCGACGGTCGGGCGTCCGCGGGAGTCGAGGATCTCGCGAGCGTGGACGGCGGTGATCTTCATGGCGTCAGGAGTCGCGTCGAGGGTCGCGGCCAGCGGGCGGTCGCCGGCGCGCAGGACGTCGTACGCGAGCGCGCGCACGTGCGCGCGCTGCTCGTCGCTCGTGAGGTACTCGATGCGCGACTTGCCGTCGACGCGGGCCAGCAGGATGCAGCCGAGCTCGGCCACCGTGTGGGCGTCCGGCGGCGCGACGTCGCCCGCCTCGCCGCCGTACTCCTCGAGGAAGGCGCGCGCCGCGGACCGCAGCCGCGCTGCGTCGGCCGGGCGGCGGACGCCCTTGAGCACGAAGTGCGTCAGCAGGAAGGCGACGTCGAAGGCCGGGTCACCGTAGTGCGCGACCTCGAAGTCGAGCGCCAGCACGCGGTCCGGGTAGGCGAGCAGGTTCTTCGGCGACCAGTCGCCGAGCACGAGGCAGCGGCGCGTCGCGAGCAGCCGCTCCACCTCGGCCTCGACCAGCGGCGCGACCTCGGGATTGGCGGCCGCAGCCGTCCGGTGGTAGGGATCGACGCGGCCTTGGAGCATCGGCGTCAGGTCGCCGAAGGTGCGCGCGACCTCGGCGTCCGCGGCCGATGCACTGTGGACGCGGCCGAGCAGCGCGCCGGCGCGGGCGGCCGTCGTGAGGTCGATCTCACCGGCGAGCAGCGCGTCCTTCCAGTTGGTGCCGCCGTCGGGCGCGTGGCTCATCACGAACAGGAAGGCGTCGTCGTCGTGGGCCAGGACCTCCGGCACCGAGCCGGCGTCCAGGACCTGTCCGAGATAGTCCATGCAGCGCCGCTCGTTGATGATCCGGGAGCGGTCGAAGCGCCAGACCGTCGCCACGCGCAGCTCGGGCAGCGACTGCTTGAGCACGGCGCGCCCATCGGGCCAGCTCGCGGCGAGCACGACGTTGGAGATCCCGCCCGACAGTGCGCGCGCCTTGACCGGAGCGCCGGGCGGCGCGACGCCGAGGCGGTGCAGCACGGCGCCGGCGGTCGCCTCCGTCGTGAGCTCGAGGTCGGAGGTCACCCCTTGAGGATGTCAAGCGCCCGGCCCCTGAGGCGGCCGATCAGTACACGCCGCCGGTGAGCATGATGCTCGTTGCCGACCCTGCACCGATCGTCGCTGACGGAAGGGACACCACCATGACCACGCGACCCACGCCTGTCGACCCCCCACAGCTGCACCGCAGTCCAGCCTTCGCGCAAGGGATGATCGTTCCCGCTGGGCCGACGCTGTACGTCGGCGGACAGAACGGAACGGACGGCACCGGCGCCCTGCTCGACGGACTCGAGGCACAGACCGAGCAGGCCCTGCGCAACGTGCTGGCCGTGCTCGCCGAGGCCGGGACCGACCCCGAGCATGTGGCCAAGCTGACGATCTACCTCGCCGCCGGAGTCGATCCCGAGGGAGCCTATGCCGCGACGCGCTCGGTATGGGGCGAGCGCCGCACCGCCGTCACGGTCCTTGCCGTCACTCCGGCACGAGCGGGCGCGCTCGTCGAGATCGAGGCCATCGCCGCGCTACCTGATTGAACTTTGGGCAACGACGTATCATCGAGACATTCGCCGCGTCGCTGTCGTCGGGGGCCACGGGAAGGTCGCATTGCGGCTGCATCCGCTGCTGGCCGACGCCGGGCTGCAGCCCGTCGCGCTGGTGCGCTCTGAGCGCTATCGGGCGGAGCTCGAAGGCCTCGGAGCCGAGCTTCGCCTGCTCGACATCGAGAACAGCGACGTCTCGACCTTCGCCGCCGCATTGGACGGCAGCGACGCGATCGTGTTCGCGGCCGGCGGCGGCCCCGACGGCAGCATCGAGCGCAAGCGCACGGTCGATCTCGAGGGCTCGCTGAAGTCGGCCCAGGCGGCCGCCGAGCTCGGCGTGCGCCGCTTCGTCCAGGTCTCCGCGATCAACGTCGACCGCCCGGTCCCCGACGACGCCGGCGACGTGTGGAAGGCGTACGTGAAGGCCAAGCTCGACGCGGACCTCGCCCTGCAGGCCACCGACCTGGATTGGACGATCCTGCGCCCCGGTCTGCTCACCGACGAGCCCGCCACCGGCCACGTCACGCTCGCCACCACCGTCGAGCGCAGCGAGATACCGCGCGCCGACGTCGCGGCCGTGATCGCCGCCGTGCTCGACGACGAGCGCACCATCGGCGCCACGTGGGCACTCGTCAGCGGCGACACACCGATCCGTCAAGCGATCGACCTCGCCGCGGCGGCATCGCGCTGAGCTACGGCTGCCGGCCGGGGACTTCCTCCCGCCGGCGCCGTGCTTGCTCTTCAGCGCAGCTCGCGGAAGAAGCCGCGGAGGTCGTCGAGGAGGAGGTCGGGGGCGTCTTGGGGTGAGAAGTGGCTGCCGCGCTCGTAGCGATGCCAGCTGACGATGTTGGCGTGGTCGCGGTCGGCGAAGCGCCGGACCGACTGGAAGTCCTCGGCGAAGATCGCCACTCCGGTCGGGGTGGTGGTCCGCTCCGCCGGTCGCGGGCCGGCGTCTGCGGCTGGGCGGATTGATAGGCGTTGTAGGCGAGGCCGCCGGCGGCGGTGAACTGCTCGAGGAAGCGCATCGCGGCCTGGTCCTCTTCGCTCATGTCGGCGAACTCCGCCGGGTCTCCGGAGGGGAAGGAGAAGAGCTGCGTGACGTGGACGCCGACGACGCGCTCCGGGTCGTGGCGGCCGACCTCGGGTGAGATCAGCGAGCCGGCGTCGTTGCCGTGCGTGCCGGCGGCGTCACCGCCGGCGCCCTGGCGGCCGAGGCGGGCCTCACCACCGGCGCGGTCACCGGCGTCGTCGACCGGCTCGAGCGCGCCGGCTACGCCCGCCGCGTGCGCGATGCCACGGACCGCCGGCGGGTCCAGATCGAGGTCACCGAGGACTTCTATGCCCGCGCGGACGAGATCTGGCGTCCGGTGGCCGCCGAGTGGCGGTCGGAGCTCGCGCGCCGTTTCACCGCGACGAGCTCGATCTCATCACCGACTTCCTGGACGCCACGAACGACCTGACGCGCCGTCACCTCGAGCGCATCTCGACCCCCCGCTGAGCGGAGGACGCCGATTCAGCGCTCTGCGGCGAGCAACTCGGCGAGGTGCAGGACGCGCGTCCGGAGCTTGCGGCGCTTGATGCCTTGCTCGAGCTGCCGGTAGCAGCCCGGGTTGACGACCACGAGCACGTCGAGGTCGGCCGCCGCGATCTCGTCGAGATGACGGTCGAGCACGCGGGCGCTGTCGTCGGGGCGCACGATCGCGTAGGTGCCGGCGGCGCCGCAGCACGCGGCCGCGCTGGGCAGCTCGACGTATTCGCCCAGGCCCGCGAGCAGCTCGCGCGGCTCGCGCCAGACGCCGAGCCCGTTGCGCAGATGGCACGAGTCCTGCAGGCCGATGCGCCGCTTCGGGCGCTCACCGAGCGACGCCGGCCGCTCGCTCTCCACCAGCCACTGCGAGAACTCCCTCACGCGCTCGCGGCCGAGCTCGGCGGCCAGGTGGGCGGCGCATCCGCCGGAGGTCGTGACGATCGTGCCCGGAAGTGCCTCGCCGAGCTCGCGTGCGAGCTCGCGGCCGCGCTCGAGCTCGCCGTTGTGCGCGTGCAGCGCGCCGCAGCACCCCTGTCGGGCCGGAGCGGAGAGGCCGGGGCTGAGCGCGCGGGCGCTGCGGCTGACGCGCGGGATACAGCGCGCGCTCGAAGCAGCCGAGCAACAGGCTCGCGGGCGCGGAGGCGGCCTGCTTGGCGCGGGCGTGCCGGCGCACCAGGCCCATCAGGCGCACGCGCCACGGACGGTCGACCGCCCACAGCAGCGGCCGCACGCGCCACGGGCGCCGGCGTCCGCGCCAGGTGTGGTCGCGCCACTCCTCCAGCAGCGCGCCGTACTGGACGCCCGCCGGGCAGACCGGCTCGCAGGCGCGGCAGCCGAGGCAGAACGTGGACTCCTCGAGCACCGTCGGGTCGTCGTCGCCGAGCGCGCCCGTCTCGAGTGCGCGCATCAGGTTGATGCGCCCGCGCGGCGAGGACGTCTCGACCCCGGTCAAGCCGTAGGTCGGGCACGCGGGCAGACAGAACCCGCACGAGATGCAGCGGTCCAGCAGCTCGGGGGTGAAGATGCTGTCCTCCTGAGCGCTCATGAGCCGAGCTTGCCCGGATTCAGGATCCCGTTGGGATCGAACGCGGCCTTGATGCGCCGCAGCAGCGCGACGTGGTCGGCGCCGAGCTGCTGCTCGAGATAGCGCAGCTTGACGAGGCCGATGCCGTGCTCGCCGGTGATCGAGCCGTCGAGCTCGAGCGCCTTGGTGAAGATCTCGCCGAACGCGGCGTGCGCACGGGCGACGGCATCCGCGTCGGCCCAGTCGAGCACCGCCGTCGGGTGCAGGTTGCCGTCACCGGCATGGCCGAAGGTCCCGATCTTCAGCTCGTAGCGCTGGGCGATCTCCTGGATGTAGGCCACCATCTCGGCGATCCGCGAGCGCGGCACCGTCGCGTCCTCGAGGATCGTCAGCGGCTCCAGCCGTGAGAGCGACGGCAGCGCGGCGCGGCGCGCTTCGAGCAGCTCGGCCGCCTCGGCGGGCGAACCCGCGAGCCGGACCTCCGTGGCGCCCTCCGCCTCGCACGCGGCGGCCATCCGCGCCATGTCGCGCTCGATCGTCTGCGGGTCGCCGTCCTGGCCGAAGATCAGCAGCGCGCCGGCGGTCGTGTCCAGACCGATGTGCGCGAAGTCCTCGACGCTGCCGATGCAGACCTGGTCGAGGAACTCCAGCGTCACCGGCAGGATGCCGGAGGCCAGCACGCGCGAGACCGTGCGCGCGGCGTCGCCGAGGTCGTTGAAGTACGCCATGCCCGTGCCCGACGCCTCCGGCGCCGGCACCAGCCGGAGCGTCAGCTCGGTCATCACCGCCAGCGTGCCCTCGCTGCCGCACAGCAGCCGCCGCAGGTCGTAGCCCGCGACGTCCTTGACCAGCCGCCCGCCGCTGCGGATCACCTCGCCCGTGGCCAGCACCGCCTCGACGCCCAGCACGTAGTCGCGCGTGACGCCGTACTTGAGCGCGCGCAGGCCGCCCGAGCACTCGGCGACATTGCCGCCGAGCGTCGCCGTGGTCTGGCTGCCCGGATCGGGCGGGAACATCAGACGGTGAGCGGCCGCGGCCTGCGCCAGCTCGAGCGTCCGCACGCCCGGCTCGCACACCGCGACGAGGTCGCCGACGCTGATCTCCTTGAGCGCCTTCATGCGCGTGAGCACCAGCACGATGCCGCCCAGTTGCGGCACCGTCCCCGCGCTCAGGTTCGTTCCCGAGCCCCGCGGCACGACCGGCACCCGCCGCTCGTTGGCGACGCGCAGCACCGCCGCGACCTCCTCCGTCGTGGCCGGGAAGACGACGACGTCGGGCCGGCCGCGCTCGAGCGGCGTGGCGTCGGTCGAGAACGTCAGCAGCGCGCCCTCGTCGACGCGCACGTGCTCCGCGCCGACCAGCGCGCTCAGCTGCGCCTCGAACCGCGAATCGATCGCCGCCACGCCCGCCACAGGAGGCAGTATCCCCCTGTGGCTCAGCGATCTACCATCGAACGCCCACCTGATCTCAGCCGGGCAGGAGTTCGAGCGCCTTCACGTGCCGCGGGCGCAGCACGGCGAAGTGACGGTGATCGAGCGTCGCGAGGCGCCGTTCACCGAGCCGCTCGACGCTCGCCAGTACGACGGCATCGACGAAGCCGAGCCGCTGGTCGACATAGCGGTCGAGCAGCGCCGCGACTCGCAGCAGGTCGGCCGACGTAGGGTCGAGCACCTGGTATGCGCCTCGGGCAATGTCCTGGAGCAGTCCGTTGAATGCGCCCGGCCCGGCCGGCCGGCAGTGATATTCGACCTCGACCAGCACCGGAGCCGGGATCACACGCGGCTCCTGCGCCCCGGCGATGAGCTGGGCGCAGGCCTCGTGGTCGGGATCGCGGACGTTCAGCCCGGCGACCAGCGGGCCGGTGTCGAAGATCAGCGCCACGGATCGGGCGTGAAGGCGTCATCGTCCGCCATCCGCCGCGCATCGGCGATCAGCTCGCAGTCGACGCTGCCGACGCTTTCGGCCGGCGGCGGCGCCTGGCCGTCACCCAACTCACGCTCGAGCGCATCGCGGACAACACGCGCGATCGAAACGCCCCGCTCCGCGGCACGCCGACGCGTGCGTTCGATCAGCGCCTCATCGGCCTGGATCATCAGCCGCTTCATGCCATCATGATGGCATCAGATCCGGAAGGACGGCCGCCGGCGCGTTCACCCGTCGACGCGTGGCAGCGTCGCGACCAGCGCGTCGCGCGTGACCTGTCCGACTTCGCTCGGCACACCCGCGAGGTCGACGCGCCGGACGAAGTCCAGCGGCTGCCCCAAGGGCGAGAAGAAGTTGTCGTAATGCGTCGGCACCACGACGCGCGGATCGAGCCGCGTGAGGACCCGCTCCCAGTAGTACGGCGTGACGCCGCGCCCGGCGATACCGGCGAGGAAGATGTCGACGGAGCCCTCCGCGAGCTCGGCGTCGTTGAGGTCCGCGCTGCCCTGGTGATACAGCGAGACGCCGGCGACGTCGATGCGGATGCCGTAGACCGCGCCGCACTTGTACGCGCTCGGCGCGAGGCCGTGCAGGTGCTCGCACGTCAGCGGGCCGTCCATCGGCACCTTGCGGCCGAACAGCAGCTTCGAGTGCCGGCTCGGAACGAACCGCACGACGAACGGGCCGAGCTCGTACGCGCGGTGCGGGACGACCTCCACCGCCAGCTGACCGAGCCCGTGCAACCGCATCAGGTGCGCCATCGAGGAGGACCCGTAGACCTTCGCGCCACAGCGCTGCGCGATCGCCGGCGCGTCGACGGCGTGATCGAAGTGCGTGTGCCCGACGAGGATCCCCGCCACGCTCCCCGGGGCGCCGGCGTAGCGCGCCACCAGGTCCGCGTCGGGCAGCGTCCGGCGGCGCAGTACGAAGGCCCGCAGCGGCACCCGCGACACGTAGGGGTCGATGAAGAGCGAGACGCCCTCGAAGCTGATCCGGTAGCCCGAGACCCCGAGCCAGCTCACCTCCAGGCCCGGCGGAAGCCCGATGTCCACCCGCTCCAGCTCGCGGGCCGCCTGCGTATCGTCGCTGCCACGTTCCGGCACGGCTCAGAGCTTCGCACGGTTAGCCTCTCGGGATGCCCGCTCGGTGGATCCGCGTCGTCCCGGCCTCGGCGCTCAGTGAGGGACTGGAGGCGATCCGGCGCGAGGCGGGTGTCGCGGAGGCGTTCCCGGCGGATGTGCTCGCCGAGGCGGAGGCGGCGGCGAGCGCCTCGCCGGGCGAGCGCGAGCGGGTCGAGATCCCGTTCGTCACGATCGATCCCCCCGGCGCGCGCGACCTCGACCAGGCGCTGCATCTCGAGCGCCGCGGCGACGGGCACCGGGTGTCCTACGCGATCGCCGACCCGGGCGCCTTCGTCGTGCCCGGCGGCGCGCTCGACCGCGACACGCACGCGCGCGGCGTGACGGTCTATGCCCCCGACGGCAAGGTTCCGCTGCATCCGCCGGTGCTGTCCGAGGGCGCCGCGAGCCTGCTGCCGGGCGAGTGGCGCCCGGTGGTGTTGTGGACGCTCGACCTCGACGGGCGCGGCGAGCTGGTTCGAACCGAGGTCGCGCGGGTCCAGGCCCGCAGCCTCGCGCAGCACACCTACGAGGACGTGCCGCCGGCGCTCGCCCCGTTGCTGAGTGAAGTCGGCGAGCGGCGACTGGCGCTCGAGCGCGAGCGCGGCGGCGTGCGGCTCGCGGTGCCCGAGCAGGAGGTCGTCCAGGAAGGCGAGGGCTGGACGGTGCGCTACCGGGTTCCGCTCGCGAGCGAGGAGCACAACGCTCAGATCTCGCTGCTCACCGGCATGGCCGCGGCGGCGCTGATGCTGCAGGCGGGCTGCGGCGTGCTGCGCACGCAGCCCGCGCCGGAGCCGCGAGCGCTCGCGCGGCTGCGACGCACGGCCGCGGCGCTCGGCGTCGACTGGCCCGAGGGCCGCTCCTACCCCGAGTTCATCCGCGCCCTCGATCCCGCGCGTCCGACCCATGCCGCCGTCCTGCAGGAAGCCACCGGCGTGGGTCGCGGCGCGGGCTACACGCCCTTCGACGGGGCGCCGCCCGCCGAACGCGAGCACTTCGCGGTCGCCGCGCCCTACGCGCACGCGACGGCGCCGCTGCGGCGGCTGCAGGACCGCTACGTGTCGGAGTGCTGTCTGGCGGCGTCGGCGGGAACGACGCCGCCGGACTGGGTGCGCGCGGGGCTCGAGGCGCTGCCGGCCGCGATGTCGGCGGCGACGCGCCGCGCGAACGCGGTCGAGCGCGGCGTCGTCGACCTCGTCGAGGCGATCCTGCTCGCCGGGCGCGAGGGCGAGCGCTTCGACGCCGTGGTCATCGACGAAGGGCGCGTGCAACTGCGCGACCCGGCCGTGCGAGGCCGCTTGACCGGCGCGTCGCCGGAGCTCGGCAGCGAGCTCTCCGTCCAGCCTCGATCGCGCCGATCCGGCGACGCGGACGGTGGCCTTCTCCGTCTGAGCCCGCCCTATGCTTGCCGCGTTGCTGGCCCGCTTGCACCGCTGGTTCGATCGGCACCCGTTGGCAGGGGACCATCTGGTGGCCGCGGTCACGGTGCTGCTCGTGCTGGGCGAGCTGATCTCGGGCCGGGTGTTCTCCTCCGACACGCCGGTGGCGCTGACGACCGCGGAGGTCGTCGTGTCGCTGGCGCTCGTCGCGCCGCTGGCCTTCGGACCGCGCGCGCCGGTCGCCGTCTTCGCGGCCGTGATGGTGACGTGTGGCGTCCAGCTCGCGGTCACCGACCACGTGCTGATCGCCGACCTGGCGCCGCTGGTCGCCCTCTACTACCTCGTCGCGCACGGGCCGGGGCGGCTGAAGCCGGTCGGGCTGGGCGTCGCGCTCGCCGGCGGCGCGGTGATGTCGTGGCGAGCGTCGTTCCCGGGCGTGCTCGACGGCTTCGTCGTCGGGACCGCCGTCGTCACCGCCGAGGTGCTGGTGGCGGCGCTGCTCGCCGACCGGCGCGTCAGCCGCCGCGCCCGGCTGGCCGCGCTCGAGGTCGAGCGTGACCAGCAGGCGGAGATCGGGGCGGCGCAGGAGCGCGCGCGGATCGCGCGCGAGCTGCACGACGTCGTGGCGCACTCGCTGGCGGTGATGGTCGCCCAAGCCGACGGCGGCCGCTACGCCGCGCCCGAGGATCCCGAGGCGGCGAGCAGCGCGCTGGCGCAGATCGCCGAGACCGGCCGCGATGCGCTCGCCCAGATGAGCTCGCTGCTCGGCGTGCTGCGGGCGGGCGAGGAAAGCGCCGGATCTGCCGGGCCTGGTCCGCCGGATCGCGGGCGCGGGCCTGCCGGTCGAGCTCGAGGTCGAGGGCGCGGCCCGCGAGCTGCCGGCCGAGCGTGCAGTTGTGCATCCACCGGGTCGGCCAAGAGGCGCTGACCAACGTGCTCAAGCACGCGGACGCACCGCAGCGCGTGGAGGTGGTGCTCCGCTACCTCGATGCGGAGGTCGAGCTGACCGTCCGCGACGACGGGCGCGCGACCACCGCCGGCGACGGCCAGGGCCACGGCCTGGCCGGGATGCGCGAGCGCGTCGCCCTGCACCGCGGCACGTTGGACGCCGGACCGCGAGCCGGCGGCGGCTACGAGGTCCGCGCCCGGCTGCCGGTGCGGAGCATGACCCGCGTCTTCCTCGTGGACGACCAGGCGCTCGTGCGCGCGGGTCTGCGGATGGTGATCGACTCGCAGCCGGACCTCACGGTGGTCGGCGAGGCCGAGGACGGCCGCGACGCGCTCGAGCAGCTCGCGGTCACCACCGCCGACGTCGTGCTGATGGACGTCCGCATGCCGCGGCTCGACGGCGTCGCGGCGACGCGGCTGCTGATCGAGCGCGGCGGCGACGCGGGCCCGCGGGTGATCGTCCTGACGACGTTCGACCTCGACGAGCACGTCTTCCCCGCGTTGCGCGCCGGCGCCAGCGGCTTCCTGCTCAAGAACGCCCGGCCGGAGGAGCTGCTGGCGGCGATCCGGGCGGTCGCGTCCGGCGACGCGATCGTGGCCCCGACCGCGACGCGGCGGCTGCTCGAGCACGTCGCGAGCTCGCTGCCGGGTGCGCCGGTGGACGATGCGCGGCTCGCAGTGCTGAGCGACCGCGAGCGGGCGATCCTGCTCGAGGTCGCCCGCGGGCGCTCGAACGCGGAGATCGCGGCCGCGCTGCACATCGCCGAGGCCACCGTCAAGACCCACCTCGGCCGGCTGCGCGCGAAGCTCGACGTCCACGACCGGGTGCAGCTGGTGATCTTCGCCTACGACAGCGGGCTGGTCGCGCCGCGGCGCGTGTAGTCCCGCAGGCGTACAGCGGATCGAGACCGCGGGCCGACGATTTCGCGCCCAGGCGTCCGTAGGTTCGGCGCACCATGAGAGTCCTCAACGTTCACTCCCGCGAGCTGCCGGCGCCGGCCGAGCGCGCCTGGGAGCTGGTGGCCGGTCTGGCGAGCGAGCACGACAAGCTGTGGCCGAGCGAGCGCTGGCCGACGAGCCCGATCGAGTTCGACCGGCGGCTCGGCCCGGGCGCCAAGGGCGGCCACGGCGCCGTCCGCTACGACGTCGAGCGCTTCGAGCCGGGGCGGCGCGTGGTGTTCCGGTTCGAGCGCTCCTCGGGGCTCGACGGCGTCCACGCGCTCGAAGTGCAGCCGCTCACCGCGCAGCGGTCGCGGCTCACCCACACGCTCGACACGCGCGTCCGGTGGAAGCTGATGCCGCTGTACCCCGTGCTGCTGGCGGGTCACGACGCGCTGATCGAGGACCTGCTCGACAACGCGGAGCGCGCCGCGGGCGGCTGCCCCGGAGAGCCGCAGCCGTTGCCGCGGTGGCTCCGCGTCGCGAACGCCGTCGAGGCCGGCTTGATCCGGCTGCGCCGTGACGCGCTCGGTTGGCTCGTCCCGGGAACGCTGGCCGCGATCGCCGCCCTGCACGCGGCCTGGGCGCTCGGCTGGCGCTGGCCGGGCGGAAGCGACGCGGCGCTGGCCGACCGCGTCGTCGGGTACGGCGCCGAGCTGCCACCGGACTGGCTGACCGGGCTGGTCGCGGCGGTGCTGCTGACCGCCGCGGCGCTCGTCCGCGCCGGCGCGAACGGCGCCCGCGGGCGGGTGCGGCTCGCCGCCTGGGCCGTCGTGGGCGTGCTCGTGGTGCGCGGCGCCGTCTACCCCCCGATCG
The DNA here is from genome assembly GCA_963755275.1 of uncultured Solirubrobacteraceae bacterium. Taxonomy (GTDB): domain Bacteria; phylum Actinomycetota; class Thermoleophilia; order Solirubrobacterales; family Solirubrobacteraceae; genus Solirubrobacter. Next base: position 195,483 of record CAVWJU010000020.1, on the reverse strand, counting down.
ATCTGGCCGGCGGCCTCGACACCACGTTCTCCCGCCTCGACCTCGCGCTCTATTCGCCGCTGTGCCTGGCGCTCGGCGCCGGTGCCGCGCGGCTGCTGCTGCGCGCTCCCGCTGCCGTCATGCCGCGGATCGGCTCGGCGGTCAGCTCATGAGGCTCCCGAACAGCGCGCACACCTCCCAGCCCTGGCGGATCCACGAGCTCACCCGCGACTTCCGGCTCGAGGACGTCTGGGCGCTGCCGACGCCGGGCGGCCCGGACGATCTCCCGCGGCTGGTGGCGCAGTTCGCGTCGGGTGACGGCGACGAGTCTGAACGCGCACGGACGCTACGTCGGCGACGGGTCGCACGGCCTGACCGCCCAGGCCAGCCGCGCGCTGTTCGCGCTGCGCTGGAGGCTCGGGGAACTGCTCGGCTGGGACGAGGCCGATTCCGGGGTGGGCCGCCGCGTCACGACGCTGCGCGACCGGTTGCCCGCGGATCTCCGCGACGCTCCGCGCGGGCCGGACCTGCGCGCGGCGCCGTTCACCTCGGTGTACATGACCGACACCGAGTGGGCGGCGGAGCTGGCCAACCGGACGGTGCACGCGGTGCATGCACATCGGCTGGGTGCCCGACGCGGCCGGCGGCTACCGCGGCCAGATGGCCGTGCTGGCGAAGTGGAACGGCCGCTTCGGGACCGCCTACAAGGCCGCGATCCTGCCGTTCCGGCGCCTGATCGTGTACCCCACGCTGATCCCCAGCATCGGGCGGGAGTGGCGAGCGGCGGCGCTCACCGATGCCTGACCGGCGGGCGCGGATCGACCTGCGCTACGTGCGCGCCCCCGTTCCGGCGGGCCCGCCGGGGCGGCGCGCGCGGCGCCACCCCGGCGCGCCGCGGCGGTCACCGGCGCCGCACGCTGCCGGCGACCGCGAGCGCATCGCCGCCCATCACGAACGTCTCGCCGGCGCGGGCTCAGGATCGGCGTGAGCTCCTTGCTCGCGCGTGTAGGGTCCCGCGCGGGAGTCCAACGGCTCGAGGAGAGGGCATGTCAAGCTGGGGTCGGTTGCGGCGTCTGGGCGCCGTCGTGGTCTGCGCAATGTCGCTCGGTGCGCTCGCCGCGCCCGCGCGAGCGGCCGACGAGTACGTCGCGCTGGGCGACTCCTACTCCTCGGGGGTCGGCGCGCAATCGACCAACCTCGACCTCCTCTGCCTGCGCAACACGTACGCGTATCCGTATCTCGTGGCCCAGCAGCGCCCGGACACGATGCTCAAGTTCGTGGCCTGCGGAGGCGCGGTCACCAACGACGTCCTGACGCGGCAAATCGGCGCCCTGAGCGAGGCGACGGACTTCGTGACGATCACGATCGGCGGCAACGACGTCGGATTCGCCAACCTCATCCTCAGCTGCACGACGATCGGCTGCAGCTCGGCGATCGCGTCCAGCAACGCCAAGATCGCCACCGAGCTTCCGGCCAAGCTCGACGCGGTCTACGCCGCCATCAAGCAGCGAGCGCCGAACGCAAACGTCGTCGTCCTGGGTTACCCGCGCATCTTCCGCAGCGATCTCTTCGGCGGCTGCCTGGGAGCGCTCGGCGTCACCTACTCCGAGCGCCGGCAGCTGAACGCGCTGGCCGACAACCTCCGCGACGCCATCCGCGGCCGTGCCACCGCGGCCGGGTTCACCTTCCAAGACGCGATCCCGCAGTTCGCAGGCCACGAGGTGTGCACGCGCGCGCCGTATCTGAACGCGCTCACGCTGTCGCTCGACCTCTACCACCCGACCCGGCTCGGCTACTCGGCGGGCTACGCGCCGCTGGTCCGCAGCGCGATCGGCTAGAGGGCGCCGCGGACGACTTCGAGCGCCCGCTCGAGCACGGGCGCTTCGTCGTCGCGGCGCCACGCGACGGCCAGCTCGACCTCGGCCGCGGCACGTGCCAGCGGCCGATAGACGGCGCCCTCGACGTTCATGTGCCGCACCGAGTCGGGCACGAGCGAGACGCCGAGCCCGGCCGCCACGAAGCTCACGAGCGTGGCCGTCTCTGAGACCTCGAGCGCCACGCGCGGGCGGAAGCCGTGCGCGGCGCAGGTGTCCTCGACGGCGTCGTGCAGCACGGAGCGAAAGTGCGAGGGATAGGTCACGAACGGCTCCTCCTCGAGCTGTTCGAGCGGGACGACCGCGGACGCGGCCAGCCGGTGCGTCGCCGGCAGCACGGCCACCAAGGGCTCGCGCCGCAGGATCTCGAGCTCCAGCGAGCGCTCGCGCACCGGCGGGCGCAGCAGGCCGAGGTCGAGCGTGCCGTCGAGCAGGCCGCTGACCTGCGCCGGCGTCAGCAGCTCGCCGCGCAGCTCGAGCTCGACGCCGGGCAGCGCAGCGCGCAGCGCCGCGGCCAGCGTGGGCAGCAGCTCGTACGTGGCCGAGCCGGTGAAGCCGATCGCGAGGCGGCCGAACTCGCCGCGGCCGGCGCGGCGCGTGTCCTCCGCGGCGGCGTCGACCGCTGCGAGGATCTCGCGGGCGCGCGCGAGCAGCACCTCGCCGGCCGGCGCGAGCTCGACGCGCCGGGTCGTGCGGTGCAGCAGCGTCGTGCCGAGCTCGGTCTCGAGCCGGCGGATCTGCTGGGAGAGCGGCGGCTGGGCGATGTGCAGGCGCTCGGCGGCGCGGCCGAAGTGGCGCTCCTCGGCGACGGCGACGAAGTAGCGGAGGTGCCGCAGCTCCATTCATATGCGAACGCTACTCAATCGATCCGCAATCGGTGTTGTGGCTCGCGCTATTCAGGCGTACTTTGGGCTCCGTGACTGGCCTGTATGAAGGTCTTCGGCCCTCGGGCGCGGGAGGGACCCGGGCGGACGTGCGGATCACCGCGCTCGAGGCGATCCCGTTCGCCGTTCCCTACCGCAAGCCCGCCGGCTTCGCATCGGGCACCGTGACGACCGCCGACAACGTGCTCGTGCGCGTCCACACCGATGCCGGCCTGGTCGGCCAGGCCGAGGCGCAGCCGCGCCCGTACACCTACGGCGAGACGCAGGTCTCGATCGTCCACACCGTCCGCGACGTGCTGAGCGAGCTGCTCGTCGGCGTCAACCCGCTCGACACCGAGGTCGTCGCCGAGCGCTGCGGCCGGATCGCCGGCAACCAGGTCGCACGCGGCGCGGTCGACCTCGCCGTCTGGGACCTCGTCGGGCAGGTGCTCGAGCGCCCGTGCCACTCGTTGCTCGGCGGCTTCGCGCCGGACGTCGCCGCGGCCTACATGGTCTCGTTCGACGAGCCCGCCGCGATGGCCGAGGACGCGAGCGGCGTGCACGAGCGCTTCGGGGTGCGGACGTTCAAGGTCAAGGTCGGGCGCGCGCCCGAGCTCGACGTCGCGGCCACGCGCGCGATCCGCGACGCGCTCCCCGACGCCGTCCTCTACGTCGACGCCAACCGCGGCTGGAGCTACGACGACGCGCTGCGCGCCGGCGACGAGCTGATCGCGCTCGGCGTGCGCGCGATCGAGGAGCCGATCTCGGTCGACGACCGGGCCGGCCGCCTGCGCCTGGCCGAGCGCTGGACGGTGCCGCTCGCCGGCGACGAGAGCTGCATCAGCCTCGCGCACGTCGACCGTGCGCTCGAGGAGGGCGCGGTGCGCTCGGTGAGCATCAAGACGGCCCGCACGGGCTTCACCGAGTCGCGGCGGATCCTCGATCTGTGCCTCGCGCGCTCGACGCCCGTGGTGATCGGCAGCCAGTACGAGGGCGCGACCGGCGCGCTGGCCACGATCACCTTCGCGGCCGCGTTCGCCGCCACCGCGTCCCAGCCGGCCGAGATCGCCAACTTCCTCGACCTCGCCGACGACCTCGTCGTCCGCGCGCCCGAGATCCGCGACGGCCGTGTAGCGGTGCCGGACGCGCCCGGGCTCGGCGTCGAGATCGACGAGCAGCGCCTGGCGCGTTATCGGGTGGACGGCTGATGCTGTTCCTGTGCCAGATGGAGGTCCGCCTCCCGCCCGACATGCCACCCGAGCAGGCGGACGAGCTCAAGGCGCGTGAGCGCGAGTACTCCCAGGCCGCCCAGCGCGACGGGCGCTGGCCGCATCTGTGGCGCGTCGCCGGGCGCTACGCCAACGTCAGCGTCCTCGACGTCGACTCCGTCGACGAGCTGCACGAGCTGCTGTCCGGCCTGCCGCTGTTCGCCTACCTCGACGTCCGCGTCACCCCGCTGGCGCGCCACCCCAATGCCATCAACGGAGGAGAGAGCGATGTCTGATCGCGTCAACGTCCTGGTCACCGAAGTCCTCAAGCGCGTCCACGAGCTGATCGTCGAGCACGGCGTGACGTACGAGGAGTACCAGGCCGCCAAGCAGTGGTTCATCGACGTCGGCGAGGCCGGTGAATGGCCGCTGTTCGGCGACGTCTACATCGAGCACGTCGTCGAGGAGCAGGCCTTCAGCAATCGCGACGGCTCGACGGGCACGATCCTCGGCCCGTTCCACCTGCCCGACGCGCCCCTGCTCGACGCGCCGTTCGAGCTCCCGCACCGCCCCGACGAGACCGGCGACCGCACGCGGGTCACGGGCCGCGTGACCGACGCCGAGGGCACGCCGCTGGCCGACGCCAACCTCGACATCTGGCAGGCCGACGCCGAGGGACGCTACTCGAGCTTCATGCCCGGTCCGCCGGAGGGCAACCTCCGCGGCCAGGTGCGCACCGACGCCGACGGCCGGTACGAGTTCCTCACCGTCATCCCGGGGCCGTACACGATCCCGCTCGACGGGCCGACGGGGAAGATGACCGCCGCCGCCGGCTGGAGCCCGTGGCGCCCCGCGCACATCCACCTGATCGTCGGCGCCGAGGGCTATGAGCCGTTGATCACCCAGCTCTTCATCGACTCGAGCGACTACCTGGACGACGATGTCGCGAGCGCGGTCAAGCCCGAGCTGATCGTGCATCCGGAGCGGACGGACAGCGGCTTCGAGGTCACGTACGACTTCGCGCTGGCTCCCGTGCGCACGCCCGCGATCGCCTGACGATGTCCGGGCTCAAGGTCGCCGTCGTCGGCGGCGGGATCGGCGGCCTGGTCCTGGCGCTCGCCCTGCGCGAGCGCGGGATCACCGTCGAGGTCTACGAGCAGGCGGACGAGCTGCGCGAAGTCGGCGCCGCGGTCGCGCTGTCGGCCAACGGCACGCGCGAGCTGCGGCGGCTCGGGCTCGGCGAGCGGGTCGAGGCCGTCTCGGTCGTCCCGTCGGCGCTCGTCATCCGCAACGGGATCACGGGCGACGTGATCGCCGACCACCCGATGGGGGATCGCTACGAGGCGACCTTCGGCGCCCCCTACTACGGCGTCCACCGGGTCCCGCTGCTGCAGGCGCTCGGCGATGCGCTCGGTCGCGAAGGGCTCAATCTCAACCACCGCTGCGTCGAGGTTGCGGAGTCCGCGTCGGGCGTCGAGTTGCGGTTCGCGGACGGCTCGAGCGCGACGGCCGACGTGGTGGTGGGCGCGGACGGCGTGCATTCGGTCATCCGCCCGCATGTGGCCGGCGAGGTCCGCGGGCGGTTCTCCGGAACGGTCGGCTACCGGGGGCTCGTCCCGGTCGAGGACATGCCGTCGCTGCCCGACCCGACGCCGCTGCAGTTCTGGGCGGGTCCGGGCCGCCATCTCCTGCACTACCCGATCGACGGCGGCCGGACGGTCAACTTCCTGGCCGTCGTCCGCGTCCCCGAGTGGACGCAGGAGACCTGGATGGAGGAGTGCGCCGTCACGGACGCCGTCGACGCCTACGCCGGCTGGCATCCCGCCGTGACCGAGATGGTCGGCGCCACCGACGTCGGCGCGCGCTGGGCGCTGCACGACCTGGCGCCGCTCAAGCGCTGGCACACCGACCGCGTCGTCCTGATGGGCGACGCCGCGCACGCGATGGTCCCCCACCAAGGCCAGGGGGCCAACCAGACGATCGAGGACGCGATCGCGCTCGCCGATTGCCTGGCCGATCCGCACGCCCCCGACGACCTCGCATCGGCGCTGCGCCGCTACGTCGCGCTGCGGCGTAAGCGCACGACCGTGGTGCAGTGGCTGTCGCGCCGCACGGTCGACTTGATGCACCTGCCGGACGGTCCCGAGATCGCCCCGCGCGACGCCCTGTTCGCGGACCTGTACTCAGGGCTGGCCTGGATCCATGCTCACGACGCCCACACGGAGCAGGTCGAGCAGACGCATCTCGTCACGCGCACGTAGGGCGACCAGTCCCGCGCTGCGATGTGCCCGTTGGGGCAGACCTTCTTGACGGTGTTCCTGTAGCGGAGGAGGATCACTGCGTGGCGGTGGCGACGCTCACGCGACGGGTCCTCCTCCACGGCGCGGCGGGCGCCGCGGCCGGCCTCGGAGTTCTCCACCCGGGAACGGCTGCGGCTCACGACGACCGTCATGTGCCGGTCCCGCCCGAACCGATCCCGGGCGGGATCGAGCTCGCCGTCACTCGTCCCGCCTCGGCGCGAGATCGGTCAGGGTCTTCGCCGCGAGCGTGCCCGCGAACGTCTCCGCGGCCACGCGCCACAGGGTTCCGAGCTCGGCCGTGAACGTCGGGTCGTCGGCGTAGATGGTGAGGTAGGAGTAGATCGCGGTGGCGACGCCCGCCGCGAACGCGAACCACGTCCGCGCATCCCAGCGGCGCGGGTGGAACTCGACGCCGGCGCCGGCGCCCAGCGAGCGCCGATCGGCCAGCAGCTTGACCAGGATGCCGGCGAACCCGCCGCCGAGCGCAAACGTCAGCACGAGCCACCAGCGGCTGTCCTGGGCGGTGATGTCGAGGGAGACCGTCGCCGCATGGCCGCGTGGCGTCGTGATCGCCGCCGCCCCGACGTAGTTGCCGGGACGGAGCGCGCCCGGGCCGTCCGGGTCGACGCAGGCCACCATCGTCACCGTGCCGGGCGCCGGCTCGCGTACGAACCGGAACATGACCTGGTCGCCTTCCGTCGGCAGCACCCGGTCGCGCTGGGAGTCGGCGAAGTCGTTCACCACCGTGGCATCGAGCTCGAACGTGCCGGCCCCCGGCGGCAGCCGGAAGGTCTGGCGGCGGGTCAGCACGTCGCGGTCGGCGCCGAAGCGGAACTTCAGAAGGGCGTTGCCGGGCAGCGGCTTGCCCTGACCATCGATCGCGGTGATGGCGAGCAGCTCGCCAGCCGTCAGGCCGCCGCCGATCCGCACGGTGTCGTCGAGCCCCTTCAGCCGTGCCGGGCAGCGGCTCTCGGCGCGCCCGGCCTCGATCGGCCGGGCGAGCTGCCAGACGACGGCGAACACAGCGGCGACCGCCAGCACGAGCGGCAGCCAGGCGGTGGCTCCGGCGAAGCGCTTGAGGTTCGGCATCACCCCCTAGAGATCGCGTTCCCGGCGCGTTGATACACCCCGCTCAGGACTGCAGCGTGTAGCGCACGGTCTGGACCGCGATCTCGCCGTCGCGAAACACGAACGTGTCGATCCCGTCATCGGCATACGAGTTCGCCGCCTTCGCCGACCACTCGATGAACAGCACGTCGCCCTCGAAGATCTGCGTGGGCACCTCCCAGTCCGCGTTCGGGAGATCCCCGAGCAGATTCGTGAACGCTGCGCGCACGCCGTCCTTGCCACGCTGGACGCCGGCGGGCGTGATGAGGACCGCGTCGTCGGCGTAGTCGGCGACGATGCCGTCGATGTCACCCGCGATCAGGACCTCGGCGTGGTGCTGGAAGATCTCCTGCGGTGTCCGGGACACGTCTGCTCCTTGAGTCGGTGGTTCATCCGCCGTCATCATCGACAACGGCGGCCGCCACCGCAACGAGCGGCTCCTCGAGCACTGCTTCACGGCTCGGCAGCGGCCACCGGCCGGGTGGCGGGCCGGGGTAGCAGAGGTCCTCGAGGATCTCGTCCATCGTCAGGTCGATCACAGCCGCCTCCCGAGTACGGCGACGCCGAGCGTCGCGATCGTGCAGAACAGATAGACGTGCTTGAAGGACGCGAGCTCGGTGCCGATCAGCGCGGCGAGGGCGGCGACGCCGAGCGCCCCGCCGAGCTGCCGCGCGGTCTGGTTGAGGCCGACCGCGGCGGCGAAGCGCTCGCGGCTCCACCGAGAGCGCGGCGGCGGTCGAGACGCCGGTCGTGATCGCGCCCATGCCGACGCCGATCAGCACGCCGACCGGGAGCCAGAAGGTCGAGGAAGCTGGGCGTCGCGGGGAGCGCGAGCACGCAGAGTCGCGCCCGGCGATGGCGAGGATCACCGCGCCGCCGCGTCACCGCGGCCCGCGGGTGTGCGTCGTGCGGCGGCGATGCGCCACGGCGGCCGCGACGATCGCGCCCGGCGTCATCGCGAGCCCGGCCTCGAGCGGCGAGTAGCCCCAGACCGTCGACCAGGAACAGGACGCCGATCAGCATCCACGGGAACAGCGCCGCGCCGTAGAGCAGCGAGGCGACGTTGGCGGTGGCGAACCGGCGCGAGCGCCAGAGGCCGAGTCTCCAGCGCGGGCGTGGCGTGGGTCAGCGAGCGTCGCAGCGCGGCGGCGGTGGCCAGCGCGGCGCCGATCAGCGCGGCCAGCGTCCGCGGGTCGGTCCAGCCCCAGTCCGAGCCCTGCGCGATCCCGAGCGCCGCGGCGCCGACGCCGAGGCCGAGCAGCACGGTGCCGACCGCGTCGGGCAGCCGGCCGCCGGCGCCGCCGGCGGGGAGGAAGCGGGCGCCGTAGACGATCGCCAGCCCGACCGGCACGTTGATCAGGAACAGCGCGCGCCAGCCGACCGATGTCGACCAGCACGCCGCCGAGCGCCGGCCCGGCGGCCGCGGCCAGCGCGCCGGCGGCGCTCCAGGCGCCGATCGCCGCCGCGCGCCGCTCGGGCGCGGTGTCGGCCAGCACGACCGCGAGCGAGGCGGGGATCATCGCCGCGGCGGCGGCGCCCTGGAGCCCGCGGGCGACGAGCAGCGCGGGCAGCGAGGGCGCGAGCGCGCACGGCAGGCTGAGCGCGGTGAAGCCGCCGACGCCGGCGAGAAGGAGCGTTCTCCGCCCGACGACGTCCGCCACCCGGCCCGCGGGCGCCAGGCACGCGGCGAACGTGACGGCGTAGACGGTGATGATCCAGGTCGCGCCGCTCGACCGACGCGCCGGCGAAGTCGGTCCGGACGTCGGCCACCGCGAGGTTCGCCACGGTCGTGTCCAGCAGCGCCAGGAAGGCCGCGCCCGCCGCGACCGCGAGCACGTTCGGCGCCCGCCTCGGTACCGCAATCGCCGTCATCGTCGGCCCTTCGTTCGATAAAAAAGCACGATCGGTCGTGCTTTGTATCACAGATACGAACGATCGTGCTACTTTTTCGCCGCGATGGACCCAGAGCACCTGGAGACGCTCGCGCGCGCCGAGCCCGACGCCGGCCGACGAGGCCGACGGCCGGCGCCGGCGCGGCAACGCGCACGCGCGAGTCAGATCCTGCAGGCGGCGGCCGACCTGGCCTCGGTCGAAGGCCTCGAGGGCCTGACCATCGGGCGCCTGGCGACCGCGCTGGGCATGAGCAAGAGCGGGCTGTTCGCCCACTTCGGCTCCAAGGAGGAGCTGCAGCTGGCGACGATCGACGCCGCGCGCCGGCGCTTCGTCGACCACGTCGTCCGGCCCTCGCGCGGGCTCCCCCGCGGCCGCGCGCGGCTCGAGGCGATGCTCGACGACTGGCTCGCCTACTACCGCGACGAGGCCTTCCCGCGGCGGCTGCTTCTTCCACAACGTCAAGGCCGAGTTCGACAGCCGCCCGGACACCGCCGGTGCGCGAGGTGATGGCCGAAGACGTGCGCGCAGTTCCTCGGCTTCCTCGAGCGCGAGATCCGCAAGGCCCAGGAGGCCGGCGATCTCGACCCGACGGTCGATCCTGCGCAGCTCGCGTTCGAGCTCGACGCGCTCGGCTCGGCCGCCAACTCAGCAGCTTCCAGATCCTGCGCGACCGCGCGGTCTTCGACCGCGCGGCGGCGGCATCCGCGCGCATGGCTCGCGCGCTCCGCCGTAGATCTGGTAGACGCGCAGTAGCCGCTTCTCGTGCTCGGCGTCGATCCGGGCGACGACCTCGACGTGCGCCTCGAGGCCCGAGCCGCGCAGCTTGGAGGCCAGCAGCTCGTCGACCTGGAAGACGCCGGCGGAGTTGTTCATCAGCACCTCGACGCGCACCGCGCGCTGCTCGCCGGGGATGATCTTGACCTCGTCGATCGCCGCCGCCGAGAGCGAGTGGATGTTGGCCAGGCTGGTCTCGAACGACGACGCGCGAGCGGCCGTGCTCCATGTCCAGCGCGTCGGCGACGCGCACGACGCCGGCCTCGAGCGTCAGCGGGCGCCCGCCCTTGCGGTGGCCGATGATCGCGTGCTGGATCTCGGCCGCGATCACCGTCCGCTCGGGCTCGTCGTAGACGTTCCCGAGCAGGTCGTCGAGCAGGTCGCCGGCGAGGTGCAGGCTGTAGGCCTCGTGGTCGACGCGGTGGATCGACATCCCGAGGTCGTGCAGCAGGCAGCCGCCGGCGATCACCACCTCGGCGTCCTTGTGCGAGAGCGCGTAGTCGCGTCTCGATCGAGGACTTCAGCCCGTGCCGGTGCAGCAGCCGGAACAGGTGCAGCGCGCGGTTGAGCACGATCTGCAGGTGCACCCACGAGTGGTCGGACATCTCGAGCCGCTCGGCGTTGACCTGGGCCACGTGCCAGCGGGCCTTCAGCGGCATGCTGGCGTTCACGGCCTCGAGGAAGCGGCCGAGCCGCGGGTTGCGCTCGGTCGGCGCGTGGATGCGCATCGCCGCGACCGCCTCGCGCGGCGTGCGCGGGCCGGGCAGCGCGCCGTCAGCGGCGCTGTCGCTCATCCCTCTGCCTGATCATCCAGGCAGAGGGTATGGCGTCGGCGGGCGGGACGGTGCGGTCCGGGCGAACTCGCGGTGCGCTAGGTTTGTCGGCGCGTGATCGAGAACGTGGTGCTGATCGACGAGCAGGACGCGCCGTTGGGCGAGGGCGAGAAGCTCGACGTCCATCGCCAGGGCGCGCTGCACCGCGCGTTCTCGGTGTTCGCGTTCAACGCCGCGGGCGAGCTGCTGCTGCAGCGCCGCGCGCTGGGCAAGTATCACTCGGGCGGGCTGTGGACGAACAGCTGCTGCGGGCATCCACGGCCCGGCGAGACGACCGCCGACGCCGCGCGTCGCCGGCTCGGCGAGGAGCTGGGGATCGAGTGCGGCGAGCTGCGACCCGGCCGGCGTCCTGCGCTACCGGGCCGAGATCGCCGACCTCGTCGAGAACGAGCTCGACCACCTGCTGGTCACGACCGTCTCGGGCGTCCCGCGGCCGGACCCGGAGGAGGTCGTCGAGTGGCGCTTCATCGCGCCGGACGAGCTCGACGCCTGGATCTCCCTCCGGCCGCGAGGACTTCACGGCCTGGTTCCCGCCGGCCTGGGAGGTCCTGCGAGCGATGAGGATCGTCCCTCCCGGGCGGCGGCGAGGTCGTCGGCTCCTCGCCCGAGCGGCGCGTCGAGATCCTCTCCGACGCCGATCCGCTGCACGCGACGCTCTCGCGCTTCGCCTCGGGTCGCGAGGGCGCCGACCTGCACGTCCACCGCGAGCACAGCGACCTCTTCTACGTGCTCGAGGGCGAGCTGACCGTGCGGCTCGGCCTCGAGGACGAGCAGGTCGTCGTGCCCGCGGGCTCGCTCGCGCGCGTTCCGCCGCTGGTCGTCCACGGCTTCCGCAACGCGAGCGGCGCCGACATGCGCTACCTGAACTTCCACGCGCCCGGGATGGACTTCGCGAACTACATGCGCGCGCTGCGCGACGGACGGCCGTACAGCTACGACCAGCACGACCCGCCCGCGGACGGCGGGCGCCCGATCTCGGAGGCCGTGGTCGAGCCATCGGCGACGAGTTCACGGCGGTCGATGCGATCGAGGTCCGGCGCGTCGACGGCGACGGCATCGGTCGACGGCGCGCGGCTCGCGTCCTACTACGCGCTCGGGCGAGCTGGAGGTCGACGGCGAGCGCGCCGTCGGCCGGGTCGTGGGTGCAGGTGCCGGCGGGTGTGGCGCACACGGCGCGGGGCACGTTCCTGCGCGTGTTGACCTGACCGGGCGGTGGGACCGGCGAACTGCGCCGGTAAAGGAGGTGGTCAGGCCCGCGTCGCCGGCGGACCTCGTTGGCGCGGCCGACCAGCCGCGAGTGGCGAGAAACCCGTATCGGTGTTCTCGCCACTTGCTCGGCGCGAGCGACGCGCACCTGGTCACTTTTCGGCTAGACGACAGTGACCGCGAAGCGCGGCTGCGCGACGACGGCGCCTTGCGCAGCGCCGCGGCGCCGATCCGACCACTCCTTTACCGGCGCAGTTCGCTGGCCTCACCCCGCGGACCGGGGATCGCAGTCCCGCGGCGGCCCTAAGCCGCCGCGAGCTCCGGCGCCGCGCGCAGGCGCCGCAGCGCGAGCTCCTCGAGATGGCGGATGTCGCGCGGGCGCAGGCGCAGCGCGCGGGCGGTCTCCGACGGGGTCGCCGGGCCGGCGCCGGTGAGGCCGTAGCGCGCCTCGATCACGCGCCGCTCGCGCGCCGGGAGGTGCGCGAGCGCGCGCTGGACGTCCTCGGCCAGCAGCGCGGCGTCGAAGCTCGTGCGGGCGGCGGTCGGGGACCAGGTCGCCGAGCGCGGTGCCGTCGTCGTCGCCGACCGGCTCGTCGAGCGAGAGCGTGGCTGCGGCGCAGCTCGTGGAGCTGCGACGACGTCGGCGGCGGTCGTCTCGAGCGGGCCGGCGAGCTCGTGCGGCAGCGGCTCGCGGCCGAGCTCGGCGGCGAGCTTGCGCTCCTCGCGCTCGAGCGCGCGCAGGCGCTGGCCGACCTGCTCGGGGAGCCGGATCGCGCGGCCCTTGTCGCCGATCGCGCGGCCGATCGCCTGCCGGATCCAGATCGTCGCGTAGGTGCTGAAGCGGTAGCCCTTGCGGTGGTCGAACTTCTCGACGGCGCGGACGAGCCCGAGCGTGCCCTCCTGGATCAGGTCGGCGAGCGTGAGCCCGTGGCCGGCGCGCTGGAAGCGCTTGGCGACGTGGACGACGAGCCGCAGGTTCGCCTCGACCATGCGCTCCTTGGCGGCGAGGTCGCCGCGCTCGACGCGGCGTGCGAGGCGCAGCTCCTCGGCCGGCGTGAGCAGCGGCGTGCGGGCGATCTGCGCGAGAAACGGAGCGAGGTCGTCGGCATGCACCGGCACCTTCGCCGCGGTTTCTCAAGGGTTGGCCGTGCGGCGCCTAAAGCGCAGCTCAACGGCGCGCTCGCGGCTTATCCGGACCTGACGGATCGCCTTTCAGGCTCGGCGGACATGACCGATCCCCTCCTCTGGCTCGACGGCGATCCGACCGATGGTCGCCGCGCCCGGCCGCACGAGCCCGAGCCGGCTGCTCCCACCGTTCCGCTGCCCGACCGCCGCCCGCGCCGCCGCGCGCCGCGGCGGGCGCTTCCGCTCCGCGCTCGCCGGCGGGCTCGTCTCCGCGCTGCTGGTCGGCGGCGGCGCGTTCGCGCTCGGCGTCGTCGACGACGACGCCCGCGACGCAGCCTCGGCGAGCTCCGGCCCGGCGCTGGTCGGCGCCAAGCAGACCGGCGACGTGGCCGCGATCTACGCCGCCGCGCGCGACTCCGTCGTGTCGATCAAGACCAACGACGGCTCCGGCACCGGCTTCGTCGTCGACGCCGACGGGACGATCGTCACCAACGCCCACGTGGTCGGCGTCGCGCGTCGACGCGTCGCAGGTGCAGTTCGCCGACGACGAGACCGAGACCGGGCGCGTGATGGGCGTCGACCGCTCGTCCGACCTCGCCGTGCGTCAAGGTCGACGCCGGCCGCAAGCTGAAGCCGCTCGCGCTGGCCGACTCGACGCGCGGTGCGCACCGGCCAGCTCGCGGTCGCGATCGGCTCGCCGTTCGGGCTCTCGCAGACGACGACGGCCGGGATCGTCTCCGGCACCGGCCGCCACATCCAGGCGCCGGACGGCTTCCAGATCGACTCCGTGATCCAGACCGACGCGCCGATCAACCCCGGCAACTCGGGCGGCCCGCTGCTCGACGCCACGGGCCGCGTGATCGGCGTCAACTCGCAGATCGCGTCGCAGTCGGGCGGGAGCGTCGGGATCGGCTTCGCGGTGCCGTCGAACACGGTCCGCGACGTGATCCCGCGGCTCGAGCGCGGCGAGACGATCAAGCGCGCGTACCTCGGCGTCTCGACCGCGGCCGGCGCCGGGCGGCGTGACCGTCGCCGTCGGTGTCCGCCGGCGGGCCGGCCGCGGCGGCCGGGCCTGCGCGTCGGTGACGTGATCGTCGTCCGTCGGCGGCAAGCGCGTGAGCGACCCCGACGACGTCGCGGCCGCGATCCAGGACCGCCGCCCGGGCGAGTCGCTCGAGATCGAGATCAGCCGCGGCGGCTCGACGCAGACGCTCGACGTGACCCTGGCCGAGCGGCCCGCGAACGCGACGCCATGACGTTCCAGTCCCCCTGGCTCCTGCTCGGCCTGCTGCTGCTGCCGCTGCTGTTCGCCGCCTACGTCGCGACCGAGCGGCGCCGGCGGCGCGCGGCGGCGGCGTTCGCCGCGCCCGCGACGTCCGCGTCGGTCGTCCCGCGCCGGCCGGGCTGGCGGCGCCACGCGCCGCTCGCGCTGGCCGGGCTCGCGATCGCCGCGCTGATCGGCGCGCTCGCGCGGCCGCAGGTGAGCGTCGCGGTGCCGGCCGAGCAGGCGACGATCGTGCTCGCCATGGACCACTCCGGCTCGATGGCGGCGACCGACGTCGCGCCGTCGCGGCTGACCGCCGCGCTGCGACGCCGGTGAGGCGTTCCTGGACAAGGTGCCGGAGCGCGTGCGCGTCGGCGGCGTCGTCTTCGACAACCGCGCCGAGGCCGTCCAGAGCCCGACGACCGACCGCGACGCGCTGCGCGACGCGCTGCGCGACGGCGATGAAGCCGAGCGGCGGCACCGCCACCGGCGACGCGCTCGCGACGTCGCTGCGGATGGTCCGCACCGCGGGCGGCAAGGCGCCGGGAGCGATCGTTCTCCTGTCCGACGGCAAGGCCACCCACGGCCGCGATCCGCTGCCGGTCGCCGACGAGGCCAAGCAGCTCGGGATCCCGATCTACACCGTCGCGCTCGGCACGGCCTCCGGCACGCTGCCCAACGGCGACGCGGTGCCGCCGGACACGGCGACGCTGCGAGCAGATCGCGGAGCGCTCGGGCGGCAGGCCTTCACCGCCGAGCAGGCCGACGCGCTCAGCGCCGTCTACGAGAAGCTCGGCTCCGAGGTCGCGATGAAGAAGGAGCAGCGCGAGGTCACGGCCGGGCTTCGCGGGCGGCGCCGCGATCCTGCTGGCTGATGGGCGGCGGCACTGTCGCTTGTGCTGGTTTCGTCGGCTGCTTTGAGGTTGCGTTCAGAAACCGAGCGCTTCGACTGTCGCCCATGCGCCGGGCCGGTCTCATCGCCACGCTCGCCGCCGGGGTCGGCACTCCTCGGCGCGTCGCTGCATGGCATGACGAGCGTCGACCGCACGCTGGAGATCGCGGCCGCCCCGAAGGCGTCGCCGGAGCTCCTGCAGGAGCGGACGCTCACGCGCGACTGTGAGCGTCCGCACCGCGACGGCCGCGAGGTCTAGTCCCGCAGCGGAGCGTGACCGCGCCGGACGATCGTCGCACGCGACGTAGTAGACGGACAGGACGAAGAACGCGCCGCCGACGAACGCGCGCACCTGGTCCTCGTCGATCGGGCCGTGCTTGGCCGCCGGCGGCGCGACGACGTCGGCCACCTTCTTGCGCCAGCCGGCCAGTCCGGCGTGGCCGACCTGCTGATGAATGTCCATGCGAGTCACCATTGAGGTCGTGGTCGTCGACGTCGAGCACCAAGAGCGCTACTGGTATCCCGACGACGGCGGCGAGGTCTGGATAGCCGGGTACTACCCGATCGACGCGTCCGGTCGTTTCCTGGCGCGCGAGGCGCTGGAGGCCGCCGGGCTGCTGGTCACGCATGTCGCGGGCGCCGTCCACCGCCGCGAGGCGCTCGCCTCCGCCGGCGCCGCGCCCGGGCGGCCGCTGACGCTGCGCGCCGAGCCCGACAACCCGCATGACCCGAACGCGGTCGCGGTCCTGCTCGAGTCCGGCGAGCCGCTCGGCTACGTCCCGCGCGACCTCACCGCCCGGCTCGACGACCGCTGGCACGCCGTCGTCCTGCGCGAGCGCCGCGCCTCCCCGCGCGACCCGCGCGACGGCGTGACGATGCTCGCGTGCGCGCAGCCGATCGAGCTGCGCGAGACTACGGGCCGTGGAGGATCTGGGACCTGAGGCCGCGGGCGAGCTGCTGACGCTGCAACGCGCGGCGTACGTCGGCGAGTCGCTGATCTACGGCCAGTTCCTGCCGCCGCTGCACGAGACGCTCGACGAAGTGCGCGCGGCGCTGGCCGACCCTGACGTGACCGTGCTCGGCATCCGCGACGACGGGCGCCTGATCGGCACCGCCCGGGTCAAGCGCGACGGCGAGATCGCGCGCATCGCGGTCGCGCCCGACCGCCAGCACGAAGGGCTCGGGCGCCGATTGCTCGAGGCCGCGATCGAGCGCGGCGGGACGTGGCTGTTCACCGGCGACCGCAGCGAGCGCAACCTGCACCTGTACCGCAGCCACGGCTTCGAGGAGACGCACCGCGTGCCCGTGCCCGGGCACACGCTCGTCTACCTCAGACGGCCGGGAGCGTGACCGCGGCACCGCCGAGCCCGCCCTCGCGGCGCGGCGTCAGCGCGAGCCGGCCGCCGTGGGCCTCGGCGACCGAGCGCACGATCGAGAGCCCGAGGCCCGCGCCGCCGCGGCCGGTGCGGCCGCCGCGCTCGAACGGCTCGACCAGCCGCGCCGCGCTCGCGGGATCGATCACCGGGCCGCTGTTGACCACGTCGAGCACCGCGCCCTCCGGCGCCGAGCGGGTGCTGACCGCGACGAAGCCGCCGGGCGCGTTGTAGCGGACGCCGTTCTCGATCAGGTTGCCCGCGAGGCGCTCGAGCAGCCGCCGCTCGCCGCTGACGCCGACGGGCTCGAGCTCGAGCCGCACGCGCACGCCGGCGTTGCGCACGCGCTGTGCCGCCGCGCGCGGCCGCGGCGGCCAGGTCCACGTACTCCTTCGACGGCAGCTCGCGGCCGCTGCGGGCGAGCACCATCAGCCCTTCGAGCAGCGCGTCCATCTCGTCGGCCGCGCCCAGCACCCGGTGGCCCATCGCGCGCAGGTCGTCGACGCTCGCGTCGGGGTCCGAGAGCGTCACGTCGGCCTCGGTGCTGATCACGGTCAGCGGGCTGCGCAGCTCGTGCGACGCGTTGGCCACGAAGCGCTCGCGCGCGTCGAACGCGTTCTGCATCGAGGCCAGCTCGCGCCCGGCCATCCACCAGCCGAGCGCGCACGCGACGAGCGTCGCGCCGACCAGCGCCAGCCCGTACTGGAAGCGCAGCTGGCCGAGCGCGGCGCCGGCCTCGAACGGATCGACCGTGCGGTCGAGGTGGCGCGCCATCAGCCAGTAGGAGACCGACAGCAGGACCGCGACGAAGACGACGAAGATGCCGCCGTAGATCGCGGTCAGGCGGACGCGGAGGTTCGAGATCACACGCGGTAGCCGCTCCCGCGGACCGTCTGGATGAGCGGGGGGTCGCCGAGCTTGCGGCGGAGCGTCATCACCGTCATGCGGACGATGTTCGAAAGCGGGTCGAGCTGCTCGTCCCACGCGCGCTCGAGCAGCTCCTCGGGCGTCACGACCGCGCCCTGGGCCTCGAGCAGCGCCTGCAGGACGGCGAACTCCTTGAGCGTCAGGTCGAGCGGGCGGCCGGCGCGGGTGGCCTCGCGGCGTCGCCGGGTCGAGGATCACGTCGCGCGGCCTCCAGCACCGGCGGGCGGGCCTCGCCCGTGCGGCGGCCCGAGCGCGCGCAGCCGCGCGACCAGCTCGGCGAAGCGGAACGGCTTGGTCAGGTAGTCGTCGGCGCCGAGCGAGAGCCCTTGGACCAGCTCGTCGGTCGAGCGCGCGGCGGTCAGCATCAGCACCTTCGTGCGCGGCTGCTCGGCGCTCAGCGTGCGGCAGACGTCGTCGCCGTGCAGCTCGGGCAGGTCGCGATCGAGCACGATCACGTCGTAGGGGTTGATGCGCGCCTTGTACAGCGCGGCCGCGCCGTCGGGCGCGACGTCGACCGCCATGCCCTCGCGGCGCAGCCCGCGCGCGACGGCAGCGGCGATCCGGGGCTCGTCCTCCGCGACCAGAACTCTCATGGCAAGCACCGTAGGAACGGGGGTTCAAGCCCCGATCAACGGCGCTTATGCGGATCTGACGAATCGCGCGGCAGGCTCGCCGCCATGAAGAAGTTCCTCGCCATCGCCGCCGCCGGCGGCGCACTCGCCATCGGCGTGCCCGCCGCGTTTGCGGCGGCCGACGCGCCCGACACCATCCAGAACACGCCCGTCCAGGAGGCGACGCCCGCGCCGGAGCAGTCCCAGCCGCGCGAAGACTGCCCGGAGAAGGACGGCGGCAGCGCTCAGGGCGGCAGCGGCTACGACGCGCCCGCCACGCCGAACTCGGGCACCGAGCTCTGATGTACGCCGAGGACCGGACCGAGATCGTCGAGGACCCGCGCCAAGGGCTCCAGGACGCCCTGTACGAGCTCAAGCGGGTGATCGTCGGCCAGGACGCGATGCTCGAGCGCCTGCTCGTCGCGCTGCTGGCCGGCGGCCACGTGCTGCTCGAGGGCGTGCCCGGGCTGGCGAAGACGCTGACCGTCAAGACGCTCGCCGAGGTGCTCGGCGGCACGTTCCGGCGTGTCCAGTTCACGCCCGACCTCGTGCCGTCCGATCTCGTCGGCACGCGCATCTACCGGCCGGACACGGGGCGCTTCGACACCGAGCTCGGTCCGGTCTTCGGCAACTTCCTGCTCGCCGACGAGATCAACCGCGCGCCGGCCAAGGTGCAGTCGGCGCTGCTCGAGGTCATGCAGGAGCGCCAGGTGACGATCGCCGGCGAGACGTTCCCGCTGCCGCGGCCGTTCCTCGTGCTCGCGACCCAGAACCCGATCGAGTCCGAGGGCACCTACCCGCTGCCCGAGGCCCAGGTCGACCGCTTCCTGTTCAAGCTGATCGTCGACTACCCGCAGCGTGGGTGAGGAGGCGGCCGTCGTCGGCCGCGCGATCGGCAAGCCCGCCGAGGTGCGCGAGCGCGTCCCGGTGGCGGCCCTGGAGCGCTACCGCGAGATCGCCCGCGACGTCTTCGTCGACCGTGACGTGATCGCCTACGCGGTCGCGCTGGCCGACGCCACGCGCCGGCCCGGCAAGTACAAGCTGCACGAGCTCGAGGGCCTGATCGAGTTCGGCTCGAGCCCGCGCGGGCCGATCGGCGCGATCCAGGCCGCCCAGGCGCTCGCGCTGCTGCGCGGCCGCAACCACGTGGTCGCCGAGGACGTCGCCGACCTCGCCGCCGACGTGCTGCGCCACCGGCTCGTGCTCAGCTACGACGCGCTCGGCGACGGCGTCGCAGGCCGACGACATCCTCGACCGCATCCTCGACACCGTCGGCGGCGTGCGCGCCACGGAGCCGATCGCGGCATGACGAGCCTGGCCAGCGGCTGCCGAGGACCGCCGCGGGTTTCAGGCATCACGGGGTTCCGGTACATGGTCGGACCCGCCGCGGGGTTCAGCATCGGGATGGCCGTGACTTGCGCGGACCCGCCCGGGCGTCAGGGCCCGGGCCCGATGCAGGGCGAGCTCGTCGAGGCGCTCGACCTCGTGCTCGCACGGCGCGCGTCCGGCGCGCTGCCGGGCGAGCGCCGGGCGGCGGGCCGCGGCACGGGCACGGAGCTCGCGGCGATCCGGCCCTACCAGTTCGGCGACGACGTGCGGCGGCTCGACGCCGCCGCCAGCGCGCGCACCGGTCTCCCCCACGTGCGCGACTACGTCCCCGAGCGCACGCTGACGACCTGGCTGCTGGTCGACGTCTCGGCCTCGATGGCGTTCGGGACCGCCGACCGGCTGAAGTCCGACGTCGCCGAAGGCGTCGCGCAGGTGATCGGCCGGCTGGCCGTGCGCCGCGCGGGCCGCGTCGGCCTGCTGACGTGCGGCGCACCCGCGCCGCAGCAGCTGCCGCCGCGCGGCGGCCGCTCGCAGCTCGTCGCGCTGCGGCGGGCGCTGGCCGCAGGCGTCGCGCCCGACGGCTTCCTGCCCGAGGACGACGCGCTCGCCGCGGGCCTGCGCCGGATCGGGCGGCTCACCCGCGGGCCGGGCCTGGTCGTCGTGATCTCAGACTTCCGCGAGGAAAGCGCCGGCGGTCAGGCCGGCGCGCGGAGGACCCGCAAGGGGACGGCCGGCGACGCAGCCGGCGCGGGCGACGTGGCCGGGCCGCCCGCGGACGGCGGCCCGGTCGCTCGTCGCCCGCAGTGGGCGCGGGCGATGGCGGCGCTGTCCGCCCGCCACGACGTCCTCGCCGTCGAGGTCGTGGACCCGCGCGAGGGCGAGCTGCCCGACGCCGGCCACCTCGTCCTCGTCGACCCCGAGACCGGCGCCCGGATCGAGGCCGACTCGTCGAGCGCCGAGCTGCGGCGCCGGTTCGCGGCGGCCGAGCTCGCGCGCCGCGACGAGCTCAAGTCGCACCTGCGGCGCGCCCGCGCGCGGCACGTCGAGGTCGCCACCGACAGCGACTGGCTGCGCGCGCTCGGAAGGAGCCTGCGATGAGCCGCGCCGCCGTCACGGCGATCGCCGCCGCCTCGCGGCGGCGCCGCGACCACGCGGCTCGCCACCACTCGCACCCCTGGAAGGAGTCCGCGATGAGCTTTCAGGCCCCGCTGTTCCTGATCGGCCTCGTCGCGATCCCGCTCGCGCTGCTCGCGCTGTGGGCCGCCCGGCGCCGCCCCGCCCGCTACGTGATCCGCTTCCCCGCGGCCGCGACGCTGGCCGCGGTCGTCGGCCGCACCGGCCGCGCGCGCAAGATCATCCCGCCCGCGCTGCTGTGCCTCGCGCTGGCCGGGCTCGTGACCGCGCTCGCGCGGCCCGAGGCGACGATCGCCGTGCCGGTCGAGAAGGCCTCGGTCATGCTCGTCACCGACACGTCGGGATCGATGAACGCGACCGACGTCGCGCCGACGCGCCTGGCCGCGGCCCAGTCGTCCGCCAAGCGCTTCCTCGAGCGCGTGCCGAAGGCGCTGCAGACCGGCCTCGTGGCCTACGCCGACGGACCGCACACGGTGCTGCCTCCGACGCAGGACCGCGCGCAGGTCGAGACCACGGTCGGCGCGCTGCGCGCCGAGGGCGGGACCGCGACCGGCGACGCGCTCGAATCGGCGCTCGGCGCGCTGGGCAAGCGCGGCAAGAACAGCCCGCCGGCCGCGATCGTGCTGCTCTCCGACGGCGCGTCCAAGACCGGCCGCGACCCGGCCGAGGTCGCACGTGAGGCGCGTGCCGCCGGCGTGCCGATCTACACCGTCGCGCTCGGCACCGACGCCGGCGTCGTCCAGCAGGGCGGGCAGGTGCTCAACGTCGCGCCTGACCCCGAGGCGCTGGCCGAGGTCGCCGAGATCTCCGGCGGGCGCACGTTCGCGGCCGAGGACGCCGACGCCCTCGACGAGGTCTACGAGACGCTCGGCTCCCGGATCGGCACCAAGAAGGAGAAGCGCGAGGTCAGCGCCGGCTTCGCCGCCGCCGGCCTGCTGCTGCTCGGAGGCGCCGCGTTCACCTCGCTGCGCTGGCGCGGGCGGCTCCCCTAGTCGGGGACCAGCGAGTCGATGAAGGCCAGCTTGTCGAGCACGGCGGGGGCGACCACGAACGGGTAGAGGTCGCTCTCGCCGAGGCTGCGGTTGATGGCGTTGAGCGCGTAGGTGAGCGGGAACCAGGCGTCGAGCAGCGCGCGGAAATCGCTCGAGACGGCCGGGTAGGAGTACAGCGGCGCGCCATCGGCGGCGAGCCCGAGCGGCCCGGAGACCGTGAGGCCGTAGGCGACCGCGGTCTGGAGCACGTCGCGGATGTGCAGGTAGTGGGCCCACGTCTCGGCCCAGTCCTCCCACGGGTGCATGGTCGCGTAGGCCGAGATGTAGCGCTCGGCCCAGTCGGACGGCGGGCCGGACTCGTAGTGGCGGTCCATCGCCGCCGAGTAGTCCTCGCGGTCGTCGCCCATCAGCTCGCGGCAGCGCTCCAGCGCGGCCGAGCCCTCGGGCGCGAGGATCGGCTGGTAGTAGTGGCCGATTTCGTGGCGCAGGTGCCCGAGGACCGTGCGGTAGGGCTCGTCGAGCTCGGTCCGGGTCTTCTCGCGCTCGACCGGATCGGCCTCGGCCAGGTCGAGCGTGATCACGCCGTCGGCGTGGCCCGTGGTCACCGGCCCGCCCGCGCTCGAGAGCATCTCGAAGGAGAGCCGGTTGCCGTCGACGGGCAGGCCGAGCTCGAGCAGCTGGAAGATCAACCGCCGCTTGGCGGCCTCGGCGTCGGCGAAGCGCTCGAGCGCGGGCGCGTCGTCATCGTTCGGGCGGGTTCGTGTCAGGCCGCAGCTGAAGCACAGCGCCCCGGCCGCGGGAGCTGCCCCGTTGCAGCCGATCAACTCGCGATTGGCGCAGCCGTCCGACAGGGCGACGAACTCGCGGGCCTCCCAGTCGAACGCCAGGGCGGTCCCGCAGTTCAGGCATTCGGTGTTCTCGAAGGTGACGAGGTGCCGGCAGACCGGGCAGGTGAAGGCGCGCATCGCCGGTCATCTTGGCGAACGCCCGTTCACGAGGAGACGCGCTCGAGGAGCTCGGTCCTGTACTCGGCCGAGCGCGTGCGGGCACGGTAGGCGTCCTGCAGGCGCGCGATCAGCGGATGGGAGGGCTGGACCACCGGGCGCCCGTCGAAGGAGCCGACCGGGACGATCCCGGCACCCGAGCCGCACACGAACGCGCCGTCCGCGCAGTGCAGCTCCGCGGGCCAGACGTCGCGCTCGACCGCCGCGACCCCGAGCTCGGCGGCGAGCTCGAGCACCGTCCGGCGCGTGATGCCCGGCAGCGCCGCACGCGTGGTCGGCGTGACGAGCGCGTCGTCGACGATCAGGAACAAGTTGGCGCCGGTGGACTCGGCCACGGCGCCCAGCGAGTCGAGCATCACCGCGTCGTGCATCCCGAGCGCGCCCGCCTGCTGCTTGGCCACGATCCCGTCGAGGTAGTTCAAGGACTTCACGTGCGCGCCCAACGACCGCGGCGCCTTGCGCACGACCGCGCTCGTGAAGAGCTTGATCGGGTCGGCGCCGAGGAAGGGCGGGAACGGATAGGCGGAGACGATCACGGTCGGCGACGGGCAGTTGCGCGGGTCGATCCCCGGGCCGCCGAAGCCGCGCGCGACGATCGGCCGCACGTGCGCGTCCTGCAGCTCGCTGCGGCGCACGACCTCGCCGATGATCTCCAGCAGGTCGTCGGGCATCGGCAGCCCGAGCGTGCGCGCCGAGCGCCCCAATCGCGCCAGGTGCAGCTCGGCCCGGAAGAGGCCGCCGTCGAACACCCGCATGCCTTCGAAGACGCCGTCGCCGTAGAGGAAGCCGTGGTCGAAGATCGAGATCGACGCCTGCCCGGCATCGACGAACTCGCCGTTCACGTAGGCGGTGAGGCCGGACGGGTCGAAGGTCATTTCACGATCTCCAGTAGGCGCGGGTCAGGACAACGGCAACGGGAATGATCTCGACTCGGCCAAGCCACATCAGCACGGTGCAGACCCAGGTCGAGAAATCGCTGAACGGGGCGAAGGACCCGTACGGCCCGGCGAAGCCGAACGCCGGGCCGACGTTGCCCAGGCAGGCGGCGGCCGCTCCGAGCGCCTCGAACGCGCTCAGGTTCTCGCCGGTTGCCCGGCGGGCATCGGCGATCAAGGCGAGCGCGCCGATCGCGAACGTCAGCAGGTACAGCAGCACGAACACGACGGTCGAGCGCAGCGCCTTTTCATCGATGACGCGCCCGTTGGCGCGGATCGGCATGATCGCCTCGCGGTGCACGGTCTGCTCGAGCTCGCGCTTGACGAGCCTGAACAGCAGCAGGTGGCGGATGATCTTGATTCCGCCGCCGGTCGACCCGGCGGACGCCCCGGAGAACATCAGCAGCAGCAGCGTCACGCTCGCGAGCGGGCCCCAGAGCGTGTAGTCCGCGGTCGCGAATCCCGTCGTGGTCAGGATCGCCGCCGCCTGGAAGAGCGAGTGCCGCACGCCGGCCTCGCCGCTCTCAGAGCCGCCGCCGATCACCTCGACCGCGAGCAACGTGGCACCGATGGCAATGAACACGAGGTACAGCCGCAGCTCCTCGTCGCGGGCCAGCACGCTGAACCGGCGCTGCACGATGAAGCGGTACTGCCGCAGGAAGTTGATCCCGGCCAGGATCATGAACAGCAGCAGCACCCATTGGGTGATCGGCGCGAACGCGCCGGCGGACTGGTTGCGGGTCGAGAAGCCACCGAGCGCCGCGACCGAGACCGCTTGGCCGACGGCGTCGTAGAACGTCATTTGATCGTCGAGGCCCGTCCAGCCGAGCACAGCGAGCGCGAAGATCGCGATCACCGTCAGGAACGCGTACAGCCGCCACAGCCGGCGCGCGGTCGAGCGGATCGTGTCCCCGAGCTGCTCGATCTCGGTCGGGCCGGCGAGCTCGGACTGCAGCAGCTGACGGCCGCCGATCCGCAGCCGGGGCAGGATCGCGACCGCGAGGATGATGATTCCCATGCCGCCCAGCCAGTGACTGATCTGGCGCCAGAAGAGCATCGAGCGCGTGAGCGCCTCGACGTTCGGCACGACCGTCGCGCCCGTGGCCGTGAAGCCCGACACGGCCTCGAAATACGCGTCGATCGGCCGCGAGAGCTGCGGCCCGCCGTCGAGGATGAACGGCAGCGCGCCGAAGATCGGCACCAGCAGCCAGATCAGCGCGACCACCAGAAAGCTCTCGCGCGGGGTGACCGCCGCGCCCCGCTTGTCGCCCGTGATCTGGTCGAGCGCGAGGCCGGCCAAGCCGGTGAGGACCCCGGCGACCAGAAAGGCCCAGAACGGATCGCCATAGCCGACGGCGACCGCGGCCGGCAGCAGGAACGCCGGCGCCAGCCACTTCAGCACGCCGCCGACGAGGTCGAGCGCCGAGCCGACGTCGATGCCCGTGCGCAGCCTCACAGCACGCGTTCGACCAGCGTGGCGCGCCGCGATTCGACGAACACGATCACGCGATCCCCCGCCCGCAGCACGTCGCTGCCGCGCGGGAAGATCGGATCGCCGTCGCGAATTATCGCGCCGATCACGGTGCCGGTCTTCGGCAGCTCGTCGAAGCGCATGTCGGCCAGCTCGGACTCCGCGCGCACGGTCAGGTCGAGGATCTCGAAGCGGTCCTCGTCGAGCATCGCGATCTGGCGGATGCGCGGGTCGTGGCCGAAGCGCACGAGCTCCTCGGCGATCACCTGGCGCGGGTCGATCGCGACGTCCACGCCGCCACGCTCGTAGACCACGATCGACGTGTGGTCGTGCGCCAGCGCGATCGTCAGCTGCACCCCCTGGGCCTTCGCCAGCACGGCGCTGAAGAGGTTGCCCGGATCGTCGTTGAGCGCGAACACGGCCGCCGTCGCGCGACCGATCCGCTCGCGCACGAAGAACTCGGAGTCGAACGCGCTGGCGTGGAACACGCGCGCCTCCGGCAACTCCTCGGCCACCTCGCGCGCGCGCTCGGCGCGGCCCTCGACGAAGCGCACGCCGATCCCGCGGTGCAGCAGCACGCGGGCGATCGTCGTCCCCATCCGCCCGCCGCCGAAGATCACGATGTCGTCGACGCGCTTGTGCTCGTGCGTCATCACGCGGCTCCACTCGGCCGCGGAGTCCGGTGAGGCGACCACGACGATCCGGTCGCCCGGCTGGATGCTCTCGCCGCCGCTCGGGAACACCATCTCGTCGCCGCGGATGATCGAGACCACCTTCGAGTCCTTCGGCAGCTCGGCCGAGCGCAACGGCTTGCCGATGACCGCGTCGCTGTAGGCCTTCTCGGGGACGTCGAACTCGACGATCTGCACCTGGCCGTCGGCGAACACATCGGTCTGCCGCGCGGCCGGGATGCCGATCAGACCCGAGATCGCGTTCGCGGTCTCGAGCTCGGACGAGACCATGAAGTCGACGTCGATCTCGCGCTCGCGCCAGGCATCGAGGTACTCGACCGAGGTGGTCCGGACGACGACGTTCGCGCGGCTCAGCCGCTTGACCAGCATCGCCGAGACGAGGTTCACCTCCTCGCGCGCGGTCGAGGCGATGAACAGGCTGCAGTCCTTGATCCCGGCCTCGGCGATCACCCGCTTGGTCGTCCCGTTGCCCTCGATGACGCGCACGTCGTAGCGGTCCGCGAGCTCCTGCAGGGTCTCAGGGTCGGTGTCGATGACCGTGATCTCGTGCTCCTCGTACAGCGCGTCCACGATGGCCCGCCCGACGTGGCCGGCCCCGAGCACGATGATCTTCATGGGCGGCCAGACTACGCCTCGGCGGTGATGTCCGCGGCGGAGGTGTTGCGGACGGTTAGCGGCGTCAACTGCATGTGACGATCGCGACATGTCCGGCTGATCCGCCGGGTAGCCGAAGTTCAACGCAACGGTGAGCGCCGCACGCGCCGCCCACGCCGCTCCACCCACCTTTCCAGCGATCCAGGAGGAGACGTGATCTGGCTATTGATCATCGTCGTCGTCGTGCTGCTCGTCGTCGTCGGTGTGCTCCTGTACCGGCAGCGGCAGTCCGCGCAACTGCGCGAGGGCTTCGGCCCCGAGTACGACCGCGTCGTCACCGAGCGCGGGAGTCAGAGCGCCGCCGAGGCCGAGCTGCGCGAGCGCACCGACCGCCGCCGCAGCTACGACATCCGCCCGCTCGAGCCGGCGGCGCGTGACCGCTACGCCGAGCGCTGGCGGGCCACCCAGTCGCAGTTCGTCGACCAGCCGGCGAGCGCGCTGGCCGACGCCGACACGCTCGTCGCCGAGGTCATGCGCGAGCGCGGCTATCCCGTCGAGGACTTCGAACAGCAGGCGGCCGACGTCTCGGTGGACCACCCCGGCGTCGTCGAGCACTACCGCCAGGCGCACGCGATCCACGAGAGCGACGCCCAGAGCACGGAGGACCTGCGCCAGGCGCTCGTCCACTACCGCGCGCTGTTCGACGAGCTGCTCGAGACAGAGTCAACGCGATCCGAGAGGGTCGAGGAGGTCAGGTAATGGAGACCAAGGAGACACTCAGCACGCGCGAGATCGCGGGTGGCGAGCGCGAGCGTGACGACGAGGCGCGCTTCGCGCGCGACGAGCCGGCGCGAGACGGCGAGCCGCGCGACGAGCAGACGGCGCGCGACGACGAAGGGTTGGCGCGCGACAACGAGCCAGCGACGAACTGGCAGCGCGCGACAACGCGCCGCGCGACGAACCGATGGAGCGCGACAACGCGCGCGACGAACCGATGGAGCGCGACAACGAGCCACGCGACGAGCTGATGCACGCGCGACAACGCGCCGCGCGACGAATCGATGGAGCGCGACAATGCGCGCGACGACGGCCGCGCGACTCGGCGCACGCCGACCGCGACGGCGCCGCGTCGACCACGGCGCGCGGCCGAGGAGCCGCGCTCGACCGGCGAGCTCGCCTCCGACACCACGCCCGCGCTGCTGCCGCGCGACGAGAACGAGAGCTTCCAGACCCGCTGGGAGTCGATCCAGACCGGGTTCGTCGACGAGCCGCGCCAGACCGTCGAGCAGGCCGACGAGCTCGTGGCCCAGGTCATGCAGCGGCTCGCCGAGGGCTTCGCCGCCGAGCGCGAGCGCCTCGAGCAGCAGTGGGGCCGCGGCGAGGACGTCTCGACCGAGGACCTGCGGGTCGCGCTGCAGCGCTACCGCGCGTTCTTCCAGCGCCTGCTCGCAGCCTGACGTCCGAGCGCATACGTACTGGCGACAACGCGGGCAGGGACGCCCGCGCGCCGGCACGACACAACTGGATCCATGCCGACGGAACGGATAGTGACGGGACTCCAGCGCACGCTCACGGCGCGCGACCCACTCGTCGCGCTGGAGGAGCTGTGCGCGCTGCGCGCCGCGCTCGACGAGTTCGAGCGCGAGCGCGTCCGCCGCGCGCTCGACTCCGGCGCCAGCTACGGCGCGATCGCCCGCGGGCTCGGGATCTCGCGCCAGGCCGCACATCGCCGCTACCGCGACCTGCTCAATGAGCCGCCGCCGCAGCGCCTGACGGCCTCGGCGGAGGCGCTGGCCGTGCTCCAGCGCGCGCGCCACGTGGCCGCCCGCCAGGGCGCCGCGGCGGTCGAGGGCGAACACGTCCTGCGTGCGCTCGAGAACGGGCCGACCGTGACCCCCGCCGGGCGCCACAACGTCCCGCTCGGCCGTCGGCTGCACGCCTCGCTGCTGCGGATCGGCGCGCCGATCGGGCTCGCCGAGCTGCGCCGCGCGGCGCTCGAGGACCCCGCCGTGCGCGCCCGCCCGCCGATGAGTTCCTCGAACGGAACGAGTCCCTACCTGCATGCGTGACCTTGTCATCACGGAGAACATCACCCTCGACGGCGTCATCGATATGGCCGGCGGCTGGTTCGATCCCGGCGCCGACGACCCCGACCTGACCGCGGCCATCGCCGAGCAGCGCGAAGCGGCCGACGCGTTCCTCGTCGGCCGCACGACGTTCGAGCAGATGCGCGGCTTCTGGCCGCAGCAGACGGACGATCAGACCGGCGTCAGCGAGTACCTCAACCGCGTGGCCAAGTACGTCGTCTCGAGCACGCTGACCGAGCCCGGCTGGGAACCGACGACGATCCTGCGCGGCCTCGACGACGTGCACGCGCTCAAGCAGGCGGACGGCGCCGACATCGTCGTCACCGGCAGCTTGACGCTCGTACCCCAGCTGATCGCCGCAGGCCTCGTCGACGAGTACCGGCTGTTCGTCTACCCCGTCACCATGGGCGAGGGCACACGGCTGTTCGAGCACGTGAACGCCCAGCTCCGGCTCGCCGAGACCCGCGCGTTCGGCTCGGGCATCGTGCTCCTGCGCTACCGCTTGGCGTAGTCGCCGTCCTCCTCCTCGCCGAGGTCGACGGTGATGCACGGCTCGGCGCCGAGCACCTCGGCGTCGTGGCCGGGCGGGATCGACGCGACGTCGCCGGTGCGCAGCTCAACCTCCTGGCCGTCGTCCATGACGACCCGCATGCGACCGGAAACCACGTAGAGAAAGTGCGGGAACTCGCACGAGTCGGTGCCGGCGATCGGCTTGACGTGCTCGCTCCAGCTCCAGCCGGGCTCGAACACGGCCTTGCCGATCTCCTTGCCGGCGACGGTCACGAGCCGCAGCTCGCCGTTGCGCTCGAACGGGCGCGCCTCGTCCGGCGCGTCGAAGTTCCTGACCTCCAGGGCGGCCATGGTTCCTCCTTGCTTCGGGGACGCCGCCGACGCTACGCCGCGCCCACGGCGCGCGCCTGAGGCAGCAGCCTCATCTATGGATCGATCAACCCGTGCCGAACTGCGAACAGGCTCGCTTGGGCGCGGTTCGCGATGCCCGCCTTGGCGTAGATGTTCTGCACGTGGTTGCGCGCGGTCTTGCGCGAGATCACGAGCTGCTCGGCGATCTGCCTCGTCGAGGCGCCGCGCGCCAGCAGCCGCAGCACCTCGACTTCGCGGGTGGTGAGGCCCGAAGGACCCTCGCGCCGGCGCGGCACGCGATGGCCCGCGGCAGCGAGGACGGCCTCGGCGGCATCGCCGTCCAGGCGCCCCGCGCGGACCTCGCCGCGCAGCACCACCGCAGCCTCGGCGGGCGTGTGCGGCGAGCGGTGCGGGCGCGGCTCGGTGAGCGCGGCGTAGACGTCAGCGGCGGCCAGCGTGCGTGCGGCCGGGGTGAGCGCGTCGCCGTGCAGCCCGCGCGGGTAGCCCGAGCCGTCGAGGCGCTCGTGGTGGCGCCCGGCGAGGGCGCCGAGCGGCGCGAGCCCGTCGGACGCGCACAGCATCCGCTCGCTCAGGTACGGATGCAGGCGGACGCGCTCCCACTCACCCGGCGTCAGCGGCCCGCGCTTGTCCCAGATCGTGTTCGGCACCCCGAGCCGGCCGATGTCGTGCACGAGACCGGCGCGGCGGACGAGTTGCGCATCCTCGCCCACCGCCGCGGCGGCCAGCTCGGCCACGCGGCGCGAGTGCCCGAGCACGTACGGGGACTTGAGGTCGGTGAAGTCCGCGACGGCCTCGAGCGCGCGGTCGAGGTCGGCGATCCGGCGCGGCGTCGCGGGCTCTGAAGCCACCACCGCGTCCCAGGCGTCGTCGAGCCCGTCGAGCACGTCCGAAGCCTCGCGCGTGAACAGCTCCACCAGTTCCGGATCGAACTGCGTCCCGCGGCGTTCGCGGGCTGCCGCGACCGCCGCCTCGACGCCGCCGGAGCGGTGGTAGACCTCGACCACGTCGACCAACACGGTCACGCGGGCGGTGAGTGGGCATTCCGCGCCGCGCGCGCCGCTCAGCCCTTTCCCGTCCCAGCGCTCGAACGTCTGGCCGAGGCTCTTGAGCACCGGCCCGCCGAGGCCGAGCGCCTCGACCAGCCCGGCCGTCGCCAGCCAGTGGTTGGCGTACATCGCGTCAACTGCGCGGCGTCCTTCACCGCCCAGGAACGCGAGCCCGAGCCGCACGCGCTCGAGTGGCGGCCGGCCCGCGCCGAGGTGCCCGATCAGGAACGCCAGCTCTGTGCGCCCGCCGTCGAGATCCGAGAGCCGCGCGTCGGCCTTGGCCACGAGGTCGTCGCCCAGCCACTTGGCCTGCTCGTGCGCGTCGACGTGGCACCCGACGTAGGCCAGCAGCGACGTGTAGTAGAGCACCGCCTGGTCCTCCTCGGAGAGCCCGAGCCGCTCCCCGAGCCGGCCCGCGATCAGGCACTGGCGCAGCACGTGCTCGAACGGCTGTCCGAGGCCGAGGTCGGTCCCGAGCGACAGCACCCCGACCAGCTCCACCAGCCGCAGGTTGGGCACGGAGCGAGTCTATGCCGCGTCGAGCACCTCGGCGACGAAGGACTCGCGCACCGCGAGCGGCTGTCCGAGCAACCAGATCGCTTGCCGGTCCGGCTGCTCCTCACCCGAGAGCACGTCGGCCACGTAGGACTCCCGCGTCGCGTCGTCCTGAAGCAGCATCCAGCGCTGCTCGTCGCCGCCGCCGTCGACCACCGCCGCGAGAAACGAGCGCCGGACGGCCCGCGGGCGGAGCAGCAGCCACCTGCGCTGCGGGTCGCGCTCACGGCCGGCGATGCCGCGGGCGACGAAGTCGGGACCGGAGAGCACGGCGCGGGCCGCGGGCGGAAGATCCACGGCGCCTAGTATGCGGCTGGTGGACGTGATCGGTGCCTGCCCACTCGACTGCCCCGACGGCTGCAACTGGGTCGTGACCGTCGAGGACGGCGAGGCCGTCCGGCTGCGCGGCAACCGTGACCACCCGTTCACCGCGGGCGCGCTGTGCGCGAAGGTCAACGGCTATCTCGAGCACAGCAAGGCGCCCGACCGCCTGCTGTACCCGCTGCGACGGATCGGCCGCAAGGGCGAGGGTCGCTTCGAGCGGATCTCGTGGGAGACGGCGACTGAACGAGATCGCCGCTCGCCTGCACGCCGTCAGAGACGAGCACGGCGGCGA
This sequence comes from uncultured Solirubrobacteraceae bacterium, assembly GCA_963755275.1. GTDB lineage: Bacteria > Actinomycetota > Thermoleophilia > Solirubrobacterales > Solirubrobacteraceae > Solirubrobacter. Next base: position 163,917 of record CAVWJU010000020.1, on the reverse strand, counting down.
GGCGATCTGGCCGTTCCAGGGCACCGGCTCGCTCGGCTACCTGCAGGGGCTCGAGGGCCGCGCCGGCCAGCGCCTGTGGAACGTGCTCGGCGCCTCGCGCCACGACATGACGATCTGCTCGGTCGCCGGCCGCGTCGGCGCGACCTACACGACCGGGACCGCGGCCGGCATGGACCCGGAGACCTTCGCGCAGTCGAAGCTGATCCTGCTGTGGGGCACGAACACGCTCACGAGCGGGCACCACCTGTGGAAGTTCGTCCTGCAGGCGCGCAAGAACGGCGCCCACATCGTCGCCATCGACCCGCTGCGCACGCGCACCGCCGCGCAGGCCGACGAGCACCTCGCGCCGCTCCCGGGCACCGACGCCGCGCTCGCGCTCGGCCTGCTCAACGTGATCGTCGAACGGGACGCGCAGGACGACGCGTACATCGCCGCCAACACCGTCGGCTGGGACGCCTTCCGCGAGCGCATCCTCGAGTACCCGCCCGCCCGCGTGGCGGAGATCACCGGCCTCCCCGAGGAGCGGATCGTCGCGCTCGGCGAGCGCATCGCGACCACGCGGCCGACCGGTATCCGCTGCACGATGGGCATGCAGCGCCACGCCGGCGGCGGCAACGCGCTGCGGCTGCTGTACGCGCTGCCGGGCGTGACCGGCGACTGGCAGTACCCGGGCGGCGGCGCGTCCTACTCGACCAGCGGGCGCTTCAAGGCCGACGTCGACGGCTACCTGCGCGACGACCTGCTCCAGGCGCCGGCGCGGACGCTGAGCATGACCCGGCTCGGCGAGGCGCTGCTCGAGCTCGACGACCCGCCGGTGAAGGCGCTCGTCGTCTACGGCGCGAACCCGATGGGCTCGAACCCCGACCAGGCGCGCGTGCGGCGCGGGCTGGAGCGCGAGGACCTGTTCACGGTCGTGCTCGAGCAGTTCCCGACCGACACCGTCGACTACGCCGACATCGTCCTGCCCGCCACGATGCAGACCGAGCACCTCGACATCAACGACGGCTACGGGCACCTGTACGTCACGCTCAACCGGCCTGCGGTCGCGCCGCCCGGCGAGTGCCTGCCGGCCACCGAGACGTTCCGGCGGCTGGCGCGGGCGATGGGCCTCGACGAGCCGCTGCTCTACGAGGACGACGAGACGCTCGCGCGCACGCTGCTCGGCGACGCCGACTTCGAGAAGCTGTAGCGACGAGGGCTGGATGCGGCTCGAGCCGCGGCCGTACGTGCCCTACACCGACGGCTTCCCGACCCCCTCGGGCAAGCTCGAGTTCTGGTCGGAGTCCGCGCGCGCGGACGGCCACGACCCGCTGCCGGAGTACGTGCCCCCGGCGATGACCGGCGAGCAGCCGCTGTCGCTGATCGCGCCCGCCTCGCACTGGTTCCTGAACACGATCTTCGCCAACAAGCCCGACCTGATGAAGCGCGCCGGCGAGCCCCGGATCGAGCTGCACCCGGACGACGCGGCCGCCCGCGGGCTCAGCAGCGGCGAGCTCGCGCGGGTGTTCAACGACCGCGGCTCGTTCCTGGCCGAGGTCGAGGTCTCCGACCGCGTCCGCCCCGGCGTCATCGCCTCGACCAAGGGCCACTGGCTCAAGCACGTGCGCGGCGGCGCGAACGTCAACGCCACCGTCGAGGAGCGCGACTCGGACATGGGCGGCGGCGCGATCTTCCATGACAACCGCGTCGAGGTCGAACATGCCCTACACCAGCCAGGAGATCCGGCTCGCGTCGCGCCCGACGGGCGAGCCGGAGCCGTCCAACTTCGAGCTCGCTGAGGTCGAGGTCGCAGACCCCGGCGACGGCGAGCTCGTCGTCCGCAACACGTTCATGTCGGTCGACCCGTACATGCGCGGGCGCATGAGCGAGGCGAAGTCCTACGCCGCGCCGTACCAGATCGGCGAGCCGCTCTACGGCGGTGCCGTCGGCGAGGTCGTCGCGTCGCGCGCCGGCGGTTTCGCCGAGGGCGACGTCGTCCTGCACCAGCTCGGCTGGCGCGAGTACACCAAGCTGCCGGCCAAGCGCGCGCGCAAGGTCGAGGCGCCCGGGGTGCCGCCGTCCGCGTTCCTCGGCGTGCTCGGGATGCCCGGCCTGACGGCCTACGTCGGCCTGCTCGACATCGCAAGCCTGCGCGACGGCGACGTCGTCTTCGTGTCCGGCGCCGCGGGCGCGGTCGGCTCGCTCGCGGGCCAGATCGCGAAGCTGCGCGGGCACACGGTGATCGGCAGCGCCGGCTCGCCCGAGAAGGTCGAGCACGTGCTGACCGACCTCGGCTTCGACGCCGCCTTCGACTACCACGACGGCGTCCGCAAGCAGCTCCGCGCCGCCGCGCCCGACGGCATCGACGTCTACTTCGACAACGTCGGCGGCGAGCACCTCGAAGCGGCGATCGCGACGCTCAACACGTTCGGCCGCGTCGCGATGTGCGGCGCGATCTCGACCTACAACGCGACCGAGCTGCCGCCCGGGCCGCGCAACCTCTTCCAGGCCGTGGCCAAGCGGCTGACGCTGCGCGGCTACATCATCACCGACCACGAGGACCGCTACGGCGACTTCGTGCGCGACGTCGGGGCCTGGGTCGCCGAGGGCCGCGTGAAGTTCCGCGAGACGATCGTCGACGGCGGCGTCGAGGCCGCGCCCCAGGCCTTCATCGACCTGCTGCGCGGCGCCAACGTCGGGAAGATGGTCGTCCGGCTTTGAAGCGCCGCGACGTCCGCCGCTTCGGCCCGGGCCCGTACCTGCTCGGGCTCAAGCGCGTCGAGGACGCGGCCTGGGGCACGGGCTTCCCGTACGAGCTGCCCGCGGTCGAGGCGTCGAGGCGCTCGACCTCAACACGCCCGTCACGCTGCTCTCGGGCGACAACGGCAGCGGCAAGTCGACGCTGATCGAGCTGCTCGCGGAGGCGATCGGCTTCGCGACCGAAGGCGGCGAGCTCGAGCGCTCGGGCGAGCTGCCGGCCGGTTCCGCGCCCGGTGCTCGACGGCACGCTCGAGCCGGTGCTGGAGCGCTGGTCGAAGCCGCGCACGGGCTACTACCTGCGCGCCGAGAGCTTCTTCAACGTCGCCGCGTTCGTCGACAGCGAGGACACGTTCGCGCCCGACCTCTCGCTCTACGGCGACGTCCCGCTGCACCAGCAGTCGCACGGCGAGTCGTTCCTCGCGCTCGCCACCAACCGCTTCGGCGGTGAGGGCCTGTACATCCTCGACGAGCCCGAGGCCGCGCTGTCGGTCCCGGGCGCGCTCGCGCTGCTGGCCGCGATCACGCGCGCGGCGCGCGCCGGCGCGCAGTTCATCGTCGCCACCCACTCGCCGATCCTGCTCGCCTGCCCGGGCGCGCGGATCTACGAGCTGCACGAGCAGGGCTTGAGCGAGTGCGCCTACGACGACCTCGACGCCGTCCGCATCACGCGCGGCTTCCTCGAGAACCCGGAGCGCTACCTGCGGGCCGTGCTCAATCCGGCGTCTTGACGCCCTCGCGGAGCATCTCGATCGCGCGCAGGACGCGCGTCGCGCGGGTGGCCTCGCGCTTGGCCTCGGCGATCCACTGCGCGTACTCGCGCCGGTGGGTGAAGCTGAGGCCGTCGAAGACGGCGCGGGCCTGCGGGTCGGCGGCGAGCGCGGCCTGCAGCGCGGGCGGGATCTCGACCACGCGCGGCGCGTCGTCGCGGTCGATCACGACCTCGACCTGATCGCCCTCGGCGATCCCGGCCTGCCTGCGGAAGTCGTTGGTCAGCCCGAGGATCGACTGCCCGCCGTAGACCGCCAGCCGCGAGCGGAACGGCACGCCGTTGACCGTGCCCGCGACCGGCGGGCGCGCCTCGCCCCAGAGGGCCTTGACGTCGAGCGGGACCACCACGTAGCGGTCCTCGAGCGTCGCCGTGAAGCGCTCGGCCATCAGCGCACTTCCAGCACGACCTTGAGCCGCCCGACGACCGGGTCGACGGCGAGCTCGAACGCCTCCTGCGCCTGCTCGACGGCGAGCACGTTCGTGATGTAGGGCGCCAGCAGGTCGCGGTGCTCGCGCAGGTAGTCGCGGGCTCGCTCGAGCGCGCGCGCCCGGTCGGTGGCGGCGCCCGCGATCAGCGTCGCGTGCTTGCGGAAGAACGCCGTGAACGGGAACGCGTAGTGCGACTCGTCCGGGACGCCGAAGGCGAGCACGGTGCCGTGATCGGCGAGCGCGTCGACCGCGGCCTCGAGCGGGCCGGCGTGGTGCCCGACGGCCTCGACGACGACGTCCGGGCGCTCGCCGTCGAGTCCTGCCGCCCAGGCCGACGCGTCGTTCCAGACGACCTCGTCGACCCCGAAGGCGGACGCGCAGTCGGACCGGTCGACGCGATCGACGCCGGTCACGTGGACGGCACCGCGGGCCTTCAGCGCATGGCTGAACAGCAGCCCGATCGGCCCCTGCCCGATCACCGCCGCGCGCCGGCCTTCGACCGCGATCCGGTCGAGCTGGTGCAAGACCGTGCACAACGGCTGCACGACGGTGGCCTCGACGTCGCTCAGCTCGTCGTCGAGCTCGACGATCGCGTCCGTGCGGGCGAGGAAGCACTCGGCCAGCCCGTGATGCCCGTCGGCCCAGCCCACGACGCGCGCGCCGGAGCCGACGACCGTGCCGACCACTTCGTGCAGCGGATAGCCGGGCGCGCCGAGGTTGTCGACGAACGGGTTGCGGCGGCCGAGGAACGACGGCAGGTCCGAGCCGCAGATCCCGCCCGCGCGCAGCCGCACGAGCACCTGCTCCGGACCCGGCTCCGGCACGGGTGCGTCGATTCGCTCGAGACGCCCGGGAGTGGTTACCGCATACGCCCACATGGCGTACAGGAGTACCCGATCTCGGGTAGTGCCCCTCTCAATGAGCGCCGTTCGCAGCCCGCTGCTCGCCGTCGCCGCCGGCTGGGCGGCCGCCGTGACCGCCGTCGCGGTCGTCGGCGGCCTCGCCACCGACACGTCGAGCGACTGGTACCGCACGCTCGAGCGCCCGGCGTGGCAGCCACCCGGCGCGGTCTTCGGGCCGGTCTGGACCGTGCTCTACGTGCTGATCGCGATCGCCGCGACGCTCGCCTACCGCGACGTCCCAGGCGGTCCCCGGCGGCGGCTCGTGATGGGCCTGTTCGCCGCCAACCTCGCGCTCAACCTGGCCTGGACGTGGATCTTCTTCCAGGGCCACGCGCCGGTCGCGGCGGGCGTCGAGATCCTCTTCCTGCTGGCCACGATCGTGGCGCTGATCCGGCTCGTGTGGCCGCACAACCGCGCCGCGGCCGCCGCGCTGGCGCCCTACGGCGCCTGGGTGGCGTTCGCGACCGCGCTCACCTGGACGATCGCCGCCAAGAACTAGCCCGCGGCCGATGTAGGGCATCTTCGTCGCCATCACGGTGATGAACTGCACGTTGGCGTCGAGCGGCAGCGAAGCCATGTGCGCGACCGCCCGGCCGGCGTGCTCGACATCCATCGTCGGCTCCGGCATCAGCGAGCCGTCCGCCTGCGGCACGCCGCCGCTCATGCGCTCGGTCATGTCGGTCGCGGCGTTGCCGATGTCGATCTGGCCGCAGGCGATGTCGAACTCGCGGCCCTCGAGCGCGAGCGACTTCGTGATGCCCGTGACCGCGTGCTTGGTCGCGTTGTAGGCGATCGCGAACGGCCGCGGGACGTACGCCGAGATCGAGCCGTTGTTGATGATCCGCCCGCCGCGCGGCTCCTGGGCGGCCATCGCCCGGAACGCGGCCTGGGCGCACAGGAACGTGCCGGTGACGTTCGTGTCGACGACGCGCTGCCAGTCCTCGAGCGCCAGTTCGGCCACCGGCGCGGGCGCCCCGAGGCCGGCGTTGTTGAACAGCAGGTCGACGCGCCCGTAGCGCTCCAGGGTGGCGGCGAACAGCGCCTCGACCGACGCCGGATCGGTGATGTCGGTCGGCACCGCGAGCCCGTCGGCGTCGCTTAGCGTCTCCCTTAGCGGCGCCTCGCGCCGGCCGGCGGCGACGACGCTCCACCCGTCGCTGAGCAGGGCATGTGCGGCGGCCCGGCCGATGCCTGAGCCGGCTCCCGTGACGACGGCGATCATGGCGGGGATCGTAAGGGGTCGACCGCCCTTATACGCACCATCCGCCTGATGTAAGGCGCCCGCCTCAGGGCGATCATGGAGTCATGTTCAACCAGCTCACACGACGCAAGGAGATCCCGGTGACGCACGCGACGCTGCGGATTCGCCAGGCGCGCTCCACCGATGCCGCCGCCGTCGAGCGGCTGGCCCAGCTCGACTCCAGCCACGCCCCCGCGGGCGACGTCCTGCTCGCCGAGGTCGGCGGCGAACTCTGGGCCGCCTTCTCGATGAATGACGGCCACGCGGTCGCCGATCCGCTGCGCCCCTCGGCCGACGCCGTCCTGATGCTCGGCCAGCGTGCACGCCAGCTGCGCCGCGACGAGCGCCGCCGCTCGCACAGCCGCCCGCGACTGCGTTTCGCCTAGTCCGCGACGGCCCTGGCCACATGGCCAGGGCCGGTCGCGGCGGAGGTAAGCTCGGCTGCGATGCACTTGTCGCCGTGGGGCCGTGTTGTGGCGATCTCGGCCCTCCTGGTGGTGGGCGGAGCGGTCGCGCTCGCGGTCGGCGCGCTGGCCTCGACCCGCGACCGGGTCGTCACCTATCCCGTCACCGGCTCGCTCCAGGGCCTGCAGTTCGACCTCGCCGACGGCGACATCCTGATCATCGGCGGCGGCGGCCGCCGTGACACGGTCGACGTGCGGCGCACCGAGCGCTACTCGTTCGGCCACGAGGCCGATTCCCGGCGCGGCGTGGCCGCCGGCGTCTTCCGCGTGCGCTCTCGCTGCCCGGTCACGCTGCTCGGGCCCTGCCAGGTCGGCTACCGCGTGATCGTGCCCGACAACGTCGCGCTCGACGTCCGCACGACCGACGGCGACGTGACCTTCCGTGGCTACCGCGGCTCGGCGCGCGTGAGCACCGACGACGGACAGATCGACATCTCGGGCTACTGCGGCAACTCGCTCGACGCCCGCGCTGCCGACGGCGACATCGTGCTCGGCGCCGCCTGCGCCCCGCCGCGGCTCTCCCTGCGCTCGGGCTCGGGCTCGATCCGCGCGGTCATCCCGCCCGGCCGCTACGACCTCGACGCCGAGAGCAACTCGGGCTCAGAGAGCGTGCGCGGCGTGACCGCACGCGACGACGCGCCCTACAGCGTGCAGGCGTTCAGCTCCTCCGGCGACGTCTCGGTCGAGGGACGCTCGTGATCGCGACGCTCGAGCTCGACCGGCGGCTGACGCGCGCCGGCCACGCCGTCGCCTACCTGCTGGTCACGCTGCCGGTGACGCTGCTGGCGATCCCGGCGGTGCTGGCGCTGATCCTCGGCGCGGCGCTCAGCGTGGTCGGGATCGGCCTGCCGCTGCTTGATCGCGGCCGCCGGCCTGTGCCGGCGGCTCGTGCGGCTCGACCGGCGGGCCGCGAACCGCTGGCTCGACTCGCGCGTCCCGCCGATCCCGGGCCGCGTGCGCGGGTCGGGCAGCGCGTTGCGGCAGTCGCTCGATCTGCTCTCGGACCGCGCGCTGTGGCGGATGGCGGCCCACCTGGCGCTGCGGCCCGTGCTGTTCTTGGCCTTCGTGGTCGTCGCGCTCGCGCCGGTGTTCGTGCTGGCGCTGCTGCTCGAGCTCGGGATCGGCGGGCTCGCGAGCGCGGGCGACGTCGACTACGTCGGCCCGTGGGCGCTCGGCCCGGCGCTCGGGCTCGTCCTGTGCGCGCTGGCGCTGCCCGCGGCGGCGCTGACGATCGCGACGCTCGACACGCTCTACCGCGTCCTGTGCGTGATCACCAAGGCCGTGCTCGCGCCGCGCGCCGCGGCGGGCGGGCCGGCGCGCGAGCTGCTGGCCGAGAGCCTCGGCGACCGGACCGTCTCGGTCGCCTACTGGCTGCCCGATCGCGAGCGCTTCGTCGACGAGCACGGGCATTTCGTCGAGCTTCCGGCGCCGGGCTCGGGACGCGCCTGGACGGCCGTCGACCGCGACGGCGTCCGCGTCGCGGCGATCATCCACGACGCGGCGCTCGACACCCCGCGCGAGCTGGTCGAGGCCGCCGCCGCGGCCTCCTCGCTCGCGCTCGAGAACGAGCGGCTGCGCGCGGACCTGCAGGCGCGCGTGGAGGAGCTGCGCGTGTCGCGGCTGCGGATCATGGAGGCCGGCGACGCCGCCCGGCGCCGGATCGAGCGCAACCTGCACGACGGCGCGCAGCAGCAGCTCGTGGCGCTGGCGCTCGAGCTGCGGGTGCTCAGGACGCGGCTGAAGGACCCGGCGATCGACGATCTCTCGGAGCGGCTGGCGTCGGCGCTGGCCGAGCTGCGCGAGCTCGCCCGCGGCATCCACCCCGCGATCCTGACCGACCGCGGCCTCGGCCCCGCGATCACCGCGCTGGCCGACCGCGGGACGGTGCCGATCGACGTCGCCGTCGAAGTCGAGGAGCGGCTGCCCGCACCGGTCGAGGCCGCGGCCTACTTCCTCGTCGCCGAGGCGCTGACCAACGTCGCCCGCTACGCCGAGGCCTTCAGCGCGCGCGTCGAGGTGCGCCGCGACGGCGAGGACCTGGTCGTGCTGGTGGCCGACGACGGCGTCGGCGGCGTCGATCCGTCGGTCGGCGGCGGCCTGCGCGGGCTCGAGGACCGCGTCGCGACCGTCGGCGGGACGCTCGAGATCGACAGCCCGCTCGGCGGCGGGACGCGCGTGCAGGCCAGGATCCCGGTGCCGGCGTGAAGCGTCTCACGCTGCTCTTCGCGCTCCTGCTCGCCGGCTGCGGCGGCACGACCGTCGTGCGCGAGCCGGGCGTGCAGGTCTCCGGCACGCCGACCGCCGCCCCCGTGCGGCGCGCCCGCGCCCGACGACGCGGTCCGGATCGCGGTCGTCACGCACGGCCCGGCGTCGAGCAAGTTCTGGGCGATCATCCGCAACGGCGTCGACTCCGCCGCGCGCCGGCTCGACGTGCTCGTCGACTACCGGTCGCCCGACGTCTTCAGCGTCGCGCGGATGAGCGAGCTGATCGACCGTGCCGTCGCGACGAAGCCCGACGGCCTCGTGGTCTCGATCCCGTCCGAGGGCCTGGCGCCGGCGATCCGGCGCGCGGTCGACGCCGGCATCCCGGTCGTCTCGATCAACTCCGGCAGCGACGTCTTCAAGCGGCTCGGCGTACTGGCGCACGTCGGGCAGGTCGAGGACCGTGCCGGGCTCGAGGCCGGCCGGCGGCTCGCCGACGCGGGCGTCCGGCGCGCGCTGTGTCTCAACCACGAGGTCGACAATGCCGGCGTCGACGCCCGCTGCGACGGGCTGGCCAAGGCGATGCGCGAAGCCGGCGGGCGCTCACGCGTGCTGCGCTTCGACGACGAGGACCCAAACGCGGCGAACGTGATCGCCGCCGCGGTCCAGGCCGAGCAGATCGACGGCGTGCTGGGGACCAACGCGGTCGGCGGCCTCGCCGCCGCCAAGGGCCTGGCCGGCACCGACGTGAAGATCGGCACCTTCGACCTCGGGCCGGACGTGCTGAAGGCCGTCGAGGCCGGGAGGATCGGCTTCGCGGTCGACCAGCAGGCCTATCTCCAGGGCTACATGCCGATCGAGATGCTCGCGCTGCGGGCGCGCTACGGGATCCTGCCGGCGCAGCACGACGTCGTCGCCACGGGCCCGAACTTCGTGACCCGTGACAACGCCGCGCAAGCGCTGGAGCTCAGCCAGCGCTCAATTCGCTGAGGCGACCGGCTCGGGCTCCGAGGCCGGCGCGGACTCCGGCTCGGGCTCGGGCTCGGGCGTGCGATTGGAGATCTCCATCATTCCGTAGCCGCCGGCCACGCCGGCTGCAAGCGCCGCGATCGCCCACGGCGTGCCCCAGGTGCGGCCGTCGAGCGAGAGTGTGCCGGGGCCGCTGGCCGTGATCGCGAACAGCGCGGCGATCATCGTCAGCGGGAACTCGTAGCCGCCCTCCTGCGCCCACACGCCGTTGGCGCCGTGGACCTTGGCGATCGCGACCGTCATCGAGCCGGTCAGCGCGCTGGCGGCGAGCGGCGTCGCGGCACCGGCGACCAGCAGCGCGCCGCCGCCGGTCTCGGCCACGCCGGCCGCGGTCGCGTGCACCTTGCCGGGCCGCATCCCGACCGACTCCATCCAGCCGGAGGTTCCCTCCAGCCCAGGGCCGCCGAACTTCCCGAGCAGCTTCTGCAGCCCGTGACCGATGAACAGGCCGCCGACGACGGCCCGGAGAATGGCGATACCGAACGTCATGCGTGAATCCCTTCCCTCCGAGGTGAGCTCTTAGTCTGAAGTGTCATGCATCGTGTCGTGATCGTGGGTGGTGGCTTCGGCGGTCTGCAGGCTGCCCAGCACCTCAAGGACGCCGACGTCGAGGTCACACTCGTCGACCGGCGCAATTTTCACCTCTTCCAGCCGCTGGCCTATCAGGTGGCGACCGGCTCGCTGGCGGCGGGTGAGGTCTGCTACCCGCTGCGCGCGATCTTCCGCGGCGACGAGCGCGTCCGTGTCCTGCTGGGCGAGGCCACGGGGTTCGATCTGCCGGGCCGCACGGTCGCCGTGCGCACGCCCGCGGGCGATGAAACGCTCGGCTACGACACGCTGATCGTCGGCGGCGGCTCGCAGTACAACTACTTCGGTCACCCCGAGTGGCGGGAGCACGCGGCGGAGCTCAAGTCGCTCGAGGGCGCGCTGCACATCCGCGCGCAGATCCTGCGCGCGTTCGAGGCCGCCGAGGCGGCCGAGGACGCGGCCGAGCGTCAACGCGAGCTGACGTTCGTGGTCGTGGGCGCGGGGCCGACCGGCGTCGAGATGGCGGGACAGATCGCCGAGATCGCGCGCGACACGCGGCGCGACTTCCGCAGCATCGACACCTCGGACACGCGCGTGTTGCTGGTCGAGGCGGGCGAGCGCGTCCTGGCCGCGTTCCCGCCGAAGCTGTCGGCGAAGGCCGCCAAAGCGCTCGAGAGCCTGGGCGTGACGCCGCTCGTCGACCATCTGGTGACGGCGATCGACGCCGAGGGCGTGACGATGGAGACCCACGGCGGCGAGCAGCGCGTGAGCGCCGCGACCGTCATCTGGGCCGCGGGCGTGCTCGCGTCGGGGCTGGCGGGCACGCTGGCCGAGGCGTCCGGAGCCGAGACGGACGCCGTCGGGCGGCTGCTCGTCGAGCCCGACCTCACGCTGCCGGGGCACCCGGACGTGCTCGCGATCGGCGACATGGTCCAGGTGCGCGGGTCGGATCCGCTGCCCGGCGTCGCCCCGGTGGCGATGCAGATGGGGCGCTACGCGGCGCGCGTGGTGCGCGACCGGCTGCGCTCCCGCCAGACCGGCCCGTTCGAGTACAAGGACAAGGGCAACCTGGCGACGATCGGGCGCGCGCGGGCGGTCGCCGAACTGCCGCCGCGAATCCGGGTCAGCGGCTTCGTGGCCTGGTTCCTGTGGCTCGCGATCCACCTCTTCTATCTGGTCGGCTTCCAGAACCGGTTGCTGGTCTTCATCCGCTGGGGCATCAGCTTCTTCACGCACGGGCGCGGGACCCGGCTGATCACCGGCGAGTCGAATATGCCCTAGCGGTCATACTGCGAGGTCGTGGAGGTCTTCGACGTCCTGACCGATCCCAGCCGGCGGCGGATCCTCGACCTGCTGCGCTCGCGCGAGCACCTCGTGGGCGAGCTGGTCGAAGACCTGGGGTTGAGCCAGCCGGGCGTCTCCAAGCACCTGCGCGTGCTGCGCGAGGCGGGGCTGGTGCGCGTGCGGATCGACGCGCAGCGGCGCTGGTACGGGCTCGATCCGGCGCCGCTGGCCGAGGTCGACCGCTGGCTCGCGCCCTACCGGCGCTACTGGGCCGACCGGCTCGAGCGGCTCGAGCGTCACCTCGACGCGTCGTGAACGATCCGGGCGGTCTGCTCGTCGGCGGGGAAGAACGACTCGATCGCGAGCTCTGAGACGGTGACGTCGAGCGCGGTCGAGAAGCTCGTGCGGGTGCTGAGGAAGCGCAGCTCGCTGCCGTTCGGGCCGTGCACGCGCAGCGGCACGAAGACGTCGTGCGGGCCGGGCTCGCCCTCCGGGCCCGGGTAGCCCTCGAGCTCCGCCTTCAGCGCGCGCAGGCGCTCGTCGCCGGTCGCGTCGGCCTGGACCGCGAGGTCGCGCAGCAGGTGCGCGCGCCACTGGCCGAGGTTGATGATCCGCGAGCGCGATGCCGTCGGGATGCAGGCTCAGGCGCAGCGCGTTGATCGGCGGTTCGAGCAGGTGCTCGGCGGCGCCGGCGGTGAGCATGCCGATCGCGGCGTTGGCGGCGATCACGTCCCAGGCGCGGTCGACGACGATCGCCGGGAACGGCTGATGGCTGGAGAGCAGCTGCTCGAGCGCGTCCTGGATCGGGCCGAGCTCGTCGAGCGGGCGCTGCGAGAAGACCGGCGCGTAGCCGGCCGCGAGCAGCAGGTGGTTGCGCTCGCGCAGCGGGACGTCGAGCTGCTCGGCGAGGTGGAGCACCATCTGCTCGCTGGGCCGCGAGCGGCCGGTCTCCACGAACGACAGATGGCGCGTGGAGACGCCGGCCTCGAGCGCGAGGTCGAGCTGGCTCAGGCGGCGGCGGGTGCGCCAGGTCCTCAGGAGTGGGCCGATCTGGTTCACATTACGTCCGAGGTAATTGAAGTGATTACGTGTCGCTGGCACCTTACCGGCCATGACGAACATCACCTCCGTCGTGGACACCTACATCGCCTCCTGGAACGAGCCCGACGAGGCGCGCCGGCGCGAGCTCGTCGGCGCCGCGTTCGCCGACGACGCACGCTACCTCGACCCGCTGATGGCCGGCGAGGGCGCGGACGGGATCGCGGCGATGATCGGCGCCGCGCAGGCACAGTTCCCCGGCCACCGCTTCGAGCTCGCCTTCGGCCCGGACGCCCACAACGACGTCGTGCGCTTCGCGTGGACGCTCGTCGGCGACGGCGGCGCCGTGGCCAAGGGCGTCGACTTCGCCACCGTGTCCGGCGACGGGCGCCTGCGTAACGTCACGGGGTTCCTCGAGACCGTGTAGGCATGCGAACCTCCACCGCCGCCGCCGGCAGCTCTGTGTTCTTCGCCCTCGCCCCGGGGGTCGTCGCCGGTGTCGTGCCGTGGTGGTTGACGGGCTGGGAGGCCGAGCCGATCTGGCCGCCGCTGCGCGTGCTCGGTGCGCTGCTCGTGGTGGCCTGCGGGAGCGTCCTGGTGGTGGCGTTCGGGCGCTTCGTGCGCGAGGGGGTCGGCACGCCGGCCCCCATCGCGCCGACCGCGCACCTGGTCATCGGCGGGCTCTACCGCTTCGTCCGCAACCCGATGTACATCGCCGTCGTGGGCGCGGTGGCGGGGCAGACGCTGCTGCTCGGCCAGCCGGTCCTGGGCGTGTACGCGGCGGGTCTGTTGGCCGTGTTCGTCGCGTTCGTGCGCGGCTACGAGGAGCCCACGCTCGCCCGCCAGTTCGGGCCGGAGTACGACGCCTACCGGCGCTCGGTGCCGGGCTGGTGGCCGCGACTGCGGTCATCGATGGCCGCGTGTCTGAGCGGATCGCCGCCGGCTACCGGAACTTCGCCGAGCATGAGGCCAAGCGCCGCTCGCCGCTGTACGCCGAGCTGTCGGACGGCGTGGCGCGCGACCGCGAGCTGACCGAGTGGCTCGGCGGCTTGCCGATCGGCAAGCGCCAGCCGAACCTGCTCTTCGCCTCCTACCGCCTGCTGGCCGGGACGCCGCAGGGCTGGCCGGAGTTCCGGGCCGTGCTCGGCGAGCGCCGCGGCGAGGTCGAGGCCGTGATGCTCGAACGCCGCACGCAGACCAACGAGCCCGCCCGCTGCGCGCTGCTGCTGCCGCTGCTCGCCGCGCTTCCGCAACCGCTGGCGCTGCTCGAGGTCGGCGCGAGCGCCGGGCTCTGCCTGCTCGGAGACCGCTACGGCTACGACTACGACGGACACACCGTCGGCACCGGACCGCCGCTCCTGCGCTGCCGTCCGGACAACGACCCGCCGCTCCCGGCTGCGCTGCCGGAGGTCGTGTGGCGCGCCGGTCTCGACCTCGAGCCGATCGACATCACCGACCCCGACCAGATGCGCTGGCTCGAGCTGCTGATCTGGCCCGGGCAGCAGCACCGGCTCGAGGTGCTGCGCGCCGCCGTCGACGTCGCCCGCGCCGCGCCGCCGCGCGTCGTCCAGGGCGACCTGACCACCGACCTGCCCGCGCTCGCCGCCGAGGCGCCGACGGACGCCACGCTCGTGATCTTCCACACCGCGGTGCTGGCCTACGTGCCGTCGGACGGTCGCCAGGCGTTCCGCGACGCGCTGACCGGCACCTGGATCGCGTGCGAGAGCCCGCGGCTGCTGAACCTCGAGCCCGGCCCACCGAGCCTGTTCGCGCTCGCGCTCGACGGCCGCCGCGTGGCCTGGGCCGACCCGCACGGCGCTTCGCTCAGCTGGGGCTGAGCTCCTCCGCCAGCAGGTCCATCAGCAGCCCGTCGTGCCAGCTGCCGTCCGGCCCGCGCTCGTAGCGGCGCAGCACGCCCACGGGCTTGAAGCCGATCGACGCGTAGGTCGCGATCGCGCGCGCGTTGGACGCCGCGGGGTCGATGATCAGCCGGTGGTGGCCGCGCTCGTCGATCAGCCAGCGCGCGGCGAGCCGCAGCGCCTCGCGGCCGAGCCCGCGATTCTGGAAGGCGGGCGCGAGGAAGATGTCGAGTCCGCCGTGGCGATAGTCGGGGTCGTCCTCCTCGTACCAGCCGAGCCAGCCCGCGAGCTCGCCGTCGACGAGGATCGTGAACGCGTCCTGGTCGTCGATCGTCGCGTCCGTGCCCCAGTGCTCGCGCACGCCGGGCGCGGCCACGATCGCGTTCAAGGGCTCGACGTCGGCGGGCTCGAGCGTGCGCAGCACGACCCGCTCCCCGCGCAGGATCACCGGTAGCGCTCCCGCGCGTGCGGCCTCGGCCAGCCGGTCGGCCTCCCGGCGCCGGCGCGCGATGTAGGTCTCGAGCTCGATCTCGGCCTCCTCGCGCGCCCGCTCGGCGTGCACGGCCGCCTCGCGCTCGGCGGCGGCGAGCAGCGCATCGCGCTCGCGCGCCGCGTCGCGCTGATGCTCGGCGAGGATCGCCGCGCGCTCGCGGCGCGCCGCCTCGACCGCCTCGCGCGCACGCGCGACCAGCGCTGCCGCATCGGCGCGCGCGCTCGCCGCCTCGTCGCGGGCCGCGGCGATCAGCCGGTCGCCGCGGGCGCGTGCATCGTCGAGGACCTCGCGGGCCCCGGCGCGGATCCGCTCGCCCTCGGCGGCGGCCTCGTCGAGCACGCGGCGCCGTTCGGCGGTCACGTCCGCGGCCTCCTCGCGCGCTGCGGCGAGGATCGCGGCGCGTTCGGCTTCGGCCTCGGCGGCCACGCGCTCGCGGTCGGCCTGCGCGGCGGACAACTCCGCGCGGGCGTCGGCGAGCAGCGCCTCGCGCTCGCGCTCGGCCTCCTCACGCGCGCGCTCGAGCGCCGCACGCGCGTCGGCGAGGATCGCCTCGCGCTCGGCGTCGGCGCCGGCGGCGCGCTCGGCGGCGGCGCGGGCGTGCTCGTCGGCCGCCGCGATCACCCGCGCGGCTTCGGCCTCGCCCGCATCGCGCCCTTGTGCGCGCTCCTGCTCGCCCAGCGCCACGCCCTCGGCGCGCGCGGCTTCCACGATCCGCGCCGCCTCCTCGCGCGCCGCCGCCAGCGCGGCCTCGGCCGCCGCGGTGTCCGCGGCCGCCTTCAGCCGCGCGCCCTCGACGGTCGCCTCGGCCTCCATCTTGGCCGCCTCGAGCTCGCGGCGCAGCTCGGCCTCGCGCCGCTCCAGATCGCGCCGCAGCTGCACGTCGCGGCTCGAGCGGAACATCTCCGCCACGAGCTCGAGGTGGCGATCGACCTCGGCGGGGTCATAGCCGCGCCGGACCCGTGCGAACGTCTGCTGGACCACGAAGATCGAGTGCGACTCCCCGCTCGGTGCCATCGCCAAGATGATGACCGCACCGTCGCCGGAGGGCAGCCACACCCCCGGTGGGGGCTGGACAGGACCCCCCACACGCCTGCCACCCCGGCCGAATCGCCGCCTCCGAAGATCGATCCTTCCCGGGCAGACCATGAATCCCCGGAGAGGAACCGTTTTGACCCCCAAGCCCAAGGGCCTCGCGGCCCGAGCGGGGCACTGGAGTGCCCGCCACCGCAAGACCGCCATCGTCGGCTGGCTCGCGTTCATCGCGATCGTGCTGGTCGCCGGCATGGCGCTCGGCCAGAAGAAGCCGGACGCGGCCAAGAGCCTGGACGGCGAGAGCCGCCGCGCGCAGACGACCCTCGACAGCGCGGGCTTCCCGGAGCGCTCCGGCGAGATGGTGCTGATCCAGAGCAAGACGAAGAACGATCCCCGGCTCAAGACCGCGGCCACGGACGTGGCCAACACGGTCGCCGCGCAGACAGAACGTCGCCAACGTCGGCAAGCCGCTGACCTCGGCCGACGGCCGCTCCGTGCTCGTCCCGTATGACATCCCCGGTGACGTCGACGCGGCCGTCGAGAAGGTCGAGCCGATCCTCGCGGCCACCGCCACCGTCGCGCAACGTCACACCGGCGTGACCGTCGAGCCGTTCGGCAACGCCACGATGACCAAGGAGCTCAAGGACGCCTCCAAGGCCGAAGAGGGCAACTCGCAGATGATGTCGATCGGCTTCACGCTGATCATCCTGCTGCTGACGTTCGGCGCGCTCGTCGCCGCGTCGGTGCCGGTCCTGTTGGCCGTGACCGCGGTCGTCGGCACCTCCGGCATCGTCGCGCTCGCCAGCCAGCTGATGCCGATGGACGACATCGCGCTGCCGGCGATCACCCTGATCGGCCTCGCGGTCGGCGTCGACTACTCGCTGTTCTACATCCGCCGCGCTCGCGAAGAGCGCGCCAAGGGCCGTGACACGCTCGAGGCGATCGACATCGCCGCCGCGACGTCGGGCCGCGCCGTGCTGATCTCGGGCCTGACCGTGATCGCCGCCATGGCCGGCATGTTCCTGACCGGCAACACGATCTTCATGTCGATGGGCCTGGCCACGATCCTCGTCGTCGCCGTCGCCGTGCTCGGCTCGCTGACCGTGCTGCCCGCCGTGCTCTCGAAGCTCGGCGACAAGGTCGAGAAGGGCCGCCTGCCGCTGATCGGCCGCCGCCAGGCGGAGGCCCGCGAGTCCCGCGCCTGGGGCTGGCTGACCGACCGCGTCATGCGCCACCCGATCGTCGCCGTCGTGATCGCCGGCGGCGCCCTGGTCGCGCTTTCGATCCCCGCGCTCGGCATGCAGACCAAGCTGCCCGGCGTCGAGTCCTCCGACAAGTCGCAGCCCGTCATCCAGACCTACCTCAAGGTCCAGAAGGCCTTCCCGGCCGAGGCCGACTACGCGACCGTCGTCGTCAAGGCGGCCGACGTCAACGCCCCGCAGGTCCAGAAGGCGATCGCGGGCCTCAAGCCGGCCGAGGTCGATATCAACCCGGACCACACCGTCGCCAGCGTCAACGTCGCGCTCGCCGGCAGCGGCGTGAACGACGAGGCGATGCGCTCGCTCGAGCAGCTCCGCGAGGACAAGATCCCCGCGGCCTTCGACGGCCTGAACGATGTCACCGCCGACGTCACCGGCAATGCCGCGGCGACGGCCGACTTCAACCAGGTCATGAAGGAGCGCACCCCGATCGTGTTCGCGTTCGTGCTCGGGCTGGCGTTCCTGCTGATGCTCGCCACGTTCCGCTCGATCGTGATCCCGATCAAGGCGATCATCCTCAACCTGCTCTCGGTCGGCGCCTCCTACGGCCTGCTGAAGCTGGTCTTCCAGGACGGCCACGGCGAGAAGCTGCTGGGCTTCGAGTCCAACGGCGCGGTCACGAGCTGGCTCCCGCTGTTCCTGTTCGTGATCCTGTTCGGCCTCTCGATGGACTACCACGTGTTCATCCTGAGCCGCGTCCGCGAAGCCTGGAAGGGCGGTATGGACTCGTCGGCGGCGGTCGCGCACGGCATCAAGACCACCGCCGGCACGATCACGGCGGCCGCGATCATCATGGTCGTCGTCTTCGCCGAGTTCGCCACCCAGAGCTCGCTCGACATGAAGCAGATGGGCCTCGGCCTGGCGTTCGCCATCTTCGTCGACGCGACGATCATCCGCGGCGTGCTGCTGCCGGCGTCGATGAAGCTGCTCGGCGACTGGAACTGGTACCTGCCGCGCTGGCTGCAGTGGATTCCGGAGCTCGACCACGAGGGCGGCGCCAAGAAGCGCAGCCCGCGCGGCGGCCTCGGCCCGGTGCCCGCGCCCGCCGCGGCCTAAGCCGGACGTGACATAGGACACACAAGCGGCCCGCCACCCGGCGGGCCGCTTGCTTTTAACGAAGCGGATCGGGCACCCTACGCAGTCACATCATGCCCAGCGCCAAGACCATGCTCCACGGCTACCAGCGCCAGCTTGCCGCCTCCCGCGGCGCGGGCATGGCCGGCCTGAGCGAGCAGGCCCGCCTCTCGCCGACGATCCGCGCACTGCAGACCGTCGTCGACTCCGATCACGACCCCCGGCGCTGAGTTCCCTGACGCGGGATCATTCCCCGCGTGCTCAGCTCGAACGAGGACTGGATCTGGGACAGCTGGGTGGCCGACGACGGCGAGCGTTACCACCTGTTCTTCCTGAAGGCGCCGCGGGTGCTCGGGGATCCCGACCTTCGCCACCACCACGCCCGGATCGGGCACGCGAGCTCGCTCGACCTCGTGGATTGGGAGGTGCACGAGGATGCGCTCGGCCCGGCGGACACCGGCTTCGACAGCCTCGCCCTGTGGACGGGGTCGGTCGCGCGCGGCGCTGACGGCATCTGGCGCCTCTACTACTCGGCGCTCAACACCGAGGGGCGCGGGATCCACGACCAGCGCGTCGGGATGGCGGAATCCGATGACCTGATGACGTGGCGGCGCGTGGGCACGGAGCAGCTGGTGGCGCCCGATGGGCGTTGGTACTGGGTCAACGGCGACGGGACGAGCGGGACCTGGCGCGACCCGTTCGTGTACCGCGACGGCGACGGCTGGCACATGCTGATCACCGCCCGCGCCGCGGGCGCCGAGCGGCGCTTCGACGGCGTGCTGGCGCACGCCCGCAGCACGGACATGCGCCGCTGGGAGCTCGGACCGCCGCTGACGCGGCCGGCGCACTTCGGCCAGCACGAGGTCTCGCAGGTGCGCTGCGTCGACGGCCAGTGGCTGCTCGTCTTCACCTGCCATCCGGACGAGCAGGCCGACCCGCGGCCGTTCTGCACCTGGTACGCGCTCGGCGAGTCGGCCCTGGGCCCGTTCGACGTCGCCTCGGCGCGCCCGTTCGAGGAGGAGCCGTCGCTGTTCGCCGCGCCGCTCGTCCAGCGCCGCGACGGCTCATGGGCCTTCATCGGCTTCCGCGAGCCGGCGTCGCTGGAGATCGGCGACCCGATCGGAGTGCAGCTCACGGAAGGAACACTGCGACGGTCCGCGCCGGGACCGTGAACGCACCGTCGGCGTAGGCGGACTCGCGTTCGGCCAGCGCCGGGTGCAGCCGCCGGGCGCGCGCGTCGACGGCCTGGGCGGTCGGCTCGGCGGTCGCGTTGAAGATGACGACGATCTCGTCCGCCAGCACCATCACGATCGACGCCCGGCCCGCCGCCCGGGAACCGCACCAGCCGCCGGATCTCCTCGGCGCTGCCGAGCCGGAAGAGCGGCGACGAATAGCGGATCCGCAGCAGCTCGAGCGCACGCTCGCGGGCGGCGCGGATGTGGCGCGGCTGCGGCTTGAGCGCCGGGTCGGCGAGCAGCGGGCGCATGAACGGCCAGCGCGGCTCGTTGTCCCATGCGCCCGGCAGGCCGGCGCCCCACGTCGTCTCGGTCGCCGTCCAGTCGATCCGGTTGAACCAGTCGCCAGAGTCGTAGGAGTTGCGGTCGAGCGACTTCGAGCGCAGCAGGTCGGCGCCGGCGTGCCAGAAGCACGGGCTCTGCGAGAGCGTGACGGTGGCCAGCGCGAGCGTGTTCATGCGTACGCGGTCGTCCATGCTCGTGGTGCGCGGCAGCTTGAAGGCGAGCGCGTCGAACAGCGTCTCGTTGTCGTGCGCGTCGACGTAGGCGATCGCGTCCTCGGGCTGCGCGGCGTAGCCGTGCGGCTGCAGATGTCCGGCCAGACCCAGCTCGACGAGCGCTTCGCCGCCGGTGGCGCCGGTGGCGAAGCCCGCGATCGTCGGGTCCTCGTCGTGTGGGCCGCCGCCGCGGACGGCGTCGCGCAGCGCGTCGTTGAACGTGCCGATCCCCGTGCCCGCCATGTTCTTCTGCGAGGCGGCGACGAACAGCGCGTCGTCGGCGACCTCGCCGAAGCTCCAGCCCTCGCCGTAGAGGTGCGCCTCCGGGCCGAGCCGCTCGCGCGCCGCCAGCAGATTGGCCTTCGTGTGGTGGCCCATCAGGTCGAAGCGAAAGCCGTCGACGCGGTACTCGCGCGCCCACAGCGCGAGCGAGTCGAGCATCAGCTTCTCCATCATCCGGTGCTCGCTCGCGGTGTTGGCGCAGCAGGTCGAGTTCTCCACGGCACCGTCCGGAGCGAGCCGGTGGTAGTAGCCGGGGACGATCCGGTCGAGGATCGAGAACGGGTGCTGGCCGGCGGCCGGCGTGTGGTTGTAGACGACGTCGAGCACGACGCGCAGGCCGATCGCGTTGAGCGCGCGCACCATCGCCCGCAACTCGCGCGTGCGGTCGCGCGGATCGGCGGCGTAGGAGCCCTCGGGAGCGAAGAAGTGCAGCGGGTCGTAGCCCCAGTTGAAGCCGTCGCGCTCGCGCACGGCGCCGACCCTGCGCTGCTGTTCGTCGGAGTCCGGCGGCAGGTGGTCGAGCGGGCCGGGGTCGAGCTGGCGAGAACGATCCTCCTCGATCGTCGCGATGTCGTTGCACGGCAGCAGGTGCACGGTCGTCATCCCGGCTTCGGCCAGTGCGCGCAGGTGCCGCATCCCGGCGCTGTCCGGGTGCGTGAACGCGAGGTAGGTGCCGCGGTGCGCCTCCGGGACCGTCGCGTCGCCGATCGAGAAGTCGCGGATGTGCAGCTCGTAGATCGAGGCGTCGCAGAAGCGGATCGGCGGCGGCTTGGGCCAGTCGCCGGGCGGCGGCAGCTCCGCGAGCACGGAGCGGTGCGAGTTCAGCGTGAGCGCGACCGAGTACGGGTCGGTGACGACGTTCGTGACCACGCCGTCGACCGCCGGCGCGAACACCGTCACCTCGAACGCGTACTCGGCGTCACGCCACGACGGGTCGCCGGTGACGCGCCAGACGCCGTCGGCGCCGCGCTCCATGCCGATCCGCTCGTCTCGGAGCCGCAGCGCGACGTCGCGCGCGGTCGGCGCCCAGACCGCGAGCGACGGCACCCCGTCCTCCCAGCACCGGCCCGAGCCGCGCGTGCACGGCGTCGGCGTAGAGGTCGTCGAGCACGCCCGCGATCTGGACCGGCTCGTCGTCGACCCGCAGCCGCCCTTTGAGGACCTCGCGGACGGGCACCGCGTCCGGCACGACGCCGCGCCGCAGCGGCCACGACCCGAGCTCCGTGTGCAGCGTCGCCCGCGCGGCGACGCGCTCGATCCGCCGCTCGGCCACCCAGCGCGCGTTCATCGGGCCGCCAGGATCGCAGTTGCGAGCCGTTAGGTTGCGGCGGGCGGGGCGCACGTGCGCGCCACACTGCCCGGCGATGACCCGACGCGGCGCCGTCCTGCAGCCCGCGCTCGCGCTCGCGGCCCTGATGGTCGCGTCGCTGGCGCTGCGGATCGGCGCGCTCGATTCCGGCTACTGGATCGACGAGGGGATCGCGGTCGGGATCGCGTCGCACGACCTGGCCGACATCCCGCGGATCATGTCCCAGGACGGCAACCCGCCGCTCTACTACCTGCTGCTGCACGGCTGGATGCTGGTGTTCGGCACCGGCGAGGCGGCGACGCGCGCGCTGTCGCTGCTGTTCGCGCTGCTGGCGATCCCGGCCTCGTTCTGGGCCGGCGCCGCGGTCTTCGACCGGCGCGCGGGAGCGCTGGCCGCGGCGGGCGCCGCGGGCAGCCCGTTCCTGACCTACTACGCGCAGGAGACGCGGATGTACTCGCTCGTCGTCCTGCTGTCCGATCCTGGCCGTCGGCCAGCTTCGCGCTCGCGTTCGTGCGCGGCGAGCGGCGGCACGTGTCGCTGCTCGGGCTGTGGCTCGGCGCTGCTGCTCTACACGCACACCTGGGGGCTGTTCCTGGTCGCGGCGATGGCGATCGCGTGGCTCGTGCTGTGGCGGCGCGGGCTAGGTCGCGGGCCGCGACGGCGCCCGGCTCGGCCGGAGCGCTGGCGCTGATCTACGCGCCGTGGCTGCCGAGCGTCGTCTTCCAGGCCGCGAACACCGCGGCGCCGTGGGCGGAGCGGCCGTCGCCGCTGCTGCTGCTCGGGCGTCCCCGGCGGCGCTGTTCGGCTACCTCGCGCTGCCGCTGCTGGCGCGTCGCGGTGTTCTTCGCGCTGCGGCGGCGGCCGCCGGTCGATCGCGCCGTGCGCGTGCTGGCCGCGATCGCCGTCGCTGACCGCGGTGATGGCGTGGCTGTGCTCGCAGATCGAGCCGGCGTGGGCGACGCGCTACCTCGCCGTCCTGCTCGGGCCGCTGCTGCTGGCGCTGGCGTCGGTCGTCTCGCGCGGCGCGCGCTGGACGGCTGCCTCGCGCTCGTCGGCGTCGCGATCGTGTGGCTGATGAGCGGGCCGCCGCCGATCAAGAGCAACGTGCGGACGGTCTCGACCGGCGATCGCGCCGTCGATCCGCCCCGGCGACCTCGTCGTCTCCACGCAGCCCGAGCAGGTGCCCGCGCTCTACCGCTACCTGCCCGAGGGCGTCGTCTACCTGACGCCGATGGGGCTCGTCAGCGACCCGCGCCAGACCGACTGGCGCAACGGCCTCGACGCGGCTGCGCGCCGGGCAGGCCGAGCGCGAGCTGCTGCCCGTCGATCGCGCGGCTCGACCGCGGCCGGCGGGTGCTGATCGTCACGCCGGTGCCGCGGCGCGCGGCTCTCGCAGTCGCCCTGGAGCCGCGCGGTGCGGGTCCGCACGCGCGAGTGGCGCGCGGCGCTCGAGGCCTCGCCGCGGCTGCGGCGCGATCGGCGGCGTCTCGACGTTCCCGCTGGCGCAAGAACACGGTCCGCGCGGAGCTCTACGAAGTGCGCTAGCGAGATCCGCACGTGCAGGTGGTCGTCGTGGTAGATCAGCGGCACGACGACGTTCTTGCGGGCCCTTGAGGTTCAGGCGCGGGCCGACGAAGACCTTGACCGCGCCGGCGGCGACGAAGCGGTCGACGAGGTCCTGCGCGAGCTTGCGATCGACCTGTGACGGCTTCATCGGGCGCGTCTCGGTGCCGTCCTTGCGCGGATAGAGGATGTCGATGTCGAGCCCGTTCTGGTGCGACGCGTGCCCGAGCCCGCCGAAGTTGCGGCCGAAGCGGCCGCCGCGTGGGCGCGAGAGGTCCATGATCCCGACGCGCTGGGCGCTGTCGCGCTCGGTGCGGTACTCGTGCAGGACGGTCAGGACGGTGCGGATCAGGCGATCGGTGCCCCAGCGGCGCCACTCGCGGTTCGGGATCCGGTTGTGGACCGGGTCCCAGGTGAAGAAGTCCTCGCCGAGCTCGGGCAGCAGGCACGCCGTCCTCGAGCCGCCCGTGCGCGGCCGGCTGGCCGAGCGCCGCGAGTCGCGCCACGTGATCGCGGCGAAGTCCGGCGGGACGCGGGACTCGACCGTGACCGTCGGCGTGGCGACGGGCGGCGGCGGCTCGGGCGTGCTGGTCGGGGTCGGCGGCGGTGGCTCCGGCGGCGGGGCCGGCTCCTGCGCGAAGGCGACGGCGACCACGACCAGCAGCGCCGCGAGTGCGAGCACGACGTAGCGCATGGCTTCATTGTGGCGGCTGAGATACGTTGCGGCCGTGGACGATCTCGCGACCAACCGCGCGCACTGGGACGCGCTCGCGCGGGTGCACGGGCAGGACGGCTACTACGACAGCGAGGCGCTGGTGGCCGGGGCGGACCTGCTCGGCCGCCACGAATCCGCGGCGGTGGGCGATGTCTCGGGCCTCGACGTGCTGCATCTGCAGTCCCACATCGGCTTTGACGCGATCACCCTGGCGCGCCGCGGGGCGCGCGTGACGTGCGTCGACTTCTCGCCCGGATCGCTGGCCAAGGCCGGTCAGCTGGCGGACCGCTGCGGGGTGACGTTGACGCTGGTCGAGGCCGACGCGACGAATCTCCCGGCGGAGTCTCGAGGATGCGCTTCGACCTCGTCTACTCGACGATCGGCGTGCTGTGCTGGATCGCCGATCTGGACGCCTGGATGCGCAGCGTGGCCTTCGCGCTGCGGCCCGGCGGGCGGCTGGTGCTGGTCGAGATCCATCCGCTGTTCACGACGATCGCGTCGCTCGACCCGCTCGAGCTCGACTTCCCGTACGCGTTCGACGGGCCGCGACGGTTCGACGAGCCGGGCTCCTACGCCGACGCGGAGGCGGATGTGGCGGCCACGGTCGCGGTCGAGTACGGCCACTCGCTGGGCGAGATCGTGACCGCGGCGATCGGCGCGGGCCTGCGGATCGATGCGCTGCACGAGCACCTCGACGCCGACCGCGACGATCGCGGCGACGTGCTCGCGCGCGATCCCGACGGCCGCTACCGGCTGCGGGTGGGCGGCGAGCTGCTGCCCGTCCGCTTCACGCTGCTGGCCACGTGGGCGCCGTGACCGTCGTCTTCCTGCACGGGGTCGCCGGGAGCCGCGCGACCTATGACTGGCTGCCGGACACCGTGGCGGGCCACCGGGTCGTCCGACCGGACTTCCGCGGCCACGGGGCCGCGGCGCGCACGCCGGGCGCATATCTGATCGCGGACTACTTCGCCGACGTCGCCGCCGTGCTCTCGGAGGTCGGGCCGGCGGTGCTGGTCGGGCACTCGCTGGGCGGCGTCGCGGCGTGGTGGGCGGCGCAGCGGGTACCGGAGCTCGTGCTGGGGGCGTTCCTCGAGGACCCGCCGCTGTACCGCGGCGAGCCGGCCGGGCACGCGGCCAACGAGGCGATCTCGCACTTCCTGGAGCTGCGGGAGCTGGTGCTGGCGTGGCAAGCCGAGCCGCCTTCGGAGCCTGAGGCCCTGGCTCGGCTGGCCGCCGAGCCGGACGCCGAGCGGCTGACACCGGAGGCACTGGCGGCGCGGGCGTACGCGCGCCTGCACCTCGACCCGGCGGTGCTCGACCCGGTCATCGACGGGTCGCTGCTGGCCGGCACCGACGTGGGGTCGGCGGTCGACGTTCCGGTCGCCGTGCTCGCCGCGGGCGAGGCGCCCGCGTTCGCCGAGCCCGACGAGCAGCGGTTGGCGAAGACGCATCCCGGGGTGGCGGTCGTCGCGGGTGGCCGGTGCGGGACACAGCATCCACGACGAGCGCGCATTCCGGGACGACTACTTCGCAGCGGGTCACGGAGTTCATCGCGACCGTGGCGACTTGAGCGTGCGCGTCCGCCACGTGCGAGCGGACGAGGCCGATCGGCTGCGCGCGATCCGGCTCGCCTCGCTGCGCGCCGACCCGCAGGCCTTCGGCGCGACCTACGAGTCCGACGCTGCCCGGCCGCCGAGCTGGTGGGAGCAGGGCGCGCAACGCTCGGACGACGGCCGCGAGCAGCGCATGTTCGTGGTCGTCGACGACGAGGACCGCTGGCTCGGGCTGGCGCTCGTGCGCCCCGACGACGAAACGCCCGGCGACGCCGTGCTGAACGCGATGTGGGTGGCGCCCGAGGCGCGCGGACAGGGCGCGTCCCGGGCGCTCTGCGAGGCCTGTGCGGAGTGGGCGAGCGAGCACGGCTTCGCCCACCTCAACGCCGCCATCGTGGTCGGCAACGACGGCGCCCGGCGGGCGTACGAGACGGCGGGCTTCGTTGCATCGCATCGCACGACGTGGACCGGCCACGGCCGCACGCTGGAGGAGCTGATCCTCAGGCGAGCGCTGCGCGCGGCACCGTGAGCTGCGCCACGATCGCCTGCACGCGCATGTTCAGCGCGGCCACCGTCATCCCGACCACGCCCGCGATGTCGCGCACGCTCGTTCCCGCCAGGCGCATCGCGAAGATCGGCCGGTCGCGCGGGTCGAGCCGCGCCGCCGCCCGCGCCTGAACCTGCGGCGCGACCGCCGGGAGCGCCGGCTCGCCGCGCAGCGCGCACAGCAGCTCGCTCGTGTCGGCCGCCTTGTCGAGCACGCCGTCGGCGCCGGCGATCGCCGCCGCCAGCAGCAGCTCGGGCGCCGGCTCGGCGACGTAGAGCACGACGCGCGTGCGCGGGGCCTCGATCTTGACGCGCCGGACGTGCTCGAGCTCGTCCACGAGCAACACATCCGGGTCGGTGCGGTACAGCAGCCCGAGCAGCTCGCGAGCGTGGGCCGCGCTGCCGGCAAAGGCCAGCCCCGGCTGCGAACGCAGCAGCGCGTGCGAGCCCGGCGCGGACGGCGGGGTGACGGTCGAGGACGGCGACGCGGGTCATGGGTCGAATATTGCGCGAGCCACCCGCCCGCTACGAGCGTGCCTGCTGGCGAACCGGGGTCGGGCCAGCCCTACCTGCGGCTGGGGAAAGCTGAACCTCACGACGCAGGCGAGCACGCTGTATCTGCGACCGCGCTCTGCCGGATCATCTCTCCATCGCCAGCGCACGCCCCCCACTGATCGGCATCGTCACGCACGAGCTGCGCTCGGAGCCCGCCCCCGCCTGGGGCGCTGCGCCCGGCCGCTCGCGAGCGCGACCGCTCGCCTGCCCGGCTGACGCTGCGCCTGACGCTACACGCAGGCGTTGCAGGAGGCGGGCGCGATCGCCGTCGTGCTCCCCGCCCACGGCTACGTCGACGACGTCGAGCCGCTGCTCGACCGCGTCGACGGCCTGCTCTTCAGCGGCGGCCCCGACCTCGACCCGGCGACCTACGGGCAGGAGCCGCATCCGCTGCTCGGGCCGGACGTCGACCGCGCGTCCGACGAGTACGAGCTCGCGCTGCTGCGCGCGGCCGGCGAGCGCGACCTGCCGATGCTCGCGATCTGCCGCGGCATGCAGGCGCTGAACGTCAGCCGTGGCGGGACGCTGCACCAGCACGTGGACGACGCATCGGCAGACCGACGCGCCGTTCGAGTCCGTGCATCCCGTCAGCGTCAGCGCCGGCTCGCCGCTGCACCGCATCACCGGCCGGCGGCGGCTGTCGGTCAACAGCTTCCACCACCAGGCGGTCGACCGCCTCGGCACGCGCCTGCAGGTCTGCGCCCACGCCCCCGACGGGACGGTCGAGGCGCTCTTCGATCCCGCGCTGCGCTTCTGCCTCGGCGTCCAGTGGCACGCCGAGCTGCTCACGCACCTGCCCGAGCATGCGCCGCTGATCGAGCAGCTCGTCGTGGCCGCGTCGGGCCCGGCGCTCAGGCTCGTCGCCTGAGCGGCGGAATGCCGGCGCCGGCGCAAGGCGTCTTGTGTTGACATGAACAAGAACGAGATCCACGAGCTGATCGACCAGGGCGTCCTCAAGGTCGCGCCGGTCCGCGCGCGCAGCGCCGCCGACCTCCCGCGCATCCGCGCCGCGCTCGCCGCCTCCCGGCGGTGAGCGCAGGTCCTCAGCGGACCGTGCTGGGGAGCGTCATCGCGAACCGCGGGATGCCCTCGCGCAGCAGGAAGCGCGGGTTCGACTGGGTCAAGCGCTCGGCCTTGACTTCGCTCACCCCGGTGCGCAGAAGCGCGCGATAGCCCTCCGGGAGCGTGCGCTCGCGCGTGCCCGGGTGGTTGTCGGAGGCCAGGCAGAACGCGAGGCCCTGGCGCACCAGGCGGGCGGCGGTGTCACGTGCGCCCGGCCCGTGGTCGCCGGTGAGCGAGGAGACGTTGACCTGCAGCAGCGCGCCGGCCTCGAGGTGTTTGTCGAGCCGGTCGAGCGAGCCCGCGGCGCGCTCGGGGTGCGCCAGCAGCAGGCCGTAGCCGAGGTCGGTCAGGCGTGCCACGGCGGCGTCGAAGACGTGGTCGAGGCCGCTGAACGGGCACTCGAGCAGCAGCCACGGCGCGTGCGCGGGACCCTGGGCGATCAGCGCGAGCTCGTGGTCGTCGAGCTCCAGCGCGTCCTCGTCGGCGAGTTCGCCGCCGGGGTGCAGGCGCACCTGGAGGCCGTCGGCGTCGAGCGCGCGCTGAGCAGCCGCGCGACGGTCGGCGAGCTCGTGCAGCGCGATGTTCGGGAAGTGGGCGCGCTTGACGTGCGACGTGCAGGCCACGTCGCGCACGCCCTCGGCGTCCAGCCGGCGGGCGAACCGGCGGGTCTCCTCCATCGTCCGGGCGCCGTCGTCGAGGCCCGGGAGGAGATGCGAATGCAGATCCACGTAAGTCACTGGCCATAGGTCCTACCAGGTAGTTGCGCGCAGAACTGTGACGCTTCACCCCTTCGAAACAACCGCTAACGCAGGCGCTTCACGGACTGAGCCGGGCGACGATCTCCGCCGCCGGCAGCTGCCTCGGCGAGTGCGTGTGCCTCGCCCGCCCACAGGTTGATCAGGTCCGCGTCGCCCGCCTTGCGCGCCGCCGCGCGGACGGGCGCGGTCGCATAGTGGACTTCGGGATAGGCGAGCGGCGCGTCGGGATGCTCGTCCATGAAGCGGTTGCGGATGCCGCGCGCGAGGCGGCCGCTGAAGGCGCGCGTGAGCGCGGTCGGCGCGTCGCCGGCGAGCGCATCCTTGTGCGCCTGCGACGTTCCCGCCTCGGGCGCGCGCATGAACGCCGTGCCGACCTGGGCCGCGCGCGCCCCGAGCGCCAGCGCGGCCTGCACCGCCGCGCGCGTCGCGATCCCGCCGGACGCGATCAGCGGCCGGTCGACGTCGATCAGCTGCAGCAGCGCGTGCAGGGCGATCGGCGTCAGGCTCGGGCGCGTCGACCCATGAGCCGCGGTGCCCGCCGGCCTCGCCGCCCTGGACGACGAGCGCGTCGGCGTGCGCGGCCGCCCGCGCCTCCTGCGGGCTCGTGACCGTCACCCACGCCTCGGCGCCGGTCGCGCGCACGCGGGCGATCACGTCCGCGGTCGGGCAGCCCGAACGTGAAGGAGACGACCGCGACCGGCTCGCGCTCGAGCAGCGCGAGCTTCGCGTCCCAGTCGTCGTCGTCGGCCCTCGGGGCGCCGACCTGCAGGCCTTCGGCGGCCAGGCGCTCGACGTAGGGCGCATAGACGTCGGGCGGCGCGGCGGGCCCGGGCACGAACAGGTTCACGCCGAACGGCCGCGCGGTCAGCGCACGCGTGCTCGCGATCCGCTCGGCCAGCGCATCGGCGCCCAGATAGCCGGCGGCAAGGAAGCCGAAGCCGCCGGCCTCGGACACCGCGGCGGCCAGCTCCGGCGTCGACGGACCGCCCGCCAGAGGGGCCAGAACAATCGGATGTCCAACTGTGTCGAGGATCACAGGTTTATCGTTATCAGCAGGCAATTACAGTGTCACAAGCGTGTTACTATCTCGACCGCTCCTCCCCAACCCCTCCCCAGGATCATCCCATGACCAAGCTCCTCACCGCGCTCAGGCGCACGTTGAACCCCCCGTACACCGAGCCGGCCGTGCACTTCCACGCGGCCGAGTCCGACGACTACCCCGAGATCTGTTACGACGGCAACCGCTGCGCGCGGCCGCGCTTCACGCCGTAACGCCGTCGAGCTCTGACAGCCGCGGCGGCGACGCCCCGGCGCGCTCGCAGGTGCGGGCGGCGACGACGCACGCGAAGCGCGTCGCCGCCCGCACGGCGTCCGCGTCGGCGAGCGCCTCGCGGTCGAGGCCGTGGATGCGCCAGTAGGCGACGAAGCCGCCGCCGAACGCGTCGCCGGCGCCGATCGTGTCGACGACGGCGACCTTCGGCGCGGGCACGGCCTCGGTGGTCGCGGCGGTCACGATCATCGCGCCGTCGCCGCCGAGCGTGACGAGCGCGACCTGCGGGCCGTCCTCGAGCAGCGCGCGCGCCGCGTCGACCGGGTCCGACCCCGGGCTCGAGGTACTCGAGGTCGTCGTTTGAGACCTTGACCACGTGCGTGTGGGCGAGCGTCGCCGCCAGGCTGCGCCGGAAGATGCCCCGATCGGGGATGAACGTCGGGCGGCAGTTCGGGTCGACCATCACCAGCGCGCGGTCGCTGACCGCCTCGACGACCGCCTGCAGCGCCAGCGCGGTCGGCTCCATCACCAGCCCCAGCGTGCCGACGTGCAGCACGTCGACGCGCTCCGGCAACGCCGCCAGCGCGGCCTCCGGCTCGAGCGCGGGCGCGCTCGTGCCCTCGGTGTAGAAGCGGTAGGTCGCCGCGCCGGCGGCGTCGAGCTCGGCCAGCGCGAGCGTCGTCGGCAGCGGCGTCTCGACGACCGTGTCGAGCCGCACGTCGTCCTCGACCAGCTGGGCGCGCAGGCGCGCGCCGAAGCCGTCGTCGGACAGGCACCCGAGGTAGTGCACGTCCTGCTCGAGCCGCCCGAGCGTGCGGGCGGTGTTGTACGGCCCGCCACCGGCGTGAGCGCGCAGCTCGCCCGCGGCATGCGGGACGAGATCGACCAGTGCCTCTCCCCCGACGACGATCGTCATGGGCCGTAGCGTTGCACGCCCGCGCTTTAGTTGAGCGGCGCGCGCCGCACGAGCGCGTCCACGGACTCGACGACGGTCGTCAGCGTCCGGGCAGTGGGTGGCGTTCCAGGTCGCCGCCAGCTCGAAGGAGATCGCCGCTCCGCCGAGCAGGATCGCGCCGCGCGCGTGCGCGTCGCGCAGGAAGTCGACGGCGGCGTCGACGCGCTCGGCGCTGTCGGCCATCGTCGCGGTGAAGGCGATCACGTCCGGGTCGTGGCGCGTGGCGGCGCGCACGATGTCGGCCAGCGGCACGTCGGCGCCCAGCAGGCGCGTGTCGTAGCCGGCGGCCAGGAGCAGATCGCAGGCCATGTTCAGGCCGATCACGTGCCGCTCGCCCTCGGGCGCCAGCAACAGGACGCGATGGCGGTGGCGGCGCCTGGCGGTGCGCCCCGCCTCCCGTTGCAGCGCCATCACGCGCAGGACGATCTCCGAGGCCAGGTGCTCGTCGGCGACCGTGATCTCGCCCGTCGCCCACTTGTCGCCGACCATGAACAGCGCGGGCGTGATCAGCTCGATGTCGATCGCCGCGGCCGACAGGCCCTCCCGCATCGCGGCCCGGACGGCGCGCTCGGCCCCCAGCGAGTCGCCCGCGAGCAGCGCGCGGGTGAAGTCCTGACGCAGCCGGCCGACGGAGCATTCGACCACGGTGTCAGTTCTACCCGGTTCAGAAGGCGGTGGACAAGGCGAGCGGGTAGACGGGCCCCGCGCCCTTGCGGCGCAGCTGGCCCGCGACCATCGCCAGCGTCCAGCCGCTGAAGCGGACGTCGTCGACGAGCAGGCAGGGCTCGCCCGGCGGCGCCGGCGGTCACGGCGAACTCGCCGCGGACGTTGGCGACCTGCTGGGCGGAGTTGGTCATCTCGCGCTGCGGCGGGTTGTCGCCGACGCGCTCGAGCACGGGATGGAACGGGCAGGCCGAGCGCGCTCGCCAGCCGCTGCGCGAAGTCCGGGCACGAGCTCGCCGCTGCGCTTGGACGGCACGGCCGCGACCCAGCGCACCGGCGCGCGCCAGCTGCGCACGGCCTCGGCCGCGGCCGCCACCAGCTCGTCGTCGAAGCGGCCCGTCGCGGCGGCCCGTCCTGGACCAGCGGGTCCCAGCCGCCGTCGCCGAGCCGCGCGAGCGCGCGGCCCTCCTCGGCGCGCACGTCGTCGGCGAGCTTGCGCATCTTGCCCTCGGCGTCGGGCGCCATCTTCTTGACGTCGAGCACGAGCGGCCGCGAGCGCAGGTGCAGCGCGGCCTCGCGGACGAGCGTCGGGTCCAGCGGGCCGTCGAAGCGCGGCGCGGTGCAGACCGCGCAGACGCCGCAGTCGGCCGGGTCGGGGTCGTCGAGCTCCTCCGCAGCGCGCGCATCAGGCAGCGGCCGTCGGCGCCGAAGGCCGCCATCGCCGCCTGCTCGTGCCGGCGCAGCGCGGTCACGTTCGCGTAGCGCTCGCCGTCGTAGCGCCAGTCGCGAGTCCGGGCACGCGCAGCCACTTCGTGCCCTCGCGGGTGACCGCGCCCTCGACGTCGAGCACCTTCAGCATCGCCTCGATCCGGCGCCTTGCCGAGGTTGACCGCGCCCATCAGCTCGTTGCGTCGTCGCGCCGTCGCCTCGAGCGCCTCGAGCACGCGCTCGACGCGCTCGCTGCGGCGGGAACGCCTGCTCGATGAAGAAGTCCTGGATCCGGCGGTCCTCGGCGCCGCGCAGCAGCACGACGTCGGCGCGCTCGATCGCGCGCCCGGCGCGGCCGACCTGCTGGTAGTAGCTGATCACGCTGCCCGGCGCCTGGTAGTGCACGACGAAGCCGAGGTCGGGCTTGTCGTAGCCCATGCCGAGCGCGCTCGTGGCCACGACGGCCTTGAGCTCGTTGCGCAGCAGCCGCTCCTCGACGGCGATCCGGCGCTCGGTGTCGACCTCGCCGCTGTAGGCCTCGGCGGGCACGCCGTGGCCGTTGAGGAACTCGGCGACGATGTCGGCGTCGCGCTTGGTGAGCGTGTAGACGATGCCCGAGCCCGGGAGCTCGGGCAGGTGCGTCGCGAGCCACGCCAGCCGGTCGGCCTGGGCGGGCAGCTCGACGACCTCGAGCCGCAGCGACGTCGCGGCCCAGCGGCCCGCGGTAGGTCCGCAGCGCGCCCGCGTGGCCGAGCTTGAGCTGCTCGGCGACGTCGGCCACCACGCGGTCGTTGGCGGTCGCGGTCGTGCACAGCACGGCGACGCCCTCCGGGCAGCCGCTCGAGCATCTCCTGGCATGCCGCCGGTAGTCGGGCCGGAAGTCGTGGCCCCAGTCGGAGATGCAGTGCGCCTCGTCGACCACCAGCAGGCCGACGCGCTCGGCGAACAGCGGCAGCATCGTGGTCCGGAACTGCGGGTTGTTGAGCCGCTCGGGGCTGATCAGCAGCAGGTCGACGGCGTCGTCGGCGAGCAGCTCGCGCACCTCGGCCCAGGCGTCGCGGTTGGTCGAGTTGATCGTGTGCGCGCGGATGCCGAGCCGCTCGCGCGGCCGCGATCTGGTTGCGCATCAGCGCCAGCAGCGGCGAGACGATCAGCGCCGGGCCGGCGCCGCGCTCGCGCAGCAGCGTGGTGGCGATGAAGTAGACGGCGGACTTGCCCCAGCCCGTGCGCTGGACGCACAGCACGCGGGCGCGGTCCTCGACGAGGTCGGTCACCGCCTCGAGCTGGTGCTCGCGGAACTGCGCGCCGGGGCCGGCGAGGCGTTGCAGGAGCTCGTCAGGACCGCTCATCCCACCGACGGTAGGACGTGGCCCGGACTTCTCGCCCCCCGGCTACGCGGTGTTGACCGTGATCTTGGCCACGCCGATCACGAATCCGGCCGTCAGCGCGTCGACGCCGAAGGTCTGGTTGAGCAGGTCGGCGGCCTCCTGCTTGAGCTTGACCGTCGTGCCCTCGAGCACCGCGGTGCCGTCGTCGTTGCGTCTCGCAGCGGCTTCAGCGTGCGGCCGTCGAGGAAGAACAGCGGCGCGCTCTCGGCCGCGACCTTGCCGTCGACGGTCACCTTGCCGGTCAGCACGCGACTTGCCCGGATCGACCTCGAAGTCGGTCAGCTCGACCATCTTGCCGCCGCCCGTCAGGCTCAGCCCGCTGCCGTCGTGGTCGATCTGCCCTGCACGTACGGGGACATCGATGCCCGGCGTGTAGTAGGTGACGTTGCCGCCGGTGATCGGGAACGAGGCGACGCCGGCCTTGCTGATCTCGGCCGTGCCGACCGGCGCCGGCGTGAGCTTGAGCGAGCCGAGCGCCTCGACGAAGCCGGCGTCGAGCGTGACCGCGGTGTCCTGGCCGCTGAGCGTCGGGATCTCGGCGACGGGCTGGACGGTCGCCGCGGGCTTCGGGGCGGCCGCGTTCTCGTCGTCGGAACCGCCGCAGGCGGTGGCGCCGAGGGCAAGCGCGGTCGTGGCGGCCAGGGCCGCCAGCGTCTTCACATGCATCTCGTGTCCTTCGCTTTCGAAGGGGGTGGAGAGGAGGTGTCTAGGGTCCTATTCCGCACGAGCGGCGTAGCCGGATGCCTCCGGACGGGTTAGATTGGCGCGTGGCCGGATCCAACGGAACGCTGCTCGGGCGCCGCGCTGAGCTCGCGGCCGTGGACGACGTGCTCGAGCAACTCGGGCGCCGCCGCGGCGCGGTGCTCGCGTTCTCGGGCGAGGGCGGGATCGGCAAGACGCGCCTGCTGGACGAGCTCTGCGGCGCGCGCCGACGCGCGCCGGAGCGCTGGTGCTGTGCGGCCGCGCGTCGGAGCTCGAGCGCGAGCTGCCGTTCGGCGTCTGGGAGGACGCGCTCGCCGAGCACGCCGAGTTCCTCGGCGTCGACCGGCTCGAGCGGCTGGTCGGCGACCAGCTGCCCGAGCTGGCCGCGGTGCTGCCGGCGGTCGGGCGCGATCCCGGCCGGCCTGCAGGACGAGCGCTACCGCACCCACCGCGCCGTGCGCGTGCTGCTCGAGGCGCTCGCGCAGCGCCAGCCGGTCGTGCTCGCGCTCGACGACCTGCACTGGGCCGACGACGCGTCGCTGGAGCTCGTCGCGCACCTGCTGCGGCGCCCGCCGCGCGGCCGCGTGGCGCTCGCGCTCGCGTTCCGGCCGGCGCCGATCCGGCCGCTGCTGGCCACCGCGCTGGCCACCGCCGAGCGCGACGGCGTCGGTGATCGAGCACACGCTCGGCGCGCTGTCGTTCGCCGACGCCGAGACGCTGCTCGGCACCGACGATCCCCGGCCCCGTGCGCGGCGAGATCTACGAGGCCGGCGGCGGCAACCCGTTCTTCCTGCAGCAGCTCGCGCGCCAGCACGCCGCGGGGCGCAGCGTCGCGGCCGAGCCGGCCGGCGCGGGCGTGCCGCGGGCGGTCGCGCGGGCGCTCGAGCAGGAGATCGCCGCGCTGAGCGAGGCCGGGCCGCGCTGCTCGCCCAGGGCGCCGCGGTGGCGGGCGACCCGGTCGACCTCGACCTCGCGGTCGCCGCCGCCGGGCTCGGCGAGGCGGAGACGCTGGCCGCGCTCGACGAGCTGCTCGCGGGCGCGCTGCTGGCCGGCACCGACGTCCCGCGCCGCTACCGCTTCCGGCACCCGCTGGTGCGCAACGCGATCTACGAGTCCGCCGCCGACGGCTGGCGGATCGCCGCGCACGCCGCGCCGCCGCCGCGCTGGCCGAGCGCGGCGGCTCGCTGGCCGCCCGCGCGCATCACCTCGAGCGCTGCGCGCGGCCCGGCGACGACGAGGCGCTCGAGGTGCTGATCGAGGCCGGCCGCCACGCCGCGGCGCGCGCGCCCGCGACCGCCGCCGACCGCTTCGGCGCCGCGCTGCGGCTGCTGCCCGAGACCGCGGAGACGATGCCGCGGCGGCTCGAGCTGCTGGTCGGGCTCGCGCAGGCGCTGGCGGCGACCGGGCGGCTCGAGCAGGCGCTGGAGGCGCTCGACGACGGGCTCGCGCTGGTCGGCCCGGAGCTCGCGCCGGTGCGCGCGCGGCTCGTCGCGGGCTGCGCGATGTGCGAGAACCTGCTCGGCCGCCACTCCGCCGCGCACGCGCGGCTGGTCGGGCGCGCTGTCCGAGCTCGGCGAGGACGGCTCGTGGGCGGCGGCCGACCTCGAGGTCGAGCTCGCCGCCGACGCGCTCTACGACAGCGACTTCGCCGAGCATGCGATCGTGGGCGCAGCGGGCGCAGGCGACGGCGTCCGCGCTCGGCGCGCGCGCCGTTCGAGGCGGTCGCGGTCGCGCTCGAGTGCTTCGGCGCGCTCGGGCAGGGCGAGATCGCCGACGCCCAGGCGCTGCGCGAGGACGCCGCGGCGCGCCTGGACGCGCTCGACGACGGCGCGCTCGCCGGCCGCCTCGACACCGCCTACTACCTCGGGTTCGCGCGAGTTCTTCTGCGAGCGCTACGACGACGCGATCCGCCACTTCCGCCGCGGCATCGCCGTCTCGCGCGCGTCGGGCCAGGGCCAGTTCGTGATCCCGATGACGATCGGGCTCGCGCACGCGCTCGAGGTCCGCGGGCGGCTGGCCGAGGCCGCCGAGGCCGCCGACGCGGCGGTCGAGGGCGCGCGCCTGTGGGGCAACCGCCAGATGCTCTGCTTCGCGCTGACCGCCGACGCCTGGGTGAGCGCGCTGCGCGGCGAGCTCGGCCGCGCGCGCACCGCCGGCGCCGAGGCGATGGCGCTGCTCGACGGGCTCGACGAGAGCGTGCTGTCGGGCGCGACCCGCGTGCACGTCGCCGCCGCGCAGCTCGAGTCCGGCGAGCCCGAGGGCTGCCTGACCGCGATGAGCGCCGGCGGCGCGCCGGAGTTCCCGGGCGTCGAGCCCGGCCGCCGCGCCTGGCTGTACGCGATCCTGGCCCGCGCCGAGCTCGCGCTCAAGCGCCGCCGCGGCCGCGGCCGCCGAGTGGGTCGAGCGCGGCGAGACCGCCGCGGCCGGCCTCGGCCTCCCCTACGCCGAGGCCGCCGTCCTCTGCGCCCGCGCCCAGCTCGACCTCGACGGCGGCCGCCGCCGCCTCGCCGCCCGCCGCCGGCCCGCTCGCCGCCGCCCTGCGCGCGGCCGAGCTCGCCGACTCGGTCGGCGCGGTCATCCAGGCCGGGCGGGCGCGGACGCTCGCCGGGCCGCGCCGCCGACGACGAGGTCGGGCTGCCGCTGCTCGAGCGCGCCGAGTCCGAGCTCGGCGGCTGCGGCGCCGTGCGGCTGCGCGACGAGGCCGCGCGCGAGCTGCGGCGCCGCGGCGTCAAGACGACCGCGCGGCGGCGGCGCTCGGCCGGCGGCGACGGGCTCGCCGGCCTCTCCGGCCGCGAGCGCGAGGTCGCCGACCTGGTCTCGCTCGGCCGCACGAACAAGGAGATCGCGGCCGAGCTGTTCCTGTCCGAGAAGACCGTCGAGAGCCACATGAGCCGGCTGTTCGGCAAGCTCGGCGTGCGCTCGCGCGCCGAGGTCGCCGAGGCCGTCGGGCGCGAGCGCGCCGACGCCTGAATTGGCGCGCGGCCGCTCGCGCGGGTCTACACGTCCGCAGGGTCGCGCTCGGGGATCTTGGCCCTCGCCGCCTTGGCCCTCGATGGGCGTGCAGGGTCAGACGAACTGCGCCGGTAAAGGAGTGGGAGACAGACTCGCTCGCTCTCCGCGATCGTTTCGCGCGGGATCGACCACCACCGCTCATGACCTGGAGGGGGTGAGGAACAAACAGGTCCTGAGCAGGACACATTTGTTCCTCACCCCCCAACGAAGCGTGATCGTTTCGCCGTCCCGGCACGCCGCGCCGGGGCCGACCACCTCCCTCACCGGCGCAGTTCGCCGGTCCCACAACGCCGCTCGCGGCAGCCGGGGCCGGTCGCGTGTCCGGCCACCTCCCTCGCCGGCGCAGTTCGCCGGTCCAACAAGCTCGCAGCGGCACTCGCGGCGAGCCGTCACTCGCGTCGATGGTCGTCGACGGCGTTGCCGGCCCCGGACCGTCCGCTCCGCGGCGTAGCGTGCCGGACATGTGGACGCTGCGCCAGGGAGGCGAGGGCCATGTCGTCGTCGCGCCCGACGAGCGGCTGGCGTGGCCGGCGATGTTCGGGCTCGGCGCCCAGCACGTGCTGGCCATGTTCGGCTCGACGGCGATCGTGCCGGTGCTGATCGGCTTCCCGGTCTCCACGACGCTGCTCTTCAGCGGCATCGGCACGCTGCTGTTCGTCCTCATCACGGGCAACCGCGTCCCGTCCTACACCGGCTCGAGCTTCGCCTTCATCGCGCCCGTGCTCGCCGCCAAGGCCGACGGCGGCGTTCCCGCCGCGCTCGGCGGCATCCTGTGCGCCGGCGTCGCGCTGGCGCTGGTCGGCCTGCTGATCGACCGCGCCGGCTACCGCGTCGTCGAGTTCCTGCTGCCGCCGGTCGTCACCGGCGCGATCGTCGCGCTGATCGGCCTCAACCTCGCGCCGGTGGCGAAGGACCAGTTCAGCCAGCAGGCCGGGATCGCGCTCTTCACCCTGGCGGCGATCCTGCTCGCCACGGTCGGCCTGCGCGGCCTGCCGCAGAAGCTGAGCGTCTTCCTCGGCGTCGGCGCCGGCTACGCGTTCGCCGCGATCCTCGGCAAGGTCGACTGGACGGCGGTCCACGACGCGGACTGGTTCGGCTTCCCGGACTTCACCACGCCGACGTTCGACAGCCACGCGATCCTGCTGATCGTCCCCGCCGTGATCATCGTGCTGGTCGCCGAGAACGCCGCGCACGTGAAGGCCGTCGCGGCGATGACCGAGCGCGACCTCGATCCGCTGATCGGCCGCTCGGTCATGGCCGACGGCGCCGCGACCACGCTCGCGGGCGCGTTCGGCGGCTCGGGCACGACGACCTACGCCGAGAACATCGGCGTGATGGGCCTGACGCGCGTGTACTCGACGCTGGCCTACGTGATCGCGGGCGGGATCGCGATCGCGCTTGCGCTGCTGCCCAAGTTCGGCGCGGCCAT
The DNA here is from genome assembly GCA_963755275.1 of uncultured Solirubrobacteraceae bacterium. Classification (GTDB taxonomy): domain Bacteria; phylum Actinomycetota; class Thermoleophilia; order Solirubrobacterales; family Solirubrobacteraceae; genus Solirubrobacter. Next base: position 125,375 of record CAVWJU010000020.1, on the reverse strand, counting down.
CGCCGCGATCCCGGTCGGCGTCCTCGGCGGCGCGGTGACCGTCCTGTTCGGCCTGATCGCGGTGCTCGGCGCGCGCATCTGGATCGAGGCCCGCGTCGACTTCCGCGACCCGGTCAACCTCGTCACCGCCGCCGTCGCGCTCGTCGTCGGCGCCGGCAACTACACGCTCAACTGGGGCGACTACGAGTTCGCGGGGATCGCGCTCGGCACGCTCGCCGCGGTCCTCACGTACCAGATCCTGCGCCCGTTGAGCGCAGGAACGCCTTGCCCTCCCACGGCCCGAGCGTCAACCCCGGCGTCCCGATGACGGGCTGGGCGTCCTCCCACCCCGGCAGCGCGACGACGACCTCGTCGCCGCTGAAGTTGCCGAGCACGAGCAGCTCGTCGCCGCCGAGCGAGCGCACGTAGGCGTACACGCGCTCGTCGTCTTCGAGCAGCATCGTGAAGTCGCCGTCGGAGATCACCGGCAGCGCGTGGCGCAGCGCGATCAGCCGCCGGTAGTGGTGGAAGACCGAGTCCGGGTCCGCGCGCGCCGCCTCGGCGTTGATCGCGTCGTGGTTCGGGTTGACCGGCAGCCACGGCTCGCCGGTCGTGAAGCCCGCCGTGCCGGCCGGCGTCCCACTGCACCGGCGTGCGCGCGTTGTCGCGGCTCATGCCGGCGCAGGTCGAGCAGCACGTCGTCGGGCGCCGCGCCCGCCGCCACCGCCTCGGCGTAGTGGTTGAGCGACTCGATGTCGCGGAAGTCCTCGATCGTCGCCCACGGCGCGTTCGTCATCCCGAGCTCCTCGCCCTGGTAGACGTACGGCGTCCCGCGCTGGAAGTGCAGGATCGTGCCGAGCATCTTCGCCGCGGCGACCCGGTGCGCGCCGTCGTCGCCGAAGCGCGAGACCGACCCGCGGCTGGTCGTGGTTGTCCCAGTACAGCGAGTTCCAGCCGACGTCGGCCAAGCCCGGTCTGCCAGCGCCCGAGCACCGCCTTCAAGCGCCGTCAGCCGCAGCGGATGGTGGTCCCACTTCGACGCGCCCTGGTCGACGCGCATGTGCTCGAACTGGAAGACCATGTCGACCTCGCGCGCGCGCGGGGTCGGTGAACAGCCGCGCCTCCTCGACGGTCACGCCCGGCATCTCGCCCACGGTCAGCAGCTCGCCGTCGCGCCCGTCGAAGACCTCGCGGTGCATCTCCTGCAGGAACTCGTGCAGCCGCGGGCCGTGCGCGTTCAACGCCGCCGCGTCACCGTCGGGCAGCCCGGGCGGCTTGGAGATCAGGTTGATGACGTCCATCCGGAAGCCGTCGACCCCGCGGTCCAGCCACCAGCGCATCATCGAGTAGATCGCCGCGCGGACCTCCGGGTTCTCCCAGTTGAGGTCCGGCTGCTTGCGCGAGAACAGGTGCAGGTAGTACTCGCCGGTGGCCTCGTCGCGCTCCCACGCCGGGCCGGAGAAGAACGAGCGCCAGTCGTTCGGCGGCTCCGGCCGCCACCAGTACCAGTCGCGCTTGGGCGAGTCGACGGACGAGCGCGACTCGACGAACCACGGGTGCTCGTCGGAGGTGTGGTTGACGACCAGGTCCATCACGAGCTTCATGCCGCGCGCGTGCACGCCGGCGAGCAGCTCGTCGAACTGCGCGAGCGTCCCGAACACCGGCTCGATGTCCTGGTAGTCGCTGATGTCGTAGCCCGCGTCGTCCTGCGGCGACGGGTAGACCGGCGACAGCCAGATGCACGTCGGCGCCGAGCTCGGCCAGGTAGTCGAGGCGCGAGATGATCCCGCCCAGGTCGCCGATCCCGTCGCCGTCGGAATCGGCGAAGCTGCGCGGATAGATCTGGTAGACGACCGCGCTGCTGAACCAGCTCACGAGCCGAGGATGCCCGTCCGCCGCGCGGCCTTGAGCCAGGCCGGGAACTCGATCATCACCTTGTCGTAGAACTCGTCGTCGCTGATCCCCTGGGGTCGCGCAGATGGCGAAGAAGCCGGCGTTGTCGATCTCGCGCCCGGTCAGCTCGTCGAGCCGCTGCAGGAACGGGAAGTCGTTCTCCGGCCGATCGCCATGAACTGGAAGAACGCGGGCAGCCACGACGCGCGCTGGATCGCCTTCGGTCGTGTCGCGCTTGTCGTGGTTGGCGCCGTCGGTGATGAACGCGACGTAGGTCGGCATCCGCGAGCCGCGCGCAGCCCGTCGGCGATCTTGTCGATCGGCTTCGCGTACTCGGTCATGCCCCAGATGTCCTTGCGCGCGACCTGGCGGTCGGTCCAGCCCTCGCGGTTGGCCATCGTGATCGCCTCGGCCTCGTGCAGCCGGTGGTCGAACAGCCACGTGTCGAGCGTGCCGTTGTCGTCGAACAGCAGCGCGGCGGCGACGAAGCGGTCGATCAGCTCCTGGTAGGCGCCGCTGCGGAACAGCGAGCGCGAGGAGCCGGAGACGTCGAGCACGAGCACGACCTCGGCGCGCTCGGACAGCAGGCCCTTCTTCTCCAGCGAGACCTGCGCGGCGTCGAACTTCTTCAGCAGCACCGGCGAGGAGGACTCGACCTTCTTGCGCAGGTCGACCGCCCGCTGCTTGTGCATGTCGACGGACGGCGCGGGCGGCGGCGGAGCAGCCGCGGCGCGCGGCGGGCTCGTCGTCGACCGAGATCCCGAACTCGGTCGCGATCCCCTTCAGGCCGGTCGAGTAGCCCTGGCCGACGGCGCGGAACTTCCACGCCCCGGCGCGCCGGTAGAGCTCGCCGAAGACCAGCCCGGTCTCGGTCGTCAGCCCGCTGATCGCGTAGGTGACGACGGGCTGGCCGCCGTCGAGCACCGCGATCTGCGCGCCGCTCACCTGCGCGAACGTCTGCCCCGTGCCGCCGGCGTCGTGGATCGAGGCGGTGAACGCCACCTTCTCGATCGCCGCCGGCACGCGGCCGGCGTCGACCACGAGCCGGTCGCCGCCGCCGGGCAGGCTGCCCGTGTGCTTGACGGAGCCGTCCGTCGACGCGGGCTGGTTGTAGAAGATGAAGTCGTCGTCGGAGCGGACCTTGCCCGCGTCCGTCAACAGCAGCGCGGACGCGTCGAGGTCCATCCCCGGCGCCGCCTGCCAGCTGACCTCGACGGTCAGCTCGGCAGTGGGTACCGGCGCGTTGGCGCCTTTGCTCAGCTCAGTCGACACAAGGCCTTGCAGACTACGGCTCCCAGCGGAAGCGGCGCACCGCCACGAACAGGCCGACCGCGGTCCAGGCCAGCGATCGCGCCGCAGATCGCCGACCGTCGAAGCCGCTCCCGCTCGTCCCGGGCACGAAGCAGGCGCCGAAGGCGTCGACGATGTGCGAGAGCGGGAAGAAGTTCGAGACCTTCACGAGCCAGTCCGGCGCGTCGTCGAGCGGGAACCAGATGCCGCTGATGAACGAGATCGGCAGGAACGTCAGCTGCGCGACCGGCATCGCCTGGTCGGCGCTCTTGACCACGCTCGCCACCGCGACGCCGAGCGACGCCAGACAGGCCGCGCCGAGCAGCAGCGTGACGATCGCGGCCGGCAGCGTGCGCGCCGTGATCTCGACGCCGAAGGCCGGGACCGAGACCGCGAACAGCAGCAGCACGGCCGCCGAGGCCGGTGAGCCGCAGCGCCCGACGACCCACGAGCCGAGGTAGATGCCCATCGGCAGCGGGGTGCCGCGCACGCGCTTGAGCAGTCCCTGGTCACGGGCGGTCGAGAGCCCGAGGATCAGCGTCGTGTAGCACGCCGTGACGAGGCTGAAGACCGCGATCGCCGGCGTGTAGAACTGCGCGAAGCGGACCTTCTCGCCGTAGGCGTCGACCTCGGCGTTGCCGTTGAGCGCGCTGAAGAGCACGACGAGGATCAGCGGGAAGGCGAAGGTGAAGACGAGCGCGCGCGGGTTGCGCAGCGGTCATCACGACGCGGCCCGCGAATCCAGCGGCCGGTGAGAGCGGTGGCGGTCATGCGGCGACCTCCTCGGTCAGGTCGAGATAGACGTCCTCGAGCGTGGGACGCGTGACGGTCAGCTGCTCGAGCTCCATGCCGCGGTGGGCGGCCCACTCGAGCAGCGGCGCGAGGTCGCGCGTCGGCGTCGCGGTGCGGAAGCTCACGTGCTCGCGCTCGACGAACGCATCCTCGGGCAGCGGCAGCGTCGTCGTGGAAGGCCGGCAGCCGGAAGCCACGACGGTGTCGCCCGCGGCCGAGCTCGTCCGGCGCGCCCTCGGCGACGACCCGCCCGCGCGCGAGCACGACGACGCGGTCGGCGAGCCGCTGCGCCTCCTCCATGTAGTGCGTGGTCAGCAGGATCGACTTGCCGAGCGAGCGCAGGTTGGCGATCGTCTCCCACGACTGGCGCCGCGCGGACGGGATCGAAGCCCGGTGGTCGGCTCGTCGAGGAAGATCAGGTCGGGGTCGCCGACCAGGCCGAGCGCGAGGTCGAGCCGCCGCCGCTGGCCGCCGGAGAGGTCCGCGGCGCGGTACGTCGGCGCGGTCGGCCAGACCCACGAGCTCGAGCAGCTCGCGCGCATCGGCCGCGGGTGCGGGTAGGCGGCGCCGTAGAGCTCGAGCGCCTCGCGCACCCTGATCAGCGGGTCCAGCCCCGCCTCCTGCAGCACGATCCCGATCCGCGAGCGGAACGCCCGCTCGCGCTTGCCGGGGTCGTAGCCGAGCACGGAGACCGTGCCGGCGTCGGCGCGCCGGTGGCCTTCGAGGATCTCCACGAGCGTCGTCTTGCCCGCGCCGTTGGGGCCGAGCAGCGCGAGCACCTCGCCGCGCGCGACCGTCAGATCCACGCCGTCGAGCGCCTGCAGCTCGCCGTAGGCCTTGCGCAGGCCGCGGACCCGGACGGCGTCGAGTGAATCCATCGTCATGCCGGACAGGGTCGGGCGCGCGGCGCCTCGCTCGTCATCGGCGCGCGGGTCGAACTGCGAAGATCAACCCGTGGGTGGAGACGATTCCACCCGCCCGCGGCGAGCGCGTCCTACCGTTGAGTTCGTGAACTTCCGCGACCTCGCGCCGCCTCGGACCGAGCGGCCCGCCGCGGGCTCTGCGCGCGCTCGGGCTGGATCGCGATGGCCGCGGTCGCTGGCCTCGACGGTGTTCACCGATCCCAAGCCCGGGCTCAGCGGTGACGGCCCGCTCGTGATCCTCGCGATCGTGCTGATGACCGGCGGCCTCGTGCTGAGCGCCCGCCGCTTCGAGTGGTTCGCCGGCGCGCGCTTGATCGGCCTCTCGCTCGTCGGCGATCGCGACGCTCGTGTTCGCCGCCGTCCAGCCCAACAGCGCGGGCTACGCGGGCGTCTACTTCGTGATGGCGATCGGCGGCATCCGGCTCAGCCGCGACGCCGCGATCATCGTCTGCGGCGGCACCGTCGGCGGGCTCGTGCTGATCCAGCTGCTCGAGGCACGAGAACCCGGCGGTGATCGCCGGGCTGCTGTTCTCGGTCCTCCCGTGGTTCCTGGTCATGCGCCTGATCCGGCGGCTCGGGCGCAACGTCGAGGAGCTGCGGGAGTCGCGCGCCGCGCACGCCGAGTCCGCGGCGCTGGCCGAGCGCGGCCGCGTCGCGCGCGAGCTGCACGACGTGCTCGCGCACTCGCTCTCCGCGCTGGCGCTGCAGCTCGAGGGCACGCGGCTGCTGGCGCGCGACCGCGGCGCCGACCGCGAAGTCGTCGAGGGCCTCGAACGCGCGCACCGCCTCGCGGTGAGCGGGCTGAGCGAGGCGCGCCAGGCGATCAGCGCGCTGCGCGGCGACGACCTGCCCGCGCTCGAGGACCTCGCGGGCACGTTCCCGGGCGCGACGGTGACGGTCACGCGGCACGCCGCGCGAGCCGTCGTCGGAGGCGCGGCTCGCGCTCTATCGCACCGCCCAGGAGGCGCTGACCAACGTGCGCCGCCACAGCGCGTCCGAGCGCGTCGAGCTCACGCTCGCCTACGAGGACGACGGCACCACGCTGACCGTGCAGGACCACGGCGCCGCCTCGCCCGTGGTCAACGGCCGCGGCTACGGGCTGACCGGCATGCGCGAGCGCGCCGAGCTGCTCGGCGGGCGCCTGCACGCCGGCCCGACCGACGACGGCTTCCGGGTGGAGCTGTGGCTGCCGGCGTGATCCGCGTCCTGCTGGCCGACGACCAGCGCGTCGTGCGCGAGGGCCTGGGCACGCTGCTCGGCCTGCTGGACGGAATCGAGCTGGTGGGGACCGCGGCCGACGGCGAGGAGGCGCTCGCGCTCGCCGCCGAGCACGCCCCCGACGTCGTGCTGATGGACCTGCGGATGCCGCGGATGGACGGCATCGAGGCGATCCGCGGCTGAGCGCGACCGCGGACGGCCGCGATCGCGCTCACCACCTACGCCGACGACGCGTCCGTGCTCGGCGCGCTGCGCGCCGGCGCGCGCGGCTACCTGACCAAGGACGCCGGCGCGGAGCAGATCCGCGCCGCGGTCGAGGCCGTGGCCCGCGGCGAGGCGGCGCTGGACCCGGCGATCCAGCACCACGTGCTGGCCGCCGTCAGCGAGCCCACCGCCGCCCCCGACGACCTCACGCCGCGCGAGCTCGAGGTCCTGACGCTGATCGCCGAGGGCCTGACGAACGCGGAGATCGCTGAGCGGCTCGTGGTCTCGAACGCCACCGTCAAGAGCCACGTCAACCACATCTTCGCCAAGATCGGCGCGCGCGACCGCGCGCAGGCCGTGGTCTACGCCTACGCCCACGGGCTCGCGCAGGCCTGAGGTGCGCCGGCTCCGTCTGGCCGGACCAGACGCAGCCGGCGCACTTCGCCGTCAGCTCGGCTCGCGACGGCGCACGAACAGCGAACGCTGCCAGCGCCGTTGCGACCATCACGCCGGCGCCGACCCAGTAGGCGGCGGCGACGCCGTTGGTGCTCGCGACCAGCCGCTCCTCGACGCTCGCGTCCGGTGCGACGTGCGAGACCGCGCTGACGATCGCGCCCAGCACCGCGAGGCCGACCGCGCCGCCGATCTGGCGCATCGTCTGGACCAGCCCGCTGGCCTGGCTGCGATCGGCCGGCTTGGCGGCGCCGAGCGCGTCGGTGGTCGCGGGCGAGATCACGAGGCCGAGGCCGACGCCGAGCGCGATGTAGCCCGGGACCATCCACACGTACTCGCGCACGTGCAGCCGGAACGCCATCCAGGCGAACCCGAGCGCGATCAGCGCCGAGCCGGCGGTCAGCAGCGGGCGCGGCCCGATGCGGTCGTAGAGGCGCCCGCCGAGCGGCGCGACGACCAGCAACGGCAGCGTCAGCGGGAGCAGCGCGGCGCCGGCGCGGATCGCGCTGAAGCCCAGCACTTCCTGCGCCCAGATCGCGCCGAACACGGACGCGCCGACGAGCGCGAACTGAACGCCGGCGAGGATCGCGCCCTCGGCCCGGAAGTTCTGCAGGTTCAGCAGCGAGAGCTGGACGAGCGGCTGCGAGCAGCGATGCTCCCAGAGCACGAACGCAGGGCTGAGCACCGCCGAGGCGGCGAACAGCGCGACGATCGCGGGCGAGCCCCAACCCCAGGTCTGGCCCTGCATCAACGCCAGCACGAGCGTGCCGAGCGCGCCGATCAGGCCGTCCGCCGTGCGACCGAAGACGACGGTGTCCGGCGGCTCGCCGGGCTCGCCGAACGCCCGCGCGTCGATCACCGCCGCCGGTGAGCAGCACGCGCGCGACGATCGCGGCGCGATCACGGCGATCGCGGCGACAGGTAGCGCGGGCGAACGGGCATCGCACCCGGCACCCGGATCGATATCGCGCTTAGCCGACGAGTTGCAGCTGCGGCCGGCGCGACTCGTAGCGCGTCGCGACGCCGGCCAGGATCTCGAGCATCGCCATCGTCGCCGGCGTGCGGTGCGCGTCGTGCAGCGTGGCGGCGAAGACCTCGCGGACCGGGGTCTCGCGGCCGAGCGAGCGGACCACGATGTCGTCGCGGATCGTCGTCAGGCCGAGCTCGGCGATCAGCGAGACGCCGACGCCGGCGGCCACGAAGCCCTGCATCGCGGCGTAGTCGTCGGTCTGGAAGGCGATCCGCGGCTCGAAGCCCGCGATCGCGCAGGCGCGGTTGATCAGCCGGTTGCACTCGCAGTCGGTGGTGCCGGCGATCCACGCGTCGTCGGCGAGGTCGGCCAGCCGCAGGTTGCGCTTGTGCGCGAGCGGATGGTCGCTGGGCATCGCGACGAACATCGGGTCGGAGATCAGGTGCTGGCGCGCGATCCCGTCGACGACGGGGCGGATCCGGGAATCGAACCCGATCGCCAGGTCGAGCTCGCCGCTGCGCAGCAGCGGCGCGGACTCCTCCGGCTCGGCCATGATCAGCGACAGCTCGACGCCCGGGTGCTCGGCCCGGAAGGCGGCGATCGCCAGCGGCATCAGGGTCGCGGCGGCGGACTCGAAGGCCGCCAGCCGCAGACGGCCGCCGCGCAGGCCGGCGATCGCCTCCAGCTCGGCCTCGGCCTCGGAGAGGCGGGCGAGGATCGCATCGGCGTGGCGGACCAGCGCCTCGCCGGCCTCGGTCAGGCGGATCCCGCGCGCGTTGCGCTGGACGAGCGTGCAACCGGCCTCGCGCTCGAGCGCGGCGATCTGCTGCGAGATGGCGGACTGCGTGAACGAGAGCGCCTCGGCGGCGCCGCTGAACGAGCCGCGGACAGCGACCTCCCGGAGCACGCGCATGCGGCGAACGTCGAGCATCAGAACCTCTTATACCACCACCAGCAAAAGGTCATTTGAACTGATGGCCCGGAATCATCAGCATGAACCTCACGTCCTAACCCCAGACCCCGTTGAAAAGGAACTGTCCATGTCCGCTCTCGCCCATATCGCTCCAACCGTCGTGATCCGAGCCGCCCGTGGCTCCGACGGGCCCGCCCTGCGCCGCCTGTCCGAGCTCGACTCCCGGCCCATCCCCGCCGGTGAGCTGCTCGTCGCCGAGACCGGCGACGAGGTCGTGGCGGCGCTGTCCGTCGAGACCGGCGACCGCGTCGCCGACCCGTTCCGCCGCACGGCGGACGTCGTCGACCTGCTCGCCTATCGAGCGCGGAGGCTGCGGACCTCGTGACGTGCATTAGAGGCGTCTGCCCGGGCACTCCCCGCCCGGGCGGAGCGCCGCCCCTCCCTGGAAGATCTGGACGGCGCTGTGGATCGTCTACATCGTCTGGGGTTCGACGTACCTCGCCATCGCCCTGATGGTCGAGACCATCCCGCCGCTGCTCGGCGCCGGCACGCGCTTCATGCTCGTCGGCGTCATCCTGCTGCCGATCCTGGCCTTCAAGCGCGGCGTCTCGGTCTTCCGGCCGACGCGCGCGGAGCTGCTCGCGGCCGGCTTCGTCGGGCTCTTGCTGCCCGGTGCCAACGCGGTCGTCTCGGTGGCCGAGAAGACCGTCCCGTCGAGCCTGGCCGCGCTGTTGATCGCCTCCGTCCCGCTCTGGGTCGTCCTGCTGCGCCGGGGCGCCGGCGAGCGCATCTCGCTGCGCAGCCTGATCGCCGTGCTGGTCGGCTTCGGCGGCGTCGCGTTGCTCGTGCGCCCCGAGGGCGAGGCCACGATCGTCGGCCTGCTGGCCTGCATCGGCGGCGCGCTGATGTGGGCGACCGGCTCGTTCGCCTCGCCGCGGATCACGCTGCCGCGCGACCCGTTCGTCTCGACCGCCTGGCAGTCGCTGCTCGGCGGCCTCGCTGTCGCCACCGTCGGCCTGCTGGTGGGCGAGTCCGGCGACGTCCACCTCGTCCGAGTTCTCGGGCCGCTCGATCTTCGGGCTCGTGTACCTGATCACCTTCGGGTCGCTGCTGGCCTTCACGAGCTACGCCTGGCTGCTCCAGAACGCCCCGATCTCCAAGGTCTCGACCTACGCCTACGTCAACCCGGTCGTCGCGATCGCGCTCGGCTGGCTGATCCTCGACGAGAACATCTCCGCCGTCACCCTGCTCGGCGCGGGCATCATCGTCGCCTCGGTCGCGCTCGTGGTCAGAGCGGAGTCCGGCGGTACACGAGGTGCGCCAAGCCCGCGCGATCGATGAGCCCGGTCTGCACGAAGCCCAGGCGGCGCATGACCGCCTGTGACGGCCGGTTCGACGGCATCGTCCAGGCATAGATCTCCGGCAGCCGGAGGTGCTCGAAGCCGGCGTCGACCGCGGCCCGGGACGCCTCCGTGGCGTAGCCGTGGCCCCAGTGGTCGGGGCCGAGAAACCACCCCGCTTCGACGACGTCGCGGCCTGACAGGTCCGCGTGCGACAGGCCGGCGCGGCCGATCAGCACCCCATCGCGCCGCACGAGCCAGTGGCCGAAGCCGTGGACGCGCCAATGGTCGAGCGAGCGCTCAAAGAAGTCCGCCACCTGCTCGGGGCCGCGGAAGCGCATCGGGAACTGCTCCTCGCCGATCCGCGGATCGCCGATCACAGCCTGCAGTTCCGCCAGGTCCTCGGGGCGCGGTCGCTCGAGCAGCAGCCGCGCGGTCTCGACACGCTCGGGATAGCTCATCGCTTTATCCTGCCGCGCTTGGCGCGTGTTGGCATCCAGCTTCCAGAGGTCGAGCGGGAGGTCCGCTGGCCCGAGTACGTCGCGATGGCGCGGGCGGCCGAGGAGGTCGGGTTCGAGTCCGTGTGGGTCGGCGACCACTTGCTCTACGACGATCCGGACCGGGCGCCATGGGAGGCGTGGACGCTGTTGAGCGCGCTCGCGGCGGCGACGTCGCGGGTGCGGCTCGGGCCGCTGGTGGCGTGCGCCGGGTTCCATCCGCCGGCGGTGATCGCGAAGATGGCGTCGACGATCGACGAGGTCAGCGGCGGACGCTTCGTGCTCGGGCTCGGGGCGGGCTGGAACCGGCGCGAGTTCGACGCGTTCGGGATCCCGTACGACAAGCGCGTCAGCCGCTTCGAGGAGGCGTTCGCGATCATCCGCGGCCTGCTGGGAGGCGAGCGCGTGACGCTCGACGGCACCTACCACCGGGCCGACGACGTCGTGCTGCTGCCGAAGCCGGCCCGGCGGACGCCGCTCATGATCGGCTCGAACGGCCCGCGGATGCTCGGCATCGCGCTGCCTCACGTCGACGCCTGGAACACGTGGTGGGAGGACTACGGCAACACGCCCGAGGGCTTCGCCGAGCTGCACCAGCGGCTTGGCATCACCGTGACCCGCAGCGCCTGCATGCTCGTCCAGCTCGACGGGATGCCGGTCGAGCGCGAGCCGGCCGTCCCCGCCGTCGAGCAGCGGCGGTTCGCAGCGCACCTCGCCGAGCTGCAGGAGGCCGGCGCCGACGAGGTCATCGTCGTCGCCAGCCCGATCACCGAGCGCTCGATCCGAGCGCTCGGCGAACTGCTGCCCTAAGCGACCGGCTCGGGGACCTTCTCCTCGGCCTTCGGCGCGGCCGGCGCGGGCTTGGTCGCACCCATGAGCTTCTGGGCCTGGCGCTCGGGCGTGATCGTGACGACGTCCCAGGCCAGCCCGACCTTCTTCATCAGCGCGATGAACTGCGCCGACGGGTCGATCTCCCACCACTTGAGGCCGTGCTTGGCCGAGCGCGGGAAGGCGTGGTGGTTGTGGTGCCAGCTCTCGCCGAAGGACGGGATCGCCAGCCAGAAGACGTTGGTCGAGTGATCCTCGACGTCGAAGCGCCGCTTGCCGAAGAAGTGGCAGACCGAGTTGACCGACCAGGTCACGTGGTGCTGGAAGAAGATGCGCGCGAAGCCGCCCCACAGCATGCCGGTGAACGCGCCCCACCAGCTCATCGTCAGCAGGCCGCCGATCGCGGCCGGGATCAGCAGCGAGCGCGAGCACGATGAACGGGAACTTGCGGTTGAGGATGCGCATGCCGCGATCCTCGGCCAGGTCCTTGGCGTACTTGCGCGCCGAGGCCTCGCCGTGCGTCTCCCAGAGCCAGCCGACGTGCGCGTGCCAGAGCCCGCGCAGCGCGCCCATCACACCGTCGCCGTGGCCCACGTGCGGCGAGTGCGGATCGCCCTCGACGTCGGTGTGGGCGTGGTGCTTGCGATGGTCGGCGACCCAGTCGATCACCGGTCCCTGCACCGACAGCATCCCCAAGTAGGCGAACAGGTAGCGGTTCCAGGTATAGGTCTGGAACGCGCGGTGCGTGAGCATCCGGTGGAAGCCCACCGTGACGCCCAGGCCACTGATCACGTACATGAAGACGAAGACGACGACGTCGGACCAGTTCAGCCAGTTGCCCCACAGCAGGGGGACCATGGCGGCCACGACGATGAAGGGCAGGAAGACTGCAGCCATGTTCACACGGCGCTCGAGAGCGGTCATGACATGGAGGCTACCCACAACTGCACTGGTCGTCTTAGGGACTTGCCAACGATTCGACGCAAAATTCTTGTAGCTATTCCTCAAAGGGACGCTCGAAGAGCGTCGAGAGCACGATCTGCGTCTGCGTTCGCGTGACGCCCGGGTGGTCGCGGATGCGTTCGAGCGTCTCCTCCAGGTGCGCGGTGTCGCGCGCGCGCACGTGCACGACCGCGCTGGCCTCGCCGGCCACCGTGTAGGCCGCCTCGACCTCGGGATGGCGCTCGACCGCCTCGCGCACCTCGGACGCCGCCATCCGGCCCTCGCAATAGAGCGCGACGACCGCGTGCGTGGTCCAGCCGAAGCGGCCGGGATCGACACGCGCCGTGTAGCCGCGGATGACGCCGTCGGCCTCGAGCCGGTCGACGCGCCGTTTGACCGCGGGAGCGCTCAGCGAGACGCGCGCGCCGATGCTCAGAAAGGAGCGCCGGGCGTCCTCTCGCAACAGCGCAACGATCTGCCGGTCGATGTCGTCCATGGACGCTCGATGATCGCAGCCAACGCAACGAAGCGCGGTTGCCGGACGCACGCAATCGGCGGAACATGAAGTGCCATGAGCACGCAGCCGATCGTCGCACCGTCCAAGACCGATGACTTCATGCCGCTGCACGGCATCGACCACGTCGAGTTCTATGTCGGCAACGCGCTGCAGGCCGCTTCCTTCTGGGTCCGCGCGCTCGGGTTCAGGGAGGTGGCCTACGCCGGCCTGGAGACCGGCGTGCGCGACCGCGCCTCGCACGTCCTCGAGCAGGGCCGGATCCGGATCGTCCTCACCGGCGCCCTGACCCCCGGCCACGAGATCGGCGCCCACGTCGCCCGCCACGGCGACGGCGTGAAGGTGATCGCGCTCGGCGTCCCGGACGTCGACCGCGCCTACCAGGAGGCCACGACCCGCGGCGCCACGGGCGTCGAGGCGCCGCACGACGTCTCCGACGACCACGGCACGATCCGCCGCGCGAGCATCAAGACCTACGGCGACACGCTGCACACGTTCGTCGACCGCAGTCACTACAAGGGCCCGTTCCACCCCGGCTACGCACCGTGCGACGCTCGAGGACGGCGACACCGGCCTGCTGGCGATCGACCACATCGTCGGCAACGTCGAGCTCGGCCACATGGACGAGTGGGTGAAGTACTACGAGGACGTCTTCGGGATGCGCGAGATGCTGCACTTCTCCGACGAGGACATCTCGACGGAGTACTCCGCGCTGATGTCCAAGGTCGTCACCAACGGCAACGGCCGCGTGAAGTTCCCGCTCAACGAGCCGGCCGAAGGCAAGCGCAAGTCGCAGATCGACGAATACCTCGAGTACTACGGCGGCGCCGGCGCGCAGCACATCGCGGTCGCCACGCGCGACATCGTGCGCACGGTCGAGGCGCTGCAGCAGCGCGGGATCCAGTTCCTGCGCACGCCCGAGACCTACTACGACGACGTCCCCGAGCGGATCGGCGAGATCGCCGAGGATCTCGATGACCTCAAGCGGCTCGGCATCCTCGTCGACCGTGACGACGAGGGCTACCTGCTGCAGATCTTCACCAAGCCGATCGGCGACCGCCCGACGGTCTTCCTCGAGGTGATCGAGCGCCACGGCGCGCGCGGCTTCGGCGACGGCAACTTCAAGGCGCTGTTCGAGGCGATCGAGCGCGAGCAGGCGCTGCGCGGAAATCTGTAAGGCATGGAGCTTGGGCTCGCGCTGCTGGAGCGCATCGACGGCGACACCGTCCTGTCGCCGTACGGCCTCGCGCGAGCCCTGGCCACGATCCGCGACGGCGCGACGGGCGCCACGCGTGCGGCGCTGGAGCTGATCGACCCGGTCCCGGAGGTCGACGGCATCCTGTCCGCGCAGGCGGTCTGGCTCGATGAGGGCTACACGCCCGGCCCGGCGCTGGACGGCCTGGACACTGGCCCGCTCGACCTCGAGCGCATCAACGCGTGGTCGAACGAGAAGACGCGCGGGATGATCCCGCGGATCCTCGACTCGCTCGAGCGCGACGAGATCTTCGTGCTGACCGACGCCGAGTACCTGGACGCCAAGTGGGTGCACCCGTTCGAGGGTTCACGCCGGGCGCCGTTCGACGGCGCGGGCGAGGTCACGCTGATGCGGGTCGAGGGCGACGTTCGAGCACGCCGAGGACGCGATCCGGCTCCCGTACGCGGACGGCGACCTGCGCTTCACCGCCGCGATGGGCGCGCCGCCGCGCGAGTGGTCGCGATGGCTACGGCACGGTCGAGCTGCCGCGCTTCTCCACCACCAGCCGGCTCGACCTCGCGGACACGCTGGCCGGGCTCGGCCTCGCCCCGGCCTTCCGGGAGAGCACGGACCTCGACGAGCTGATCGTCGGCCCCGGCAAGAAGGCGCTCCAGCGCATCCTGCAGCGGGCCCGCGTCGACGTCGACGAGCAGGGCACGCGCGCCGCGGCCACGACCACGGTGACGGCCCGCGCCGTCGCGTTCGTGCCGCCGAATTTCCACATCGTCTTCGACCGGCCCTTCACCTGGGCCGTCGAGCACGCGCCGAGCGGCACCCTGCTGTTCGTGGGCCGCGTGCGCAACCCCACCGAGAGGAGCGACTGATGCGCTACCACAGCCTGGGCCGCATCCCGGCCAAGCGCCACGTCCAGTACCGCGACCCCGACGCGAGCGGCAACGGCAGCGCGCCGCTGCTCGTCGAGGAGGTGATGGGCTTCGAGGGCTTCTCCGGCAACGAGTCGATCCTCTACCACCTGTTCTCGCCCTGCCGCGTGAAGGAGGTCGGCGACTTCGAGCCGATCGTGCTCGAGGAGTGGGTGCCCGAGACGCACGTGCACCGGCTCACGCACACGCGCGAGCTCGAGCCGCTGGGCGACACCGTGCTCGGCCGCCAGGTGCTCCAGTACAACCACGACGTCGAGATCGGCGTCTGTGTCCCCGAGCGCGAGGCCGACTACTTCTACCGCGACGGCGAGGGCGACGAGGTCATCTTCGTCCACGACGGCGCGGGCGTGGTCGAGACCGTATTCGGCACTTTGGAGTACCGCAAGCACGACTACATCGTGCTCCCGCGCGGCACCACCTACCGCTTCCGCTTCGACGAGCCCCAGCGCTGGCTGACGTTCTACACGCCGGGCGAGATCGAGACCCCGAACCGCTACCGCAACCGCTACGGCCAGCTGCTCGAGCACGCCCCGTTCTCGCAGCGCGACTTCCACCCGCCGGCCGAGCTCGTCACCCACCGCGACCGCGGCGAGCACCTGGTCAAGGTCCGCGTGCGCGGCGGCTACCAGGACTACGTCCTGGACTACAACCCGCTCGACGTCGTCGGGTGGGACGGCTACGTCTACCCGTACACGTTCAACATCGCCGACTTCGAGCCCAAGGCCGGCCGCCTGCACCAGCCGCCGCCCGCACACCAGACCTTCCAGGGCCCGAACTTCGTGATCTGCTCGTTCTGCCCGCGGATGCTCGACTGGGACCCGCAGGCCGTGGTGCTGCCCTACCACCACTCGAACGTGCAGAGCGAGGAGGTCATGTACTACGTCGACGGCGACTACGCCGCGCGCAAGGGCGTCGAGATCGGCTCGTTCACGCTGCATCCGTCCGGGCTCCCGCACGGCCCGCAGCCGGGCACGGTCGAGAAGACGCTCGGGATGACGCGCACGGACGAGCTCGCCGTGATGTGCGATACCTTCCGCCCGCTGAAGCTGACGACGCTCTCGCGCGACCTCGACGACCCTAGCTACGCCTACTCCTGGTACGAAGCTGATCCTGTCCGTGCATGAGTTCACCTGGGTCGACGGCGAGCGGACGATCCACTTCGGGCCGGCCGACGACGCCGTCGAGCACCTGGGTGGACCCGGCTACACGCTGCTGACCACGGAGCGCGCGCAGGCCGCCGCCCCGCACGTCGCACAGGCGGCGGGGACGATGCACCACGTCGCGCGCGGTCAGGTCGACGCTGTGGCGGGGGACCTGCTCGGCGACGTCGGCGGCGAGCGGCTGGTGGCGCTGGGCGGCGGCCGCGTCGTCGATGTGGCGAAGGCGCTCGCGGCGGCGACCGGCGCCCGCGCGATGGCGGTTCCGACCACCTTGTCGGGCGCGGAGATGACCCGCGGGCACCGGCACGCGCGCGGGATCGAGGAGTCCACGCCGCGCGTGCGCGCGGCGGTCGTGGTCTTCGACCCGGCGCTGGCCGCGTCGCAGCCGGAGCCCGAGCTCGCGGCCAGCACGCTGAACGCGCTCGGCCACGCCGTCGAGGGCCCGTGCACCGTCCTGGCCAACCCGGTCGCGACGCTCGCCGCGCTCGAGGCCGCGCGGCTGCTCGCGGCGGGCTGGGCGGGCGAGCAGCCCGACCGCGTGACGCTCGCGCTCGGCGCGCTGCTGGCCGGCTACACGATCGACTCGACCGGCCTCGGCCTGCACCACGTGCTCGCCCAGACACTTGTGCGTCTCGCGGGCGCCGGGCACGGGCCGGCCAACGCGGTGCTGCTGCCGCACACGATCGGCGCGCTCGCGCACCGTTCCCCGCAGGCGATCGCGGCGCTCGACGCCGCGGTGAGCGGCGGCGGCGCGACGACGGTCGACCCCGCGAACATGGGCGAGGGCGCCGCGGCGCTCGAGGCGCACGAGACGCCGGCCGTGGCCGCCGGCCTCGTCGCCGTCGCGCGGCGGATCGGCGCCCGCGCCGGGGCTGCGTGGCTATCAGACATCGGCGTCGACCCCGCCGCCCTCGCCGCCTGTGCGGACGCGGCGGCCGCCCGCCCACAGCTCGCGAACACGCCGCCGGCCGCCACGCGCGACGAGATCCTCGCCCTCTACGAAGCCGCAATCTGACTGCGGATTTCCCGCAGTCTCCTCGCGCCGGAATACGGCGGATAAGGCCGACCTAGAGCTCCAGTATGTGGACTGTAAGAACACACCGCAGCCACAAGGAGCGAAGAAGATGCGCAAGCTCTTCACCTACGGCGGGATCGCCGCCAGCATCATCCTTATCGCCTTCGGCATCGGCGCCATCTACATGGGTGTCGACGGCCGCTCGCAGGTCCGCTCCGACCTCGCAGCCGAGGGGATCGTCGGCACCGAGGACTCCACCATCCCCGGCGAGAAGGTCGACACCGGCGCCGAGGCCCAGGCCTTCGCGGCCGTCATCCGTAAGCACACCCTCGAAGCCACCGAAGGCCAGACCTACTCCGAGATGGGCCGCTTCATCGGCAAGGACGGCAAGCCCACCAGCGACGAGAAGGCCGCCGCCGTCAACCCCGAGACGGGCAAGCCCGTCGAGAACGGCCTGCGCAACATGTGGGTCACCGCCACCGCGCTGACCACCGCGCTCAGCACCGCCTACTTCGCCGAGAGCGTCGCCACCTTCGCGATCGTCATGGGCATCGCCCTGCTGCTCGCCGGCATCGGCTTCGGCGTCCTCTCGCTCAAGCTCCTGGCCCCGGCCACCAACCGCGCGGAGGGCCGCGCCGGCGGCACGGCTGCGGTGCCCGCCGCATAGGCGCCGCCTCTCCACCGCGACACCGCCTGCCCCGGCCGAGTCGGGGCAGCGGTGGTTAACGCACTGTGGCGCGCGACACCGCGGAGTCGGTGATGGGCTGGCGCAGGAAGGCCAGCGAGGCGTGCAGCGCCAAGAAGATGCCCCAGACGAAGATCGTCCACCCGGGCCAGAAGTAGGCCTCGAGCCCGACCAGGAACCAGGTCGCGAGGATCGCGAACTGGCAGACGGCGAAGACCGTCGCGTGGGTGATCAGGCCGCGGCGGCGGCGCAGGCGCAGGATCGCGGCGGCGCGATCGTCGAACACGACGCCGCGCTCCTCCTCGCGCCGCTCGAGCACGTCCGCGGCGAGCTCCGCGCGGACCCTGGTCCCCTCGCCCACCGGGCTGGAGACCTCGAGCGCGCCGTCGAGCGCCGCGATCCGGTCGGTCAGCCCGCGCAACCCGCTCCCGCGCGCGGGGTCGGCGCCGCCGCGGCCGTCGTCTGCGACCTCGACCACGAGCCGGTCGCCTTCGCGCCGCACGGCCACGGTCGCCAGCGACGCCTCGGCGTACTTGGTCACGTTCGTCAGCGCTTCCGAGACGACGAAGTACGCGGTCGCCTCGACCGTCGGCGGGAAGCGCTCGTCCGGCCACTCGATCACGTCGACGTCGACCGGACAGCGGCCCGCGACATCCTTCAGCGCGGGCCCGAGCCCACGCTCGGTCAACACCGCGGGGTGGATCCCGCGCGCGAGGTCGCGCAGCTCACCGATCGCGCGCTGGGCCTCGTCGCCGGCCTGGCTGACGAGGTCGAGCGCGTCGTCGCCGCGGCGCATGCGCTCGCGCGCGATCCGCAGGTTCAGCGCCACCGCCACGAGCCGCTGCTGCGCGCCGTCGTGCAGGTCACGCTCGAGCCGCCGGCGCTCGGCGTCGGCGGCGGCGATGATCCGGGCTTGGGAGGTGCGCAGGTCGACCACGCGGGCGCTCAGCTCGACTTCGCGGCCGGTGGTCAGCAGCGCGCGGGCGAGCGCGGCGTGCACGCCGGCGAAGGCGCTCGCGGCACGGACGCCGATCGGCAGCAGGAGCAGCCCGGCCGGCACCAGTGCGAGCGCAAGCCTGATGTCGACGCCGCTGAACGGGGCGGCGATCAGGGCCAGCGGCGGGCCGAGCAAGAGCGCGACCACGATCACGTTCACGATCGCGAGCGGGAACTCCGCCACCAGGTACGCGAGGTCCTTCCAGGTGGCCACGTCCGCGGTGCGGGCGATCAGGCGCGCGAACCAGCCGGTCTCGGTGTTGGGCTTGTACGGCGAGGGCAGCGGGATGCCGAGCAGCCGCTCGCCCAGCCAGCGCTCGAAGCGCGCCATCCAGCGCCAGAAGCCCATCATCAGCACGAGCGGCAGCCCGAGCGTCAGGATCGCCACGCCGAGCCCGACCGAGAGCCCGGTGAAGATCACCACCGAATAGAACAGGCTCAGTGGCAGCGCGAGCAGCAGGTACAGGATCCGCCGCCATGAGCGGCCGTCGACAGCCCACGCGCAGAACGCGCGGGCGGCGGTGGCGGGGGAGCTCGCGGTCGCCGCGTCCAGGATCTCCGGAAGCTACCGCGCGCGGCTCGCGAAACCGGTACGGCTGACCCGAGAATCCGCCTCGGGGCGAGCCCGAGGACCGCCTAGGTCTTGAGGATCGCGATCGTGTTGACCGCGAACAGGATCGAGAACAGGATCGTCCAGCGGTCGAGGTTGCGCTCCATCAGCGAGCCGCCCGACGAGCCGCCGGCGACGCCGACGCCGAACGCGCCGGACATCCCCGCGTCCTTGCCCGAGTGCAGGAGGACCAGGAAGATCACGCCGGCGGCGATGAAGACCTGGAGGACGCTGAGGATCGTGTTGAGCATGCGCCGGCCTAGGTTAGCGGCTCGGCGCGCGCTTGAACCTGATCCAGGCGCTTGAGCAGCTCCACCGCCTCGGCGCGCAGCGTGCGGTCGAGCACGCGCCAGTCGGCGTCGGACAGCTTGCCCGTGCGGTGGTCGAGCTCGGCGTCGCGGATCTCGCGGTACTTGGCCTCCTTGGCCGCTTCGAGCTCGGCCAGCTCGGCCTCGGCGTTCTCGTCCGCGGCCCTCGCGCGGGTGCGCAGCGGCCCCGTGACGAGCAGCACGGCGCCCGCGACCACGAGCGCGATCAGCGCGATCTCCATCTACGCCGGCACGCGCTCGCGGACGTCGCGCCCGACGCGGGCGGCGTAGCGGGCGCTCGCCGTGCGCGTCATCCCGCGCGGCGGCGGCCAGCCGGCCACGATCCCGCCGAGGACGACGAGCAGCGCGCCGATCCAGATCCAGGTCACCATCGGGTTGACCTCGAGCCGGAAGCGGGCCGCCGGCGGGCTCGCGACGTAGCGCTCGGTCAGCCCGCGCAGCGCGAGCGCGAGGAACTCGCCCGACTGCTCCGGCGGTCAGGTCGTCGGCGGCGCGGTCGAACAGCCGGTCGCCCTCGGTGATGCGATCGCGCAGCCCGACGATGTCCGGCGCGACCGCCGCCCAGACGTCGTTGCGCAGGCCGCTGTCGAGCGCGACCTCGGTGGTCGACTCGCCGTCGAAGAAGCGCGAGATCGGCCCCAGCGACGGGTCCTGGGACGGGAAGTAGTCCTTCGACGTGTTCATCAGCTTCGCCTGGCCGTCCTTGCGGACCCGCAGCTGCGCGCCGAACGCGATCCGCTCGAGCCGCCCGTTCGGCGCGGCGTGCAGCTCGGCCGTCGGCTTGACGTAGGTGAACTCGTAGTCGCCGACGCGCGCGCTCTGGCCCGGGTTGAGCGCGACGTCGTGGATGGTCTTGAAGCTCGACGAGGCGGCCACGCCGACGAAGATCGTGATGATCCCGACGTGCACGATGTAGCCGCCGTAGCGGCGGCGGTTGCGGCGCACGAGCGAGACGAACGCCAGCGGCACGGGCTCGCGCGAGACCGCGCGCCGCGCGCGCACGCCGCGCCAGAACTCCTGGAAGATGCCCGCCAGCACGAACCCCGCGAGCCCGAACATCAGCAGCGCCGTGACCGAGCCCGTGACGCCGAGCGCCACCAGCACCACGAGCACGCCCACGCCCACCAGGCGCGGGCCGGCCGAGGTTGCGGCGCAGGTTCGACGCCGTCGCCCGCCGCCACGCGATCATCGGCCCGATCCCGCTCGCCAGCACCAGCAGCAGCGTCAGCGGCACCACGAACTGCTCGTAGACCGGCGGGCCGATGTTGCGCTGGCGGCCGGTCACGGCCTCGGCGATCAGCGGGAAGAACGTGCCCCAGAAGATCACGAAGCAGAGCGCGACCAGCAGCAGGTTGTTGAGCAGGAAGATCGCCTCGCGCGAGAGCAGCGAGTCCAGCCGGTGCTCGGAGCGCAGCGAGTCCGCGCGCGTGGCCACGAGGAAGATCGAGCCCGCGATCATCGTCCCGATCAGCACCAGGAACGGGACGCCGAGCGTCGAGGCGCCGAAGGCGTGGATCGACTGCAGCACGCCGCTGCGCACCAGGAACGTGCCGAGGATCGCCAGCACGCCGGTGGCCAGCACGAGCGAGACGTTCCAGATCCGCAGCATCCCGCGCCGCTCCTGGATCATCACCGAGTGCAGGAACGCGGTCGCGATCAGCCACGGCATCAGCGACGCGTTCTCGACCGGGTCCCACATCCAGTAGCCGCCCCAGTCGAGCTCGTGGTAGGACCAGCGCGCGCCGAGCACGATCCCGAAGCCCGAGCGCGCACCAGGCCGCGAGCGTGAACGGCCGCGTCGAGCGGATCCACTCGGCGTCGAGCCGGCGCGTGACCAGGGCCGCCACCGCGAACGCGAACGGGATCGCGAACAGCGTGTAGCCCGAGTAGAGCATCGGCGGGTGGATCATCATCCCCGGGTCGCGCAGCAGCGGGTTCAGCCCCGCGCCCTCCATGACCGGGTTCGGCGTCTTGGCGAACGGCGACTCGGCGACCACCAGCAGGCCGCCGAAGAACGCGCCGAAGCCGAGCAGCACGGCCTGGGCGTAGGGCGCCAGCACGCGCAGGCGGTGGCGCGTCAGGTACAGGATCAGGCTCGACCAGACGCCGAGCAGGAACAGCCACAACAGCAGCGAGCCCTCCTGCGAGGACCACATCGCGGTCAGCCGGTAGAACAGCGGCGTCGTGGTCGAGGAGTGCGAGGCGACGACGGCGAACTCGAAGTCCGAGCTCACGAACGCCAGCTCGAGGATCGCGAACGCGACGGCGGTCGCCCCGGCCATCGCGTAGACCGCCCGGCGCCCCGAGGCCACCCACTCGGCGCGGTGGCGGCGCGCGCCGTAGAGCGACGCCGCGATCCCGTAGAGCGCGCAGGCGAGGGCGACGATCAGGCAGGCTTGGCCCGCGAGCAGCACGTCAGGTCTGGGTCTGGTCGGCCGTGAACTTCGACGGGCACTTCGTCACCAGCGTGCCCTTCTGGCCTTCGTAGACGTCGCCCTTCTTGACCACGTCGATGACGACCTCGCGGTCGGCCCGGAACGGATCGGGCAGCGTGCCGGTGTAGGTGACGGGCACCGAGGTCTTGCCGTCGCGGTCGCGGACCTGGAAGTAGCGTGGTGTTGCCCTTGCGCTCGTAGCCCTGCGACGACCTTGCCGACCAGCTGGTACTTCTGGCCGGGAGTGGGCGCGGCGGCCACCAGCTCGGACGGCTGGCGCGCCTCGGTGGACGCCGAGAAGCTCGTGTAGGCGAGCGCGCGTCGCGAGCAGCAGCGCAGCGCTCAGGGCCACGACGAAGCGAATCCGGCGCTTACGGGAGGGGTCCACCACCTGCAGTATGGCGCGAGAGGTTCGCGGATCGCCGCTAACGAATCCCAACATCGGACGCTGAAACCTCTGGCGAAAGTGGTCGTTAACACGGAGGAAGATGCAGATCACACGCCCGTTAGCCCGCTCGCGACGCCGCACCTCCCGCCGGTCGGCGATCTCCGCGCGCAACACCGCCGCTCCCGCCCGTGAACGCAACCAGCGCGCCAACGTCAGCCAGGACGCCGCGCTCTACAGCTGCTCCTGCGGCTACGTGTTCAAGGCCGCGGTGACGACGTCGGTCGGCTGCCCGCACTGCGGCACCGGCCAGGCCTGGTAGGCGACGCTCCTCGCAGGCGGGCCTCGCCCGCCGCTCCGGATCGCTCGGGGAATCGCTCCTCTGGGCAGGAACCCCGCGCGTACCGCCGCGAATGTCGCGGCGATGCGCCTCGTGGGGACGACCCGCACCGCGGTCGCGGTGCTGCTGTTCGGCTTCGCCATGCTCGCGTCGAGTGATGCGCCGGGCTCCGAGGAGAAGGCCGTGGCCGCGCCGAAGCAGGCCGAGGAGCCGCCGTTCTCGCTGGCCTGGGCCGGCGACCTCACGCTCGGCTCCTCCTACGGGAACCCGCCGAACGCCGGTCGCGGCGTGCTCGCAGCGGCGCGCAAGGCGCTGCGCGAGGCCGATCTGACCGCGGTCAACTACGAGGGCACGTTCGGGCCGGGCGGGAGCTCGAAGTGCGGCCCCGGCAGCGAGAACTGCTTCGCCTTCCAGGCCCCGCCCGGCAACGCACGCACGCTGCGCTGGGCCGGTGTGGACATCGTCAACCAGGCCAACAACCACGCGTTCGATTACGGACCGGTCGGCTGGCGCGCCTCGCGCAGCGCGCTCGAGCGCGCCGACGTCGAAGCCACCGGCGCGCCCGGCGAGATCGTGACCATCACCCGCAAGGGCAAGCGGATCGCGTTCACCGGCTTCTCCACCTACACGTGGTCGAACCCGATGGGCAACGACGCCGCCGTGCGCGCGCTGGTCAAGCGCGCCGCCGCTCGCGCCGACCTGGTCGTCGCCTTCTTCCACGCCGGCGCCGAGGGAGCGGACAAGACGCACGTCCCGCGCGGGCCGGAGAGCGCGTTCGGCGAGTACCGCGGCGACAGCCGCCACTTCGCGCGCGTCGCGATCGACGCCGGCGCGGACGTCGTGCTCGGCTCGGGCCCGCACGTGTTGCGCGGGCTCGAGCTCTACAAGAACCGCCTGATCGCCTACTCGCTCGGCAACCTCGGCGGCTACCACAACTTCGGTACGGGCGGCAACAGCGCGCTGACCGCCGTGCTGACGATCGCCGTCGAGCCCAGCGGCCGCTTCCTGCTGGGCAACATCACCTCGCTCAAGCTCGACGGCGCCGCGATCCCGCACGCCGACACCAGCCGCGGCGCGGCGAAGCTGGTCCGCTCGCTGAGCCGCGCCGACTTCCCCTCGAGCCCGCTGCGGATCAGCACGCGCGGGCCCGTCACGCCGAAGGAGCGCTGAGCCGCGGCCACCGCCGGCAAGACGGGGGATAGCCGCACCCCGCGGTGCTGTACCGTTCTCGGCGTGACGCAGCACCTCCACATCCTCGCCACGACCCGCTGAGCGGGTTCCGGGCCGACGCGCCCGGCGCCCGCCGCCCTGCCCGTCGTGTCCTTTTGATCGAGATGTGGAGATTCACCGTTGTCCTCCCGAGTCATCGCGCAGTACCGCGGCCTCTGGCTGGTCGCACCCGAGAACAAGCTCGTCCCCGCCCGCGGGCGACTAACTGAGACGCCCGTCACCGGCGACCGCGTCGTGCTCGACGACGGCGGCGCGATCGCCGCGATCGAGCCGCGCGCCGGCACGATCGTGCGCCGCGCCGCCGGTGAGGCGACCGGCGCCCAGGTGCTGGCCGCGAACGTCGACCTCGCGCTCGTCACCGAGCCGCTGCCCGACCCGAAGGCGCGGCGGCTGGAGCGCTTCGCCGCGCTCGCGGCGGCCGGCGGCGTGCCGGCCGCGCTCGTGCTCACCAAGGCCGACCTCGACGAGGACGGCTACTTGGAGGCCGCTCGCCTGGCCCGGCGGATGGGCGTCGTCGACGCGCTCGCGGTCAGCCCGCTCACCGGCGAGGGCATGGGCGCGCTGCGCGGCCTGCTCTCCCCCGGCACCACCGCCGTCCTGCTCGGCGCGTCGGGCACCGGCAAGTCGACGCTCGTCAACGCGCTGCTGGGCGAGCAGCGCCAGGCCACGAACGAGGTGCGCTCGTCCGACGGCCGCGGCCGTCACACCACGGTCACGCGCGAGCTGATCACGCTGCCCACCGGCGCACACCTCATCGACACGCCCGGAATCCGGGTCGCCGGCCTCTGGGACGGCACCGGCGAGAGCTTCGCCGACGTCGACGAGCTCGCGCTCGGGTGCCGCTTCGGCGACTGCGCGCACGAGTCCGAGCCGGGCTGCGCGGTGCGTGCCACGCTCGACCCCGAGCGCGTCGCCGCCTGGCGCAAGCTGCAGCGCGAGCTGGCCTGGGTGGAGGACCGCCGCGCCGCGAGCCGCGCCCGCGAGGCGCGCGGACGCGCGATCGAGCTCAGCTTCCGCCGAGCTTCGCCCGGGCCTTGAACTCGCGCAGGAAGAGCGTCCCGGATCTCCTCGGTCGGCAGCCGGTCCGCGGCTGCCGGCCCGGCCCGGAAAAGGCGCGTGCAGACCGCGATCCAGGCCTCGCCGATCGCCCACGTCAACGAGCTGGCGACGCCGGCCTGGATCGTCCCCGCGGCGACGTTGCCGCCCGGGACGAACTTCAGGAGGTTGGTGACGAGGTAGCGCCCGGCCTGCGTCACTCCACCGGCCGTGAACGCCGTGCCCGCCAGCGTGCTGAGCGTGCCCTTGCGGATGCCGAGCCCGAAGATCGCCGCGATCTTGGCCATCATCCCGGTCTGGATCGGCACCAGCAGCGCGGCGTCGGAGAACGGGATCGGCGTCGCGCCGGCGGCGGCGGCCGACACCGCCGCGCCCTTCACGAACGCCCGGGCGCGCGCCGCTTTGCGGGCCAGATCGATCTTCTGCGCCGCCGTGAGCGCATTCGCGACGCCATCCGGAGCGACGCGAAAGGTGGCATCCAGCAACTCGTGCAGCCCGAAGGCCTCCCATCCGCCCCAGGTGTCGGGGAGCGCCATCGTGAAGAAGACGCGGTTGTCGGGCGAGAGCGGCAGCCGGCGCTCGACGACGCTCTCGGCGAGCTTGAGCACCTCGGGGTGGATCTGCCCGTCGCGCTGGTGCACCTGCGTCAGCACGAACAGGATCGGCAGCCCTTCCCTGGCCAGCTCCTCGATGAACTTCGCCTGGCCGTCCTCGAAGCGCAGGTCGGCGGCGCGCACGCAGTACCAGATGACGTGGATCTGCTCCTCGATCGGCCGCTTGCGCTTCTCGGCGATGATCTCGTGGAAGCGGGCGAGGATCGTGTCGCCCTCCTCGCCGACCTCGATCCCCTCGGAGTCGTAGACGCCGAAGATCCCGGACGGGTGCTCGAAGTACTCGGTCTTGAGCGTCACCGGCTTGCCGGTGCCGGTGCGGGCGACCTCGGCGCCGAAGATCGCGTTGATCAGCGTGCTCTTGCCGACGCCGGTCTTACCGAAGATCGCGAGGTTGAAGCGCCCGAGGTCGTGGACCGCCTGGTCGTAGGCGTCCTCGAAGCCCTCCAGCACAGAGCGGGCGAGGGGAATCGAACCCCCATTTTTGGCTTGGGAAGCCAACGTCTTAGCCATTGGACAACGCCCGCAGAGGTCGGGAGTGTATCCGACGCGGATACCCTTGCCGCGGTGCGAATGCGCGTCTTCTGGCCGGTCACCCTCGCCGCCGCGGCGCTCGTCGGGCTGCTCACGTACGGGCTCGTCTCGAAGGGGACCGACACGACGCTCGACGCCGCCGTGGCCAAGGGCGAGCGGCCCGCGGCCCCGCTGGCCGCGCTGCCGTGGCTGCACCAGGACGGCACCGGCTCGCTGGCCGACTACAAGGGCAAGGTCGTCGTCCTCAACGTCTGGGCCTCGTGGTGCGACCCGTGCCGCGAGGAGGTGCCGCTCTTGCAGCGCACGCACGAGCAGATCACGCCCAAGGGCGGGGTCGTGCTGGGCCTCGACACGCAGGACGCGAGCTCCGAGGCGCTGAAGTTCCTGGCCGAGCGCAAGGCGACGTTCCCGAGCCTGCGCGACCGCGACCGCGAGTACGGGCGCGAGCTCGGCGTCACGGGCTACCCCGAGACGTTCCTGATCGACCGCCAGGGCCGGATCGCCGACCTGCAGCGCTATCCCGTCACGCAGGAGTGGCTCGACGAGCGCCTGCCCAAGCTGCTCGCGGAGCAGGCATGAGGGTCGCGCTGCTCGCGCTCGTCGTCGCGCTCGTCCTGCCCGCGAGCGCGTCCGCCCAGCGCGCCTCGCTGCCCGACATCGAGGACGAGGTCATGTGCGTCGAGTGCGGGACGGTCCTGAGCGTCTCCAGCTCGCCGGTCGCCCAGCAGGAGCGCAAGTTCATCCGCGATCAGATCGCCGCCGGCAAGGACAAGCAGCAGATCATGGACGCGCTCGTGGCCGAGTACGGCAAGGACGTCCTGGCCGAGCCCGAGCGCAGCGGCTTCAACCTCGCGCTGTGGGCGGTCCCGATCGCGCTCGTGCTGCTCGCCGTCGCGGGCATCGGGCTGGCGCTGCGGCGCTGGCGCACGCGCGAGCCGGCTTCCGAGGAGACCATGCCGGCGCCGCTGAGCGCCGAGGACGCCCGGCGCCTCGACGCCGAGCTGAAGTTGTGACTGAGGGCGTCGACACCACGGTCATCGCCGCCTTCGCCGTCGGCTTCGTCTCGTTCATCTCGCCCTGCGTGCTGCCGCTCGTGCCCGGCTACCTGTCGGCGGTCTCCGGCGTCTCGATCGCGGAGATGAAGTCCGGCGAGCGCAACCAGCTCAAGATCCTGCTGCCCGCGATCGTCTTCTGCCTGTCCTTCACGGTCGTGTTCGTGGCGCTGGGGATGACGGCCACCGGGCTCGGCTCGAGCCTGCAGGCCTCCAAGGCCACGCTCGACAAGATCGCCGGCCTGGTGATCATCGGCCTCGGCGTCTTCTTCCTGCTGACGCCGTTCGTCTCGCAGTTCAACCGCGAATGGCGGCCGGACGCGCTGATCAGCCGCGCCGGCAGCGGCGGGCCGCTGATCGCCGGGGCGGCGTTCGCGGTCGCCTGGACGCCGTGCGTCGGCCCGACGCTGGGCTCGATCCTGAGCGCGGCCGCGACCCAGGACACGGTCGGCCAAGGCGGCGTGCTGCTCGCGTTCTACAGCCTCGGGCTGGCGGTCCCGTTCCTGCTGACCGCGATCGCCTTCACGCGCATGACGACCGCCTTCCGCTGGCTGCGCGACCACTACCTGGTGATCACCGCGCTCTCCGGCGTGGTCCTGATCACGATGGGCCTGCTGCTGTTCACCGGCGAGCTCGCGCGGCTCAACATCGAGGCCCAGAACGCGCTCGACAACCTCGGGCTGAACTTCTTCAAGAGCGTTTGACGCGCAGCGTCTGAGCCCATCGTGGTCGGATGGATCAGGCAGGTGAGCCGGTACGTGCCGGGCACCGTGGGCGTGAACGAGTACGTCCCGGTGGTATTGCCGAGGTAGTTGGAGGAGAAGCCGCGCGGGCCGTTGGCCACGGTCACGCTGTGCGGCTCGACGCCGGCGAAGCGCCAGGTGATCCGCTCGCCCACTTTCGTGGTCAGCCGCGCGGGCCGGAACCACTGGTCGCCGACCGGCAGCTTCGGCGCCGCCGAACGCCCGCCAGCGGCCGCCGGGCTGCAGCAGCTGCGGGACCTCGCGGTCGTAGACGTAGGGCGCCTTGCGGTCGTAGCGCGCCGGGCGCGTGACCTCGGCGACGTCGGCCGGCAGCGGCGCGCACGCCGTCACGCCGTCGTCGCGCACGAGCATCAGGATCCAGAAGCCCATCGCCGCGACGTGCAGCGACGCGTTGTCGTGGAACGCGGCGCGGTCCAGCACCTCGCCGGCGGCGACCGGGATGCCCTGGGCGCTGCGGAACGTGCCGTTGGCGATCGGCCCCGGCTCGTGCAGGATCGGGCGGATCGTGTTGTAGGGATGGTTCGCGCGCGCCGTAGTAGGCGCGCGCGTCGAGCAGCTTGCGGTTGCAGGTCTTCGAGGCCAGCGTCTGGCGCGTGGCGCCGCCGTGGTGGTGCGAGGCGCCGGACAGGATGCGGGCGTTGAACGGCACCGTCCAGGACGAGCGGTCGACGAACGTCGAGCCGCCGCCGGGCACGTCGTAGGCCATGCCGTTGGCCAGGTGGCGGCAGTCGCCGACCGTCGTCGGATAGAGCTGGGTCCGCGGCTCGGTCGTGTACCAGAGCTTCGTGCGCACGTAGAAGCGCTTCGAGCGCTGGTAGTGGTTCATGACCATCGCGGTCACCGACCACTCCGGCGCCGTACCGGCCGCGGTCGCGTTGCGGACGCCGTAGCGCGCCCGGACCGCGGGCGGGTAGAGCGCCGCGAACTGCCCGCTGGGGTGCTCCTCCCCGCGCCCGTTGAGAAACGCGCCGCCGAGGCAGCCGGAGCCTTCGTCGACGCGGCCGGACGTGTAGTAGAGGAGGTGGTGGACCATCATCTTGGACACCGGCAGCGGCTTGGCGTCGGGGTCCTTGCTGTCGACCAGCACCTGCTCCTTGAAGCCGAGCACATAGCCGGGCTGCAGCGGGGCTTGGACGCCGTCGGGCTTGAGCGCGAACCGTCGTCGACTTGTGCACGTAGGGCTCGGAGTCGATCGGCGGCGAGTACAGCGTCAGCAGCCGCTCCTCCGCGCTCGCCGGCGCCGCCAGCGCCAGCACGGCGCCGGCGACCGCGAGCAGCAGCCTCACATCGACTCCGGCGCCGAGACGCCCAGCAGCCCGAGCGCGGTGGCCAGGGTGCGTTGCGACGCGACGCAGAGCGCGATCCGGAACGCCTGCAGGTCCGCGGCGGGCTCCTTGAGCACCGGCGAGTCGCGATAGAAGGCCGCGAACGCCTGCCCCAGCTCCAGCACGTAATTGGCGATCCGGTGCGGCGCGCGCCGCTCCGTCGCCTCGTGGACCTCGTTCGGGAACGACAGCAGCCGGCGCACCAGCTCGCGCTCGGAGGGATTGAGCTCGATCGCGGCGGGCTCACTCGCCAGCGCCTTCTCGACCTGCCCGGGCTCGGCGTTGCGCAGGATCGAGGCGATCCGCGCGTGCGCGTACTGGACGTAGTAGACCGGGTTCTCCGGGTCCTGCTTGCGGGCCAGCTCGAGGTCGAGGTCGATCGTCGACTCGTGCGAGCGCGAAAGCATGAACCACCGGATGGCATCCACTCCGATGGCCTCGATCAGCTCGTCGAGCGTCACGAAGTCGCCGCGGCGCTTGGACATCTTCGCCTTCTCGCCGCCCTCGACGATGTGGACGAACTGCAGGATCGGGATCTCGAGCCGGTCCGGCTCGTGGCCGAGCGCGGCCATCACGCCCTTCATGCGGCCGATGTAACCGTGGTGATCGGCGCCGAGGATGTTGATCAGGCGGTCGAACCCGCGCCGGACCTTGTTCTCGTGGTAGGCGACGTCGGCGGCGAAGTACGTCGGGGCGCCGGTCGAGCGCACGAGCACGCGGTCCTTGTCGTCGCCGTACTCGCTCGTGCGCATCCACAGCGCGCCCTCGGACTGGTAGCTGTGCCCCAGCTGCTGGAGGATCTCGAATGCGATCGCGATCGGCGACGGATCGCCTTCGTGCAGCGTGCCCTCGAGGAAATAGGAGTCGAAGTCGACGCGGTAGGCGTGCAGCGTCGCGCGGATGCTCTCCATGATCAGCGCCGCCGCCTTGCTGCCGAGCTCCTCCGCGCCCGTCTCGGCGGCGTCCGGGATGCTGGGCCGCGAGCTCCACGACGTAGTCGCCTTGGTAGCCGTCCTCGGGTAACGGTTCATTGCGCGCGCGGGCGCGCACGGAGGCGCCGAGCTTCGTGACCTGCGAGCCGGCGTCGTTGAAGTAGTACTCGCGCACGACCTCGTGGCCGGACAGTTCGAGCAGCCGCGCCAGCGCGTCGCCGTAGGCCGCGTGGCGGCCGCTCGCCGCGGTCAGCGGGCCGGTCGGGTTGGCCGAGACGAACTCGACGTTGACCCGCTCGCGCTGCTCGGGCGTGCCGCGACCCCAATCGTCGCCGGCGGCCACGATCTGGCGCGCGGCGGCGACGTACCAGGCGTCGGCCAGGAAGACATTGAGGAACCCCGGGCCGGCGACCTCGACGTGGTCGAGCGCGGGCCCGAGGCGCTCGGTCAGGCGCTCCCCGAGCCGTTCGGCGATCTCGCGCGGCGGGGCGCCCAGCGCGGGCGCCAGCAGCATCGCCGCGTTGGTGGAGTAGTCGCCGAAGCCGGCCTTCTTGGGGCGCTCGAGGCTGGCGCGCGCCTTTGGGGCCGGGTTGCCGTTGCGCAGGTCAGAAGCGGCTGCCTCGACGGCCGCCCTCAGCTCGTCGATGGGGTGCACGGTCAATGATGGTACGGCTCACCCGCCAGAATCTTGTGCGCTCGGTAGAGCTGCTCGAGCAGCACCACGCGCGCCAGCAGGTGCGGCAGCGTCGCCGGCCCGAAGGAGAGTGTGTGATCGGCTTGCGCGAGCTCGGTGCCAAATGCGCCGCCGATCACGAAGCAGACGTCGCGGCCCGCCTGGCGGCGCTCCTCGAGCCAGCCCGCGAACGCCTCCGACGTGTACGTACGCCCCCGGCTGTCGAGCAGGCAGACCCAGGCGCGCTCGGGGATCCGGCGCTTGAGCGCGTCGTCGTCGGCGACCTCGATCACGTCCACGCGCGCGTAGCGCGAGAGCAGCTTGGCGTAGTGCTGGAGGTCGTCGACGTACGGCGCGCGGGCCTTGCCGACCGCGACCACGGAGTAGCGCACGGTGTGGGATGCTAGGTGGCGCGATGGAAGGCGACGACCGCGAGCGGCACTTCAATCTGCACACGACGCCCGAGGTGATGGCGGGCGTCTACGCCAACTTCGCCACCGTCTCGCACTCGGACTACGAGTTCACGCTCACGTTCTCGCGCGTGGACCACGAAGTCGAGGAGGACGAGGTCCCAGGCGTCGTCGTCACGCGCGTCTCGCTCTCCCCGCAGGCGATGCGCGAGCTGATGGACGCGATGGACGACAACTGGTCCAAGTGGCGCACCACCGAGGGCATCAAGGGCCTCCCGGAGATCCGGGACCGCCCGGATTATTCGCCGTAGCCAGCGCCTGCCCGATCCGCTCCATCGTCGGCGGGTGCGTGCTCATCAGCAGCTCCTGCCAGCGCGGCGGGTCGGGGTCGCCGACGTTCTGGAGCGTGATCCGGCGCTCGAACTGCACCATCGCGTCGGGCTCGTGCGTGAGCTCGAGCGCGAACGCGTCGGCGCGGCGCTCGATCGCGCGCGAGAGCTGGTTGGCGACCGTGGTCAGGGCAGGGCGCGATGAGCGCGAGCGACAGCGAGACCGCCGGGACCGGGCTCGTGCCCGGCTTGGTCAGCTCGTCCGCGGCGCGCGCGACGGCCAGCGTCCCGAACGGCGCCACCAGCGCGAGCCAGAGCAGGCCGTGGCCGACGTCGCGGTGCTTGACGTGCGCGAGCTCGTGGGCCACGACGAGCCGCGTCTCGGCCGCCGTGAACTCCTTCAGCAGCGTGTCGTAGAGCACGACCCGCTTCGTGCGGCCGATCCCCGTGACGTAGGCGTTGGCCGCGGTCGTCCGGCGCGAGGCATCGACCTCGTAGACCTCGCCGACCTCGACGCCGGCCTTGCCCGCGAGCTCGAGGACGTCGTCGCGGGTGTCGCCGGCGGGCAGCGGCGTGAACGTGTTGAAGATGGGATCGAGCACGACCGGCCCGAGGTAGGTGAAGACGACGGCGAAGCCGGCGACCGCGACCGCCCCCGGCGCCCACCAGTGCGCGCCGAAGCGTTGCCGGCCGGCGACGAGCAGGGCACCGCCGGCGCCGGCCAGCGTGCCGCTGATCGCGGTGCCCTTGGCCACGTCGCTTGCCCAGCCGCCCCACGACTGCGTGATCAGGCCGACGTTCTTGGCGCGCTGGCGCGAGGCCGCGCGCAGCGGGAGCGCGGCGACCGTTCCGGCCAGCGTGAGCGCGGCCGCGCCGGCGGCGCCGGTCGCGACCGGGCGCCGCGCGTCGGCGGGCGCGAGCCGTGCGGCGGCGGCGAGCACGGTCAGGTCGACCACCGTCCGCGCGCCGTAGAGCCAGAGCTGTCCGGTGCGGAACTTCGTGGCGCGTTCCAACTCGGCCGCGCTGAAGTAGTCTCGCGGCTCCACCTGCACGACCGGGTAGCGCTGCTTCGGCCGCAGGAGCAGCACCGCCGCCTCCGCGACGACCAGCGCGGAGACGAGGGCGGCGGGCAGGCGGAGCCTTCGCGGCACCGAATAGACGCTACGCCATGCAGGTCGCCATCTGCACCGACATCCACGGCAACCGCCACGCCTTCGAGGCGGTCATCGCCGCTGCCGAGGAGGCCGGCGCGGAAGAGCTGTGGTGCCTCGGAGACCTCGTCGGCTACGGCGCCGAGCCCGACGCCTGCGTCGCGCTCGCGGACGCCCACTGCGCGATCTGCCTGGCCGGCAACCACGACCTGGCCGTCGTCGGGGAGCTGTCGCTGGACGACTTCTCGCGCGGGGCCGCGCTGGCCGCGCGCTGGACGCAGGAAGTGATCTCGGACACGACGCGCGACTTCCTGCTCGCGCTCGAGCCCTCCGGCACGGCCGCCGGCATCGGGCTCTTCCACGCGTCGCCGCGCGACCCGGTGTGGGAGTACGTGCTCTCCGGGCTGACCGCCGAGCTGTGCTTCGACTCGACCGAGTTCCGCGTCTCGCTGATCGGCCACTCGCACGTGGCGCTGTCCTTCACCCGGCCCGAGGGGCAGGCCGCGAGCGGTCAGACCCAGCGCGAGGGCGCGGAGCTCGACCTCTCGGTCAGCGAGTGGCTGGTCAAC
This sequence comes from uncultured Solirubrobacteraceae bacterium, assembly GCA_963755275.1. Lineage (GTDB taxonomy): Bacteria > Actinomycetota > Thermoleophilia > Solirubrobacterales > Solirubrobacteraceae > Solirubrobacter. Next base: position 91,889 of record CAVWJU010000020.1, on the reverse strand, counting down.
CCAGGCTCGACCGGCCAGCCGCGCGACGGCGACCCGCGCGCGGCCTGGCTGCTGCTCGACACCGACCGCAAGACCGCGATCTACCGGAGGGCGGAGTACGACATCGCCGGGGCGCAAGCCGCGATTCGCGCCGCACGGCTGCCGGACTCGCTCGCCGAGCGTTTGCAATACGGGCAGTGAGCGGTGCACGGGACCGGTGGTACGGCGCATCGCCGGCGAATGCACGGGTCGTCGCTGCCTGCTCCGGCAGGCGGATGCATGCTGGTGGCACGTGTGCGCCTGCCGGAGCCCGGCAGCGGCGGGCCGGGCCCGCCGGAATGCGGTGTACCTCCGGTGCCGTGTACTAGCCTGGCTTTCTCGATGAGACGCCTGCCGCTCCTCGTCCTGGTCGTCGCTGTGCTGGCGGGCTGTGGACAGTCGAACCCCGATCTGATCCCGCAGAGCAACGCGGATGCCTTGATCGCCGCCGCCGATCAGGTCGAGCAATCGTGCTCGGATCAGGACCGCAGCGCCGCACGCGAGGCGGTGAGTCAGGCGCAGCGCGAGATCGACCAGCTGCCCAACAGCGTCGACGCCGACCTCGTGCAGAACCTGCGCGAGTGGGTGGACCAGATCGAGAGCCGGATCTCGGCCGACTGCCGGGCTGAGGAGACGGCGACGCCAGCGCCGACGGAGACCGCCACCGCGGAGCCGACCGAGACCGCCACCGCGGAACCGACCGAGACGGCCACGGAGACACCCACCGCGACCGCGACCGAGGCGCCCACCGAAGCCCCGACCGAAGCGCCCACCGAGGCTCCAACCGAAGCGCCGACCGAAGCCGCCCCTCCGGAGGACGGTGAGTGATGGCCACCGAGCAGCTGTTCGCCGACCGCTACAAGCTCGACCGCCGGCTCGGCGTCGGCGGTATGGCGACGGTTCAGCTCGCGTTCGACACGCGGCTGGAGCGCAACGTCGCCGTCAAGCTGCTGGCCGAGCACCTCGCGGAGGACTCGAGCTTCGTCTCGCGCTTCCGGCGCGAGGCGCTGGCCGCCGCCCGGCTCGTGCATCCGAACATCGTGCAGGTCTTCGACTTCGGCTCCGACGCCACCAGCGGACGCCAGTTCATCGTCATGGAATACGTCGACGGCCACTCGTGCGCCGAGCTGCTGCGCGATCGAGGGCCGATGGCGCCGCGCGACGCGGTCGAGATCCTCACCCAGGCCTGCCGCGGGCTCGACTACGCGCACCGCAACGGCGTCGTGCACCGCGACGTCAAGCCCGGCAACCTGATGGTCAACACCGACGGCGTCGTCAAGCTCGCCGACTTCGGCATCGCCAAGGCCGCCGAGCAGTCGGACATCACGAAGGTCGGCTCGGTGCTGGGGACGGCCGCCTACCTGTCGCCCGAGCAGGCGCGCGGCGAGCCCGCCGGCCCGGCCTCGGACATCTACGCGCTCGGCGTCGTCTCCTACCAGCTGATGGCCGGGCGGCTGCCGTACGAGGCCGCGTCGCTGACCGATCTGGCCCGGCTTCAGGAGGGCGGGCCGCCGCCGCGGCTGCAGGACGAGGCGCGCGACGTGCCGCCGGCGCTGGCCGCCGCCGTCGGTCGCGCGCTGGCGCGCGACCCGGAGCGCCGCTACCGCGACGCCGCCGAGATGGAGGATGCGCTGCGCGACGGGCTGGCCGGCATCTCGCACACCGACGACCTCGACGCCACGCACGCCCTGCCCGACGAGGACGCCACCCGGATGCTCACGCCCACGAGCACCGGCACGCGGGCCGCGCGACGGCAGCTGCAACCGATCGACGAGCCGCCGCGCCGTCAGACCTCGGCCCGCCGGCAGCCGCCGCGCCGCGAGCCACCGAAGAAGCAGCGCGGCATCGGCCGCTGGATCGCGCTCGTGCTCGTGATCGCGCTGATCGCGGGCGGCGCCATCGCCTACCAGGCGCTCTCCGGGTCGGGCGGCCAGAGCGTCCAGCTCGACGAGGACGTCCGGGGCAACCTCGACGACGCCGTCCAGTCGTTCAAGGACCTCGTCGAGCAGAACACGCGGTGAACGTTCAAGGGGTCTGCCCCGGGGGGTGTTCCGTTTTCGTTCGGAGGGGGTGAACAAAGTCGTAACACCCCCTCGAAAGTCGACCGTCGCGATCGTCCTCAGGTTGCGATCCGGATCGTGATCGGGAGCGCGTAGCCGGCGCGACGTGCGGTACGGCTCCGCGAGAGCTGTGAGACGCGCGCGGGCGTGCGCGAGCTGCTCGGGCGTGGCCGCTTCGAGGCGGGCGGCGGTGCGGACCGTGCCGCCGCGGACGCCGTCCCAGAGCTCGTCGAGCGTGTCGACGTGCAGCGTCGTGGTGAGCTCGCGCACGCTGCCGCCGATCAGCGCGGCGAGCTCGTCCGCGTCCGTGAAGCGAAGCGAGTCGGGGCCGGGCGGGACGTTCGCCTCGAGCTGCGCGGCCGCGCGGGCGGGCAGGCCGAGGATCGCGGTCTGCTCCTCGGGTCCCCACATCGCCAGCGCGACGCGGCGCGCCACGCGGGCGAGTTCTCGCGCCGCGGCCTCGGGGTGCGGCAGGTGGTTGACGACGAACGCGCCGAGGGCGACGTCGAACGTGCCGTCGGCGAACGGCAGGTCCTCGGCGTCGCCCCGCACGAAGCGGACGTGCGGATGCCGGCGGCGGGCCTCGGCCAGCATGCCCTCGGCCAGGTCGACGCCGGTGACCTCGGCCCCCCGGGCCGCCGCCGCGGCCGAGAGCGCGCCGGGCCCGCAGCCGACGTCGAGCACGCGCACGCCGGGCCCGACCCCCGCCGCGTCGAGCAGCGGCTCGATCGCGACCGCGGTCGCCCGCGCCATCAGCTCGCCGTACGTCCCGGCCCGCGCGCTCCAGCCGCCGGCCTCGAACGCCTTGAACGCCGCGGCGCCCTCGCCGCCCGCCGCCGCGCCCTCGCCGGCCGCCGCGCCCTCGCCGCCCGCCGCGCCCTCGCCGCCCGCCGCGCCCTCGCCGCCCGCCGCGCCCTCGCCGCCCGCCGCGCCCTCGCCGCCCGCCGCGCCCTCGCCGCCCGCCGCCGCGTCGCCGCGCCGCCGCGGCTCGCCCCGCCGCTCATGCGCTCGCGGCGGCCAGCTCCCACGGCGCCGCTCCCCTTCGCACCGCCGCCGCCGCGGCCGGCAGGCGGCCGGCGTCGATGGCGTCGCGCAGCTCGGCCATCAGGCGCTGCAGGTAAGCAAGGTTGTGGATCGTGAGCAGGCGCATCGCGGTCTGCTCCTTGGCCCGGAACAGGTAGTGCAGGTAGGCGCGCGTGTAGCCCTCGGCGCAGGCCGGGCACGGGCAGCCCTCGAGCAGCGGCTCGTCGGCCTCGCGCCAGCGGGCCTTGGCCAGGTCGACGCGCCAGCGGCGCTCGGGGTCCGGCACGAGCGCCATGCCGTGGCGGCCGATGCGGGTGGGCATGGCGCAGTCGAAGGTGTCGATGCCGAGCTCGACGCCGCGCAGAAGGTCGTCGACCTCGCCGATCCCGAGCAGGTGCCGCGGCTTGGCCTCCGGCAGCTCCTCGATCGTCCACTCGACGACTTCGAACATCTGCGCCTTGTCCTCGCCGAGCGACCCGCCGATCGCGATCCCGCCCAGACCGTCGCGGGCGGCGACGGCCTGGGCCGAGCCGCGTCGCAGGTCCTCGTCGGTCCCGCCCTGGACGATCCCGTAGACGACCTGGTCCTCCGGGCCGTTCGCCTCATGCCACGCGAGGCAGCGATCGAGCCAGCGGTGCGTGCGCTCGGTCGAGCGCGCGGTGTAGTCGCGGTCGGCGTGGAACGGCGTGCACTCGTCGAACACCAGCGCGATGTCCGACCCGAGCGCGGCCTGGACGGCCATCGAGGTCTCGGGACCCATGAACTTGGTCGAGCCGTCGAGGTAGGAGCGGAAGCGCACGCCCTCCTCCTCGATCGCGAGGATCGCGCCCGAGCGCTCGCCGGCGAACTGCGCCGCACGGCCCTTGATCTCGTCGGCCACCGTCCCGTGACCCATCGAGAAGACCTGGAAGCCGCCCGAGTCGGTGATGATCGGCCGCTCCCAGCGCTGGAAGCGGTGCAGACCGCCGAGCCGCTCGATCAGCTCGTGGCCCGGCGAGAGGAACAGGTGGAACGTGTTCCCCAGGACCATGTCGAAGCCGAGGTCCCCGGCCTCGCGCACTTCGAGCGTCTTGACGACGGCCTTGGTCGCCAGCGGCACGAAGGCCGGCGTCCGCACCTCGCCATGCGAGAGCCTCAGGGTCCCGGTGCGGGCGTACGAGCCCGGATCCTTGCTGCGGATGGTGAACACGGAGGCGGCACGTTAGCCGCCCACGGTCGCGAGTCGTGGGCGCGCCATCCGGCGCGCCCACTTGCTTGCGCTTACTCCTTGGACTCGGTGTCGATCGTCTTCGGCGCGTCGCCGACGCCGATCGAGATCTTGCGCGGCTTGCGCTGCTCGGGCTTCGGGATCCGCACCTCGAGCACGCCGCGGTCGAAGCTCGCCGTGACGGCCTCGGCGTCGACGCCCTCGGGCAGCGTCAGCGAGCGAGAGAACGAGCCGAAGGCGCGCTCCACGCGGTGGAAGCCCTCCTTGGTCTCGCTGTGCTCGGCCTTGCGCTCGCCCGACACGGTGAGCACGCGCTCCTCGACCTCGATGGTCACGTCCTCCTCGGACAGGCCGGGCAGGTCGGCGCGGAGCACGAACTGAGCCTCGGTCTCGACGAGATCCATCGCCGGCATCCAGCGCCGGAGCGTGCCGCCGTTGGGCTGGGCGGGCGTGTCGAAGACCTGGCCGAAGAGCCGGTTCATCTCGTTCTGCAGGGTGGTGAGCTCACGAAGCGGCTCCCAACGAACGATCGCCATGCTCTGAATCCTCCTACGAGCGTCGTAGATACCAATACTGCGTTGACAGACAGTATGAGATCTAAGTCGAGAGTTGTCAAGTCTTATCTTGCGTATACGCATAGGCTGCGTTCCCGTGCGATCGCTGACCGAAAAAGTGTTTGACATCAGACCTCAGTTGCTGAGACGGTCTCGTTCATCCACGGAGGAGGTCACATGCGAGTACTTCGGTTCCTGCCCGTCCTGCTGCTCTGCGCCCTAGGGATTGCGCCCAGCGCAAGCGCCTCTGGTCGAGGAGGAGGCGAGCCGATCAGCGTCGTCGCCGACGGCCTCGAACAGCCCACGGCATCTCGCGTTCGGCGATCGCGGCGACCTGTTCGTGGCCGAGGCCGGAACCGGCGGCCCGAGCAAGCCGTGCTTCGTCGGTGCCGAGGGCCCTGGTTGCTGGGGATTCACCGGCTCGGTGACGAAGGTCACCCGCTGGGGCCATCAGTACCGGATCGCCGACGGGCTGCCGTCGATGGCGAACACGCCGGCGACGGGTCCGACGAACACGAACGGCATCGGCCCGCACGGCATCACTGTCATCGGCGACGACACGGTGGTCATCACCAACGGCGGTCCGACCGAGATCCGATGAGCTGCCGACACCCCCGAGCGAGGAGCCCGGTCCGCTGATCACGCGTGAGGATCTGGTGGAGGAGGATCGGAGGGCGAAGCTGTTCGGCACGGTCCTGGCTGATCGGTCATCGCGGCCGGCCGGTCAAGCTCGCCGACATGTACGAGTTCGAGAAGCGGGTGAATCCGGATGCCACAGCGGGCAACCCGGCCGTCGACTACCAACCCGGTCGGGGTCATCCGTGACGGCCGCAAGCTCGTCGTCGCCGATGCGGGCGGCAACGCGCATCGACATCGTGGACATGTGGGGACGCGTCCGCAACCTCGCGGTGTTCCCGAACGTGATGACGCAGAACCCGTTCGCGCCTCCGGGCGTGATGATGCCGATGCAGGCCGTGCCGACGTCCGTGGTCAAGGGACCGGACGGCCAGTACTACGTGAGCCAGCTGACCGGCTTCCCGTTCCCCGCGGGCGGCGCGAAGCATCTTCAAGGTCAACCCGCGCTCGGGCGCGATCAGCGAGTTCGCGACCGGCTTCACGAACCTCATGGATCTGGCCTTCGGCCGCGACGGGACGCTGTACGCGCTCTCGATCGACGACAACGGCCTGCTCGCTCCGGGCGACGAGGGAGCGATCTACGCCGTCTCGCGCACAGGCGCCAAGACCAAGCTGACCCTGCCCGCGGCGACGCTGCCCGAGCCGGGCGGCATCGCGGTCGGTCGCGACGGTCTCTACGTGACGATCCACACCACGTCGCCGGGCGGCGGCCAGGTGGTGCGCATCCGCATGCGGTAGTGGCGGGATGAAACGCGCGGTGCGCGGCGTCATGTGTCCCATGACCCTGCGCACCGCTTCCGCTCTCGCCGCCGTCGCCGCCACGTTCGCCGTGGCGGCCTGCGGCGGCTCCGACTCTGAGTCGAGCCCGGCTTCAGCCGCGCCGACGACCGCCCCGGCCTACGACTACGACTCGCCGACGGCGGAAAGCACGCCCACGCCCGAGGCCAAGGCCGTCGGCGAGGCGCTCACGATCAAGGCCGCCTCCGGCCCGCTGGGCAAGATGCTCGTCGACGCCGAGGGCCGCACGCTCTACCTCTGGGAGGCCGACCAGGGCAGCAAGAGCGCCTGCGACGGCGCCTGCGCGCAGGCCTGGCCCCCGCTGACCGCCGCCGACAAGCCGGCCGCCGGCGACGGCGTCGACTCCAAGCTCCTCGGGACCTCCGAGCGCGCCGACGGCACGCTCGGCGTGACCTACGCCGGCCACCCGCTCTACTACTTCCAGGGCGACACCGCCACCGGTGACGCCAACGGCCAGGGCAGCGACGGCTTCGGGGCGAAGTGGTGGGCGGTCGCGCCCGATGGCGCCGCCATCGAGCGCTAAGACCGCGAAGCATTCCCTCGCCCTCGACCCCGAGGGCGAGGGCCGCTTACACCCCGGCCCCGACCAGCGCCTCACGCGCCAGCCGGGCGCCCTCGAGCCGCGCCGCGATCTTCTGCATCGCCACGTCGCGCGCGAAGTCCGGCGATCCGTGCTTGGGCTTGACGTCGCGCGAGAACGGCGAGAAGCCGCAGTCGTCGGTCGCCCCCAGGCGCTCGACCGGGATGTACTTCGAGGCCAGCACGAGCTCGTCGCGGATCTGCTGCGCGGTCTCGACTTCCGGGTTCAAGGGGTTCACGACGCCCATGAAGCAGACCTGCGGCACGCCGTTCGCGTCCTCGCGCGAATACTCGCCACACATGCGGTAGACGCTCTCGCGGTCGGACTCCGACGCGCACTGGATCAGGAAGTAGCCGGCGTTGAGCTGGAACATCTTGCTCAGCAGCTTCTCGTAGGGCACCTCCTTGGAGTGCACGGAATCGCAATCGCCGCCCGGGCACGTGTGGACCCCGATGTTGACCCGCTCTTCGGCGCTGAAGCGGTCGATCACGCGGTTGTTGAGGTCGATGAACTCCTGCAGCATGTCCTTGTTCGTCCAAGGGTTGCGCGAGTCGTTCTTGTTCGCCAGCCGGCCTTCGGTGAAGTCGATCGAGACGCGCACGGCGCCGGCGTCGAAGCACTGGCGGATGTCCTTCTCGACCTCGTCGCACAGGTCGGCCAGGAACTGCTCGCGCGGGTAGCCCTCGAGCTCGTCCTCGAGCGGGTAGAGCAGCATCAGCATCGAGGGCGCGATCACGGCCTGCTTGACCGGGTGCGTCGCGATCGCCCGGTTCTTCTCGACGAACTCCGACGCGTACGTCTTGTAGCGGAACGGCCCGCCGGTCAGCCGCGGCAGCTGGCGGTGGTGGCCGTCGTCGAAGATCGCGAAGAACTGGCCGTCGCCGGCGAGGTTGTCCGCCAGCCCGGTGCCCGCGAGCGTGTCCGTGACCGGGTAGGTCGCGAAGCTCGACTCGCGCTGCTCGCCGTCGGTGACGATCGGCTCGCCGACCTCCTCCAGGCGCCGGATCGAGTCCTCCGCGGCCGCGTCCTGCTGGGCCTGCAGCTCGGCCCACTCGATCTGCCCCTGATCGTAGGCCTCATAGGCCTCCTGCAACTTCATCGGCCGCGGCAACGATCCGACCAGCTCGGTAGGAATGGCCATGCGTTCTCCTCCGCTCGCGGTGCGTGAGACGGACCTGTCTCACCCGCGGAACGTATCAGCTAGGTTCGGGCCGCGAGCAGCAGCGCGCCGAGCTCCTGAGCGCGCGCCGCGGCACGCGCGTCGCCCTCGGCGGCGGCGACGATCGAGCCCTTCATGAGGATGTGCCACTGGTGCGCCAAGGCGTCGGGGTCCTCGACCCCCGCCTCCGCCGCCAGGCCGGCAAGGAACTCGCGGATCACGCTCAGGTGCCCGACGCTCGCGATCCGCGCGGGGTCCTCGCGATCCGTCAGCTCGAGCATCACGTTGATGAACGAGCAGCCCTCGAAGTCGGGCAGGGCGAACCATTCGCCGAAGACGTCGAAGATCGCCAGCAGCCGGTCCGCCGGCGTGTCCGCCCGCTGCTCGACCTCGGCCTGCAGCCAGCCGCGCGTCCAGCGCTCCTCGCGCGCGGCCAGGAAGGCGACGATCAGCTCCTCCTTGGAGGTGAAGTTGCGGTACAGCGTCATCTTCGCCGTGCCCGCCTCGGCGATGATGCGGTCGACGCCGACGGCACGCGTGCCGTGGCGGCTGAACAGCTCGTAGGCCGTCTCCAGGATCCGCTCGCGCCCGTCGGCCATTCGCGCCTAGTCGCTCGCCACGGACCCGGGCAGGACGCGCTCCCACATGACCGCGAGGATCCGCATCTCGTCCTCGGACAAGTGCCGCAGGAAGCGCTCGCGCACGCCGTCGAGGTGCGTCGGGCGCGCGGTGGCCAGCACCTCGGCGCCCTTGTCGGTGAGCACCGCGAAGCATCCGCGCCCGTCGTCGGTACACGTGTCGCGGGCGAGCAGCCCTTCGCGCTCGAGGCGATCGACGAGCCGCGTCATCCCGGACCGCGACAGCAGCACGGAATCGGCCAGCTCAGCCATTCGGCGCTTGCGGTTGGGTGCGGACTCGAGCGTGATCAGAACCTCGTAGGAGCTCAGGGGCAGGTCGTGGGCGGCGGCCAGCTCGGCATCCAGCGCCTTGACCAGCGCCGTGTGGACGCGCAGCATGCCGCGCCAGGCGCCGAGTTCGGCGGGCGAGAGGTTCACGCTGGTTTCCGGCATTGCCATGGCCGGTAGTTTAGCGAGGGGTAGTTGCGTGAGCAATCTAACCGAGCAGCGAGCGCCCGGTCATCTCCTCGGGCTGCTCGACGCCGAGCAGCGCGAGCGCCGTCGGGGCGACGTCGGCCAGGATGCCCTCGCCGTCGAGCGAGTCGGCGCCCGCGGTGACGATGAACGGCACCGGGTTCAACGAGTGCGCGGTGTTGGCCGAGCCGTCGTCGTTGAGCATGTGGTCGCAGTTGCCGTGATCGGCGGTGACGAGGCAGGCACCCCCGATCTCGTGGACGGTCTCGACGATCCGGCCGAGGCACTCGTCGACGGTCTCGACCGCCTTCACCGCGGCCTCGATCACGCCCGTGTGGCCGACCATGTCGGGGTTGGCGAGGTTGATGATCGCGAACGCCGGCTGCTCTTCGGAGAAGTGGCGCACGAACGCGTCGGTGGCCTCACGCGCGCTCATCTCGGGCTTGTAGTCGTAGGTCGGGACGTCGCGCGGTGACGGCACGAGCTCGCGCACCTCGCCCTCGTAGGGCGCCTCCTCGCCGCCGTTGAAGAAGTACGTCACGTGCGGGTACTTCTCGGTCTCGGCGACGTGCAGCTGGCCCTTGCCCTGGCGCGAGATGACCTGGCCGATCGTGAGCGCCGGGCGATGCGGCGGGAAGATGACGGGGTAGGTCCACTCCTCCTCGTACTCGGCCAGCGTCGTGTAGCGGTCGATCACGTCGACGCCGCCGCGATCGATCTCGGTGAACTCCGGGTCGCACAGCGCGAGCGTGATCTCGCGCATCCGGTCGGGGCGGAAGTTGAACCCGATCACGGAGTCGCCGGGCCGGATGCGGGCCTCCTCGCCGACGGTCGTGGCCGTGATGAACTCGTCCGTCTCGTCACGCTCGTAGGCGGCCTTCGCGGCCTCCTCGGCGGTATCGGCGTGATGGTCGGCCTTGCCGTGCACGAGCAGGTCGTAGGCCTTCTGGATGCGGTCCCAGCGCTTGTCGCGGTCCATCGCGTAGTAGCGGCCGATGACGCTGCCGACGCGCCCGCCCCAGCTCTCGACGTCGGCCAGGTACTTGGCCCCGCCGGTGGGCGACGTGTCACGACCGTCGGTGAAGGCGTGCACGATCGCGTCGCCGCCGGCGAGCTCGATCAGGGCCTTCAGGTGGCGGTCCGAGGAGTGCACGCCGCCGTCGGACACGAGCCCGATCAGGTGCACGCGCGGCGCGTCGCGCAGCGCCGCCTGCAGCACCTCGTTCTCGGCCAGCGTGCCGTCCTCGACCGCGGCGTCGATGCGCGCGAGGTCCTGCGGGACGATCGCACCCGCTCCGAGATTGAGGTGCCCGACCTCGGAGTTGCCCATCTGGCCCTCGGGCAGCCCGACGCTCGGCCCCATCGCCGTCAGCGTCGTGTGCGGGTGCTTGGACCACAGCTCGTCGAACACCGGCGTCTTCGCCAGCGAGACCGCGTTGCCGGGCCCGTCGGGCGCGAGCCCCCAGCCGTCCAGCACCACCAGGCAGACCGAGGGGACGCTCACGCCGATGCCACCTCCGCGCGCGAGTACGAGCCCTCCGGGCGAGTACTCGCAGCGACGCGAGCCTCCAGGCGAGCGTCGCCTCTCATGCGCGCGCGGCCTCGACGATCGCCGCGAAGCCTTCGGCGTCCAGCGAGGCGCCGCCGATCAGGCCGCCGTCGACGTCGGGCTGCGAAAGCAGCTCGGCCGCATTGTCGGCCTTCATCGAGCCGCCGTAGAGCACGCGCACCTGGTTGCCCGCCTCCTTGTCGAAGCCCTGCACGAGCGCGCGCACGAACGCGATCGCGTCCTGGGCCTGCTCGGGCGTCGCGGTCAGGCCGGTGCCGATCGCCCAGATCGGCTCGTAGGCGACGACGACCTCTGGTAGGCGCTCGACCGGGACCTTCTCGAGGCCTTCCTGGACCTGGTGACGGAGCTTGCGCTCGGTGTCGCCACGCTCGCGCTCCTCCTCGGTCTCGCCCACGCACAGGATCGGGATCAGGCCCGCCTCGAGCGCGCGCGGCACCTTCGCCTGCAGCGCCTTGTCCGTCTCGCCGAAGTACTGGCGGCGCTCGGAATGGCCGAGGATCACGCCCGCGACGTCGATCTCGGCGAGCATCGGAGCCGACACCTCGCCCGTGAAGGCGCCGGAGTCCTTGTCGTGCATGTTCTGCGCGTACACGGCCACCGCCGAGCCGCGGGCGGAGTCCACGGCCGCCTGCAGCGACAGGTAGGACGGGGCGACGACCACGTCGACGTCCTCGACCGCGCCGACGCGCGGCAGCAGCGCTCCGATCAGCTCCTCGGCCTCGGCGATCGTGTTGTTCAGCTTCCAGTTCCCTGCGATGAAGGGCTTGCGGCTCATGAGAGGGCCTTCACTCCGGGCAGCTCCTTGCCTTCGATCAGCTCGAGCGACGCGCCGCCGCCCGTCGAGAGGTGGTCGACCTTGTCGGCGAGCCCGAACTGCGCCAGCGCCGCGGCGGAGTCGCCGCCGCCGACGACCGTGGTGGCGTCCGTGGCGGCCATCGCCTCGGCCACGGTCTTCGTGCCCGCCGCGAACGGCTCGAGCTCGAACGCGCCCATCGGGCCGTTCCAGAACACCGTGCCGGCGGCGGCGATCGTCGCGCCGTAGCGCTCCGCCGTGCCGGCGCCCACGTCGAGGCCCATCCAGCCCTCCGGCACGTCGACCTCCGACAGCTCGCGGACCTCGGTGTCGGCCTTGAACTCGCGGCCGGCGACGAGGTCCGACGGCAGCTCGAGCTTGTCGTCGCCGAGCAGCTTGTTCGCGGGCTCGACGCCCTCCTCCTCGCACAGCGAGGAGCCCGACGTCATGACCTTGGGCCTTGAAGAACGGGAAGCACATCGCGCCGCCGATCAGGACCGTGTCGGCCCGTTCGAGGAAGGCCTCGAGCACGCCGATCTTGTCCGTCACCTTGGCGCCGCCGACCACCGCGACCAGCGGCCGCTTCGGGTCGTCGAGGATGCCGTTGAGCGTCTTGACCTCGCGCTCGAGCAGCCGCCCGGCGGCGCTCGGCAGCAGGTGCGCGACGCCCTCGGTCGACGCGTGCGCGCGGTGCGCGGCACCGAACGCGTCGTTGACGTAGACGTCGGCCAGCTTCGCGTAGCGCTCGGCCAGCTCCGGGTTGTTCTTCGTCTCACCTTCGAAGAAACGCACGTTCTCGACCATCACGACCTCGCCGTCGGGCACGTCGTCGAGGTCGGGCGCGAGCGTCACCTCGACGTCCAACAGCTCGCCGAGTCGGTCCGCCGCAGGCTTGCAGCGAGAACTTGTCGTCGACGCCCTTCGGGCGCCCGAGGTGCGCGAGCAGCACGAGCCCGGAGGCTCCCTTCTCGCGCAGCTCCTTCAGCGTCGGTAGCGCTGCCCGGATGCGGGCGTCGTCGGTGATCCTGCGGTCCTCGTCCTGCGGGACGTTGAAGTCGACGCGGACGAGGACCCGCTTGTTCTCGACGTCCAGCTCGTCAAGCGTGCGCACGCACCAGCACCTTCTGGGCGAGCTCCACCAGCCGGTTCGAGTAGCCCCACTCGTTGTCGTACCAGGACACGACCTTGACCAGGTTGCCGTCGAGCACCGCGGTCAGCTCCGAGTCGAAGATCGAGCTGTGGTTGGCCTTCACGATGTCCGAGGAGACGAGCGGCTCGTCCGTGTAGCGCAGGATGCCGGCGAAGGCGCCGGTGTCGGCCTGCGAGGCGACGGCCTCGTTGATCTCCTCCTTGCTCGTCTCGCGGCCGGCGACGATCGTGAGATCGACGACCGAGCCGGTCGGGACGGGGGCGCGCACCGCGAAGCCGTGCAGCTTGCCCTGGAGCTCCGGGATCACGAGCCCGATCGCCTTGGCCGCGCCGGTCGAGGCCGGCACGAGGTTGACCGCCGCTGCGCGGGCGCGCCGCAGGTCACGGTGCGGCCCGTCCTGCAGGTTCTGGTCGGCCGTGTAGGCGTGGATCGTCGTCATCAGGCCCTTCTCGATGCCGACGAGGTCGTTGAGGACCTTGGCCACCGGCGCGAGGCAGTTCGTCGTGCAGGACGCGTTGGAGATGACGTGGTGGTTGTCGGGGTCGTAGACCTCGTCGAAGTTGACGCCGAGGACCACGGTCGCGTCCGGCTCGGTCGCCGGCGCGGAGATGATGACCTTCTGGGCGCCCGCCTCGAGGTGCTTGGCGGCGTCCGCGCGCTTCGTGAAGCGGCCGGTCGATTCGATGACCACGTCGACCCCGAGGTCGCCCCACGGCAGCGCGGCCGGGTCGGTCTCGGCGGTCACCTTGATCTCGCGCCCGTCGATCGTCAGCGCATCGTCGGCGACCGACAGCTCGGCCGGCAATGGGCCGAAGACCGAGTCGTACTTGAGCAGGTGCCCAAGCGTCTTCGAGTCGGTGATGTCGTTGACGCCGACGATCTCGACGTCGGCGTCCGACTCGAGCGCCGCGCGCAAGACGTTGCGGCCGATGCGGCCGAAGCCGTTGATGCCAACGCGTACAGCCATGTCGTCCCGATCCCTTTCCCTTGAGAAACGGTGGTGAGGCTACCCAACTTGCCTCGGAGAGGATCAGTACCTTGCCGCCGCGTGCCCCGGGGGTTACTACGGTGTTGACGCTCAGCGCCTGATCGGCAGCCTGTCGACGTCGCGGTGGGCCACTTCGACGAAGTACTCCTCACGATCACGGAAGCGGTCGGCCAGGTGCTCGGTGATCGCCACCGAACGGTGCCGGCCGCCGGTGCAGCCGATCGCGACCATCAGATGCGCCTTGCCCTCGGCGACGTACTGCGGCAGCAGGTACTCGAGCAGCGGGATGACGTACGAGTAGAACTCCTCGAGGCGGCCGTCGCGGCCGACGTAGTCGACGATCCGTTGGTCGAACCCGGTCAGCGGGCGCAGGTTGGCGTCATAGTGCGGGTTGGGCAGGAAGCGCACGTCGAAGGCCAGGTCGGCGTCGCGCGGCGGCCCGTGCTTGTGCCCGAACGAGGTGAACGTGACGGCGAGCCGCCCGGGCGTCGAGGGCTCCAGCAGCTCGTCGGCGACCTTGCGCCGCAGCGCGGCCGCGCTCAGCCCCGAGGTGTCGATCACCAGGTCGGCCCGCTCGCGCACCGGCGCGAGCAGCTGCTGCTCGGCCCGGATGCCGTCGAGCACGCTGCCGTGCGGGGACAGCGGATGGCGCCGGCGCGTCTCCTTGTAGCGGTCGACGAGCGCCTGCTCGTCGGCCGTGAGGAAGACCACACGATGCACCAGCCCTGCCGCGTTCAGCTGGTCGATCACGCTCGCGAGCGCGGCCAGGTACTCGCCGCCGCGGGAATCGCAGACCACGGCCGCGCGCTCGACCTTCGAGCCCTCGTGCATGAACAGCTCGCTGAGCGAGCGGATCATCTCGGCCGGGAGATTGTCGACGCAGAAGTAGCCCGCGTCCTCGAACACGTTCATGGCCGACGACTTGCCGGCGCCGCTCAGGCCCGAAATGACGACCAGGTCCTCCATTCTCGAGCCCGGCCGCCGGCCGTTCTGGCCGCCGTCGCGAACCGCGTTACCCATCAGCGTCCTGTCCGGTTGAGGTGGGCATATAGGTCCCTGGCGACCTTCTGGGGAAATCCTGGCACGTTCTCGAGCGCTTCGCGCGATGCCCCGATCACCGCATCGGGCGAGCCGAAATGCTTGAGCAGCGCGCGTTTGCGCGCCGGCCCGACACCGGGGAGCTCGTCCATGATCGACGCGGTCATCGCACGGTCGCGGCGGATCCGGTGGTGGGTGATGGCGAAGCGGTGCGCCTCGTCGCGGACGCGCTGGACGAGCTGGAGCTCCGGCGTGTCGTGCGCCATCACGACCGGATTCGGCCTGCCGGGCAGGAAGACCTCCTCGATCCGCTTGGCCAGCGAGACGACGGCCACCCCGCGCTCGCGGAAGCCTTGGAGCGGCTCGAGCCCGGCCGTGAGCTGCCCCTTGCCGCCGTCGATGATCACGAGGTTCGGCAGCGCCGCGAACGACGCATCGCGCTCGGCGTCGTAGGGCGAGCGTTCCGCTTGGCGTTCCCACTGCGCGGAGCGGCGCGTCAAGACCTCCGCCATCGCGGCGAAATCATCGCCGCTGTCGACCTCGCGAATGGTGAAACGCCGGTAATCGCTCTTCTTCGGCGCGCCGCCCTCGAACACGACCATCGACGCCACCGTGTGCGTGCCGCCGACGTGGGAGATGTCGAAGCACTCGATCCGCACCGGCAGCGTGTCGAGCGCCAAGGCGCTCTGGAGCCCGGTCAGCGAGTCCACGCGCTGCTGGCGGCGGCGCTCGGCCTTGAGCTTCTCCTGGTCGAGCGCGAGCCGCGCGTTGCGCTGCGCGAGGTCGAGGATCCGCCGCTTGCCGCCACGCTCGGCGGCGCGGATCTCGACCCTTCCGGCCCCGCGGCGCTCGGCCAGGATCTCGCCCAGGACGTCGAGCGCCGACCCTTCGGCCAGCGTGTGCTCGACGACGATCAACGATGGGATCGAGAGCGCCGAGGCGTAGTACTGGAGCATGAACTCCTCGGCCACGATCGCCGGTTCCTGCTCGGCCTGGTTCTCGAGGTAGAACGACTGGCGGTCCGCGAGGACGCCGTCGCGGACCTGGAAGACCTGGGCGTTGGCGTCCGCACCCTCGACGGCGACCGCGACCGCGTCGTATGTACCCGCGCCACCCTCGGCCACGCGCTGGCGCTCCAGCAGCGCCTTGACGGCCTGCAGGCGGTTGCGCTCGATCGTCGCCTGCTCGTAGTCGCGCTGGCCGGCGGCGAAGTACATCTTGCGCTCGAGGTCGCGCTCGATCTGCTTGAAGCGGCCGGAGAGGAACGCGACCACGCCGTCGATCCCCTCGCGGTACTCCTCCTTGGACACGTAGCCCACGCAGGGCGCCCCGCAGCGCTTGATGTAGTAGTCCAGGCACGGCGAGCCGGAATGGCGGCCGGGCTCGGTGCCCCTCGCACGAGCGGAAGAGGAAGATCTTGCCCAGCAGGTCGAGCGTCCCGCGCACGCGCTTGGCCGAGCTGTAGGGGCCGAAGTAGGCCCGCTCGCGCTTGTGCTTCTCGCGCGTGAAGTAGACGCGCGGGAAGTCCTCGTCGAGGCTGATCGCGATGTAGGGGTAGGACTTGTCGTCGCGCAGCCGGATGTTGAACTTCGGCTTGTACTGCTTGATGAAGTTCTGCTCGGTCAGCAGCGCCTCGGCCTCGGTGACGACCGCGAGGTACTCGATGTGGTCGATCTCCTCCGTCAGCGCGGTCGTGCCGTAGACCGTCGGGTTGGAGAAGTGGCTGGCCACGCGCTTGCGGATCGACTTCGCCTTGCCGACGTAGACGACGCGCCCGCGGGCGTCGCGGAACAGGTACACGCCGGGCTGGTCGGGTAAAGCGCGACGCTGTTCGCGGAGCCGGTCGCGGCGCTGCTCCTCGGGTGGTGCGTCGATCGCCATGGCGTGCTGATAGTGGATCCTAGAACCCGGCCCGGAGCGCAACTCGGGATGGGCTGATCGGTTCTGACCAGCATGCATCGAATGAGAGCGACGATTCTCTTGGCCGCACTCGCGGCCCTCGTCCTGGCCGCCCCGGCCTCCGCCAACTACCGGGTCGGCATCTCTGAGCAGGACGCGCGGACCTTCGATCAACCGCTCTGGCAGGGGCTGAAGCTCAAGCGGGTCCGCTACATCGTGCCGTGGGACTTCTACCGCGGCGACGGGCAGGCAGAGGTCGCGACGTTCATGAACGCCGCGCGCGCCCACAAGCAGGAAGTGCTCGTGATGTTCACGGCGCGCCGCGGCTGTTATCGCAACGGCAAGTATTCGCGCTCGAGCTCCTGCAAGGCGCCGTCGAAGTCGACCTACACGACCGCGTTCAAGAAGTTCAAGGCCGCGTACCCGTGGGTGAAGACCTACGCGCCCTGGAACGAGGCCAACCACGTCTCCCAGCCGACCTCGAAGAGCCCCAAGCGCGCCGCCGACTACTACGACGTGCTGCGGCGCAACTGCAAGGGTTGCAAGGTGCTGGCCGCCGACGTGCTCGACCAGAGCAACGT
The DNA here is from genome assembly GCA_963755275.1 of uncultured Solirubrobacteraceae bacterium. Taxonomy (GTDB): domain Bacteria; phylum Actinomycetota; class Thermoleophilia; order Solirubrobacterales; family Solirubrobacteraceae; genus Solirubrobacter. The sequence continues at coordinate 74,744 of CAVWJU010000020.1, read as the reverse complement.
CCGCGACTGGCTGAAGGACTTCATCCGCTATTCGGACAACCGCGGCCGGATCTGGGGGCTGCACAACTACAAGGACGTCAACCGCAAGCAGTCCAAGGGGCTGACGAACGTCCTGAAGACCGTCCCGGGTGAGGTCTGGCTGACCGAGACCGGCGGGATCACGAAGTTCGAGTCGAGCGGGTTCAAGCGCTCGCCGTCGCGCGCCGCGTCGGCGACCAAGTACATGTTCCAGCTCGCGGACAAGTACGACACGCGCCGGTCGGGATACAAGTCCAAGGTGACGCGGATCTACGTCTACCGCTGGTGGGGCGAGCCCGACGGCACGTTCGACGCCGGCCTCGTGAACCCGGACGGCTCCAAGCGCCCGGCGTACGACCAGTTCGCCAAGTACGCCAGGCACCGCGACAAGTAGCCGGGGCTGCTGCACCCTCTACGCCCGCGGGAGCGACGACCGAGCCGAGCAGCGCGGACTTCGTCCGCAAATGGGGGAGGCTGCTCGGCCCGGCCGTCGCTCCCGCGGGCTTGCGCTCGTTGCGGCTAGGGTCCTGCCGATCTTGGTCAATCTCTACTCCGACACGCAGACCCGACCGTCCTCCGCCATGCGCAAGGCCATGGCGGAGGCCGAGGTCGGTGACGAGCAGCGCTTCGAGGATCCGCAGGTCACCGAGCTGTGCGAGCGTGTGGCCGCGCTGTTCGGCATGGAGTCCGCGGTCTTCCTGCCCTCGGGGACGATGTGCAACGAGATCGCGTTCCGGCTGCACATCCGCCCCGGCGGCGATGAGGCGATCCTGCACCGGCTCTCGCATCCGATCATCGCCGAGGCCGGCGGCCCGGCCGCGTTTGCGGGCGCGATGATGCAGCCGCTGGACACGCCGAAGGGCATGTTCACCGGCGACGACGTGCGTGGCGCGCTGCGCCGCCCCGACCGCTATTCGCCGCGTTCGCGGCTCGTCTCGGTCGAGCAGACGACGAACATGGCGGGCGGGCGCGTGTGGCCGTTGGAGCAGCTGCGCGACGTCGTGGCGGCGGCGCGCGAAGCCGACCTGCGGCTGCACATGGACGGCGCGCGGCTGATGAACGCGGTTGTCGCCTCGGGCGTGCCGGCGTCCGAGATGGCGAGCGGCTTCGACACCGCCTGGCTGGACTTCACGAAGGGCCTCGGGGCTCCTTTGGGCGCCTGCCTGGCCGGCTCGGCCGAGCTGATCGACGAGGCGTGGCGCTACAAGCAGATGCTCGGGGGCGCGCTGCGCCAGGCCGGGATCGTGGCCGCGGGGGCGCTGTACGCGCTCGATCACAACGTGGAGCGCTTGGCCGACGACCACGAGAACGCTCACGCGTTGGCGGTCGGGCTGGCCGCGATCGACGGCATCTCGCTCGATCCCGAGCGAGGTCGAGACGAACATCGTGATCTTCGAGGTCGACGAGCCGGACGAGCTGGTCTCGGCGCTCGAGCGCGAAGGCGTGCGCATGGGCGTGGTGGGCGAGCGGCGGGTCCGCGCGGTCACGCACTTGGACGTCGACGCCGAAGGAGTCAAACTGGCCGTGCAGGCTGTCCAACGAGTGCTGGAGAAGGCATGAAGCTCGAAGGCATCCACCACATCACGGCCATCACCGGCGACGCGCCGGGCAACGTCGACTTCTACGTCCGGGTCCTCGGGCTGCGCCTGGTCAAGAAGTCGGTCAACCAGGACGACCCGACCGTCTATCACCTGTTCTACGCCGACGAGCAGGGCTCCGCGGGGTCCGACCTGACGTTCTTCGAGTACCCGAACGCGCGCCAGGGCCGCGCCGGCGCGGGGATGGTGCACCGGATCGCGCACCGCGTCGCCTCCGCCGACGCGCTCGACTTCTGGGCCGACCGGCTTGGGAGTGAGGGCGTCGCGACCACGCGGGTCGACGGCGGTCTGCGCTTCGACGATCCCGAGGGCCTCTCGCACGAGCTTGTCGTCGTCGACGTGCCCGACCCGCCGCTGACCGCGCGCTCCACCGAGGTCCCCGAAGAGCACGCCCTGCAGGGCTTTCACTCCGTCGACGCCGCGGTCGCCAACCCGCGCAAGACGGTCGCCGTGCTGACCGACGTGCTCGGCTTCAGCGCGCTCGGTGATGATCGGTTCGAGGCCCGCGGCTCCAAGCGCGGCGGCTCGATCCGGCTCGAAGGCGGGCCCGGCCGCGGCTTCGGCGGCGCCGGCACGATCCACCACATCGCCTGGGCCGCGACGCTCGACGAGCACGCGGCCTGGCGCGAGCGCGTCGCCGGCGCGGGGTTGCAGATCACCCCGGTCATCGACCGCTTCTACTTCCGCTCGCTCTACTTCCGCGAGCCCGGCGGGATCCTGTTCGAGATCGCCTCGATCGGCCCCGGCTTCACGACCGACGAGCCGCTGGAGTCGCTCGGCGAGCGCCTGGCGCTGCCGCCGGACTTCGAGCGCCTGCGCGATCAGGTCGAGCCGCTGCTGACGCCGCTGCCGGACGTGCGCCAGTGGCGCCCGGCGCCAGTCGGGTGAGCGCGGCCCAGCGGCAGAGCATCAGCAGCGGGAGCACGGCACCGACGAGCGCGAGTGCGCCGCGCGGGCCGGCGAGCACGATCACGAACGGGGCGAGCATCGCGCCCGCGCCCGTCGTGAGCCAGTAGGAGCTCTCCACGACGCCGAACGCGCGGGCGCGGACCGTGTCGTGTGCGAGGCGCTGGATGAGCGTGATCCCGGCGGTCTCGACGAGCGAGTAGCCGATGCCGAGGACGAGCAGCAGGAGCAGCGCCGCGGGCGCGTTGGCGAGCACGGCGAGCACGATCAGCGGCAGCCCGATCAGCAGGCCGCCGACCGGCAGCGCCAGCCCGAGCCGGCCGCGCGCGAGCAGCCGCAGCGCCACGGCGCCGCCCGCGAGCCCGCCGATGCCCCAGGCGGCGTTCAGCCAGCCGACCCCGGCGCCGCCGAGGTCGACCACCCGCAACGCGGTGACGACCACGAGCACGTCGACCATCCCCTCGACGAAGGTGCTCGCCGAGAGGACGCCGACCACGAGCCGCAGCCGCCGGTCGCGGGCGACGACGCGAACGCCCTCGAGCGCCTCGCGTCCTGCGACCGCCACGAGCTCCCGCGCACCGAGGCACGGCGTCCCGGCGCGGACCACCGCGGCCTCATCGCCCACCGCGGCCTGCACCCCCTCCGACCACGGCCTCGCCGCCCACCACGGCCTCGCCGCCCACCACCCGGCCTCGCGGCGAATCGCTTCGGCGCATCCTGGCGCGGGGTCTCGGGCGATCTCGGCGAGCGCGATCGCGGCCGCCACGAAGGCTGCGCCGCTGGCCGCGAACGCGGCCGGGGCGCCGAACGTGGCGACCAGAACGCCGCCGCCGATCGCGCCCGCGACGAACGCGACGCTGTCGATCGCGGTCCAGAGCGCGTTCGAGGCGGCCTGGCGCTCACGCTCCGGCGCGAGTCGCGGGAGCAGGGCGGCCTGCGCGGGCTTGTGCGCCGTGGCGGCGACCGTGAACAGCGTCGCCAGCACCAGCAGCACTGCCAGCGGCCCGCCGAGTGCGACGACCAGTGCCGCGGCGCCGAGCAGCAGCGCGCGGGCGACGAGCGCGGCGAGCAGGACGTCGCGTCGCGAGAAGCGGTCGGCCGCGAGCCCGGTCAGCGGGGCGGCGAGCCCGGCCGGCGCCATCCGCACGAGCGCGGCCAGCCCGACGGCGGCGGCTCCGCCGACGGCGTAGGCGTACACCGCGAGCGAGATCATGAACGCCCAGCCGCCGACGCCGGCGGCCGCGGCCGCGAGTTGCAGCCGCCGCAGATCGCGGGTGGCGAGCGCGTCGCGTGCGAGCCGGATCGCGCTCCCCTCCATCTGGGCGAACACTCCCTGAGGAGCATTGGCGCGCCCTTGGGAATACGTTGGCTCAGCTGAACGTCACGAGCGGGCCGTCCATGCTGTTCACGCCGGCCACGCACGCGCGGCGCGCCGCGGCGGGCGAGAGCTCGCGGCAGCCGGTGGTGCGGATCGCGCCGTCGCTGAGCACGCCGAGCGTCTTCCCGAGCCAGCGGTAACACGTCAGCGCCATCGAGGATTCGAACCGTCCGCAGCCCTTGATCAGCTCGACCTGCATGTCCTCGGGGTAGTTGATGAGGTTCTGGACCTTCGTGCCGCGGATGCAGGCCGCGATGTCGGCGTCGCGCTCGAGCGTGGCGCAGACCGCGAGCTGATTGCGCGGGTCGGGCGGGCCGATCACCATCGCGCCGGTCACGCAGGCCAGGCGCTGCAGGCCCTCGAGCCCGCCGCACAGCCGCTCGATGTCGGCCGCGGACTCCGTCCGCGTGCCGGAAGCGGTCTCGACGAACGCGCGGTACCAGCATGGACGCACGAACTCCGCGGGCTGGGCGCCGCACAGCTCGCGCGGCTCGGTGACGGCGTTCTTGGGCTTTTGCGCGTCGTCGATCCCGTTGATCGCGAACCAGTAGTCGTGGTAGACGCCCTGCGAGCAGTCGGGCGCCGCCGCAGAGCCGAGCTGGCGGCACATCTGCAGCGACGGCACGAGCTCGTCGTTGCTGAGCCGCATGAACGCGTGCCCGAACCCGTGCGTGCAGCTGTAGCGCTGGTAGCGCGTCTCGGCCGAGGCGCAGAGCTCGTTGGCGACGGCGGGGCCGGAGGCCTCGATCTCGGGCGCGACGGCGGTCACGAGCCCGTGCGCGTACCCCGCCGAGCAGCCCGGGTCGTTCGTGCGCGGAAGGCTGTCCATCAGCTTGGCCAGCGTGAGCTTCGTGCGCAGCGCGTACTCGCGCGCGACCGTGTGCATGATCCCGTGGCAGTTCGCGAGCAGGAAGCCGCTCTGGTCGGCGTACGCGGCGCTCGTGATGCCCTCGACCGCGGCCAGCGGGTCGGCCGCGTCGTTGACGATCTTCTCCAGCTCGCGGGAGTAGCAGGAGCGACCCTCGTCCTGGATCAGACCGGCGCAGGTCGCGAGATCGCCGGTGGCCTGCTGCGTCGCGGCGGCCGGCCGGCTCGCCGTCGTCGTCGTCGAATCGTCGCCGCCGCCGGTCATCAGCAGCACCCCGATCCCGACCGCGACGAGGACGACGGCCGTACCCAGCCCGGCCAGCAGCGCGCGGCGGTTCATGACTTCGCGACGAGCGGCTCGGTCCAGCCGAGCCACGAGGGCACTTGCTCGTCGACGACGCCGACGCGCGCGTGCAGCTCACACAGCAGCGGCTGCGCCGCGACGTCCACGGAGCTGAACGTCACCTCGCCGGTGCCGGCGGGAGCCGCCAGCGTGATGTTCGGCGCCGCGACGCCGACCGACGACAGCTCGCGCCCGACCTCGCGGTTGTAACACGCCCGCGCCGCGTCGCCCTCGAGCTTCACGCAGGCGGCGAAGTTGCCGCCGACCGGCCGGCTGTCGTCGCGCCGCTGCAGCACCGTGACGAGCACGGCGGCGGTCGCCAGCACGATGCCGCCGAGGAGAAGCGCGCGGCGCGCGTAGGACGGGGACGACTCGGACAAGTGCAGATTGAGCGTAGTAGAGGGTCGCGTCGGGATGCCAGAACAAGGTCGCGGGGCTTACCGAGCGGGCGATCGACCCGCCACGCTACGGAAAGCGGCGCGCAATTGAAATCGTCGGGCGTGGAGATCTCTCAGCGGCTCGCGCGATGGGCAATATGTGCGGATGGACTGGAACGAGCTGTTCGCGCGCCGCGCGCGCAACCGCGGGGGTGCCGAGCTGGCGACGATCCTTGCCGGGCCGCCGCCCGGCGTGCTGGCGATGACGGGCGGGTTCCCGAACGTGGCGACGTTCCAGACCGACTTGCTGCGCGAGATCGCGGCGCGCGTGATCGCCGACGATCCCGGTGTCGCGCTGCAATACGGCCCGAGCCAAGGGCTGCCGAGCGTGCGCGAGTACCTCTCGGACCGCCTCGAGTTGGTGCAGGGCCGGCGCCCCGGCGAGGGCGAGTTGATGGTGACCAGCGGCGGCATGGAGTGCATCGACCTGCTCTGCCGCACGCTGCTCGACCCGGGTGACGACGTGGCCGTCGAGGCGCCGACCTACCTCGGAGCGATCACGGCCTTTGAGGGCTACCAGGCGAGCGTTGACCGGGATCCCGATGGACGAGGACGGGATGCTCGTCGACGCGCTCGAGGAGCGCTTCGCGGACGGGTACCGGCCGAAGTTCGTCTACGTGATCCCGGAGTACCAGAACCCGTCGGGGCGCACGCTGTCGCTCGCGCGGCGCGAGGCGCTCGTGGCGGCCTGCCGCCGCTACGGCGTGCTGATCTTCGAGGACGTCGCCTACCGAGAACTGTCGTTCTCCGGCGAGTCGCTGCCGTCGCTGTGGTCGCTCGCCCCCGATGTCGTCCTGCAGGCCGGGACGTTCTCCAAGGTCTTCTCGCCCGGGCTGCGACTGGGCTGGGCCGCCGGTCCCGCCGAGCTCGTCGACCTGCTGGCCGACGGCAAGCAGAACACGGACCAGTGCGCGAGCGCGCTCGGCCAGCGGATGGTCGAGGAGTACGGACGCGCCGGGCACTTCGAGTCCGGCGTCCCGCGCGCACAGGCCCTGTACGCCGCGCACTGGGCGGCGCTGTCGGCGTCGCTGTCCGAGCACATGCCGGCCGGCTGCACCTGGAGCGAGCCGACCGGCGGCATGTTCACCTGGGTCACGCTGCCCGAGCACCTCGACACGCGCGTCCTGCGCCCCGAGGCGACGGAGGCCGGCGTCGCCTACGTCCCCGGCCGGCCGTTCTACATCACGGACGACGGCCACAACGAGATGCGGCTGTCGTTCAGCCACCTCGACGAGGCCCAGCTCGAGCTCGCCGGCCGGCGCCTGGCGGGCGTCCTTGCAGCGGCGCTGGAGCGCACGCCGGTCTAGCCGGACTCGGGCGGCGCACGAGCCCACTGATCGCGCACGGCGGCGAAGTCGCTCGTCGTCTCGGGTTCGGTCGATCACTGTCCACCAATCACGATCAGGTCGTGGAGGGGGTGAGGAACAAACAGTTCCTCAGCGGCAACATTTGTTCCTCACCCCCTGCTTCTCATGTGATCGTTCGGCGGTCCGAGCACTCCCCCTCGGGCCGTCCCGATTTCAACCCGGGAGGCGGTGCCGTACGCCCGCGAAGCGGGCGAAGTCGCGGTCGTAGGAGACGATGTCCGCGGCGTGTTCGATCGCGAGCGCCGCGAGGTGGGCGTCCGTGGTGAGATTGCCCGCTGAGCCGCTTTCGCGCAGCAGCGCGCGAAGGATTGCGGCATGTCGAGACGTCGGCTCGACGGTGACGGCGGCCGGCGCGGCGAGCCACGTCTCGACCTGACCGGTCGCCGCGTCGCTGCTCATCGGCGCGGGGAGGATCGTGGGGTTCGTCCCGATGCGGATGAAGGCGAGCAGCGCCACCCACGCGAAGCCGACGGCCTCGGCGCCGGCGAGTGCATGGTCCAGCCAGGTCCGTGCGGCATCGTGGTGGACGCTTCTGCGATCGACGGCGTAAAGGAGGATGTTCGCGTCCACGACGACCACTAGCGTCCCTCCGTGAGCCGGCGCGCCAGCGCGTCGTCTTCGAGCGCCGCCGCCACACCGAGCGCCTTGGTCAGGTCGATACGGGCCGGCCCGAGGTCGCGCGGCGTCGTGTACGCCGCCGGCCCTGCTGCCGAGCCGAGGCCGGCCCGAAGGCCTTCGTTCACGGCCTCCTTGAAGCTCAGCCCGCGCTCGCGCATCGCCCGCTCTACGAGAGCGCGGGTATCGGGGTCCAATGAAACCGTCGTCCGCACGGGTTGAATCATAGAGTCAATATCTGTTGATGCAGTGATGCCTCACTTGACCAATCGGACTTCGAGCGCCGCTCCGCCGGGCGCGATCGGCACGCCCGCGCCGGACATCAGACCGAGGATCCGGGCGACGTAGCCGCGTGTCTCCGGGATGTTCGGGACGCAACCGCAGGCCGAGACGCGCCCCGGCCCGGCGTTGTATGCGGCCAGAGCGAGCGGCACCGAGCCGAACTGCCGCAGCAGATCGCGCATGAAGTGGGCTTGCGCGTTGATCGCCGCCTCCGGGTCGAAGGGGTTCGCGAGCCCGAACGCCCGCGCGGTCGCCGGCATGAACTGCGCGATGCCGAGCGCGCCCGCACTGGAGCGCGCGAACGGGTTGAAGCCGGACTCCGCGTAGAGCTGGGCGGCGAGCAGCTTCGCGGACACGTTCCAGCGCTGCGCGGCCTTGCGCAGGATCGGCGCAAAGCGCTCGGGAACGAAGCCAGGCACCGCACCGCGGGCCACTCCGGCCGCGCCGTCACCGGCTGCCGGGCTCGACTGCTGGTTGAGCGTATAGCCGAAATGCCACGCTTCCCAGTCGTATCGGCGCACGAAGTGAAAGCGCTGCGCGTTCGCCGCGAGCCAGCCGTACGCGGCCGGCGGGCCGAGGTCGAGCTCGGTGCCGTAGCGGTGCAGGGACTTGCCGGGTGGGGCGACCCACTTCGGGTCCGGATGGCGGTTCCACAGCGCGGCCTGCTCGGCGTCGGAGCGGAAGCCGCTGTTGATCGTGAGCGCGATGCCGTCGGCGCGCGCGGCCGCCTCCATGCGGTCGAAGGCGAGCGCGACATCGGGACGCATTCGCTCCCCTTGCCGGGTGGCGAGCGGCCCGTCGTACCCGCCGCCCTCGGCGAAGCCGATCGACGCCGCAGGCGCGAGCTCCGCCTCGGCCGCGACGTCCAGCTCGGCCTGGCGACGCGCCTTGCCCTCGCCGACGCGGATCGTGTCACTGACGACGACACGGACGCGGACGGGCGCGATCGTCGTCTCGTCGGGGAAGCTGACCGCCGCCTTCTGCGCGTCGTTGGCCGCGGCGACCTTCAGTGCGGCGGCACGTGCAAGCGCCAGGTACTCGCTCTTCTCGAGGTGGTTCGGATTCGGCGTCTCCTCGATGTACGGGGACTCGAAGAGCCGCTCGTAGTTCGCGTGCATCACGCGCGCCGCAGCCACGGATGCGAGGTCGGCGGCTCGCTGTGCGGCCGCCTCCTTCCCGACGGCCCGCGCGACCGCACCGACGACCACGATCGCGATCACGATTCCCAACAGGCCACCGACGACCAGCACCGACGCCTGCCCGCGCGCCGACGTTGCCCGACGCCGCCCGTGGTCACTTATCCCCCTAGAGCGGGGATACGTGACCACCTTCCCCGCCTCGCCCCGGCTCAGGCGGGTTGCTTGGCTGCGGTGGCGATTCATGCGCACTCCTCCTGCGTGGCTGCCAGTAGCCGGCGGACGGGTCGCGCCGGACGAACGCCGGCGCGTGCGAGGGCCCGCGTCGGGCCACGGCCGAGCGGGCGGACGGTCACGACCGGCATGCCGGTCAGTCCTGCCGCCGCGAGCCGCGCGAGCGGCCCTTCCGGGTCGGCCGCGACGATCACGAGCAGGTCCTGCTCGGCGAGCGCCTCGTCGGTCGCCTCGGTTCGCGGTGCCGTGACGGCGAGCACGGCGGGGGCGGCGACGAGCGTCACTCGCCGGACCGCCGGCGCGAGCCGCGGATCACCGGCCGCGAGCCGCACCCAGGCCAGCCGGCCCCGCACGCGCGGCTCGAAGCCCTGCGCCTCGAGCCGCGCGCCCAGCCTCCGTGCCGCCGCCACGCCGCCCTCCCCCAGGTCGGGCAGATCAGACCCGACGATCACGACGGTCGCGGCCTTCGCCCGCGTTTCCCGGCGCAGCGCGAGAGCCAGCGCCGCCGCCACGGGCTCGACCTCCCCGGGCCGCCCGAGCACCGCCGCGGAGGTCACCTCCACCCGCGCGGTGCACTCGGACGCGTCGGCGGGCTCATTCGCCACCGGCGGCTGCCATCCCCCACGAGCCTGCGCGCCGGGGTCGCCGAGTCCCCGGCCGGCGACGGTGTGCGGGCGAGGTCCGGTTCGACGACTGAAGCCGTCGGCCCCGCCACGGCAGGCGTCGACGTCGCGGCCGACTCGCTGCGGACGGAGAACGATCGCGCGGCAACCGTTCGTGAGGCCGCGGGCGACGAGCCAGCGGCCGCGGCTGGCGGCGGCGCCGAGACGACGCCAGACGACGGAGCAGCCGCCTCGGCCGGCGGCCGCGCCGACGACGCCAGACGGCGAAGCCGCCTCGGCCGGCGGCCGCGCCGAGACGACGCCGACGACGAAGCCGCCTCGGCCGGCGGCCGCGCCGAGACGACGCCGGACGGCGAAGCAGCCGCCTCGGCCGGCGGCCGCGCCGAGACGACGCCGGACGGCGAAGCCGAAGTCCGGCGGCGACGAACCCGCGGGCCGCGACGGTGACGACGAGATCGCGGCGGACGGCGGGTTGCGGAGTCGGTGTCCGTCGGCTCGGGCGTTGAGGCGGGAGCCGTCGCCTTGCCCGGCGGCGAATGGGCAGCGGGGGGCGCGAACCAGGCGGGCTCGCCCGACCGCGCTGGACTGGGCTCCGGAGGCGCGATGAACCACGCGCAGGCGCGTTCGAGCGCGGTCATGGGCCGGCGTCGGCTCGGGCTTCGCCGGCGAGCCGGTCGGCGAGGCCGGGGATCGGAAGCGCGACGCGAGCACGGACGCGAACGTGGACGCGGCGGCCCGAGACGGTGATCGTCGCGCGCCTCCGGGCGGCGGTCGACAGCGCCTGTTCGGCGGCCTGCTTCGGCTCGAGCCCACCTTGGAGCAGCGCGAGCGCGGCAGCCTCCGCAGCCTCGCCGGCCTGCTCGTCCGCGACGTGGGAGGCCATGATCGTCAGCGCCGCGAGCGCGATCACGGCGATCAGCGGCAAGACGCCGATGAGCTCGACCGAGGCCTGTCCGGCCGAACCGCCCCCAAGCCGCGCCCGGCGCGCAGCCGGCACGAGGCCGATGAACTCGACCGGGCTCTGGCGAAGCGACGCGCCGCCGGGCCGCCGCCGGCCGCGAGCGCGCTCCGCGGCCGGCACGGCGCCGATCGAGCTCGAGCGAGCTCGGACGAGGCATCGCGCCGTCCCGTCGCGAGTTCGCCGGAGTCGGCGCCGTCGCCGACGGGACGCCGGAGATGCCGGCCGCGGCGGAGCTGTGCGGAGCGCCGGTCATCCGCCCTGGGGCCGGAAGTGCGAGGTCGCCGAGGCGCGGCCGAGGGACAGTGCCGGCACGACGCGCGGGATGCGGACCGAGACGCGAACGTCGCCCGAGGTCTCCGCCTTGACCCGCAGACCCGGTTCGAGCCGCGCGCGGAGGTGGCCGCGTGCGGCGGCCGTGGCGTCGCCCCCCGCCGCGTGCGCGCGCGCCGCCGCGCGGGCCGCGACGCGCGCCTCCCAAGCGGCCTGGCCGGCGAGCAGCGCCTGGAACGCGACCGCGAGCAGCAGCGCGATGCTCGGCAGCAGGACGACGAACTCGACGGCGGCCTGGCCGCGCACGGCGCGCAGACGACGAGCGACCGCGGCGCACTTGGCGTCAACCGCGGGGGTGTGGTTCTGCGGTTGACTGGGAGGAAACTTCTCGAACGCACCCCTCAGCGCGGACCGCGTGGGCCAGGCGCAGACGGGGACGGGAGCGACGTGGTGTCCAGGGCATGCCCGCACACTGGCGGGGATCACTGAACGGATCTACATCGCTTTGTTACAGAAGTGTGCCGAAACTAATACGTGCGATATGCGCGCCAGACGCTGTACAGCGCCCAGGCCGCCGCGCCGAGCATGGCGAGCCAGAGCAGCCCGCCGAGGCCGCCCGCGCCCCACATCTTCGAGGTGGCGACCAGAGCGAAGGCGGCGAGGGCGAGCGCGCCGTACATGAGCCCGCGCTGGCGCTCCTCGAGCGAGAAGATCGTCTCGCGGCGCTCCATGTACACGCGATAGCCGAAGAAGGCCAGCCCGGCCAGGAAGGCGATCGAGAAGATGTTGGCGATCGTCGCCGCCGCGGTGCCACCGCCCGGCAGCTTCCAGACGGCGAGCGCGATCAGCAGGATGATCGCGATGTTGCGCAGATGCTTGTTGCGGTCCGGGCCCACCGGACACAACTCTAGAGCGTTCGGACGATGTCCGGCTCAGCCGCAGGGCCATCGACCCCGGCTCGGGCAGGGCCGGCAGCTCTTCGCCGGCCGGCAGCTCGTCCAACGCCGGTTCCGCCGCGAAGCGGTAGCCGATCCCGAAGTGCGTGTGGATGTAGCGCCAGCCCGGCGAGGCCTTCTCGAGCTTGGAGCGCAGCTTGCGTACGAAGACGTCGACGGAGCGGTCGCCGTGCACCATCGCGTAGCCCCAGACGCGCTGATAGATCTCCTCGCGCTGCAAGACCTGGCCTTCGGCCTCGGCCAGGAGCTGGATCAGCTCGAACTCGCGGCGCGTGAGCTCGACCGACGCCCCGCCCACGAACGCCTGGAACTGGTCGGCCCGGATCTCGACCTCGCCGATCGAGACCGGACTCTTCTCGACCCGCACGTCAGCGCGCTTGCGCCGGCGCACGACGGCCTCGATGCGCGCGATCAGCTCCTCGGGGTGACACGGCTTGGTGACCCAGTCGTCGGCCCCGAGCCGCAGCCCGCGGACGCGCTGCGCGACCGAGGACTGGCCGGTGCAGACGATCACGCCGAGCCCGGGCAGCCGGGCGCAGAGCTTGTCGAGGTAGGTCCACCCCTGCGGCCCCAGCACGGCCAGGTCGATGACGACGGCGTTCAGCCGCAGCGCCACGAGCGCGTCGAGGGGCACCGGCGAGGCGAGCACGCGATGCTGCCACCCCATCCCCTCCAGGCGCTTGCCCAGCACCTGGAGGAAACCGGTGTCGGAATCGATCACCGCCAGGCGGACCGCCGCCTGACCCACGGCGGCGCTGCGCCGCTCCTGCCCTGGACCAGGGGCTTGAACCGGAACCGTCATTTCGCGAGGGAGAGTACCCATCAAATGGTTTGGCTACGAGCCTCCAAACCAGCCGATAACCGTCTAATAACAAGACGAGAACCGGATCCGCCGTCCAAGCGGACAAAGATCAGTTGACGTGCGAGGCGTCCGAGAACTCGCGGAACTGGCCCGTGACCACGAATGCGACCTGCTCGCCGATGTCGACGGCGTTGTCCCCGATCCGCTCGAGAGCGCGCGCGACGAGCATCATCGACATCGCCCACTCGCGCCGATCGGCGTCGGTCCCGATCTCCACCGCACGCGAGAACACGCAGCGGTTCAAGCGGTTGATCTCGAGGTCCTGGCGCACCAGGTCCTCGGCCACGGCGATGTCGCGCAGCAGGAAGGCCTGCTTGCATTGCTCGACCTCCGAGCGCGCCAGCCGGCCCATCCGGAAGATGTAGTCGAGCATCGCCTCGTCCTTCGGTGGCTCGTAGCCGACGACGGGCAGCATCTTGGCGATGTTCACGCACTGGTCGCCCATCCGCTCCACGTGCTTGATCACGTGCAGCAGCGCGGCGACGACGCGCAGGTCGGAGGCGACCGGCGCCTGCAGCGCCAGCAGCGACAGGATCCCCTGCTGGACCTCCAGATAGCGGCCATCGATGCGATCGTCGTCGTGGATGACGATCGACGCCAGCTCGATGTCCTGGTGCTCGAGCGCCTCGAGCGTGCGGTCCAGCGTCTTGACCACGAGGTCGAGCCCGCCGAGCGCCTGGACCTCGAGCTCGCGCAGCTCCTCCTGGAAGTGCTGGCGCCCGCCGTGGATCTCCATCATCCGACCTTACCCGTGACGTACTCCTCCGTACGCGGGTCGTCGGGGTTGGTGAAGATCTTGTCCGTGTGCGCGTACTCGACGACGTGGCCCGTGCGCTGCTCGTTCTCGCTCAGCTGCACGGTGAAGAACGCCGTCATGTCCGACACGCGCGCGGCCTGCTGCATGTTGTGCGTGACGATGACGATCGAGTAGTTCTCCTTGAGCTCCATCATCAGGTCCTCGATACGCCCGGTGGAGATCGGGTCGAGCGCCGAGCACGGCTCGTCCATCAACAGCACGTCGGGCTCCGTCGCCAGCGCGCGGGCGATGCACAGGCGCTGCTGCTGGCCGCCGGACATGCCGAACGCGTTCGTCTTCAAACGGTCCTTGACCTCGTCCCACAGCGCGCCGCGCTTCAGGGCGCGCTCGACGATCTCGTCCATGTCGCCCTTGACACCGAGCAGCCGCGGCCCGAACGCGATGTTGTCGTAGATCGACTTCGGGAACGGGTTCGGCTTCTGGAAGACCATCCCGATCCGCTTGCGGACCTGCACCGGGTCGATGTTGGCCGCGTACAGATCCTGGTCGTGGTAGATGATCTTGCCGTCGACGCGCGCCGACGGCGATCAGGTCGTTCATCCGGTTCAGACAGCGGATGAAGGTCGACTTGCCGCAGCCCGACGGGCCGATCAGCGCCGTGATCTGGCGATGCGGGAGCTTGAGGTTGACGTCCGCCACGGCCTTGTGCGTGCCGTAGAAGACGTCGACGTGCTGGACGTCGAAGATCGTCTCCAACGTCGCGGCCGGCGCGTGCGCGTGGTGCTCCTTCGGGAGCGCGCTCGCGGCCGCGGCGTGGACGTGCTCGTGTCGTCCGAGGCGTGTCTCGACCTTCTCTGGCATGTCGTCGCTCACCACTTCTGCTCGTATCGGTTGCGCAGCCAGATGGCCACGGAGTTCATGAGAAGCAGGATCACCATCAGGACGACGATGGCTCCCGCCGCCCGCTCGATGAACGCGGGGTCGGGGTCTTGCGTCCAGGCGAAGATCTGGATCGGCAGCGCGGTGAACGAGCTGTCGAGGCCGGTCCGGATTGAACCGCGGCGAAACCGCCGCGCCGATCACCAGCAGCGGAGCCGTCTCGCCGATGGCGCGCGAGAGCGCGAGGATGACGCCGGTCGCGATGCCGGCGATCGAGCCGGGGATGACCTGCTTCCAGATCGTCTGCCACTGCGTGGCGCCGAGCGCCATCGAGCCCTCGCGGATCGACGGCGGCACGGCCCGGATGGCCTCGCGGGCCACGATGATCACGACCGGCAGCACGAGCAGTGCGAGCGTGATCCCGCCCGCGAGCAGGACCGGGCCGAGGCTCAGCGGCCCGCGGACGATGAAGGCCAGGCCGAGGATGCCGTAGACGACCGACGGGACCGCGGACAGGTTCTGGATGTTGATCTCGATCATCCGGTTCCACCAGCGGTCGGCCTCCGCGTACTCCTCGAGGTAGATCGCGGTCATGACCCCGATCGGGACCACGAGCACCGTGCAGATGATCATCAGGTAGATCGTCCCGACGATCGCGGACTGGATGCCCGCGTTCTCCGGGATCACGCGCGAGGGGAAGCTCGTGACGAAGTCCCACGAAACGACCGGCAGGCCGTCGGAGGCGAAGTCGTAGATGATCGCGCCGAGCCCGAGGAACGCGAGCGCGAGCGCGCGATACATCAGGCTGCCGAAGATGCGACGTGCTGGCCTTGTCCTTCCCGCTGCGATCCGGGATGACGGAGGCCGCGATCTGCGCAGCGGTCATTCGTACACCTGCCGGTACTTGCGGACGAGCCGGATCGAGATCAGGTTCAGGATGAACGTGATGACGAACAGCGTGAAGCCGACGGCGAAGATCGTCTTGTACTCGATCGAGCCGGTCGGGATGTCGCCGCGCGCGATCGAGGCGATGAACGCCGCCATCGTCTGATAGCTCTCGCGCGGGTCGATGCCGAGGTTCGGCGACTGGCCGCCGGCGACGAGCACCAGCACCGTCTCGCCGATGGCGCGCGAGGCGCCGAGCACGAGCGCGGCGACGATGCCCGACAGCGCGGCCGGGAAGACGATCCGCAGCGAGACCTGCATGCGGTTCGCGCCGAGGCCGAACGCGCCCTCGCGCAGCGACGTCGGGACCGCCGACATCGCGTCCTCGGCGATCGAGGCGATCGTCGGCAGCACCAGCAGGCCCATGATCAGGCCGGCCGAGAGCGCGTTGTAGACGCCGACCTCGATGCCGAGTGCTCCTGCAGGATCGACGGCGTGAAGAACGTCAGCGCGAAGTAGCCGAAGACGATCGTCGGGACGCCGGCGAGCAGCTCGAGCACCGGCTTGATCGTCTTGCGCACGCGCGGCGGCGCGTACTCGGACAGGTAGATCGCGCACAACAGCCCGAGCGGGACCGCGACGACGAGCGCGATCAGCGAGAGGTAGAGCGTGCCCCACAGCAGCGGCAGGACGCCGAACGAGGCCTGCTCACCCGCGAACGTCGGCGACCACTTGGTCCCGAACAGGAAGTCGCCGACCGGCACCTCGCCGAAGAACGAGATCGTCTCGAACAGCAGCGAGCCGACGATGCAGATCGTCGTCACGACCGACAGCAGCGAGGCCGCGATCAGCGCGACCTTGATGCCGGCCTCGAACCGCGACCGCGGCGTGGGGGTCCGGACGAGCCGGACCCCCGAGGCGAGCGATGAGTCGGCCATCGGCCTACTGAACGCCCGCCAGCTTGTCGACCTCGGCCTTGGACTCGGCCGCCTGCGCGTCGGTCATCGCCGACGATCTTCGAGGCCTTGGCGATCGCGGCCTGGTTGTTGACCACGAACTCCATGAACGCCTTGACCTCGGGCCGCTGCAGGGCCTTGTCGGACGGGTACATGAACAGCGGGCGCGAGAGCGGCTTGTAGGAGCCGTCCTGGATCGTCGCCGCGTCGGGCTTCTTGCAGCTCGCCGCGTCCTCGCCGACGCCGACGAGGTTCAGCTTGTCGGCGTTCTGCCTCGTAGTAGGAGAAGCCGAAGTAGCCGAGGCCGCCCTCCGTGCCGGAGACGCCGGTCACGAGCTGGTTGTCGTCCTCGGAGGCCTCGTAGTCCTCGCGCGACGCGCCCTCCTCGCCGTTGATCTGGTCGGTGAAGAAGTCGAACGTGCCCGAGTCCGTGCCGGGGCCGAAGAGCTTCACCGGGAGTCCGGGAGGCCTCGCCGGCCTGGCTGAGGTTCGACACCTTCGAGCCCGGCTCCCAGATCGCCTTGAGCTGATCGACCGTGAGGCAGTCGACCGCGAGGTTCTTGTTCGTGACGACGGCGACGCCGTCGTTGGCGATCTGGACCTCCTCGTACTTGATGCCGGCCTTCTCGCAGACCGGGGCCTCTTCGTCGTCCTTGATCGGGCGCGAGGCGGTCGAGACGTCGGTCTCGCCGGCGCAGAACTTCTCGAAGCCGCCGCCGGTGCCGGACGCGCCGACCGTGACCTGGACGTTCGGCTGCTCCTCGTTGAAGAGCTCGCCCGCCGCCTCGGCGAACGGGAAGACCGTCGAGGAGCCGTCGATCCGGATCGTGCCGGTGAGCTCCTCGTTCGGCGCCGCCGGAGCTGCCCGTCGGTTGACCCTTCGTCGTCGCCGCCGCACGCCGCGACGCCGATCGCCAGTGCCGCGGCGACAGCCGCGAACGCCGGCAGGAACCGATTGTTTCTCATTGACCCTTCCTTCTCTGTAGCATGACCAGCCGCGACCCTCGCAGGCCACCGACGGCGTACTCTGTTACCGAGCTGTTCTCGACCTGTGAAAAGGTTGTGAAGGCTCGGGCTCGAAGCGGTAGCCGAACCCGAAGTGGGTATGGATGAAGCCCCACTCCGGCAGCGCGATCGGCGAGCTTCGTCCGCAGCTTGTGGACGTAGACGTCCACGGACCGGTCCTGACCGCGCAACGGCGCGCCCCACACCGTCTCGTACAGCTCGTCCCGCGGCACGATCCTCCCCTCACGCCGCGCCAGCGCCGCGAGCAGGTCGAGCTCGCGCACCGACAGCGACAGCGTGCGACCGCGAGCGCGCGCGAGATGCTCTGACGGTCGGATCTCCAGCTCCCCGGCGATCAGGACCTCAACCTGCTCACTCGTCTGCACGCCGCACACCTTCCGCGGCCGGCTCGAGCGCGCGGTTACCCGCTGGTGAACTCGCCGTGAACAAGTTGTGAACGTCGACCTGGGCGCCGCGTCAGACGGTTAGGTTCACGCGGTGCTGTTCCGCCGTGCCCGGCCCGACCCCGAGCTGCTGTCGCTGTTCGAGGAGTCCGGCCGCAACGTCCAGCGCTCCGCGCTGCTGCTGCGCGACCTGCTCTCGGACTATCCCGGAGCAGGCCGGGCTCGCCCGCGACATCGTGCTCTGCGAGCAGGAGGGCGACCGCATCGTCCACGACATCCTGCACCGGCTCGCCGAGCGCGGCAGCCGCCGCGCGCACCTCGACTCCGCCGACGTCCACGCGCTCGCCGGCGCGCTCGACGACATCGTCGACTTCGCCGAGGAGGCCGCCGACCAGCTCAACCTCTACGCCGTCGAGGCGCCGATGGAGCAGGCGCAGGCGATGGCCGAGGTGCTCGTGGCCGCCTCCGAGCAGGTCGCCACGAGCCTGCGCGGGCTGCGCAACGGGCTCGACGTCGGCCCGCAGCTGGTCGAGATCCACCGGCTCGAGAACGAGGCCGACCGGATCCAGCGCGCCGCCCTCGCCGACCTGTTCGTCGCCGGCATCGACCCGATGATCGTGATCCGCTGGAAGGACATCTTCGAGACGCTCGAGTCCGCCGTCGACGCCTGCGAGACCGTCGCCAACGTGCTCGAGGGCATGGTCCTCAAGCGCGCCAACGGCCGACACGACTAGCTGCAGCGCCGCCCGAACACCTTGCGTCGCACCGCGACCGCGGTGTCCGGGTTGTCGGCGAACACGCCGTCGACGCCGAGCTTGTAGAACAGCTTGAGCTCGGCCGGCTGGTTGCCGCGTGCGCGCAGGTACTCGGGCTGCGCCGGGTTGCCCGCGCGGTGGTCGGCGGCCAGGAAGTTGTTCTCCGGCCGGAACGTGTACGGGTGCACCTGCAGGCCGGCGCGGTGCGCGTCGGCGACCAGCGAGGTCGGGGCCAGCAGGCGGTTCTGCGCGTCGCGCGGGACGATCTGGCTCTTGTCCGGCCCGAGGCCGTCGGCGTAGCGGGCGACCCAGCGCAGGCCGCTCGGCGTCGTCAGGTCGGCATAGGTGCGCGGATCGCCCTTGGCCGTGAAGTCGTACGGGCGGCCGGTCGCGCTCGTGAGCTGGACGAGCGGGACGCGCAGCTCGCGCGAGAGCTCCTGCAGGTTCGAGACCTCGAAGGACTGCACGAACACGTCGGCGTCGCGCCGGTCGAGGCCGTTGGCGCGCAGCATCCGGACCAGCGGCTCCTCGAGCGAGAGCCCGATCGAGTCGAAGTACGTCGGGTGCTTGGTCTCGGGGTAGATGCCGACGTCCTCGCGCTTGGCGAGATCGATGACCTCCTGCAGCGTCGGGACCTCGTAGAGGCCGTCGAACGCCATGTTGAGCGGGCCGCAGCTGCGGGATCCGCTCGATCGCGCGCAGCGTCTTGAGCTCGGCGAGCGTGAAGTCCTCGGTGAACCAGCCCGTGAGCGACGTGCCGTCGATCGTCTTGGTCGTGCGCCGCGCGGCGAACTCCGGCCGCGTCGGCGACGTCGGTCGTGCCCGAGATCTCGTTCTCGTGGCGCGCGACGAGCACGCCGTCCTTGGTCGAGACGAGATCGGGCTCGATGTAGTCGGCGCCCATGTCGATCGCCAGCTGGTAGGCGGCGAGCGTGTGCTCGGGCCGGTAGGCCGAGGCGCCGCGGTGGCCGATCACGAGCGGCTCGGAGCGACGATCCTTGTGGTCCTTCTTGGCCTCGGCCGCGGGGACGGCGAGGCCGAGCAGCAGCGCCCCGGTCAGCACGGGGACGACGATTCGTGTGTGCATGCCGCCACCGTAGGCCCGCCGCTCGTCATCGTCGTTACCGGTCGGCGAACACGCGTGGCGGTGAGCGCCGGGTCAAACCGGTTGACGCCAGGCATGAGCCGAGCGTCGCGCGGGAATCCTTGCCTGTAACGGTTTCAAGGAGGACACAGGCATGGCGAAAGATCGGTACGACGACACTCCGAGGCCGCGCCGCGGCGTCTCGCTCGCGAAGGGCCCGGTCGCGTTGATCGGGGTCGCCTCGCTCGCGCTCGGCGTGCTCGGCTTCATCTTCGCCGACCAGAGCTTCAGCTTCGACGTTCCGGACGGCACCGTGCAGGGCGGGACCTTCCTCGGCATCGAGGGCAACGGCTGGACGTGGGCGCTGTTCGCGGTCGCCGGCCTGCTGCTCCTGCTCGGCTCGCCGGTGCACTGGGGCGCGAAGTCGATGGCGTTCATCGTCGGCGTCGCGATGATCGTCGGCGCGCTGATCGCGCTCTCCGACGGCACCGACATCCTCGGCATCTTCGCCACCAACGCCTGGACCAAGCTCCTCATGGGCGCCGCCGGCGCCGCGCTGATCCTGCTCTCGATGGCGCCGCGGGTGGGCAAGCGCCGCGGCGGCGCGCCGGCCACCACACGGCGCGACCGCGAGCCCGACGACCCGCCGACCGCCGATTCGACCGGACCGCTCGTCGACGACCGCGACCGCGCGGCCGACGACCGTCCCGCCGACGGCCGCGCGACCACGACGCGCGGCACGCTCGAGGACCGGCGCTAGGACTGACCGACGGCGGCCGGGAAGCGTCCCGGCCGCCGTTTCCCAGGTAGTTCCCAGGGTCCTCGCAGGGGTGCCTCAGGGGCCGCGTCGACGCTGCCCCCATGTGCGATGACAACAACACGAGCACCCTCGACGGCGGCCATCGATCCGACGGGACTGACCCGCCGGGCCGCGATCGGAGCGGGCGCCGCGGGCGGCGTCGCGTTGCTGTTCGCGGGCATCAAGGGAACGTCGGGCGGGAGCCTGCTCGACGCCTTCGGGCCGGACCTGGCCGAGGCCGCCGCCGGCACCTGCACGATGACGCCGGCCAAGACGGTCGGGCCGTACTTCGTCGACGAGAAGCTCAGCCGCAGCGACGTGCGGACGAACTCGAGCGACGGCGCGGTCCAGGCCGGCGTGCCGCTGACGCTGCGCCTGCAGGTCTTCGACGCCGACAACGACTGCGCTCCGGTCAAGGGCGCGACGGTCGACATCTGGCACGCGAACGCGACCGGGATCTACTCCGACGTCGCGGGCAACAACACGGTCGGGCAGAACTGGCTGCGCGGCTACCAGACGACGGACGCCGACGGCCTGGTCACGTTCACGACGATCTATCCCGGCTGGTACACGGGCCGCGCCGTCCACATCCACTTCAAGGTGCGCATCTACGACGGCTCGAACACGACGCTCGAGTTCACGTCGCAGCTGTTCTTCACCGACGCGATGAACACGTCGATCTTCACGACCTACAGCCCGTACAAGGACCGCTCGCGCACGACGCCGGACACGACCGACTCCACGGACGGGATCTACGGCTCCGACGGCGCGTCGCTGCTGCTCGCGCCCGTGGCCGGCGGCGACGGGTTTGCGGCCGACTTCTCCGTCGGCGTGAGCCAGCAGACGTCGCAGATCGGCAACGACAGCGCGGGCGGGCCGGGCGGCGGGCCCGGCGGGCCGGGCGGGCCGCCTCCGGCCCCGCGACCGCGCCGCCACCGCCACGGCGACCGCGACCGCCACCCCCTCCCCCACGACCTCGACGGACACGACGACCACGAAGGGCGACAAGACCGTCGGCGCGACCCTGAGATCCGCGCGGATGGTCCGCACCGTGCTCGGCACGCGCCAGCTCAAGCTGACGCTGCGCGCGAGCGAATCGGTCACGGCGCGCGCGAAGCTGACCCGCGGGGGCAAGACGGTGGCCAGCCGCAAGGTGACGCTCGCGGCCGGTACGCGGGCGCTCAAGGTCACGATCCCTGAGTCGTCGAAGGCGGGCGCGGCGCAGCTGACGCTGACGCTCGCGGACGCCGCCGGCAACAGCAAGCGCTACAAGCGCACGGTTCACATCCGCAGCGCGCGGAACTGATCCGCGCGGCGGCGCCTACCCTGCGCGGTGGTGTCGCTACGCGGCTTCATGGTGCGAGCACTGATCGCCGGCCTGTGCGTCGCCGCGGCGGCCGCGATCGCGGCGCTGGTCAGCGGCTCGTTCGGCGAGACGCACTGGCGGATCGTCGGCACCAGCCTCGGCTTCAGCTTCTTCGCGGCGGTCGGGGCCGCCGGCGACGCGCTGCGGCGCGACGCGCGCGGGCCGCTGTCGACGGCCGGCGCCGTCGCCAGCGCGCTGGCCGGGCTGGCGTTCGTCCTGCTCGTCGCCGCGATCTGGCTTGGCGACGACCGCACGGCGCTGTGGCAGGCGTGGGGCGTGAGCGCGGTCACGGCGCTGTGGGCCTCGCACTGGTCGCTCGTGCTGCGCGCACGGCGGCCGAAGGACTCGTCGCTGGTCGCCTGGCTCGTCCGGATCTCGATCGTGACCGCGACGATCGACATGCTGGTCGGCAACATCGGCATCACCGGGCTGGTCGACGACGTCAGCGACGGCGTGGTCCGCGCGCTCGGCGTCGTGCTCGTCGTGACCGTCCTGACCACGGTGCTGCCGCCGATCATGCGCGCGGTCGCGCGGACGCCCGCGCCGGCCGACGCCTTCGGGCGCCGGCTGACCGCGGGCGAGCTGGCCGACGAGATCAACGCCGCGGCCGGCCGGCTCGAGCGGGTCGAGACGCCCGGCGAGGCGCACCGCGAGGCAGCCGCGCTGCGCGCGCTCGCCCGGCGCGCGCGTGGTTGAGCGCCCGCGACGGCGCGCGTGTCGAGTCGATCCCGAACGGCCGCGACCCGACGTTGACGCCTAGCTCGCGACGGCCTCCCAGCGCGCGTAGAGCTCCTCGAGCGTCTTCTTGGCCTCGCGCGTGGCGGGCGGTCGACTTGGCCGCCGAGCGCGGATCGTTCCAGGCGCCCGGGTCGGCGAGCTCGACCTCCAGCGCGGCCAGCGCGGCCTCGGCCTTCTCGATCTCGGCCTCGAGCTTCTTCGCCCGCGCCTGCTCGTTCTTCGAGCGCGCCGCGCGGGCTTCGGCGGCGGCGCCTGCTTGACCACGGGCTTGGCGCGCTTCGCCGTCCGCTCGGCGTCCGCGCGCTCCTCGCGCACGCGCACGTACTCCGGCCAGCCACCGTCGTAGGAGTGCAGCGTCTGGTCCTCGACCGCGACCGTCCGCGTGCCGACCGCGTCCAGCAGCGCGCGGTCGTGCGAGATCAGCAGCAGCGCGCCCTGGAAGCCCTGCAGCGCGGTCTCGAGCGCCTCGCGGCTCTCGACGTCGAGATGGTTGGTGGGCTCGTCCAGGATCAGGACGTTGGCGCCGGAGTGCACCAGGATCGCCAGCGACAACCGCTGACGCTCGCCGCCGGACAGCCCGTCGAGCGGCTTCTCGGCCTCCTCGCCGCTGAACAGGAAGCGGCCGAGCAGCGCCCGGGCATGGTTGGGCGTCAGCTTGGTGGCGCGCTGGCAGGCCTCGAGCACGGTGCCCGTGCCGCCGATCTCGTCGGCGTGCTGGGCGAGCATGCCGAGCTTGACGTTGTGCCCGCGCCGCAGCTTGCCGCCGTCGAACTCGCGGCCGCCGGTCAGCGCGGTGATCAGCGTCGTCTTGCCCGAGCCGTTGGCGCCGACCAGCGACACGTGCTCGGCGCGCTCGAGCCACAGCTCAGCGTCCTGCAGCAGCACGCGCGCGCCGATCTTGAGCAGCCCGTCCTCGAGCTCGAAGACGACCCGGCCGGACCGCTCGGGCGGCTTGAAGGTGAACCCGAGCGCCTTGCCGTCGCGCGGGTCGCGGCCGAGCCGGTCGATCTTGTCGAGCTTCTTCTGGCGCGACTGCGCCTGGCGCGCGCGGGTGCCGGCGCGGAAGCGGTCGACGAAGCGCTCGAGCTTGGCGATCTCCGCCTGCTGGCGCTCGATCGCGCGCCCGAGCGCCAGCTCGCGCTGCGCCTTCTCGGCCCGCCAGGCGTGCCAGCTGCCCTTGAAGAACTTGGCGCGGCCGGCCTCGAGCTCGAGCACCGAGGTGCCGACGGCCTCGAGGAACCAGCGGTCGTGCGCCACCAGCACGACCGCCGCGTCGAGCGACTGCAGGTGCGTCTCGAGCCACTCCAGCGACGCGATGTCGAGATGGTTCGTGGGCTCGTCGAGCAGCAGCAGGTCCGGATCGCCCGCCAGCGCCCGGGCCAGCGACGCGCGCGTCAGCTCGCCGCCCGAGAACGTCTCCAGCGAGCGGTCCAGGTGCTCGTCGCGGAACCCGAGCCCGTGCAGCGTGGCGTTGACCGACTCGCGCCAGTTGTAACCGCCGGCGTGCTCGAGCCGCGCCTGGGCGGTCGCGTAGGCGCCGAGCGTCGCGTCGTCCATCGCGCCCTCGGCCATCGCCGCCTCCAGCGACGCCAGCTGCTCCTCGAGCGCCAGCAGCTCCGCGCAGCCCGAGAGCACGTAGTCGCGCAGCGTGAGGTCGCGGTCGCGCGGCGGGCGCTGGTCGTGCAGCGCGACCCGCACGTCCTTGGCGAAGACCAGCTCGCCGCCGTCGATCCCGCTCTCGCCGGAGAGCATCCGCAGCAGCGTCGTCTTGCCCGAGCCGTTGCGCCCGGACAGGGTCATCCGCTCGCGGCGCTCGAGCTTGAACGAGACGCCGCGCAGCAGCGGCTCGCCCGCCATGTCCTTGGCGAGATCGGATGCGAGGACGACAGCCATCGACGCTGAGGATAGGTATCCTCGCCGCCATGGTCCGTACCGACGCTGCTCACGCTCTGGATGCTCGCGCTCAGCGCCCCGGTCGCGCTCGCCAACACGCACGACGGCGGCGAGGGAACGTGGGGCCTGACCAACGACAAGATCGTCACCAACGCCGGCTTCATCATCATCGCCGGCTTCCCGGTGCTGATCCTCCTGCTGACGCTGCTCCAGAGCCGGCTCGAGAAGCGCAAGGACCGCCGGCTCGCGGCGGCCAAGGCGCGCCGCGCGCGCGCCGACCTCCGCGGCGGCTGGTAGTTGAGGCCAGACATCCCCTCCGCCCCACCCCGATCATCCGACCTCACGTAGTCGCTTACAAGCGCCGGGGCGCTGCGGCGCGCGCCGGTTTGTGGAGCGACCGCGCAACTCCTGACCCCCTGCGGGTATCGGACTGACGCCTATGTCGCGACTCCTCGCTCTCGCCATCACGCTGCTCCTCGCCGCTCCCGCCGCCGCCCAGGCCGGCACGTACCACGTCTACACCTGCGCCGCCGCCGGCAAGGTCTGGGCCAACGGGGCGTGGAAGACCGCGGACGTCTCCGGCGTCGTCGAGGACGCGAGCTGCGCCGGCAACTCCATCGCGCTGACCGTGCCCGCGGGCGCGCAGATGGCCAACAACACGTCGGCGGCGCTGACCTTCACGAGCCCGTCGGGCACGACGATCGCCGACTTCGCCCTGACGCGCCAGATCGGCTTCAACAACCCGGTCGCCGCCGACACCCACAAGTACTTCCTGCTCTACACGCTCGGCGCCGACCCACTTCGCCGGCGCGGGCAACTTCCAGGACGCCACGCGCAACGCGCTCAACGCCCAGCAAGCAGTGGTACGGCTACCCGGACGACAACGTCGCGATCGCCAGGAGCACGGTCAGCCGCGCGAGCTTCCCGGCGCTCGCGGGCTACACCGGCACCGCCAACGCGCTGCATCCTGCGCGTCGGCTGTTACAACCGCGGGACGCCGTGCTCGGTCGCCGCCGGCGGCGGGCATCAGCCACATCCTGCACGGCTCCGACGTGACGATCAACGACCCGACGCCGCCGACGGTCACGGTCGAGGCCTCGCGGCCTGCTGGCCGGCGGCGCGCGCAACGGCTCGGACCCCGTCACCGTGACGGCGACCGACGGCGCCGGCATCCGCCAGGTCGACCTGCTCGACGTGACGAACCCGGCCGCCCCGGCGGTCGTCGGCACCGAGGACTACGCCGAGGTCCGCACGCGGCGCCAACCGCGATCTGCGACTACAGCCTGCCCGCGCCGTGCCCGAGCCTCAGCCGCGAGACCATCCAGGCCGCCGCGCTGCCCGCCGGCCAGCGCTCGCGTGGTCGTGCGCGTGACCGACACCGGCGGCAACGTCGTCGACAGCGGCCCGTACCCGGTGTTCGCCGTCACGCCCGTCCGACCGCGGCGCGCTCAACGGCGCCAACGCGACCGACACCGGCAACGCTGTCGCTGATCTGGACCAAGGGCGCGCAAGGGCGAGCGCCGCACGCTCAGCTACGGCCGCAAGGCGGGCGTCCGCGGCCGCCTGATCAACGACGTCGGCGCGCCGATCGCCGGCGCCAAGGTCCAGCTGCTCACGCGCGACCTGCGCCACGGCGCCACGCGTCGTCCCGCGCACGACGCTTCACCACCGACGGCGACGGGCGCTTCCGCACCACGGTCACCGCCTCGGCCTCGCGGCAGCTGCAGTTCGCCTGGCTCGTCGCACGTCAACGACATCCGCTTCGGCGCCAACGGCTACCTGACGCTGCAGGCGCGCGCGTCCGCGACGCTCTGCGGTCTCCACGCGCCGCCCGCGCGTCGGGCGCACGATCACGATCAGCGGGCAGCCTGCGCGGCGTCGCGCGCGGCGGCGTGCCGGTCGTCGTCCAGGGCCGCGCCGCGCGGCTCGCGCCGCTACGACCACGTTCGCCGACACCACGACGTCCAGCAAGCGGCCGCTTCAAGGTCCGCTACCGCTTCCGCAACGCGGCCTCGCGCGGGCGCTCGTTCGTGTTCCGCGCGCGCATCCGCCCCGCCCCGCGCTTCCCGTACGAGACGGGCTACTCCAAGACCGTGACCGTGCGCGTCAGAGTATGCAGCGCTGGAGAAGTAGGCTCCCTCCCGTGTACGGTCACGGGAGGAGAGAGCGTTGACGACCTACTTCGTCACGGGCGCCACCGGCTTCATCGGGCGCCACCTCGTCGAGCGGCTGCTCGAGCGCGAGGGTGACATCCACGTGCTCGTACGCGAGGGCTCGCGCGAGAAGCTCGACGAGCTGATCGCGCGCTGGGGCAGCCGGACCGGATCAAGCCGGTCGATCGGCGACCTCCGAGGCGAAGCTCGGCGTCGACCCGGCGGCGCTGCCGCAGATCGACCACTTCTTCCACCTCGCCGCGATCTACGACATGGGCGCGGACGAGACCCGCAACGCGCTGCTCAACGTCGGCGGCACGCAGCACGCGATCGACCTCGCCAACGCGCTCGAGGTCGGCACGTTTCACCACATGTCCTCGATCGCCGTCGCCGGCCTCTACGACGAGGGCACGTTCAACGAGGACATGTTCGACGAGGGCCAGAAGCTGGCCCACCCCTACCACCGCACGAAGTTCGAGTCCGAGAAGCTCGTGCGCGAGCGCGTCAAGGCGCCGTGGCGGGTCTACCGGCCGGCGGTCGTCGATCGGCGACAGCCGCACCGGCGAGATGGACAAGATCGACGGCCCGTACTACTTCTTCAAGCTGATCCAGAAGATCCGGCACACGCTGCCGGAGTGGTTCCCGCTGATCTCGCTCGAGTGGGGCTGGACGAACATCGTCCCGGTCGACTACGTCGCCGCCGTCGTCGACCACATCGCCCACAGCCGAGGGCCTCGACGGCCAGGCCTTCCACGTCGTCGACCCCAAGGGCCAGCGCGTCGGCGAGGTCCTGAACACCTTCGCCGAGGCCGGCCACGCGCCCAAGGCCGTGATGCGGATCGACAAGCGCGCGACGCAGAACCTGCCCAAGGGCGTGCTCAGCTTCGCGCTCAAGCTGCCGGCGCTCAAGCAGATCCGCGCCCAGATGCTGGCCGACCTCGGGATCCCGGACGAGGTCGTCGAGTACATCGCGCTCTCGCTGCCGCTTCGACGCGCGCGACACCCAGCGCGCGCTGCGCGGCACCGACATCACGCTCCCGCCGCTGAGTCCTACGCGACGAAGATCTGGGACTACTGGGAGCGCACGCTCGACCCCGACCTCTACAAGGACCGCTCCTTCGAGGGCGCGGTCAACGGCAAGACGGTCGTGATCACCGGCGCGTCGTCGCGGCATCGGCCGCGCCGCCGCGCTGAAGATCGCGGCCGCGGGCGGCATCCCGATCCTCGTCGCGCGCACGAAGTACAAGCTCGACGAGGTCAAGGCCGAGATCGAGGCCGCGGGCGGCACCGCGTACGTCGCGCCCTGCGACCTCAGCGACTTCGCCGCGATCGACGCGCTGGTCGAGCACCCTGCTGGCCGAGCACGCGCGCGTCGACATGCTCGTCAACAACGCGGGACGCTCGATCCGGCGCTCCGTCGAAGCTCTCCTACGACCGCTTCCACGACTACGAGCGCACGGTCCACCTCAACTACCTCTCGCCGGTCAAGCTGATGCTCGGCCTGCTGCCGCACATGCGCGACCAGGGCGGCGGGCACATCGTCAACGTGTCCTCGATCGGGGTCCAGACCAACCCGCCGCGATTCTCGCGCCTACGTTGGCAGTCCAAAGCGGCCCTGGACGCGTTCACCCGGGTGGTTTCCTCGGAGACGATCGGCGACGACGTCACCTTCACGACGATCCACATGCCGCTCGTGCGCACGCCGATGATCGCGCCGACGAAGATGTACGACTCGTTCCCGACGATCTCCCCCGAGGAGGCCGCGGACCTCGTGTGCGAGGCGATCCGGGCCAAGCCGAAGCAGATCAACACCAAGCTCGGGACGTTCGGCGAGGTCGCCTACGCGCTGGCGCCGAAGGCCGTCGACCAGATCCTGCACCTGGCCTACCGCGTCTTCCCGGAGTCGACCGCGGCCAAGGGCGGCAAGGGCGACGCGCGAGAGCGAGAAGGCCTCGGGCGAGGCGACGGCGCTGGCCTATCTGATGAAGGGCGTCCACTGGTAGTCCTGCGCGCGGACGGGCTCGAGGCGGCGTTCGCCGCCCGAGGCCGCGATGGCGTGCACGTCGCTGCGCCACCGCGGCGAGGAGCTGCTGGGCGCCGTCCGCGGGCCCGGGCGTCCCGGACGTCCCGTGGACCTCCGGCATCCCGCTGCTGCACCCGTGGGCGAACCGGCTCGGCGGCTTCGGCTACGCCTTCGACGGCGACGACCGTGGCCTTCGCGCCCGACTCGCCGGAGCTCTACCTCGAGGAGCACGGACTGCCGCTGCACGGCCTGCGGGCGGCGGCGCGGGCTGGGAGATCCGTCGAGCAGCGACGAGCGGCGGCTCGTCGCCGCGCGCGAGTTCGCCGGCATCGCGGCGTTCCCGTTCGACCACCGGCTCGAGGTCGTCGGCCGAGCTCTCCGAGCGCACGCTGACGCTGACGACGACGCTCACGGCCGCGGGCACGCGCCCGGTGCCGATCGCCTTCGGCTACCACCCCTTCCTGCAGCTCCCGGGCGTGCCGCGCGCCGAGTGGCAGATCACGCTGCCGGTCGGCGACCGCCTGCTGCTCGACGAACGGCTCGTGCCGACCGGCGAGCGCGCCCCTGCCGGCGACCTCGACGGCCCGCTCGGGGAGCGCACCTTCGACGACGGCTTCACGCTCGACGCGCTGCGCGGCCCGTTCGTGCTCAGCGGCGGCGGGCGCCGGATCGAGGTCGCGTTCGAGGCCGGCTATCCCTACGCGCAGGTGTTCGCGCCGCGCGATCGCCGACGTGATCTGCTTCGAGCCGATGACCGCGCCGGCGGACGCGCTGCGGCACGCGCCGCCGGCCGTCGCGCCGGGCGAGTCGTTCTCGGCGCGCTTCAGCGTGGCCGTGTTCGCGTCACCACACGGTGTGTAAGAACGCTTACGAGCGGGTGTTAACGGGCCGTACCGGTCCGGCGCTTACTAACCGGCGAGAGCGCTCAGTGCGGGGTAACACCGTGTCGAAACGCTACCGTCTGGCGTCTTCAGCAGTGGGTCTTTCCGGGTCGGCAGGGCCGTTCCTCGGCAGCCGCTGCATTGGTCTGGGTCTCTAAGAAAGGACGCATCACATGCGTAGGTCCGCATGGACCGTCGGCGCCGCCGCTGCTCGCGGCGCTCTCGCTCGGCGTAGCCGCCTGCGGCGGCAGACGACGGTGGGGATTCGGAGGAGTTCGAATCAGGCGAACACGCCGCCGAAGGAAGCGAAGCAGGGCGGCAAGCTCACGGTCCTGTGGACCGGCGACGTCGATCACATCGACTGCGGCCAGACCTACTACCAGATGGGCAACTTCATCTGCAACGCGACGCAGAAGCAGCTCTACTCGTACAAGCCGGACGACGGCGCGAAGATGGTGCCCGGACCTGGCCGAGGGCGATCCGCAGGTCTCCGAGGACGGCAAGACCGTCACGGTCAAGATCAAGAAGGGCGTCAAGTACTCGCCGCCGTACAACAAGGAAGTCACCTCCGCCGACGTCAAGTACGCGATCGAGCGCGGCTTCTTCACCTCGGTGGCCAGCGGCTTCACCGCGTCGTACTACGCGGACCTCGAGGGCGCGAAGGTCGGCGTCGAAGGCCGGCACGAGATCGACGGCATCACGACGCCCGATCCGCAGACGGTCGTCCTGAAGTTCAAGCGCGCGGTCGGCGGCGTGATGGCCTCCGGCGCGCTGGCCTACGCGCGCGACCGCGCCGGTGCCGGAGGCGTACGCCAAGGAGTTCGACGCCGAGACCCCGTCGACCTACGGCGAGCACCAGCTCGCGACCGGCCCGTACATGATCGAGAACGACGCCGCAGGGCAAGACGATCGGCTATGAGCCGGGCAAGCGCATCCACCTCGTCCGCAACCCGAACTGGGACAAGTCGCTCGACTTCAAGCCGGCCTACCTCGACGAGATCGACAACCTCCAGGGCAACGACGATCCGGGCGTCTCCTCGCGCCGCATCCTGACCGGCCAGAGCATGATCAACGGCGACTTCGCGCCGCTGCCGGAGAACCTCAAGGACGCGCTCGACAACCGCAAGGAGCAGCTCGATGCTGGTCCCGGGCGGCGGCGGCCGCTGGGTCTCGATGAACACGACGATCAAGCCGTTCGACGACATCAACGTCCGCAAGGCCGTCATCGCCGGCATGGACCGCAACGCGCTGCGCCTGACGCGCGGCGGCGAGCTGATCGGCGACATCGCCACGCACTTCCTCCCGCCCGGCATGGCCGGCTTCGAGGAGGCCGGCGGCATGGAGGGCACCGGCGTCGACTTCATCTCGCCCGACGGCAAGCCGCAGCCCGAGGTCTCCGCCAAGTACTTCAAGGAGGCGGGCTACGCCTCCGGCAAGTACGAGGGCACCGAGGAGATCCTGATGGTCGGCTCCAACGCCGGCGTCGCGGCCAAGACCGCCGAGGTCGTCAAGGAGAACCTCGAGAAGCATGGGCTTCAAGGTCCAGATGCGCCTCGTGCAGCAGCAGACGATGTACACGAAGCTACTGCAACACGCCGGCGGCGAAGGTCGCGGTCTGCCCGAACGTCGGCTGGATGCAAGGACTTCGCCGACGGCCAGACGATGCTCTCGCCGACCTTCGCCGGCAAGAACATCCTCGAGCAGGGCAACTCCAACTGGCCGCGAGCTCGACGTGCCGGAGATCAACGAGGCGATCGACAAGGCCGAGCTGCTGCCCGACGGAGGAGCGTCGCCGCGGCCTGGGCCGCGATCGACAAGATGGTCGTCGAGCAGGCGCCCGCCGATCCCGTGGATCTGGGACAAGACCCCGCTGATCCAGTCCGCCAACGTCAACGGCGTGGCCTCGGAGTCCAACGCCCAGTGGGACCTGGCCTGGACGTCGCTCAAGTAAGCAGCGCTTCGTCTCACGGACGCATGATCGATGGCCCCGCACCGCGGGGCCATCGGCGTTTAACCGGCGCGTAGCTTCGGCTCAGAATCCCTTGAGCAACGTGCCCGATGCTGCCGTTCATGCCCACCGCTTCGCCGCCGACCCACGGACGGACGCGAGCTCGGCGACGGCCTCGGAATCTTCCTCCAGCGCATCGCCCGCACGCGTCTGCTGACACCTGCCGAGGAGCTCGAGCTCGCGCGCCGCATCGAGCGCGGCGACCTCGAGGCCAAGGACCGCATGATCGAGGCCAACCTGCGCCTCGTCGTGCATCTCGCCAAGCGCTTCCAGCGCGAGGACTCCGGGATGACCCTGCTCGATCTGATCCAGGAGGGGACGATCGGGCTCGTGCGCGCGGTCGAGAAGTTCGACCACCGCCGCGGCTTCCGCTTCTCGACCTACGCCACGCTCTGGATCCGCCAGGCGATCGGCCGCGCGATGTCCGAGAAGGGCCGCACCGTACGCCTGCCCGTCCACGTCGGCGACCGCGTCCGCAAGCTGCAGGCCGTCGAGCGCCGGCTCGCGATGGCGCTCGGCGCCACGCCGACCGCCACCGAGCTCGCCGACGCGCTGGAGTGGTCCGAGACCGAGGTCGCCGACGTCCGCCGGATCGCGATGGCCCCGGTCTCCCTCGAGGCGCCGGTCGGCGACGCCGGCGACGCCGAGCTCGGCCACCTGCTGGCCGACGAGGGCCCGACGCCCGAGGAGTCCGCCGCCGTCTCGCGCATGCACGCCGACCTCGGCAACGTCCTCGCCGGCCTCGGCGGGCTC
Source organism: uncultured Solirubrobacteraceae bacterium (assembly GCA_963755275.1). Lineage (GTDB taxonomy): Bacteria > Actinomycetota > Thermoleophilia > Solirubrobacterales > Solirubrobacteraceae > Solirubrobacter. The sequence continues at coordinate 42,552 of CAVWJU010000020.1, read as the reverse complement.
GAGCGCCGCGTCCTCGAGCTGCGCTTCGGCCTCGGCGCCGAGGCGCCGCACACGCCGGGCCAGGCCGCCCGCGTGCTCGGCATCACGCCCGCGCCGCGTGCGCTGCGCCGAGGACCGCGCGCTGCGCCACCTGCGCGCCTCGCCGGCCACCGGCGCGTTGCGCGACGCCGCATGAGTAACGGCACACTTTCGTAACGATTCCGTCTAGCATCCGTGCACCCTCCGGCCTCAAGCTCGCGCGGGGTGCCGTGGATTTCTCACCCCCCAGGTCGACTCAGTTGCAGCGACCCCTCGACGCCGAGATCGCGCGGCTCGCGGAACGCTCTCTCCGCGCAGACGCGCCCTCGAGGGTGCGTGCAAGGTCCGGACCTACCGGAGAGCTCGACGCGCGCGAGCCGTCACCGTCCACCGCGGGATTCCCGTCACGACCGTCGCCCGCACCCTCGTCGACCGTGCACCGACATCCTGGATGCCGAGGAGCTGACGAACGTCATCAAGGAAGCGGCGTTCAGGCAGCGCTTCGATCTCGCCGCGACGAGGCAAGCGCTGTCGCGCGCGAACGGGCGCCACAAGCTGCACGTGCTCGAGGAGGCGCTCACCCTCTACGCGCAGGGCAGCGCCGGCCTCAAGAGCGGCAAGGAACGGGCGTTCCGCGGGCTGGCCCGGCGAGCGGGGCTGCCCCAGCCCCGCACGAACGTCCACGTCGAGGGCTTCGAGGTCGACTGCCTGTGGCCGGACCGCGCGCTCGTCGCCGAGGTCGACGGCCCTGGTCACGAGCGCCCGAGCGCCAGACGCGAGGACGCGCTACGCGACCGGCTGCTGACCGCGGCCGGCTACACCGTCCTGCGCTTCACCGACGTCGAGATCGACCAGCGGCCCGACCTCGTGGTTCGGCGCCTGAAAGCCTACGTCTGAGCTTGCTGCGCCTCGGCCGCGGCGGCGGCGTGCGCGGTCATCAGCTCGCGCTGGACGCTGCGCGGCCTCGCCGCCGGCCGGCGTGCGGCGCGTGTAGTTGCCGTCGGAGTCGAGCTCCCACGCGTTGACGTTGTCGGCGAAGCAGCGGTCCAGCGTGTCGACGAGGTCGGCGCGCAGGGTCTCGTCGCGCACCGGCGTCAGCAGCTCGACGCGGGTGTCGAGGTTGCGCGGCATCAGGTCGGCGGAGCCGATGTAGACCGTGCAGTCGCCGTCGCGCTCGAAGGCGTAGATGCGCGAGTGCTCGAGGAAGCGGCCGACGATCGAGACGACGCGGATGTTGTCCGAGACGCCCGGCACGCCCGGCTTCAGGCAGCAGATGCCGCGGGTGTTGATCTCGACCGGCACGCCGGCCTGCGAGGCGCGGTAGAGCGCCTGGATGCACTCGCGGTCGACGAGCGAGTTCATCTTCATCCGGATCCGGCGCCGGGCGGCCGTCCTGGTGGGCGGCGATCGTGCGCTCGATCTCCTCGATGATGCCGTGGCGCAGGTGCGCGGGCGCGACGAGCACGCTGCGGTAGCCGCGCGGGCGGGCGAAGCCGGTGAGGAAGTTGAACATGTCGGCGACGTCGGCGCCGATCTCCTCGTCGCACGTGAGCAGGCCGAAGTCCGTGTACAGGCGCGCGGTCTTGGCGTTGTAGTTGCCGGTGCCGACGTGCAGGTAGTGGCGGACGCCGTCGCCCTCGCGGCGCACGACGAGGATGCACTTGGCGTGGGTCTTCAGCGACGGCAGGCCGTAGACGACGTGCACGCCGGCCTCCTCCAGCGCGCGGCCCCACTGGATGTTCGCGCGCTCGTCGAAGCGCGCCTTGACCTCGACCAGGCAGACCGCCTGCTTGCCGCGCTCGGCGGCGCGGATCAGCGCCGGGACGAGCGGCGAGTCGTCGCTCGTGCGGTACACGGTCTGCTTGATCGCGAGCACGTCGGGGTCGTTGACCGCCTGCTCGACGAAGCGCTCGACCGAGCTCACGAACGAGTCGTACGGGTGGTGCAGCAGGATGTCGCGCTTGCGCATCGCGGCCAGCACGTCGGGCTGCTCGTCCTCGTCGGGCTGCAGCGGGGCTGCGTGACCGGCGTCCACGGCGTGTCGCGCAGATCGGCGTGCCCGGAGATCTTCACGATGTCCCAGAGGTCGTTGAGGTCGAGCAGGCCGTCGACCTCGAAGACGTCCTCGGGGTCGACCTCGAGCGCGCGCGTGATCTGCTCGCGCATCGCCTCGCTCATGCCGGCGGCGACCTCGACGCGCACGGCCTCGCCGAAGCGCCGCGCGCGCAGCTCCTCCTCGACGGCCTGCAGCAGGTCGTCGGCCTCGTCGGAGACGGTGAAGTCGGCGTCGCGGGTGACGCGGAAGACGTGCCGGTCGAGGATCTCCATGCCCGGGAAGAGCGCGTCCAGGTTGCCGGCGATCACGTCCTCGAGCGGCACGAACGTGCGCCCGTCGCCGACCGGCACGAAGCGCGGCAGCATCTCCTTCGGCACCTTCACGCGCGCGAACGTCTGCACGTCGGTGACGGGGTCGCGCACCATCACGCCCAGCGACAGCGAGAGGTTGGAGATGTACGGGAACGGCCGCCCGAGCCCGACCGCGAGCGGCGTCAGCACCGGGAAGATCTGGCGCCGGAAGCGCTCGTCGAGGCTCTTGCGGTCCTTGCGGTCGACCTCGGCGTAGCGGACGATCCGGATCCCGTGCTCGGCCAGCGCCGGGCCGCAGGTCGTGGTTGAGGCAGTGCGACTGGCGCGCGGCGTGCTCGCGCACGATCCGCCGGATCGCGTCGATCGTCTCGCTCGGCGTGCGCCCGTCCTGCAGCGGCTTCTCGATCCCCGCGTCGATCTGGTCGTGCAGGCCGGCGACGCGGACCATGAAGAACTCGTCGAGGTTGGACGAGTAGATCGCGCAGAACTTCACGCGCTCGAGCAGCGGGATCGACGTGTCCTCGGCCAGTTCGAGCACACGCTCGTTGAACTGCAGCCAGGACAGCTCGCGGTTGTAGTACAGCGCCGGATCGGAGAGATCCGGCGGCGCGAGGGTCTCGGTGGCGGTGGCGTCGGTCACGTGAGCGGACATGATCGCACTCCGCGAGCCGCTCGTGAACGAGTTGTTACGCCCCTGCCAGGTCGATGAGCGACCCCCTCGCGCAGGCCCGCCGCGGCCGATCTGCAGCGGGTGCCCGAGCGCGTGCGCGGCGGCGTCGAGCGCCAGCAGCCCGGCGGGCATCAGCCGCACGCGCTGGACGTCGAGGTCGAAGCGGAAGGCGACGTCCGCGGCCGGCCCGCTCGTGCAGCACGTCGCAGCGCCCGGCGCAGGCTCTCGGCGTCGAGCTCGGCGCCCGACGAGCCGCCGCAGCGAGGCCGCGCTGCCGCCGACCGCGACCGCGACGTCGACCGGCCCGGGCGTCGATCCCCTCCAGCGCCCGGGCCGCGTGCGCGCCGACCGCCTCGAGCTCCGCGACCGTCGGCGGATCGCTGCCGCAGGTAGGCGTCGGCGAGGAAGCCGGAGCCGAACGGGAACGAACCGACCACTCGACCCCGCCGTCGAGCGTCCCGACGGCGATCTCGGTCGAGCCGCCGCCGACGTCGACCACGGCCACGCGCCCGGGCAGCGGCCGCCCGAGCGTCCGCGTCGCGCCCAGGAAGGCCAGCCGTGCCTCCTCCTGGCCGTCGAGCACGCAGACCTCGACGCCGCCGTGCTCGCGGATCGCGGCGCAGAACTCGGCGCGGTTGGCGGCGCGCCGGATCACGGCGGTGGCGACGGCGCGGATCGTCCGCGCGCCGACCTGCTCGGCGAGCGCGTGCTGCTCGGCGACGACGCTCGCGGTCTCGGCGATCCGGGCCGCCGGGATCGTCCCGCCGGGCGCCAGCCCGCGGCCCAGGCGCGTGAACGCGCGCCGCTGCAGCACCTCGCGCAGCGCCGCCGTCGCGCGCCTCGGCGACCAGCACGCGGGTGGTGTTCGTCCCGATGTCGATGCAGCCGCAGAGCATTCGCCTGCACGCGATGTTGCCATGATGGGGCGATGACGACGCGCGCCATCGAAGTCACGCGGCCTGAGCAAGGCCTACGGCTCGCAGCACGCGCTGCGGGGCGTCGACTTCACCGTCGAGCGCGGCGAGGTGTTCGGCCTGCTGGGCCCCAACGGCGCCGGCAAGACGACCACGGTCGAGGTGCTCGAGGGCTACCGCGCGCGCGACGCGGGCGCCGTGTCGGCGTGCTCGGGCACGACCCCGGCACGCGCTCCGCCGCAGCTGCGCGCGCGCGTCGGGATCGTGCTCCAGAGCTGCGGCACCTACCCGCATCTGACCGTGCGCGAGACCGTCGAGCACTTCGCCTCGCTCTATCCCGCGCCGCGGCGGGTCGACGAGGTGCTGGCGCTGGCCGGGCTGGACGAGTGCGCGGACCGGCGCGCGCGGACGCTCTCGCGGCGGCCAGGCGCGGCGGCTGGACTTCGCGCTGGCGCTCGTCGGCGACCCGGAGCTGGTCTTCCTCGACGAGCCGACGACGGGCTTCGACCCCGCCGCCCGGCGCGCGGCCTGGGACGTGATCCGGGCGTTGCGCGACCTCGGCAAGACCGTCGTGCTGACCACCCACTACCTCGACGAGGCGCAGGCGCTGGCCGACCGCGTGGCGATCCTCCAGGACGGCCTGATCCTGGCCGAGGGCCCGCCGGACGCGCTCGGCGCCTCGCGCTACCGGGTCGCCTGGCGCGGCGCGCGACGGGACGCTCGAGGAGCGCTTCACCGAGGACCCGACGGCGCTGCTGGCCACGCTCACCGCCGACGCGCTCGCGCGCGGCGAGCGGCTCGAGGAGCTCAGCGTCACGCGCCCGAGCCTCGAGGACGTCTACCTCGAGCTCACGGAGGCCGTCGCTTGAGCACGTTCGCCGTGCCCTGGTGGGGCGCGGCCTGGCGGCAGTACCGGCTCGAGCGCCGGATGTTCTGGCGCAACCCGAGCGCCGCGTTCTTCGGCGTCGTGCTGCCGCTCGGGCTGCTGGCGATCTTCGGCGCCGTGTTCGCCGGCCGCCAGGAGGACCTCGACGTGATCGTGCCCGGGATCGCCGGGCTGAGCGTGATGTCGGCGACGTTCACGTCGCTGGCCTACAACCTCACGACGCTGCGCGAGCGCGGGATCCTCAAGCGCCTGCGCGGCACGCCGCTGCCGACGTCGGCCTACCTCGCGGGCCTGTCGGCCAACGCGATCGCCAACGCCGTCCTGCAGCTCGTGATCGTGATCGTCGTCGGCAACCTCGTGCTCGGCGTCGCGTGGCCGACCGAGTGGGGCTCGCTGGCGCTGTTCGTGTGCGCGGGCGTGATCTGCTTCGCGCTGCTCGGCGTCGCGCTCTCGCACGCGATCCCGAACCCGGAGTCGGCGCCCGCGTACGTCAACGCGGTCTTCCTGCCGCAGATCCTGATCGCGGGCGTCTTCTACGACGCCAGTGAGGCGCCGAGCGTCATCCGCGACATCGCCCAGGCGCTCCCGCTGACGCATCTGGTCGACGGCCTGTCGGGCGCGATGGTCGAGGGCGAGGGCGTCGCGCAGCACTGGGTGGCGCTGCTCGTCCTCGGTCTGTGGGCGGCCGTCGGCGGCGTGCTCGCGGTCCGCGGCTTCTCCTGGGAAGCCCGCCGGGAGGGCTGAGTTGGATCAGCCGCCCGCACTAGGTCAGTTCCGAACCGTCGGTGTCCAGGCGCCGGCGTCGAGCGACTGTCAGAGGAGAGGGATGGCAGCGGCGTTCACGGTCGGGCACGATCGGTCGTCGTCGCGCGGGACGTCGCGTCCCTGCCGGGCTGGCTCCAGTTGGTGGTGACACTCTCGATCGCCGCGGCGATCGTCCTGATCGCACACTTCGCGGGCATCCCCGGGCACTGGGCCCCGCTCGTGATCGGCGGCGCGCTCGGGCTGCTGACGGCGCTCGTGGCGGGCGCGCCGCCGCATTCCGACGATTCATAACCGGTCGGTTGACGGTGCGATACTCTCAACCGCATGGTTGAGAGTCTGGACGCCGTCTTCCACGCGCTCTCGAGCGAGCCGCGCCGCGAGCTGCTCGGCGCGCTCGCCGACGGCGAGCGCACCGTCGGCGACCTCGCCGCGCCGTTCGACATCTCGCTCGCCGCCGTGTCCAAGCACCTGAAGGTGCTCGAGAGCGCCGGGCTCGTCGAGCGTCAGCTGGAGGGACGGACGACGGTCTGCCGGCTGCGGGCCGAGCCGCTGGCCGACGTGCGCCAGTGGGTGGATTCCTACGAGCAGTTCTGGGCCACGCGGCTCGACCGGCTCAAGCGACTGGTCGAGTCATGACCGAGTTCGCCCACGTCAGCGGCGTGCCGATCGAGGAGCTGCTGCCGCTCGCGCTCGCGAGCGGGACCGGCATGCTCGCTGCCGCCCGCGCCTGGCTCAGCACGCGCCGGGACGGCGCGGGACGGCGCGAAACCCGCGCACGTCACTCCACGCGACCGTAAACCGCGGCGTGGCGCAGGTACGGCAGCTTGGCGACGGGGTCGTCATGCTCGCGCACCGCACGCGCGTACATGAGCGGGCTCGACCACCACACGGCCGCGACATCACGCTCGAAGTGCGCCTCGACGAAGCCCTGTCGCGCCGCGAAGAGCGCGAGCACATCCTCCCAGGCGCGGCGCGTCTGCTCCTCCCCGCCGGGCGGGACGTCGAAGGCGGCGAGCAGGAGCGCGCCGCCTCGCGCGTCGGGGGCGACGCCCGCGAAGCGCAGGTGGATGTCCGGTCGCAGCGCCCGGTACAGCGTGGCGCCGGGCGGGTGTTCGGCGGCCCAGGCTGTCAGGAACGCCTCATCCTGTCCGGGCCCCACGGCGAACAGCTCGATCACGCCAGCAGTGTGGACCTCTGGGCCTGTGCGACGGCATGACCCGCGGGTGACGTCTAGGCTCGCCGCGATGCGTTGGGTCGCCATCGCCGGCGCGGTGCTGCTCGTGGCCTTCGGGCTGCGAGTGGCGTACGTCGCCGTGACGCCGGACTACGCGATCGTCCACGACGCTCGCGACTACGACGTGCACGCCCAGTCGGTCGCGCGCGGCGAGGGATTCTCCGAGCGCCTGACGGGCAAGCCGTCCGCGTTCCGGCCGCCCGGCTACGTCTACCTGCTGGGCGGCGCCTACAAGCTCTTCGGCGCGCAATCCGAGGTCGACCGGATCCGGGTCGCGCGGTGGCTGGGCGTCGTCCTGGGCACGCTTGCGGTGGCGCTGATCGGCGTGCTCGCGCTGCAGCTGTGGGGACGCACGGCCGCGCTCGTGGCGATGGCGCTGGCCGCGCTCTACGTTCCTTCGGTGCTCGTGGCCACGGCGATCATGTCCGAGCAGCTGTTCGTCGTGCTGATGCTCGCGGCGCTCGTGGTCGCGATCGCGGCTCGCGGGCGTTGGCCCTTGGTCGTAGCGGCCGGCTTCCTGGCCGGCTTGGCCGTGCTGACCCGGGCCAACGGACTGATCCTGCTCGCGCCGCTGGCGTTCGCGGTCTGGCCGTCGCCGCGGAGGTCGTGGAAGTCGCTCGGCCCGCCGGCCGTGCTGGTGGCGGTGGCGCTCGTGACGGTCGCGCCGTGGACGGTCCGCAACGCGCGCGAGCTGCAGGCGTTCGTCCCGGTCACGACGCAGCTCGGCTGGGCGCTCGCGGGCACCTACAACAGCGATGCGCGCGCGGATCGCGAGAACCCGGCGTCGTGGCGGGCGGTCCGGCGGGTCTCGGACTACCGGGCGATCGCGCGCCTGTATCCGACGACGCCCGAGGCCGAGATGGAGAACCTGCTGCGCCGCGCCTCGCTCGAGTGGATTCGCGATGACCCGGGCTACGTCGCCACGGTCGCCTACTGGAACACGCGGCGGCTGCTCGACCTCGCCTCCTGGGACTGGTCGCGCCACACCGCTTCGACGATCAGCGTCACCCCGGGCTGGTCGGACGCCGGCGTGATCTGCTTCTGGCTCTTCGCCGTGCTCGCGCTGGTAGGCGCGACGCGCGCGCGAATGCCGGCCTTCGTGTGGGCGGTGCCACTCGTGATGTACCTCAGCGTGATCCTGCTGGCGGCCGAGACGCCGCGTTACCGCGCCGCGCTCGACCCGTTCTTCATCCTCCTCGCGGCGGTCGCGCTGACCGCGCTCGCAACCCGCCGCGGGGCGGCCGAACGTCCGACGGAGATGGCGCTCAGCCCACGATGAACGCCGGCGGCGCCGTGCCCTCGACGGTCACGGGGACGCCGTACAGCGGGCTGCGCTCCCAGGCCCCGCGCAGGAGCCCGTAGATGACCACGTCGTGCACGTGCTCGCCGTGCCGGTGCCAGGCCGACAGCACGCCCTCGCGGCGGAAGCCGATCCGCTCGAGCGCGCGCTGCGAGCGGCCGTTGCGCGTGTTGGCCCACGCCGTCAGCCGGTCGATGCCGAGGCCCTGGAAGGCGAGCGCGGCGATCATCGCCTTGGCCTCGAAGTTCGCGCCCGAGCCCCACCAGCTGTGGCCCAGCCACGAGCCGACGGTCGCGCGCCGGTCGCGCCGCGCGAGCTCCGACAGCCCGGTCACGCCGACCGGGCCGGCCTCGGGGTCAACGACCAGGAAGTCGAGCAGGTCGCCGGCCTCGCGCCGTGCGGGCAGGCTCGCGATGTAGCGCTCGGGCTGCTCGAGGTTCGTGTACGGCCCCCAGGAAAAGAAGCGCGTGACGGCCGGATCGGATGCGAGCTCGAACAGCCGCGGCGCGTCGTCGGCGGTCGCGTAGCGCAGCGACAGCCGCGGGCCGCGCACCACGAGCGGGTCGGCCTCGTGCGGCGGCCGCGCCGAGGCGAGCGAGGCGGACGTCACGGCAACGATGCTATACACGCCAGATGCAGGCGCTGGTCTATGACGTGCACGGCAACCTCCCCGCGCTCGAGGCCGTGCTCGCGGACGCCGGCCGCGTCGAGCGCTTCGTGCTCGGCGGCGACTACGCGCTCTTCGGCGGCTGGCCGGCCGAGACCGTCGCGCGGCTGCGCGACTTGCCGGACGCGCTGTGGATCCGCGGCAACGGCGAGCGCTGGACTGCCTCCCCCGGCGACGCACCTGACAACCCGGTCGTCCAGGGCGCGATCGAGGCCGCGCGCGCGATGCTCGGCCCGCAGGTCGTCGCCGACCTCGCGGCGCTGCCCGCGAGCGCGACGATCGCCGACACGCTGATCTGCCACGGCTCGCCGGCGTCCGACGTGCGCTCGTTCCTGCCCGAGCCCGCCGACGATGAGGACGAGCTGCTCGAGGGCGTCGTCGCCGAGCGCCTGATCTTCGGGCATACGCACCTCCCGTTCGCGCGCACCGCGCGCGGCATCGAGCTGGTCAACCCCGGCAGCGTCGGGATGCCGTTCGACGGCGACCCGCGCGCCGCCTACGCCGTCATGCACGAGGACGGCACGGTCGAGCATCGCCGCGTGGCCTACGACCACGAAGCGTCAGCGGCGCGCGTGCGCGAACAGGATGGGCCATGGACGGAGACCGTGGCCGAGCGAATCCTGCAGTCGCGCGCGGACGTGTAAACCAGCCTGGCCGCCGAAGGACCGTGAGCGAGCGCGTCCTCGTCAACTTCTTCTACGCGCAGCCGGTCGGCCACGCCGTCGAGGCGCTGCACTATGCGCACGGCCACCACACCGCCGATCCCAGCCGCGCGATCAGCGTCGCGCTCAACGCCGCCACGGCGGTCGAGCTGGCCGACCTGTGCCCGTTCGTCGAGCACGCCTACGCGATCGAGCACCCGTTCCTCGAAGCCGGCGCGACCCCGTTGAGCTTTCCGCGCGAGTGGGACTGGGTGCTCGACGACCCGCGCCGCTACCAGCCGTTCCAGCTCGAAGCATTCGCGGGCATGCGCGACTACTACGCGGCCAGCGACCAGTACCTGATCGCGCACGCCGGCCGCTCGATCGCAGGCCCTGGGAAGCTGAGCTACCTCCCCGACCGGCCGCTGCGCTTCACGCTCGAGCCGGCGCAGTTGGACGGCCGGGTGATCGCGGTCATGCTCGCCGGTTCCTCCGAGCCCGCGCTGTATCCGAGCATCGCCTCTTGGCGGCGGATCCTCGACGCCATCCATGCCGCCCACCCGGACGTCCGCTTCGCCCTGATCGGCCGCTCGGCGCGCGACCGGCGAACGCGCAGCGCGCTCGATCGCGCGCCGCTGCTCGAGCATCCGTCACGCCCGCTCGACGCCTATGACCTGCCGCTGAAGCGCCAGCTCGCGATCGTGAAAGCGTCGAAGCTGTTCCTTGCGCCGCACGCCGGCTTCGGGCTCGCGGCCCTCGCCACCGGTACGCCTTGGCTGGCGCTCTCCGGCGGCCGCTGGTTCGAGTACTACTTCAACCACGTCCCGTTCCGCTCGATCATCCCCGACGTCGAGCGCTTCCCCTGCTTCAGCCAGTTCGAGCCCGCGCAGGTCGTCGACGGGCGCACGCCGAGCATGTCCGACGCGCGCTTCGATGCCGACCTCGACCGGATCGTGGCCGCCGCCGGCGAGCTGCTGGACGGCCGGCTCGACTACGACCGCGCGCTGCGCGAGTACTTCGCCGACCTGCAGGCCGCCACGAGCGACATCTGGTCGATCGACGGCGTCCATCACGCGTACGTCGGCTAGCGTCCCGCGCCGATGTCCGAAGCGCTGATCTGGGGTGCCGTGGCCGCGTCCTCGCTCGTCCTGGGAGCGCTGCTCGGGCTCGCGCGCCAATGGCCGGATCGCGCCGTCGGGCTGGTGCTGGCGTTCGGCGCCGGCGCGCTGATCAGCGCCGTCAGCTTCGACCTCTTCGAGGACGGTGTGGAGGTCGGCGGCGCGGACGCGGTCGGAATCGGGCTCGCACTCGGGGCGATGACGTACTACCTGGCCAGCTGGGCGCTCCCGAAGGGCAACGCCGGCCCGGCGCTCGCGCTGGGCGCGTTTCTCGACGGCATCCCGGAGCAGATGGTGCTCGGGATCGGGCTCGCCGCCGGCGACGGGGTCAGCGTCGGGCTGCTGGCGGCGATCTTCGTCTCCAACCTGCCCGAGGCGATCGGATCGGCGAGCGCCATGCACGCCCCGAAGAGCAGGATTCTCGGGCTCTGGTGCGCCGTCGCGACGATCTGCATGCTGGCGACCGTCGGCGGCTACGCGGTCGCCGACACGGCCTCGGACACGTTCCAGGCCGGGATCAACGGCTTCGCCGCCGGTGCGCTGCTGGTGATGCTGATCGACTCGATGATCCCCGAGGCTGCGCGCAAGGGCGGCGAAGCGGCAGGGCTGGTCACCGTGCTGGGCTTCGCCGTCGCGGCGGCGCTGAGCTAGGAATCCATCGCGTCGTAGGCCTCGCGGTCGACCGTCGTCGCGACCTCGTCATCGGTCGGGCGCTCGTCGTGCTCCTCGGAGAGGTGGTCGCCGAGCCGGCGCGACGAGCTCCTCGTCGTCGGCCGCCGGAGATCGTCTCACCGCAGATGTCGCATTCCACAACTCGCATCGAAGCCTCCCTAGAAGATGTCGTCCCGCAGGAACTCGCGTTCGATGCCGTCGATCTTGGCCAGGCGCCGCTTGTGGCGGTCCTCGCCGGTGAACTCGGCCGCGAGGTAGGCGCGGATGATGTCGGCCGCCAGCGCCGGGCCGATCACGCGCCCGCCCAGGCAGAGGATGTTGCAGTCGTCGTGCTCGACCGACTGGTGGGCGGTGTAGGTGTCGTGGGCGACGACCGCGCGCACGCCCGGGAACTTGCAGGCCGCGACCGCCACGCCGGCGCCCGAGCCGCAGACGAGCACGGACCGGTCCGCGTCGCCGCCGCGCACGGCCTCGGCCGCGATCCGCGCCGTGTCGGGGTAGTCGACCGGGTCGGTCGACCACGTCCCGAGGTCGACCGCCTCGTGGCCGGCGCCGGTGACGGCCTCGAGCACCATCTCCTTGAGCGGGAACCCGGCATGGTCGAACGCGCACGCGATCCTCACGCCTGCGCCTCCCCGGAGATCGCCCCTTGCAGGTTCGAGCCGGTGTCCTCGGCGTACTCCTGGGCCGCGATCAGCGCCGCGCCCAGCACGCCGGCCCGCGGCCCGTGGCGGGCGATGCGGATCGTCGTGTTGAGCCCCAGCCCCGGCACGACGTGACGGAACGCCGCGTCGCGCGCCGGCTCGAGCAGCAGCTCGCCCGCGCGCGAGACGCCGCCGCCGATCACGACCTCGAGCGGATCGAACGTGTTGATCGCGTTGGCGATGCCGATCCCGAGCCGCTCGCCCAGCACGCGCAGGCACCACAGCGAAGCCTCGTCGCCGGCCTCGGCGCCCGCGACGACGTCGTGCCCGTCGATGTCGCCCTTCTGGGCCAGCCATCTTGCCGAGGAAGGAGTCGCGGTACTGGATCGCGGCGTAGTCCGCGAGCCGGTCCAGCGCGCGGCCGGAGGCCAGCGTCTCCAGCGACCCGCGCTGCGGGAACGGGTCGCCGGGCACGCGGTTGCCGTACTCGAGGTCGCGGCCGATGATCGTGTGCCCGACCTCGGCCGCCGACGTGGTCGCGCCGCGGTACAGGCGCCCGTTGAGCACCCAGCCGCCGCCGACGCCGGTGCCGATCGTGAACATGACCAGCGACGGACACGGTCATCTGCCCGTCCTCGAACGCCTCCGCCAGCGCCGCGCAGCCGGCGTCGTTCTCGACGTAGACCGGCACGCCCACGCGCTCGGTCAGCAGCTGGCGCAGCGGCAGGTCGTGCAGCGGGATGTTGACGCGGCCAGGATCTTGCCGGTGGCGAACTCGATCACCGACGGCATGCCGATCCCGACCGAGCGCGTCTCGGAGGTCACCGAGCCCTCGATCGCCATCGCGAGCTGCTCCACCAGCGCCTCCTGGGACGCCTGGTCGGTGGGGACGACCCGCGCCTCCGAGAGCTCGCCGCGCTCGAGCACGGCGACGGCGATCTTCGTGCCGCCGACGTCGACGCCGACGAACTGGTCGCTCATTCAAGCTCCTTGGCTGCGGCCTCGTCGAGCACCACCAGCAGCTCGCCCGCGGTGGGCCGCACGTGCGCCGCCGGGCGAGGTCTGATCCGGCGGATCGCCGAACGCGCGGGCGACGGCCTTCGCCTTGTCGGCGCCCGTGACCAGGAACACGACCCGGCGCGCGCCGTTGAGCGCCGGCAGCGTGAGCGAGATCCGCGGCACCTGCGGCTCCATGCCGGCCAGCGCGCACCCCGGTCACCAGCCGCTGGCGCTCGTCGACCTCCGGCTTGCCCGGGAACAGCGACGCGGTGTGGGCGTCCGGGCCGAGTCCGAGCAGCACCAGGTCCCAGCGCGGCGAGCCGCCCAGGTGCTCACGGATCAGCGCCTCGTAGGCCGCCGCCCCTGCGTCGGGCCCGGCCTCGCCCTCCATCCGCATCACCGCCGGCCGCTGGTCTCTTGTTGATGCGGCCGACCAGCGCGTCGTTCGCCATCCGGAAGTTCGACAGCCCGTCCTCGGGCCCCACGCAGCGCTCGTCGCTGAACCAGACCGTCGTGCGGCTCCAGTCGGCGCCGGCGCGCGCGGCCGTCTCGTAGGCCAGCTTCGGCGTCGAGCCGCCGGTCAGCACGAGCTGCGTCCCGCGCCCGCCGGCCTCCACCAGCATCTCGGCGACGACCGCCGCCGGGTTCTCCTCGACTCGTATGTCCATTCCCTAGACCACCATCGCCTCGGCCGATTTGAGCGCGGGACGATAGGTGGGATCGCGCAACAGCGCCTGCCGCACCCCCTCGCCGAGGATGCCGCCCTCGCCGCGCGAGGCGCCCATGACGATCCAGGCCCGCTCGGTCCCGTCGCGCTCGCGGCGCATCGCGCGCAGCCCGCCGGGCGCGCGATCGAGCGCCACCGCCTGCCCCGAGGCGAGCTCGATCGTCACGCCCGCGAGCCCGGGCGCGTTCATGTCGACCGGGTCGCAGCGTGAGCTTGATGTCCTGCCGGCGCGTGTGCGCGTGCCCGCTCCAGCGCCCGCGCGCCTGCGCCAGCGCGCCCGGCTCCCAGCCCAGCCGCGAGGCCAGCCAGCCGCAGAACAGCAGCCCGGAGGCCAGCGAGTCCTCGCGGTGGCGCACGGTCACGCGCGAGATCCGCCTGAGGTCCGGCCGCCGGCGCGGCGAGTCGAAGGCCGCCGCGACGCGCTCGCGCCACGGCGTCGAGCGCAGCCAGGCCAGGTCGACGACGTAGGTGTCGCCGGACAGGTCGTCGGCGCGCAGCAGCGCGGCCTCGACGTCGGGCTCGTCCTGGGAGTCGATCAGCACGATCTGGGCCAGCCGGCGCAGCGCGTCGACGCCCTCGCCGTGGCCGTGCGGCGACCACACCATCGTCGCCAGGTCGCTGACGACGAGCGGGTCGACGATCGCGTCGAGCTTGGGCAGGTGGCGCTCGCCGACCAGCAACTCGATGCGCTCGCGCCCGACCGCGATCGCGCCGCCGCGCGGGGCGTCCTCGGTGCCGATCCGCGCGACCGCCGACAGCCGCCGCCGCCCCGGCTCGACCGCGACCAGGACCAGCCGCGAGGGATGGAAGCGCCCGACGCGCTCGAGCCGGTTCTCGATCTCGCCGCGGAAGTCCTTGTCGACGATCACGACCATGTTCATCACGCGCGCCGGCACGTACGCGCGCTCCTCCTTGTGGCGCTCGGCGAACATGTCGCCGCAGTGCGGCCTCGATCGCGCCCCGGCGTCGTGTCCTCCTCGTGCCAGACGTTCTCCACGGCCTACAGCCCTCGCCAGCGGTGCGGCGCGATCAGCTCGTCGGCGGCGTCCGGCCCGCTGGAGCCCGAGGCGTACGTGTGCAGCGGCTCGGAGTCCTCCGCCCAGGCCTTCAGGATCGGGTCGATGATCGACCACTGGGCGATCACCTCGTCCGAGCGCGTGAACAGCGTCGCCTCGCCGCGCATCGCGTCGAGGATCAGCCGCTCGTAGGCCTCCGGCGACTGCGACATGAAGGCCGAGCCGTACAGGAACTCCATGTTCACCGGCCGGATGCGCATGCTCGAGCCGGGGATCTTCGCGCCCAGCGACAGCGACACGCCCTCGTTGGGCTGCATCGTCAGCACGAGCTGGTTGGGCTGCACGCCGACCGAGCCCTGCGACTGGAACGCCAGGTGCGGCACCGGCTTGAGCTGGACGGCGATCTCGGTCACCTTGCGCGCCAGCCGCTTGCCGGTGCGCAGGAAGATCGGCACGCCCGCCCAGCGCCAGTTGTGGACCTCGAGCCGCAGCGCGGCGTAGGTCTCGGTGCGCGAGTCGTGCGGGACGCCGTCCTCCTCGAGGTAGCCGCCGACGTCCTCGCCGCCCTCGACGCCGGCCGTGTACTGCGCGCGGACGGTGTCGCGCCGGACCTCCTCGGGCGTCGGCGGCGTGATCGACTGCAGGACCTTGACCTTCTCGTCGCGGACCTTGTCGGCCTCGAAGCGTCGCCGGCGGCTCCATGCAGATCAGCGTCAGCAGCTGCAGCATGTGGTTCTGGACGAGGTCGCGCAGCGCGCCCGCCTGGTCGTAGTAGCCCGCGCGCGAGCCGATCCCGATGTCCTCGGCCGCCGTGATCTGGATGTGCTCGATGTAGTTGCGGTTCCAGACCGGCTCGAACATGAAGTTCGCGAACCGGAACGCCATCACGTTCTGGACGGTCTCCTTGCCCAGGTAGTGATCGATCCGGTAGACCTGCTGCTCGCGGAAGACGTGCTCGACGACGCGCTGGAGCTCGAGCGCGGACTCGAGGTCGGTGCCGAACGGCTTCTCGATGATGCAGCGGACGTCGACGTCGTGGTCGTAGTTGAGGTCGGCCTCGCGCAGCGCCTTGACGATCACCGGGAAGTACTCCGGCGCGGTCGAGAGGTAGTAGGCGCGGTTGAGCTTGCCGCCGCCCTCCGTCGTCGAGCCGCTCGAGCAGCTCGCGCAGCCGCGCGTAGCTCGGCACGTCGTCGAACGAGAAGCCGACGTAGTGCATGCGGCCGAGCAGGCCTTCGAGCACGGTCGCGTCGGGCTCGCGGCGCGAGAACTTCTCGATCGCGGCCTTGGCCATCGCGCGGAACTCGTCGTCGGGCATCTCGCGCCGGGCGACGCCGACCAGGTTGAAGCGCTCGGGCAGCGCGCCCTCGTGGGCGAGGTTGTAGAGCGCGGGCAGCAGCTTGCGGTGGGCGAGGTCGCCGGTGACGCCGAAGATCGTCAGCGTCGTCGCCGGCACCGGCAGCCGCTCGAGCCCTTCGATCAGCGGGTTCTCGCCCAGCGTCGTGCGGGTCCGGCTTGACGTCGACCGCCATCTCAGGTCTCCTCGACCTTCTTCACCGCGTGGCCGCCGAACTGGTTGCGCAGCGCGGCCAGCACGCGGGCGGCGTAGTCGCCCTCCTCGCGCGAGTAGAAGCGCGCGTAGAGCGAGGCGGCGAGCGCGGGCGTCGGCACCGCCATCTCGATCCCGTCGGCCATCATCCAGCGGCCCTCGCCGGAGTCGTCGACGTAGCCCTGCAGGCTGCCGAGGTCGTTGCCCTCCTGCTCGAAGGCGCGTCTCGGCCAGCTCGCACAGCCACGAGCGCACGACCGAGCCGCGGTTCCAGAGCCCGGCGACCTCCTTGAGCTCGATCGGGAAGTCGGACTTGTGCATGAGGTCGAAGCCCTCGGCGTAGGCCTGCATCATCCCGTACTCGACGCCGTTGTGGACCATCTTCACGAAGTGCCCGGCGCCCGCGGGGCCGAAGTGGCGCCAGCCGTCCGGCGGCGCCAGCACGTCGAGGATCGGCGCCAGCCGCGCGATCGACTCGTCGGGCCCGCCGGCCATCATGCAGTAGCCGACGTCGAGGCCCCAGACGCCGCCGCTCGTGCCGACGTCGGCGTAGTGGATGCCCTTCGGCTCGAGCTCGGACGCCCGCCGCTGGTCGTCGTGCCAGTTCGAGTTGCCGCCGTCGACGATCGTGTCGCCCTCGTCGAGCAGGTCGGCGAGCTTGGTGATCGTGCTCTCGGTGATCGTGCCCGACGGCACCATCAGCCAGATCGTGCGCGGCTGGCTCGAGCTTGGAGACGAGCTCCTCGAGCGAGGCCGCGCCGACCGCGCCCTTGCTCGACGGCCGCCGCGACGGCGTCCGGGTTCGGGTCGAACGCGACGACCTCGTGGTCCGAGTCGCGCTCGATGCGATGGACCATGTTGCCGCCCATCTTGCCGAGGCCCGACGAATCCGATCTGCATGTCTAGAGCTGCTCCTTGATCGCGTCGATGTCGCCGACGGTCACGCGCACGGCGGGCAGGCCGTGGTTGCGCAACGTCTGCAGATCGCCGTCCGCCTGGGCTCGGATCAGCGTGCCGAAGGTATACGGCTCGCCCGGGATCTCGAGGTCCTCGGTGGGCTCGTCGATGAGTTGCAGGAAGCGGCCGGTCTTCGGGCCGCCCTTGTGGAACTGTCCGGTGGAGTGCAGGAAGCGCGGGCCGTAGCCCCACGTCGTGGCCACCTGGTAGCGCTCCATCAGCCGCGATCGCGCAGGCGCGCGACGGCGGCTTCGGTCTCGTCGGAGTACGGCAGGTAGCCCATGATCGCGAGGTAGGACGGCGGCTGCAGGCCCTCGGTCAGCTCGCTCAGGCTGCCCTCCTCGAGCCCGGCGGAACCCTCCTCCAGCACCCGGTTGGTGTTGTCCTTGGCCTCCTGGACGTTGGGCTGGTCGTACGGGTTGATCTCCAGCACCCAGCCGGCGACGGCGACCGCGAACTCCGACAGGAAGAAGATCCGGCCGAGGTCGGTCGGGCCGAGCGCGCGGATCGTGATCACCGGGTGGCCGGCGTCCTTGAGCGCCTGCCAGCTTGCTCGCGTTGGCCGGCGTCGTCGAGCGCGATGTGGACGAAGACGCGATCGTCGCCGTAGGCGCTCGGGCTCGAGCAGCGGCTCGTCGGCGATCGGCAGGATGCCGCGGCCGAGCTTGCCGGTGGACTCGGCGACGAGCTGCTCGGCCCAGATCCCGTAGCTCGTCAGCGGCGCGTCGACGACGAAGGTCAGCTTGTCGCGGCCCTGGCGCGCGAGCTCGCCGAGCGCGCAGCCGAGCCACAGCCCGGCGTTGCCCTGCTCGCCGCGGCACTCCTCGGCGGCGCCGATCGCGGAGTCGAGGATCGCCGCGACGTCGATCCCGGCGGCCGCGGCGGGGACGAGCCCGAACGGGCTGAGCGCGCTGTAGCGGCCGCCGATGTCGGGGTCGCCGGCGAACACGCGGCGGAAGCCGTGCTTGCCGGCCAGCGCCTCGAGCGAGGAGCCGGGGTCGGTCACGGCGGCGAAGTGCGTCCCGTCGCCCTGACGCTCGAAGAAGGCCTTGAACATCGACATCGGCTCGATCGTCCCGCCGGACTTCGAGGAGACGATCATCAGCGCGCGGTCGAGCTCGATGCTGTTGAGCACCTCGCGCACCTGGGCCGGGTGCGTCGAGTCCAGGACGTGCAGCCGCAGGCCGTGGTCGAGCTTGCCGAAGGACTGGCGGAAGACCTCCGGGGCGAGGCTCGAGCCGCCCATGCCGAGCACGACCGCGTCGCGGTAGCCCTCGGCCCGCAGGCCCTCGGCGAAGCTCGTGTAGTCGTCGAGCGCCTCGCGCTCGCGCTCGGCGATGTCCAGCCAGCCGAGCCGGTTCGTGACCTCGGGCGTGCCCTCCGGGCGCCCACAGCGTGCCGTCCTTGCGCCACAGACGGCCCACGACGTCCTCGTCCGCGGCCCGGCGCAAACGGGTGGAAACGGCATCGGCGTAGCGCTCGGGGACGTCGGCTTCGATCGTCGTGACGTCGCTCATGCTCGTTTCCTTCCTGCAGGCCTCCGGATCGCTGCGCACGCTAGCGAACGAGCGACCTCCGGGATCGTCCGGCGGAGGCCGCCCTGACCGCGCTACGCGCGCTTGAGCACCTCCCGCGCGCGCGCGGCGACGTTCTCGCCCGTGAAGCCGAAGTGCTTGTAGAGCGCGCCGGCGGGCGCCGAGGCGCCGAAGCCCTCCATCGCCACGACGTCGCCGAGGTCGCCGACCCAGCGGTGCCAGCCGAGCGCCGCCGCGGCCTCGACGGCGACGCGGGCCTTGACGGTCGGCGGCAGCACGCTGTCGCGGTAGGCCTGGTCCTGCTCGACGAAGCGGTCGAGGCACGGCATGCTCACCAGCCGCACCTTGACGCCGTCCTCCGCGAGCAGCTTGAGCGCGTCGTGGGCGATGTGGACCTCGGTGCCCGATCGCCATCAGGATCAGCTCCGGGTCTGACGTCCTCGGGGTCGCGAAGCACGTAGGCGCCGCGCTCGATCGCGTCGCGCGGGCACGCCGGCCGGGTCCCAGCACCGGGACGCCCTGGCGCGACAGCGCGAGCGCCGTCGGCGTCTCGGTCGCCATCAGCGCGAAGCGCCAGGCCAGCGCGGTCTCGTTGAAGCCCGCGGGCCGCACGACGTTGATGTTCGGCGTCGCGCGCAGCGCCGCGAGCTGCTCGATCGGCTGGTGCGTCGGGCCGTCCTCGCCGACGCCGATCGAGTCGTGCGTGAACACGAACGTGGACGGGATCCGCATGATCGCCGCCAGCCGCAGCGACGCCTTCATGTAGTCGCTGAAGATGAAGAAGCCGGCGCCGAAGGCCCGCAGGCCGTGCAGCGTGAGGCCGTTGACGATCGCGCCCATGCCGTGCTCGCGGATGCCGAAGTGCAGGTTGCGGCCGCCGTAGGCTGCCGCGCTCGACGGTGTCGGCGCCCTTGATCAGCGTCAGCGTGGACGGCGCCAGGTCGGCGGAGCCGCCGACCAGCTCCGGGCACCTGCGCGGCGGCCCACTGGATCACGTCCTGGGAGGCCTTGCGGGTGGCGATCATGCCGGCGTCCGGGGTCCTTCTTCGGGACGTCGGCGTCCCAGCCCTCCGGCAGCGTGCGCGACAGGATCCGCTCGAACTCGGCCGCCTCGGCGGGGTAAGTCGGCGCGATAGGCTCGAAGCGCTCGCGCCACGCGGCTTCGAGCTCCTCGCCGCGTTCGATCGCAGGCGCGGAAGTGCTCGAGCGCCTCGTCGGGCGACGAAGAACGGCTCCAGGCTCGGGTAGCCGTAGACCTCCTTCGTGAGCTGGATCTCCTCGTCGCCGAGCGGCGCGCCGTGCGCGCCGTGCGTGTCCTGCTTGTTCGGCGAGCCGGGCGCGATGTGCGTGCGGACGACGATCAGGCTCGGCCGGTCGGTGACGTCGCGGGCGTTCGCCAGCGCCTCCTCGATGCGGTCGAGGCCGATGTCCTCGCCCAGGTTCTGCACGTGCCAGCCGTAGGCCTCGTAGCGCGACGCGACGTCCTCGGTGAACGAGAGCTCGGTGTTGCCCTCGATCGAGATGTGGTTGTCGTCCCAGAACGAGATCAGCTTGCCGAGGCCGAGGTGGCCGGCCAGCGAGGAGGCCTCGGAGGCGACGCCCTCCTGCAGGTCGCCGTCGGACGCGATCACGTACGTGTAGTGGTCGACGATCTCGTGGCCGTCTCGGTTGAAGCGCGCGGCCAGCATGCGCTCGGCGAGCGCCATGCCGACGGCGGTCGAGATGCCCTGGCCGAGCGGGCCGGTCGTGGTCTCGATCCCCGCCGCGTGGCCGTACTCGGGGTGGCCGGCGGTCGGCGAGCCGAGCTGGCGGAAGTTCTTGAGGTCGTCGAGCGTCAGCCCGTAGCCCGTCAGGTACAGCGTCGAGTACAGGAGCATCGACGCGTGCCCGCAGCTGAGCACGAAGCGGTCGCGATCCGGCCAGTCGGGCTTGCTCGGCGCGTGCTCCATGACCCGCGTGTAGAGGACGTAGGCGAGCGGCGCGAGCGCCATCGGCGTGCCGGGATGACCGGAATTGGCCTTCTGCACGGCGTCCATCGACAGGGTGCGGATCGTGTTGACGCAGAGCTCGTCGAGGGTGGTCCGATCTTCTGCGACGGACAACGAGGGCCTCCAGGGTGCGTCAAGGGATCGGCCGCGACAGCCTAAGGGGTCAGAGGGCGCTGCAGGTCGGCGCGGACGCCCGATGTGCGGCGCCCGGCGCAGCCGTAGTTTCGAAGCATGCATCCGACCCTCATGACGATGATCGCCGACGATCGCGCCGTCGAGCTGCACAGCGACGCCGCCACGCGGCGCCGGAGCCGCCTCGCGCGCGGTGGGTCGCCCCGCCGCTTCGCGCTGCGCCTTCCGCGCCGCGCCAGGCTCGCGCACGCCTGATGTAACGGTCCGGGGGTAGCCTGGACCGTATGGGCATGGAGACTGTCGAGAAGACTGACGCGCAGTGGCGCGAGGAGCTGACGCCCGAGCAGTACCAGGTGCTCCGAAAGGCCGGGACCGAGCGGGCGTTCACCGGGAAGTACTGGGACAACCACGAGGACGGCATCTACCGCTGTGCCGGCTGCGGCGCGGAGCTGTTCGACTCCGACACGAAGTTCGAGTCGGGGTCGGGCTGGCCGAGCTTCACCGAGCCGAAGGTGGCCGAGGCGGTCGAGCTCAAGCGCGACGTCTCGTACGGGATGGTCCGCAACGAGGTCGTCTGCCGGCGCTGCGGCGGCCACCTCGGGCACGTGTTCGAGGACGGCCCGCGCGACCGCGGCGGGCTGCGGTACTGCATGAACTCGTGCGCGATGGACTTTCAGCGCAGCGCTTCGGAGTAGCCCGCTTCACCGCCTGGCGTGACCGGTCACCGCCGATGCGCCAGGTCGGCGGGAGCCCGCGTTCGCTGAGCGGGGCTTTATCGACCGGCCTACGGTGGGGACCATGGCCGCGGTCGTCGCCGCCGAGGGCGTCGTCAAGTCGTTCGGTGCCGGCCGTGCCGCGCGGCGCGTGCTCGACGGCGCGTCGTTGCACGTGGGCGCGGGCGAAGTGGTGGCGATCCTCGGGCGGTCGGGGACCGGGAAGTCGACCCTGCTGCATCTGATCGGCGGGCTCGACCAGCCCGAGGCGGGCACGATCTCGGTCGCCGGCGAACGCGTCACGGGCGCGGGAGAACGAGCGTTATCGCGGCTGCGACGCCGGCGGATCGGCTTCGTCTTTCAGTTCTTCCACCTCTTGCCCGAGCTGACCGGCGAGGCCAACGTGCTGCTGGCGGGACGCGTCCGCGGCGCAGCGCCGGACGCCGCGGCGCGCGGGCACGAGCTGATCGACCGGCTCGGGCTGCGGCGCGGTGGCCGGGCTCGCTGCCCGCACCAGCTCTCGGGCGGCGAGCAGCAGCGCTTCGCGATCGCCCGCGCGCTGGTCAACGACCCCGACGTGCTGCTGGCCGACGAGCCGACCGGCAACCTCGACGTAGAGGCCGGCGCCGAGGTCCTGCGGCTGCTGCGCGCGGGCGCTTCCGAGGGCCGCGCCGTCGTCATCGTCACGCACGAGGCCGCAGCGGCGAACATCGCCGACCGCGTCCTGACGCTCCGCGACGGGCGACTCGTCGCGGCATGACCCGCCCGCGCACGCCGGCCGGCCGGCGCGACGACGCGACCCCTCCTCTGGCCCTCTTCGCGCGGTCCTGCCGGCGGGCCGCATGATCCGCGACGCGCTGGCGGCGCTGCGCGCCCGCCGCGGGCGGACGCTGCTGGCCGCCGTCGGGGTTCTCGCCGCCGCGCTCGTCGTCGGGACCGCGACGACCGTCGGCTACGCGCTGGCGACCGGCTTCGACCGCAGCGCCGAGCGAGCCGACCTCCCGGACGTGCTCGCGCGCTTCACCGCCGAGTCGCGGTCGCTGGTCGACTCGCGCGTCGGTGCGCTGCCGAACCTGCAGGCGCGGTCCTACCGCAACGAGCAGCTCGATCAGGTGCTCGAGGCGGGCTCGCAGCGGACGCGCAAGGGCGCGGTCACCGCGATGCTCGGCGGGCGCCGCGGCTACCTGGTCGTCGAGGGCCGTGACCTGCGCGACGGCGAGGTCGGCGAGGTCGTGGTCGAGCGCGGGCTGGCGCGCGAGTGGGATCTGGAGGTCGGCGACCGGCTCGAGGTCGGCGACCCGGCCGAGCGCGACGACGTCTTCCTCGGCGCGCTGCGGATCGCGGGCATCGCCGTCGCGCCCGACAACGTCGCCTACCCGCTCGCCGCGGCCGCGCGCGTGTATGTGACCGAGCAGGAGTTCATCAACGCGCTCGGGCTCGGGCGCCGGGTGCGCCCGAACATCGCGGCGCTGTGGCTCAACGACCCGGCGAAGGCCGACGTCACGCTGACGCAGGCGCGCGCGGTCGCGTTCGGGCTCGGACGGCTGCAGTTCATCACCCGCACGGGCGTGCGGATCCTGCTCTCGCAGGCGGCCGGGATCGTGATCTCGCTGCTGGTCGCGTTCTCGCTGGTGGCGCTCGTCGCCGCGGGGACGATGCTCGCCGCCGGCGCGCACGCGGAGGTCCAGCGCCGGCTGGCGGGCTTCGGCGTCCAGCGCGCGCTCGGCTTCGGGCCGGGGCGGATCGCGGCCCAGCAGGCCGTCGAGGCCGCCGTCGTCGCCGTTCCCGCGGCGGCACTCGGCATCGCGCTGGGCGCGCTGCTCGTCGCCCGCCCGGCGGCCGACCTGCTCGCCGCCTTGAACGAGCTGGGCCCGGGCTGGGCGCTCGTCGGGCCGCTGCTCGCCGCCCTCGTCGCCGTGGTCGCCGTGGTCGTCGCGGCCGCCACCTGGCCGGCGTGGCGGGCGGCGCGCCGGCCACCCGTCGAGATCCTCCGCGGCGGCGACCTCGCCCGCGCGCCGCGAGAAGCGCCCGCCTCGCCCGGCGCCACAGCGCCGCCGGGTCGCGACCCACCGCCGCCTACCGCCATCGCCACCTCACCGCCGCCGCCACCTCGCCCATCGCCACCTCGCCGCCCATCGCCACCTCACCGCCCATCGCCACCTCACTGCCCGCCGCCGTCGCGGCCCGCCGCCACCTCAGCGCCCGCCGCCACCTCACCGCCCACCGCCTCACCGCCCACCGCCACCTCGCCGCCCGCCTCCGCCTCACCGCCCGCCGCCACCTCACCGCTCGCGGCCACGTTGCCGGCCGGCGGCGGCCTCTTCGCGCTCGGCGTGCGCTTCGCCACCGCCGCCCGCGGGCGCTGGCTCGCGGCGGTGGCGACGATCGCGGTGTGCGCGGGCGTGGTCACGCTGATGCTCGCGCTGGCCTCGCTGCTCGAGCGGCTGCGCGAGGACCCGGGGACGGTCGGCAAGCGCTACCAGGTGGCGGTCTCGCTCGATCCCGAGCTGCTGCCGCAGGCGGCGCGGATCCCGGGCGTCGACGCGGTCGGGGAGCGCTACAGCCTCGACGCCGCGGACTCGTTCCGGCTCGGCGAGCCCGTGCGGCTCGTCGCCTACCCCGGCGACCACACCCGGTTCGAGGATCCGCCGCTCGCCGAGGGGCGCCGGATCCGCGGGCCGAACGAGGTCGAGGTCGGCGTCGGGATGGCGGACGCGCTCGGGCTGCGGCCCGGGTCGGTGCTCGCCGCGCAGATCCCCGGCGGCGGCGAGGTCCGCTTCCGCGTGAGCGGGATCGTCCGCGCGCTCGAGAACGACGGGCGGATCGCGTGGGTGCGCCCGGACAAGCTGCTCGACGCGCGGCCCGGCCTCGATCCGCAGGTCGTCGTGCGGCGTGAGCGCGGGCGCCGACCCGGCCGCGGTGACGCAGCGGCTCGTCGAGCTCGGGGCGAGCGTCGGGCGCGTCGGCGCCGCCCAGACCGACAACGCCGCGTTCCTCGCCGTGCTGGCCGCGGTGCTGCGTGGCGTCGGGCTGGCCGTCGGCCTGGTCTGCCTGTACGCGCTCGTCCAGGCGCTCGCGGTGACCGCCCGTGAGCGCCGGGGCGCCGTCGCGCTGCTGCGCGCCGTCGGCGCCGACGGCCCGTCGGTCGGGCTCGTCCTGGCCGGCGCGGCGATCGCGGTCGCGCTCCCGGCCGCGATCGCGGGCATCGTCCTGGAGGTCGTCGCGTTCGGGCCGCTCGTCGCCCGGCTCGCCGCGGGCTTCGCCTCGCTCCCGCTCTCCCCCACGCCCGGCCAGATCGCGCTCGTGGCCGGCGGCCTGCTCGCGCTCGCGGTGCTCGCCACCGCGCTCGTGGCGCGAAGGGTCCTGCGCGAGCCCGTGATCGCGGGACTGAGGGAAGAGTGATTCGGCGCGCTCGACACCCGCGCAACATGCGGCGAGGCGCGGCGCGAGGCGGCGCGGCGCGAGGCGGCGCCGAGCGCGGCCGGCGCGGCGCGAGGCGACGCAGCGCGAGGCGGCGCGACGCGAGGCGGCGCGGCGCGAGGCGGCGCGGCGCGAGCGGGGCGGCGCGAGGCGGCGCAGCGGCGTCGCGTCGGGCCGCTGCCGCCGTGCCGCGCAGGATCGCGGTCGCCGCGGCGGCGCTTGCGCTCGCTCTCGCCGCGCTTGCCCTCGCCGCCTGCGGCGACGACTCGCCCCGCTGCCGCGCCCACGACCGGCTCGACACTGCGCGCGACGCTCGTCGACCGCGACGGCGACGGCTTCCTCGAGGCCGGCCCGGGCGAGCCGCTGCGCGATCGCGGCGAGCCCTCGAAGCCCGGCCGCACGCTCGCGACCTTCGCGCAGCTCACCGACGCGCACGTCCGCGACGAGGAATCCCCCGCACGCGTGCCGTTCCTCGACCGCACCGGCGCGCCCTTCACCTCCACCTTCCGGCCGCAGGAGGCGTTCTCCACCCAGGTCCTCGACGCCGCCGTGCGCGCGCTCAACCGTGAGCGCCCGCAGGCCGTCTTCGTCACCGGCGACATCACCGACAACGCGCAGCGCAACGAGCTCACGCAGGCGCTGGCGACGCTCAACGGCGGCACGGTGCGGCCCGACAGCGGCGCCCCCGGCTACGCCGGCGTCCAGGCCGCCGACTCCGCCGACCCCTTCTACTACCGGCCCGACCACGACGCCCCCACGCATCCCGGCGCGCTGCAGGCGGCGCAGCGGCCCTTCAAGGCCGAAGGGCTGCGCGCGCCGTGGTACCCGCTCGTCGGCAACCACGACGTGCTCGCGCAGGGCGAGGTGCCGGTGACGCCGGAGATCGACGCGTTCGCGACCGGCGACCGGCTCGTCTCGTCGCTGCCGCCGCGGCTCGAGCCGCCGCGCGACGAGGCCGAGCGCACAGGACGCGGTCGCCGGGCTGCTCGCCGATCGCTGGGCGCTCGACACGATCGAGGTCCCCGCCGACCCCGCGCGAACGCTCAACGCGCCCGGCGAAGCCGAGCGCCGCCTCGGCCAGCCGCCGCACGACCGACCTCGGAGCACGCGTGCGCGCGATCCTCGTCGACACCGTCAACCGCGACGGCAGCTCGCGCGCGCGAATCACGCCCGAGCAGCTCGCCGCGGCTCGCAAGCCCAGCTTGCCGACCGACCGCTGGGTCGTCGTCTTCTCGCACAACCCGCTGACCGAGGAGGCGCTGCGCGTGCTCGACGCCCATCCGCGCGTCGTCGCCGCGATCTCCGGCAACTCGCACCGCAACCGCATCAGCGCACGCGGCCGCTACTGGCAGATCAGCACCTCGTCGCTCGCCGACTTCCCCCAGCAGACGCGCATGTTCCGCCTGCGCGAGACCGCCGCGGGCGTCGCCCTCGAGACCTGGATGGTCGACCACGACGGCCGTGGCCTCGCCGGAACAGCGCGGGAGCTCGCCTTCCTCGATGCCCAAGGCGGACGGCCGAAAGCACTTCGCCGGCACACGTCGAGACCGCAACGCCCGCCTGTTCGTGACGCCTCCTACCCTGCCCTAGATGGGTCGCGTCCTGCTCGGGATCACCTTCCTCGCCACCGGCGTGCTGCACTTCGTGCGCCCGCGGATGTACGAGGCGATCATGCCGCGCTACCTGCCCGCGCACCGTGAGCTGGTCTATGCGAGCGGGGTCGCCGAGATCGCGGGCGGCGCCGCGGTGCTCAACGCCAGGACGGCGCGGCCCGGGGGCTGGTGGCTGATCGCGACGCTGATCGCGGTCTTGCCGGCGAACGTCGAGATGGCGGTGCACGCCGAGCGCTTCCCCCGCTTCCCGAAACCGCTGCTGTGGGCCCGGCTTCCGTTCCAGGCCGTGCTGGTCGCGTGGGTGTGGCGGACCACGGCGCGCTGAGTGTCGCCGTCGCCGTGGCCCGTGCCCACGGCCTGCGCGTGACGGACCCGGTGATCCTGCGCGACCAGCTGAACGTGCTCGTGCACCTGCGCCCGGCGCCGGTGGTCGCGCGCGTCGCGGGGACGATCGCGCGCGTGCGCCCGGGCACGGACTGGCTGGAGCGCGAGGTGGCGGTCGCGGGCCATCTCGCCCGCGCGGGCGCGCCCGTCGTCGGCCCGAGCCAGGAGCTGCCGCCCGGCCCGCACCAGCACGAGGGCCGCGTGCTGTCGTTCTGGGACTACGTCGAGGCCGCGGCCGAGCCCGCCGACCCGGTCGCCGCCGGCGAGGCCCTGCGCCGACTGCCATGAGGCGCTGCGCAGCTTCGAGGGCGCGCTGCCCATGCTCGGCACCGTCACCGAGGCCGAGGCGCTGCTGGCCAGGCTCGCCGCCGAGGAGGTGCTCGATCCCGCGACCGCCGCGCGACTGGCTGACGCGCATCGAGGAGCTGCACCGCACGCTCGGCGCGCTGCGCTCCGCGATCCAGCCGCTGCACGGCGACGCGCACCTCAACAACGTCCTCAACGGCCCGGACGGGCCGCTGTGGAACGACTGGGAGGACACGTGCGTCGGCCCGCTCGGGTGGGACGCCGCGTGCCTGAAGCTGACCCGCGACGGCGGCGAGCGCGCGGAGGCGGCACTGGCCGCCTCCGGCCTCCAGCTCGACCCAGGGGAGTTGAGTCTGTGGGTGGAGGCGCGCTCGCTGCAGGTCGCCGTGTGGCGAGCCTTTCTTAGGTCGTAACCGGCACGAGCTCGCCGTCCTCGCGCTTCTCGGCCCCCGTGCTGCCGACGAGCAGCAGCGCCAGGATGGCACCGAGGATCGCGAAGCCCGCGCCGACCAGCAGGGCGGACTGGAAGCCCTCCGTGAGCGCGACGGGCAGCGCCGTGCCCGACTCGGCCAGGGAGTCCGTGCGCGAGTTCGCGATCGCGGCCAGGATCGCCAGGCCGAGCGCGCCGCCGACCTGCTGGCTGGTGTTGATCAGCCCCGACGCCAGGCCCGCCTCGTGCGGCTCGACGCCGGACACGGCGGCCACCGTCATCGGCACGAACGCGAAGCCCAGGCCGAACGCCGCGATCAGCGACGGGAACAGGATGTCGCCGACGTAGGAGCCGCCGGGCGAGATCTGGGAGAACCACAGCAGCCCGACCGCGGTCAGCAGCAGGCCCGAGATCAGCACCGGCTTGACGCCGAAGCGCGTGATCAGCTGCGAGGCGATGCCCGCGGAGATGATGATCCCGACCGCCAGCGGCAGGTAGGCGAGGCCGGCCTCGAGCGCGTCGAAGCCGAGCACCTGCTGCATGTAGAGCGAGATGAAGAAGAACATCGAGAACAGCGCCATCGCGATCAGCAGCGCCGGTGACGTTGATGCCGCTGATCGTGCGCAGCCGGAAGATGCCCGGGAACGGCACGAGCGGCGCCTTGGTCCTGCGCTCGATCAGCACGAAGGCGCCGATCAGCGCGACCGCGATCGCCAGCAGCCCGAGCGTCGTGGCCGAGCTCCAGCCCGCGTCGTTGGCGTTGACCAGCGAGTAGACGAGCAGCGACAGGCCGGCGGTCACCGTGACCGCGCCGGCGAAGTCGAAGTGGCGCGCGCCCTCGTTGCGGCTCTCGGGCAGCAGGCGCGGCGCGATCGCGGCCGCGGCGATGCCGATCGGCACGTTGACGAACAGCACCCACTCCCAGCCGGCCCACTCGGTGAGCATGCCGCCGAGCAGCACGCCGGCCGCGCCGCCGGAGCCGGCGACCGCGCCCCACACGCCGAGCGCCTTGTTGCGCTCCGCGCCCTCCTCGAAGAGCTCGGTGACGAGCGACAGGGCGGCGGGTGACAGCAGCGCGGCGCCGAGGCCCTGGACGGCGCGCGCGGCGATCAACCAGACGTCGTTCTGGGCGAACCCGCCTGCAAGCGAGGCGCCGGCGAACAGGATCAGGCCGAGCGATGAACATGCGGCGGCGGCCGAGCAGGTCGGCCATCCGCCCGCCGAGCAGCAGGAAGCCGCCGAACGTGAGCGTGTAGGCGTTGATGACCCACGACAGGTCGTCCTGGGAGAAGTCGAGCGCCGTGCCGATCGACGGCAGCGCGACGTTGACGATCGACGCGTCGAGCACGACGACGAATTGCGCCGCCGCGAGGAGTACGAGCGCCAGCCAGCGCCGGTCGGTTGAGGAGAAGACATGAAGTGACCCCTGGGGAGGAAGTGGAGATGGAGTTCCGGTTTCGGTTCTGGAAGATACGGAATTGACGTTCCGGTTGTCAAGCCCTACAGTCGTCATTGATGACGCAACATCGTCCGTCCGCTCCGAGCCGACGCGCGGCGCAACCGCGAGCGGGTGCTGACCGCGGCGGCGGTCGTCTTCTCCGAGCACGGGCACGAGGCGCAGATGGACGACGTCGCGAGCCGCGCCGGCGTGGGCGTCGGGACCGTCTACCGGCACTTCCCGACCAAGGAAGCGCTGATGGAGGCGCTGGCGCGTCGACCGCTTCGAGAAGCGTGCTCGGCCGCGGCGCGCGACGGCGCTCGAGCGCGAGGACCCGTGGGAGGCGTTCGTCGAGGCGCTGTGGGCGGGCGCCGAGCTGCTGGCGGCCGACCGCGCGTTCACCGAGATCGTGGGCGAGCTGCAGGGGCCGATGCCGCTCAGCGAGGAGTTCGTGACCGACGATGAACGCGACCTGGGGCGAGCTGCTGCGGCGCGCACAGGAGTCCGGCGACCTGCGCGAAGACGTCGTGCTCGACGACATCCCGATGTTCATGTGCGGCGTCGGCTTCGCCACCCGCAAGCCGCACCAGTGCGCCGAGTGCCTGGCGCCGCCACGTCGCGATCATCATCGACGGGCTGCGCGCCTCGAGCGCCTCGGGACCGCTGCCCTCCTAACCTCTGGGGCTATGACCGCCCCGGAAACCGTCACCGATCCCGATCTGCAAGAGGTCGCGTGGGACCTCTCGCATCTGCTCAACGGCGCCGGGGCCGACCCCCAGGCCGCCGTCGACGCCCTGCTGGCCGAGGCCCAGGAGCGCGCCGACGCGTTCGCCGCGGCGTACGCCGGCAAGGTCGCCTCGCTCGACGGGCCGGGGCTCGTCGCGGCGATGAAGGAGCTGGCGAGATCGAGGAGATCGCGGGCCGCGCGGGCACCTACGCGCACCTCTCGTTCTCGATCGACACCGCCAACCCGGCGCTACGGCGCGCTGCTGCAGCGCGTCGAGGAGAAGGGCACCGCGATCGAGACCGCGCTGCTGTTCTTCCACCTCGAGTGGGCGGCGCTCGACGACGCGCGCGCCGAGGAGCTGCTCGCGACCGACGGGCTGGACTTCGCCCGCCACCACCTCGCGACCGCGCGCCGCTACCGCCCGCACCTGCTGAGCGAGCCCGAGGAGAAGATCCTCACCGAGAAGGCCGTCTCCGGCCGCTCGGCCTGGGTGCGGCTGTTCGAGGAGCAGACGGCGGCGATCACCGTCGAGCTGCGCCGACAGGCCGGAGCCGGTCGTCGCTGGAGGTCGCGCTGGCGCGGCTGTTCGAGCCCGACCGCGAGGTCCGCCGGGACACCGCCGAGCGCGTCACCGCCGCGCTCGCAGCCCGGCCTGCGCACGCGCGCGTACACGTTCAACACGCTGCTCGCGGACAAGATGACCGACGACCGGCTGCGCTCGTACCCGCACTGGCTGGCGTCGCGCAACCTGTCCAACGAGGCCTCCGACGAGTCCGTGCAGGCGCTGATCGAGGCCGTCCGCGCGCGCTACGAGCTGCCGCGCCGCTGGTACCGGCTGAAGGCGCAGCTGCTCGGCATCGACAAGCTCGCGGACTACGACCGCATGGCCGCGGTCACGCAGGACAACGAGAAGGTCGGCTGGACCGAGGCCAAGGACCTCGTGCTCGACGCCTACTCGTCGTTCTCCGACGACCTCGGCTCGCTCGTCCGCGCTTCTTCGACGAGAGCTGGATCGACGGGCCGGTCCGCCCCGGCAAGCGCGGCGGCGCGTTCTGCTCCTACGGCGTGCCGAGCGTGCACCCGTACGTGATGCTCAACTACACCTACCTGCGGCGCGACGTGCTGACGCTCGCGCACGAGCTCGGGCACGGCGTGCACGCGGCGCTCGGCGCCAAGCAGGGCGTCTTCCACATGGCGACGCCGCTGACGCTGGCCGAGACCGCGTCGGTGTTCGGCGAGACGCTCGTGTTCGGGCGGCTGCTGGACGCGGCGCCGTCGCCCGAGTCGAAGCTGTCGCTGCTGGCGGAGTCGATCGAGGGCTCGATCGCGACCGTCTTCCGGCAGGTCGCGATGAACCGCTTCGAGCACCTCGTGCACACCGCGCGGCGCGACGAGGGCGAGCTGTCCGACGGACCGCTTCGGCGAGCTGTGGTCCGACTCCCAGGAGGAGCTGCTGGGCGACGCCGTCGAGGTCACCGAGGGCTACCGGTCCTGGTGGTCCTACGTCCCCCACTTCATCGCCTCGCCGGGCTACGTCTACGCGTACGCCTACGGCCAGCTGCTGGCGCTGGCCGTCTACGGGCGCTACGAGGAGGAGGGCCCGGGCTTCGCCGTCGACTACATCGAGCTGCTGAGCGCGGGCGGCTCGCGCTCGCCCGAGGAGCTGGGCGCGATCGTCGGCGTCGACCTCGCCGACCCGGGCTTCTGGGACAAGGGCCTGGACCTCGTCGAGCGCAAGCTCGACGCGGCCGAGGAGGCGGCGCGCGACGCGGGCGCGGCTTCGTAACTAGAAGCGCAGGATCGCGCGGATGATCGTCCGCGCGACGCTCGCCAGCTCGTCCAGCGAGACCGACTCGTCGACGGCGTGCGCGAGCTCGATCCCGGTCGTGCCGACCATCACGGCCGGGATGCCGCGCGCGGTGAACAGCCGCATGTCGGCGCCCCAGGGCACGCCGGCCAGCTCGGCCTCGCGGCCGAGCTCGTCGCGCAGCGCGCCGCGCACGATCGCCGACCCAGCGGGTGGTCCGGCGCGGTCTCGCCGGGCGCGAACGCGCCGCCCTCCCAGACCAGCTCGCACGGCGCCTCGCCGTCGTCCAGCGTGCCGTCGACGACGCGCCTGCAGCGCCGCGCGGGCCTCGTCGAGGTCCGCGCCGACGGGCACGCCGAGCCGGCCCTCGAACTCGACGCCGGTCCGGCACCTGGCTCGACCAGTCGCCGCCGGCGACCTTGCCGACCAGCAGCGGGTAGGGCAGCTCGCAGCTCGCGCATCAGCGGGTGCGCGACGGCGGCGTTGACCGTCGGTCTCGTGCGCGGCGAGCGCCGGTGGACGCGCACGTAGCGGTCGATCGCCGAGACGCCCGGCGAGCCGCTCGGCGGCGTGCGCCGAGCGGCCGCGCACGACGCCGCGGAACGTCAGCGCGCCCGGCCTGCGCGCAGACGACGCGCAGGCCGGTCGGCTCGGGCAGCAGCGCCGCGTCGAAGGCCGCGTCGCGCTCGCAGCGCGGCGAACGTGCCGAGCCCGCCGTCCTCCTCGGAGGCGACGGCCTGCAGCACGACCTCGGGCGTCGAGGCGCCGGCGGCGCGCAGGGCCGCGAGCGCGTGCAGCGCGGCGATCACCGCGCCCTTCATGTCGACCGACGCCGCGCCCGTGCAGGCGGCCGTCCGCGATCGCGCCCGACCACGGCTCCCACGGCTCGGTGCCCGGGCCGACGACGTCGACGTGGCCGTTCAGGCACAGCCGCCCGCCGTCGCCGGCGAGCGTCGCGGTCACGCCCCACAGCTCCTCGCGCGGCGCCTCCTCGCCCGGGTGGTCCGGGTGCGCGCGCAGCGCGGCGAGGTCGTGCTGGTGCAGGTCGGCGGTCGAGCCCGGCGGCCTGCCGCGCGCTCGGCGACGAGCTCGAGCGCGGCGCGCTCGTCGCCGGTGACGCTGGGGACCCGGACCAGGTCGGCGGCGTCGCGGGCGAGCGCGTCGACGATCGAGCGCCGCGAGTGCTTCCTCCTCCATCCGTCCGACCCTAGCCGACTCTGGTCCAGGACGCGCCGCTCCGCCCTGCCCAGATGATCAGGGCATGCATGGAGGCATCGAGGTCCGCGCGCTCGGGCTGCCACTTCGGCACCAGAGCGGCGTTGCAGGACATCGACCTGGTCGTCGTTGCCCGGAGCGGTTCACGGGCTGCTCGGTCCGCAGCGGAGCGGGCAAGACGACGCTGCTGCGCGTGCTGGCGGGGGAGCTCG
The DNA here is from genome assembly GCA_963755275.1 of uncultured Solirubrobacteraceae bacterium. Taxonomy (GTDB): domain Bacteria; phylum Actinomycetota; class Thermoleophilia; order Solirubrobacterales; family Solirubrobacteraceae; genus Solirubrobacter. The sequence goes on along the minus strand of CAVWJU010000020.1, from coordinate 9,488 downwards.
CCGCGAGCGCGGGTGTCGCTCGCGTGCCCGAGCGCGTCACGTTTGTGACCGAGCACGACCCCGACGGCCTGTCACCGATCGAGGCGCGGCTGGACGCGCGGCACGCGCCGCCGCGTCGCGCTCGCCCGCGCCGTCGCGGGCGCGCCGGACCTGCTGCTGGTGGACGAGCCGGCGGACGGCTTCGACGACGCAGACGGCGGCGGCGACACGCTCGCTCGCGCTTCGCCACGCCGGCGGCGGGCGGTGCGGTCGATCTGGGCGACGCGCCGGCTCGACGTCCTGCTCGGCCTGGCCTCGGGCGTGACGCTGCTCGCGGACGGGCGCGTGCGCTACTCCGGCAGTGCGGTCGAGACGCTCGCCGAGCGCGCGCTGGCCGGGACCGACTCGGGCGCAGCCCCGCTCGATCGCGTCGCCTGACCTAATCGGTCGCCCAGTCTGTCGCCCGAACGATCGGGAGCGACAGTTTCCGCGCGATCGAGCGTTAGTCTGGAAGACGGTGCTTAGTAGTCATTCCTCCACCAACGGTTTCGAGACCGATCTCGGTGCGCGCGTTCGCTCGCTCCGGCGTTCGAACGTGGGCTCACGCTCAAGGGGCTCGGCCGCCTCGCCGGGCTCTCGCATCCGTTCCTGAGCCAGGTCGAGCGCGGGCTCGCCCGCCCGAGCGTGAGCTCGGTCGAACGGATCGCCGCCGCGCTCGACGTCGTCGTCGCCCGCCTGTGGGCGCCGCCGCGCCAAGGCGACGCCGTGCTGCTGATCCGCCGCGACGAGCAGCGAACGGGACGAGCGCGGCGTGCGCGAGCTGCCCGGCGATGCCGGGCACGCCCGATGCTGCGCGAATGGTCCGCCCGCGGCCGCCGCTGGCCGCGCGGAGTTCGACGTCGAGCGAGGGCGAGATCGCCGTCTACGTCGCCCGCGGCGCGCTCGAGGTCGACCTCGACGGCGACGATCCACGAGCTCGGCGAGGGCGACGCGCTGCGCTTCGACGGCTCGACCCCGCATCGCCTGCGCCGCGCCGGCGGGACGACCACCCGCGCGCTGATCGTCACCGCGGCGTGATCGTCTCGCGGCGCGCGCCGCGGCCTATCCCGCCCGCGCACGCGCGCGAGGCGCCATGCCGCGCTTCGCCATCCTGCGCCCACCCGCGCCTGTTACGGCCGGAACGCCAGGTCCGCCGGCGGGTCGCCGCCGGCGAGCAGCGTCTCCGCCGCGCGCGACGAGCGCGGCCATCGCCACGCCCATCGGCCCGGGGCCGTAGCTCACGCGCGCGATCCCGATCCGCGCCAGCTCGGCGAGCGTCGGCCCGCCGGCGCCGCCGAGCACGCTCACCGGACCGCCCATCTCCGCGCGCCAGCGCCTCGAGCGTGTCGAGATCGCGCACGCCCGGGACGAAGATGCAGTCCGCGCCGGCCTCGAGGTACGCCGCGCCGCGCTCCAGCGCCGCGACCACGCGCTCCTCCCGCGGGATCACGTCCGTCAGCTAGACGTCGGTGCGGGCGTTGATCACGAGCGGGATCGCCGGCGGCGTCGCCCGCGGCCCGCGCCGCGGCCACCACCGCGGCGTGCTCCTCCGCCGGCCACAGCCCGCCCGCGCCGTCGGAGTCCTCGAGGTTGCAGCCGACCGCCCCGGCCTCCAGCGCCGCCTCGATCGTCACCCGCGCGTCGCCGAACCCGCGCTCCAGGTCCGCCGTCACCGGCAGCTCGACCGCCCGCGCGACGACGCCCACGGCCTCGATCATCGCCTCGCGCGAGATCGCCTCGCCGTCCGGGCAGCCGCGCGCGGCCGCGATCGACCAGCTCGCGGTCGCGACCGCGCGGCAGCCCGGCGCACCGGCGACGACGCGCGCGCTCGCCGCATCCCACGCGTTGACCAACACCAGCGGCTCCGGCGCCGCATGCAACCGCCGGAGCTCCTCCGCCTTCTCACGCTGCGTGCTCATGCCACCCAACATAAGGGACAGCCTTTCAGTGCGGAGGCGGTAGAGGGCTCCCTGAGGGAGCTCGGGGCACGCGACGGGAGCTGATGCGGAGCGAGTCGCCGACGGCGTCGAGGAACGGCGTCGGCGGCCGGGCGGCCCGGGTCGGTGAGCCAGATCTCGCCGCGCACGTCGATCAGGCGCGGGAGCAGCGGCAGCAGCGCGGCGCCGTTGCGCTCCTCGTACAACACGTCGGACGCGAGCACGAGGTCCCACGGAGCGCGCTCGAGCAGTGGCTCCGGCGCCGTCCACGAGCAGCGCAGCGCCTCGACCGTCAGCCCGTTGCGCTCGGCGTTGCGCAGCGTGATCGCGATCGAGTCCGCCGCCCAGTCGGTGGCGAGCACGCGCCCGCCGGCCGCCGCGGCCGCCAGCGACGGCAGGCCGAGCCCGCAGCCGAGCTCGAGCACGCGCGCGCCGCGCAGCGCCCGCACGCCGACGGCGCGCGCGAGCGCCAGCGCGCTCGGCCACAGCTCGGCCCAGTAGGGCATGAACTCGTCCTCGTCGAACGCCTCCTCGGACAGCAGCGCTTCGGCGTTGCGCGGGCGCAGCAGGGACGAGCTCGCGCCCGCCGATGCCCACCACCTCTTCGACGAGTTCTTCCACGCGGGCCTAGGATGCCGCAATCAGCGCTCCGCCCCGCGTCACCAGCGTCGACGTCGCGCGCCGCGCCGGCGTCTCGCAGTCGACGGTCTCGCTCGTGCTCTCCGGCAAGGCCGCCGGACGCATCTCCGCGCGCACCGAGGAGGCCGTCCGCGCCGCCGCGCAGGAGCTCGGCTACCGCCCGAACGTCGCGGCGCGGGCGCTCCGGACCGGCGTCGCGCGCAGCGTCGCGCTCGTCGTCCCAGACATCACCAACCCGTTCTTCGGCCGCGTGCTGCGAGGCGCGCAGCGCGCCGCGCAGCGGGCGGGCTACACCGTCGTGCTGGTCGACGTCGGCAACGACCGCGCGTGGGAGGAGGCGAGCCTGCAGGCGCTGCTCGCCGGTCCCGCCGACGGCCTGCTGCTGTTCGAGGTCGACCTGCCGCCCGGCGCCGCCGAGCACGCGATCCAGATCGAGATGTGCCCCGGCACGCTGCCGGTCGTCCGGCTCGACGTCGACGCCGGCGTCGACCACGCGCTCGACCATCTGCTCGAGCTCGGGCACACGCGGATCGGCCATCTCGCGTCGAGCTTCGACCTGCCGACGTTCGGCCTGCGCCGCGCGCGCATGGCCGCCCGCCTCGACCAGCCGCCGCCCACGGCCCACGCCCCGTTCACGTTCGACGGCGCCGCGGAGGCCGCCGGGCCGCTGCTCGAGACCAGCGCGCATCACGCGCGATCTTCTGCGACGACGACATCCTCGCCGGTGGCGTCTACATGGCCGCCCGCGAGCGGGGGATCCGGATTCCCGAGGATCTCTCGGTGATCGGCTTCGACGACCTCGACTTCGCGCGCGTGCTGGCGCCGCCGCTGACGACGGTCGCGGTCGACGCCGAGGGCCTCGGCGCCGCGGCCTTCGAAGCGCTTGCGCGCGACCTCGCCGGCGAGACGGTCGAGCCCGAGCGCGTGATGCCGGTGCGGTTGCAGGTACGCGAGTCGACGGCGCCGCCCCGCGCCTAATCCGACGAGCTCGACGAAGCGAGTCTCGGGGAAGCGCGCGGCGACGGGGGCGATCGCGATCCGGCGATCGACACCCACCGTGATCACCTTGTCGTAGCCGCGAGCGGCCAGAAGGTGCGTGACGCCGAGCTGGTCGGCGGTGGTGTGGGGGACGCGCAGCTGGGCGCCGTCGGCGGCCGCGAGCGCTGACACGCGCGCGACGACGGCGGGCTGCGAGGCCGCGTCGCCTGCGACGACGTAGGCGACCTTGGGCTGATCACCCTGCGCAGGTTGCGCAAGGCCGACCGCCACGAGCGCCAGCACGAGGCCGGCGAATGCTGTCAAGTAGCGGGTCATACGAATGAGCGTACTACGTATGACGCGATGGCACAAGGAAAGAGCCTTCGCCACCAGCCGGGGCCGCGAGGGCGGCAGGGGCTGGTGGAGGGCTTCCAGGTCGCCTCGAGCGACGAGGCGAAGGCGCTCTACTTGTAGCGGTAGACGATGCGGCCGCGGTTGAGGTCGTAGGGCGAGACCTCGACCCGGACCTTGTCGCCCGGGAGCACGCGGATGCGGAACCGGCGCATCTTGCCGGCCAGGTGCGCGAGCAGCTCGTGGTCGTTCTCGAGCTTGACGCGGAACAGCAGGTTCGGCAGGGCCTCGGTGACCTCGCCGTCGATTTCGAGCTTCTGCTCGACTGCCATAGGCAACTTCCTTTGCGGAGAGTGAGCGGGCACGCGGAACAGGACGTCCGCGCGGGACACTCCCATTCTAGAACCGTGGATGCTCAAGACGCGTTTCGTCTCGTCGACCTGCTCGGCGTCGCCGCCGGCGCGGCCAGCGGCGCGCTGAGCGCGCGCCGGCAGGAGGGCTTCGACTTCGTCGGCGTGCTCGGTCTGGCGTTCGCCTGCGGGCTCGGCGGCGGCCTGCTGCGCGACCTCCTGCTGGCGCAGGGAACGCCGGTCGCGCTGACCGACGCGCTGTACCTGCCGACGGTGATCCTGGCCGCGATCGTCGTCTCGCTGATCGCGGGCGACCCGGGCCCGAGGATCCTCAGGGCGATCGCGATCCTCGACGCGCTGGCGGTCGGCTTCTTCGCCGTCGCCGGCGCGCTGCGCGCCCAGGAGGCCGGCGTCACGGTGCCGGCTCAGCTGCTGATCGGGATGATCGGCGGCTCGGGCGGCGCGCTGCTGCGGGACGTCCTCACCGCGCGCACGCCGGAGATCTTCCGCCACGGCGAGCTGAACGCGCTCGCGGCGCTGGCCGCGGCCGGCGTCTTCCTGCTCGCCGCGATCGCGCTCGACGCCACCGCCGCGATGGCCATCGGCCTGCTCGTCGGCTTCGCGCTGCGCGCCGCCGCGATCCACTTCGGCCTGCGCGGCCCGGCCCCGCGCACCTCACGCCGGGACGACCCGTAGCGTTTCACCAGGCATGAACGCCGCACTGATCCCCAGCCCGATCGGCCCGCTCTACGTCGAGCGCGACGAGACCGGGCTGACCAAGCTCTACACCGACGGTCACCGCTTCCACGCCCAGGCGACAGATGACGACGGGACGTTCGCCGACGTCCGGCGTCAGCTCGACGAGTACTTCGCCGGCGAGCGCACCGACTTCGACCTGCCGCTCTCCCAGCACGGGACGGACTTCGAGCGCAACGTGTGGGACGCCCTGCGCCGGATCCCATACGGCGAGACGCGCTCCTACGGCGAGCTGGCCCGCGAGCTCGGCAGCGTCCCGCGCGCGGTCGGGCGCGCCAACGGGCGCAACCCGATCTCGATCATCGTGCCCTGCCACCGCGTGATCGGCGCCGACGGGAGCCTGACCGGCTACGCCGGCGGCCTCGACGCCAAGCGCGCGCTGCTCGAGCACGAGCAGGGCATCCAGTCGCTGTAGCTCTGCACCGGGCGGCCATCGGGGCCGCCCGGCGTCGCTCTACTTAACGAGGCGTGGCGTCGAGCGCTCCGCCGCAGTTCGGGCAGCTTGCCCGGTCCACGACGCGCTCTTCGGACCACAGCCGAAGACAGCGAAGGCATAGGATCCGCATAGATCCTCCTTTCCGGCCGGGTGCAGGCGTCGCCCCGGCACATCCAGGGTATCGGCAGCGCACGGCCGGGACGTGAGCCGCCTATCCTGCCCGGCGTGCAAGCTGGTCGACGCGACATCGAGCGGGCTACCCAAGCGCTCGCCACCCGCATCCCCGAGCCGCTGGGCGTGTTCGCCCGGCTCGCGTACAACTATCGCTGGGCCTGGGACCCGGACGGCCCTGCCGTCTTCGGCGCAATCGACCCCGAGCGCTGGGAGAAGGTCGCCGAGAACCCCGTCCGCCTGCTCGGAGAGGCCGCGACCGATCGCCTGATCGCGGCCGCGGACGACGCCGACCTGCTGGCCCGCGCCGCCGCGCTCGAGCAGCGCATCGCCGCCGACCTCGAGCGCCCGCGCCGCGACGAAGTCACGACGCCCGAGCGCCCGATCGCCTACTTCTCCGCCGAGTACGGGTTCCACGGCTCGTTCCCGATCTACTCCGGCGGCCTCGGCGCGCTCGCCGGCGACATCCTCAAGGAGGCCTCCGACCGCGCGTGGCCGCTCGTCGCCGTCGGTCTGCTGTATCGCAACGGCTACTTCCGCCAGCGCATCGACTCCGGCGGCTGGCAGCACGAGTACTGGGTCGACACCGACCCGGACCGCCTGCCGACGGCGCTCGTGACGAGCGACGACGGCACGCCGATCACGATCACCGTGCCGATCCGCGACGAGGAGGTCACGGCGCAGATCTGGCGCGTCGACGTCGGCGGCATCCCGCTCTTCCTGCTCGACGCCGAGCGCCCCGAGAACGCACAGAGCGCCCGCTGGATCACCAGTCGCCTCTACATCGGCGACGAGGACACGCGGCTCGCGCAGTACATGCTGCTGGGCATCGGCGGCGTGCGCGCGCTCGAGGCGCTGGGGATCGAGCCCGGCATCGTGCACCTCAACGAGGGCCACGCCGCGTTCGTGTCACTCGAGCTCGCGCGCCGCGAGTACAGCGGCAACGGGTCGCTGGGCGCCGCGCTCGAGATCGCCCGCGCCCGCACGATCTTCACCACCCACACGCCGGTCCCGGCGGGCAATGACACCTACCCGGCGCACCAGGTCGCGGAGACGCTCGCGCACATCGCGGGGACGCTCGGCGTCGAGGCCGAGGAGATCATCAGCCTCGGCCGCACGAACCCGACCGAGGAGGCCGAGCCGTTCGGCGTCACGCAGTTCGCGCTGCGCACGAGCCGCGCGGCCAACGGCGTCTCGCGCCGCCACGGCGAGGTCGCGCGCGAGATGTGGCAGGCGATGTGGCCCGAGAAGGCCGTCGACGACGTCCCGATCACCTACGTCACCAACGGCGTGCACGTCCCGACCTGGCTCGGCGGGCCGATGTGGGAACTGCTCGACCGCCACCTCGGCGACGACTGGCTGCAGCGCGCGACCGACCCGGCGACCTGGGCGCCCGTCGACGACATCCCGGCCCAGGAGCTGTGGGACGTCCGCCGGGCCCAGCGCACGCAGCTGATCGACTACATCCGCCACCGCGCCGTCGGCGACCGGCTCGCGCGCGACGAGCCGCGCGCGTACGCCGAGGCCGCCGCGAGCATGGATCCGGACGTGCTGACGATCGGCTTCGCCCGTCGGCTGGCCACCTACAAGCGGCTCAACCTGCTCTTGCAGGACGTCGAGCGCGCGCTGCACCTGGTCGGCGGCGAGCGCCCGATCCAGGTCCTGCTGGCCGGCAAGGCGCACCCGCGCGACGACGGCGGCAAGCGGCTCGTCCAGGGGTTGTTCAGGATGAAGCACGCCCCGGGCTTCGCCGACCGGGTCGCCTACCTCGACGATTACGACCTGCGCATGGCGGCCTGGCTGGTGCGCGGCTGCGACGTCTGGATCAACCTCCCGCGTCCGCCGCTGGAGGCGTCCGGCACGTCCGGGATGAAGAACGCGGTCAACGGCGGGCTGCAGCTGAGCGTGCTCGACGGCTGGTGGGCCGAGGGCTACGACGGCGGCAACGGCTGGGCGCTCGCCGGCGACGTCGACCACGACCACGAGGCCCAGGACGCCCGCCACGCCCACGAGCTGTTCCGGCTGCTCGAGGAGGAGATCGCGCCCGAGTTCTACCGCGCGGACGCCGACGGCATCCCGCAGGAGTGGGTCGCCCGCGTGCGCCGCTCGCTGCGGACGCTCGGGCCGGAGTTCGGCGCGGGGCGGATGCTCGAGGACTACGAGCGCAAGGTGTACAAGATCTAGGGCCGGATCTCGTCCGGCTCCGGCGTCGGCAGCTCGTCGGTCGGTGTGCTGGTGGGCGTGGCTGACGGCGTCGGTGTCTCATCGCCCTCCGGCGTCGTCGTCGGGACCGGCGTCGGGGTCGGGGTGGCGGCAGGCGGCGGGGTCGCCACCGCGCGCGCGTCGAGCTCGCGGCGGACCTCGTCGCCGAAGCGTTTCAGGCTCGCGTCGAAGTCCTTCTGCACTTCCTCGACGCGGTCGTCGAACCGGTTCTCGGCGATCCGCCCGCCGACGGCCAGCATCACGGCCATCGCGACCAGCACGACGAGCGTCGCGACCACGAGCATCCAGGGCGCGATGCCGCCGCGCCGACGGAAGCGCGCGGTGCAGTACGGGCACTGCGGGCCCGTCGCCCAGGAAATGCGCGCGCACTTGGGACAGACGCGCTGGGGAGGCGCGCCGGTGGAAGCCTCCATGCCTCCTAGCCTACGACGCCCTCGCTCTCATCCCGGATCCCGGATAATCCCCGGCATGACCGCGACCACGATCACGGAGCACGAGGCCGCCGAGGTCTCGCGCGCCAATGCCACCGGCCTGCAGCCCGTCGTCTTCATCCACGGCCTGTGGCTGCTCCCGAGCAGCTGGGACCGCTGGGCGACGCTGTTCGAGGAGGCCGGCTTCACCGCGCTCACGCCGGGCTGGCCGGACGACCCCGAGACCGTCGAGGAGGCCAACGCCCATCCCGAGGTGTTCGCCAAGAAGACCGTCGGGCAGGTCGCCGACCACTTCGAGGAGGTCGTGCGCAAGCTCGACACGCCGCCCGCGATCATCGGGCACTCGTTCGGCGGCCTGCTGACGCAGATCCTCGCCGGGCGCGGCTGCTCGAAGGTGTCGGTGGCGATCGACCCGGCGCCGTTTCGGGGCGTGCTGCCGCTGCCGCTGTCGTCGCTGAAGTCGGCGAGCCCGGTGCTGCGCAACCCGGCCAACCGCAACCGCGCGGTGCCGCTGACCTACGACCAGTTCCGCTACGCGTTCGCCAACGCGGTCAGCGAGGAGGAGGCGAAGGAGCTCTTCAGCACCTTCGCCGTGCCCGCCCCGGGCAAGCCGCTCTTCCAGGCCGCCGTCGCGAACGTCAATCCCCGGTCCCAGGTCAAGGTCGACACCCAGAACCCGCGGCGAGGGCCGCTGCTGATCATCTCAGGCGAGAAGGACCACACGATTCCGTGGGCGGTGGCCAACGCCGCGTTCAAGAAGCAGGACCGCAACGAGCACCACGCGACCGAGATCGTCGAGATCAAGGGCCGCGGCCACGCGCTGACGATCGACAGCGGCTGGCGCGAGGTCGCCGAGACGGCGCTGGCCTTCGTCAAGCGCTTCGTCTAGATACCGACCGCGCGCGACGCCTCGACGGCCTCGACGCCGTCGAGGCGCCGCAGCGGCTCGGGGTCGTCGATCGTGCCGGTGACGATGCCGAGCGCATCGAGTACCTCAATCTCGCGCAGCCCGGCCGCCTCGAGCTCGGCGACGACGTCGCGTGAGACCGAGATCGTGACCTTCACGGCGCCTGCAGGAGGCCCGCGCCGGCGTCCGACGCGGGCACGCCGTCGAGGGCCTTGGCCGTGCTCCTCAGCAGCGCACCGAGCTCGAGCCCGCGGACCCCCGGGTTGGCCTCGGCCAGCAGCGCGGCGATGC
>CAVWJU010000019.1:0-73519 GCA_963755275.1 uncultured Solirubrobacteraceae bacterium | reverse complement strand
TCGTGCGTAGAGTGCAAAAGCAGTAAGGGAGCTTGACTGTGAGACCGACAGGTCGAGCAGGTGCGAAAGCAGGCTTTAGTGATCCGGCGGTAGCAAGTGGAAGTGCCGTCGCTCAACGGATAAAAGGTACTCCGGGGATAACAGGCTTATCGAGTCCAAGAGTCCACATCGACGACTCGGTTTGGCACCTCGATGTCGGCTCGTCGCATCCTGGGGCTGAAGTAGGTCCCAAGGGTTGGGCTGTTCGCCCATTAAAGCGGTACGCGAGCTGGGTTCAGAACGTCGTGAGACAGTTCGGTCCCTATCTGCCGTGGGCGTTGGAGAGTTGAAAGGAGTCGTCCCTAGTACGAGAGGACCGGGATGAACGCACCTCTGGTGTATCTGTTGTCCTGCCAAGGGCACTGCAGGTTAGCTACGTGCGGACCGGATAACCGCTGAAGGCATCTAAGCGGGAAGCCGACCTTGAGATGAACTCTCCCACCTCCTCGAGAGGGTAAGACCCCTGGTAGACCACCAGGTTGATAGGCCGGATCTGGAAGAGTGGTGACACTCGTAGGAGACCGGTACTAATGGGTCGAGGGCTTGACGGATATTTTTAGTGGTACCCGTCGTTGGCAAGGTTGTGCAGTTTTGAAGGCCCGCTGAGGCGTGGTCTTGACAAGTTTCCGGTGGCTATTGCACGGGGGAAATACCTCTTCCCATTCCGAACAGAGCAGTCAAGCCCCGTAGCGCCGATGGTACTTGGCCTGCAAGGGCCTGGGAGAGTAGGTCGCCGCCGGTCCTTCAATGAGAAGAGCCGCCCGCTGAGGCGGCTCTTCGTCGTTAACCGGCACATCCCAGAGGGCTCTGCTGCCGATGGCCCGGCGCCGGCGCCGGCAGGTCCCCCCGGTTCGACCGGCAGCACGCGGCGGAGTCGACCCGCGCTCCCAGCCCGCCAAGGCCGGGACAGCACTCGAGCCGCGCAATCCTGCCGCGGCTCGAGAGTCTGTGAAGCCCTTCCGCGGCCCGGCCGGATCGATCAGACCTCCCAGTGCTGATCGCCGGCGGGCGCGGGGGTCAGGTTCTGCGGGCCGGGCGATGAACCGGCGTGGTGCAGACCTGGGGCCGGGGCGCGATCATCCCTGAACGGCGCCGGCGGCGACGATGATCGAGTTGCCGGCGGTGCGGGTGTGCGGCGGTGGGGGCGGGCGCCGGCGTGCGATGCGCCGGCGCGGTGGCCTCTCCCAGCGTTACGAACTCCAGGGCCGTGTCCATGGCCCCGCGCACCAGCGCTCGGAGCGAGCGCTTGTTCTGTCGGCTATCGGTCATCGAAGGGAACATGTGTTCGCAAGGCTACGGTTCGCGGTCGGACGGAAAACTCCGCAGCGACCGGGATCCCGAACGCCGCGATTCGCGGATCCCACGGCGTAGCGCGGAATGCGCCACCGAGGGCCTGCAACCGATCTTGCACCGGCCTCCGAATAGGCTTCGGCGATGGTCCATCTGCGCATCGTGACGCCCGCCCGATCGGGCCGATCGGGTCTACGCGATGCTGTGCGAGACGCCGTCGGCGATCGACGTGATCCGGGTCGCCGAACGCCTCGGTGCGGCCGGACGGCGACCTCGTGATGTGCGACGTCGCGCGCGAGGACGCGAGCGTGATCATCTCCGACCTGAAGGACCTCGGGCCTCGCACCGCGACGGGTCGATCTCGATCAGCCCGACCGACACGATCTCGGACTTCGCCGACGCCGCGATCCGCCACGCGCCGGGCTCGCCCGCGGACGCCGTGATCTGGGAGGAACTCGACCAGCGCACCAGCGAGAGCGTCGAGCTGTCGCGGCGTGTTCCTGCTCTACATGGTCCTGGCCGGGCTGATCGCGGCGATCGGGATCATCCTCGACTCCGAGATCCTCGTCGTCGGCGCGATGGTCGTCGGGCCGGAGTTCGGCCCGCTCGCCGGGCTGTGCGTCGCGATCGTGCAGCGCCGCGCGGATCTGGCGGGACGCTCGGCGATCGCGCTGCTCGTCGGCTTCCCGCTCGCGATCGCCGCCACCACGCTGGCGACGCTGGCCTTCGACGGCGCGGACCTGATCCCCGACGACTTCGACGTCGAGTCGCACCGGCTGGCCAGCATCATCTCCGAGCCCGACGCGTTCGCCTTCATCGTCGCCCTCTGCGCCGGGCGCGGCCGGGATGCTGAGCCTCAGCACGGCGAAGTCCGGGGCGCTGATCGGCGTCCTGATCTCCGTCACGACGATCCCCGCGGCGGCCAACATCGGGATCGCCGTCGCCTTCTCGAACTGGGACACGGCCGCGGGCTCGGCCGGGCAGCTCGCTCGTCAACCTCGCCGGGATCCTGCTCGCCGGCACGCTCACGCTCTACGTCCAGCGCCTCCTGTATCGGCGGCGGAAGCGGCGCCACCTCGCCGCGCGGGCCGGCTAGCGCTTCTGCTGCCAGAACGCGAGCTCCGCGCCCGACCGGCGTGGAGACGACGCTGCGCCAGCCCGCCGGCCCCTCGCGCGGCGCCAGCAGCAGCGCGGCGCCCAGTCCGAGAGCGCGTGATCGGTCGCCGCCGAGATGTCGCCGACCTCGACGTACGGCAGCCAGAGCGGCTTCGGCGTCGAGCTCTCGACGATGCCGCCGCCGAGCCGGCGGCCCATGTCGAGCGTGAGATAGGAGCCGTGGCGGGTGTCGACGCGGTCCGGATGCCACCCGCACAGCTCCCCGTACAGGTCGCGCGCGGACGTGAGGTCGTTGGTGTGCAGCTCGAGGTGCACGACGGGAGCCTGGAGGGACATCGTCATCCGCTGAGACCTCGGCGGCCGCGAGAACTCATCGGTCGCCGTGTTGAATGTCGAAGTGGCTTCACCGATGACCGAGGACCGCCTGCTGGAGGCGGCGCAGCAACGGCGACGAGCCCGCGTTCGCCGGCCTGCTCGAGCCCTACCGGCGCGAGCTGCACGCCCACTGCTACCGGATGCTCGGCTCGGTCGTATCGACGCCGACGACGCGATGCAGGACACCACGCTGCGCGCCTGGAGGGCGCTGGAGCGCTTCGAGGGCCGCAGCTCGCTGCGCTCGCTGGCTGTACACGATCGCCACCAACACCTGCCTGACGCAGATCCAGCGCCGCCCCAAGCGCGTGCTGCCGGTCGACTACGGTCCCGCCGACCGACCCGTTCGACGGGCCCGGGCGAGCCGGTCATCGAGACGCGTCTGGATCGAGCCGTACCCGGACACCGAGCTCGAGGACGGGCTGGCCGGTCCCGAGGCCCGCTACGAGCAGCGCGAGAGCATCGAGCTGGCGTTCATCGCCGCGCTCCAGCACCTGCCGGCCTCCCAGCGCGCGGTCCTGATCCTGCGCGAGGTGCTGGGCTTCTCGGCCAAGGAGGTCGCGGAGAGCGCTGGACACGACCGTCGCGTCGGTCAACAGCGCGCTGCAGCGCGCCCGCGCGTCGATCGAGGAGCGCGTGCCGGACCAGAGCCAGCAGGCCACGCTGCGGGCGCTCGACGACGACGAGCTCGAGCGAGATCGTCAAGACCTACGTCGACGCGTGGGAGCGCAACGACATCGACACCGTCGTCTCGCTGCTGACCGAGGACGCCGCGATCGCGATGCCGCCGCTCGCGAGCTGGTTCGGCCCGCGCGACGAGTTCGCGACGTTCCTGCGCAACTTCCCGATGTCGGCAGCATCAAGTGGAAGATGCGGATCGCGACCGCCAACGGGCAGCCCGCCTTCGGCGCCTACGCCTGGGACGAGGACGAGCAGGCCTACATGGCCTTCGCGCTCAACGTGCTGACGCTTCCGCGGCGACAGGATCAGCGACGTGGTCGCGTTCGCGATCAAGGCGATCGACGCCGACGCGAGCGAGCGCTACCACCGCTGGGACACCGAGGCCACCGACGCGGCGCGGCTGCGGAGCACGTTCGAGCGTTTCGGGCTCCCTGATCGCATCTAACGGCGCGGCAGCCGGCGACGGTGTTCGCTTTCGTGCTCGGCGGACGGCGGGAATAGGGCGCTCGGTACGCGCGTCGTACCGAGCGTGACCAAGATCTCCCTCAGCCTGCTGCCCGTCCTCGCGGTCGCCGCGCTCGCCGCCGGATGTGGCGGAGACGACTCCGGCGAGTCCGCCGCCCAGCCCGCCGCGGCCAAGAGCGCGAAGACGATCGTCGACATGACCGACTCGACGTTCGCGCCCGGCGCGCTCGACGCGAAGGTCGGCGACACGATCTCGTTCGTCAACAAGGACGAGATCGCGCACACCGCGACCGCCGAGGGCGGGTTCGACACGGGCACGATGCAGGGCGGCGCGACCTTCGACGTCAAGGTCGACAAGGCCGGCGCGATCAGCTACGTCTGCATCTTCCATCCCGGCATGACCGGGACGATCAACGTCACCTAGAGCCCGAGCGAGGACCAGACCTCGATCTTGGTCCGGACCTTCTCGATCACGGCGTCGGTGAACTCCGACGTCGTGGCGTGGCCGCCGAGGTCGACGGTCTTGGTGCCCGGTGGCGGTGGCCTCGAGCACCGACTCGTAGACCGCGCGCGAGGCGCGCTCGGCGCCCGCGTAGCCCTTCGTGGCCGCGTACGACAGCACCGATCCGCACGCCAGCAGCATCGCCATCGGGTTCGCGAGGTTCTTGCCCATCAGCGACGGCGCGGTGCCGTGCGGGGCCTCGGCCATCGCGACCTCGACGCCGTAGTCGTCGTCGAAGCTCAGCAGCACCGACTCCGCGCCCGCGATCGAGCCGAACATCGGCAGCACCAGGTCGCGACAGGCAGTCGCCGTCTCGATTCAATGCGGGGATCACGAGTGGTGAGTCGGCGGCGCCGGAGATCAGCCCGGCGTAGAGCGCGTCGATCAGCACCGGCTGGTAGGTGACGGACGGATGGCGGCGCCGCGGCCTCGTCCATCTCCTCCTTGAGCATGCCCTCGTAGACCGGGGAGACCGTCCACTTCGGCCCGCCGTAGACCTTGGCGCCCGATCCGCTCGGCGGTCCGGAACGCGTACTCCGCGACCGCGCGGCAGGTCGTGCGCGTGACCTTCTCGGTCCGGTAGGCGATCTCCGTCGTCGCCCGTCGCCCTCGCGCCACTGCTTGGCGCCGTAGGCGTCGTCGACCGCCATCCGCACCACGCGAGATCGGGTGATAGACGCCCGAGACCGGTCCGACGACGCCCGGGATCCGCCGTCCGGTGCGCACGATCACCTTGCCGTCGACCTCCTCGCGCAGGATCCGGTTGGGCGAGCCGACGTCGTCCTTGCCCTCGGGCGTGACCGTCGCGGCCTTCAGCCCGAAGCCGGCCTCGCGCATCGCGCGCGCCGCCTCGTGGACGATCTCGTTGCCCGTCTCGCGCCGCTTGTCCAGCGAGAGGTCGTAGTAGTCGAGTTCCAGCTCGATCCCGAGCAGCTCGGCGTCGAGCACGCGCACGGACTGCTCGAGCAGCTCCTGGCCGGTCTCGTCCCCTTCGAGGACGACGATCTTCAGCATGCGCGCGGAGACTAGCTCGCGAGGCCGGAACCCGCGAGGCCGAGCTCGTCGGCGTGCGGCTCCAGGGCGGCGACGACGAACGTCACGTGCTCGTCGAAGTCGACGCCGAGCAGCTCGGCGCCCTCGCGCAGCGCGGCGCGGTCGACGGCGGCGGCGAACGCCGGCGTCTTCATCTTCTTCTTGACCGACTTGGGCGTGAGCCCGTAGATGCCCTGCGGGCGCACGTACGCGCAGGCCATCACGAAGCCGGACAGCTCGTCGACGGCGTACAGCGTCTTCTCCATCGGCGTGTCGCGCGAGACCTCGAGGTAGTCGGCGTGCGACGCGACGGCGCGGACCATGTCCTCGGGGAAGTCGAGCCGCTCGAGCTCGGCCAGCGCGTAGCGCGGATGGCCGGTGTGAAGATCCGGATAGCGCTCGTAGTCGAGGTCGTGCAGCATCCCGACCATGCCCCAGCGCTCGGCGTCCTCGCCGAACTTCTCGGCGTAGGCGCGCATGCAGGCCTCGACGGCGAGCACGTGGCGGCGCAGGCTCTCGGACTCCGTCCACTCGCAGAACAGCGTCCAGGCCTCCTCGCGCGTCATGGGCAGTGACATGGAGTCGGTAGCCTAGCCGCCGCCCCTATGGAGAAGTTCGTGATCGAAGGCGGCGTGCCGCTGTCCGGCACCGTCGTGCCCGCCGGGAACAAGAACGCGGCGCTGCCGCTGCTGGCGTGTGCCCTGCTGACCGCCGAGCAGGTGACCCTGCACAACGTGCCGCGGATCCGCGACACGGAAGCGCTGCTGGACCTGCTCGCCGACCTCGGCGTGACCGTCGAGCGCCCGGCGCCCAACACCGTCGTCCTGTGCGCCGCCAACGTGCACAAGACCGACGGTCGACGCGGACCTCGCCGAGCGGATCCGCGCCTCGTTCCTCGCCGCCGGCCCGCTGCTGGCGCGCTTCGGCACCGCCGCCGATGCCGCCGCCGGGCGGCGACGTGATCGGCCGCCGAAGGCTGGATCCGCACCTCGACGCCTTCCGCGCCCTCGGCGCGACCGTCGACCACGGTCACGACATCGACGATCACGGCGCCCGACGGCGGCCTGGCGCCCGTGCGACTTCTTCATGGACGAGCCGTCCGTGATGGGCACCGAGAACGCGCTGATGGCCGCGGCCGCGTCCGCCGGCACGACGATCATCCGCAACGCCGCCTGCGAGCCGCACGTGCAGGACGTCGCGCGCATGCTCAACAAGATGGGCGCGGCGATCGAGGGCATCGGCTCGAACGTGATGACCGTCCACGGCGTCGCCACGCTCGGCGGCTGCGAGTACACCGTCTCCCCGGACCACATCGAGATCGCCTCTTCATGGCGCTCGCGGGCGTGACCGGCGGCGAGCTGCGGATCAGCGGCTGCGTGGCCGAGGACCTGCGGATGATCCGGATGGTCTTCCGGCGCCTGGGCCTGGACTCGTCGATGGAGGACGGCACCTGCTTCGTCCCCGGCGGCCAGACGCTGCGCGTCGAGCGCGACGCCGGCGACTACCAGTCCAAGGTCGAGGACGGCCCGTGGCCGGCGTTCCCGGCCGACCTCACGCTCGATCGCCGTCGCGCTCGCGACCCAGTCCGAGGGCTCGGTCCTGATCTTCGAGAAGATGTTCGAGAACCGGCTGTTCTTCGTGGACAAGCTGATCTCGATGGGCGCGGAGATCACGATCTGCGACCCGCACCGGGCGATCGTGATCGGCCCGCGCCAGCTGCGCGGCGCGCGCGTCTCCAGCCCGGACATCCGCGCCGGCATGGCGATGCTGATCGCCGCCGTGTGCGCGAAGGGCACGAGCGAGATCCACAACGTGCGCGACATCGACCGCGGCTACGAGCGGATCGACGAGCGCCTGCTGGCGCTGGGCGCGCGGATCGAGCGCGTCGCGGCGTGATCCACCCGATCCCATCAGGGACGCGCGACGTCCTGCCGGACGAGCTGCGGCGAGCTGCGCGCGATCACGGACGGGATGCGGGCGGTGTTCGACGCGCGCGGCTACGGCGAGGTGGCGACGCCCGCGCTCGAGTACGAGGAGGTCCTGACGCGCGGCGACGTCGCCGCCGCGGACCCCGCGTACCGGCTGTTCGACGAGCACGGCAACGTGCTCGTGCTGCGCTCGGACATGACGATCCCGATCGCGCGCGTGGTGGCGACGCGCTACCCGAGCGCGCCCGTCCCGCTGCGCTTCTTCTACCTCCAGCACGCCTACCGCGCCGTGCGCCAGCACCGCGGGCAGCCGCGCGAGATCCTGCAGGCGGGGATCGAGCTCGTCGGCGCGCCCGGGCCGGACGGCACGGCCGAGGCCGTGTCGCGTGCTGTGCGCGGCGCTCGACGCCGCCGGGCTGACCGCCTACCGCGTGGGGCTCGGCGACGCGTCGCTGTTCCCGCGCGCGCTCGAGCGCGCGCGGCGTGCCCGACGGGCGCGCGGCCGAAGATCCTGCACGAGCTGGCCACGCGCGACCTCGTCGGGCTCGAGCGCGAGCTGCACGGCGTGGGCGCCGGCGAGCTGCTCGACGTCGCGCGCACGCGCGGCGGCGTCGAGGTGCTCGACGGCGTCCCGGAGGCCGAGACGCTGCAGGCGCTCTACGGCCACCTGGCCGAGGACGTCGCGACCGCGTGATCTTCGACCTCGGCCTGGTGCGCACGCTCGGCTACTACACGGGCGCGGTGTTCGAGGTCTACGACGCCGCCTTCGGCGCCCCGCTCGGCGGCGGCGGGCGCTACGACGACCTGCTCGGGCGCTTCGGCCGCGAGCTGCCGGCCTGCGGCTGGGCGCTCGACGTCGAGCGCGTGCACGCGGCGCGGCTGGAGGAGGGGGCCGTGAGGATCGCGGTCCCGCGCGGGGCGATGTTCAAGGAGACGCTCAACGCGCTCGACACGCTCGGGATCGACACCGCCGAGGTGCGCTCCAACGACCGCAAGCTGCTCTTCGAGGACGCCGGGATCATCACGATGCGCCCCTCGGACGTGCCGACCTACGTCGAGGCCGGCGCCGCCGACCTCGGCATCACCGGCAAGGACGTGCTGGCCGAGCAGGGCGAGCGCGGCGTCTACGAGCTGCTCGACCTCGGCTTCGGCGCGCTGCACGATGGTCTTCGCGACCGTGGCGGGGGAGGACCCCGCGGCCGAGGCGCTGCGGCGGCTGGGCCATGATGCGGATCGCGACCAAGTACTCGCGGATCGCCGGCCGCTACTTCGAGCGCACCGGCCGCCAGGTCGAGATCGTCGAGGTCAAGGGCTCGGTCGAGCTCGCGCCGCTGACCGGGATGGTGCACGGGATCGTCGACCTGACCGCGACCGGCACGACCCTGCGCGAGAACGGGCTCGTGATCCGCGAGGAGATCGTGGCCTCGACCGCGCGGCTGATCGCCAACCCGGTGTCCTACCGCGTCAAGGCGGCGGAGATCGACGCCGTCGTGGAGCGCCTGCGTGCGGCGTTGAGGACGCGCCGCAGCGTCGCGGCCGAGATCCGCGCGCTGGTGCCGCCGGGCGCGTCGGTGGCGGACGACGTGGCGACGATCATCGCCGCCGTCCGCGAGCGACGGCGACGCGGCGCTGGTGGAGACGAGATGCGAGGCGGAGTGCGGCGAGGCGCGCGACCGGGCGCATGTCGGGCCGCCCTGAAGCTGCCGGACGCCGCGCTCGAGCTCGCGCTCGACGGCCTCGACGCCGGCGTGCGCGCCGGGCTGGAGATCGCGATCGCCAACGTGCGCGCGGTCGCCGAGGCCGGGCTGGACGAGGACCGCGTCGTGACGCTGCCCGAGGGGCAGACCGTCGACGCTGCGCGAGGTCCCCGTGCGGCGCGCCGACGGTCTACGCGCCGAGCGGCCGCAACCCGTACCCGTCGCACCGTCGTCATGGGCGCGGTCACCGCGCGCGCGGCGGGCGTCGACGAGGTCTATGTCGCCACGCGCGCCGCACCCGACGATCCTCGCGGCGGCGAGGCTGTGCGAGGTCGACGGCGTCTTCGCGCGTCACCGGCGCCCAGGCCGTCGCCGCGCTTCGCCTACGGCACCGAGTCGATCCCGCAGCGTCGACGTGATCGTCGGCCCCGGCAGCCTGTGGGTCCAGGAGGCCAAGCGACAGGTGTCGCGGCGTCGTCGGGATCGACGGCTTCGCCGGGCCCGTCCGACCTGACCGTGATCGCGACGCGACGGCGCCGACGTCGAGGCGCTGTCGCTCGACCTGCAGGCGCAGGCCGAGCACGGCGAGGGCTCGCTGACCGTCGCGGTCAGCGACGACCAGGCGATCCTCGACGGCCTCGAGGCGAGCGAGAAGGTGCTCGCCGACGACCTGGAGGCGGCGCTGGCCTTCGTCGAGGCGCTGGCGCCCGAGCACCTGCAGCTCGCGGGCGCGGCGGCCGAGGCGCTCGCGCCGCGCATCCGCTGCGCCGGCTGCCTGTTCGTCGGCAACGCCGCCGGCACCGCGTTCGGCGACTACGTCGCGGGTTCGAACCACACGCTGCCGACCGAAGGCGCCGCGCGCTTCGCCTCCGGCCTCAACGTCCGCCACTTCCGGCGCCGGATGGCCGAGGTGCGCCTCAACGACGCCGCGCCCGCGCTGGCCGCCGCCGGGGTGCCGATCGCGCACGCCGAAGGCTTTCCCGCCCACGCCGCCTCGATGGCAGTGCGTCAGAATCCGAGACCGTGACCCGCACCGCCCAGCTCAGCCGCAAGACCGGCGAGACCGACGTCTCGCTCACGCTCGGCCTCTCCGGCAGCGGCGCCGGGACCCGCAGCACCGGCGTCGGCTTCTTCGACCACATGCTCGACCTGCTCGCCCGCCACGGCCGGCTGGACCTCGACGTCAGCGTCACCGGCGACCTGCAGACCGGGCTCGCACCACACCGTCGAGGACACCGGGATCGTGCTCGGCCAGGCGCTCGACCAGGCGCTCGGCGACCGCCGCGGGATCGTGCGCTACGGGCACGCCGTGGTGCCGATGGACGAGGCCCGCGCGGCCTGCGCGATCGACATCTCCGGCCGCCCGTACGCGCTGCATCACGCGGCTTCGAGCGGCTGCCCGCGGGCGACATCGACGGCTTCGAGTACGAGGTCGCGGAGGAGTTCTTCCGCGCCGTCGCGAGCGCCGCGCGGCTGACGCTGCACATCGACCTGCAGGCGGGCACGAACGCCCACCACATGATCGAGGCCTGCTTCAAGGCGCTTCGCCCGCGCGCTGCGCGTCGGCGGTCGCGATCGACCCCGAGGAGACCGGCGTGCCGTCGACCAAGGGGACGCTGACGTGATCGCGATCGCCGACTACGGGATGGGCAACCGCCGCAGCGTCGAGAAGGCGCTCGCGCACGTGGGCGCGGAGTCGGTGATCACCGCCGACCACGCGGCGATCCGCGACGCCGCGGCGATCATCCTGCCCGGCGTCGGCGCGTTCCCGGAGGCGATGCGCAACCTCGAGCGCACCGGCCTCGGCGAGGTGCTGATCGAGCGCGCCGCCGCCGGCGTCCCGCTGCTCGGGCATCTGCCTCGGCATGCAGCTGCTGTTCGAGTCCACGACCGAGCACGAGGGCGCCGCGGGGCTCGGGATCCTGCCCGGCGCGGTGACGCGCCTGGAGTCCCCGCGGCTGCCGCACATCGGCTGGAACCTCGTCACCTTCGAGCGCGAGTCGGCGCTGACCGAGGGCCTCGGCGACGCCGCGGCCTTCTACCACGTGCACTCCTTCGCCTGCCGCCCGAGCGACGCGCGCCGACGTCGTCGGCACGAGCGAGTACGGCGAGCGCTTCGTGTCCGTCGTCGAGCGCGAGAACGTGATGGCCGCCCAGTTCCACCCCGAGAAGTCCTCCAAGGACGGTCTGCGCATGCTGCGCAACTTCGCCACGCTCGCGGCGGTCGCGGTCGCATGATCCTCTACCCCGCGATCGACATCATGGACGGCCAGGCGGTGCGCCTGGTCGAGGGCCGCTTCGAGGACTCGACGACCTACCACGACGACCCGCTCGAGGCCGCGCGCTCCTGGGTCGAGGCCGGCGCGCGCTTCCTGCACGTCGTCGACCTCGACGGCGCCCGCAGCGGCGAGCCGAAGTCGCTCGACCACCTGCGCGCGATCGTCGCACGAGACCGGCATCCCGATCCAGTACGGCGGCGGGCTGCGCACGGTCGAGGCCGTCCGCGAGGCGCTGCGCGCCGGCGCCGAGCGCGCGATCGTCGGCACCGCCGCCTTCCGCGACATCGACTTCCTCGACGACATCGTCGCCGCCTACGGCCCGCGGATCGTCGTCGCCGTCGACGTCAAGGACGGGATGATCGCCACCGAGGGCTGGACGCAGACGACGTCGCTGCCCGCCGTCGAGGCGATCAAGCGCCTGACCGGCCGCGGCGTGCGCTCGTTCGTCTACACCGACGTCTCGCGCGACGGGATGCTCACCGGCGTCGACCTCGACGCGCGTCAAGCGGCGTCGCCCGCGCGGTCCGCGGCCGCTTCCTGTACTCGGGCGGGATCGGCTCGCTCGACGACCTGCGCGCGCTCGCGCGGCTGCGCCAGGTCAACCTCGCGGGCGTGATCGCGGGCAAGTCGCTCTACGAGAAGAAGTTCACCGTCGCCGAGGGTCAGGCCGCGCTCGACGACGTGTAGATGCACTACAAGCGCGTCATCCCGTGCATGGACGTCGACACCGGGCGCGTCGTCAAGGGCACGCGTTCATCGACATCCGCGACGCCGGCGACCCGGTCGAGCTGGCCGCGCACTACGACGCCGCAGGGCGCCGACGAGCTCGTCTTCCTCGACATCACGGCGACCTCCGACAAGCGCGCGACCGTCGTCGAGCTGGCGCGCCGGGCGGCCGACGACGTGTTCGTGCCGTTCACGATCGGCGGCGGCGTGCGCGCGGTCGAGCGACGCCCACGCCGTGCTCGACGCCGGCGCCGACAAGGTCTCGATCAACTCCGCGGCGATCGCCCGGCCGGAGCTGATCGACGAGCTCGCGCAGGTCTTCGGCGCCCAGTGCGTCGTGCTGGCGATCGACGCCAAGCGGCGCGCCGACGGCGCCTACGAGGCCTACGTCGCCGGCGGGCGCACGCCGACCGGCCGCGACGCGGTCGAGTGGGCGCGCGAGGGCGTCGAGCGCGGCGCGGGGGAGATCCTGCTCACGAGCATGGACCGCGACGGCACCAAGGACGGCTACGAGCTCGACGCTCACGCGCGCGATCAGCGAGGCCGTCGACGTGCCCGGTGATCGCCTCCGGCGGCGTCGGGGAGCCGCAGCACCTGGTCGAGGGCCTCGCAGGCCGGCGCCGACGCCGTCCTGGCCGCCTCGATCTTCCACTACGGCACGCACACGATCGCCGAGGTCAAGGCGGACGCTCGCCGCCGCCGGGCTTCGCTATTCGGCCTTTCTGCGGCCTGAGCGCGTACAGGCTCGAGTAGCCGGTCAGGAAGATCGTGCGCCCGTCGGAGATGACGGGGTTGAACGCGCCGCGGCCCATGTGGAAGACCTCGCGGCCGGTGCGCGCGCCGAGGCCGGTCGTGTCCTTCTTGCCGTAGTTGGAGAAGTAGACGATGTCGCCGACGACGGTCGCGCCGCCGGAGATCTTGCCGCCGTCGCGGTGCGTCCAGCGGACCTTGCCGTTGCGCGCGTCGAGCGCGTAGAAGACGCCGTCGTAGGAGCCGAAGTAGACCGTCGGCCTGCCGCCCGGGACCTGCGCGACGGCGGGCGAGGAGTAGACGTAGGAGCCGGTGCCCTTCGTCCACGCCAGCTTGCCGTTGGACGACGAGAACGAGTACATCTTGCCGTCGGTGTTGCCGACGTAGACGCGCCCGTAGGCGACCGCGGGCGTCGAGTAGAAGCGGCCCGAGCGCAGCCCGAAGCGCGCCGCCGCTGGTGCCCGTGTTCCAGACCTGGCCGCCGTCGGCCTGGCGGATCGCGTACACGCGGCCCGAGTAGTCGCCGAAGTAGAGCTTGCCGTCGGCCAGCGCGAGCCCGCTCTTGACCGCGCCGGAGGCCTTGAACTTCCAGCGCACGGCGCCGTCGCCGGCGCGCAGCGCGTAGACGGTGCCGTTCTCGGAGCCGAAGTAGATGCGGTCGTTGTCGAACACCGGCGAGGACTCGCTGCGCGAGGGCAGCAGCCGCTTCCAGAGGATCTTGCCGCGTCTTGGCGTCGAGCGCGTAGACCGCGCCCGGCTTGCTCTTGCCGCGCGAGAGGATGCGTCACGAACACGCGCCCGTTGCCGTAGGCGGGCGAGGCGGCGGCGAGGACGCCGAGCTTGCGCTTCCACAGCGGCCTTGCCGGTGCGCTTGTCGATCGCGTGCAGCGCGCCGTTGTTCTTGAGCAGGAAGAGCTTGCCCTCGGCCATCACCGGCGAGAACTCGAGCAGGACCGAGCCGGTGTAGCTCCAGACGCGCCAGAACGGCGGGCGCAGCAGCTTCGAGGCCGGCAGGAACTTGCGCCGGTCCTTGGAGTAGCCGTAGCTCGCCCACAGGAAGTTGCGCAGCGGGTCGAGCTTGCTTGCGAGCCCTTCTCGGGCTCCTCGGGGATCTCCTCGGGGACCGGCGTCGCCGTCGGCTCGGCCTCGAACGCGACGTCGGGGTTCGAGACGTCCTGCAGGCGGGCGCGTGAGCGCGAACACGGCGCCGCCGGCAACGAGCACGGCGAGCACCACGCGCGGCGCCCAGGAGCAGCTTCTTCCTGGCCGTCATGAGTCGAAGCAGGGTAGCCGGACCGCGTTAACGGAACAGTGACGGCATGGACCCTCTCCGCGCGGCCCCAGGAGCCGACATCGTGCTGGCGGCCGTGGCGGGCGAGCCGGGCGTGCACGTGGTCGGCGGCGCGGTCCGCGACGCGCTGCTGGGCCGCGTGCCGCGCGAGCTCGACCTGGTCGTCGAGGGCGACGCGCGTCGCCGTCGCGCGGCGTGCCGCCGAGCGCGTCGGCGGCACGCTGACCGTCCACGAGCGCTTCGGCACCGCGACGGTGCGCACCGGCGAGTTCGCCTTCGACCTCGCGAGCGCGCGCCGCGAGCGCTACCCGCGGCCGGGCGCGCTGCCGGAGGTCGAGCTCGGCGCGACGATCGCGGAGGACCTCGCGCGCCGCGACTTCACGCGTCAACGCGATGGCGGTCAGCGCTCGCACGACGGCGCCCGCACCGACTGGCCGGGCGCGCGCGAGGACCTCGACGCACGGCGTGCTGCGCGTGCTCCACGACGCGCTCGTTCGTCGACGACCCGACGCGGATGCTGCGGCTCGTCCGCTACGCCGCGCGGCTCGGGTTCGCGCCCGACCCGCGCACGGCCGCGCTGATCGACCCGGCGCTGTTCGACGACCGTCAGCGGTGACCGGCTCGGGCAACGAGCTGCGGCTGCTGCTGCGCGAGCCGATCGAGGCGCTGCGCGGCTCGAGCGCACGGCCTGGGCAGGGCGCTGCTGGGCGAGCGGCTTCGCGGTCACCTGGCTGGCCGAGCGCGTCGGCCCCGGCCTGCTCGCGCTCGCCGCCTGCTGCACGGCGATCCCGGCCGCGGAGCTCGCGCGCGCGCCTCGACCACCTCGGGTTCCCCGCCAGGAGCGCGACGTCGTCGTCGCCGCCGCGACCGGCTTCGAGCGCCTCCACGGCACGCTCGACGTCGGCGACGCCGAGCTGTGGCGGCTGCTGCGCCGCGAGCGCCCCGAGACCGTGCAGCTGCTCGCCGCCGCCGGCGAGCGCGGCGCGCAGCGCTGGCTCGACCACGTCCGCCACCGCCGGCTGTCGATCTCCGGCGACGACCTGGTCGCGGCGGGCCTGACAGGGGCCGGCGGTCGGGGACGGGCTCTCGCGCGCGATGGTCGCGATGCTCGACGGCCGCGCGCCGGATCGCGAGGCGCAGCTGCGGGCGGCCCTACCCTCTGAGCGTGTTCCGCTGGGAGGACGACCAGATCGTCGCCGAGCTCCCGCACGCGCGGGCCGTCTTCTCGACCGCGCGCGGCGGCGTGTCGTCCGGTCCCTACGAGTCGCTGAACCTCGGCATGCTGACCGACGACGCGCCCGAGAACGTCACCGAGAACCGGCGCCGGCTGGGGGAGCGCGTCGGCCATCCGTGGCCGCGCTTCTGCTACGGCCGCCAGGTCCACGGGACGACGGTGCGGCGCGCGACCGAGCCGCCGAGCGCCGAGCGGCCCTACACCGAGGAGGACGGCCAGGCGACCGCGCTGCGCCGACGCCGCCGCGATCGTCTTCGTCGCCGACTGCCTGCCGGTGCTGCTGGCCGCCGACGGCGCGGTCGCGGCGCTGCACTGCGGCTGGCGGCCGCTGGCGGGCGGGATCGTCGACGAGGGCGTGCGCGCGCTGCGCCGAGGTCGGCGGCGCGGGCCCGCTCACCGCCGCGCTCGGCCCGAGCGCCCGCGGCTGCTGCTACGAGGTCGGCGAGGAGGTCCACGAGCACTTCGCGGCCTACGACGCGCGCGACGGGCGCAACCTCGACCTCGCGGTCGTCGCGCGCGCCCAGCTCGAGGCGCACGGGATCGAGGTGCTCGACACCGGGCTGTGCACGATCTGCGACGAGCGCTTCTTCTCGCACCGCCGCGACAAGGGCATCACCGGGCGCCAGGCGGGGGTCGTGTGCCGCGCCTGATCACCGGCCTCGACGCCGCCCGCATCCACGCCAACCTCGAGCGCGTGCGCTCGGAGATCGCCGACGCCGGCCGCGACCCCGGCGAGGTCGACATCCTGGCCGCGGTCAAGTACGTGCCGCTGGAGGAGATCGGCGTGCTCGGCGAGGCCGGGCTGACGCTGCTGGGCGAGAACCGCGCGCAGGAGCTCGAGGCCAAGGCCGCCCGGCACCCCGAGTTCCGCTGGCACTTCATCGGCCAGCTGCAGTCGCGCAAGGTCAAGCAGATCGTGCCGCACGTGGAGCTGATCCACTCCGTCGCCTCGGAGTCCGCGCTGCGCCAGCTCGCCAAGCACGGCGGCGCCGACACGCGGATCCTGATCGAGGTCAACGTCTCCGGCGAGTTCGGCAAGGCGGGGATCGAGCCCGACGAGCTCCCGCGCTACCTGGAGGCGCTCGCCGGTCGACGTCGTGGGGCTGATGACGATGCCGCCGTTCGCCGCCAAGCCCGAGGCCAGCCGGCCGCATTTCGCCCGCCTGCGCGAGCTCGCCGACGCGCACGGGCTGCGCGAGCTCTCGATGGGCACGTCGCAGGACTACGCCGTCGCTGCAGCCGAAGG
Organism: uncultured Solirubrobacteraceae bacterium; assembly: GCA_963755275.1. Lineage (GTDB taxonomy): Bacteria > Actinomycetota > Thermoleophilia > Solirubrobacterales > Solirubrobacteraceae > Solirubrobacter. The sequence continues at coordinate 56,871 of CAVWJU010000019.1, read as the reverse complement.
TGCAACGATTGTGCGGATCGGCACGACGCTCTATACGTAGAGTGAGCAGGGAAACCTTCCCCTGCCGCGAACGACTTTCCCGACTATGGCCATCAGCGACTCCTTCCGCAAAGTTGCCGTCTACTTCGGCCTGGCCGAGGACCGCGACTACTACGAGGACGACGAGCCCGAGACCCGCGACCGCACGCCCGAGCGCGAGCCGGAGAGTCGCCACGAGGAGCGGCCGAACGTCCGCCGGCTGCAGTCCAGCGCCGGCGCGACGAGATCGACGACATCTTCGGCGACGACTCGCCGTCCGATCGGCGCACGACCCAGCTGCGCCCCGTCGGCGGGCGCGCCAACGGCCGCGGTGACGTCCGCGTGCACCTCGTGGTCCCGAAGTCGTTCAACGACGCGCAGGACGTCGCCGACAAGTTCAAGGACTCGATCCCGGTCATCATCAACCTGCAGAGCTCCGAGGCTGATCTCTCCAAGCGGCTGATCGACTTCGCGTCCGGGCTCACCTACGCGCTCGACGGCGGCATGCAGCGGATCGCCGACAAGGTCTTCCTGCTCACGCCGCGCAACGTCGAGGTCTCGGCGGAGGAGCGCGCGGCGTTGATCGAGAAGGGCTTCTTCAACCAGTCGTAGGCGCGGCCGGCTTCGCCGGCGCGTGCGCATCGCAGCTGCGAAGATCGCTTCGCGGATCTTCGTAGACTCACCGGCCTCACATGCAGGTCGGCTTCATCGGATCAGGCAACATGGCGAGCGCGCTGGCGCGTGGCTGGGGCGACCCCGTGCTCTGCAGCGACTCCGGCTCCGGCCGGGCGGCGCGGCTGGCGGAGGAGCTCGGCGGCGAGGCGCTGTCCAACCGCGAGCTGGCCGAGCGCGCCGAGCTCGTGATCCTCGCCCACAAGCCGGCCCAGCTCGAGGCCGTCGCCTCCGAGCTGGACTTCGACGGGATCGTCGTCACGATCCTCGGTGGCGTCACGGTCGCGGCCGTGCAGGAGGCCTATCCACGCGCGACGGTCTTCCGCGTCGAGCCCAACACGCCGGTCGAGCTGCGCTGCGGCGTGGTCGCGATCGCCGCCTCCGACGCGCCCGAGGCCGACGCCGTCAAGGCGCTGTTCGCGCGCGTCGGGACGGTCGTCGAGATGCCCGAGCGGCTGATCGGCGTCGCGGGCGCGATCTCCGGCGTCGGCCCCGCGTACTGGGCGCTGCTGGCCGAGGCCTGGACCGACGCCGCGCTACGTCACGGCATCCCCGCGTCACAAGCCGCCACACTGGTACGGGAGACGATGGCCGGAACCGCTCAACTGCTCGCCCAGACCGACACGCTCGCCGTCCGGCGTGCGGTCGCGTCACCGGGCGGCTCGACCGCGCGCGGCCTCGACGCGCTCGAGCGCGGCGGCGTGCGCGCGGCGCTGTCGGCGGCGATGGACGCCGTGGTGGACGGCTGATGGAGGCGCGCGAGCAGATCGCCGGCTTCCTGGACGCGCTGATCCAGGTCTACACGCTGATCATCTTCGCCTCGATCATCGTCTCCTGGATCTTCTCCTTCGGCGTGCGCGTGCCCGTACTCGCGCCCGCTGAACGCCGTCCTGGACTTCCTGCGCGACGTCACCGACCCCTATCTGCGGATCTTCCGCCGCCTCGGCCTGCAGTTCGGGCCGATCGACTTCAGCCCGATCGTCGCGATCCTGGTGCTGGTGATCGGCGGCGGGCTGCTCGTGGATCTGATCCGGCCCGGATGAGCGCGCGGCGGACGGTCGTGCTCACCGCGCTCGTCGCGGTGGCGGTCGTCGTGGCCGATCAGGTGACCAAGGCGATCGTGCGCGGGCAGATCACCCGCTTCGAGGAGGTCGACCTCGTGCTCGGCATCAAGCTGATCCACACGCGCAACACGGGCGTGGCCTTCAGCATGTTCTCGGGCGGCGGGACCGTCGTCGTGGTGATCGCCGTGATCGCGCTGGCGGCGCTGCTGGTCTTCTTCTTCAGCCACATCCACAAGCCGCTGGTGTGGCTGCCGACCGGGCTGCTGATCGGCGGCGCGGCCGGCAACCTGATCGACCGGGTGCGGATCGGGGCCGTGACCGACTTCGTCAAGTTCCCGCACTTCCCGGCCTTCAACGTGGCCGACATCTGCATCACGTTCGGCGTGATCGTGCTGATCGTCGTGCTCGAGCGGGCCAAGTGAAGGTCCCGGCCGAAGCGGCGGGCGAGCGGCTCGACGTCTTCCTGGCCGCGCGCGTGGGCTCGCGCGCAAAGGCGCAGAAGCTGATCGACGCCGGGCTCGTGCGCGTCGACGGGGTCCCGCGCCCCAAGCGCCACCTGCTCGCGCGGCGGCGAGGACGTGCTCGTCGGCGAGCTGCCGGAGGCGCCCGCAGCCGACGTCGCGCCGGCGAGCTTCCGGATCGCCTACGAGGACGAGCACCTGTTCGTGATCGACAAGCCGCCGGGGGTCGTCGTGCACCCCGGGCCAGGGCACGCCCGGGGGACGCTCGTCCAGGCGCTCGAAGGGCGCGTGGCCGGCGGTCCCGACCCGGAGCGCCCGGGCGTGGTGCACCGGCTCGACCGCGACACCTCCGGGCTGCTCGTGCTGGCGCGCTCGGAGGCGGTGCACGCAGCGCTGCAGGCCGCGCTGCGCGAGCGCCGGGTCACGCGCGAGTACCTCGCGCTGGTCGAGGGCCGCCCGCCGGCGCGGCGCGGCACGATCGACGCGCCGCTGGGCCGCGACCGCCGCGTCCGGACCCGGATCTCGACCGACACCGACGATCCGCACCACGCCGTCACGCACTTCGAGGCCGAGCGGGGGCTGGGCGAGGACACGCTGCTGCGGGTCACGCTCGAGACCGGCCGCACGCACCAGATCCGCGCCCACCTGCTGGCGATCGGCCATCCCGTCGCCGGCGACCCCGAATACGGCCACGCGGGGCGCCATGGCCTGCGCCGGCAGTTCCTGCACGCCGAGCGGCTGGCCTTCGAGCACCCGGTAACCGAGGCGTCGGTCGATGTGCGATCGCCGCTGCCCGACGACCTCGCCGAGGGCCTGCGGCAGGCGTCTAAACTGTCCCGCGTCCAGTAACCGACCCCGGGCGCATCTGCCGAGGTTCGCGGTTCCTGCCCGGCGCGCCGTGCGCCGGGTCCGCAACGCCTCGTGCCCGGGACGCACATCAATCACAAGGAGTTCTCCACGATGGCCGAAGTCGGCATCAAGGAGCTGCTGGAGGCCGGGGTCCACTTCGGCCACCAGACGCGACGTTGGAATCCCAAGATGCGCCGCTTCATCTTCGGCGAGCGCGGCGGCATCTACATCATCGACCTGCTCAAGACGCAGTCGCTGCTCGAGCAGGCCCAGAGCTTCGCGGGCGAGATCGCCCATCGCGGCGGCACCGTGCTGTTCGTCGGCACCAAGAAGCAGGCGCGCGACGGCGTGAAGGAGATCGCCACCGCGGCCAACATGCCGTACGTCAACCACCGTTGGCTCGGCGGCCTGCTGACGAACTACCAGACGATGTCGGCGCGCATCAAGCGCCTGCACGACCTCGAGCGCTATGCCGCCGAGGGCCAGCTCGCGCTGCTGCCCACGCGCGAGCGCCTGTCCGCCGAGGCCGACCTCGAGAAGCTGCAGGCCAACCTGGGCGGCGTCAAGAACATGCAGCGCGTCCCCGACGCGATGTTCGTGATCGACCTCAAGACCGAGGCGATCGCCGTGCGCGAGGCGCAGCGCCTGCGGATCCCGATCATCGGCCTGGTCGACACCAACTGCGACCCGGACGGGATCGACTACGTGATCCCGGGCAACGACGACGCGATCCGCGCGTGCACGCTGATCACGCACGCGATCGGCGACGTCGTCCAGCAGGGCCGCCAGCGCTTCCGCACCGAGGAGGAGCAGGCCCGCGCCGAGGCCGCCGCGCAGGCCCAGCGCGAGGCCGAGGAGCGTGCGCGCCGCGAGGCCGAGGAGGCCGCCGCGGCCGAGGCCGCCGAGCGTGCCGCCGCCGAGGCGGCGCTCACGCAGGCCGGCGAGGGCCAGCCGCGCGACGTGGCCGAGGCGCAGGTGGCCGAGGCCGTGCAGACCGCCGGGCGTCCGGTCGAGGGAACGCTTGACGCCGAGGCCGCCGCCGCGTCGGCCGCGGCCGACGAGCCCGCCATGCCCGCGGCCGGTTCCCCCGGGCCGAGCCGCGTCGAGTCGATCGAGGACCCGGACGCGTCCGCGGACCGCGAGAAGGGCCCGGCGTCGCCGATCGAAGAGCCCGCCGAGGTGCCGCGAGGCGCGCCAGGAGGCCGCCGCCGCGCAAGCGGCGCCGGAGCCGCTCCCGAGCCGGGGCCGAGCCCGATCGCCGAGGCCGCCGAGGCGGCGGCGCCCGCCGACGTCGAGGCCGTGGCGCCGGAGCCCACGCCCGCGGAGCCCGCGGGCGACGTGACCGCCGACGTCGAGGCCGTGGCGCCGGAGCCCACGCCCGCGGAGCCCGCGGGCGACGTGACCGCCGACGTCGAGGCCGTGGCGCCGGAGCCCACGCCCGCGGAGCCCGCGGGCGACGTGACCGCTGACGAGACAAAGGACCAGAAGTGACCGCTCCCACCATCTCCGCCAAGCAGGTCGGCGAGCTGCGCAAGCTCACGGGCGCCGGCATGATGGAGTGCAAGAACGCCCTCACCGAGACCAGCGGCGACATCGACGCCGCGGTCGAGCTGCTGCGCGTCCGCCTCGGCGACAAGGCGCTCAAGGTCGGCGGCCGCGAGGCCACCGAGGGCACGGTCGCCTCCTACATCCACTCCAACGGCAAGGTCGGCGTGCTGGTCGAGGTCGACTGCAACACCGACTTCGTGGCCCGCAACGAGGACTTCCAGACCTTCGCCCGCGAGGTCGCGATGCACATCGCCGCCTCGCCCGCGACGCTCTACGTCTCCGAGGAGGACATCCCGGAGGACGCCAAGCAGGCCGAGCTGCGCGTGTTCGAGCAGCAGGCCGCCGACAAGCCCGAGCACATCCGCCCGCGGATCGCCGAGGGCAAGCTGAAGGCCTGGATGGGCGACGTCGTGCTGCTCAACCAGCCGCATGTCAACACGGACAAGTACGAGGGCAAGACGATCGGCGAGCTGCGGACGAACCTCTCGGGCACGACGGGCGAGAACGTCGTGATCCGGCGCTTCGCCCGCTTCGCGGTCGGGGCGTGACGCGATCCCGTCTTCCAACGGGTCCTGATCAAGCTCTCGGGCGAGGCCCTCATGGGCCCGCTCGAGTACGGGACGGACCCGGCCACGGTCGGGTCGATCGCCGACCAGCTCAAGACCGTGCACGATCGCGGCGTCCAGATCGCGGTCGTGCTCGGCGCGGGCAACATCTATCGCGGGCTGTCGGGGGCCGCCGCGGACATGGACCGCGCGACCGCCGACTACATGGGGATGCTGGCGATCGTCCTCAACGCGCTGACGCTGCAGGACGCGCTCGAGAAGCGCGGCGTGCACACGCGCGTGCAGTCGGCGATCACGATCTCCGAGGTCGCCGAGCCCTACATCCGCCGGCGCGCCATGCGCCACCTCGAGAAGAACCGGATCGTGATCTTCGCCGCCGGCACCGGCAACCCGTTCTTCACGTCCGACACGGCGGCCGCGCTGCGGGCGATCGAGATGCACGCCGAGGTCCTGCTGATGGCCAAGCACGGGGTCGAGGGCGTCTACACCAAGGACCCGCGCACGCACGACGACGCGGAGTTCATCCCCGAGATCAGCGCGGGCGAGGCGTTGCAGCGCAACCTGCGGGTGATGGACCTCACGGCGCTCACGCTGTGCATGGAGAACAAGCTCGACATCCATGTCTTCAACATGGCCGACGACGCGAACATCAACCGGATAATCTCCGGCGATCGTGTGGGGACGCTGGTGACGACATGATCGACGACCTGCTGCAGGACGCGCGCGAGCACATGGACAAGTCCGTCGAGGCGACGCGGCAAAAGTTCCAGTCCGTGCGCGCCGGCCGCGCCAGCCCGTCGCTCCTGGACCGCATCAACGTCGACTACTACGGCGCGATCACCCCGCTGCGCCAGCTCTCCACCATCAACGCGCCGGAGGCCCGGCTGCTGACCGTGCAGCCGTACGACAAGAGCTCGATCAAGGCGATCGAGCGCGCGATCATGGAGTCCGATCTCGGGCTGACGCCGAACAACGACGGGTCGATCATCCGCCTGCAGATCCCCGAGCTCACCGAGGAGCGGCGCAAGCAACTGGTCAAGGTCGTGCGCGGGCTGACCGAGGAGGGCAAGGTCGCGCTGCGCAGCATCCGCCGCGAGACGATGCACGACCTGAAGGAACTGCGGGACGCCGGCGAGGCCGGCGCCGACGACGAGCACCGTGCCGAAGAGGCCCTGCAGAAGCTCACCGACGAAAAGGTGAAGGAGCTCGACGCCCTCCTCAAGGGCAAGGAAGCCGAGATCCTCGAAGTGTGAGCGCGACCTACGTCGCCATCATCATGGATGGCAACGGGCGGTGGGCCCAGCAGCATGGCGTCCCGATCGCTGAAGGTCACAAGGCGGGCGCCGACACCGTCAAGGCCCGCCTGCACGATGCCGTCGACCTCGGCGTGCGCGAGCTGACGCTCTATTCGTTCTCGACCGAGAACTGGTCGCGCCCGCAGGACGAGGTCGACGCGCTGATGGCGCTGTTCAGCGCGCGGATCATCGACGAGACGCCGGAGCTGCACGAGGAGGGCGTGCGGATGCGGTTCCTCGGCCGGCGCGAGGGTGTGCTGCCGGAGCTGATCGAGCAGATGGAATGGGCGGAGGAGACGACCGCCTCGAACACGCGGCTGACGCTCTACGTCGCGTTCAACTACGGCGGGCGCTCGGAGATCCTTGACGCGGCGGAGCGCTACACGGGCGGCGGCGAAGCGGCGTTTCGCTCGCTGCTGTACGCGCCCGAGATGCACGATCCGGACCTGCTGATCCGGACCTCGGGGGAACAGCGGATCTCGAACTATCTCTTGTGGCAGGCGGCCTACAGCGAGCTGCACTTCACCGACGTCCTGTGGCCGGACTTCTCGCGCACGCACTTCGAGGAGGCGCTGGCGAGCTACGAGGCCCGCGTGCGCCGCTTCGGGAGGCGCTGAGTGTCCGCGATCCCGTCTCGCGCCGCCCGCCAGCGCGAGCCGCGCAAGAAGGGCACCTCGGACCTGATCCCGCGGATCCTGGTCGCGATCCCGGCGATCGCCTTCGCGGTCGTGATCATCTGGCAGGGGGAATGGGTGTTCGCGGCCGGGATCGGGGCGCTCGCGGTCGTCTGCGTGCACGAGCTGTCGGTGATGTTCGCGCGGGCGCGGCCGGTACGGCTGGCGGCGATGCTGTGCGTGCTCGGGCTGCTGGTGGCGGGCACGATCGGTGACGAGCGCCAGGTGCTGCTGGCGCTGGTCGCGTCGGTGCCGGTGACGTTCTTCCTGGCGGTGGCGCTGCCGCAGCGCGAGCGGATCTCGGCCTCGATCTCGGTCACGATCCTGATCATCGTCTGGATCGGTCTGGGGGTCGCGCACGCGGCGATGCTGCGCGGGCTCGAGCACGGCGGCGCGCTCGTGCTGATGGTGCTCCTGGGCACGTTCCTGGGCGACACCTTCGCCTATCTCGGCGGGCGGCTCCTGGGCCGGCGCAAGCTCGCGCCGCTGATCTCGCCGAACAAGACCTGGGAGGGCCTGCTGTGCGGGATCGTGATGGGGACGCTGATCGTCTGGTACTGGTCGCGGACCTACGACGGCGACTGGATCTCCGGCACCGACGGCCTGCTGCTCGGCCTCGCGGTCGTGATCGCGGCGCCGATCGGTGACCTCTTCGAGTCACTGATCAAGCGCGACATGGGCACGAAGGACACCGGAACGCTGTTCGGCGCCCACGGCGGCGCGCTCGACCGCGTCGACGCGGCGCTGTTCGCGCTGGTCGCCGGCTACTACGTCTGGCTCGCGCTGGTGTGAGAATGTCGTGAAGTGGACGAGACCGAGAAGCGCGACCGTCAGATGCTCGAGCTGCTCAACGAGCTGCGGGTGGCGCTGCCCGGCGTCCAGATCCTGTTCGCCTTCCTGCTGACGGTCCCCTTCGCGCAGGGCTTTCAGCGCATCACCTCGACCCAGCGCACGCTGTTCTACGCCGCCCTGCTGGCCACCGTCGCCTCCACGATCTGCCTGATCGCCCCGTCCGCGACCCACCGCTTGCGCTTCCACCAGAGCGATCGCCGGTTCGTGATCGAGTCCGCCAACCGCTACATGATCGCCGGCCTCGTCTTCCTCGGCATCGCGATCGTGCTCGCCGTGGCGATGGTCACCGACTACCTGTACGACACCTGGATCGTCTGGGCCGCCCCGGCGGGCGTCGCCGTCGTGCTCCTCGGCGCGTGGTTCATCCGCCCGCTGCTGCGCTCGGAGTCCTCCGGCCCTTAGCGGCGCGAACGCTCGGCGGTACGCCGTCGGCGTGGTGCGGACGTGGCGGTGGAAGTGCTTGCGCAGGTTCGCCGCCGTCCCGAAACCGCAGCGCTGGGCGATCTCGTCGACGCCCGCGTCGCTGCTCTCGAGCGCGGAGCGGGCGGCATCCACGCGCTGGGCGAGCAACCAGCGCAGGACGGGCAGGCCGGTCTCGGCGGTGAAGCGGCGCGCGAAGGTGCGCTCCGAGACGTGGGCGTGGGCGGCGAGGCGGCGCACCGTCAGCGGCTCGTGCAGGCGCTCGAGTGCCCAGGCGCGCGTCGCCGCCAGCGAGCCGCCCGGCTGCGCGGGGATCGGCCGGTCGATGTACTGGGCCTGGCCGCCGTCGCGATGCGGCGCGACGACGATGCGGCGGGCGATCCGGTTGGCCAGCGCGGCGCCGTGGTCGCGGCGCAGGATGTGCAGGCAGAGATCGATCCCCGCGGCGACGCCCGCCGAGGTGAGGACGTCGCCCTCGTCGATGTAGAGCACCCCCGGCTCGACGCGGACGCGCGGATGGCGGGCGGCGAGATCGGGCGCGTCGCGCCAGTGGGTCGTCGCGCGGCGACCGTCGAGCACGCCCGCCGCGGCGAGCGCGAAGGCGCCGGTGCAGATCGAGACCATGCGCGCGCCGCGCGCGTGGGCGGCGCGCAGCGCGTCGAGCACGCGCGCGTCGGGCGCGCGCAGATGCGGCGTGAAACCCGGGACGAGCACGGTGTCCGCTGAAGCCAGGGCTTCGACGCCGGCGTCCGCGACGACGGCAAACCCTGCCCCGGTCGCCACCGGCCCGGGCGCGGCCGCGCAGACGGTGACGCGATACGGCGCCTCGGGGTAGGTCCCGAAGACCTGGGCCGGGATCGCGAGATCGAGCGGGACGACGGCCTCGAGGGCCAACACCGCGATGTGGTGTCGCATTGGCCGGATCGTAACGGACAATGGCATTCCTGCCACTCGCGAGAACGACGGCGGCGCGCGAGGGTGGCGGCATGACGACCGAGATCTTGCTGTTCGACGGGTTCGACGACCTCGACGCCTTCGGCCCGTTCGAAGTGCTCACCGGGGCCGGGCTCGACACGCGCTTCGTCACCGTCGCGCCGCAGGCGACCGTGCGCTCCGCCAACGGCGCGACGATCGTGCCCGACGGCGTGCTCGGCGACCCGGACCTGCTGCTGGTCCCCGGCGGCGGATGGAACGACCGCGACGGCGGCGGTGCGTACGCCGAGGCGCGGCGCGGGACGATCCCCGAGGCGCTCCAGCGCCGCCATGCCGCGGGCCGCCGGATCGGCTCGGTCTGCACCGGCGCGATGCTGCTGGCCGAGGCCGGGCTGCTCGAGGGCCGCCCTGCGATCACGCACCACAGCGCGCTCGAGGACCTGAAGCGCTTCGGCGCCGACGTGCAGGTCGGCGCGCGCGTGGTCGACGACGGCGACATCGTCACCGCCGCCGGCGTCACCTCCGGCATCGATCTCGCCCTACACCTGGTCGCGGTCGAGCTCGGCGAGGACGCCGCCCGCGCCGAGGCCGACGAGATCGAGTGGAATCAGATCAGCGGGGCGAGCGCGTCCGGGCGGTCGATCGGCACGAACGCGTAGGAATCCGGGATCTCGACGAAGCGCGCGTCGCGGAACTGGGCCGCGAGCCGGCGGCCCAGCTCGACCGGAAAGCAGCGGTCGTCGGCGCCCCAGCCGAACACCACCTCGCCGTCGAAGCGCGACAACTGTGGCGCGGCGTCGAGCAGCAGCGCGCGGTCGGTGTGCGCGATGAAGTGCGCCACGTCGCGCAGGATCTCGCGGTCCGACAAGGCAGGGCGGACCCAGCGCGCGAGCGTCTCGTCAGACGCGCGCTTGGTCAGCCATCCGAACGCGATCGGGAGCCGGCGTGCGGCCGGGATCCGCATCGGCGCGACCACGGCCTCCAGGGCCAGCGGCGCCCGTCCCAGCCAGAACATCGGCTTGAACATCCAGGGAGGGAAGACCTCCAGCGCGTCGCAGTTGGTGAACACGAGCTTGGAGATCCGCTCGGGCCGCGACGTGACGAGCAGCTGCATCAGCCCGCCGCCGGTGTCGTTGCCGACGACCGTGACCTCGGAGACGTCGAGCGAGTCGAGCAGCTCGGCGATCATTTGCGTGACGCCGAGCGGCGTCAGCAGCGAGCGGTCGGCGACCGGCGACGTGTGCGATCCGAGCGGCAGCGTCGGCACCAGGCAGCGCCGGCCGTCCAGCAGATCGATCACCGGATCCCACAGCGAGCCGTCGACCAGGGCGCCGTGGAGGAACAGCACCGGCGGCCCGTCGCCTCCCGTGTCTCGCAGTTCCATCGCCGCGAACCTTATCTGCCGCAAACGGACCCGCTGCCACAATGAACCGCCGTGAAGCGGGTTCTCATCCTGGGTTCGACCGGCTCGATCGGCACGCAAGCACTCGACGTGATCGAGCGCGCCCCGGAGGCGTTCGAGGTCGTCGGCCTGTCGGCCGGCCGCGCGCACCAGTCGCTCGTGGCTCAGGCCGAGCGCCATCGCGTCACCCGCATCGCGCTCAGCGACGAGGACGCCGCCGCCCGTGCCGCCGAGCAGTGGACGCACGGGGAGATCCTGGGCGGCGCCGAGGGCCTGATCCGGCTCGTCGCCGAGTCGCAGGCCGACCTCGTGCTGAACGCGATCGTCGGCTCCGCCGGCCTCGGCCCCACGATCGTCGCCCTCACCGAGGGGATCGACGTCGCGCTGGCCAACAAGGAGTCGCTGGTCGTCGGCGGCGAGCTCGTGACCGCGCTGGCCGAGGCCACGGGTGCGCGCTTGATCCCGATCGACTCCGAGCACACCGCGCTGCACCACCTGCTCACCGGCGAGCCGCCCGGCGTCGTCGACAAGCTGATCATCACCGCCTCCGGCGGTCCGTTCCGCACCCGCACCGACCTCCACAACGTCACCGTCGAGCAGGCGCTCAACCACCCGACGTGGCGGATGGGCGGCAAGATCACGATCGACTCGGCGACGCTGATGAACAAGGGCCTCGAGCTGATGGAGGCCCACCACCTGTTCGGGACGCCCTACGACCGCATCGACGTCGTCGTGCACCCGCAATCGATCATCCACGCGCTGGTCCAGCTCTGCGACGGCTCGACCAAGGCGCACCTGGGCTATCCCGACATGCGCGTGGCGATCGGCTACGCGCTGCATCACCCCGATCGCGCGGACCTCCCGATCGCGCCGCTCGACCTGGTCAAGCTCAAGACGCTCGAGTTCGACGAGCCCGACCTCGAGCGCTTCCCGTGCCTGCGGCTCGCGCGCGAGGCGGCGGTCGCCGGCGGGACCGCGCCGTGCGCGCTCAACGCCGCCAACGAGGTGGCCGTGCACGCCTTCCTCAACGGCCGTCTGTCCTTCATGGGCATCCCGAGGGTGATCGACGGCGTGCTCTCCGAGCTCGGCAGCCACCGCGTGCACGACTTCGAGGCGCTGTACGTGACCGACTCCGAGGCGCGCGCGCTCGCCGGCGAGCTGATCGAGAGCGAGCGCGTGGCCTCGTGAGTGAGCCTGGCCAGCGGCTGCCGCAGGACCGACCGCGGGTTTCAGGCATCCCGGGGGTGGCCGCGTGAGTTCGATCCTGGCCTTCCTCGGTTTCGCCGCGCTCGTGATCCTGCACGAGGCCGGCCACTTCTTCGCCGCCAAGTCCGTCGGCATGCGCGTCGAGCGCTTCGCGCTGTTCTTCCCGCCGCTGATCGCACGTCGTCAGAAGGGCGAGACGGAGTACGCGATCGGGACGATCCCGCTCGGCGGCTACGTGAAGATCACCGGCATGAACCCGGCGGAGGAGATCCCGCCGGAGCACGCGCATCGCGCGTACTACCGCCAGCCGGTCTGGAAGCGGGTCTTCGTGATCGCCGCCGGCCCGTTCGTCAACATCGCGCTGGCGTTCATCATCCTGGCCGGCGTCTACGTCCACCAGGGGACGGTCGAGCCGCCGCCGGTGGTCGGCGCGATCGAGCAGGGCACCCCGGCCGCGAGCGCTCTGCGCCCCGGCGACGCGATCCTCGCCGTCGACGGCAAGCGCCTGAGCGGCGACTCCTACCGCGCGCAGCTCGACGAGATCGGCAGTGCGATCGGCAGGCACCGCGGGGACGAGGTCGCGCTCACGGTCCGCCGCGACGGCCGCGAGCAGACCGTCACCGGCACGACGTTCTACGACCGCGCCAACGACCGCTACCGCTTCGGCTTCGGCTACGACCCGGACGCGAGCGCACAGCCCGCGGGCCCGATCCGCTCCATGGGGCTCGCGGTCAGCGAGATGTGGGCGGTCACGAGCACCACGGTCAGCCACATCGCCCAGATCTTCGTGCCCGAGAAGCGGAAGGAGATCGGCAGCGTCGTCGGCGGCTACGAGACGACCCGCCAGGCGATCCAGGTCGACGCGACCACGGCGCTCGTGATCCTCGCCCTGATCAGCCTCTCGCTCGGCGTGATCAACCTGTTCCCGTTCCTGCCGCTCGACGGCGGCCACATCTTCTGGGCGCTGGCCGAGAAGGTACGCGGCCGCGCGATCCCGTTCAGCGTGATGGAGCGCGCCGGTTTCGTGGGCTTCGCGCTCGTGATCGCGCTCTTCCTGGTCGGGCTCACGAACGACATCGACCGGATCGCGAACGGCGAGTTCAGGTTCCGGTAGCGTCCGCCCTCATGGAGGGGAGACGCGCGGTTTCAGCCGCAACCATCGCCGAGGCGTTCCGCCTCACGGTCGAGGACAACCCGGACCGGATCGCGCAGCGCACGCTCGACGACTCGCTCAGCGCTGACCTGGTCGCAACTGCGTGACCGCTCCGACGCGCTGGCCGGCACGCTGCACAAGCTCGGCGTCGGCCGCGGGGACACGGTGGCGCTGATGATCTCCAACCGGCCCGAGTTCGCGATCGCCGACATCGCGGCGATGACGCTGGGCGCGACGCCGTTCTCGATCTACCTGACGTCGGCCCCGGACCAGGTCCGCTACGTGATCGAGGACGCCGGCGCGCGAGTCGCGATCGTCGAGGCGCCGTTCGTGCCGCTCGTGACGGGGCTGGTCGAGCACGTGCTCGTCGCCGGCGAGTGGGAGGAGGACACGGACTTCGATCCCGAGCCGCACTGGCGCGCGGTCGAGCCCGGCGACATCCTCACACTGATCTACACCTCGGGCACGACCGGCCCGCCCAAGGGCGTCCAGATCGCGCACCGCAACATGATGGCCGCGGTCGACGCGGTCGAGCAGCGCGTCGGCTTCCCGGACGACTCGCGCGTGATCAGCTGGCTCCCGAGCGCGCACGTCGCCGAGCGGACGGCTCACCACTACCTCCCGATCGTCTACGGGATGACGGTCACCACATGCCCGGATCCGCGCCAGATCGGCGCCTACCTGCCCGGCGTCAAGCCGACCTGGTTCTTCGCCGTCCCGCGCGTGTGGGAGAAGCTCAAGGCCGGCATCGAGGCCAAGCTGGGCAGCGACGAGGGCGCGCAGAAGCTGATTGCGGCCGGTATCCAGCGCGTCGAACTCGAGCAGGCCGGGCAGCCGATCCCGGACGAGCTGCAGCCCGTCCTCGACGTCGCAGAGCAGAAGCTGTTCGCACCGTTGCGGGCCGCGATCGGGCTCGACGAGGCCGAGCTGGTGAACGTCGGCGCCGCGCCGACGCCGCGCGAGGTACTCGTGTTCTTCCACGCCATCGGCGTCCCGCTGGCCGAGATCTGGGGCATGTCCGAGACCTGCGGAGCGGGCGCCTCGAATCCCGCCGAGCGGATCAAGATCGGGACCGTCGGGCTGCCGTCGCCGGGCGTCGAGCTCAAGCTGGCCTCCGACGGTGAGCTGCTCGCGCGCTCGGAGGTCGTGATGATCGGCTACCGCAACCTGCCGGAGAAGACCGCGGAGGCGCTCGACGACGAGGGCTGGCTGCACACCGGCGACGTGGCGACGATCGACGAGGACGGCTACGTCACGCTGATCGACCGCAAGAAGGAGCTGATCATCAACGCGGCGGGCAAGAACATGTCCCCTGCGAACATCGAGGCCGCGCTCAAGGGCTCGTCGCCGCTGATCGGCCAGGCGTGCGTGATCGGCGACGGCCGCCGCTATAACACGGCGCTGCTCGTGCTCGATCCCGACGTCGCCCCGGCCTGGGCCGAACGCCAGGGGATCGACGGCGATCTGGCGCGCGACGAGCGCATGCTGGCCGCCGTTCAGCAAGGCGTCGACGCCGCCAACGCCGCGCTCTCCACGCCCGAGCAGATCAAGCGCTTCACGGTGCTCGACGGCGACTGGCTGCCCGGCGGCGATGAGCTGACGCCGACGATGAAGCTCAAGCGGCGGCCGGTCGAGGCCAAGTACGCCGAGCACATCGAGGCCATGTACTGAGAACGTCAACGGCCGGCCGCGCAATCTCGCCGCGGCCGGCCGGAGTTCTCCATCGTGCGGGACGCGGGCCGTTGGCGCGACCGTGTGACCCCCCGGTCGCAGCGGGGGTTGGCCCTACTCGCGCCCGAAGCCGTCGAGCAGCGCCGCGAGCGTGCGCATCACGCGCGCGGCCGCCAGCAGCTCTTCCTCGCTGTGGCCGGCCAGGCCCTCGCGCCAAGCCCGCTCCCAGAGTGCGCGCTTGGAGGCCAGCGCCGAGCGGCCGTGCTCGGTCAGAGCGACGATCACCTGGCGGCGGTCGGCCGTGCTGCGGCGGCGGCTGACCATGTCCGCGTCCTCGAGCTGGTCGAGCATCGCGGTCATCGCGCCCGGGCTCAGCTCGGCGCGCTTGGCCAGCTCACCCGCGGTGACCTGCTCGTCCTTGGCCAGCTGGATCAGGGCGCGCACCTGGGCGGTCGAGAGCTCGCCCGGACCGCGCGGGTCGCGGCCGCGCAGGCGGCGATCCGCGCCGCTCAGCTCGGCGAACGCGGACCGCAGCTCGGCGAGCTCGACGGCGGTCATGCCGCGGCCTCGAGCGCGACGTCGGCCGGCAGGGACTCGCGCGTCGCCTGCCCACGGCGCTCGACCACCGTCAGCACGATCGTCGGCAGCAGCGCGACGACGCTGATCGCGAGGACCCACACGTAGGTGTCGGAGAACGCGCCGGCGACGCCCGCCGCCGAGGGCACGGCCAGCCCGCTGATCCCGCTCTGCAGCACGACGGTCAGGATCGCCGTGCCGATCGAGCCGCCGACGCGCTGGAGCACGTTCAGCTGCGGCGTCGCGTCGTTGATCTGCTCGGGTCGCAGCACGGCGTAGGCGGCGGTCATCGACGGCATCATCGTCAGCCGATGCCCATGCCGCGCACGACCATCGCGGCCGAGATCAGCAGGTAGGACGTGTCGGCCTCGATCAGCACGAACGGGATCGTGGCCGCGATCGTGATCACGCCGCCGATCAGCGAGGTCAGGCCGCCGCCGATGCGCTCGGTGAGGCGTCCGGCGAGCAGCATCGCGAGCGCCGTGCCGATGCCCTGCGGCGCCAGCAGCAGGCCGGTGTGGACGGCGTCCTCGCCGCGCACGAGCTGGAAGTACAGCGGCATCAGCACCATCGCGCCGAACAGCGCCGCGCCGAGCGCGGTGATCGTCACCGACGCGGCGGCGAACGCCTTGTTGGCGTACAGGCGCACGTCGAGCAGCGGGTTGGGGATGTGCAGCGCGCGGATCACGAAGGCGGCGACGAGCACGAGGCCGAGCAGCAGCGGGATCAGCACCTGGTCGGCGAGCAGCGTGCCGGTGGTGCCGGTCTCCGCGAGCCCGTAGGTGATGCCGATCAGGCCGGTGGCGACGAGCGCGAGCCCGGTGACGTCCAAGCGGCTCGTGGTCGGCGCCGCCTGGTCGCGCGGCAGCAGCCGCAGCGCGGCGACCACGGCCGCGATGCCGACCGGGAGGTTGACGAAGAAGATCCACTGCCAGCCGGCGTGCTCGACCAGCAGGCCGCCGAGCGTGGGGCCGAAGACGGGGGCGAGGACGATCGGCACGCCGATCACGCCCATCACGCGCGCCATGTTCTGCGGGCCGGCGGCGCGGACGAGGATCATCTGGCCGATCGGCATCAGCATGCCGCCGCCGATGCCCTGGAGCACGCGCGCGGCGATCAGCGACTCGGCCGACCAGGCGAACCCGCAGAGCGCGGAGCCGGCGGTGAAGAGCACGAGCGAGATGACGTACAGGCGGCGTGCGCCGAAGCGCGCAGAGGCCCAGCCGGTGACCGGGATCACCGCGGCGAGCGCGAGCATGTAGCCGGTGACGACCCACTGGATGCCGTCCAGCGAGGTATTGAGGTCCTTGGAGAGAGTGTCGAGGGCGACGTTGACGATCGTCGTGTCGAGGACGGACATGATCGCGCCGAGGATCACGACCACCGCAATGCGCCAGAGCGTCGAGTTCATTGTGCAGGCATCCTTTCGATATCGAAAGTTTAGCTACAAAATGTTTCGGCATCAAGAGGTTTACACTTGAATCGAACTCCGACTTCTAGACTTGTCCGCCAATGGCTTCGCAGCGCTCAGTGAACGTCGGTGGCGTGCAGATCGGCGGCGGCGCCCCGGTCGTGGTCCAGACGATGACCAAGACCGAGACCGCCAACCTGCAGGCGACGATGGATCAGATCCGCCGCGTCGCCGATGCCGGCGCTGACATCGTGCGCGTCGCCGTGCCGCGCGAGAAGGACGTCGAGGCGCTCAAGACGATCGTCGTGGAGTCGCCGATCCCGGTGATCGCCGACATCCACTTCAACCACACGCTGGCGCTGAAGGCGATCGACGCGGGCGCGCACTGCATCCGCCTGAACCCGGGCAACATCGGCGGGCCAGAGAAGGTCGCCGAGGTCGCCGACCGCGCGCGGGCCGCCGGCACGCCGATGCGGATCGGGGTCAACTCCGGCTCGTTGCCCCGGCACCTGCACGAGCTCGAGTTCGAGAACCCGGTCGAGGCGCTCGTGCAGGCCGCCGTCGAGTTCGTCGAGCTGATGGAGCGCCTGCGCTTCACCGACTTCAAGGTCTCGATCAAGTCGACCTCGGTGCCCAACACGATCGCCGCGAATCGCCTCTTGAGCTCGAGGATCCCGTACCCGCTGCATCTCGGCGTCACCGAGGCCGGGACGAAGTGGTCGGGCTCGCTGAAGTCCGCGGTCGGGCTCGGCACGCTGCTCGCCGACGGGATCGGCGACACGATCCGGATCTCGCTGTCGACCTTCCACGCCGAGGAAGAGGTCAAGGTCGGCTGGGAGATCCTGAAGGCGCTCAAGCTGCGCGAGCGCGGCCCGGTCCTGATCGCCTGCCCGACCTGCGGGCGGCTGCAGTTCGACATGGACTCGGTCGTGGCCGACGTCGAGCGCCGGCTCGAGGCCTACGACGACCCGATCGAGGTCTCCGTCCTCGGCTGCGCCGTCAACGGCATCGGCGAGGCCCGCCACGCCGACTTCGGCATCACCGGCGCCAAGGACATGGGGATGATCTACTCCAAGGGCGAGCCGCTGAAGAAGGTCAGGACCGAGAACCTCGTCGACGAGCTGTTCGCCGAGATCGACAAGTACTACGCCTCGGGCAAGCAGGTGGAGCGCGACGAGGCGGCCGCCGCCGAGGCCGCGGCGTGGCTCGCCTCCGAGGAGGACGAGACGGCGATGACGCCGGAGCGGCTCGCCGCGCTCGAGGCCGAGAAGGCCCGCGAGGACGCCGACGCGATCGACGAGGCGCTCTCGCCGGTCGCCGGCCGGCGCTTCACGCGCGCGTAGACGGGCGGCGCCGGTCTGCCGCGGGTCGGCGCGGTGGGTGAGGCGGTTACAGCGCCGGTAAGGGCGGTGGTCGGTCGGGCGGCGGCGGTCGTCCGTGGTCGGCGCCGTGGCGGGGGCGGTTACGGCGCCGGTGAGGGTGAGTGGTCGGACCGGCGGAGCGAGGCTGTCGCCGGTCGGCGCGGGTGGCGGGGCCGTCAAAACGGCGCCCGGTGAGGGGGTGCTGCAACTGGCTTTACCGTGGGTCAAGCCAGTGACCGCACCCCTGCGCGCGAACATCGCAGCGAGGGGGAATGTCCGCACACCTGTCGCACGCGCAGGTATCCGGACATACCCCCGTCCCAGCCTGGTCGCCCTTGGTCGAACGTGCGCGAATGGTCGTGCACCGCGGGCGTCCGTGGTCGGCGCGGCGATCCGTCCACCTCCTTACCGGCGCAGTTGGCCCGGGCCCTCACCGCGCAGGCGGACGATCCAACGCCTAGCCGTATCGCGACCCCGTGCATGCCGGACGGTCGTTCTGGTTGCGCTTCGCGCGGTACGTCCCGCCCGCCTGGCGCAAAGGCATCGCCGCGATGCCGGTCGCGTCCTCCCAGACCGCGAAGCCGCGGCCGTCGGGCGCCGCGCCGACGCGCACGTCGTGCG
This sequence comes from uncultured Solirubrobacteraceae bacterium, assembly GCA_963755275.1. Lineage (GTDB taxonomy): Bacteria > Actinomycetota > Thermoleophilia > Solirubrobacterales > Solirubrobacteraceae > Solirubrobacter. Next base: position 38,118 of record CAVWJU010000019.1, on the reverse strand, counting down.
GTGCGCGGTCGCTGTCGCGCGTGCGGAACAGCACGGTCGTCTTGCCGAACCAGGACGAGCTGCGTGGACCGGTGCGCGCGTACAGCACGCACGTCCAGGAGGTCGCGCTGGTGGTGTCGGCGATCACGTGCAGGCGCCCGCGGGCGTCCTGGATCGCGGTCGAGGAGCCGAAGATGCTGCGGTCCGCGCCTGCTGCGCGCGAGGCGCGCCAGCGCAGCCGCCGCGTGTCGAGCGAGCGGAACCTGAACGGCGGGTCGAACCCCGCCGTGCGCTGCTCGCCGAGCGGCTCGTGCTCGAACAGGAAGGTCCCGCGCGGCCCGCTGAAGACCTCGGCGTTGAAGATCCCGCGCAGCCGGCCGCGCGCCGTCCAGGTGTTCGGGTCGTAGATGTCGCCGCCGCCGAACACGCTCCACTGCACCGCGCTCAGGTCGCCGACGATCGACACGACGCGGCCGTCGGGCATCGGCGTGACGTCGGCAAAGGCCGGCTCCTGCTCCGGGTCATAGAGCGCGGTCGTGCGGGTCTCGCCGCCGGCGAGCGCCGCGCTCTGCAGCCGGGCCAGCGACGTCTCGAGGTCCAGCGTGAGGACGGACTGCCCGCCCGGCGCCAGCGCGACCTTGGTGAAGTCGGCGTTGCCGTAGGCGAACGGCGTCGGGGGCGACCAGGTCGCGCCGCGGTCGCCGGAGACGCGGTAGAAGCTCGTACCCCGAAGCGCCCCGTCGGGCGAGTCGTCGGACGTGGCGCGCACGATCAGCAGCGTGCCGTCGGGCCGGTCCATGATCGCGGCGCGGCCGGTGCCGTTCGCGAGCGGCAGGAACGTGGCCACGTCGCAGGCCGTGGCGGCGCGCGGCAGGCGGCAGTAGAACTCGCCGCCCTGGACGTCGAAGACGACGTGGCCGGTGCCGGCTGCGTCGACGACGATCGCTGGGTCCTGGCCGGCGCCGAGGCCGATCGGCCCCTGCGCCTGTGCCACGTTCGGAGCGACGGCGAGCAGCGCGAGCGCGAGAGCGAGCAGCGCGCACGCCCGCGCGGAGCGGCGCGCGCGCCGCGGCGGTGTGAGCATGAGTCCGAGCACGCGGCCATCATGCCCGGCCGCGGCGGCGTTCGTATCGGTCCTAGGGATCAATTGCGTCCACCCATTACTGCGTAGTGCACCGTGAACCATTTCTCGCCCCCCTCCGGCGACAATTTCCAGATCGTCGTGCGCAGCGCCCACTTCGCGGCCGCCCGCGCGCGCGCCGCCGTGTTGTCGGCGAAGAACGCGTGATGCTCGCGCGGCAGTGGGTCGCTCAGCTCGCCCTCCACGCGCAATCCGGCACCTGCGAGCAGCGCCCGCACGTCCGCGCGGTCGAACGCATGCAGGTGGCCGATCCGCTCGGCCTCGGCGCGCTTCGCGGGCCTGGCGGCGGACCGGTTGTCCTCCAGCGGCACCTCGACCAGCACGCGCGGCGCGACCCGCGCGGCCTCGCGCAGCAGCGGCAGCGGGTCCGGCACATGCTCGAGCACGTGCGAGAGCACGGCGAGCTCGTACGCGTCGTCCTCGACCGGCACATGCGCGCCGTCGAACGCCTCGAGCCGCCCGACGCGCGCCAACCCGCGCGACCGCGCGAGCGAGACCGCCGGCTCCGACAACTCGAAGCCGTCGAAACGAGCCGCCGGCCAGGCGGCCGACAGCGCCGCCAGCAGCGCGCCCTCGCCGCAGCCGATCTCGACCACGGTGGCCGGCGGCGGCGAGCACAGCGCGACGGCGTGCGCGGCCTTCGTGCGCGCGCCGAGCTCACGCCAGCGGCCGAGCTTGAGCCCTTGCTCGCGGTCCGCGAGCGAGTAGCCGGCCGCGTAGAACGCCGCGGGATCGTCGCCGGCGCGCGTCACGGGCTGACCGCCCGCGGGATCGTCGCCGGTGCGGGTCACGGGCTGACCGCCCGCGGGATCGTCGCCGGTGCGGGTCACGGGCTGACCGCCCGCGGGATCGTCGCCGGCGCGGGTCACGGGCTGACCGCCGCGGCGGCGCGGATCAGGGTCTTCTCGCCCAGCGCCAGGTCGACGACCCCGGACTCGCGTGGCGCGGGCAGGGGCTCGGTCAGCGACGGCACCGGCGTCCACACGATAGCGATAGGACGCGCCGGGCGTCGCCGGCCCGAGCAGCGTCCAGCTGCCGTCGGCAGCCAGCGTGACCTGCTGTACGTCGCGGAACTCGGCCTCGCCCGGCGGCCGGACCTGCAGCGTCACCGCGGGCTGCGCCGCCGGGCGCACCTGGCCCCAGAAGCGGAAGGACGAACTGCCGCGGCGGCGCTCGATCACGAACGGCGCCGGGAACGTCGAGAGCGCCGGCTTCGGCTTGCCGGTGACGAAGCGCAGGCCGCTCTGCCAGCCCGAGTAGGCCCGCGTCGCGCGGCCGCGGTAGATCACGGGCTCGTCGTCCCACTGGTAGTACGACAAGCTGCTCACCCGCTGCGCCCGCCAGGCGACGAACGCCGCCTGCTGCAGGTAGCGCGCCTGCTGGGTCAGCGTGATCCCGATCGCGTGGTCGGGCGGCGAGGTCTGATAGCCGAACTCCGTGAGATGCACCCCGCTGCCCACCGACAGGCGCGGCTTGAGCCGGTCGAGCACGCGGAAGAGGCGGTCGAGGTCGGCGAACTGCGCCTCGTCGGTGTCCCGGTTCGGCGTGTCGGGCGCGTTGCGGACCGGATGCGGGTGATAGCCGAAGGCGTCCGCGGCGACGGGCCGGAAGCCCTGGCAGCGCCCGGAGCGAAGCGTGCGGTAGCGCTCGTCCACGCAGCCCAGCGCGCGCAGGAACGGCAGCGGGGCGAGCGGCGTGCTCTCGGACACCGGCGGGCTGCCGACCGGCGCGAGCTCGCCGATCACGACCTCGCTGCCGGGGTCGGCGGCGTGGATCGCGGGCGTCGCGGCGCGCACCAGCGCGCGGTAGATGTGCGGCGAGACCGGCGTGCAGCACCCGCCGCTCGCACTCCCATTGCGGCTGCAGCCAGCCCGGCTGGTTGGGCTCGTTCCAGAGCAGGTAGCGATCGACCGGAAGCGCCGTAACGTGCAGCTGTCGCGCGCGCGAACGCGGCGTACTCCGACGCCTTCGGGAACCGGCGCGGATTGCGCAGCCGCGGCGACGCCGTCGCCCACAGCGGCCCCGGTCCGGTGACCGTGAGCATCACCTTCATGCCGTGCGAGCGGATCAGCGCCACCGCGGTGTCGAGGCTGCGCCAGTCGTAGCCGCGTGCGTCCGGGTCGGCGGCGTCGAAGCCCGCCGGCTTGCGCTGCGCGGCGGTCTCCGGGGCGATCTCCCACCAGCGCGCGTGGATGCGCACGACATCGACCCCCAGCGCGCTCCAGTCCGCCACCGCGGCCGGCGCCTGATGCCGGGCTGGACAGGATCAGGCCCTCGTCCTCCATCCCGATCTCGAGGTCCGCGTGCGCGGGTGCGGCGACGCCGAGCATCGCCGCCGTGAGCAGGAGGACGAGGGTGCGCCTCACCGCGGCGCGACCAGCGCCTGCCGCGAGCTGAGCCCGCTCCAGCGCGCCCGCCACACGCCGCCGCTGTTCGGCACCTGGGCGGTGAAGATCCCGTTCGCCGACGTCACCGGCACGGCAACGACCGTCTTGAACGCCGCGCCGGCCGCCGCCGCGTTCTGGATCTCGACCGTCTGCGGCGTTCCGTTGGCGGCTGGGCGCAACTGGCCGTAGACCGTCAGCTCGGCGCCGCGACCCGAGACCCAGATCGGCAGCCGGTAGGCCTCATAGGCGGGCTTGACCGCGCCCGTCAGCAGCCGCAGCCCCATCTGGAAGCCCGAGCCGATGTTCTCGTCGTCGACGATCTTGTACTGCGCGACGGTGTGCACGCGCGCGTTCTTGAACGCGATCCAGTCCGACTGGTTGATGTACTCGGCCTGCTGGTCGTCGGTGACGCCGAAGATCAGGTCGGGCTTCGTCTGCCAGCCGTGCTCGGTGTAGTGGATCGGCAGCCGCGAGGGGATGCGCCGAGCGCGCGCGGCCTGATCGAGCAGGCGCGAGAGCCGCGACGCGCTGCCGATCGTGATCTCGCCCGCGTTCACGCGCGAGAGCGGCGGCCGCGAGCCGCCGCGTGTGTACGGGTGGTGCGCGTAGCCCGTGACGTTGAGCCGCTTGTAGCCGCCGCAGCGCTGGTCCGAGCCCTCGGCGCCGGACAGCCGCCGGCCCGACCGGTTGAGACAGAACACGCCGCGCAGGAACGTCTCCGGCGAGGTCTTGAGGATGCGCGAGGCGCAGCGCCGCGGTACCCGCAGCGAGCGCTGGGCGCTGCAGCCGGACGGGTCGTCGCCCAGCGGCGCGGTCTCGCCGAGCCAGATCTGCGCGTCGCGGTGGCCGGTGCCGCGCAGGCCGGCGATCGCCGAGCTGGCGAGCGCGCGGTAGAGGTTGGCCGAGCGCTGGACGGCCTGCGAGCCGACGACCTCGTACTGCGGGCTCAGCCACGAGCGCAGGTTCGGCTCGTTCCAGATCGACCACAGCTTGACGGTCGGGTAGCGCGTCCCCAGCGCGCGCACGAACGCGCCGAAGAGCTTCGGATCGGGCTTGCAGACACGGCGGTTGGCGAGCGAGCCGCCGCAGCGCGAGGCCCACGCCGGGATCGGCCCCGTCGGCGTCAGCAGCACCTGCAGGCCGCGCGCCTGGGCGCCCGCCACGAACGAGTCGAGGATGTCGAACGTCCCCGGCGGATAGGCGGCCGGGTCCTTGGCGTCGAACCGGCGCGGGCGCCGCTTGGACGTCGGCGACGGCGCGAACTTGCCCCAGATCACGTTCGCGCGGACCACGTCCGCGCCGAGCGCGACCGCCTCGTCGAGCGCCTGGGCCTGGACCACCGGGCCCGACTCGAGCATCAGCTTCTCGTCTTCGATCAGCGACAGCTGATCGGGCGCGGCGAGGGCGGGCGCGGCGGGCAGCGCGGCGCAGGCCGCGGCCACGGCGATGGCCAGCCGGGCGCGGCGTCGGGACGTCTCAGTCATCAGGGACATTCCAACGCCGCGACCGGACAGGAGTTTCGGAGCGGCGCTACTTCGCGGCGGAGTAGAGCTCTGAGACCTTGCTCCAGTTGACCACGTTCCAGAACGCGTCCAGGTAGTCCGGGCGCTTGTTCTGGTACTTGAGGTAGTACGCGTGCTCCCACACGTCGGCGCCCAGCAGCGGCGCCTGGCCGGCGCTCAGCGGCGAGTCCTGGTTCGGCGTCGAAGTGACCGCCAGGCCGGAGCCGTCGTAGACCAGCCACGCCCAGCCCGAGCCGAACTGATTGACGCCGGCGTCCTTGAACTTCGACTTGAAGTCGTCGAAGGAGCCGAACGCGGCGTTGATGGCCTCGGCCAGCTCGCCGTCGGGCTCGCCGCCGCCGTCGGGCGAGAGCATCTCCCAGAACAGCGCGTGGTTGTAGTGGCCGCCGCCGTTGTTGCGGACCGCCTTCTGCTTGTCGGCCGGCAGCGAGTCGAGGTTCTTGAGGACCTCCTCGATCGGCTTGCCGTCGAAGTCGGTGCCCTCGAGCGCGGCGTTGGCCTTGTCGACGTACGCCTGATGGTGCTTGTCGTGGTGCACGCGCATCGTCGCCTCGTCGATGTGCGGCTCGAGCGCGGCATAGTCGTAAGGCAGCGGCGGGACTTCGTAAGCCATGAATCCTCCCGGGGAACTTCGAACCAGTGCTCCCTGCGTTCTATCACCTAGGCTCTGCGCCCCGATGACGCGTCTGAGCCAGTACTTCCTGCCGACCGAGAAGCAGCCGCCCGCGGACGCCGAGGCGCTCTCGCACAAGCTGCTCGTCCGGGCCGGGATGATCCGGCAGGTCGGCGCCGGGTTGTGGAGCTGGCTGCCGGCCGGGTATCGCGTGCATCAGAAGGCCGTGCAGATCGTGCGCGAGGAGATCGACGCGATCGGCGGGCAGGAGATGCTGATGCCGGTCCTGAACCCGGCCGAGCTCTGGCAGCGCACCGGCCGCTACGGGATCGACGAGCTGTTCAAGCTCAAAGACCGCAGGGGCGCCGAGCTCGTGCTGGCGATGACCCACGAGGAGGTCATCACGACGCACGTCGCCCAGGTCGTGCGCTCCTACCGCGACCTGCCGCTGATCCTCTACCACTTCGAGATCAAGGAACGCGACGAGCCGCGCCCGCGCGCGGGTGTCCTGCGCACGCGCGAGTTCGTCATGAAGGACTCCTACACGTTCGACCGCGACGCGGCCGGGCTCGACGTCGGCTACGAGAAGCACCGCGAGGCCTACGACCGCATCTTCGACCGCTGCGGGCTGGAGTGGTACCGGGTCGAATCCGACGTCGGGATGATGGGCGGCTTCGGCGCGCACGAGTACATGGCGCCGTGCCCGGCGGGCGAGAACGACGTCGCGCTGGCGCCCGGCTACGCCGCCAACGTCGAGGTCGCGAGCGCGACGCCGCAGCCGGTCGAGCTGCCGCCGCCGCTCGATGCGCCGACCGAGGAGTCGACGCCGGGCCTGACGACCGTCGCGCAGGTCGCCGAGGCGCTCGGCGTGCCCGCGGGCGCGCTGATCAAGGCCTACCCGGTCATCGTCGGCGACGACGAGCTGCGGCTCGTGCTCGTGCGCGGCGACCACCGCGTCAACGACATCAAGCTCGGCAACGCGCTGCAGGCGCCGTTCCGGCCCGCGCGCGAGGAGGAGTTCGAGGCGCGGATCGGGCCCGCGGGCTACATCGGGCCGGTCGGCACCGACGTCCCGATCCTGCTCGACGCGGCGCTCGACGGCGACAGCTACATCACCGGCGCCAACACGGCCGACGCGCACCTGCGCGGCGTCAAGCCCGGACGCGACTTCCCTACGCGGAGGTCGACGTGCGCACGGTCGAGGCCGGCGACACCGTCGACGGGCACCCGATCCGGATCGAGCCCGCGATCGAGATCGGCAACATCTTCAAGCTCGGCACGCGCTACTCAGAGTCCCGCTGGGCGCGACCTACCTGGACGAGAACGGCACCGCCCAGCTGATCTGGATGGGCTCCTACGGCATCGGGCCGGCGCGGATCGCGGCCGCCGCGGTCGAGCAGTTCGCCGACGAGCAGGGCATCTCCTGGCCGCGTTCGCTGGCGCCGTTCGACGTCCACCTCGTCGGCCTCGGCAAGCCCGGCACCGACGAGCACGCGCTCGCCGAGCGGCTGTACGAGGAGCTGCGCGAGCTCGGGCTGGACGTCATCTACGACGACCGCGACGCTGGGCCCGGCGAGAAGTTCGCCGACGCCGAGCTGCTCGGCTGCCCGCTGCGGCTGACGATCGGCCGGCGGACGCTCGAGCCGCGGGCGAGATCGAGGCCCAGGTGCGGCGCGGCCGCGAAAGCCGCTCCGTCCCGCTCGAGGGTGCGGCGCAGGCGGCGGCGGACCTGTGGGCGACGCTCCCTTAAGCGGGGGTCCGGGGGGCGGCAGCCCCCGGTGAATCGGTCCAGCGGCAAGCTCGACCTTCCGGCGCGCCTCTCGGGCCTGGATCGCTCCGGCCCGCCGCCGCCCGAGACCGTTGCGGGAGCGCCGCTGCGCCCGTGGACGATCCCGAACGCGATCGGCTACGTCCGGCTCGCCCTGATCCCGGTCTTCCTCGTCCTCGCGCTGTCCTCCGAGAGCGGCACCGACGCGCTGCCCGCCGTGCTGTTCGCGGTGATCGGCTGGAGCGACTACCTGGACGGGATCGCCGCCCGCGTCACGGGCCAGTACTCGCGCCTGGGCGCGTTGCTCGACCCGCTCGTGGACCGGCTGCTGGTGCTGTCGGGCGTGATCGTGTGCTGGCACTTCGAGCTGCTGCCGCGCTGGGCGCTCGCGCTGCTGGCGTTGCGCGAGCTGGTCATGCTCGTCCTCGCCCGCTTCGCGATGCGCCGAGGACTGGACCTGAAAGTGAACTGGCTCGGCCGCGCGGCCGTGTGGCCGGTCTTCAGCGCCATCTTCTTCGCCATCTGCGCGGTGCACTGGCTGGCGCTGGCGTGCTTGTACGTGGGGCTCGTGCTGACGATCGCGTCGACCGCGCAGTATGTGCGAGATGGTGTGCGGCTGGCTCGGGCACAAGGCTCGACCTGAGCTTGATGAACGCTATGCTTGCGCTTCCGTCTCGCCGCCCGTGAGGAGAGGACTCGCTTACAGATGGACACCTTCCCCGATCTCGGTTCGCTCTCCGATCAGGAGCTCAAGGACCTCATCCAGCAGCTCACTGACGAAGAGCAGGAGGTGTCGTACCGCCGGCGGATCCTCCACGGCAAGATCGACATCCTGCGCGCGGAGCTGGTCAACCGCCTGCGCAAGAAGCACGAGGGAGGCGAGGAAGTCATCTCCGGTGCGGACGTTCAGCGTCTCACCGACATCCTCGCCGGCCGCGCCACCGGCAGCGGCGACGACATCTAGTTTCGGGGGGCCGGCCTTTGGCCCGTCACTGCCCTGAGTGCGGGTTCGTCGTCACGGAGGGCGCGAACTACTGCCAGCGCTGCGGCGCCTACGTCGGCGTGCGTGAGGACACGCGCGACGACGCGACGACGGCGACGTACATGATCGACGAGCAGACCGGCGAGCTGCGGCCCGTCGACGTCGGCGACGTCGCGGCGTCGACCGGCGCGTTGGTGATCCGCTCCGGCGGCGGCAAGGTCGGTCAGTCGTATCCGCTCGAGGGCGAGCGGCTGACGATCGGGCGCTCCCCGGAGGCCGAGATCTTCCTCGACGACGTCACCGTCTCGCGCGATCACGCGGTGCTCGTGCGGCGCTCCGGCGTGTGGTATCTGGACGACTCCGGCTCGCTCAACGGGACCTATGTCAACCGCCGCCGGATCGAGTCGCACAAGCTCGAGGACGGCGACGAGCTGCAGGTCGGCAAGTACAAGCTCACCTACCTGGCGCGCTGAGTGGTGTCCGACGAGCCTGCCACCGAGCGAGCGAGAACGGCGAGTCCCTGGTCGAGGAGGAGGAGATCCCTCGGCAGACGAAGTCGCTGACGATCGGCGCGGTCTGCAAGGGGCTCCAGCAGGAGTTCCCCGACATCTCGATCTCCAAGATCCGCTACCTCGAGGATCAGAAGCTGCTGACGCCGCGCCGCACGCCGGGCGGTTACCGGCTCGTACTCCGCCGGCGACGTCGCGCGGCTGCGGACGATCCTGCGCCTGCAGCGCGACGAGTTCCTGCCGCTGGCGGTGATCCGTCACGAGCTCGCCGCCGGGCGCTCGACGACGAGGAGGCGCCGGCGTCGCGCAAGCCGGACGGGCGCCCGGGCGCGGCGCTGCGGCGGCTGACGGTCTCGGTCCGCCCCGGCGGCGCGCAGTACTCGCTCGAGGAGATGCTCGACCAGACCGGCGCGGAGCCGCGGCTCGTGCAGGAGCTCGAGGACTTCGGGATCGTCAAGGGCGAGCTGCGCGAGGGCAAGCGCTTCTACGACGAGACCGAGCGCGAGATCGTGCGCGCGGTCACCGAGCTCTCCCGCTACGGCGTCGCGGGGCGCAACCTGCGCGTGTTCCGCACGTCCGCCGAGCGCGAGGCCGCGCTGCTGCAGCAGATCCTCGCGCCGGCGCTGCGCTCGCGCAACCCCGAGCGGCGCAAGGAGGCCGTCGAGGCGCTGGAGAACCTCGCCGCGGTCGCGTCGCACCTGAAGCATCTGCTTCTCGTGCGCGACCTGCGCAAGATCGCGCAAGTGACGCATCTGCAGGTGCCCTATCATCCGCGACATCCCGGACTTCCCGAAGCCTGGGATCGTGTTCAAGGACATCACGCCGCTGCTGCTCGACCCGGCCGCGCTCGACTTCGCGGTCGACGGCGATCGCCGCCTACGCGCGCCCGCTCGACGTCGACCTCGTGGTGGCGGCCGAGGCGCGCGGCTTCATCCTCGGCGCGGCGGTCGCGCGCGAGCTGGGCGTCGGGCTTCGTGCCCGCGCGCAAGCCGGGCAAGCTGCCGGGGGAGACGGTCTCGGCCGAGTACATCCTCGAGTACGGCGTCGACGCGCTGGAGATGCACGCCGACGCGCTCGCCGACGGCCCGCGCGTGCTGCTGCACGACGACCTGCTCGCCACCGGCGGCACCGCCCGCGCGCTGGCCGAGCTGGCCGAGGGCGCGGGCGCCGTGATCGTCGGCTGCGCGTTCCTGGTCGAGCTGGCGTTCCTGGGCGGGCGCGACAAGCTCGCCCCGTACGACGTCCACACGCTGATCGCCTACGACGCGGAGTGAGGCGCGAGCAGGTCTTCTGGGGCTGGGGCGAGCCGGGAGCGGGGCCTTCGCTGCCGGGGCACGCCGTGGCGCTGCTGCGCGACGAGCTCGGGATCTCCGGCGACGTCGTCTCGACGCCGGTCGCGCTCGTCCGACGTGCGCGTTGCCGGCGCCGGCGCTGCCGGCCTCGGTGCGCGAGCGGCTGGCGTAGCTGGCGGAGGTGCGCGACGACCGCGAGGCGCGCGTGCTGCGCTGCCGCGGCAAGTCCTACCTCGACCTGCTGGCGCAGCGGGCCGGGGACTGCGCGACGGCGCCCGACGCGGTCGTCGCGCCGGCCGACGCCGAGACGGTGGCGTGCGGTCCTGCGCGCGTGTGCGCGAGGAGGGCGTCGCGGTCGTGCCGTTCGGCGGCGGGACGAGCGTCGTCGGCGGGCTCGAAGGCGAGCGTGGTGCGCTTCGACGCGCTGATCTCGCTCGACCTCGGGCGGCTCGACCGGCTGCTGAGCGTCGACTCCCGCTCGCTGATGGCGGTCTTCGAGCCGGGAATCCGGCTGCCGGAGGCCGACGCCGCGCTGCGCCGCCACGGGCTCGCGCTCGGGCACGTGCCGCAGAGCTACGAGTGGGCGACGATCGGCGGCTGCGCGGCGACGCGCTCGGCCGGGCAGTCCTCGACCGGGCACGGGCGCTTCGACGCGCAGGTCGTCGGCGCTCGAGTGCGTGACGCCGGCCGGGTCGCTGGCGACGCTCGACGTGCCCGGCACGGCCGCCGGCCCGTCGCTGCGCCAGCTCGTGCTCGGCTCCGAGGGCGCGTTCGGCGTCATCACCCGCGTCGCGCTGCGCGTGCGGCCGCTGCGCGAGCTCGCGTTCGACGGCTGGACCGTCGGCTCGTTCATGGAGGGCGCCGAGCTGCTGCGGCGGCTCGAGCAGGACGGGATCGCGCCCGACATCGCGCGGCTCTCCGACGAGCACGAGACGCGAGCTGAGCGTCGCGCTGTCGGGCACCGGCGGCGCTCGGGCGCAAGCTGCTCGCCGGGCGCTGCCTGCTCGTCTGCGGCTGGGAGGGCGCGACCGGCCGCGCGGCCGCGGCGCGGGCGCTCGTGCGCGGCGGGGCGCGGCCGCTGGGCCCGAAGCCGGGCCGCGCCTGGGCAGCGTCGCGCTTCGCCGGGCCGCACCTGCGCGACGACCTGCTCGACCGCGGCGTGCTCGTCGAGACGCTCGAGACGGCGACGTCCTGGAGCCACCTGGAGACGCTCTACGACGCGGTCCGGGGCGCGCTGGACGGCGTCCACGTCGGCTGCCACGTCTCGCACCTGTATCCGACCGGCGCGTCGCTGTACTTCACGATCCTGGGCGCGCAGGCCGACGATCCGGTCGCGCAGTGGCGGTCGCGGTCAAGGACGCCGCGACGCGCGCGATCGTCGCCGCGGGCGGCACGATCACCCACCACCACGCGATCGGCCGTGACCACACGCCGTACCTGCGGCGCCGAGATCGGCGACTTCGGGCTCGAGCTGCTGCGCGCGGTCAAGGAGCGCTGCGACCCGGCCGGGATCATGAACCCGGGCAAGGTTGTCGATTTCGCCGGCTCCCGTTTGTCGTAGGGGTATGAGCTACAAGACATGGGAAGTGCGCTGGGAGGGCGACCTGCCCGGCACGCCGCAGCAGATCTGGGACGGCTTCACCCAGCACGTCGGCGGCGTGGCTGTGGCCGGTCACCTACGAGCCGCGCGTCGGCGGCGCCGAGCGCGGGCTGTCCTCGCAAGGGCGGCGACGGTCACGGCGCTGGGACCCGCCGCGGCACTTCGCGACGCGAGTCCGGCGAGCCGGGTCGGATCAACGCGCTCGACTACCGGCTCGACGGGCTCGCGCCTGTCCTACGTGCATCGCGGCGGGGTCGACGCATCCGAGTTCGACGTGCAGTACGACGCGTGCGTACGGCACACGCGACTTCTACTACCACTCGCTCGGCGAGTACCTGGGCCACTTCGCCGGCCGCGAGCGCGCACTACCTGGCGTTCGACGAGGTGCCCGGCTCGACCGCCGACGTGCTGCGGCGGCTCGGCATCCCGGACGACGCCGCGGTCGGCGACGAGGTCGAACTGGGCGTCGTCGACTACCGTGACGGCACGTTCGTCGGCGTGCGCGCCGGCGACGCGCTGATCCGCGTCTACGGGCGCGAGGTCTGGGGCTGGCCGGTCGGCGTGGCGGTGCACTCGTTCGACGGGCCGGCCGACGCGACCGCGTGGCGCAAGCGACTGGAGGTGGCGTGATGCCGCAGTACGCCGTGTTGATCTTCGAAGGCGTGGCGGTCGAGGACCTGCCGCAGGAGGTCATGGAGGGCACATGGACCTGCCGGACCGGATCGCCGAGGCGGGCGGGCGCGTGCGTCGCCGGGCTGGCGCTGCAGGACCAGTCGACCGCGACCGTGATCCGCGGCGACCTGCTCACCGACGGGCCGTTCATGGAGACCAAGGAGAGCCTCGGCGGCATCTTCGTGATCGAGGCGCGCGACCTCGACCACGCGCTCGCGCTGGCGAGGATGACCCCGATCGTCGAGGGCGGCGTCGAGGTCCGGCCGCTGATCGACTTCGAGGTGCTCTGACGTCGATCGAGCGGGCGGTCGCCGACGCGCACCGGCGCGAGTGGGCCTACGTGCTCGCCGCGACGGTGCGCGTGACGCGTGACCTCGACGCTCGCCGAGGACGCGGTGCAGGAGGCCTACGTGTCCGCGCTGGGCGGCGTGGGCGCGCGACGGCGTCCCGTCGCGCCCGGGCGCGTGGCTGACCACGGCCGCGCGGCGCGTCGCGCTCAACGCGCTGGCCCGCGGCAAGACGCTGCGCACCAAGCTCCCGCTGCTGCTCGAGCCCGAAGACGACCGAGATGACGCTCGGACGAGCCCGACGCGATCCCCGACGACCGGCTGCGGCTCGTCTTCACCTGCTGCCACCCCGCGCTGGCGCGCGAGGCGCAGGTCGCGCTGACGCTGCGGCTCGTGTGCGGCGTGGCGACGCCCGACATCGCGCACGCGTTCCTCGTGAGCGAGCCGACGATGGCGGCGCGGATCACGCGGGCGAAGAAGAAGATCGCGGCGGCCGGGATCCCGTACGCCGTGCCGGGCCCCGAGAACCTCGCCGAGCGCCTGGACGCCGTGCTGACCGTCGTCCACCTGCTGTCGACGACCGGCGCACACGGCGCCGTCGGGCGAGGCGCTGGTGCGCGTCGACCTGGCCGAGCGCGCGCTCGACCTCGCCCGCATGCTGCGCGCTGCTGCTCCCGGACGAGCGCGAGGTCGCGGGGCTGCTGGCGCTGCTGCTCGTCCACCACGCGCGGGCCGCGACCCGCGTCGATGACGCGGGCCGGCTGCTGCGGCTGCTCCGAGCAGGACCGGCTGTCGTGGGACGCGGGCGCGATCGCCGAGGCCGACCGGCTGGTCGTGGCCGCGCTGCGGGCGGGGCCGCCGGGCCGCTTCACGCTGCAGGCCGCGATCGCCGCGCTGCACGCGCAGGCGCCGTCCTACGAGGAGACCGACTGGCCGCAGCTGCTGGAGCTCTACGACGCGCTGCTGCGGCGTCTGGCCGTCACCGGTGGTGGCGCTGAACCGCGCGGTGGTGGTGGCGATGGTCGACGGCGAGCGAGGCGGCGCTGGAGGAGGTCGAGGCGCTCGAGCGCGACGGCCGCCTGGCCGTCGCTACCGCTACCTGCCGTCCACCAAGGCCGACCTGCTGCGCCGGCTGGGCCGCCACGAGGAGGCGGGCGAGGCCTACCGGGCCGCGCTGGCGCTGACCGAGAACGAGACCGAGCGCGACTTCCTCAGCCGCCGCCGTTGGGAAGGTCTCCGCTGAGGATGACCTTGCCCGGCTCCTTCGCGCCCTCGTCGTCGAGCGTCACGAGGATCGTGTCGTAGCTCGCGTGAACCACTGCGGGAACTCGTCGACGTCGTCGTTGCCCGGGCCCGCGGACGTCAGCTCGCCGTTCTTCGCCGACCGGGTCCTTGACGTCGCCGAGCAGCTGCGCCTTGCCGTCCTCGCCGCGGAACCACAGCGAATAGGTCTGCCCGGCCGCGTTGGGCGTGACGCCCTGGGCGGCGATCGCGAAGCGCACCGTCCCGTCGTTGGCCTGGAAGAGCCGCATCAGCCCGACCGCCTTCGAGCCCGCGGGGCCCTTGAGCAGGATGTCGTTGGCGCCCGCCGCGGGCGTGGCCGTGGCCGTGGCGCGTCGCTGTCGGTCTCGGCGGCCGGCTCGGGGTCGTCGCCGCCGCGCGTGAGGACGAACACGAGCACGGCCGCGACGAGCACGACCGACGCGCCGATGCACGATCGCGCCGCCGAGCCGCGAGGAGCGCCCGCGCGGCGCGGAGCCGTCGGCGCCGGCGGGCGTCGCCGGCGCGCGCCGGCGCGCTCGCCGCGTCGTCGCCGCGCCGTCCGCTCGCCGCCGCCGCGCCGCCGGCTTCGTCCGCCGCCTCGCCGCCGCCCGCCGCGCCCTTCTCCAGCGCCACGCGCCCGTTCGCCGCCCGTCGCCGTCGGCACGGCGGGACCGCGTCGCCGCCCGGGGCGGCGCGCAGCGGCGCGGCGACCGTCGCCGCCCAGCGCTGCGCGGCCGGGTCCGCATCCAGCAGCGCGCGGGTGCGGGCGGCGTGGGCCTCGGACTGCTGGCCGAGCAGCCAGTCGCCGATCTCGCCCGCGCGCGCGCGGGCGCCGGCAGGTCGGGGCGAGCGCCGGCCAGGCCGTTGCGCGCGCGGGCACGGATCGTCTCCTCGGGCATCCCGAGCAGGTCGGCCAGCTCGCCGTAGGAACGGCCCTGGCGGAGGACAAGCTCGACGGCGGCGCGCTGGTCGGGCGCCAGCCTGTCGAACGCGGTGGCGCTCGCCGGCATCTTCCGGCCTAGCCTAGTGGAGATGGCGGCGCTGCTCGACATACGAGATCCTGGAACGCAGCGACGACGAGGTCCTTGCGCGCGCTCCCGGTGACCGACGGGCTACGCCAGCCGCTGGGGCTCGTCCACGGCGGCGTCTTCGCCACGATCGCCGACGCGCTGACGGTCACCGAGGGCCGCGCGATCTCCAACCAGACGAGCTTCCTGCGCCCGATCACCGAGGGCACGATCCACGTCGCACGCGCGGCGCCGTCACCGCGGCCGCACGACCGCGGTCTGGGAGGTCGACGTCACCGACGACGCCGGCCGCCTGTGCGCGCTGGTGCGCGTCACCGCTGGCGTACTAGGCCCCTGGCCGAGGTAGGCCTCGACGAACTCGTGCAGCTTCGGGTCGTCCGGCGCGGTCGGCCTCGAGCTTGCGCCGCCACGCGAGCGCGACCACGCCGCCGACGCCCGGACGCCGCGCGAGGATCACGGCCTGCCCGGCGGCCGCCAGCTCGGCGTCGAACGGCCCCGCCGTGTCCTCCTGCAGCTGCACGAGCGCGGGCGGCGGGTCGTCGGCGTCGTAGGCGATCACGACGTTGCCGAGCGCCAGCGCCTCGAGCATCTGGTCGTCGGAGAGCTCGATCGCGTCGCGCGTGACCGGCTCGGCCTTGTGCGGCCCGCTGGTCGGCGGGTCGGCCGGGGGAGAGGCGGGCGTCGGCGGCGCGTCGGCGCCGAGCTGCTCGGCGCCGCGGTCGGGCTCGAGCACGCCCGGGCCGGACGAGCCGCCGACCTGGCTCGAGTCCGCGCGAGCGAAGACCGAGATCAGCGCCGACGAACGCGGCCGCCGCGACCAGCACGACGGCGACGAGCGAGCAGGAGTCGCTTCACGCGCGCGCCGGCGTCCGCCGCCGCGGCTTGCGCGGCCGGCTTCGCGCCGGCCGCCGCGGCCAGCTCGCGGATCGCGCCGTCGAGGTCGTCGGCCAGCGCGTCGATGTCCGCGAGCGCGTCGTAGTCGCCGAGCAGCCCGAAGAAGACGTGCCCGTCGTAGGACATGATCGCGATCCCGAGCGCGGTGTTGAGCACCAGCGGGACCTTCGGGTAGAAGGCCTCCAGCCGCCGTCCCATCACGTACAGCGGCACCTGCGGGCCGGGCACGTTGGTCACGGTCAGGTTGAAGAAGCGCTGGCGCGACTGCAGCCGCGCGGCCTGGTCGAGCACGGTCGGCGCGGCGGCGTCGGCGAGCCGCGTGATCGCCTGCGCGCCGACGGCCTGGCCGGACTCCTTGAGGCCCTTCATCGCGCCGTGGACGAAGCGGAAGCGCTCGACCGGGTCCTCGAGCCCGACCGGCAGCGGCGCGTACATCGCCGCCACCTGGTTGCCGAGCGCGCCGCGCGCCGAGTCCGCGCGCACCGAGATCGGCACCATCGCCTTCAGCTCGAGCCCTTCGGGGTCGCGCCCGTGCCGGAACAGATGCGCGCGCAGCGCGCCCGTGACGACGGTCAGCACGACGTCGTTGATCGTCCCGCCGAGCGCGTCCTTGATCGCCTTGAACAGCGCGAGGTCGGCCGAGACCCAGGCGAACCGGCGGTGCGGCCCGATCCGGACGTTCAGCGGCGACGGCGGCGCGCCCGCGATCCCCGCCGCGGCCATCGACGCGAGCCCGGCGGCCGCGCGGCCCGCGTCGGCGCCGGCGCGGTCGGGCCGCGAGAGCAGCGAGCGCGCGAAGCCGAACGGCGCGGTCACGCGGTCCGCCAGCGACGAGCGCGAACAGCTCGCGCGCCGCTCGGCAGCGGCCGCGGCGCCCACGGCGGGCCGGGCTCGGGCTCGGGCGGGTCGGGCTCGAGGTCGAAGAGCACGGTCATGATGTCCACGCCCGAGATCCCGTCCACGAGCGCGTGGTGGGTCTTGCAGATCAGCGCGAAGCGGCCGTCGCCGAGCTCGTCGACGAGCCAGATCTCCCACAGCGGCTTCTCGCGGTCGAGCTGCTGGGAGAACACGCGCCCGGCGAGCCGCCGCAGCTGGTCCTCGCCCGCCGGCGCCGGCAGCGCCGTGTGGCGCACGTGGTAGGTCGCGTTGAAGTGCGGGTCGTCGACCCACACCGGGCGCGCGACGCCGTACGGCGGGAACGCCAGCCGCTGGCGGTAGCGCGGGACCAGGTGCAGCCCGCTCTCGATCCGCGCGACGAAGTCCTCGTAGTCCGGCGCCGGGCCCTTCGAAGACGAGCACGGAGCCGACGTGCATGTGTGCGCCGTCCTTCTCCAGGGCAAGGAAGGAGGCGTCGAGACCCGTCAGCCGGTCCATGGCTCCGGATTTGTCCCCCTTCGGCGTGTTTGAGAACCTTCAACATCGTGTATAACGTTCCTTGTGACGAGTGATCTGCGCCGAGCCGCAGGCGTTCCGGGACGCCTTCGACGAGCATCACCGCGCCGTCTACACGGCCGCGTTCCGCATCCTCGGCGACGCCGCGCAGGCGCAGGACGTCGTCCAGGACGTGTTCCTGCGCGCTCTGGCGCCGGCCGGGGTCGTTCGACCCCTCGCGCGGCGACCTCGGGCACCTACCTGCGGCTGATGGGCCGCTCGCGCGCGCTCGACCTCTGGCGCGAGAGCCAGGTCCGCGGACGCGCCGCGGAGCGGCTGAAGCTCGTCCGGCGGCGCCGAGGAGCCGCGCGTCGAGGAGCATCCCGCGCTGCTCGCGGAGCGCGAGCAGGACTCCGCGGAGGTCCGCGAGGCGCTCGGCAAGCTGCCCGAGGCGCAGCGCGAGGCGATCGTGCTCGCCTACTGGGGCGGGCTGACCGCGGACCAGATCGCGCGCCGCGCGCACGTCCCGCTGGGCACCGCCAAGAGCCGCATCCGGCTCGGGCTGGCGCGCCTGCGCGACGAGTTCGCGCGTCGCCGCGTGACACCCGACGATCGTCGGGTTCGGTGAGGCCTCGGACGCTGCTACCGTCGAACGCTCGTTCGGTCACGCCGAGCCGCGAGCGCACGAAGTACTCGCGGGCGGGGGATCCCTAGAAGGGCAAGCGCTTCGGGAGAGAGGCGCGCGGGGATCGCCGTGACGTCCTGCAGGCAGACCTGGCCGGACGTGGGAATACAGGAGGATCGATGTCGCGATCCACGCTGCGTCGCGCCCTGGGGGCCGGTGCACTGTGCCTCACGGCTACGACCACGGCCGCCCTTGTCGCCGGCCGTCGCTGATGCCGCCGAAGTCGGCGTCAGTGCGAAGCGATTGAACATCCAGTCCGGCAAGCCGCGTGACCGTCAAGGGTCGCGTCGCCGCACCGGGCACCGTGAAACTGCAGATCCAGCGCCGCGGGCGCTGGGTGACCCTCGACCGTGACCGCACCAACGCCGCGGGCCGCTACGTCCTGCGCAAGCGCGTGCGCGGCGCCGCTCAGCGCCCGTGCCCGCGTGCGCACGAACGCCGGCGCCACGCGCGTGGTCGGGCGCCTGAACGTCTACCGGCACGCGCTGGCCTCGTGGTACGGCCCGGGCCTGTTCGGCAACCCGCTCGGGCTGCGGCGGCCGGCTCGGCTACGGCACCGTCGGCGTCGCCAACAAGTCGCTGCCGTGCGGCACGAAGGTCACGATCCGCCATCGCGGCCGTGTCGTGCGCGTGCGCGTGATCGACCGCGGCCCGTACGTCGGCGGCCGCGAGTACGACCTGACCGCCGCCACCGCGCGCAAGCTGCGCTTCAGCGGCCACGGGCCGATCCAGGTCACGCGCTAGGGACGAACATACGTGCGTCCGGGGCCGCTCTTACCATCGGTGGGAGTGGCCCCGAAGCGCGTGATCGCCCACCTCGACTGCGACGCGTTCTACGCCACGGTCGAGCTGCTCAAGAGCCCGGACCTGAAGGGCAAGCCGGTGATCGTCGCCGGCTCCGGGCCGCGCGCCGTCGTCACCACCGCGTCCTATGAGGCGCGCAAGTTCGGCGTCGGGTCGGCGATGCCGGCCTCGCAGGCGCGGCGCCTGTGCCCGACGGCGATCGTCATCCCGCCCGACTTCACGGCCTACCGCGAGAAGTCGCGCGAGGTCTGGGAGCTCGTGCGCGCGAAGCTGGACCGCCTGCAGTCGATGGGCCTCGACGAGGCCTATGCCGACCTCACCGGCGTCGAGAAGCCGCTGCGCGTCCTGCGCGAGCTGATCGCCGAGGTGCACAAGCAGACCGGCATCCAGATCTCCGCCGGCGTCGGCCCGAACCGCCTGATCGCGAAGTGCTGCTCGGACCTCGGCAAGCCCGCCGGCTTCGTGGCCATGGGCCGCGAGGAGGCGTGCATCCGCTTCGCGCCCGCGCCGACGCGGCGCCTGCCGGGGATCGGCCCGAAGACCGCCGAGCGGCTGGCCGAGCTCGGCTACGCCACGGTCGCGCAGCTGCAGGAGGCCGACGAGGCCCAGCTCGCCGCCCGCTTCGGCGACCGCACGGCGCGCTACCTGAAGGCCCGCGCGTCGTTCCACGACGACTCGCCGGTCGAGACCGAGTCCGGCGCGGCGAAGTCGGTCTCGACCGAGCGGACCTTCGACGCGGACATCGCGTCGCACGCCGAGCTCGAGGAGATCCTGCGCACGCTGTGCCGCGAGCTCTGCGAAGGGCTGCAGCGCAAGTCGCGCCAGGGGCGGACGGTGGCGATCAAGGTGCGGCTCGCCGGACTGGACGACGGTCACGCGCGCCCGCACGCTCGCGGACGCGACGAACGACGTGGCGCTGGTCACCGAGACGGCGCTCGAGCTGCTGCGCGCGTACGCGCCGCCGCAGGCCGTGCGGCTGCTCGGCGTGCGGCTGGCGTCGTTCGACGACCTCGAGCCGGACCGGCCACCGGCGCCGGTCGCGCCGGTCGGCCAGCTCGCGCTGCCGCTCTAGCTCGACGGGTCTGTGCTGCCGGCGAACTGCGCCGGTAAAGGAGTGGTGCGATCGGCGGCGCGGGCGGTGCGCAAGGCGCCGCGTGGCACGTTGCCGCTCGGACAAGCCGCGCGTGGTCACTTATCGTGTACAGCAACGGTTAGTGACCACATGCGCGTTGCCGCTCGGACTCGCGGTGGCGAGTACGCACCGATGCGGTGCCTCGGCCACGCCAGGTCGTCGGCGCGCGACGAGGGACCGCCGACCACGCGGGGCGCACCACTCCGTTACCGGCGCAGTTCGCTGGTCCGACCGCGCGGCTCAGAGAGCCGCAGTCAGCGCCGATCAGTACAGAGCGGAAGCGAGCTTGCGCCGCGCCTCACGCGCGAGCGGATGCGCCGAGCCGAGCTCGTCGAGCACGCCGACGACGACCTTGCGCAGCTCGTCCTTGCGGTCGGCGTCCCGCCCGGCGATCGCCTCGATCAGGAGGTCCAGGCCCTGCTCGGTCTGACCCGAGTCCAGCGCCTCGAACGCCGGCGCGAGCTCGGCGTCGTCGGCGAGCCGCAGCTGCGTGGCCAGGCCCTCGGCGGCGAACGAGCCCGCGACGTTGCCGAGCAGCTCCAGCGCACCCTCGCGATCGCCGGCGGCGGCGCGCAGGCGCGCGAGCGCGACGGCGCGTCGGCGCGGCCGGGCTCGAGCTCCAGCGCGCGGCGCAGGTTCGCCTCGCCGCCCTCGGCCACCAGCGCGTCGGCCTCGGACGGCACGATCCGGTCGAGGAAGCGCTCGACCTGGGCGGGCGGCAGCGCGCCGATGAACTCGTCGACGACCTTGCCGTCCTTGAACGCCTTCACGGCCGGGATCGACTGGATGCCGAAGGCCTGCGCGAGCCGCTGGTTGGCGTCGGTGTCGACCTTGACGAGCGAGACCTGGCCGTCGCGCTTGTCGACGGCCTTCTCGATCACGGGCCCGAGCGAGCGGCAGGGACCGCACCACTCGGCCCAGAAGTCCACGACCACGGGGTGCTCGTAGGAGGCCTGGATGACGTCGCGCTCGAAGGTCTCTTCGGTGGCTTCGATGGGCACACTGCGAGGATAGACGCCATGGATCTGCGCATCGATGCGGACGGCGTCACGCTCTCAGGCGCCGAGGACGGCGAGGGCGCGCCGGTCGTCCTGCTGCACGGCCTGACCGCGACGCGGCGCTACGTCGTGATGGGCTCGCGGGCGCTCGAGCGCTCCGGCCATCGCGTGATCGCCTACGACGCGCGCGCCCACGGCAAGTCCGACGGCGGCGACGACTACAGCTACGACCGGCTGGCGGCCGACCTGCTCGCCGTGCTCGACGACCGCGAGATCGACCAGCGCCGTGCTGGCCGGCGCCTCGATGGGCGCGCACACGCTCACCACGTTCGCGCTCAAGCACCCCGAGCGCGTCGCCGCGCTCGTGATCATGACCCCGGCCTACAGCCCCGAGCGCGACCCGGGCCTCGAGCGCTGGGACACGCTCGCCGAAGGGCTGCGCAGCGGCGGCGTCGAGGGCTTCGTCGAGGCCTACGGCACGCCGAAGGTGCCCGAGAAGTGGCACGAGACGATCAACCGCGTGCTGCACCAGCGACTCTCCGCCCACGAGCACCCGGAGGCGCTCGCGGACGCGATCAGCGCCGTCCCGCGCTCACGCCCGTTCGAGGACTGGGACGACCTGGCGACAGATCGAGGCGCCGACGGTCGTCGTCGCCAGCCGCGACGAGGTCGACCCCGAGCACCCGTTCGCGGTCGGCGAGCGCTACGCGCAGGCGATCCCGGGCGCGCGCCTGGTGAGCGAGGACGAGGGCGCCTCGCCGCTGGCGTGGCAGGGCGCGCAGGTCTCGAAGGTCATCGCCGAGGTGGCGGACGCTTGAGTGCCGGCTACTCCGGAACCCCGCTGCCGAACAAACTCGGGATCAAGCCGGAGAGCCGCGTGCTGCTGCTCAACGCGCCCGACGGCTTCGAGCTCGACGGCGTCGACGCCATCCGCCGCGCGCAGGGCCCGGCGGACGTGATCCTCAGCTTCCACACCGAGCGGCGCGACCTCGAGCGCCGGATGCCGGTGCTGCGCGACCACATGCGACAGAACGCGCGGCTGTGGATCGCCTGGCCCAAGCGGTCGTCGAAGAAACCGACGGACCTGACCGAGGACGTGGTGCGCGAGCTCGCTCTCGCCAACCGGCTGGTGGACAACAAGGTGGCTGCGATCGACGCGATCTGGAGCGGCTTGCAGCTCGTGATCCGCGTCAGGACCGGCTACCTTGAGCCGCATGGAATTGCCTGAAGACCAGCGCCTGGTGAACATCTCGCCCAAGGCGTACGAGCATCCCGCCGACAGAGCCGCGACCGCCGCGCTCCAGCAGATCCCGATGCTCGACACGGTCGTGCGCAAGCTGATCGAGTACGGCTACGAGCGGGCGTTCCAGCAGTTGTTGCTCGCGAGCGCGGTGAAGCTCGGCGAGGACCAGCTGCCCACCGTCTGGGCCTCGCACCGGGCGGCGCTGGCGCGGCTCGACATCCACGAGATCCCGAACCTCTACATGGCGCAGATGCCGATCATCAACGCCATGGCGGTCGGCTCGCAGAAGCCGATCGTGGTGCTCAACTCGGGCACGGTCAACGCGCTCGACGAGGAGGAGATACGCACCGTGCTGGCTCACGAGGCCGGCCACATCCTCTCCGACCATGTGATGTACACGACGGCGCTGATGATCCTGATCCAGGTCGGCGTCGGGCCGCTGATGCGCCTGCCGTTCTTCACCGGGCTGCCGCTGCTCGCGATCAAGCTGGCGCTGCTCGAGTGGTCGCGCGCCGCGGAGCTGACCTGCGACCGCGCGGCGACGATCGTCAACCGCTCCCCGATGACGACCTGCCAGACGCTGATGGTCGTCGCCGGCGGCGCGGCCTCGCGCAAACTCAGCCTCGACGCGTTCGTGCGCCAGGCCAACGAGTACGAGGACTGGGAGCCCGGCTGGGACAAGCTCGTGCGCTTCCAGACCGAGCTGCTGATCACGCACCCCTTCCCGGTCCGGCGCGTCAGCCAGCTGATGCAATGGGTCCGCTCGGGCGACTACGACCGCATCATCAACGGCGAATACCGCAAGCGTGGCGGCAAGGCCGACGCGCGCGAGGAGGCGGGGGACGCCGCTGAGTTCTACGCCGAGAGGTTCCGCACCATCTTCAAGGAGGCCGGCGTGGGCGTCGGCAAGGCGGGCGACAAGGCCGGTGACGCCGCCGAGAAGCTCTCGGATTGGCTCAAGCGATAGGGCGGGAGCGGGCGCGAGAAGTGGTAGCCCTGCGCGGTGTGGCAGCCCATCGCGCGCAGAGCGACGGCCTGATCGGACGTCTCGACGCCCTCGGCCACGGCCTGCACGTTGAGCGCATGGGCGAGCTCGACGATCGCTGCGATGATCGCTCGGCTCTCGCCGTCGTCGAGCAGGCCGTCGACGAACGACTTGTCGATCTTGATCTGATCGACCGGCAGCAGGTACTTGAGGTGTGAGAGCGAGGAATAGCCGACGCCGAAGTCGTCGATCGCCAGCCGCACGCCGAGCGCGCGCAGGGCCCCGAGGACGCGGTGCGCGGCCTCCGGGTCCTCCATGATCGCGCTCTCGGTGATCTCCAGGCAGAGCGCCGACGCCGGCAGGCCGCTGTCGTCGAGCGTCCGGGCCACGACGCCGGCAAGGTTCGCGCTCGAGAGCCGCGCGCGGCGACAGGTTGACGGCCATCACGAAGTCCCCGCGGCCCTCGGCGCGCCACTGTGCCGCCTGCCGGCAGGCCTGCTCGAGCACCCACTCGCCGATCGGCACGATCAGGCCGCTCTGCTCGGCGATCGGGATAAAGCGGGCGGGCGAGACCGACCCGTGGACCGGGTGCTCCCAGCGCAGCAGCGCCTCGGTGCCGAACAGGCTTCCGTCGCCGAGCCCGATCTCGGTCTGGTAGACGAGCGAGCGCTCGAAGCGGGCCAGCGCGTCGCGCAGCTCGGCCTCGAGCTCGAGGCGCTCGACCGCGCGCGTGCGGACGGTCGAGTCGAAGAACTCGAGCCGTGCCTTGCCGTGCTCCTTGGCCTGGTACATGGCGGCGTCGGCGTCGCGCAGGAGGTCCTCGGCCAGGAGCTCCGAGCCGTGCGGCGACGGCGACGCCGAGGCTCGCGCTCAGGTAGCGGCTGCGGCCGTCGAGCACGAACGGGCGCCGCAGCTCGGCCGCGAGGCGGTCGGCGACGCGACGGACGTCGGCGAGGCTGGGGACGCGCTCGAGCAGGATCACGAACTCGTCGCCGCCGAAGCGGGCGATCGTGTCGCCGGGGCGCAGTGCCGCCGACAGGCGCTCGGACGCGGCCACCAGCAGCTCGTCGCCGGCGCGGTGGCCGAGCGAGTCGTTGATGACCTTGAAGTCGTCGATGTCACAGAACAGGACCGCGAGCCGGCTGCCGGTCTCGCGCCGGCGCTCGAGCGCGGCGGCCAGCACGCGGTCGAACCGCGCCCGGTTCGGCAGCCCGGTGAGCGGGTCGAGCCGCTCGGCGTCGCGCTTGCGGTCGGTGATGTCGACGCCCTGGGAGATGAAGTGGTCCGGGTGACCCTGCTCGTCGCGGATCAGCGAGTGGCTCCAGAGGATCCAGCCGATGCTGCCGTCGGCGCGGACGTAACGGCGCTCGGTCTGGGGGCCGTCGGACTCGGGCGGCCAGCTTGCGCGCAGCGCCTCGCGGTCCCCGGCGGGGACGAGGTCCCAGAAGTACAGCTGCTCGGTGTCGTCGTGGCCGGTGTGCTCGCGCAGCTCGCGGTTGGCCCGCAGCAGGCGGCCACTCGGGTCGACCAGCGCGATCGCGACCGGCGCGTCGTCGAACGCGCGCCGGAAGCGCTCGCGCGAGCGCCCGGTCGCGGCGCGGACGCGCTCGTTGGCGCGCCACGAGATCAGGTTGGCGAGAGCGAGCGCGGCGACGAAGGCGCCGTGGATCGCGGCCCAGCGCCACGGGTCGTGGGCATGGGTGAAGACCGTGCCCTGGACGGCGCCCATCGCGCCGTGCTGGAGCACGACGAAGCCGATCGCCAGCAGGTACGCCCACCACTCCTCATAGAGCGCGAGCGCGGCGACCATCAGGAAGTAGTGGAAGTGCGCCTCGATCGTGCCGTGCCAGGCGACGACGAGGACGGCCGAGCAGCTCAGCAGCGCGAGCGCGCACAGGCTGGAGCGCAGCGCGCGCGAGAGCTGGGGCGCGCAGGCGGCGGCGCCGAACGCGGCCGGGACGAGGTCGAACCGCCACGCTGCCGCGAGCGACCAGTCCTGGGTGACGGCGAACGCGGGCAGCACGACGAGGTGCGCCGCCAGCACGAACAGCAGCCCGCGATGACGCGCGGCCCAGACCTCGGGCGGGAGCGCGCGGCCTCGCGGCAGCCAGGGGAACAAGCGGAGCATCCTCCCCTGCGTGATCGGCCGCTCGCAGGCGACCTTAATGCCGCGCGCGTAGCGTCCTGCGTCGCGTCACGCCGTCGGCGATGACCGTGACGCGATAGAGCCCGGGCCGCTTCGGGCGGACCTTCGTGGCGAAGCGGCCACCGCGGACGTCGATGCGCTTGCGCTGGACGCGGACCCAGCGCGAGCCCGCCTGGCGCTCGAGCGCACAGATCACACGCGGCTGGGAGGGCGCGAGCGTGCCCGAGATCGCGAACGCCGTGCCGGCCTTGGCGCGCCGCTTGTCGCTCGTCAGGCTCATGCTGGGGACGACGCGCACCGAGACCGGCGCCGACTCGAGCCGGCCGCGCGCGCCGTCGCCGGGGAAGACCGCGCGCACCTGGCCGCTGGCGGGCAGGACGGCGCTCGTGGCCCAGTTGCCGTCCGGGCCGCTGGTCGTGCTCGTGATCGGCGTCCAGGCCGAGCCGGCGGCGGTGTACTCGACCCCACGGTGACGCCGCCGGCGACGATCCGTCGCCGAAGCGCACGCCGCCGGAGGTCGGGTCGGCGCGGCCCCCTTCTCGTTCGGGCGCGCACGAGTGACCGCCGACCGGGACCGCGTAGCAGGCGGGCCGCGCGCGCCCGCAGGGTCGGGGAGTTGGGCGTACAGCGCTCGCCGGGGCGGGACGTAGCGTCAGGCGTCCCGGTGGCCGTTGACGCGTAGAAGACCACGGGCATGCCGGCCGGGTAGCGGTTGCTCGCGCCGCCGCCCGAGATCAGCGTCACCTGGCCCTGCACGGGCACGCCGTGCAGCGACAGCTTCCAGCCGATCGGCGCGCCAGCGACTCCAGGGCGAGGTCGTCGAACGGCCACGATTGGTGAACGTCGCCGAGGCCGGCGATGCCGGTCGAGTAGCTGTTGTAGCCCTGGCGCCTGTGCGCGCCGATCACGGCCGCCTCGACGCCGCCGGCGCGGCCCTCGTAGACCACGCCGTAGCGGTCGACGAGGAAGTTGTAGCCGATGTCGTTCCAGCCGCTGGAGTGCGCGGTGATAGCGCGATCCCGAGGACGATCCCGGGTGCGTGCGGCGGGCGCGTACGACCACCGTGACCGTGTGGTGCACGAACGGGCCTGCACGGTCCCGTAGCCGGCGGGATGGTGCGGCGGCACGGCATCGGCGCCCCAGGCCGCGCGCGGAACGATCGCAGGCGCCGCGATCTGGCGCGCGGACGCCCTGGCGCGGGGTGCAGGGGCGTGGGGGAGGGCGCGGACGAAGCGGACCGTGAGGCCGGCGGCCGCGCCGCGCAGGCGCAGCTGGAACTCGTCGGCAGTACCGGTGAAGACCGGATCGGTGCGGTCGCGCTCGCCGCCGTGGCTGTGGGGGAGGGGCGTCCAGCACGTCCCAGCGCCCGCCGGCCGTGCGCGCGCGGACCTGAGCCTGGAACGTCGCGCTGGGGCGGTGGACGAGCCCGAGCAGGTCGAAGCGGCGCGGCGCGCGCAGCACCTTGGTCGTGCGCCAGGTTGCTGAGGCGGCGCGCGCTGTGGCGTCGCCGAGGGCGAGCTCGAACAGCTCCGGTCCGGAGGCGGCGATCGCCGCCTGCACCGCGTCCATCGCCAGCGTGCGGATGGTGTTGACGGTCAGCTGGTCGATCGGCTGGCCGTCGAGGTCGACGTCCGGCTGGGTCCCAAGGCTCATCGCGATTTCCTCACTTCGTCGACGTTGACGGTGCACCGTGCACTGGCTGAGTTCGGCTGGTCGTCATGGCACCGAGCGCTGCACCTAGAAGGCCATTCCGCAGATCGTGGAAGTCGCTACTCGGCCTTCGGCCCGGTGTCGGGCTCGCTCGCCGGCGCGTCGGTGCCCGCGGGCAGTGACGTCGAGCCGCTCGCCTCGCTGCGCGGCTGGCCGCCCGCCGCCATCTCGGTGCCGTCCTGGCTCCACCGCGTGTGCCAGTAGCCCTCGGCGTCGGTCCGCTTGTAGGTGTGCGCGCCGAAGAAGTCGCGTAGCCCCTGGATGAGGTTGGCCGGGCCGCGCTCGCGCCGGTAGCCGTCGTAGTACGACAGGCTCGACGAGAACGCCGGGATCGCGACCCCCTGCTCGGTCGCCACGGTCACCACCCGCCGCCAGGCGTCCTGCGCGTTCGCGACGGCGTCGGTGAAGTACGGCACCATCAGCAGGTTCTCGACGTCGCCGTGCTCGGCGTAGGCGTCCCGGATGCGGTTGAGGAAGCGCGCCCGGATGATGCAGCCGCCGCGCCAGATCGTGGCCATGGCGCCGAGGTCGTACACGCGCCACCTCGGCCAGCCCCTGCACCGAACCGTCCTCGCCATGCATGCCGTGCAGGACCGGAAACAGTATATCGACCTTCTGCAGCTCGTGCGGCGCGCCAGCGGCCGGGATCGCGATCATCCGTCCCTGTCCGCCCGGCACCAGGCAGACTTCCGTACCGCCGGACGGTTTCGCCAACACGCCACCCTCGAAGCTGCTCGACAGCCATTGCCCTTCGCGGGTGACGAAGATCGGGAACGGCATCGTATTTGGCAGGCTCCAGCGCGCGCATGACATTGGTCGCGGAAAGCACCGAGACGTCATGCTCCGCGGAACGTCCGCCGAAGAGCACGGCAATGCGCAATCTGGTCGAGGAAGAGGCCATGAAATTCTCCGAAATGATCTGGTTCTGAAATGGCTCAGAGGCCGACGGCGTTGTGCGGTTGGCGAATAGACCACCAACGGCCACTGCGCCAGCTTCGGACGTACCAGCCTACTCATTCAAATACGCTTCCAACCCATCTAATAAGCTGGCGGTGCGCCGCGTAGGTCTCCAGGTACGGGGGCCACAACGGTGGCGTGTAGATTAAATCAACTGACAATCCGCCCAACCAGGACTATATTGGGGCTGGAGTGTTTGTTGTGCGGTACTTGTTCGCCTCCATCGCTGTGCTTCTGTTCACAGCATCCACGGTTGTTGCCGGTCCTTTGCACGACGCGGCGAAAGAGGGTGATGTCGATCGCGCGAAACAGCTTCTGGACCAGGGCGCCGTCGTGGCTGAGCCCGATGCCGCCGGCGAACCGGCCCTTCTCATTGCGTCGCTGGCCGGCCATGCCGACGTCGTCGCCCTGCTTCTCGAACGCGGTTCCGATATCGAGATTCGTAACAAGGGCGGGCTGACGGCGCTGCACGCGGCGGCATATGGTGGAAACCTTGAAGTCGTAGAATTGCTGGTTTCGAAGGGCGCGTCGGTCAACGACACGCACAACTTCTACAAGATGTCGCCGCTGCATGCGGCAGCCGAGGAAGGGCACGCGGATGTGGTCGCGTTTCTGCTCGCCCACAAGGCGGACATCGAAGCGAAGGAACGCAACGGCTACACCCCGCTCACCCAGGCCGGATGGCGCGAGCACTGGGATGCCGCGGGCCTGCTGATGAAGGCGGGCGCGACCTGTCAAAAGGCCGATCTTGTCGGCGAGTGGCTCTACGAGGAATGCACCAAGCGGAAATGATGTCCGGTCGCGAGCGGAGGCCGACCGGAACATGGAGAATGAAAATGCAAGAGCAAGAACGGAAAGGCAGGATCGGCATCCGCACGGTGGGCGCGGCCTCGATCCTGGCGCTGATGTCGCTGACCCAGGTCGCGGCGGCGGAAGAAGTCGTCAACACCGGCTATTTCGGCGACGTCGCAATCAAGGGCTACGACCCCGTCGCCTATTTCACCGAGAACAAGGCCGTGGAAGGCTCGGCCAAATATTCGTCGCGCTGGCTGGGCGCGAACTGGCACTTCGCCAGCGCCGAAAATCGCGATCTGTTCGAAGCGGAGCCGGTCAAATACGCGCCGCAATATGGCGGCCATTGCGCGGACGGGGTCTCGCTCGGAACGATCACCACGAACATCGATCCAAAGGCCTGGCGGATCATCGAGGGCAAGCTCTACCTGAACTACGATCCCGGT
This sequence comes from uncultured Solirubrobacteraceae bacterium, assembly GCA_963755275.1. GTDB lineage: Bacteria > Actinomycetota > Thermoleophilia > Solirubrobacterales > Solirubrobacteraceae > Solirubrobacter. The sequence continues at coordinate 8,911 of CAVWJU010000019.1, read as the reverse complement.
GCGGCCGACGGCTTCGAAAAGAAACCGTCCAAAGTCGTCAACTCGAAGAAGTACTGGCCGGAGGTCGAGCAAAGCCTGGTTGCGGAAAAGCTGCAGAAAAGCTGGCAGTAAGCGGCGCCGCCCTCCGACTCTATCGACCCTGTCAAGCGAGAAGAACTTGAGGGCCTGCGGGCTGACGTGGATGTAGTCGGCGTCAGGTTGGTCCTTGGTCGTGTTGCGGTAGACGTATCCGCACGCCATGTGGTCCAGGAAATAGCCCTCGAACTTCTCGCAGAGCCGGTCTTCGCGGACCTCCACCTCGCCGGTGATGTTGGTGTTGGCGCTGCGATAGGCGGTGTTTCCCGTCTTGTCGAAATACTGGATGAAGTCGGTGCCGTTCTTGTGCCTGCCGGTCCAGGTCTTGTCGTTGACCAGTTCGCGCAGTTCGGCGGCGGTCAGCCGGTCGGCTTCCCGCCCCTCGAAGCCGAGAGGCCATTCCGGGATGCCGGCCTGCCCGAGACCCGTCAGATGGTAGCGCAGATCCTCCTCGCGCCAGTAGTCGTATAGATAGCTGTAGTAGGTCAGATTGCTGTCGGGAAACAGCTCCAGCAGCTTCGCCGCTTCCTGCGCCGCGCGCTGCCGGTCGCCCCGATGGGCATAGGCCGCTGCCAGATATTCGCGCGCCGGTTCGGCCGTGGGCAGGCCATCGCGCGCCGCTTCCAGCAGCGGGATGGCGCGTTCGTTCTCGCGCGCCGTGTAGAAGACCACGCCTGCCAGCAGCTGGAAGCTCGATGGCGGCGCAGGATCGAGCCGCAGCGCCTTCTCCATTTCGGCTATCGCCTGTTCGCGATTGCCGGTATGGGCCAGCACCAGGGCCAGATTGCCGAAGGCCTCGGCATCGTTCGGCTGGGCCGTCACCGCCCTGGTTGGCGGAATCGATCGCCTCCGCGTGGCGGCCGTCGACGAGCTGGAGCAGGGCCAGAACGGTATGCGCCCGGGCATTGTCGGGATCCAGCTTCAGCGCCTGCCCGGCCGCGTCATAGGCGATCTTTCGCGCCACCGCCGCCGACCAGACCTGATTGTAGTCGTTGCGCCAGACGTCGACCGCGACCCGCGCGATGCCGGCATGCGCGTCGGCGAAATCCGGGTCCAGATCGATCGCCTTTTGATAGTAGGACAAGGTCCGGCGATAGGTCTCGACATCGCTGTAGAGGAAGCCCTCCTGCTCCGCGCGCAGATAATAGTCGTAGGCTTCGAGGTTGTCGGTGGGGATCTGCGCCAGCTGGTCGCGCTCGCCCTCGTTCAGCTTGACCGCCAGCGCCGAAATGATCTTGCCGATGACGTCGTCCTGAACCGCGAAGATGTCGGCATATTGGCGGTCGTAGCGCTCCGCCCACATGGAAAGACCCGTGAGCGCGTCGATCAGTTTGACGTTGATCCTCAATCGCGATTCGGCCCGTTGCAGCGTGCCTTCCAGGACGAAATGCACGCCGAGTTCCGCCGCCACGTCCTGGATGTTGCCGGCCTTGTCCTCGAGCGCGAAGACCGAATGGCGGGCGATCACGAACAGGCCCGAGACCTTGGACAACTCGGTGATCAGGTCGTCGGTCAGACCTTCCGCGAGATGATCCTGCTCCGTGTCGCTGCTGACATTGATGAAGGGCAGCACGGCGATCGAAGGCTTGTCCGGCAGCGGATAGGCGAAGCGCTCGACCGCCGTCGGCGGTTGCCCGGACATCCATGGTCGCCACCAAAGCGCGGTGCCTGCAAACAGGAGCAGCAGGACGACGGCGGCCGCGGCCACCATTGCGGCGGTTCGTCCGAGCAGGCGGTGCCTCGAACGATCGGCGTTGCCAACGCCGCCGCCTTTTCGTCGAGCCGAACCCGATAGACTGTCACCGGTTCGGCGATGTTCTTGACCTGCTTTTCGCCCAAGGCGTTCGAAGGTCAGGTCGAGCTTGCCCCTGACCTGGTCGAAGGCCGATCCGGACAGGCAGATGCCGCCGGGATCGGCCAGTTCCTCCAGGCGCGCGGCGACGTTCACGCCATCGCCGTAGATGTCGCCGTCATCGGGGATGATATCGCCGATATTGATGCCGATCCGGTAACGGAACTGCCTCTCTTCGGGAAGGTCGGCATTCTCGTCGCGCAGCGCCAATTGCACTTCGACCGCAAAGCAGACCGAGTCCACCACGCTGGCGAACTCCATCAGCGCGCCATCGCCCGTGAACTTGACGATGCGGCCGTGATACTGGGCAGCTCTGGGATTGAAGAGTTCCCTGCGGTGCCGCCGAAAGGCCGCCAGAGTGCCCTGCTCGTCCACGCCCATCAGGCGGGAATAGCCCACCATGTCGAAGGCAAGGACCGCGGCCAGCCGACGTTCCATGCTCAATCTCCCTAAGAGGAGATTAGCTGAGCATCGGTAGCAAATCCATGTGCTGTCTAGTCAAGTCGGATGACAACCCAGCCCTGTTCGCGGTTGAGCAAGGGGCGCGGTCCATCGCACTCGGTCCCGCCTTCTACTCATTTGTGTACGAAATGAAGGAAGAGTTCATCGTCTTGGAGCGAGGCCATCGAGCAGGAAGTCGAGGCCTTTCCGGAAGGCTCCATCCCAGTCGTCATCCAACAGCAGGCGGGCACAAGGCGAGGTGGAAGCCGTCGTCATTCTGGAATAGCGGCATCGACGGATCAGGCGCGATTGCCAACTGTGATGACGGCTACTCGATCGGCCCATACGATGCACGCTTCTCACGCCCATAGGAGACGTTCGTTTCCCGCACTTCGAACGGCAGCAATGCGCCGCATGGCAGTCGTTCATACGGTCCGGTCCATTCACCAAAAGCGGACATTGTAATTACAGAGGTCGCAGGCAGCTATGCGCCATGTGTGGACGTCGAAGTCGAGCAAGATCGAGCTTGTCCAGCTACAAGCTACTGGCTCATACCGAGCATCGCCCGCGTCCGGGGAGGTCTGCGGCGGCTCGGGTAGTAGAGGTACATTAACCGGCGGTGCTTGCGGCCTCCGCCGCCTTTCGCATTCGCATCGTTTCGCTCGCAGCTGCAGCGGCGTCTTCGCTGCCACCTGAAACCTGCACGGTGGGTACCGCGATCTTGATACCGTTTTCCTCGAACGCCTTCCTGATCATCAGCAGGGCTTTGCGCTTCATGGTGAACTGCTCGCCCGGCTTGGTCATCATCTTGAGCCGCACAACCATGGCGAAATCGCCGAAGCTGTCGACGCCCTGCATTTTCAGCGGCTCGATGGCGCTCGTCTTGAATTCCGGATCCTCGGCAAGTTCCCGCCCGATCTGCTTGACCAGCTTGCGGGCCAGTTCCACGTCGGTATCGTAGGTCACGTTCATCGACATCTTCTCGATCACCCAGTCGCGGCTCAAGTTCTGCACTGCGCCGAGGTCGCCGAACGGCACCGTGAAGACCGGGCCTCGATGATGGCGCAGCCGGACCGAGCGCAGGCTGAAGGACTCGACCGTGCCCTTGTAGCTGCCGCTCTGGATGTACTCGCCGACGCGAAACGCGTCGTCTAGCATGAAGAAGACGCCGCTGAGGCACGTCCTTGACCAAGGTCTGTGAGCCGAAGCCGATGGCGACGCCGAAGATGCCGGCGCCGGCAATCAGCGGCAGATCTGCACGCCGAGCCCCGACAGCACGGTCAGCACCGCCACGACGCCGATGAACACCGCCAGGGCGTTCCGGAAGATCGGCAACAGCGTCCGCAGCCGGCCGCGGCGTGCGATCTCGTCGGCGCTCGCGCCGCCTTCCCGACAACTTTCCAGCCGGTATTCGATGGCGGCCTTGGAAAGCTGCCACACGAGGTCGGCGACGAGCATGACCATGATGCCGTGCAGGAGGCCCTCCACGAGGCGCTCGGCCGATAGGCCCATCGCGGCCATGGTCGGACTGGCTTGCGCGATGAACATCAGCCAACTCACCGCCGCTGCTATCACCAGTGCACGAACTCCCCTGACGATAAGCACGTTCATAAGCGTGCCAGCCAACGTTGCTGACCCTCGCATGTTGGCGAGGCTCTGTGCGGCCATGCCAACACCGTTGACAAGTTTCGGCAAAAGCAGTGCGTAGAGGCTGATCCACAGAAGGCCCTTCATATCACCGACCCAAAGCAGCCAAAGCACAACCAGATAGGCTGTGCAGGGAGCCATGTCTTGACGCTATAGGGACCGGCCTTCATGCTTTGGGCGCCGCGCAGACCATCTCGATTGCCATTGCCAGGAGCGCAACCCCGAAAGGTAGGCTACCAGTCGCGTCACATCGGGGGAAAGTCCAGCAACGGCATCAGGCTGACCGTCGCCCAGCCGAACAGGAAATATCCGACGAAGAGCCGGAGCCGGCGGGTCAAAGGCTAGTCTCCCCGCCGGTTGGCGATGTCAGATCCTGAAGTCCCGAGGTCGTCGCTGTACAAATACCCGGGTGCGCCCGGCGAAAAGAAGCCTGCTCAGTCACGTCAGCACGAAACGCACCAAACGCCAGCAAATAGGAGAAGCACGATCTGTCGGCAACAGGGGGGCCATTCGAACGCAAGGAACAAACCAGCGCTAGCAGAACCGACGAAAACAAGTAGCGCGCCGACCTCTGCAAGCATGCCGATGAGCCGGTGACTGTCTCGACCTTGCACGGCGTCGGATCGGGGCGTTGTTCGCTCGCGCCAAAATCGCCCGGCGAAAACAGCCATTCCGCGCCATATCCGATTGCGATCAGGAGCGATACTACGTGGCCTATGACTGTTCCGGGCCTGCCCTGAGTGAATTTGCCCTTCTCGGTACAACGGCTGTGTCGCGGCATTCGCCAAATTCGGTGCCAAGCCGTGGAATGGCAGGCATAGAGCGATGCGAACCGGCCGCGGATGATGACCTCCCACCGGAAGATCTGCTCGACGGCGGCGGGACTTGCATCAGCTGTTTCCGCCTCGGGCTTATCCTGCAACCACGCGCGAATTTCGGGATCATCGAGAAGCTTGATCAACTCCTGGACTTTGGCCGGTGGAGGCGTTGTCGATGGTGTCTGCTGCGCCTGTGCGGCTGCTTCGCCCAACAGCAGCCCCAGCCCACCGCACACAGTGAACAAAAGGCACGCAACCCGAAAAACGCCAAACCATTTCATGACACCACCCTGCTTTCAGTTTCGCACCTCGATCTGGGCCAAAGCAACCTTGAAATCACCGACGTTGCGCCCGCGACTGTCGAACCGTCGTTCACGGCCTTCTTCCTTCTTCGGCCCACCGTTACCCGCGCAGCCGGCAAGGAGTCTGTTGATAGGAATTGCCGACATATGGAACCTCCGCCGAGTCGCGCGCCGAGCATCGCTTGGTCTTCAATCGCGGTCGTGGTCGTTATCGTGGTCGCTATCGTCGTCGTCATCATCGAAACTTGAAGGATCACGACGGGACTAGGAAACAAACGGGTCCTCGTCATCAGAGGTCTTGCCAGCCTGCCAGGTCTCGGCCTCCCCGGGCGATGCCAATCGCATTTGGATCTGTGAGACCCCGTCCCAAAGGGAGCGACCCTGATTCTGCAAGACAACCAGGTCACGCAGGTACTTGTTTGCCAGTTGCGCCTCCGCTTCAATATCATTCGCCGCGTTGAAAGCGGCTACGCCGCGTCCTGAAATCTCGGCAACATATACGGTCATTTTCGATCCTTTCTCAGTTTCCCATGGCGCGCCCGTCTTGAATTGCCCGTCCACCTGCTCGGCAGAGTGTTCTGTTCCGATCGATGAGGTAGCACAGTGGTACGGGTAATCGCCCTTCGCCGATCGAAACTAAGGAAGACGAGGGTCAGTCCAACACACAAGACGACAGCAACAAAAAGCGCCGTGATCGAGAGCTGGAACCCGATCCTAACTTGGCGGCGCGCCTTCCCTGTCGGCATTTGCCGGTATGCAGGCCGATGTCTAGAGCAGCACGTCGGTCAACGGGGCGCCACTTTGCGAGTGAGCCAACCAGTATGCTCGGCCAACGCGGCCCTCTCGCGAGGATGCCAAATACTCTCAAACGGAACAGTAAAACTGAGACTGGAGTGGTGTCGAGCTTGAGAGGGTCGCCGATCGCGGTGGATCGACAGTTCGCGTCCATCGCGCCTCTAGTGCGCCGCGAACGTCCACTCAGGGTCAGTTCACGACGTTGAACCTTGGAGGTTGAACGTCCGCTATCGATCTTCGCTGCATCACAAGTGGACCTACTGCTTCCGGCCCAAGCCGGTCCTAGATGCGTGCGACAACTTCAAGCTCTGCCTCGCTGGCGCTTTACAGATACCGCTGAATGACCGCCTTTTGGTTATGCCCCCCCGACCAGGCGATCGGCCGGACGGGCCTTCTTCGAGGACTACCGCGCCGACGGCAAGCCGGTCGCGCGCGGTGAGCCCGTACAGGGGCAGGTCGTCCGCGCCGGAAAACATCGACTGACCGCTACGCCGCCTGCGGCCTCGCCGCGCCGGACTTCCACAGCAGCATGAAGGCGATCGCCATGTTCAGGAGGTTCCAGGCGATGCCGTTGAGAAACGCCACCGCATATCAGCCGGTCAGGGTCGTAGATCAGGCCGGACATCCAGCCGCCGATGGCCATGCCGGCGATCGACGCCACGATCACGATGCCGATGCGCCGGCCGGCTTCCGCCGCCGGCATGTATTCGCGCACGATGATCGCATAGCAAGGCACGATGCCGCCCTGCGACAGGCCGAACACCAGCGACACGACATAGAGCGAGGCGAGCCCGTCGAAGGGGATGTAGAGGAAGCAGCGACAGGCACTGCAGCGTCGAGCCGACGAGCAGCGTCTTCACGCCGCCGATGCGGTCGGCGAGGAAGCCCGAGGCCAGCCGGCTCACCACGCCTGCCGCCAGCATGATCGACAGCATCTCGCCGCCGCGCGCCACGCCGTAGCCGAGGTCGACGCAATAGGCGACGATGTGCACCTGCGGCATCGACATGGCGACGCAGCAGCCGAGCGCCGCGACGACCAGCAGCGCCTGGAGCGCGGCCGGCGACAGCGGTATCGACAGCAGAGGCCGCGCAGCACTCGCCGCGCCGGCTTCCCGCTGCGGGCGCTGCCGTCTCAGCATCAGCGCCAGCGGCGCCATGGTGACGAGGCAGATCGCGCCGGTCGCCAGATAGACGAAGCGCCAGCCGCCATAATCCATCATCGACGGCATCACCACCGGCCACAGCGTGCCGGCGAGATAGTTGCCGGCCGCGGCAACCGAGACGGCGACGCCGCGGCGGCGCTCGAACCAGTGCGAGATGTCGGCCATCAGCGGCCCGAAGATCGTCGACGAGCCTGCGCCGATCAGCGCCTGCACCAGCGTGAAGACCGCGATCGACGGCGCCATCGACGGCGAGCGCGAAACCCGCCGCCAGCACCACCGAGGCGATCAGCGCCGGCATCCAGTAGCCGACCCGGTCGATGGCGCGCCCAACGAAAACGTTGCCGAGCGCGAAGCCGACCATCGTCGCCGTGTAGGGCAGCGAGGCGTCGGCGCGATCGACGCCGAACTCCGCCTGCACGGCGGGCAGCACGACGATCACTGCCCACATGCCGACGCCGCCGATGGTGGCCAGAACGGTGCCGATCGCCAGCCGCGTCCAGGCATAGGCCCCGTCGATGTCGGCGTCGGTGCCGCGGCCCGAAAACATGCTCGAAAATGTCACCGGCTGTGGTCTCTCGCGGCGGATCGCTCGGCCGCGTTTTTGGCGAAGCGATCGGTCAACTTCAGGTGCAAATTTCCACTATCGCGACGGGTACGAGCCGGGCGAGCGCCACGGCGTCGGTTCGATCGTTCCAGAGTTTCTGATTCCAGCCGCAGAGGCCGCGAAACGACCGCGATTGTCCGCCGGACGCGCCCGATACCAGCCTTGTGAACAAATGGCGGCCCGTGCTCGCGGGCCATCTCCGCCAAGCTTCTGAATTCGCTAGGAGAAACCAGATACAGGCCGGCCGACGATGCGATTCTTCTTCACGCATGCCGGGACCGGACTATGCTCCGGCTGCGTTGTAGCCGATCTCAGCTCACCGAGAGTTCGACGAGATCGGCGGCGAAACGCGTTTCGGAAAACTGCACCGGAACGCCGTCCGGATCGACGTTGGCATAGACCGTCACCAGCACGATCGCGCCGGGCGAACAGCCGGAGTCTGCGAGGTCGGCGTCGCTCGCATGCCGTGCCGAGATCAACGTCGAGCGGCGGAAGTAGTCGGAAATGCCGAAGCTTTTCAATGCGATGGTGATTGAGCCGCTGTCCGCATAGGCCTTCTCGATGCCGGCAAAACGCGCCGCGTCGAAAAAGCTCGTCGCCCTGGAAACCGGCCGTCCGTCGGCCTCGGAGAGCGTTTCAAGGCGCACGACTTCCGCGCCCGGCGCTAGCCCCAGCGCTTCGGCCGTGCGCTGGTCGGCGGCCTCGACCGCGGCGCTCAGCAACATGCCGCGCCTGTCCCTCGCCTGCCCTTGCAAACCCTCGGAAAACAGCGTCCTCACGCCGATCGGGTAGGCAAGCCTCTGTTTTCGCTCAATAAAAGTTCCACGCCCCTGCTCGGCCCTGAGCACGCCCTCCTGTACCAAGGCGGCAATCGCCCCTCGAACCGTGTGGCGATTGACCCTGAATCGCGCGGCGAGCGCCATCTCCGGCGGCAGTCTTTCGCGCAAACTCACCGGAGCCAATGGCGAGACGAATCCGGTCGGCGATCTGGCGCCACAGCGCGATGCCGCTGCGCCGCTCCATCGATTTTCGTGTTACGGGCGTCATTTTCTCGGTCCTGTCACGCAGCCGTCATCGACACGCGATAGCTATTGTGTATAATTTGTATGATTGTCTATATCAATAGACAAATTTTGCGAAGTGTGAGAAGCCATGGAATCGCGGACTGGAACCCAAGCAGGACATGGCGCGGAAGGCCGCGATGGCGGCCTTCG
>CAVWJU010000018.1:0-96252 GCA_963755275.1 uncultured Solirubrobacteraceae bacterium | reverse complement strand
TCTTCGACTGCGACGGCACGCTGGTCGACTCCGAGCCGCTGGCCGGCGAGGCGTGGCGGCGGGTCGTCGCGCCGTACGGCTACGCGATCACCGAGGACGACGTCGCGGCGTGCGTCGGGCGGCCCTACGCGCACACGCACGCCTACCTGGCCGAGCGTGTTGCGCTCCCGGACGCCGGGACCACGTGGCCGCTGCTGTCGCGCGAGCTGTTCGCGCTGATCGACGAGCGCCTGCAGCCGTTCGACGACGCGATCACCGCCGTGCGCGAACTCGAGACGCGCGGCGTGCGCGTCGCCGTCGCCTCCTCATCCGTCCGCGAGCGGCTGGACTACACGCTCGCCGCCGCCGGCCTCGAGTTCGCGATCACCGTCGCCGGCGACGAGGTCGAGCACGGCAAGCCCGCGCCGGACATGTTCCTGCTCGCCGCCGAGCGCCTCGGCCTGGCGCCGCCGCGCTGCGTCGTCGTCGAGGACTCGCCGCCCGGCGTCGCCGCCGGCGTGGCCGCGGGAATGCCGACGCTCGGCGTCTGCCGCGTCCCGGGGACCGAGACGACGCTGCGCGCCGCCACGCGCGTCGTCGACCGGGTGAGCGCCGACGCGATCCTCGAACCTCGCGTCGCCACTAGCATCGCGCCCGTGGACACCAGCGGACTGATCCGGTACGGCGGCGAGTTCTGGCCCGAGCCGGTCGTGCGCGCGAGCGGCTCGTTCGTCGAGACCGCGTCCGGCCGGCGCGTGCTCGACTTCACCGCGGGCCAGATCTGCGCCACGATCGGCCACAACCACCCGCGCGTGGCGGCCGAGATCCGGCGGGCGCTGGACGACGTCATCCACCTCAACTCGTGGATGCTCTCGCCGCCGGTGATCGAGCTGGCCGGCGCGCTGCGCGAGACGCTGCCGTCGTCGTTGAGCAAGTCGATCTTCCTGTCGACCGGCGGCGAGGCGATCGAGGTCGCCGTGCGCATGGCCAAGCTCTACAGCGGCGGCTTCGAGGTCGCGTCGCTGACGCGCAGCTGGCACGGGCTGACCGGCGGCGCGGCGGCGCTGACCACCGCCGGCGGGCGCCGCGGCTACGGTCCGGCGCTGCCCGGCGGCTTCGTCCTGCCCGCGCCGTACGCCTACCGCTGCCCGATCAAGCACTGCGACGGCAGCTGTGACTGCTCGTGCCTGGAGGTCGGCTTCGAGCTCTTCGACCAGGCGTCGGTCGGCGCGGCCGCGGCGGTCGTGGTCGAGCCGGTCCTGAGCGCGGGCGGCGTCATCGTCCCTCCGCCGGGCTACTTCGCGCGCCTGCTCGAGCTCTGCGACGAGCGCGAGCTGCTGACGATCTTCGACGAGTGCCAGACCGGGCTCGGCCGGCTCGGGAGGATGTACGGCTTCGAGGCCTACGACGTCGTGCCGGACTTCCTCGTGCTGTCGAAGACGCTCGGCGGCGGGATCCCGATCGGCGCGGTCGTGACGAGCGCGACGATCGAGGCCGAGTGCCACGCGCGCGGCTTCATGCACGTGACCTCGCACGTCTCCGATCCGCTGCCGGCCGCGGCCGCGAACGCGGTGCTCGACGTCGTGCGCTCGGAGGACCTGCCCGCGCGCGCGGCGCGCCAGGGCGAGCGCCTGCTCGGTCACCTGCGCGAGCTGCAGTCCCGCCACGAGCTGATCGGCGACGTCCGCGGGATGGGATTGCTGTGCGGGATCGAGCTCGTCGAGGACCGCGAGACGCGCGAGCCGGCGATGACCAAGGGCGTGGAGCTCACCTCTGAGTGCGACGCGCGCGGCCTCTCGATCAACCTGGTGCGCGGCGGCTCGGGCGGCGCGCCGAACTGCATCCGGATGGCGCCGCCGTTGACGATCGCCGACGACGAGCTGGACCTGGCGGCGGAGATCCTCGATGCGTCGCTCACGGCAATGCGGATGACAGCGAGATGACATTTCTCGCCATTCGGCGTATGTTGGTTGGTGAAGGACGTACGCCATGGCCGAGCCCGATACCCCATCGGCGCAGGACGCGGGCGAACTCGACGAGGCGCTGCTGCGAGCGATCTCGCATCCGCTTCGCCACCGGCTGCTCGGCATGCTCGACGGGCGCGTGGCAAGCCCGAACCAGCTTGCACGCGAGCTCGACCTGCCGCTCGGCCGGGTCAGCTACCACATCCGCCTGCTGAGCGATCTCGGCGCGATCGAACTGGTGCGGACCGAGCCGCGGCGCGGGGCGCTCGAGCACTTCTACCGCGCGGTGACCACGGTCTGGTTCAGCGAGGGCGACTGGACCAAGCTCCCGCGCTCGGCGCGGCGCGGAATCCTCGGCCAGAACCTGCAGCAGATCTTCGGCAGCGTGACGGCCGCGGCGGACGCGGGCGGCTTCGATCACGCCGGCAGCCTCGTCCTGCGCGCCTCGATCGAGCTCGACGACGAGGGCATGGACGAGATCTCCGGGCTGCTCCGCGCGGCGGTCGATCGCGCGCGCGAGCTGAGCGCGGGCGTGGCCGAGCGCGACGGAGGCGGCGCCCACTCCGCCGAGGTCTCCGTCCTGCTCTTCGGACGCCGCGCGTAAGCTCGGGACATGGCGGGTCTACGACGCGCGCTCGTCGCGCTTGCGGCGGCGCTGGCACTCGCGGACGCGTCGATCGTCGCGCTCGCCCTGCCGCCGATCCTGGTCGAGATGGACACGACGATCACCGGCGTGGCCGCGGTCGTCGGCGTCTACGCGCTCGTGCTCACGCTCGCACTGCCGTTCGCCGCGCGGCTGGACCCCGCTCGCGCGGGCACCTGGGGGATGGCGCTGTTCGCGGCCGGCTCGCTGGGCTGCGGCTTCGCGGACTCGCTCGGCGTGCTGCTCGCGCTGCGCGCCGTGCAGGCGGTCGGCGGGGCGGTCGGGCTGCTGGCGGCGTTCGAAGTGCTCGACGCGGGCGCGTCGCGCTCCGGGCGCCGGCTCTGGCTCGGCGCGGCGCTCGTCGGCACGGCCGCCGGCCCGGCGATCGGCGGGGCCCTGACCGAGGCCTTCGACTGGCGCGCGATCTTCCTCGTCCAGGTCCCGCTGGCCCTCGCGGCGGCGATCGCGTGTGCGCGCCGGCGGCCGGCGGTCGAGGCGACGCCGGCGAGCGACGAGGTCGCGGCGCCGCGCCGCGAGACAGACCCGGAGGCGCGCACCGGCGACGTGATCGCGGCGCCGCGCCGCGAGCCGGAGCCGGAGTCGCCTGCGCCGGGCGGAGGGTTGTGGGCACGCGGAGGAGCGGCGCACGCGGGCGAGCCGGCGCGGCCGGGCGAGGCGGCGCGGCCGGGCGAGGCGGCGCGGCCGGGCGAGGCGGCGCGGCCGGGCGAGGCGGCGCGGCCGGGCGAGGCGGCGCGGCCGGGCGAGGTGAGGCGGCCGGGCGAACCGGCTCGTCCGGGCGAGGTGGGGCGGCCGGGCGAGGTGGGCGGCCGGGCGAGGTGGTGCGGCCGGGCGAGGTCGTGCGGCCGGGCGAGGCGGCGCCCTCCGGCGACGTCACCCGGCCGGGCGAGGCGGCGCGGCGGGGCGAGCCGGCGACGTCCGCGCCGCGCGGCGACTCGGCGCGCGTCCTCGACGCGCCGTCGCCGCGACCGTCGTTGTGGGCCGGCGGCGTGTCCCTGAGCGCGCTGGCCGCGCTGGCGCTCACCGCCGCCGCCTTCACCGCCGTGCTCTTCCTGCTCGTGATCGAGCTCGTGGCCGGGTTCGCCATCTCGCCGCTGCGAGCGGCGATCGGCGTGAGCGTGCTGCCCGTCGCCGCGCTGGCCGCGGCCGCGATCCCCGGCCCGCCGCGCGCCCGAGCGCTGGCCGGCGCCGTCCTGCTGGCCGGCGGAGCGGCGGCGCTCGCCTTCCTGCCCGCGCCGACGATCGCCTGGACGATCGTCCCGCAGATCCTGGCCGGCGCCGGGATGGGGCTCGCGCTGCCCGCGTTCAGCGGCCAGCTGCTGCCCGAGCACAACGTCACCGAGGCGGCGCGCGGCCTGATCGCCCGCCACGTCGGCATCGTCGTCGTGCTGGCGATCCTCGCTCCGGTGGCGACGGCCCAGCTCGAGAGCTCGACCGAGCAGGCGATCCTCCAGGGCGCGGCGCTCGTGCTCGACGCCGAGATCGAGCCGCTGCAGAAGCTCGAGCTGGCGCCCGCGCTGTTCGACGACGTCGACGTCGACCAGCCGCGCGCCTCGCTCGACCGGGCCGTCGAGCGACGGCGCGCCGAGTTCGCCGACGACGCCGCGGTCTACGAGCGGCTCGCAGAGCGGCTCGACGACGTGCTCGTCGTCGCCGTGCAGGACGCCTTCACGACCGTGTACCTGATCGCCGCGGCGCTCGCGCTCGCCGCCGCGGCGCTCCTCATCACCGCCTGGCGCAAGGCCGCCGTGATCGTCGCCGCCGGGCTCGCGGTCACGACCGTCGTCGTCTACGCCGTCGAACACGACGCCCAGGCCCCACCGCCGGTGACGCTCCAGGATCCCTGCAAGGAGCGCGACCTGCCCGACGCCGGCGGCCTCACGGGCGTGATCCAGAACGAGGCGCTGAAGGTCCTCGACCAAGCCGCCTGCCGCACCGGCACGAGCCGCGAGGAGTTCGCGCTCGCGCTGTTCGACCGCGAGCGCGCCGCCGAGTTCGAACGCGAGCACGGCGTCAACCCGCGCGACCTCGGCGGTCTGCTGTCACTCCTGGGCGGCTGAGGGTCGGTTCGGCGCAGCGGGCGTGGGGGGTGTGGAGCCTGACCTGCGCAGAGCGACGGTTAGGCTCCACACCCCCATCCACGCGCCAGCTCGACCGCGCGTTGGTGCGCGAAATCCAATGCAGCGTGTGCGGGGATGATCGAACGCTCCGGACGCCGCTCCTTTACCGGCGCTGTAACCGCTTCGTCCTTCGCCGCCATTCACCGCCCGCGGCGCGCTCCGCCCGCCTTCGCCGGACCGCCGTCGCCCGCTCAGATCAAGCGAGCGTCAGCCGCCACTCGCCGCCCGAGCGCTCCTGCGTGAACGCGCGCCCCTCGTCCGCCGCGAGCGCCGCGAGGTCGATCGGCGCCTCCGGGTCGGTCGCCAGCACGACCAGCGCCTCGCCGGGCGCGAGCGAAGCCAGCGCCGCCCGGGCGCGCAGCAACGGAAGTGGGCACAGCAGCCCACGGGCATCGATGACCACGGCACCCGCAATGATGCCCGGTGGCGGGCCGGGATCCGGCTCTGACAGGATCCGCGGCGTGCTCGCCGCGATCCTCGAGTCCGACGACCCGCAGCGCCTCTACACGGGGCTGTCGCTGCTGGTCAGCGCCGGCGCGGAGGCGCGTGGGCTGGCGATGTTCGGCGCGCTCGGCGCGCTGCTGGACCCCGAGCTCGAACAGCACGCCCGCGAGCGGGCGACGCACGTGATCGAGGCCGAGCGCGACGCCTTCGCGCACACGCTGGCCGAGCTGCGCGATCTCGCCCTCGGTCAGATCTGGGCCTGCGCGGCCGCCGTCCAGGCCACGGGCGCGGACCCCGCACCGCTCGCCGGCGTGATCTCGATCCCGAGCTTCCTGCGCGAGGTGGCCGGCGCGCAGCTGGTCGTCGTATGAAGCGCGCGCTGCTGCTTGCCCTGGCAGCGCTCGCGGGCTGCGGCAGCCCGGCCGCCGACCTGTTCGTCGTCCAGCGCTCGGGCGCCGACCGCAACGCCAACCTGAACCTGCTCGTGTCCGACGACGGCACGGTGACCTGCAACAAGGTCAAGCACCCGATCTCCGGCGACCTGCTGCTGCGGGCCCGCGAGCTCGAGCGCCAGATGTCCCAGCAGGCCGAGCTCAACCTCGCGCTCCCGGCCGGTCCGAACCCGGTGCTCTCCTACAAGGTGCGGATGGCGGCGGGCACGATCGCGTTCGCCGACACGTCGCGCCCGCTGCCGCAGTCGTTCGCTCAGCTCACGGCGTTCACCAAGGACGTCGCCGAGGAGGTGTGCGGCCTCAGTCGGGCGTAGCATCCCGAGGCGATGGACCTCGCCGCGGCGATCACGTCGGACCGCTTCCCGGCGCTGCTGCGCCGCGACCCGGCGCTGGCGGCCGCGCGCGACGACCAGGGCGTGTCGGCGGTGCTGCTCGCGCTCTACCACCGCCGCCCCGACGCGTGCGACGCACTGCTGGCCGCGGGTGCGCCGGTCGGCCCGCTCGAGGCCGCCGCGCTCGGCGACCTCGACAAGCTCGAAAGCGCCGATTTGAGCGTCCGTGGCGGCGACGGCTTCACGCCGCTGCACCTGGCCGCCTTCTTCGGCGGCGCAGACGCGGTCAAGGCGATCCTCGCCCGCGGCGCCGACCCGGACGCCGACGCCGACAATCCGCCCGGCGTGCGCCCGCTCCATTCCGCGGCCGCGGTCGGCGACCGCGAGGCGGTGCGCGCGCTGCTCGAGGCCGGCGCCGACCCCAACGTGCGCCAGAAGAGCGGTCACACGCCGCTCGACGCCGCCATCCACAACGACGACGAGCGGATGGCCGAGCTGCTGCGCAGCCACGGCGCGGTCAGCTCGTGAAGTGCACCTTGCCGTTCGAGCGCGCGCGTGACTGCGCGCGGTCGATGAAGTCGAGCCGCTTGATCGCCGCCCGGCAGAGCCGCGTCAGCAGCTTCATCCGCGCCGACTCCGAGCGCAGGTCGAGCAGCCCTTGCTTGGCGTCGAGCCCGAACTCGATCGTCGCCGCCATGTCGTAGGCGCTCATCGCCTCGATCTCGCCCGGCTCCGGTGTGCGGTCGGTGGCCTGCTCGACGAGGTCGGCGTAGGCGCTGTGCGCGCCGGCAGCGGCCTCCGGGTCGACCGCCTCCTCGTGATCGTCGAGGAACTCGACCGTCGCCGCCGGATAGGGCAACTCATCCTGGCGTTCCTCGATCCGGAACACGCGCGTGCCGCGCACGACGATGTTCAGCCGGCCGTCGGGCATCCGCTCGAGCACCTCGGCGACCAGGCAGGCGCAGCCGACCGGGCGCAGGCCGTCGTCGGCGAGCCAGACGATCCCGAACTCCGCCTCCTCCTCGAGGCAGTGCGCGATCATCGCCTTGTAGCGCTCCTCGAAGATGTGCAGCGGGATCAGCTCGCTCGGCAGGGCGACGATGCCGAGCGGGAACAGCGGGAAGTTCTGGACCACCTCCACGACGATCCAGTCTATGCCTGCGTCCGTACCGGGAACGATGATCGGCCTCGTCTGGTTCCGGCGCGACCTGCGCGTCCACGATCACCCGCCGCTGCGTGCGGCGCTCGACGCCTGCGAGCGCGTCGTGCCCGTCTTCGTGCTCGACGACGCGCTGCTGCGCGGCCGCCACGCGTCAGAGCACCGAACCGCGTTCCTGTACGAGTGCCTGCACGAGTTGCGCAGCGCGCTGCGCGAGCGCGGCGGCGACCTCGTGGTCGCCCGCGGCGCGCCCGAGCGCGAGCTGCCCAAGCTGGCGCGTGAGCACGGTGCGAGCGCCGTCTATTTCGCGTCCGACGTCTCGCCGTTCGCGATGCACCGTGACCAGCGGGTCGAGGACGCGCTGCGCGAGGCGGGCGTCGAGCCGCGCCGCACGCCCGGCAACTTCGTGGCCGACATCGGCAAGCCGAAGCCGTACTCGGTCTTCACGCCGTTCTGGCGCGCGTGGAAGCAGCTGCCGCGCCGGGAGATCCACGGCGCGCCGCGCAAGGTCCCGGTGCCGGCGAATCTGCGCGTCGGCGAGCTCCCGCACGTCAAGCACGACTCCGGTGGCGAGAAGGCCGGCCGCGCGCGCATGCACGCCTGGCTGCGCGACGGCATCGACGGCTACGCGGCCAACCACGACCGGCTCGCCGGCGGCACCTCGACGCTCTCGCCGTACCTGCACTTCGGCTGTATCTCGGCGCGCGAGCTGGAGGAGAAGGCCGGCGCGCCACGACGCGTTCACCCGCCAGCTCGCCTGGCGCGACTTCTACGCCCACGTCCTGCTCCACAACCCGGGCAACGCGCGCCACGCCCATCAGCGCGACCTCGACGCCATCGAGTGGGACGGCACCGACGAGCACTTCGACGCCTGGCGCGAGGGCCGCACGGGCTATCCGGTGGTCGACGCCGGCATGCGCCAGCTGGCCGCGACGGGCTGGATGCACAACCGCGCGCGGCTGATCACGGCGTGCTTTCTGATCAAGGACCTGCACATCGACTGGCGCCGCGGCGAGCAGCACTTCATGCGGCTGCTGCTCGACGGCGACGAGGCCAACAACAACGGCAACTGGCAGTGGATCGCGTCGGTCGGCGTCGACCCGGCGCCGGTCTATCGCCGGCTCTACAACCCGATGCTCCAGCAGCGCCGCCACGACCCGGACGGCGCGTACGTGCGCCGCTGGGTCCCCGAGCTCGAGGACGTTCCCGACGAGCTGCTGGCGACGCCGTGGGAGGCCGGGCACCCCGCGCCGATCGTCGACCACGCCGTCGAGCGCAGGCGCACGCTGGAGGCCTACAGCGCCGCGCGCTCGTAGAGTCTGCGCGATCACCGAGCTCTACGTCCAACGCGACCAGCCTCACGGGGTCGAGCCCCTGCATCTCACCGGCGAGCGCACGCTGCCCGACGTCCCGGAGGAGAACTACTGGTACCGGCGCCACCTCGTGGTCTACGAGTGGATCGCGCAGCGCGTGCACGGCCGCCGCGTCGTCGACCTCGCCTCCGGCGAGGGCTACGGCGCGGCCGTGCTGGCGCGAACGGCGTCGTCGGTCGTGGGGGTCGAGGCCAACCTCGAAGCCTTCGAGCATGCCCGCGCCAAGTACCGCGACGTCGTCTTCGAGCGCACGCTGGTCGAGCTCTGGGAGGGCGACGTCGACGGCGTCGTGTTCCTGCAGACGATCGAGCACATCCAGGATCCCGACGCGATGCTCGAGCACATCCGCACGCTGATCGAACCCGGCGGCGTGGCGTACGTCTCGACCCCGAACGTGCTGACGCTCGCCCCCAAGGGCGCCGAGCGCTCGGGCAACCCGTGGCACGTGCGCGAATACCGGCCGGACGAGTACCGCGCGCTGTGCGAGCGCCACTTCGCCCGCGTCGACCTGCTCGGGCTCTTCCACGCCCGCAAGCTGCGCGCGCACGAGCTCGCGCTGCGTCTCGGGTGGGACCGCGTCCACCAGACGCTGCACCTCACGCGGCCGTTCTACGACCGCTTCACGCCGGCGATCTCGGCGCGCGACTTCGCGCTGCGGCGGCGAGATCTCGACCGCAGCCTCGACCTGCTGGCGGTGCTGCGGCCGTGAGGATCGTCCTGCACACGCACATGCCCTACGTCGAGGGCTACGGGACGTGGCCGTTCGGCGAGGAGTGGCTGTGGGAGGCGATCGCGACCTCCTACCTGCCGCTGCTCGACGTGCTCGACCGCCACCCCGGCAAGGTCACGCTCTCGATCACGCCGGTGCTCGCCGACCAGCTCGAGGCGCCGGGCGCGCTCGAGCGCTGCCTGACGTTCCTGCGCGAGATCCGGCCCGCGTCGCACGCGCTCGACGAGGGCCACGCGCCGGCCGACGCGCTCGCCTACTCGGCCGCGCGCTACGCCGCCGCCGCCGACGCGCTCGAGCGCCGCGGCGACTTGATCGCCGCCTTCGCGCCGCACGTGACCTGGACGAGCGCCGCCACCCACGCCGTGCTCCCGCTGCTCGCCACCGACGCCGGCGTGCGGCTGCAGCTCGAGACCGGGATCGCCTCGCACCGCGCGCGCTTCGGCGCCTGGGGCGGCGGCTTCTGGCTGCCCGAGTGCGCGCACGCGCCGTGGCTCGACGCGCTGCTCGAGGAGGCCGGCGTGCACATGACGTGCGTCGACTGGACCGACGTGATCGACGACCACGCGCCGCGGCGCAGCGACGCCGGAATCGTCCTCGTGCCGCTCGATCGCGCCGCGATCGACCTCGTCTGGCACAAGGACGGCTACCCGGCGCACGGCGACTACCGCGACTCGCACCGGCTGACGCCGCGCGCGCACGCCGCCTGGGCCAACGACGGCACGCCGTACGACCCCGAGCGCGCCGCCGCACGCGCTCGCGAGCACGCCCGCGACTTCGCCGCCCGCGTGGACGACGACGCCGTCGTCGCCTTCGACACCGAGCTCTTCGGCCACTTCTGGCACGAGGGCGTCACGTTCCTGGAGGCGCTGCTCGAGCACGCCGACGTCGTGCCGCTCGAGCCCGACGGCGGCCAGGCTGCCCCTGACGCGCCGCCGACGTCATGGGGCGAGGCGCGCGACCTGCGGACCTGGAGCGCCTGCGAGCTGGCGTGGGACCAGCGCCGCGCCGAGCTGACCGCGCTCGGCGCCGATCCGCCGCCGCGCGCGCTGCGCGAGCTGCTCGCGCTGCAGAGCTCCGACTGGGCGTTCCAGATCACGCGCGGCAGCGCCGGCGACTATCCGCGCGAACGCGCGCAGGCCCACCTCGAGGCGTTCGCCGCCGCGCTCGCCGGCCAAGAGGACGACGCGGTCCGCAATTTGGCGCCACAGCTGGCGAAGTGGGCCTTCGTGCAGCCCTGACGATTCAAGCGCTGCAACAGGTTTGCCGATCTCCTCGGCTGGCGATCAGTACAGTGCATCGCCGTCATAAGAGCCGAGTCCGCTGCGGTCGATCCGGAGCGGAGCGGGGGAACCGTTGGAGCCTTGGTCAGGCTCCCGGGGCGAATCGCCGTCATCGACGGCGTAGCGCAGGTCTACGCGCGAGCCCGTCAGCTAACCCCGTAGGCGCGATGAGGCCAAGGGAGTCAATGACGTGCCGCAAGTCGATCTTTTGTTACCCCGCGTACGCCGCCTGGCGGTGCTCGTCGCGCTGGTCGTCGCCGCGTTGACCGTGGTCGCCACGAGCGCGCCCGCCGAGGCGGCCGGCAGCAAGGTGTCGGTGCGGGCGATCCAGAAGGCGCTCGGGATCACGGCCGACGGGGTGATGGGCCCGCAGACCCGGCGCGCGCTCAAGCGCTTCCAGCGCCGCCACGGGCTCCGGGCCGACGGCGTCGCGCGCCGCGCGACGCTGAAGGCGCTCGGCCTGTTGGACGCCGCCCCCAGCACCAGCAGCTTGTCGGGCGACGCGACGACGATCCTGGCCCAGATCGCCCAGTGCGAGTCCGGCGGCGACCCGACCGCGGTCTCCGCGAGCGGGCAGTACCGCGGCAAGTACCAGTTCTCGCAGGCCACCTGGGAGGCGCTGGGCGGCACGGGCGATCCCGCCGCGGCCGCCGAGTCGGTGCAGGACGCGCTCGCGGCCAAGCTCTACGCCGAGCGCGGGCTCACGCCGTGGCCGGCGTGCTCGGCGAAGCTCAGCGCCAGCGCAGGCTGACCGGCGCCTCACGGACGCGCAGGACGCGGGCGGGGGTCCCGCCCGCGACCGCGTTGGCCGGCAGGTCCTTGGTCACGACCGTGTTGGAGCCGATGACGGTGTTGTCGCCGACGCTCACGCCGCGCAGGATGCAGGCCCCGTAGCCGATCCAGCAGTTGGAGCCGACGCGCACGTCGCGCTTGTAGATCCCCTGATGGCGGATCGGGCGCTCGACCTCGACGACGCCGTGGTCGAAGTCGATCAGCATCACGCGGTCGGCGATCACGCACTCGCGGCCGATCGAGACGTGCTGGAAGGCCGAGATCGTGCACTCCTGGCCGAGCACGGTCTTGGCGCCGATCTCGCACTCACCCTCGTGCACGCGGATCTTCGTGCCGTGTCCGAGCCAGGACCAGCGGCCGAGGCGCAGGACGGCGTCGCGGCCGATCTCGAGCGTGACGTCCGGGGCGACGAAGCACAGCCCGTCCGTCTGCAAGCGACCCCGGAAGCGCAGCTTCAGCCACGCCCAGCGCGCGATCAGCCGGGCGTAGCGGAGGTTGAACATCCCGTGGCTGCGCAGGAAGCGCACGAGCGTCAGCGGACCACCATGGAGTGGCTTCGGCACGCCGTGGACGGGCGGCGCGGCAGCGGATGGACGACACCGTTGCCATCGGCCGTCCAGACTATCCTCCGCCGCCCTGATGACGGACTCGCTGGCCGAACGACTCCTGCGCGGCGACAAGCGCGCGCTGGCGCGCGGGATCTCGCTCGTCGAAGACGACGATCCCGAAGGCTGGGCGCTGGTCAAGGCGATCTATCCGCACACCGGCAACGCGGCGATCGTCGGCTTCACCGGCCCGCCCGGCGCCGGCAAGTCGACGCTGATCGGCGCCTTGATCAAGCATCAGCGCGCGCTGGAGCGCGAGATCGCGGTGCTGTCGATCGACCCGTCGTCGCCGTTCCGCGGCGGCGCGCTGCTCGGCGACCGGATCCGGCTGTCCGCGCACTTCCTCGACCCTGGCGTCTTCATCCGCTCGATGGCGACGCGCGGCGCGCTCGGCGGGCTCGCCGAGGCCGCGCTGCAGGCCGCGCTTCTTGATGGACGCCGCGGGCAAGGACGATGTCTACCTGGAGACCGTCGGCGTCGGGCAGGCCGAGGTCGACGTGATCGATCACGCGGACTCGGTCGTGCTCGTGCTGATCCCCGGCTCGGGCGACTCGATCCAGGCGCTGAAGGCCGGCGTGATGGAGATCCCCGACATCATCGTCGTCAACAAGGCCGATCACCCGCTGACCGACACGATGGTGCGCGAGATCCGCGGCGTGCTGTCGCTGGCGCCGCAGCGCGGCTGGCGCGTGCCGATCCTCAAGACCGAGGCCGCGCGCGGCGAGGGCGTCGAGGAGCTGGCGACCAAGCTCGCCGAGCACCGGGCGCACGTGGAGTCGGAGGGAACGCTGTCCGAGCGCCGGCGCCGCAATCTGATGAACGAGGTGCTCGGGATCGCGACGATGCGGCTGCGGCGGACGCTCGAGGCGACGCTGCATGAGGACGCCGAGGTCCAGGAGCTTGCTCGACGAGGTCGTCGCGCGCCGGCTCGACCCGGCCAGCGCGGCCAGCGCGGTGCTCGCGCGCGGGGCGATCGATCCCGGCGCGGCCGCGCGCCCGGACGCGACTGAGCCTTCGTCCAGGGGGTAGCGAGGGTCCGCGGCATAGAGTCGCACCATGCGGAGGGCGATCCGTTCGTTCGCCTGCGCCGTGACCCTGCTCGCGATGCCGTGCGCCCCTGCCCTCGCGGCGCCGGCGAACGGCCAGCTCGCCGTCGCCGTCGAGAACCACATCGTGACCGTGAATCCCGACGGCAGCGGCTTGCGGACGCTGGCGGTGCCGGACGCCCAGATCGGCGAGCTCGCCTGGTCGCCCGACGGCAACCGGCTGGCGTTCGTCCACGACGGCCGGATCGCGGTCTATGACGTCGCGACCGGGCGCGTGGCCGACGTCACGAGCGGGCCCGGGGACGCCAACCCCGCATGGTCGGCGGACGGCGCGCGGATCGGGTTCCGTCGCGGGCTGGCCGCGCTGCACGTCCCCGCCGGCGGCGGCGAGCCGAGCGGCGCTGGCGCTCCAGCTGCCGGCCGGGACGATCGGGCTCGCGCTCGCGGGCGACCACGCGCGGGCGGCGTTCGTCGCGCCGGCGCTGCTGATCCTCCCCGGGGTCGCCGAGCTCCCCTTCAGCCTCGCCGGTCTGCCGGCCTGGTCGCTCGACGCCGCCCGGCTCGCGTTCGCCACCGCCGCCGGGATCGCGACGGTCGGCGCCGACGGGAACGTCAGATCGGTCACGTCGTTCGCGGGCGCGAGCTCGCCGCGCTGGTCGCCGGACGCGGCGGCGCTCGTCTTCCCCGCCGGCGGCGAGCTGCGGATCGTCGCGGCGGCCGGCGGGGCCTCGCGCAGCGTGCTGAACGCGACGCGCGGCGTGGTCGCCGCCGCCGATTGGCAGCCGTGCGTCGCGGGCGTCACCGTCGCCTGCCAGTCGGTCGCGCCGCCGCACTGCGCCGCCACTGCGGCGAGCGCGACGACGCAGGCCGGGCAGCCGGTCGAGCTCCCGGTGCCGTCGTGTAGCGACCCGGCGGGTCGGGCGCTGTCGATCGTCGTCGTCAAGGCGCCCGACCACGGGACGGTCAGCGGCTGGCGCTACACGCCCGCCGCCGGCTTCTCGGGGCAGGACACGCTCACCTACCGGGTCAGCAACGGCGCGGCGGAGTCGGAGCTCGTGCGCCTCACGGTCTTCGTCGTCCCGCGGGCGCTGCCGGCACCCGCGGTCAAGCCGGTCGTGCCGGTGGGAGGCGCGCCGTTCCTGACCGCGCGCGCGACGCCGCGGCTCGATCGCTCGCGGCGCGCGCGGCTGCGGCTCGTGTGCGATCAGGACTGCACGCTGCACGTGCGGCTGACCGCGCGGCTGCGCTCCGGCCGCCGGTTGAGCGGGACGCCGGTGCGGCGCTCGATCGCCGCCCGGCGGACGGTCACCGTGCGGCTGCGGTTGCCGGCGCGACCGCGCGGGGTGGTCAGGACCGCCTGGGTCATGGGCCGCGTGCGCAACGCCGCGGGGCAGGCCCGGCTCGTGAAGCTGCCGGTCAGGCTCCCGCGCTGACGATCACGTCCAGCAGCGCGTCGATGTCTGTCTCGGGTCGTGTGGGGATTCAGCAGCGTGAGCTTGAGCGCGACGGTGCCGTCGACCGTCGTGCGGCCGATCACCGCCTTGCCGGACGCGAACAGCGCGCGGTGGATGCGGATGTTGGTGGCGTCGCCGTCCGTGTGGCGGAAGGCGACCATGACCGTGCTCGGCGGCGTGTGCAGCTCGAGCTCGGGGCGCGCCTCGATCGCCTGACCCGCGTACTGGGTCAGCTCCAGGCACTGGTCGATCATCGCGCCGAGCCTGCTTCGCCCGGTGGCGCGGAGCGCGATCAGGACCTTGAGGGCGTCGAAGCGGCGCGACGTGTCGAGCGAGCGGCCGACGAGGTTGAGCTGGCCCGCGGCCTCGTCCTCCGGGCGGTTGAGGTAGACGCTGGCGTGGTGGACGGCGCGCAGGACGTCGACGTGGGGAACCAGCAGCGCGCTGGCGCTGAACGGCTGCCACCACAGCTTGTGCAGGTCGGCGGTCACGCTGTTGGCGCGCTCGATGCCGTTGAGCCGTGGCCGGTGCCGCGTCGAGAGCGTCAGGCCCGAGCCGACGGCGGCGTCGACGTGGAACCAGGCGTCGCGAGCCGCCGCCCGGTCGGCGAGCGCGTCGAGCGGGTCGATCGCGCCGAGGTCGGTCGTGCCCGCCGTGCCGACGACGGCGATCACGTGCTCGTGCTCCGTGAGCTCGTCGAACGCGTCCAGCGACAGCGCGCCGGTGCGGTCGGTCGGGACCCCGATCACGGCGTCGGTGCCGAGCCCGAGCAGCGCGGCGGAGCGGCGGATGCTGTCGTGCGAGGCCGCGCTGGCGACGATCCGCCAGTCGTTGGGCGGCAGCCCGCGGCGGCGGACGTCCTCGACCCGCCCGGTCGCGGGCCAGCAGCAGCCCGAGCAGGTTCGACGCCGTCCCGCCCATCGTCATCACGCCCGAGCCGGCGGGCCCCAGCCCGTGCCGGCGGGCCAGCCAGCGCACGAGTGCGTCCTCCACGTAGGTCGCCGCGGGCGAGGCGTCGAACGCGTCCATCGACTGGTTGGTCACGCCGATCGCCAGCTCGGCCGCCGCGGCGCTGATCAGCGGTGCCGGATGCAGGTGCGCGACCGTCCGCGGGTCCCCGAGCCGGATCCCGCCCTCCAGCACCGGCGCGAGCTCCTCCAGCACCCGCTCGAGCGGTGCCCCGTCCTCGGGACACGGGTCGAGCGCGTCGGCGGCGGCGGCCAGCTCCGCGGGCGACAGCGGCGACCGCGGCCCGGGCAGCGCGGCCGCCCGTCCCAGCGCGTCGACCACGGCGTCCACCGCCGCGCGCAGCGCGTCGTGCGTCTTCGGATCGGCGGTGACGAACTCGGACATCAGTGAAGGGCGCGTGAGGTGCGGGAGGCGGCCGCGGCCCGCCGCCATTCGCCCGCGGCGCGGCGCTCGCGCCAGACCAGCAAGGCGGCGCCGGCGGCGAGCAGGGCGCAGAGGATGGCGGGCCAGTAGGCGTCGCCGGTGAAGTCGGGGAAGAGCGCGACCGGCGGGCCCCAGGGGAACGTGGTGTCGAGCTCGAGCCAGCCCGTCAGCCGGCCGCTGCGCTCGGCGAGGATCAGCCAGGCGCTGCCGGCCAGCGAGAACGCGGCGAGCGCGGCCGCGAGCAGCCGCGGGACGTGGCGCAGGCCCCACGCGGTGAGCGCGGCCGCGGCGGGCAGCACGGCGACCAGCGGCACGCCGGGAAACGTCGTGCCGCGCAGCCCGCCGGCGGCGAGCACGGCGACGACGAGCACCTGCACGCCGACCAGGCCGAGCAGCAGGCCCGCGCACGCCTCCGCCTCGCGCCGGGCGGGAGCGACGCGCGCGAGCTGGTCGCGCCTGGAGCGGTACAGCAGCCAGCCGGCGAAGAAGACGAGCGCCAGCAGCGGCGCCCAGCGCAGCAGCCCGACCTCGCGGTCCAGCCACAGGCCGGCGAGCCGCGGCAGCCGCTCGAGGTAGCCCAGCGGCAGCTCCGGCAGCTCCGCGCTGCCCGCCGCGCGCGGCGTCAGACCGCCGTAGAAGCGGTCGTTGATCGTCACGTAGAAGACGAGCGAGGCCGCCAGCGCCTCACCGGCGACGAACGCCGCCATCCGCCGCCGCTCGCGCAGCGTCCAGACGACCAGCGCCCACGCCACGACGACGCCCGGGGCCACGTAGGCCCAGCCCAGCCAGGGCAGCACGGCGAGCATCAGCGCGCCGCCGAACACATAGCGCAGCCGCGGTCGCTCGCGCACGGCGAGCGCGCACAGCGCCGCCCCGGTCAGCAGCACCGCCGCCGGGACGCCGGGCGTGATCGTCGTCGCCGCCGCCAGCGCGGGCGGCGAGAGGCCGACGAGCGCCGCGCCGGCGGTCGCCCACGGCTCCGGCACCAACCGCCGCGCCAGCGCCGCCGCGAGCACGAAGGCGAAGGCCAGCAGCGCGAGCATCTCGCCCTGGACGGCGCGCGCGCCGCCGACGGCGTAGACGGGCGCGATCAGCAGCGCGAAGCCGACTCCGTGCGGCTCCACCAGGCGCCCGCCGACGACCTCCCCGTCGGTCTGCAGCTCGCGCGGATACCAGCTCGCGTACGCGCGCTCGGCGTACTCGTCGGACAGGTCGACGTCGCGGTCGGAGACGATCGATTCCGCCGCCAGCAGGTGGTGCGGCTCGTTGCCCGCGTAGTCCAGCCCCGTCTGCGCGGGGATGCCGAGCGTCGCGGCGTAGACCGCGACGAGCAGGATCCAGAGACCGGCGAGCCTCACGCCCACCCATTCTGGCGAGCGTCAGTGCAGATCGGGTGCGGCGGGTTCGCCGCGGGCGAGCTCGACGAGCAGGCGGACGCCCCAGCCCGCGCCGCCCTTGGCCGCGTAGGGCTTGCCGAGGTCGTAGGCGGTGCCGGCGATGTCGAGATGCGCCCACGGCACGTCGCCCGCGAAGCGGTGCAGGAACTCGGCCGCGGTGATCGAGCCCGCGAGGCGCTCGGCGGTGGTGTTGGCGATGTCGGCGTAGCGGCCCTCGATCAGCTTCGCGTAGTCGGGGTGCAGCGGCAGCCGCCACGCGGTCTCGCCCGCGCGCTCGCCGGCGGCGAGGATCTCCGCCGCCCAGGCGTCGTCGTTGGCCATCAGGCCGGCGTAGGTGCGGCCCAGGGCGACGACGATCGCGCCCGTCAGCGTGGCCAGATCGACCAGCCGCTCGGCGCCGAGGTCGAGCGCGTGGGCGAGGCAGTCGGCCAGCACGAGCCGCCCCTCGGCGTCGGTGTTGTTGACCTCGATCGTGACGCCGGACTTCGCGCGCACGATGTCGCCGGGCTTGACCGAGCGCCCGGAAGGGCAGATTCTCGGTCGCGCCGATCACGCCCGCGACCCGGACCGGCAGGCCGAGCGCGGCGATCGCGCCGACGGCCTCGAGCACCGCCGCGCCGCCCGACATGTCGAACTTCATCTCGTGCATCTTCGCCGCGGGCTTGATCGAGATCCCGCCCGAGTCGAACGTCACCGCCTTGCCGACGAACCCCAGCAGCGGCCCGGTGATGTCCGGCGGCTCGTAGCGCAGCGTGATCAGCCGGGCGTCCTCGTAGGAGCCGCGGGCGACGCACGCGAACGCGCCCATGCCCGCGGCCTCGATGCCTTCGCCGTCGAGCACCTCGACGCTCACGCCGTCGAGCGCCTGCGCGCGCTCGGCCAGCGCGCTCGGCGTGAGCACGTTCGCCGGCCGGTTCTGCAGGTCACGCGCGGCGTTGACCGCGGCCGCCACGGTCGCGGCCTGCGTGGCGGCCGCGCTCACGTCGTGGTGGGCGGACAGCACCAGCGCGCCGAGGCCGCCGTTCTCGGAGGCCTTGAACTCGCGATAGCTGTAGGACGCCAGCAGCGTCCCCTCGACCAGCGCGCCGACGTGCGCGTCGGAGACGTGGTGCGGGACCTCCCAGCACAGCGTCTCGGCCCCCAGCTCCTTGGCGCGCGCCACCACGCCCGCGGCGGCCACGCGCGCCCGCTCGGGATCGAAGTCGCTCCGGGCGCCGAGGCCGGCGACGATGTAGCGGCGCCCGTCGGCGTGCGTCACGGCCAGCTTGCGCAGCCCCCGTCGCGCCTCGCCCGAATCGACCAGCGCCTGCAGGACGCCGCCGTGATCGTGCGCGATCCCCTCGTCCTCGAAGACGCCGACGGCGATCGTGTCGGCGCCCGTGGCGGGCGGGGCCTGCGTGCTGGCTGAGACATCCATGCGGGCGGACCTTAATAGACTCGGGCCCATGCCTCGAACCGTGATCCTGAGCAGCGCACGCACGCCGATCGGCAAGCTGGGTGGGGGTCTGTCGACGCTCCCCGCGACTCACCTCGGCGGCGTAGCGATCCGCGAGGCGCTCGAACGCGCCGACGTGGCGCCCGAGCAGGTCGAGCACGTCGTGATGGGCACGGTGCTGCAGGCCGGCCAGGGGCAGATCCCGTCCCGTCAGGCGCAGATCGAGGCCGGGATCCCGATCGAGGTGACGTCGGAGACGATCAACAAGGTCTGCGCGTCGAGCGTGCGCGCCGTCGGCATGATCGACCAGTCGGTGCGGGCCGGCGACCTCGAGATCGCGGTCGGGGGCGGCATGGAGTCGATGTCACAGGCCCCGTACCTGCTGCCCGGCGCGCGCCAGGGCTTCCGCATGGGCGACGTCAAGGCGCTCGACGCGATGGTCGAGGACGGCCTGCGCAACGCCTTCACCGGCAAGCAGATGTTCGAGGAGGCGACCGAGATCGGCGACGAGCTCGAGATGACCCGCGCCGACCTCGACAAGTGGGCGCTGCGCTCGCACGAGCGCGCGATCGCCGCCACCGACGAGGGCCGGCTGCCGGAGGAGATCGTCCCGATCACGATCCGCGGTCGCAAAGGCGACACCGTGGTCGAGGTCGACGAGGCGCCGCGCCGCGGCTCGACGCTCGAGTCGCTGGCCAAGCTGCCGGGCCTGAGCGGCAAGGACGGCAGCCACACGGCCGGCAACTCGCCGGGCGTCAACGACGGCGCGGGCGCGCTCGTGCTGGCCTCGGAGGAGTGGGCCGAGCGCAACGGCAAGGAGATCCTGGCCACGATCGTCGCGCAGGCGGCGGTCGCGGACGAGTTCGCCTGGCTCGCCCGCACGCCCGCCAACGCGGCCAAGAAGGCGCTCGACAAGGCCGGCCTGCAGCCGGACGACATCGACCTGTGGGAGATCAACGAGGCCTTCTCCTCGGTCGCGCTGAACTCGGTCCGCATGCTCGGCGTCGACGAGGAGCGGGTGAACGTCAACGGCGGCGCGGTCGCGCTCGGGCACCCGATCGGGGCCTCCGGCGCGCGCATCGTCGGCTCGCTCGTGCTCGAGCTGCGCCGGCGCGGCGGCGGCTACGGCTGCGCGGCGATCTGCTCCGGCGGCGGCCAGGGCGACGCCATCATCGTGCACGTGTGACGAACCGCATGATCACAGCGACCGCGCGACCGGACCGGTGACGGAGCGGCCGCACATCCTTCCTCCACCTCCGGGTGGCGGAGCGATTCGTCGCGACGGCGAGCGCGGCGCGGCGTTCTTCGACCTCGACCGCACGCTGATCGCGGGCTCGACCTCGTTCCAGTTCGGCCGCGCGGCCTACCGCGCCGGGATGGTGACCCGCCGCGACATCGCGCGCGACACCTACGAGAACGTCGTCTTCCGCCTGCGCGGCTCGACCGACGCGGGCACGGACGCCATCCGCGAGCGCGTCGGGAAGCTGCTCGAGGGCGTCCATGTGCGCGACCTGCAGCGGCTCTCGCCGACCGTGCTGGCCGGCGTCCTGCCGCGCCTGTACCCGCGCATGCTCGAGCTCGCCTACGAGCACCAGGACGCGGGCCGGCCGGTCTTCATCTGCACCGCGGCCGCGCAGGAGATGGCGGAGCTGCTGGCGATCGTCTTGACCTTCGACGGCGCGGTCGGCAGCGTCGCCGAGGTCATCGACGGCGTCTACACCGGCCGCGAGGGCGGCCCGTTCAACTACCGCGAGGGCAAGGCGCAGGCGATCCGCGAGCTGGCCGAGCGCGAGGAGATCGACCTCGCCGCCAGCTACGCCTACAGCGATTCGGAGTCCGACCTGCCGATGCTCCGCCTCGTCGGGCATCCCGTGGCGGTCAACCCGGACAAGGAGCTGGCACGCGTGGCCCGCGACGAGGGCTGGGAGACGCTGCGCTTCGAGCGCCTCGGCCGCAAGCTGCGCGTCGCCGCCGCCGCGGCGCTGCTGAGCGGCGTCGCCGTCCGCAGGGTGGTGCGCGCATGAGCCGGCTCGCGGCGGCGAGGACCGACCGTGCGGTTTCGGGCATTCCGGGGGTGGCGCCGTGAGTTGGCATGAACTGACCGAGGACCAGCAGGAGATCCGCGAGCTCGCGCGGCGGTTCGCGGACGAGCGGATCGCGCCGCAGGCGGCGGCGTGGGACCGCGAGCACCACTTCCCGCGCGAGCTGTTCGCCGAGCTCGGCGAGCTCGGGCTGATGGGTGTCTGCGTGCCCGAGCAGCACGGCGGCGCGGGCGCGGACTTCCTGGCCTACGTGCTCGTGCTCGAGGAGCTCTCGCGAGCCGACGCAGGCGTCGGCGTGACGGTCGCCGTCCACACCAGCGCGGGCACGCTGCCGATCCTCAACCACGGCAGCGAGGCGCAGATCGCCGAGCACGTCCCCGTGCTGGCGAGCGGGGAGGAGCTGGCCGCGTTCGCGCTGACCGAGTCCGGCTCGGGCTCCGACGCGGGGGCGATGCGCACGCGCGCCGTGAACGACCGCATCACGGGCGCCAAGCAGTGGATCACGAACGGCTCCTTCGCCTCGACGTTCATCGTCTTCGCGCGCGAGGGCGACAAGCCCTCCGCCTTCCTCGTCCGCGCCGGCGCCGACGGCTTCAGCGTCACACGCGAGGAGGAGAAGATGGGCCTGAACTCCTCCTCGACCGCCGACCTCGCGTTCGAGGACACCCCGGGCGAGCGCCTGGGCGAGCCCGGCGGCGGCATGCGCGTCGCGCTGCGCACGCTCGACGGCGGCCGGATCGGGATCGCCGCGCAGGCCGTCGGCATCGCGCAGGCTGCGCTCGACCTCGCCACGGGCTACGCGAAGGAGCGCAACGCGTTCGGCGGCCCGATCGCCCGGCTGGGCGCGATCCAGCAGAAGCTGGCCGACATGCAGACCGAGATCGAGGCCGCCCGCGCGCTCGTGTGGCGCGCCGCGCGGTTGAAGCAGGCCGGCCGCCCGCACAGCGTCGAGGGCGCGCAGGCCAAGCTCTTCGCCTCCGCGGTCGCCCGCCGCCAGACCGGCGAGGCGATCCAGATCCTCGGCGGCTACGGCTACACCAAGGAGTTCCCGGCGGAGCGCTACTACCGCGACGCCAAGGTCACCGAGATCTACGAGGGCACGAGCGAGATCCAGCGGCTCGTCATCGCTCGCGCCTGCTCGGTGAAGCAATGCGCGGAGTTAAGACTTCGCGAAGCCGACGGGCAGGACGCTGAAGGTGCCGCTCAGGAGGTGACGAGCCCGGAGCCGGCGTCCTCGTCGGCGATCGGCGCGGCGGTCCAGGTGACGCGCTTGAGCTCGCACGTGTCGAGCCGCTTGCCGCCCCTGCGGAGCACGGCGCGGGTCTTGAACGTGCCGCTCCAGGACTCCGCGCCGGTCGCGTCGACCGTGCGGCGCGCGGTCACGGTCACGGTCTGGCGGCTGCGACCGCCGCCGCTCAGCTTCTCGCGCAGCATGACCTTCTCGGACACGACGTCGACCGTCGTCTCGTCGAACGGCGGCTCGAAGCGCATGACGTTGGGGAAGCGGTAGCGCGGGTCGCCGCACGGCGCGCTGTAGCTGATCCGGATCCGGGTGACGAGGCCGTCCTCGCCGACCACGACCGAGGCCAGCCGGTTCTGGGAGGTCTCGCCGCGGAAGCTCTTGGCCTCGGCGGCGGCCGGGAGAGCGAGCAACACGACGAGCGGGGCGAGCGCGACGCGCACGCTCCGTGTGTGCCCCGTAGGCTCGACGGTCCATGCGCTGGGCCATCGCCTTCGCCTGCGTGACGTCGTTCGTCATCGGCATCGCGATCATCGGTACGACACCGGAGGCGGATCGCCTGCCTCCGGCGGGGCGGTCGATCCCCTACCTGGGCGTCGTCGCTGTCCTGGGGGTTCGTCAGGTCGGCTCCTTCGCCTGGCTGCGCCGGCCGGACAACCGCACCGGCGCGCTGATGACGATCCTCGGCCTGGGCGTCGCGGTATCCGGGCTGCAGCTCTTCGACGAGCCGGTGCCGTACGTCGCTCGGCCTCGCTCGTCGACACCGCGATCGTGTCCGTGCTCTTCCACCTGCTGCTCGCGTTCCCGTCCGGCCGGCTGGAGTCCCGCGCCGCCCGCGTCGTGGCGGCGATCGGGTATGCCGTCGGCGCGCTGCAGGTCCCGTTCGTCCTGGTCTCGGACTGCGCCGACTGCCCTGACAATCCGCTCCTGATCGCCGCCGACGACACGGCCAGCGGACGTGATCGAGAACCTGCAGGCGCTGCTCGCGGTGGTCGCGATCGTCGGCACCGCCGTGCTCCTGATCCGCCGCTGGTGGGCCTCGAACGCGCTCCAGCGCCGCGGTCTCGCGCCGGTGCTGGCGATCGGCGGGGCGATCCTCGTGCTGGGCTTCGCGATGCTGGTGAGCGCAGGCGGCCGACCTCGCGGCCCGCAGCCGTTCCATATCGCGTTCTTCGTCGCGTTCGCGCTGTTCCCGGTCGCGTTCCTGGTCGGGCTGCTGCGCACGCACTTCTTCCGCACGCTCGGCGATGCTCCGGCCTGATCGAGCAGCTCCGGCATGACCCGCGCGGGGTACGTGACGCCCTGTCCGGTGCGCTCGGCGATCCGTCGCTCGAGGTCGCCTACTGGCTGCCCGAGCGCGGCTACGTCGATCGCGAGGGCCGGGCGGTCGAGCTGGCGCCGGACCGGGCCGTGACCGAGATCGACCACGAGGGCCGTCGCGTCGGCGCGCTCCTGCACGCCTCCGTGCTGGCCGAGACGCCGGAGCTCGTGACCGAGGCTTCGGCCGCGGCGGCGCTGGCGATCGAGAACGCGCGGCTGGAGGTCGAGCTGCGAGCGCGGCTCGAGGCGCTGCGGGCCTCGCGCGCGCGGCTGGTCGAGGCCGGCGACGCCGAGCGCCGGCGGCTCGGGCGCGACCTCCACGACGGCGCCCAGCAGCGGCTCGTGGCGCTGATGATCGAGCTGCAGCTCGCGCGCGAGCGCTTCGATGCCGACCCGAGCGGGCTCGCGCGAGCTGCTCGACAGCGCGTTCGCCAACGCGCAGGCGGCGGTCGGCGAGCTGCGCGACCTGGCGGCCGGGATCCACCCCGCGGTGCTTGAGCCAGCGCGGCCTCGACGCGGCGCTGGAGTCGCTGGCCAGCCGCGCGCCGATCCCGGTCGAGCGCGAGAGCGAGCTCGAGCAGCGGCTGCCGATCGCGGTCGAGACCGCGGCCTACTTCGTCGTCGCCGAGGCGCTGACCAACGTGGCCAAGTACGCGCAGGCGACGCACGCGCGCGTGAGCGTCCGGCGCGACAGCCGAGGCGGCCGTGGTCGAGATCCGCGACGACGGCGTCGGCGGCGCGCAGGAGTCCGGCGGGACCGGGCTGCGCGGTCTCGCCGATCGTGTCGGCGCGCTCGACGGCACGCTCGAAGTCGACAGCCCGCCGGGCGCGGGCACGCTCATCCGGGCCCGCTTTCCCCTCTGAGGAACTGCAGCACGGCGAGCACGCGGCGGTGGTCCTCGGCCCCGGTGGCCACGCCGAGCTTCAGGAAGATGCTCGTGACGTGCTTCTCGACCGCGTGCGGGGTGACGACGAGCGCCTCGGCGATGCCCTTGTTCGAGCGCCCCTCGGCCATCAGCTCGAGCACCTCGCGCTCGCGCGGCGTGAGCTCGGCCAGTGGGTCGTCGCGGCGCCTGCGCCCGAGCATGTGCGCGACGACCGTGGGGTCGAGCACCGAGCCGCCGGCGGCGACGCGCTTGACGGCGTCGGCGAACAGCGTGAAGTCGGTCACGCGGTCCTTGAGCAGGTAGCCGACGCCGGCCGCGTCGTCGCCGATCAGGTCGACCGCGTAGCGCTCCTCGGCGTACTGCGAGAGCACCAGCACGCCGATTCCGGGCTGCGTCGCGCGGATCTCGAGTGCGGCCCGCAGCCCGTCGTCGGTGTTCTCGGGCGGCATCTGGACGTCGACGATCGCGACGTCGGGCCGGTGCGCGGCGACCTTGCGCAGGAGGTCGGGCGCGTCGCCGGCCTCGGCCACGACCTCGAAGCCGGCGTCGCCGAGCAGCCGCACGATCCCCTGGCGCAGCAGCGCCTGGTCCTCACCGATCACGATCCGGACGCTCATGGCGGACCCGAGCAGCTCCACGCAGCTCGCTGCGAGGCCAGCTCGGCCTTGGGCACGAACCCGCGCGCGCCCGAGCGCTCGACGTCACCGATCGCCGAAGCATCGAGCGTGGACACGAGCACGACCGCCGGCGTGTACCCGTCCTCCCGCAGCTGTCCCGCCGCCGTCAGCCCGTCGCCGTCGGGCAGGTTCACGTCCAGCACCACGCAGTCGGGCTTGAGCTCGCGCACCGCGGCGAGCCCTGAGGCGACATCCTCGGCCGCCCCCACGACCTCGTAGCCGCGCGCCTGCAACAGCATCCGCGCCGACGATCCGGAACGCCGAGGAGTCGTCGATCACGAGCACGGTGCGGGCCATACCGAGAATCTAAAGGGACTGTCCCTTTATGTCCGGGGGATTGCCCTACATCGCCTCGGCGGCGGCCGCCCGAAGATAAGGGACTGTCCCTTTAGGTTGGGATCTCGGCGCGCAGGGTGGTTCCCGCGCCGGGTGGGGAGTCGATCGTGAGGCGGCCGCCGAGGGCCTCGACACGGTCGGCGAGGCCCCGCAGGCCGGTGCCGGCGGACGGGTTGGCGCCGCCCGCGCCGTCGTCTGAGACCTCGATGCGGGCGCCGCCGTCGGTGCGCTCGACGCGCACGCGCACGACCGTCGCGCCGGCGTACTTGGCGACGTTCGTCAGTGCCTCGGAGACGACGTAGTAGGCGGCGACCTCGACCGGGGCCGGGAGCCTCGCGTCGAGGACCACCGAGAGCTCGACCGGCAGCTGCGCGCGGTCCGCGACGGCGCGCACGGCGGGTTCGAGCCCACGCTCGGTCAGCACCGCCGGGTGGATGCCGCGGGCCAGCTCGCGCAGCTCCTGCAGGGCCTGGGAGAGCTCCTCGCCGGCGCGCTCGAGATCGGCGTCGCCGGGATGCCGGCGGGCCGCGAGCCGCAGCATCAACGCCAGCGACACGAGCCGCTGCTGGGCGCCGTCGTGCAGGTTGCGCTCCAGCCGCCGCCGCTCGGCGTCGCCCGCGGCGACGATGCGCGCCCGCGACGCCGCCAGCTCCTCGCGCGCCTGCGCGTTGGCCAGCGCCTGCGCCGCCAGCTCGGCGAAGTAGGAGATCCGGTGCTCGGCGTCCTCCGGGAACGGCTCGGCGTCCATCGTGGAGACGATCACCGCGCCCCACAGCGAGCCGCCGAGGAAGATCGGCGCGGCCACCACGGCCTGCACGCCGTAGCCGCGCAGCGTCGCGGCCAGCTCGCCCTCGGCGCCGTCGTAGGAGTCCATCCGCGCCGGCCGCCCGGTGCGCCAGACGCGCGTGGCCGCCGTGTCGCCGTCCAGCGGCATCCGCGTCCCGACCCCCAGCACATGCTCGGGCCGCACGGCCCAACCGCCCACGATCGTTCCGCCCGACCCGTCGCTGTCGAAGCGGAACATGTGCGCGGTCTGCGCCTCGAGCAGACGCCCGACCTCCTCGCTGACGAGCGTGAACAGGCGCCCGGGCTCGTGCGCGGCCGCCACCGCCGTCGCGACCCGCCGCAGCGCCGCCTGCTCGTCGGCCAGCCGGTGCAGCGAGGCCTCGGCGACGTAGCGCGCGGTCAGGTCGCGCAGGTAGCCGTAGAACGTCCGCGTGCCCTCGGGTCGCGTCACGACCAGCTCGACCGGGAACTCGGAGCCGTCGGCGCGCATCGCGGTCAGCTCGACGCGCCGCCCCACGATCGGGCCGCGCCCGGTCTTCAGATAGCGCGAGAGCCCGTCGCGGTGGGCCTGGCGCAGCGCGGGCGGGATGATCAGCTCCGCGACCTCGCGGCCGACCATCTGCTCCGCGGAATAGCCGAACAGCCGCTCGGCCGCGCGGTTGGCGGAGCGGACGACCCCGCGGTCGTCCATCGTCACGACGGAGTCGAAGGCGACGTCGAGCATCGCCCGCCGCCGCGCCTCGAAGTCCCGCATCGCCTCGAACAGCGCGAGCTGCGAGCCGACGCTCTCGGCCGCGGCCAGCAGCGCGTCGTCGGGCTCGCCGGTCGGCACGCGCAGCACGCCGACGCCCACGACCGGGATCGAGAGCAGCCCGTCCTCCCAGCCGAGCGGCGCATCCGCGCCCCGCACCAGCGAACCCGGCAGCGCCGCGAAGGCCTCCTCCTCGGAGGGGAGCGAGAGCGCGTGCGTGACGCTCCGGAGCAGCTCGGCGGCGGTCAAGACGCGCAGGGAATCTCGGCGCGCAGCGTGGTGCCCTCGCCCTGGGGGCTGATCAGCACGAAGCGCCCACCCAGCGCCTCGACGCGGTCGGCGAGGCCCCGCAGCCCGCTGCCCCGCTCGGTCGCGGCGCCGCCGACGCCGTCGTCGCGCACCTCGATGCGCGCCTGCCCGTTCGTGCGCTCGACGCCCACGCTCACCCCGCTCGCCCGCGCGTACTTGGCGACGTTGGTCAGCGCTTCCGCGACCACGTAGTACGCGGCCGCCTCGACCGGCTGAGGCAGACGCGAGGGCAGGCAGATGTCGAGCTCGACCGGGAGCGGCGCGCGATTGGCGAGCGACTCCACGGCGGGCTCGAGCCCGCGCTCGGTCAACACCGCCGGGTGGATTCCGCGCGCCAGCTCGCGCAGCTCCGCCAGCGCCTGCCCGAGCTCGTCGCCGGCCACGGCGATCTCCGCGTCCTCCGGGTGCCGCCGCGACGCCATCCGCAGCATCAGCGCGAGCGAGACCAGCCGCTGCTGCGCCCCGTCGTGCAGGTTGCGCTCGAGCCGCCGCCGCTCGGCGTCCCCCGCCGCCACGATGCGGGCGCGCGAAGCGGCCAGCTCGGCGCGGGCGTTCGCGTTGGCCATCGCCTGCGCGGCGAGCTCGGCGAAGTCCGTGATCCGCTGCTCCGCGCCCGCGGGCGGCGGCTCGGGGTCGACGCTCGACACGATCAGCGCGCCCCACAGCCGGCCGTCGAGGAAGATCGGCCCCGCGACCGCCGAGCGGAAGCCGAGCTCGCGCAGCGTCGCCGCGAGCTCGCCGTCCAACTCCGCAGTAGCTCTCCACGCGCGTCGGCGCCCCGGTCCGGTACACGCGCGCCGAGGCGGTGTCGCCGTCCATCCGCACGGTCTCGCCGACCGCGATGTTGCTGACCTCGCCCTCGCTCCAGCCACCCATCACGGTCGCCGTCCCGTCGAGGTTGAAGCGGACCATGTTCGAGCTCTGCGCGCGCAGCAGCCGCGCGCACTCCTCGGTGACGACGCCGAAGACGCGCTGCGGGTCGGTGGAGGCCGCGACCGCGGTGGCCACGCGCCGCAGCGCCGCCTGCTCCTCGGCCAGCTGGCGCAGGTCGAGCTCGCGCTCCTTGGCCTCCGTGACATCGCGCAGGTAGCCGCAGAACAGCGCCGGCCCGGGCAGGTCGGCGCGGGTGACCATGACCTCGACCGGGAACTCGCTGCCGTCGGCGCGCATGCCCATCAGCTCGAACGGATGCCCGCCGGTGGCGCTGACCCCGGTACGCAGGTAGCGGTTGACGCCGAACCGGTGCGCCTCGCGCAGGTCGGGCGGGATGATCAGCTCCGCCAGCTCGCGCCCGATCATCTCCTGCGCGCGGTAGCCGAACGTCTGCTCGGCGGCACGGTTGACCTCGACCACGTCGCCGTTGTGGTCCATCGTGATGATGCAGTCGAAGGCGGCGTTGAGGATCGCGCTCTTGCGGGCCTCGCTCGAGCGCACCGCGTGCTGGGCCCGGCAGCGCTCGACGAACTGCGAGATCTGCGTACCCAGGCTCTCGACCGTGGCCAGGAGGTTGGCGTCGGGCTCGAACAGGGCCGCGGTCGAGAAGGCCATCACGCCGATGCCGGCGAGCGGGAAGGCGAATGCGCCGGGCACGGCCACGCTCGACTCCCGGGCGTCCTCCACCAGCGCGGCGCCGATTGCCGCGTCCGTGGGCCAGGTCTCGGCGCAGCGCAGCTGACCGTCTTCGCCCGGCAGCCAGAGGGCGCCCGCGCAGTCCAGCGACTCGCCGATCGCGGCCAGCAATCCGGGGTAGGCCTCGGCCTCGCCGGCCGCCGAGGCCAGAACGCGCACGACCGCATGCTCCGTGCGCAGCAGGTCTGAGGCATCCGGGTGAGCCACGTGGCCCGTATTATTCCGGCATGGCCTCTTCGACCAGGAAAATCCGCGTCGTCGTGGCCAAGCCAGGCCTCGACGGCCATGACCGCGGCGCGAAGATCATCGCCCGCGCGCTGCGCGACGCCGGGATGGAGGTGATCTACACCGGCTTGCACCAGACGCCGGAGCAGATCGTCGAGACCGTGTTGCAGGAGGACGCCGACGCCGTCGGCCTGTCGATCCTCAGCGGCGCCCACATGACGCTCGTCCCGCGCGTGATGGAGTTGCTGCGCGAGCAGGACGCCGGCGACGTCGTCGTCACCGTCGGCGGCACGATCCCCAACCAGGACATCCCGGAGCTCAAGGAGCTCGGCGTCGCCGAGGTCTTCACGCCCGGCGCGCCCACCCAAGCGATCATTGACTTCATCGAGAAGTCCGTCGAGCCGTAACTATACCGTCCAGACGGTATAGTTAAGGGCATGACCGCCCTTTACCTCGCACTCGCCATCGCCTCTGAAGTCATCGCCACGCTTGCTCTGAAGAGCTCCGACGGCTTCACCCGGCTCTTACCCACGGCGATCGTGGTCGTCGGCTACGTGTTCTCGTTCTGGCTGCTCGCGCTGGTGCTCAAGAACCTCTCCGTCGGCGCCACCTACGCCATCTGGTCCGCTGTCGGCACCGCCGCGATCGCGCTGATCGGCGTCTTCGCCTACGGCGAGACCGCCAATGCGCTCAAGCTCGCCTCGCTCGGCCTGATCATCCTCGGCGTCGTCGGACTCAATGCCGCGGGCGCGCACTAAGGATCGCTTGCTCGACGCGGCCGGCGCCGTCGTCATGCGCGACGGCGCGCAGGCGCTGACGCTCGACGCCGTCGCCGAGGAGGCCGAGGTCTCCAAGGGCGGGCTGCTCTACCACTTCAAGTCCAAGCGCGACCTCGTCGAGGGCATGGTCGAGCGCTGGCTGGCCGAGTTCGAGCGCGAGATGGACGAGGCCGACCCGGCGTTCGTGCGCGGCTACGTCCAGGCCTCAGCGCCCGCCGGCAACGAGTTGGGCATGCTCGCGGCGCTGATCGGGGACCCGTCACTGCTGGTCACGGTGCGCCGGCAGTACGGGATCTGGCAGGATCGGGTGGAGCGCGAAGGACGCGACCCGGTCGACGCCACGGTCGCCCGCCTGGCCGCGGACGGGCTCTGGCTGGCCGAGCTGCTGGGCATGGGCCCGCCGACGGGCGCCCTCCGGGATCGGGTTCTTCAACGCCTGCTGGAGCTGGCCGAACCACTGGATTGACTGGTCAGTCAACGCGCTAGGATGCCGTCCCCCGGACCCCCTGCTGTAGCGAAGAAGGTGACTCTGTGAAGATCTGCGTCCTGGTCAAAGAGGTGCCGGACGCCGCCGTCGACAAGCGCATCAACGCTTCGACGGGGCGCCTGGACCGGAGCGGGGAGAAGAACCTCAACCCGTTCGACACGCACGCCATCGAGGCGGCGATGCAGCTCAAGGAGGGCGGGGTTCTCGAGGTCGAGGAGGTCGTCGCGGTCACGATGGGGCCCGAGAGCGCCAAGCGTGCGCTGACCAAGGCCGTGTCGCTGGGCGCCGACCGCTCGCTGCACCTGTCCGACGACGCGCTCGCGGGCTCG
Organism: uncultured Solirubrobacteraceae bacterium; assembly: GCA_963755275.1. Lineage (GTDB taxonomy): Bacteria > Actinomycetota > Thermoleophilia > Solirubrobacterales > Solirubrobacteraceae > Solirubrobacter. Next base: position 65,840 of record CAVWJU010000018.1, on the reverse strand, counting down.
GATGTGAACGGCACGGGCTACGCGCTGGCCAAGGCGCTCGAGTCCGAGGCGCCGGATCTCGTCCTGCTCGGTCAGCAGTCCGACGACGGCGAGTGCTACACGATCGGCGCCGTGGTCGCCGACCACCTGCAGATGCCGAGCCTCACCCAGGTCATCAAGATCGACGTCGAGGACGGCGCGCTGCGCTGCGAGCGCCAGGCCGAGTACGGCTATGACACGGTGCTGGTCGAGTTCCCGGCCGTGATCAGTGTCGGCGACGCCATCAACGAGCCGCGCTATCCGTCGCTGAAGGCGATCATGGGCGCCAAGAAGAAGCCGCTGGAGACCAAGGCGGCGGGTGACGTGGGGATCGAGGCCGATCGCGTCGGCTACGACAACGCGCGGGCGCACTGCAGCGATTTCGCCGCCCCGCCGGCCAAGTCCGCGGGTCAGATCATCGAGGACGAGGACACGAACGACACGGTCGAGAAGATCGTGGCGTGGCTGGATGAGAGGAAGTTGTTGGCATGAGTGGGATCCTGGTCTACGCGCTGCACTACGACGGCGCGTTCAACAAGAACTCGCTCGGCGCCGTCTCCGAGGGCGCGAAGCTCGCGTCAGAGCTCGGCAGCGAGTGCCATGCGATCGTCGTCGGCGAGGGCGTCGCCGACGATCTGGCCGCCCAGCTCGGCAACTACGGCGCGAGCAAGGTCTACCGCGTCGAGGGGCCGGAGGGCCTGGCGCAGCCGGTGATCGACGCGATGGCCGCGGCGATCGAGGCCGGCGGCCACGAGTACGCGCTGTTCGGCGGCGGCCTGCTGGGGTTTGAGATCGGCGCCGGCCTGGCCGCGCGCCTGGACGCCGGCGTCTGCATGGAGGTCACGAACGTCCGGGTCGAGGACTCGAAGCTCGTGGCCGAGCGCCCGATCCTGCAGGACTCGCAGATCAGCTCGGTGCATTACCGCTCGAAGGTGGGCGTGATCATCGGCCGGCTGAACGCGTTCGAGATCAAGGAGTCCGGCGGCACGGCCACGGTCGAGGACCTGAGCGTCGAGTTCAAGCCGCACAGCCTCAAGGCCAAGATGGTCCAGCGCGGCGAGCAGCGCGGCGCCGAGGTCAACATCGAAGACGCGAACATCCTCGTGGCCGGCGGACGCGGGCTGGGCAAGGCCGAGGGCTTCGAGGCGCTCGAGGCGCTCGCGGGCGCGCTCGGCGGCGCCGTCGCCGCGACCCGCGCGGTGGTCGACGCGGGCTGGTACTCCTACAGCGCCCAGATCGGTCAGACGGGCAAGACCGTCGCGCCCAAGCTCTACCTGGCCGCGGGCATCTCCGGCGCGATCCAGCACAAGGTCGGCATGCAGGCCTCCGAGAACATCGTGGCCATCAACAAGGACTCCAACGCCCCGATCTTCGAGTTCTCCGACCTCGGCATCGTCGGCGACCTGAACAAGATCGTGCCGAAGCTGACGGAGGCCGTGAAGGCGAAGAAGCAGATGAGCGTCGCCCCCAGCGAGTTCCCGCCGCCCGTCGACTCGGCGAGCGAGTTCGTCGGCCCGCCGACCGACGATCCGGACGAGCGGATCGAGGTCGGCGTCGCGATCGTCGGCGGCGGGCAGGCCGGGCTGGCGTGCGCGATCCGCCTGCTGCAGCTGCTCGCCGACGACGAGGAGCTGACCGAGCGCCTCGGCGAGGTGCCGGTGGCCGTGATCGAGAAGGGCCGCGTCGCCGGAGCGCACCAGCTCTCCGGCGGCGTCATGAACCCGAGCGCGATCCGCACGCTGCTGCCCGAGGACGACTCGTGGCCGCACTACGGCGAGGTCAAGCGCGAGACGGTCTACTTCATGCTCAACCGCAAGCGCGCGGTGCCGCTGAAGCCGACCCCGCCGCCGTTCCGCAACCACGGCAACTACGTGGTCTCGGTGGCCGAGCTCAACCGCTGGCTGGGGGAGAAGGCCGAGGAGATGGGCGCCTACATCCTCTCGGAGACGACCGGGTACAAGCTCCTGATCGAGGACGAGCAGGTCGTCGGCGTGCGCACGGGCGACAAGGGCCGCGACAAGTCCGGCGGCGAGAAGGGCAACTTCGAGCCCGGCAGCGACGTCATGGCCCAGGCCACGGTGCTGGCCGAGGGCTGCTGGGGGCACCTGACCGGCGCGGCGCTGAAGGCGCTCGAGCTGGCGCCCAAGGATCCGCAGGTCTGGGCCCTGGGCGTCAAGGAGGTGTGGGAGGTCGAGCAGCCGTTCGAGAAGATCGTCCACACGCTCGGCTGGCCGCTGCGGCCCGGCGCGAAGTGGCAGGAGTTCGGCGGCTCCTGGATCTACGGCATGAACCGCGAGGGCGAGACGCCGAAGGTCTCGATCGGCTTCGTCACCGGGCTCGACTCCACCGACGCCCGCTTCTCGGTCCACGACGTGCTGCAGGAGTTCAAGCTGCACCCGCTGGTGCGCAAGATCCTCGACGGCGGCAAGCGCACGGCGTGGGGCGCGAAGGCGATCCCGGAGGGCGGCTACTGGGCGATGCCGACGCTGCACGCGCCCGGCATGGTGATCGCCGGCGACGCGGGCGGGCTGGTCAACGTCCCGCGCCTGAAGGGCATCCACTACGCGATCGAGTCGGGCCGGCTGGCCGCCGAGACGATCTACGAGCAGCTCAAGCAGGGCTCGAGCGACTTCTCGTCCTACGAGCGCAAGGTCTACGGCTCGACGATGGGCAAGGAGCTCTACGAGTCGCGCAACATGAAGCAGCCGTTCGCCAAGGGCCTGATCCTGGGCGGCGCGATCACCAACGCGATGGTGATCACCAAGGGCCGCTTCCCGGGCGGGCACTGGGCCACGCACCGCGACGCCGAGGCGCCGCTGCACCTCTCAGACCGCCACAAGCGCTATCCGAAGCCCGACGGCAAGTACACGTTCGACAAGCTCAGCGGCGTCTTCCTGACCGGCAACGCGACCCGCGACGACGCGCCGTCGCCACATCCGGATCCAGCAGCGGGTCCCGCGCGAGGTCGCCGAGGGCTGGGCCTGGATGTGCCCCGCGGGCGTCTACGAGGTGCCCGAGGACGCGCCCGAGGAGGGCATGATCGACCTGATCGTCAACCCCTCCAACTGCGTCCAGTGCGGCGCGATCACGGCCAAGGGCGGTCGCCTGACACCGCCCGAAGGCGGCGACGGGCCGCTCTACCAGATCACGTAGAAGGCAGACATCCCCTCCGCCCCACCCCGATCATCCGACCTCAACGCTCGATCCTCGTATGGTGCGGCAGATGAGCCGTCTCATCCGGGGAGGGCGGGTCGTCACCGCCACCGACGCCTTCGACGCCGACGTGCTGGTCGACGGCGAGTCCGTCGTCGCCGTCGGCACCGGCCTGCAGGCCGACGAGGAGATCGACGCCTCCGGCTGTCTGGTCATGCCGGGGCTGATCGACAACCACACCCACCTCTCGATGCCGTTCGGCGGCACCTGGAGCTGCGACGACTACGACACCGGCACCGCCGCCGCGGCCGCGGGCGGGACGACCTGCATCGTCGACTTCATCATCCAGTACGTCGGCGGGACGCTGAAGGACGCGCGCGAGGAGTGGCAGGGGCGCGCCGACGGCGCCGCCCACATCGACTACGGCTTCCACATGGCGATCACCGACGCGCAGGACAGCGTGATCGCCGAGATGGCCGACTGCGTGGCCGAGGGCATCACGTCCTTCAAGGTCTTCATGGCCTACAAGGGCGCGCTGATGGTCGACGACGAGCAGTTCCTGGCCGTGCTCGAGCAGACCGGCGTATCCGGCGGCCTCGTGATGGTCCACTGCGAGAACGGCGACGCGGTCGTGCGCTACCAGAAGGAGGCGATGGCGCGCGGGGACACGGACCCGAAGTTCCACGCCTCCACGCGCCCGCCCGAGGTCGAGGGCGAGGCCACCGGCCGCGCGATCCGGCTCGCGGAGTGGACGAAGCGCCCGCTGTTCGTCGTCCACGTGACCTGCGAGGAGGCCGTGCGCGAGATCCGCGCGGCCCGCGACCGCGGCCTGCCGATCTTCGGCGAGACCTGCATCCAGTACCTCTACCTGACCGTCGACGACCTCGACCGGCCGGGCTTCGAGGGCGCCAAGTACGTCTGCTCGCCGCCGCTGCGGGAGGAGAAGAACCAGGCCGTGCTCTACCAGGCGCTGCGCCAGGGCGCGCTGCAGGGCATCTCCACCGACCACTGCCCGTTCAACTTCAAAGAGCAGAAGGAGCTCGGGCTCGGGGACTTCACGAAGATCCCGAACGGGCTGCCGGCGATCGAGCACCGGCTGACGCTGCTCTACGACCGCAGCGTGCGCCCGGGCCACATGTCGGTCGTGGACCTCGTCCGCCACGCGAGCTGGGGCCCGGCGCGGATCTTCGGCCTCGATCGCAAGGGCGCGATCGCCCCCGGCTTCGACGCCGACATCGTCGTCTTCGACCCTGAGGTCAAGCACACCTTGTCGGCCGCTACGCACGTGATGAACGTCGACTACGACCCGTTCGAGGGCTGGGAGGTCACGGGCAAGCCGCGCTTCGTGCTCTCACGCGGCGAGACCGTGTACGAAGACGGCCGGGTGGTGTCTTCGCCCGGCCGTGGGCGCTACGTCAAGCGCTCGCTGTTCGAGCCCGCGCTCGCTTGACGGCGGCGGGCAAATCGGTGAGGGTGAGCGGGTGACGTCGAGCGCCCGAATTCAGACCGAGGAGTTGGAGCACCCCGAGCCCCAGGCCGCGCCTGCGCCGCCGCCGCCGCGTCGATCAGGTCGCGCGAGTGATGGCGCTCCAGCGCTCGGCCGGCAACGCGGCCGTGGCCCGCCAGCTCTCGCGCGCCGGTCAGCTGGCGCGCGACCCGGTGGCCACGATCCCCCCGGACACGGCCGAGCCATCGGCGGGACCGCCCGGGCGCGCCCTGAGCAAGGACGAGCGCCAGCGCTTCGAGCGCGAAGCCGGCGAGCACGTGACGCAGGCGATGCCGGCCTTCGCCACGGCCTGCGCGCATCACCGCGAGGCGCTGAAGTCCAAGGCCAAGGCCGACGCGGAGCTGATGGCGCTGGTGATCGACATCCTCGCGGGCTTCGCCGCGCCGATCTTCGCCACCTGGGTCGCGGGCAAGATGGCGGCCAAGGTGGCGGCGCGGGCCAAGGAGAGCGCCGACGTGACCGAGATCGGCAAGCTGACGAAGATCCTGCAGGACCGCGACATGACCAAGGCGGCGTTCACGGGCGCGACCAAGGTCGGCCAGCAGGCCATCAAGGCCAACTCGTTCGCGCTCTTCGGGGAGACCGAGCACGACGCCTTCCTGATCACGGCCCAGAACGCCTTCCACAAGGGCGGGCAGGCGATCACCGACCACATCGGCGACATGAGCGATCTCGAGCTGGTCGCGACCTGGGGCGCCTACTCCTACGAGTACACGAACGTCGATGTCTACCGCGCCGTGCTCGGGGACCTGCTGGGCAAGTACGACAAGTTCGTCCAGGGCGTGGGCAAGCAGCACTTCGAGATCAAGAACCGGGGCGTCACCGAGGATGAGGTCGACATGGAGAACCGCGTCTACATGGCCGATCTCTACGGCAAGCCGCGCGCGATCCTCGTCCACGCGGTCGACGCCGGCTGGGGCGGGCCGATGCTGAGCTTCAGCGGCTACGTGCCGCCCGAGGTCGAGGGCATGGCCAAGAAGAAGACGGAGCAGATCTTCGGCAAGGTCGAGGCCATCGACCCGGCCCGGATCCGGGGCCACATCCCGGCGCCGCCGTCCTGATGCGGTTCGGCGTCACGGTGCTTCCCGACCCGCCGTACCAGCGGCTGGTCGAGCTGATCGTCAAGGCCGAGTCGCTGGGCTTCGACAGCGGCTGGACGTACGACTCGCCGATCCTGTGGCAGGAGCCGTACCCGCTGATCACGCTGCTGGCGGACAAGACGTCGCGGATGCAGATCGGGATGTGCGTCACCAACCCGGTGACGCGCGAGCCCGCGGTGACGGCCTCCGCCCACGCGACGCTGCAGGACATCTCCGACGGGCGGATGGTGATGGGCATCGGCCGCGGCGACTCGGCGGTCCGGGTGATGGGGCGCAAGCCGACGCCGATCGCCCAGTTCGAGGACCGGCTGCGCATGATCAAGGACTTCATGAACGGGCGCCCGGTCGAGTGGGAAGGCACGGAGATCGAGCTCAAGTGGGCGCAGGACAAGCCCGAGATCCCGTTGTACGTCGCCGGCTACGGCCCCCGCGCGCTGGGTGTCGCGGGCCGCGTCGGCGACGGCGTGATCATCCAGCTCGCCGACCCCGCGATCATCGAGTGGACGATGGCCACGGCGCGGCGCGCGGCCGAGGAGGCGGGGCGCGACCCGGCGGAGCTGAAGTGCCTGGTGTGCGCGCCGTCGAAGGTCTCCGACGACATCGCGCAGGCGCGCGACGAGGTGCGCTGGTTCCCGGCGATGGTCGGCAACCACGTGGCGGACATCATCCGCGTGCACGGCGAGACGTCGGACATCCCGCGCGAGCTCACGGACTACATCTCCGAGCGTGACGCGTACGACTACAAGGACCACTCGCGGGTCGGCGCGGCGCACGGCTCGTTCGTGTCCGACGAGATCTGCGACCGCTTCTGCGTGATCGGCTCGGCCGCGCAGTGCGTGGAGAAGCTGCGCGGCCTCGAGGAGATCGGCGTCGACGAGTGGATCGTCTACCTGATGACCGAAGGCCAGGACGAGACGCTCGAGGCCTACGGCTCGGAGATCATCCCCGCGGTCAACTCGTAGAGCCGCCCGTAGGCCTGCAGCGCGACCCGCAGGTCGTCCTCCGGCGTGTCCTCGCGCGGCGAGTGGCTGACGCCGTCGGTGCTCGGAGAAGACCATCACCGTCGGCGCCGTGCGCGCGACCTCGGCGGCGTCGTGGAGGGCGCCCGAGGGCAGCCGCGGCGCGCTTCCTCGTCGCCGGTGATCTCGCCGATCGCCTTGGCCGCCAGGTCGACGAGTGTCTCGTCGAACGGAATCGGGTCGATCTGCCAGATCCGCTTCCAGGAGACCTCGACGCCCTCCTCGGCGGCGATCTCGTCCGCCGCCGCCTTGACGTCGGCGAGCATGTCGCGCAGCTGCTCGGGCTTGAACGCGCGCTGGTCGAGCGTGACCTCGCAGTGCTCGTTGATGATCGTCGGGATGCCGGGACCGGTGGTGACGGTGCCGATCGTGGCCACGCCGCCGCGCTCGATCGCGCTGTCGCGGGCGGCGAGGCCGAAGCGCCCGGCGGCGAGGAAGGCGTCGTGGCGCAGGTCCATCGGCGTCGAGCCGGCGTGGCTGGCCTTGCCGGTGAACGTGATCGCGTGGCGCTCGACGCCGAAGCAGCCGATCACGGCCGCGGCGGGCTTGCCGGCCTCCTCGAGCCGCGGCCCCTGCTCGATGTGCAGCTCGAGGTAGGCGGCGATCTCGGGCAGCTCGGCCTCGCCCATCGTGTCGAGGTCGATGTCGTTCTCCTTCAGGGCGTCCGGCAGCGCGATGCCCTCGGCGTCCTTGAGGTTGCGGACCTCGTCGGGCTCCAGCGTGCCCGCCGCGGCGCTCGAACCCAGCAGGCTGCGGCCGAAGCGCGCGCCTTCCTCGTCGGCCCAGTCGATCAGCTTGAGCGTGACCTCCGGCGTCTCGCCCTTGTGCCCCCGCAGGACTTCGAGCGCCGCGCAGATCCCGAGGCAGCCGTCCAGCCAGCCGCCGTGCGGCACCGCGTCGATGTGCGAGCCGACGACGACCAGCTTCTCGCTTGAGCCTTCGATCGTCGCCCACAGGTTGCCGGCGACGTCGCGCTCGACCTCGGCGTCCGTCTCCGCGAGCTTGCCCTCGAGCCACTCGCGCGCCGTGCGCCAGTCCTCGCTCCACGCGAGCCGGCGAGCGCCATCGGGCCCCCCGGTCAGCTCCGCCAGCTCGTGCAGGTCCTTGAGCGGCCGCTCCCAGTCGAACTCAGGCATGCGGGCACGATAGGCGCAACTCGCGGGCACGTGCGGGGTTCTTCTGTCGCATGATTCGCTGGACGGCGCATCATCGGGCTCTTGGCAGCGCTGTTCGCCCTGCATACGGGCGTCGCGGGCGCGGCGTCGCCGTTCGCGCGCGCGGTGCTCGTGAGCTGCGACAAGGAGGCGCGCGAAGCCGTCTTCGAAGGGCGCGTGGTGGCGATCAAGCGGGCGACGAAGATGCAGCTGCGCTTCACGCTGCAGGCGCTGACCCCGGACGACGGGCGCTGGCGCAAGATCGACGCGCCCGGCTGGGGCCAGTGGATCACGGCGCCGCCGTCGCTCGGCAAGTACACCTACTCGAAGACCGTCCAGAACCTGCTCGCGCCGGCGAACTACCGGGCGGTCGTGAACTTCCGCTGGCGCGACCGGCGGGGCAGGACGGTGCGCAGCGAGCAGGCGACCTCGCTCGCCTGCCGGCAGCCCGACGCGCGCGCGGACCTGGTCGTGCGCGACGTGCGCTTCGAGGGCGGCCAGTACGTCGCCGTGGTCTTCAACCGCGGCCGCGAGGCCGCGGGGGCGTTCGCGGTCGACTTCGTCGTCGACGGGACCCCGCTGGGCACGGTCGAGGTCGTCGGCCTGGCCCCGCAGACGCCCGTCACCGCGGTGCTGCCTGGCCGGCGCTGCGCGCCCGGGACGCCGCTCGAGGCCGTCGTCGACCCGCGTTCGCAGGTCGACGAGGCCGACGAGCTCAACGACTCGCTGCGCGCGTCCTGTTGAGCTTGAGCGCACGCCTACACTGGAAAGAACTATGAAGACTGAAATCCATCCCTCCTACACCGAGGCGACGGTGCGCTGCACGTGCGGGAACGAGTTCGTCACGCGTTCCACCAAGGGCGACATGCACGTGGAGATCTGCTCCAACTGCCATCCCTTCTACACCGGCAAGCAGAAGCTGGTGGACACCGGCGGCCGCGTCGAGCGCTTCCAGCGCAAGCTCGCCCGCAGCGGTCGCAAGTAGCTCGCAGCTCGCGCCCCGGGCCGTTCGCGGTCCGGGGCCGGCGGTTAAGCTCATGGGTTCGATGATCGAGTCCCTGGTCGAGCAGATCGAGGCGCGCTACGCGGACGCGCAGGCGCAGATGTCGGATCCCGAGGTGATCGCCGACCGCCAGCGCTACGCCGACGCCGGCCGCAGCTACAACCAGCTCTCGCCCGCCGCCAAGCTGGCGGAGGACTGGCGGCTCGCGGTCTCGGACGCCGAGGGCGCCGAGGAGCTGCTGGCCGAGGGCGAGGACCCGGAGATGCGGGCCGAGCTCATCGACGCGCGCGAGCGGATCGAGCGCCTCGAGGAGGAGATCCGGCTCGCGATGGTCGAGCGCGACCCCAACGACGACAAGAACGTGATCGTCGAGATCCGCGGCGGCGCCGGCGGCGACGAGGCCGGGATCTGGGCCGGCGACCTCTACCGCATGTACCAGCGCTACGCCGAGCGCCTGGGCTACAAGGCCGACACGATGCAGGCCGCCGACGGCTCCTACACGTTCGAGATCAAGGGCGACGGCGCGTATTCGGTGTTCAAGTTCGAGGGCGGGACGCACCGCGTGCAGCGCGTGCCCGAGACCGAGTCCCAGGGCCGCATCCACACCTCGACGGCGACGGTCGCGGTGCTGCCGGAGGCCGAGGACGTCGAGGTCGCGATCGACCAGAACGACCTCCAGATCGACGTCTACCGGTCCTCCGGGCCGGGCGGCCAGTCGGTCAACACGACCGACTCGGCGGTGCGGATCACGCACAAGCCGACCGGGATCGTGATCTCGATGCAGGACGAGAAGTCCCAGCTGCAGAACCGCGAGCGCGCGATGAAGCTGCTGCGCGCGCGGCTGTATGAGGCCAAGCTGGCCGAACAGCAGGCGGCGCTCAGCGCCGACCGCCGCTCGCAGGTCGGGACGGGCGACCGTGCGGAGAAGATCCGGACCTACAACTTCCCGCAGCGGCGCGTCACCGACCATCGGATCGGGCTCACCGTGCACAACCTCGAGCAGGTGCTCGCGGGCGAGCCGGATGAGCTCACCTCGGCGCTCCAGGACGCCGACAAGCGGCGCCGGCTCGAGGAGCAGGCGGGCGTTTGAGTCGCCGCCCGCTCGCGACCACCACGGTCCGCGAGGCGCTCGACTCGGCCGTGATCGCGCTGACCGCGGCGGGCTGCGAGACGCCGCGGCTCGACGCCGAGGTCCTGCTGGCGGCCGCGCTGGAGGTGAATCGCGCGGCCTTGATCGCGGACCCGTGGCGCGAGCTCGACGGCACGCAGGCGCGCTGGTTCATGGACGCCGCGCGCCGGCGGCGCCAGCGCGAGCCGGTCGCGTACATCGTCGGGCTTCAAGGGCTTCCGGCGCCTGGACCTGCGGGTCGACCCGCGCGTGCTGATCCCGCGGCCGGAGACCGAGCACGTGGTCGAGGCGGCGCTGTCGCTGCCGCCGGGCACGCGCGTGGTCGACGTCGGCACGGGCTCGGGCGCGATCGCGCTGGCGCTCAAGGACGAGCGGCCCGACTTGCAGGTGTTCGCGACCGACGTCAGCGCCGGCGCGCTCGATGTCGCGCGCGCGAATGCCTCGCGTCTGGGGCTCGACGTGACGTTCGCCGAGGGCGACCTGCTCGCGGGCGTCGAGGCCGACGCGGTCGTCTCGAACCCGCCGTACGTCGAGGCGGACGCGGCATTGATGCCCGAGATCGGGTTCGAGCCGCCGCTCGCGCTGTTCGCCGGGCCGGACGGGCTCGACGTCATCCGCCGCCTGGTCACATTGCCCGTCCGCTTCCTCGCGCTCGAGCACGGCGAGGGCCAGGCCGAAGCGATCGAGGCGCTGATGGGCGGCTTCGACGTCGAGCGCATCCGCGACCTCGCCGGGATCGAGCGCGTCGTGGTGGGGCGGAGAGCCGCGTGACGGGGCGGCGCGGCGAGTCCGTGGTGGGGCGGCGCGGCGAGTCCGTGGTGGGGCGGCGCGGCGAGTCCGTGGTGCGGCGGCGCGGCGAGTCCGTGGTGGGGCGGCGCGGCGGGGCTGCGGCGTGTTGACGGACGAGCAGGCGGCCGCGCTCGGCGCGTGCGTCGCCGCGGGCGGCGTCGCGGTCTTTCCCGCCGACACGGTCTACGGGCTCGCGTGCGATCCCGAGAACGCCGAGGCGGTCGCGAAGCTCTACGCGCTCAAGGGCCGTCCGCCGGAGAAGCCCGCGGCGGTGATGTTCTTCGACCTCGACACGATCCCCGACGCCGGCCCCTACGCGCGCCTGCTTCCGGGCGGCGTGACGCTGCTGCTGGCCAACCCTGCGCGCCGCTTCCCGCTGGCGTGCACGACCGACCCCGAGACGCTCGGGCTGCGCGTGCCGTTCCTCGCTCCGGTCGGCCGCCCGGTCCTGCAGTCGAGCGCGAACCTCGCCGGCGGCTCCGACGCGCGCCGCCTCGACGCCGTCCCGCAACGCCTCCGCGACGGTGCGGACCTCGTGATCGACGGCGGCGAGCTGCCCGGCACGCCGTCGACCGTGATCGACACGCGCGACGGGCGGATCGTCCGCGAGGGCGCGGTCCCGGCCGCCGAGATCGCCGCTAGGTTGCGCGGATGAGGCTGCTCGCAGTCGCGTTCGCCGCGCTGGCGCTGACCGCCGCGCCGGCGAACGCGCAGACACCGATCACCCTCGGCAGCGGGCCGGGCGGGCTGCTCGCGCTCGACGTCTCCGGCAGCACGGTGAGCGCCGTGATCGGCCGCGACAGCCTCACGCGGCCGTTCGGCTTCGTGACCTCCGACGGAAAGCGTGTCGGGACACCCGCGCCCTTCGGCGCCGCCGAGGCCCGCGACCCGGTCATTCGTCGGCACGCAGGTCGCGTGGTCGCGGGTCGTCAACGCCGGCATGGAGTACGCGCTGGCCACGGTCACCAACGGCCGGCCCGGCGCCGAGACGCTGATCGGCAAGGGGACCGGGCCGGCACAGCTGGCGAACATCGACGGCCGGCCGCTGCTCGCCTACCCCGACCGGCTCGGCAACGCCGCGACCAGCGAAGGCGCGCTCACCGCCGACGCGCCCGACGTCCGCCACCTGCCGCTCGACCTGGCCGGCGACACCACGCCGCTCGTGCTCGACCTCGCGCAGACGCGGCGCACGTCGCTCGTCCGCGTGCTCGGGGCGGACGCCCCGCGCGCCCCCGTGCTCTCGCTCGCGCGACGCGAGGACGTCGAAGGGACGCTGGTCGTCGACGACGGCACGCTCTACGTCGGCCTCCTGCGCGGCGCCCGCGCCTTCCTCTACAGCGCCCCGCTGCGCCCCGACGCGCGCTGGAGCGTCCGCCGCTTGCCAGGCCCGGGCGGCGGCGCGGGCGCGCCCGCCGTCGCGCGCGTCGACGGCACGACCTACGTCGCCTACGGCCAGGGCGCGCGCCGCCGCGACATCTACCTCGCCAAGGTCGGCAACACCACCCGCGTGACCCACCTCACGGACGATCCGCTGGACGATTCGCGGCCCCTCATCGCGACCACGGATCAAGGCGACGTCTACGTCGGCTGGACCCGCGAACGGCGCGGCGCGGAGACCGGCACGGCCCTGCTTATGAAGACGGGCTGATTCGCTACCGTCAAGCTCATGACCGAGCTTCAGCCCGACTACTTCGACCGGCCGCTCGCCGACGTCGACCCCGAGGTGGCCGCGGCGATCGGCCACGAACTCGAGCGCCAGCAGCGCACGCTGGAGATGATCGCGTCCGAGAACTTCGTGCCCCAGGCGGTACTGGAGTGCCAGGGCAGCGTGCTCACCAACAAGTACGCCGAGGGCTATCCCGGGCAAGCGCTACTACGGCGGCTGCGAGTTCATCGACGTGATCGAGCAGCTCGCGATCGACCGCGCGAAGGCGCTGTTCGGCGCCGAGCACGCGAACGTCCAGCCGCACGCCGGCGCGCAGGCCAACACGGCCGTCTACCACGCGCTGCTGCAGCCCGGCGACCGCATCATGGGCCTCAGCCTGCCGCACGGCGGCCACCTCAGCCACGGCATGAAGATCAACGTCTCCGGGCGGCTGTACGACATCGTCCCGTACGAGGTCAGCCCGGAGGACCACCGGATCGACATGGACGAGGTCGAGCGCCTCGCCAAGGAGCATCGTCCGAAGCTCCTGCTGGCCGGCTGGAGCGCCTATCCGCGCGTGCTCGACTTCCCGCGCTTCCGCGAGATCGCCGACGAGGTCGGCGCGCTGCTGATGGTCGACATGGCGCACTTCGCCGGCCTCGTCGCGGCGGGCGTGCACCCCAGCCCGGTCCCGTACGCCGACGTCGTCACCACGACCGTCCACAAGACGCTCGGCGGCCCCCGCTCGGGCCTGATCCTGTGCCGCGAGGAATACGCCAAGAAGATCAACTCGGCGGTCTTCCCGGGCCAGCAGGGCGGCCCGCTCGAGCACGCGATCGCGGCCAAGGCCGTCGCGTTCAAGATCGCCGCCTCCGACCTCTTCAAGGAGCGTCAGCAGCGCACCGTCAACGGCGCCAAGGCGCTGGCCGAGGAGCTGCTGGAAGCCGGGCACGGCGTCAACGTCCTCACCGGCGGCACGGATGTCCACCTCGTGCTCGTCGACCTGCGCGACTCCGAGCTCGACGGCCAGCAGGCCGAGGACCGCCTCGACTCGATCGGGATCACCGTCAACCGCAACGCGGTCCCGTTCGACCCGCGCCCGCCGATGGTCACCAGCGGCCTGCGCATCGGCACGCCCGCGCTCGCCACCCGTGGCCTGCAGGTGGAGGACTTCCACGAGGTCGGCAAGCTGATGGCCCGTGCGCTGCAGCCCGGCTTCGACGATGCCCGCGGAGAGCTCGCCGAGCGCGCGAGCGCGATCGCGGACCGCTTCCCGCTGTACGCCCAACTGGGCACTCCGGCAGCGGTCTAGAGCTACGCTCACGGCGAGTCCGTGAGCGGCATCGAAGGGTCTGAGCGAAACGCGCTGGGGCGGCTGACCCTGCTGGCCCGGGTGGGCGAGATCCTCAGCCTGGGCCTGCACCGGCAGGAGACGCTCGAGCGCGTCGCGGACTTGCTCGTGCCGGGGATCGCGAGCTGGTGCGCGATCGATGTCGCCGACCTCGAGGGTGTGCTGACGCAGCGGGTGAGCATGCCGGCCGGGTTCCCGATCGCGCTCGACGCCCCGCACGGGCCGGCGATCGTCATGCGCACGGGCGATCACGCGCCGGACCGCCGCCGTGATCCAGAGCCTCGCTGCACCGGATCATCGGCGACGACGTCAGCGTCGGCACGCGGCTGGCCGCGGACCTCGCGCCGGTCGAGGCCGACCGCGCCCAGCTCGAGCGCGTGATCCACGAAGGAGGGCGGCACCGGGCTCGGCCTGCTCGTGACCGACGTCGTGATGCCCGACGTGTCGGGCGCCGCGGTCGCCGAGCGCCTCGGTGCGCTCGTTCCCGGCCTGCGCGTCCTGTTCATGTCCGGCTACTCCGGTGACGCCGTCCAGCGCCACGGCGAGCTCGCCGCCGACGCCGCCTTCCTCGAGAAACCGTTCACCGAGCGGACGCTGGCGCGCAAGGTGCGTGAGGTCTTAGACACGGGGTGATCGCCCAGGGGGCGATCACCTGGGAGTTCACCGGCCGCGCGCGAGCGCGGTGGCGTTGGGAACTCCCGCGCCTAACGAGGTGCGGCGTTGGGCGGCCGGCGCTCGTTGGTGCTGTCGTAGGCGTGGTCCTCGAGGTCGACGATCGACGGCCGCCCGATCCCGTAGATCCGGACGCGCGGCCGGTCACGCGCGCGATCGCGCTCCGCCTCGGCGAGGCTCGGCTGGTCGTCGAGGTCGAACGAGCCGACGCCGACGTGCCCGCCGGCGCTGCCCGGCCGCAGCGGCTGCCCGGTCGCGCCCTCGAGGCGCTCGCGCTTGGCTCGCTGGGGGTCGGTCTCACCGCGCGGCGCCGCGTGCGGGGTGCGTGTGTCGACCTCGTAGCCGCCGTCGTTGCCGCCGATCGTGAACAGCGTGTTCGTGGTCATGTCGAAGGAGTGGACCATCACGATGTGGTCGGCGGCCCCGGTGCCGGAGTGGTCGATCAGCACCATGTCGCCGGCACGGATGTCGAGCGTGCCGCCGGCGTCGATCGCCGCGGCGTTGAGCCAGGTCCGCTGCGAGCCGCGCGCCGTGTGATAGGCGCGCAGGTCATGCCAGGCGTGCTCGGCGTAGATCCACTTCATCACCCGCGTGTCCTTGCGCGGCCCGAAGGCGTAGCGGTAGGTGAAGTAGTGCTCGACGTTGGTGACGTGGAAGAAGCCGCGCTTGAGGTCTGAGTCGAGGTTGGACTGCAGGTAGTTCTCCATCGAAAAGAACCCGCACCAGTCGAAGCTCGCGGCCATGCCCGCCGCTCGCCACGAGCGTTCGTGGGCCTGCGCCGGCGAGGCCAGGTCGCCCTCGGCGTTGGCCACGACCTCGAGCTGCACCGCGGCCAGCACGCCGTCCTGGACGCTCGCCTCGGTGTGCTGGAAGCGCGTCGCGGGGTTGGTCGCGAAGCGCCGGATGTCGGCCAGCAGCGGCGCGTCGAACGCGCGCAGCGCGAGCGTCCGCGTGCGCCGCGTGGGCTCGTCGGCGGCACCCTGCATGGCCACGAACAGCGGCTGGCGGCCCGTCGCCAGGTCGCGCATCAGCGACTGGCGCAGCTTCTCCCAGGCGCGCGGGCGCAGCTCGTGCGCATCCTGCACATTGACCGACAGCGAGCGGCCGGGAACCTCGACGCCGACCATGTCCTCGACGGCGGGCGAGTCGAGCCCGGCGGCGATCGTCCGCAGCTCGGCGGTGCTCGCGGTGGCCAGCGCCTCCAGCACGAGCTGCGCCGAGGAGCTGTCGACGAAGCGCGCCAGGGTGCGCGCGCGGCTCAGGTGGCGGACGACGGCCTGGTTGCCGGCGAAGCGCTGGAGCGATGCGACGACGGGCGGTGGCGGAAGGCGCGGCTCGCGCGGGCGGTCGAGCTCACGGTCCGAGACGATCACCCGATCCTTCACGGGGCGACGTTACCTCAAGCGCAGCGCGGCTGCACGGCGTCCATCCGCGCCTGGACGTCCTTCAGGTGCGAGGAGCGCGAGGGCAGGAACTGGTCGGGCTGATCGTCGGGCATCGGCCGCTCGGCCAGGAAGGCCAGGAACGGCGGGCCGGAAAAGGCGACGCCGGGCGGGCAGGCCTCGGCCTTCGCGACCTCGCGCCGCACTTCGGCCTCGGAGCCGGCGCGGCCCCACGCGCCGCGCTCGGACGTGGGGTACAGGAACGGCGTGTTCGTGACCGGCGAGACCAGCAGCGAGGCGGACTGGGCGAGCACGAAGGCCAGCACGGCGATCCCGAGCCAGCGCGTACCCACGACCACCGCGCCCGCGAGTGCGAGCGGCACCAGCGCGTACTCGATCGGCACCAGCACGTTGAGCCCGGTGCCGTCCTTGGTGTTCGTGATCAGCGTCGCCAGCATCGCGACGGCGAGCGCCAGCAGGACCTTCAGCAGCGGCGAGTCGCGCAGCTCGGCCCGCCGCCACCAGGCGATCGCGGCCAGCACGACGAGCCCGAGCAGGCTCCAGAACGCCTGTCCCCAGACGCCCTTGAGGATGTCCAGGCCGCGGCGGCCGGAATACATCTGCGCGATCACGCTGTCGTCCCAGAGCCCGAAGCCGAACCACAGCGTGAAGCCCACGGCCTGCACGGCGAGCGCGACCGCCGCGCCCACCGCCGCCCGCTTCGGCGCGGCCGAGAACAGCACGATCGCCAGCAGCGCCAGCGCGTACGGCCACTTCAGGAACGGCGCGACCGCGGCCAGCGCGCCCGCCGCGACCGCCGTGCGCGGCGACGCGGCCAGCAGTGCGGCGCCCAGCAGCACGGCCGGCGCCAGCAACTCGGGTGTGAGCGCGCCGTGCTCGCGCAGCGTCCACGGCATCAGCAGGCTGAGCGCGGGCGCCGCCGCGGTGGCGACGCCGTTCTCCGTCAACCGCCAGACCGCGACCCCGCGCCAGCACGCCCGCCGCGAGCTGCGCGATCCCGACGGCCAGGCGCAGGAACGTCAGCGAGTCCTCGATCGCCAGCGCGCCCGCGCCGAAGAGGAACTGCCAGGGCGGCTGCGCGACGACGATGTGGCCGTAGAGGTCGCCGCCGTCCAGCAACAGCCGCGACGTGTACGCGTACACGCCCTCGCTGTAGTTCCAGTACTCGATCCCCCGCCACCCGTGCAGCGCGACGAGGACGAGCGCGCCGATCAGCGTGCCGGCGGCCAGGGCGTTGCGGCGAGACTTCAAGCCTCCAGAGGTTAGGAGCGGCGCCCGAGCGTCATCCGGCGCGGGAGCGCGGCGACGAGCGGCTCGAGCGCGCTCGCCAGCTCGGCGGCGACCGGGCGAGCGGCGGGATCCGGGTCCATGCCGGCATGCAGGATCGCCGACAGCTCGCGCGGCGTCCGCCGCGGCAGCGCTTGCGGATCGGGTGGTTTGACGCCCGTGAGCGCGGTGCACAGCGTCCCGGCCAGCCCGTAGACGTCGGCGGGCGGCCCCAGGCGCCCGTCCGGCGCGCGCTGCTCGGGCGCCATGTAGCTGTCGGTCCCGATCGGGGAGCGCTCGGACGCCGCCTGCTCGAGCGTGCGGGCGACGCTGAGGTCGATCAGCCGCGGCGGGCCGCCCATGACCACGTTGCTCGGCTTGACGTCGAGGTGGACGACGCCCTCGGCCGCGAGGTAGTGCAGCGCCGACGCGACGTGCAGCGCGAGCGGCAGCAGCTGCTCGAGCGCCAGCGGGCCCTGCTGCGCCAGCAGCTCGTCGAGCGTCGGGCCGTCGAGATGCTCGAGCACCAGATGCGGGAACTTGCCCTCGGTGACGGCGCCGAACGAGCGCACGACGACCGGATGGGCGAGCCGCTGCAAGAGCTCCGCCTCACGCGTCAGCTCGCGCAGCGCCGCCCGCTCGCGCGCCTGGTCCGGGCGCAGCACCTTCGCCACCAGCACCGCGAGCCGGTGGTCGTCCCACACGAGCAGCGCCTCGTAGCGCCGCCCGCCGCCGATCCGGCGCAGCACGGTGCGCCCGGGGGCGATCGCGTCGCCTTCCTGCAGGCCCCACGTCGGTCGGTCGCGCCGGCCGTCCTGGAACGGCGGCGGCGCCGCGATCGTCGTGTCGCTCACCCGGCGGCCTCGTCGTCTGCCGCAAGCGAGACCTTGGTCGAGCTCAACGCGGCGACGGGGTGCTCGGACGGCTGCAGCGTGAAGAAGCCGAGCGGGACGCTGAGGGCCAGCGCGACCGCGGCGACCGCAGCCGTCAGCACCCGCGGCACGGTGCGCTGCGAGCGGGATGCGTCGTCGTCGGCGAGCGCGAGGAAGGCGTGGGCGAGCGGCGGGGTCATCGGCGCGGACATCGCGGGCTTCTTGCCCGTTCGCGCTGCCCGGCAATCCGCTTTCACAACACCTCAACACGGTTGGCGTCG
This sequence comes from uncultured Solirubrobacteraceae bacterium, assembly GCA_963755275.1. Taxonomy (GTDB): domain Bacteria; phylum Actinomycetota; class Thermoleophilia; order Solirubrobacterales; family Solirubrobacteraceae; genus Solirubrobacter. The sequence goes on along the minus strand of CAVWJU010000018.1, from coordinate 47,478 downwards.
TCGCACCCTGCGATCCTTCACGCCCGACAATGGTGGACAACGCCGTCCTCGCCGCGCTCGTCGCGTTCGCCGTGGCGGCCGCGCTCACCCCCGCCGCGGCGCGCTTCGCCACCGGATCGGCGCCGTCGACGAGCTCAAGGAGCGCGGCCTCGCGCGCGACGCCACGCCGCTGCTCGGCGGCCTGGCGATCTTCGGCGGCGCGCTGGTCGCGGGCCTGGCGTTCCTGCCCGACAATCAGCGCACGGAGGGCATCCTCGCCGCCGCCGCGCTGATCACGATCGTCGGCGCGCTGGACGACGTCTACGACCTGCACCCGGCGCTCAAGCTCCTGGGCCAGATCGCCGCCGCGGTCGTGCTCGTCACCTCGGGCGTGCAGGTCGACGCGTTCACGTTCCCGTTCGTGCACCGCGTCGAGCTCGGCGACCTCGGCGGGCCGCTGACCGTGGTCGCGCTGGTCGCGCTGATGAACATCGTGAACTTCTCCGACGGCGTCGACGGGCTGGCCGCCGGCGTCTGCGCGATCTCCGCGGCCGCGTTCTCGGTCATCGCCTTCGACCTCGGCCGCACGACGGCCGGCATCCTGGCCGCGATCGTCTGCGGCGCCGCACTGGGCTTCCTGCTGTTCAACTTCCATCCCGCGTCGGTGTTCATGGGCGATTGCGGTTCGAACCTGCTCGGGTTGCTGCTCGGCGCGGTGATCGTCGAGGGCACGCTCAAGACGAACGCCTTGATCGCGCTCGTCGGGCCGCTGGTGGTGCTCGCGGTGCCGTTCCTGGACACGAGCTTCGTCGTCGCCAAGCGGCTCAAGTACAAGCGCTCGCCGTTCCGCGGCGACTCCAACCACTTCCACCATCGCCTGCACCGGATCGGGTTCTCGCAGACGCGCTCGGTGCTGTACCTCTACGCGTGGACGCTGATCATGGCCGGGATCGCGGTCGCGCTGCGGTTCATCCCCTACTCGGAGCGCTCGGGCGAGCTGAACACGGGGTGGGCGGCGCTGATGACCGCGCTGCTGGCGCTCGGCGTGGCCGCCAGCGTCTACCTGGTCTACGTGCTCGAGATCCTCAAGCTGCGCAAGTTGCGCGCCTGGCAGATGCGGCGCGCGGACCCGGACACCTCCGAGCACGACATCGACGAGGAGGTCGAGCGCGAGCTCGAGACGGGCGAGTTCCGCTCGCTCGCCTGACCCGATACGGGGGCTACCCGCACTAGTGGCGCCGCGGGACCGGCTGGTACCGTTCGACTCGACCTGATCGACGCACGGCCGAACGCCGCAAGGAGGTGAGCAGGACTTGAAGACGAACGCTGGCATCTCGATGCGTGGCCTCGTGCCCGCTCTGCACGGCGTGCTCGTCACGTCGTCCTGCTCGCGTCCTAGTCATTGAGTCTGGTCGCGGGCAGTCACCACTGCCGCCCGCGAACTCCTCCGCCATAGCCTCGCGAAAGCGCTCGCGGGCGGCTCCGTTCAATCCAACTGGAGCCTCCACCATGCATTCGCTCAATCACGCCGTCCTGGGTCGCGTCATCGCCGATGAGCGCACTGGCCGGCACTCGTTTCGTGCGGAACCCCCGCAGCCGCCGGAACGCCCCCCCAACAGCCCGTTGCGGGCCCGCGCCGCGTTCGCGGCCGGCCGGCTGGCGCGCCGCCTCGACCGCGAGATGGCCCGCCGTGCAGTCGTCTAGATGAGGCCTCGGCGGGGTCGCGCTGCGCGACCCCGCCGGTACCCTCATGCGCCGTGGAACGCGTGCGCCTCGAGGACCGCCCCTCCTTCATCACCGCCGACGGGTCGTCGATCCGCGAGCTCGCGGGCGTCCCGAGCGGCAACTCGGTCAACCAGTCGCTCGCCGAGGCCACGGTCCCGCCCGGCGGCGAGACCGTCGAGCACTTCCACCGCCGCTCGGAGGAGATCTATCTCTTCACGGCGGGCGCCGGGCGCATGCGCCTCGGCGACGAAGAGGCCGAGGTCCGCGCCGGCGACACGGTCGTGATCGCCCCAGGAATCCGGCACAAGCTGTGGAATCCCGGCGTGGAGCCACTCGTGCTGCTGTGCTGCTGCGCCCCGCCCTATTCGGACGAAGACACCGTCCTGCTGTGAGGACCGCGCTCGCGCTGCTGGTCGCAGTGCTCCTGCTCGCGCCGGCCACGGCGCACGCCGCTCCGCCCAAGATCGGGATCGGCGAGCAGCACCCGAAGGTCTTCAGCGACCCCTACTTCCAGCAGCTCGGCGTGCGCGAGGTGCGCTACATCGCGTCCTGGGACGCGCTGCGTTCCGACTGGCAGCGGGCCGAGATCGACACCTACTGAAGGCGGCCGGAGCGGCCGGCGTGCGCGTGCTGCTGGGCTTCGGCCACTCGCGCGATCCCGACAAGGCGCACGACCTGCCGTCGGTGAAGGCGTTCGAGCGCGAGGTCGTCCGCTTCCGCGCCCGCTACCCGTGGGTGACCGACTACCTGACGTGGAACGAGGCCAACCACTGCAGCCAGCCGACGTGCCGCAACCCCGAACGCGCGGCCCAGTACTACCTGGCGTTGCGCAAGCACTGCCGCGGCTGCCGGATCGTGGCCGCCGACGTGCTCGACGGCTCGAAGATGGTCGGCTGGGCCCAGCGCTTCCAGAAGGCCGTCGGCAACCGCCGCGTGATCTGGGGGCTGCACAACTACATCGACGCCAACCGCTTCCGCACGCGCGGCACGCGCGCGCTGCTGCGCGCGGTCAAGGGCGACATCTGGTTCACGGAGACCGGCGGCCTGGTGGTGCGCCGCAACGGCTCGACGGTCGAGTTCCCCGGCTCGACGCGGCACGCCGCGAAGGCGACGAGCTGGGTGTTCCGCCTGGCCGCGCTCTCGCCGCGCGTGAAGCGCGTGTACTTCTACCACTGGTCGCCGGCGCCGACGCCGCGCCCGACCTGGGACTCCGCGCTCGTCGACCGCCACGACCGTCCCCGCCCGGCCTACGCGATCCTGCTCAAGTGGCTGCAAAAGCACGAGCGCTAGCGCTGCTGGCCGCCGCGGCCCTGGCCGGCTGCGGCGGCGCGTCCGAGGGCGGGATCTCCGGCGGCGGGAAGGTGATCGGCCGCACCGTCACGGTCTACTCGCTGACGTCCGACCCGTCCGGATCCAACCGCGACTTCGTCGACGCGCAGAAGCTCGCGCTCTCCGACGCCGGCGGCCGCGCCGGCGCGCTCGCGGTCAACTTCGCCTCGCTCGAGCTCGTCGCGGACGACGACGCCCTGCAGGGCCAGGCCGTGCGGCGCGCGATCGCCGACCCGCAGATCATCGCCGCGATCGTCGACGCCACGCCCGTGACCGTCCCGCTCTTCAACGCCGCCGGGCTGCTCCAGGTCGCGCCCGCCGGTGACCGCAGCCTGGCCACCGATCCCAACGAGCTGCCCTCCGGCAAGCACACGGTGGCCACGACGCTGACCGGCGCCGCGCCCGCCGACTTCCGGCGCCGCTTCCGCGCCGCGTTCGGCCGCGACCCGGCGCCGTCGGCCGAGCGCGGCTACCGCGCGATGGCCGGCGTCCTCGGGGCGATCGCCGACGCTCGCACGGGCAACGACCGCACGAGCGTCATCGACGCGTACTTCGCCTAGGATCTGCGAAGCGATTCCCAGCGACCGACGCAGCGGACGAGTCCGCTCGCGAGGATCGCTATCCTCGAAGTTCGTCTCCAGCGTGATCTCCGGGACGGAGGCGAGGGCCTTGGAGAGCGGGCAGTTCTCCTTCGCGCCGTTGGCCGCCTGCTCGAAGCCGTCGGCGTCGAGCCCCGGCACCTTGCCCGTGACGGTGAGCGCGATCTTGGTGATCCCGAAGCCCTCGCCGACCTGGTCGACCGTCACCTTCGCCTCGGTGGCCAGCGAGTCGGGCGGGTTGCCGGCCTGTGTGAGGCCGACGGACAACGCCATCGTGAAGCACGACGCGTGAGCGGCCCCGAGCAGCTCCTCCGGGTTGGTCCCCGTCCCGCTTTCGAAGCGGCCGGAGAAGTTGTACGGCGAGTCGAGCACGCCGGTCTCGGTCGAGACGGACCCACCGCCCCGCTTGAACTCGCCCTGCCAGTCGGCCTTTGCGCTGCGTGTCGGCATCGAACTCCTCCCAAAGGGGGTCGGACTACGTCGGGCGCACTGTACGGCTAGCCTTCGCGCGGCGTCGTGACGAGGCACGACGTCTGGCGTTCATGTGCGGTTCACCGGCGTCCGCTAGAGGCGGGTGTCACAAAGTTGTTACAAAGTCCCGAAACTCGCTACACTGGCGCCTGCCGAACCGGCCGGGGAGTCATCCGTTCCTCCCGCTACGCGAGCCCGCGTGGAGATGGTCTGGTGCGGCGCGTCAGCCTGCCATGAGCTCTACCACCATGCCCACTTCCGACCCCTTGGCCATCGTCCGCTATCTGGACGTGCTGGTCGTCGTCGCCGCCGCGCCGTTCGTGATCCTGATGGGCGGGCCGCTGCTCGGCTACGTGGTCGGAGCCGTCGCCTGGATCGCGACCCGGATCGCCGGCGCGCTCGTCGAGCGCAGCGCCCGCGGCCGCAGCGCGCGCGCCCAGGTCGGCTTGAACTTCGGCACGATGATGGGCCGCGCCTGGATCCTCGGCATCGCGATTCTTGTGGTCGGTCTGGCCGGAGATCGGGAAGACGGGCTGATGGCAGCGCTGCTGGCGCTCGTCGCGTTCACGGTCTATCTCGGCACGTCGCTGGTCCTGCGCCCCACGGAGAGGAACACCCCCCGCACATGACCCAAACCCGGAAGATCCTCCTCGGCGTGTTCGCCGCCTACGTGCTGCTCACGGTGCTGGCGTTCATCGTGTTCGGCGCCGCCGGGCGCAACGAGGACTTCGCGCCCCAGGAGGAGTTCACGCTGCACACCTGGATCGACCTTCCCGGGTCGCTCGACATCAACAAGGCGGTGCTCTACCTCGTCCTGGCCGGGATCCTCACGTGCGCGTCGATGCTTTACATCGCGAACCGGATGCAGGCAAGGCCTAACCGCACACAGACCGCCGTCGAGGTCCTCTTCGGCCTGATGCGCGACAACATCACCCGCGGCAACATGGACGACAAGCTCGCGGCGAAGTACTTCCCCTTCATCGGGACGCTGTTCCTGTTCATCTGGTTCAGCAACCTGATCGGGTTCATCCCGCTCCCCACCGGGCACGAGCACTTCTCGCTGTTCGGGCTGGAGATCCCGACCTTCGCGATCTACGCGGCGACGGCGAACGTCTCCGTCCCGCTCGTCCTGTCGATCATCGTCTTCATCTCCTACACCTCCGAGGGGATCCGCGCCAAGGGCGTCGGCGGCTACCTCAAGAGCCTGGTCCCGGCCGGGGTGCACGGCGGAATGGCCGTCTTCATCTTCATCCTCGAGCTGTTGTCGAACGTGATGCGGATCGTCTCGCTCTCCGTTCGTCTCTTCGCCAACATGCTCGCCGGGCACCTGATCATCCTGTTCATGGCCGGCGGCCTGGCGATCATCCTCGGCGTCACCGGCATCGGCGTCTTCCTGTTGCCACTCGGGCTCGTTCTCTACGTGTTCGAGGTCGGCCTGGTGGCCACCCTCCAGGCGTTCATCTTCGCCACCCTGTCAGCGATCTACATCGGCGGCGCGGTCGCCGAATCCCACTAGAAGGAGATCACCCCAGTGACCACCTTGACCATGATCCTGAGCTTCATCTTCGCTGCCGCGGAGGATGGCGCCGACGCGGGCAAGGCCATCGCCCTCGGCGTCGGTGGCGGCCTCGGTGCTGTAGGCGCCGGCGTCGGCATCGGCATCATCTTCGGCAAGGTCATCGAGTCCGTCACGCGCCAGCCGGAGATGCGCGACGAGATCACCTCGATCCAGTGGCTCGGCTTCGCGCTCACCGAGGCCTGCTTCTTCTACGGGCTCGTGGCGGGCCTGATCGCCTTCTTCCTGTAGGCCGCGATGACGTTCCTGCTCGCAGCCGAGGAGAGCGACGCGCCGGGTCTCGTCGATCCCGTGATCGGCGTGATGATCTGGACGCTGATCGTCTTCGGGCTCACGATGCTGGTGCTCTGGAAGCTCGTCTTCCCGCGCATCGCGGAGGCGCTCGACAAGCGTCAGAAGATGATCGAGGACTCGATCGACTCCGCCGATCGCACCCGCAGGGAGGCCGACGAGCTGCTGGCGGAGTACCGCGAGCGGCTGTCCGAGGCCCGTGGCCAGGCCGATGACATCGTCTCGCGCGCCCGCCGCACTGCGGAGTCCCACGAGAACGAGACGCTCGCCGAGGCTCGCACCAAGCGCGAGGAGATGATGGAGCAGACGCGTCGGGACATCGAGGCCGAGACGCGTCGCGCGATCCAGCAGATCCGCTCCGAGGTCGCCGACCTGACCGTGCTCGCCACGGAGAAGGTCACGCGCAAGTCGCTCGACAGCGACGACCAGAAGCGGCTCGTCGAAGAGGCCTTGGCCGAGCTCGACTTCGCCGCGCTGGCGCACGAGGAGCGCCGCTAGCCATGGAGGAGATCGCCGCGGTCTACGCCCGCTCGCTGTTCGAGGTCGCCCAAGAGCAGGACAAGCTCGACGTCGTGCGCGACCAGCTCGGCGAGTTCGCCGACGCCCTCAACGACACCCGCGAGCTGCAGGTGTTCTTCTTCTCGCCGTACTTCTCGACGGCCGAGAAGGTGGACGGGCTCGACCGCACGGTCTCCGACGCCGAGGACATCGTCGTCAACTTCCTCAAGCTGCTGATCGAGAACCACCGCATGCCGGTGATCTTCCGGGTCCGGCGCGAGTTCGACGAGCTCTGGCAGGAGGAGAACAAGCTGCTGCCGGTGCAGATCACGTCGGCCGTCGAGCTCGACGAGGGCACCGTGAACCAGATCGGCGACCGCATCGCCGAGCAGACCGGCCGCACGGTCGACCTCTCCGCGACGGTCGACCCCGACGTCCTCGGCGGGCTCGTGGTCCGCGTGGGCAACTCCATCCTCGACGCCTCGATCCGCAACCGCCTCGAACAACTTCGCAAGCAAGTCGCCAGGGCCTAAGCGTCGCCGCAGGTCCGCCTGAGGACGAAGGCCAAGGGATTATGCAGATCAAGCCCGACGAGATCACTTCCATCCTCAAGTCCCGCATCGAGGGGCTCGACGCCGGTCAGGCCGACCTGACCGAGGTCGGGACCGTGCTGACGATCGGCGACGGCATCGCCCGCATCCACGGCCTCGAGAACTGCATGGCGTTCGAGATGCTCGAGCTCCCGCACGACGTGGTCGGCCTGGCGCTCAACCTCGAGTCCGACAACGTCGGCGCCGTGCTGTTCGGCCCGTGGGAGAAGGTCGTCGAGGGCGACACGGTCAAGCGCACGAACCGCCTGCTGGAGATCCCGGTCGGCGACGCGCTGCTGGGACGCATCGTCTCGCCGCTCGGCCAGCCGCTCGACGGCAAGGGCGAGATCAACACCGACCAGACGCGCCCGGCGGAGTTCAAGGCCCCCGGGGTCGTCCAGCGCCAGCCGGTGAAGGAGCCGATGCAGACCGGCATCAAGGCCGTCGACGCGATGATCCCGATCGGCCGCGGCCAGCGCGAGCTGATCATCGGCGACCGCCAGACCGGCAAGACGGCGATCGCGATCGACACGATCATCAACAACAAGGACTCGGGCGTCATCTCGGTCTACGTCGCGATCGGCCAGCGCATGTCGACCGTGGTCGGCCTGGCCAAGCTGCTCGACGACGCCGGCGCGCTGGACTCGACGATCATCGTCGCCGCGCCCGCCGACGAGGCCGCGCCGATCAAGTTCATGGCGCCCTACGCCGGCTGCGCGATGGCCGAGCACTTCCTCTACAACGGCGGGCACACGCTGGTGGTCTACGACGACCTCACCAAGCACGCGTACGCCTACCGCCAGATGTCGCTGCTGCTGCGCCGCCCGCCGGGCCGCGAGGCCTACCCGGGCGACGTCTTCTACCTGCACTCGCGCCTGCTCGAGCGCGCGGTCAAGCTCAACGACGACCTCGGCGGCGGCTCGATGACCGCGTTGCCGGTGATCGAGACCCAGGCCGGCGACGTGTCGGCCTACATCCCGACCAACGTGATCTCGATCACCGACGGCCAGATCTTCCTCGAGCCGAACCTGTTCAACTCGGGCGTGCGCCCGGCGATCAACGTCGGCATCTCGGTGTCGCGCGTGGGTGGCAACGCGCAGATCACCCCGATGAAGAAGGTCGCCGGCCGCCTGAAGATCGAGCTCTCCCAGTACCGCGACCTCGAGGCCTTCGCGCAGTTCGGATCGGACCTCGATCCCGACACCCAGCGCACGCTGGCCCGCGGCGACCGGCTGGTCAAGACGCTCAACCAGGGCGAGCGCGACCCGATGGCGGTCGAGGACCAGGTCGCGGTCGTCTACGCGGCGACCAACGGCTTCGTCGACCGCATCAACGCCGATCGCGTGCCGGAGTTCAGTGAGGCGCTTATCGAGCGCCTGCACGCCGACGCCGCCGAGACGCTCGAGAAGATCGGCGAGGGCGACTGGTCCGACGACGTTCAGGAGGGGCTGCGCTCCTCGATCGAGCAGTTCGTCGACGATTTCGGCTACGACCTCGACGAGGAGGGCCAGCCGTTGTCCTCCGACGATGAGGGCGCGCACACCTCGAAGCGCTCCGACGACGACGAGTCCGACGACGAGAGCGAAGGCGAGGACTCCGACGACCGGGAGACGGCGGCAGTGGCCGCGGGCGAGTCGTAGCCGATGGCCCTCAAGGACGTCAAGAGCCGGATCGCCTCGGTCAAGAACATCCAGAAGATCACGCGCGCGATGGAGATGGTCGCCGCCGCGCGCCTGCGCCGGGCCGAGCAGCGCATCGAGGCGTTGCGGCCCTACGCGGGGGCGATCCGCCGGATGACGCGCCAGGCCGCCGAGGCCGCCGGCAACGCGTCGAAGCCGGCGATCCTCAATCAGCCCGAGTCCGAGGACAAGGTCGGCATCCTGCTGGTCACGGGCGACCGCGGCCTCGCCGGCGCGTTCAACTCACAGATCGTGCGCGCGGGCATCCGCGCGGGCGCGGAGTTCGAGGGCGACGGCAAGTCGACCGTCTGGTACGCCTCCGGGCGCCGCGGCGTGTCCTCGCTGACCTTCCGCGGCCGCGAGGCAGCCGGCGCTTACACCGGCTTCACCGACCGCCCGGCCTACGCCAACGCGCGCGAGATCGCCTCCGATCTGATGGCCGCCTACATCGACGGCGAGGTCGACCGCGTCGAGATCATCTACAACCGCTACGTCTCGCCGCTCACGCAGGAGGTGACGCGCGAGACGCTGCTGCCGCTGCAGGAGGCGACGATCCTCGAGGGCGGCGAGGAGACGCTCGGCGGGCGCGCCGGCGAAGAGGACGAGAAGCAGTCCGACGGCTCGGGCAAGCAGGCGCTCGTCGAGTACGAGCCCGACCCCGAGGCGATCCTCGAGCGGCTGATCCCGGCCTACGTGGAGATCTCGATCTACCGCGCGCTGCTCGAGTCCACGGCGTCGGAGCACGGCGCGCGCATGACCGCCATGCGCAACGCCTCCGAGAACGCCGGGGACATCATCAAGGACCTCACGCTGGAGTTCAATCGCGAGCGCCAGGCCGCGATCACCCAGGAGATCATGGAAGTCGTCGCCGGCGCCGAGTCGCTGGTCTAAGGAGCTCAATCGATGGCTGCGACCGCTGATACGTCAACCGAGACCAAGAGCAACGTCGGCCGGATCGAGGAGATCCAGGGCGTCGTGATCGAGGCCGTGTTCCCCGATGAGCTGCCGGAGATCTACTCGGCGATCGTCGTCGAGCGCGAGAGCAACCCGACCGAGGGCGAGGGCGCCAGCGAAACGAGCAGCTCGCTCGTGTGCGAGGTCCAGCAGCATCTCGGCGACGACCGCGTGCGCGCGGTCGCGATGGACTCGACCGACGGCCTCTCGCGCGGCATGGAGATCATCGACACCGGCGGCCCGATCACCGTGCCGGTCGGCGACATCACGCTCGGGCGCATCTTCAACCTGCTCGGCGAGACGATCGACCAGGGCGACGAGATCGAGGTCGAGGAGCGCTGGCCGATCCACCGCTCGGCCCCGACCGTCGAGGACCTGACCCCGACGACCGAGATGTTCGAGACCGGCATCAAGGTCGTCGACCTGCTCGCGCCCTACGCCCAGGGCGGCAAGGTCGGCCTGTTCGGCGGCGCCGGCGTGGGCAAGACCGTGCTGATCCAGGAGCTGATCAACAACCTGGCCCAGGAGCACGGCGGCCTGTCGGCGTTCTGCGGCGTCGGTGAGCGCTCGCGCGAGGGCAACGACCTCTGGCTCGAGATGACCGAGTCGGGCGTGATCGACAAGACCATGCTCGTGTTCGGCCAGATGAACGAGCCGCCCGGGGCGCGCATGCGCGTCGCGCTGACCGGCCTGACGATGGCCGAGTACTTCCGCGACGAGCGCGGCCAGGACGTGCTGCTGTTCATCGACAACATCTTCCGCTTCGTGCAGGCCGGCTCCGAGGTCTCCGCGCTGCTGGGCCGGATGCCGTCGCAGGTGGGCTACCAGCCGACGCTCGAGTCCGAGATGGGCCAGCTGCAGGAGCGCATCACCTCGACCCGCAACGGCTCGGTCACGTCCGTGCAGGCCATCTACGTGCCCGCCGACGACCTCACCGATCCGGCGCCGGCCTCGGTGTTCGCGCACCTCAACGCCACCACCGTGCTCTCGCGCGGGATCGCCGAGAAGGGCATCTACCCGGCCGTCGACCCGCTCGACTCGACGTCGACGATCCTCAAGCCCGAGATCGTCGGCGAGGACCACTACAACGTGGCCAACGAGGTCAAGAACGTGCTGCAGCGCTACCGCGAGCTGCAGGACATCATCGCCATCCTCGGCATCGACGAGCTCTCCGACGAGGACCGCGTGCTCGTGCAGCGCGCGCGCAAGATCGAGCGCTTCCTGTCGCAGCCGTTCCACGTCGCCGAGGCCTTCACCGGCACCCCCGGCGCGTACGTCTCGATCGGCGACACGGTGCGCTCGTTCCGCGAGATCCTCGACGGCGAGCACGACGACCTGCCGGAGTCCGCGTTCCTGCTCAAGGGCAAGATCGAGGACGTCGTCGAGGCCGCCAAGAAGGACCGCTAGCGGTGGCGCGCACGCCGTTCACCGTCGAGGTCCTCACCCCGGAAGGGGAGATCTTCAACGACGAGGTGGAGATGGTGTCCACGCGCACCAGCGTGGGCTCGATCGGCATCCTGGCCAACCACCAGCCCTTGCTGGCGATGCTCGACCCGACGGAGCTGCGGCTCTACAAGTCGGACTCCGAGGTCGTCCGCTACGCGCAGGGCGAGGGCTTTCTGCAGATGACCGGCGAGCGCGCGCTCGTGCTCGTCGACGAGGCCTTCGCGGTCGACGACCTCAACGCCTCCGACCTCCGCGATCGCCTCAAGCGCGCGGAGGACGAGGCGGAGAACGCCGAGGAGGACTCCGAGGAGCGGCGCGCCGCCGAGCGCGAGAAGCGCCGCTACGAGGCCTTCCTCAAGCTCGCCGAAGGCTCGTAGCACTGCTCAGGACCGGCCGGAGAGCGAGCTCCCCGGCCGGTCCCGAATCAGCTGGCTACGGCGCGGTGGTGGACAGCGTGAACGTCAGCGGCTTGCCGTAGCTGCCGGTGCGCAGCGCCTCGTTGGCGCCGATCGACTGCCGGAACTCGATCGGCACGTTCTCGGCCGCGGTCGGTGCGCCCCAGAACTTCACGCCGGCGGGCATCGTCCCGAACGCGCCCGTGCTGTTTCTGACCTGCAGCGGCTGCGCCAGCGCGGAGCTGCCGTTGACCAGGTGGTTGGTGTAGAACGCGCTCGGGTCCTGGACGATCAGGGCCGCGTTGCCCGCCGAGGACGTGACCGTGGCCGTCGTGGACGCGGTGTAGTCGCGGGCGACGCCCGGCGTGAACGCGCCGAAGCTCGCCGGCGCGCCGAGCGTCAGCGACAGCGTGGGCGGCACGGTGCCGCCGACGGTGCCGGTCTCCTGGTCCTGCCCGAGCACGAGCGACTTGACGGCCGCGGTGTTGCCCTTGAAGTCGTGGGCAATCCACTTCAGCGTCGCGCCCGGAGCCACCTCCACCGGCAGCGGCAGCGCGCGGGCGCGCGGCGGCTTGTATTCGGTCGACGCCGTGGTCGGCGTCGAGCCGTCGGTCGTGTAGTAGATCGAGGACGCCTCGTTGCTCTTGAAGCGCACCTCGTAGAGGCCCTGCCCGTCCGAGTCCACGACGGCGTCGACGACCGGCGGCGTGGTGTCGTTGGCGTACTCGAACGCGGAGCGCAGGAGGCCGTAGTTGCCGCTGGCGAACTCCATCGCCTCGTCCTTGCCCTCGTTGTCCAGGCAGTCGTTGGTGGAGTCACCGTACGGCGGCTGCTGGCCGGCTTGGCAGGTCACCTCCTGGCCCTGCGCGTCGACGTAGTGGATGATGTAACCGATCTCGAAGTCGTAGCCGATGATGCCGTGGTTGTAGTACGCGTTGTCGGCGCTGTTGCCGGCGGCCGAGTAGAGCACGTCGATCACGGGACCGGTGCGCTGCGGCAGGATCGCCGTGCCGCGGTAGGACTTGATGCCGTCGAGCACGTGCTGCGCGGCCTGGTCGAAGAAGTTCAGCGTGCCGTACGGCGGGTACGGCAGCGGCTCACGCGTGGGCTTGTAGGCGCCGGGCGGCCACATGAACAGGTTGCCGGAGGAGTGGATGTTGTTCGCGAACTTGATGTTCGGGAACGTGCTCTGGACCCACACCTCGTTGCGGACCTCGGGCTCGGAGAACTCGAACGGGCCGGAGTAGTTGCCGCTCAGGCAGTCCGAGGACGTCGCGCCCTGGTAGCCGTCGAAGATCGAACCGACGGAGAAGTTGCGGTTCATGTCGACGCCCCAGATGTTGCGCCGGGCCGGGTCGGTCTCGTTCTGCGGCAGCGTCCGGCGCAGTAGTTCGACATGTTCTTGCGCCGGTTGGAGTCATACAGCGAGTGCGTGGCGCCGTCGCCGTTGATCTGCGGGACGATGAAGATGTCGAGGTTGTCGACGAGCTGCGTGGTCTCCGGGTCGGTCCCGTAGTTGCGCACGAGCCGCTCCGCGGTCTCGAGGCAGACGCCCGAGGTCGCGATCTCGTTGCCGTGCTCCTGGCAGTAGAAGAACACGCCGACCTTCGAGCCGTCGCGCTGCTTGCCGATCCGGAGCATCGTCTGGTCCATCGGGCCGCGCGGGACCGAGGCGGGCGCCCGCAGGAGGTCGCTCAGCGGCGAGCGCACGCCCGCCGAGACGACACCGCTGCCGGGGTTGCGGCGGAACAGGCTCGCGGTCACGAGCGCCGAGGCCGCGGTGTTGGCGTTGATCGCGCTGACGACCTGCGCGGCGGTGCTGGTGATCGCGCCGTCCGCCCCGGTGGCGAGGTTCACGGTGATGTTGTTGCCGGCGACGCTGACGGCCAGCGGCGCGTTGGCGCGCCTGCGGGTTCACGAGCTGGGCCGTGAGATTGTTGCCGCCGAGATGGCCCCACTCCTTCGAGGTCAGCACGACGATCGTGTTGCCCTCGGGGCTCTGCCCGGTGGTGTTGTTCGACGGCGGCGTGGCGCCGGCGACCGGCAGGTTGTTGGCGTCGTACGTGACGTACGGGGCCGTCGCGTAGGCGGCGTAGCCGAGCATCGTCTGCGCCTTGCGCTGGTAGCCCGTGGTCTTCTCGGGCAGGGTGTAGACCTGCGAGATGTTGGAGAACTCGGCCGCCAGGTCGCGCATCTTCTGGTACGCCTCGGCGCCGTTGTAGTAGCGCGTCGTGAAGTCGCGCAGGAAGTTCTGGGCGTAGCCCGGCGGGTCCTTCGCGAGCCACTCCTTGGCGTTGAGCGTGTCGACGTCGCCGTTCGGCGCCGCGATCCTCACGTACGCGGGGTCCGGTCCGCCGTCGCCCTTGGTGCCGATCCGGAAGACCTGGAAGTGGTACTGGTAGTAGTCCGGGTTGACGTCGGTGTCGATGTACGTCGTCAGGGTGCCGCTGCCCATGAGGTTGTTCTGGGCGTCGTACCACGCGGCCGTCAGCTCCGGGCCGGTGTACGAGCAGTTCGTGCCGTTCGGGCCGCTGCAGGTGATCTGGGCCTCGGTGGTGTTGGCCTCGATCGAGATGTAGCGGCCGACGTTGTTCTCGTAGAAGTCCGCGCGCTGGGCCCGGACGGTGCCCGGCGCCGCGCTCTTGCCCTTGGCGCCCGCGGCGTTGCTCTGCAGCGCCTCCTTGGCGGCCTTCTGGGCGGCGACGTCGGCCTCGATCTCGGCGCGGATGCGGTCGATGTTGTTCTTGTCGTGGATCGTCTTGACGGCCGGATAGCCGCGCGCCTCGGCGAGCGCCTTCTCCTCGTCGGTCACCCACGCGCTGACGAGCACGCCGCCGTTGCCGGCGGACTCGACCGCATGGTCCATGTTGAAGCCCAGCGCCTCGAAGTCGTCGTGAGCGGCCTCGCTCGGCAGCTTGAACTGGATCAGTGCCGGATCCTCAGGCCCGGCGAGCGCCGTACCCGGCGCCACCAGCATCGCAGCCGCGACCGCGACTGCCCCCATCCATGGCCGCATCGGCCGCTCCCCCTCAATCGATTGGACCCTCGAATCCCTGGATTCTGCGCGAATCGGGGCGGCGAGCGCAAGCAATTGGCCGTTGGTGCGCATCCACACCTCACCGCTAACCTGCGGCGGATGGACGAACGGGTCCTGGCCGAGCGCCTGATCACCTACGACACCTCCACCGTTGAGGGCCTGCGCGCTGCCGCCGGGTTCATCAAGGGCTGGCTCGAGGCGCGCGACATCGCGGTGCAGGACCACCAGTACGGCGACGTGTTCGGGCTGACGGCCGAGGTCGGGCCCGCCGAAGGCCCGACGCTCGTCTTCCACGGCCACTACGACGTCGTGCCGGCGCGCGCGGAGCAGTTCCACCCGCGCGTGCAGGGCGACCGCCTGGAGGGCCGCGGCGCGTATGACATGAAGGGCGGCCTGGCGGCGATGATGTGCGCGCTGCAGGATCTCGCGAGCCAGGACCGCGTGCGGGTGCGCTTCGTCTGCGTGCCCGACGAGGAATCCGAGGAGATCGACCAGCGCACGTCCGATCTGCTGGTTAAGGCCGGTTACGTCGGCGACTTCGCGATCACCGGCGAGCCGACAAACCTTCATGTGGGGGTCCAGGCCAAGGGTGTGCTCGCGTTGCGGATCATGGTCTTCGGGACCTCCGCGCACGGGTCGACGCCGTGGCTGGGCGACAACGCGGTCTTGAAGGCGATCGACGTCTTTAGGCGAATTGAGTCCATGCCGTTCACGCTCGAATCCTCGGAGTTGTTCGACCGTCCGTCCGTGAACCTCGGGCGGATCATCGGCGGCGACGCGCCCAACAAGGTGCCCGAGGAATGCTCCATGGACGTCGACATCCGCTATCTCCCAGAGCAAGACCCCGGCGAGCTGCTCGCGCAGATCCGCGCGATCCCGGACGTCCACGTCGCGCGCTCGTTCATCTGGCCGCCCGCGCGGGTGTCGCCGACGAACCCGTACGTGGTCGCGCTCTGCGGCGCTGCGACGCGGCTGACCGACGGTGAGTCGATGAGCGTCGGGCGCGACGGTGCGTCGGACGCGGTGGCGTTCCTGAAGGCCGGCGTCCCGGCGGTCGAGTTCGGCCCCTCCGGCGGCGGCCACCACGGCCCCGACGAGTGGGTCTCGATCGAGTCGCTGGCCCGCTACCGCTGCGCGCTCGTGGACTTCGCGCGCAGCGTGCCGGACCTCTTCGCGGAGGTCGAGATCTCGGCCGTCGAGGGCGGCCTGGCGTGAAGGACGGAGTGCCGCGGCCTGGTCGCGGCGTGCTCATTCGCGCGCTGATCGCGGCGGTTCTCACGATCTCGCTGTCGGCGACCGCGGTCGCCTCGACGGTGCTGCTCGAGATCGACGACGTCGTCGACGAGTTCGTCGGGCCCGCCCAGGGGCGCACCGCGATCGACATCCCGGAGGTCTCGCGCGCCGAGGCCGGCGACCCGCGCACGTTCCTGATCCTCGGCTCCGACGAGCGCTACGGCGACCGCAAGCTCAAGGTCAAGCCGCGCTCGGACACGATCCTGCTCGCCCGCGTCGACCCGGACACGAAGCGGATCGCCGTGATGTCGCTGCCGCGCGATCTGAAGGTCAAGATCCCGGGCGCCGGCACGGGCAAGATCAACTCGGCCTACGAGATCGGCGGCCCGCGCAAGACCGTGGCCACGATCAAGCGCCTGTTCGAGGAGGCCACGGGCGACGAGTTCCCGATCAACAACGTCATCAACGTCAACTTCGGCGGCTTCAAGCGCGCGGTCAACTACGTCGGCGGCGTCTATGTCGACGTCGATCGCCGCTACTACAACGACAACACGACGGCCGGGCCGGGGGAGGCCTACGCGACGATCGACGTGCAGCCGGGCTACCAGAAGCTCAAGGGCCAGGACGCGCTCGACTACGTCCGCTACCGGCACGGCGACAACGACTTCTTCCGCGCGTCGCGCCAGCAGGACTTCCTGCGCCAGATCACGCATCAGGACGCGATCCGCGCGCTGCTCGACATCGGCAAGCGCAAGGAGCTGGCGCGCATCTTCGGCCGCTACTTCGAGGTCGACAAGTCCTTCGTCAGCGCCGCGAACCTGATCGGCCTGGCCCGCACCGGGCTGTTCATGATCAACGAGAAGGCGCCCGTCAACGAGGTGCGCTTCCCGGCGTATGAGGCCAAGAACCCGGCCGTCGACAGCTACCTGTACGTCAAGAAGTCGGCGTTGCGCAAGACCTACGACG
Organism: uncultured Solirubrobacteraceae bacterium; assembly: GCA_963755275.1. Taxonomy (GTDB): domain Bacteria; phylum Actinomycetota; class Thermoleophilia; order Solirubrobacterales; family Solirubrobacteraceae; genus Solirubrobacter. The sequence continues at coordinate 30,710 of CAVWJU010000018.1, read as the reverse complement.
AGTTCATGACCGGCACCGGCTCGACGAACCCGCGCCGCCTCACGCAGACGACGCGCGTCGACGAGTCGCCGACGCCGCAGCCCAAGCGCAAGCGCAACAAGCCGTCGGCGATCAAGGGCCTCGAGCAGACGACCACCGAGGGCGAGAACATGGCCGTGCTGGCCGAGACCCAGGGCAAGCTCGGGTTCCCGTTCTACTACCCGACGCTGCGCAAGACCGGCTCGCGCTACTCCGACACCAAGCCGCGCATCTACGGCATCCGCGACGTCCAGGGCAAGCTCCACCGCGCCTATCGCCTCGTGCTCTACGCCGGCGCGTACGGCGAGTACTACGGCGTCCAGGGGATGAGCTGGAAGTACCCGCCGATCCTCGACGACCCGGACCGCACGCGCGAGGTCAACGGCCGCAGGCTGATGCTCTACTACGACGGCAACGACCTGCGGCTCGTGGCCTGGCGGACCAAGAAGGCCGTCTACTGGGTCACGAACACGCTCACGCTGTCGATCCCGAACTCGCGGCTGATCTCGATCGCGGGCTCGCTGAAGCGCCTGAAGTGATGCGCGTGCCCCCGGGTGGCTCGACGTGCGCCCTCGATAACCTGATCCGCCGTCTATGAGCACGAATCGAGAACCGATCGGCGTCATCGGTACGGGATATGTGGGGCTGGTGACCGCCGCCGGGTTCGCCGAGCTCGGCAACGAGGTCTACTGCATCGACATCGATGTGGACAAGATCGAGGGCCTCAAGCAGGGCGTGATGCCGATCTGGGAGCCGGGGCTGCAGGAGCTGGTCGAGCGCCACCGCGGACGCCTGCATTTCTCGACCGACATCTCGGACGCGCTCGAGCACGCGCGGCTGCTGTTCGTCGCGGTCGGCACGCCGCCGACCTACTCGGGCGACGCCGACCTGTCCGCGGTCCACGCCGTCGTCGACTCGATGCCGGCGTCCGACAGCCACGCGCTGGTGATGAAGTCGACGGTGCCGGTCGGCACCGGGGAGACGATCCAGCGCGTGTTCCTCGAGCAGGGCAAGGGCGGCTTCAAGTACGTGTCGTGTCCCGAGTTCCTCAAGGAGGGCTCGGCGATCAAGGACTTCCTTCGAGCCCGACCGCGTCGTCGTGGGCGACGAGGGCGACTGGGCCGGCGACGCCGTCGTCGAGCTCTACGCGCCGCTCGAGGCCCCGCTGGTGCGGACGGACATCAAGAGCGCCGAGATGGTCAAGCTCGCGTCCAACGCGTTCCTGGCCACGAAGATCTCGTTCATCAACGAGATCGCCAACGTCTGCGAGGAGACCGGCGCCGACGTCGTCGAGGTCGCGCGCGGGATGGGGCTCGACAACCGCATCGGGCCGAAGTTCCTGCAGGCCGGGATCGGCTTCGGCGGCTCCTGCTTCCCCAAGGACGTCACGGCGCTGAAGCAGCTCGCCGGCAACTCGGGCTACCACTTCCAGCTGCTCAACTCGGTGATCGAGGTCAACGAGCTGCAGAAGCGGCGCGTGATCGCCAAGCTCGAGAAGCACCTCGGGCGGCTCGTCGACAAGGAGATCGCGCTCTTGGGCCTGGCCTTCAAGCCGAACACCGACGACATGCGCGAGGCCTCCTCGCTGGTGCTGTCCTCGCGGCTGCAGGCGGCGGGCGCGCGCGTGCGGGCGTACGACCCGGTGGCCGAGGAAGAGGCGCGCAAGCTGATCCGCGGGGTCGCGTTCGCGGACTCGGCGGCCGCCGCCGTCGAAGGTGCCGACGCGGTCGTGCTCGTCACCGAGTGGCCGGAGTTCGCCGCGCTCGACCTGGCCGCGGTGGCGGAGGCGATGCGCGGCAACCTGCTGGTGGACGGGCGCAACGTGTACGAGCCCGCGCGCGTGCGCGAAGCCGGGCTGGTGTACGAGGGGATCGGCCGCGCGGCGGACCGCGCGCCGCACACCGTCGAGGCCTGAGGGTTCGTCGATGCAGGCGCTCATCCTCGCCGGCGGTGAGGGAACCCGGCTGCGGCCGCTGACCTCCACGGTGCCCAAGCCGGTCGTCCCGCTCGTCGACCGGCCGTTCATCACCTTCATGCTCGACTGGCTGCGCGGGCACGGCGTCGACGACGTCGTGATGTCGTGCGGGCACCTGGCCGACGGCGTGCGCTCGGTGCTCGGGGACGGCTCGTCGATCGGCCTGCGGCTGCGCTACGTCGAGGAGCCGCGGCCGCTCGGGACGGGCGGTGCGCTGAAGTTCGCCGAGTCGTTGCTCGACGAGCGCTTCCTGATGCTCAACGGCGACACGCTGAGCGACCTCGACCTGACGGCGCAGCTGGCGCAGCACGAGCAGACGGGCGCCCAGGCCACGCTGGCGCTGTACCCGGTCGAGGATCCGTCGGCCTACGGGCTGGTGCGGTTGGAGGACGACGGGTCCGTGCGCGAGTTCGTCGAGAAGCCCTCACCCGACCAGATCGACACCAACAACATCTCGGCCGGCGCGTACGTGCTCGAGCGCTCGGTGCTGTCGATGCTCGCGGCGGGTGCGCCGGCCTCGATCGAGCGCGACGTCTTCCCGCGGCTCGTCGGCGACGGTCTCTACGGCCACGTGAGCTCGGGCTACTGGAAGGACATCGGGACGCCCGAGCGCTACTTGGAGGCGACGTTCGACATCCTCGAGGGGACGGTCTCCACGGCGGTCGCCGACCGGGTCGGGGACGCGTTCGTGTGTGTCGAGGGCGGCGTGTCCTCCGAGGGGCGGATCGTCCCGGCGGCCTTGGTCGAGAGCGGCTGCCGGATCGCCTCGGGCGCGCACATCGGCGGGCGCGCGGTGCTGCAGCACGACGTCGTGGTGGGGGAGGGCACGACGATCGAGAGCGCGGTCGTGATGGCCGGCGCCTCGATCGGCGCGCACTGCACGCTGCGCGGCTGCATCGTCGCGGCGGGCGCGCTGATCGGCGACCACTGCGTGATCGACGGCATGAGTGTGATCGGGGAGGGCGTGTCCTTGGGCGCCGACAATGTGGTCTCGAACGGCGCTCGCCTGTTCCCGGGCGTGTCGCTGCCGGAAGGGGCGCTGAAGTTCTGATGCAGCTCGATCGTTCCGCGGTGTCCGCCGTCGACTCGACGGCGCAGATGGACGAGGCGCTCGGGCTCTCCGAGCACCTGCTGGACGCGCTGTGGCGCGTGGAATCGGCGGGGGCTTCGCCGGTCGACTGTGGTCGGGGGCGTGATCGTCGCGGGCATGGGCGGCTCGGCCGCCGGCGCGCGACTCGCGATCGGCGCGCTGGGCTCGCGCCTGCACCGGCCGATGGTCGTGTGCGACCGGTACGCGCTGCCGGGCTGGGCGGGCCCGTCGACGCTGGTGCTCGCCTCGAGCTACTCGGGCAACACCGAGGAGACGCTGGCGGCGTACGACGACGCCGTCTCGCGGGACGCGCCGCGGCTGGTCGCGACGACCGGCGGGGCGTTGGCGGAGCGCGCCCGTGCGCACGGCGTGCCGGTGATCCCGGTGCCGGGCGGCTTCCAGCCGCGCGCGGCGATCGGGTACTCGCTCGTCGCGGCGCTCGAGGCGGCCCGTCTCAGCGGCGCGGCGCCGTCGGTGGCGTCCGAGATCGAGGCGGCTGCGGCGCTGGCCGAGTCGCTGGCGGTCGAATGGGGGCCGGACGGCGACGACGACAACGAGGCCAAGGCGCTGGCGCGCGCGCTGCACGGCACCGTGCCGGTGATCGCGGGCGCCGAGATCGCCGCCGCCGCCGCGTACCGCTGGAAGTGCCAGTTCAACGAGAACGCGGCGCTGCCGGCGTTCGCGTCGGCGCTGCCGGAGGCCGATCACAACGAGGTCGTCGGCTGGGCGGCAGCGCGCTCGCTGGGCTCGTTCTCCTACGTGTCCTTGGAGGATCCGGACGCCCACCCGCGCAACCACGCGCGCTCGGAGCTGACGGCGGAGATCGCCGAGACCGGCGCGTCGCCCGGTCGTGCGCGTCCAGGCCCGGGGCTCGTCGCCCGTCGAGCGGCTCGTGTCGCTGATCCTGCTCGGTGACCTGGTCTCGATCTACTCCGCGGTGCTGCGCGGGGAGGACCCCGTCCACATCACCGCGATCGACGGCCTCAAGTCCTCGCTCGCCTCCGCCTGAACACGCCCCCGGAACGGCGGTGCGCGGCCCGCTACCGTGCTCGGCCATGTCTTCCATCGCCTCCGAGCCCGCTTCCGGGGCTGCGGGCGCGCTCACCGTCGCCTCCCTGATCGGCGGCGAGGCGCGCGACGACGCTCCCGGCGGCACGCTGACCTCCACCAATCCCGCCCGCACCTCCGAGGTCGTCGCTTCGATCTCGCTCGGCGACGCGTCGACGTTCGTCGATGCCGCGCGCGCCGCGCGTGAGGCCCAGAAGGAGTGGGCGCGCGTCCCCGCGCCCGCCCGCGGACGCGTGATCGCGCAGGTCGGCCGGCTCGTCGAGGCCAACCAGGAGGCGCTCGCGCAACTCGTCACGCGCGAGATCGGCAAGCCGTACCCGGAGGCGCTGGGCGAGGTCCAGGAGATCGTCGACACCTGCGACTTCTTCCTCGGCGAAGGCCGGCGCCTGTACGGCCAGACCGTGCCGTCGGAGATGCCCGACAAGCAGCTCTTCACCTTCCGCATGCCGGTCGGCGTGGCCGCCATCATCACCGCGGGCAACTTCCCCGTCGCCGTCCCGGCCTGGTACCTCGTCCCGGCGATCCTGTGCGGGAACGCGGTCGTCTGGAAGCCGGCGGAATACAGCGCGGCGCTCGGTGACGCGCTCGCGAAGCTGTTCCATGCCGGTGGAGTTCCCGGTGGCGTGCTCAACGTCGTGCAGGCCTCGGGCGAGGCGTCCTTCGCCGGCCTCGAGCAGGCGCTCGAGGCCGGATTGATCGACAAGGTCGGCTTCACGGGTTCCTCCGCCGTCGGCTCGCGGATCGGCGAGCTGTGCGGGCGCAACCTGCAGTCGCCGTGCCTCGAGCTCGGCGGCAAGAACCCGATGGTCGTAATGGACGACGCCGACGTCGACCTCGCCGTCGAGGGCGCGCTGTTCGGCGGCTTCGGGACCGCGGGGCAGCGCTGCACCTCGCTGGGCACCGCGATCGTGCACGAGTCGCTCTTCGACGAGTTCGTCTCCAAGCTCTCCGCCCGGCTCTCCGAGGCGCCGATCGGCGACCCGTCCGAGGACGTCCTCTACGGGCCGATGATCCACGAGCGCTTCGCCGAGCGCTTCGAGGACTGGCTCGGCCTGATCCGCGATCACCACGAGGTCCACGGCTCCTCGGCGCGCGGCCGCATCACCTCCTCGAACCCGCGCGAGGGCTTCGTCGGCGATCCCGACGCCGGCCTCTTCTACCACCCGACGCTGGTGGTGGGCGTCACCGCGTCCGACGACATCTACTCGACCGAGACGTTCGGCCCGATCGTCGGCGTGGCCAAGTTCTCGTCCTTCGACGAGGCGATGGAGCTCGCCAACGGCCACGGCTACGGGCTCTCGTCGGCGATCTACACCCGCTCGGGCGAGAACGCCTTCAAGTTCCGCGAGCGCATCACCGCCGGCATGGTCTCCGTCAACAACTCGACCTCCGGCGCCGAGGCGCACCTGCCCTTCGGCGGCAACGGCAAGTCCGGTAACGGCTCACGCCAGTCGGGCATCTGGGTACTCGACCAGTTCACCCGCTGGCAGTCGATGAACTGGGACTACGCGGGCAAGCTCCAGAAGGCCCAGATGGATCTCGTCGAGCTTCCCGGCGACCCGGACTTCCGCCTCTAGCGCGCTCGGCGGTACCAGTTGGGAGAGGTGTTCGGCGGCGGGACGAGCGGGGTCGGAGTGGCGGCGACGAGGACCGACGGCGCGGGGTCGGCGACGTGCTCGGCGAGCGCCTCGCCGAATTCGTCGTCGAGGCCCCGGACCGTCTCGGCGCGGATGCCGAAGGAGGCGGCGAGAGCGGTGAAGTCGGGCGTCTGCAGGTCGACGCCGTAGGACTCGGCGCCGACCCGCGCCTGGTCGTAGCGGAGCATGCCGTAGCCGCCGTCGTCGACGATCACGGCGGTGAGCGGGATCTGCTCCTGGGCCATCGTCGCGAGCTCGCCGCACGCGAACAAGAAGCCGCCGTCGCCGGAGATCGAGACGGTCGGGCCGGCGCCTGCGAGCGCTGCGCCGAGCGCGGCCGGGAAGGCGTAGCCGAGCGTCCCCCAGCCGAGCGGGACCTGGAGCCGCCGCGGGGCCGCCGGCGTGTGAAAGCCCGCGAGCCAGTAGCCCGGGATGCACATGTCGACGACGAGCACGCCGTCGGCGGGGATCGCGAAGCGGATCGCGTCGAGGAAGCGCAGCGCGGCCGTGTCGAGCGCGCCGCACGCTTCCGCCCGGGCAGAGCCGAGGCGCTCGCTCAACTCCCGCAGGCCGCCACGCTCGCGCACGCCGGCCGTCAGCGCCTCGATGTAGACGCGCGCGTCCCCTTCGAGCAGCAGGTCGACGTGGTAGTTGACGGGCGTCTCGAGCGAGACCGCGATCAGCGTCTCGGGCTGCGGTTGGGCGAAGTTCTGGGTCTGGACGCCGTCGAGGTCGGAGCCGAGCGCCAGCACGAGATCGGCCTCGTCCCACAAGCGGCCCGCGGGCTCGGCGTGCGGCGGGAGCCCGACCAGGCACGGGTGGCCGGGCGGGAGGATGCCCGCCGCGCCGTAGGTCGTGAGGACCGGCGCGGCCAGGCGCTCGGCGAGCGCGGCGAGCGCATCCGGCGCATGGCGCGCGCCGCCGCCGGCCCAGATCAACGGCCGCTCGGCCGCGTCGAGCAACTCGATCGCGCGCCCGAGGTTGGGAGCGCCGGCCTCCGATCGGGAGGCTGCGACCGACGCTCCCGGTCGCGACCTCGGCGGCCAGCAGGTCGGTGGCGATCTCGAGGTAGACCGGGCGCGTCGGGGGCGTGATCGCGTCGCGGATCGCGGCCGCGGCGGCCGGAGCCACCGCGGGGGCCGACAGCGCGAGGTGGGTGGCCTTGACGACCGGCGCGAACATCGCCGCCTGGCCGTCGGTCTCGTGCAGGATGCCCCGGTACTCGCCGGGCCGCCGCAGCCCCGAAGGGATGTCCGTGGCGATGACCAGGATCGGCGAGCGCGAGGCCCAGGCCTCGCCGACCGCGGCCAGCGTGTTCGCCGCACCCGGTCCGGTCGTGGTCAACGCGACGCCGAGCCGCCCCGTGGCCCGCGCGTAGCCGTCGGCGGCATACGCCGCCGCCTGCTCGTGACGCACGCCGACGAGCCGGATCGAGGACGCCCGCAGCGCCTCCCAGAGCGCGAGGTTGTGAACTCCCGGAAGGCCGAAGCAGACCTCCACCCCGGCCCGCTCGAGCTCGCCGACGATGACATGCGCCCCGGTAGTCATGTGACCCGCACGCTACCGGGCGCGCGCGGACTCAGTGCCGCCGCTGCCGCATCAGCTGCGCGCGCAGCTGGGAGATCTTCCTGCGCCCCTTCGGGCTGTTCGCGTAGGTCATCGCCTGGTTCGTGAGTTTGCGCCCCTGCCGCGATTGGGCGAAGCGCGCCACCTTGTTCATCAACGACATCGCCTCAGCATGCCCAGAGATCCTGAAGGACGCACAAAGCAACCTTGACACAACTGTGTCAGGGTCGCGCTACACTCAGCGCCAGATGGACGCGCTGACGATCCACGAAGCCGCTGCCACGACGGGCTGGAGCCCGCGCATGCTGCGCTACGTGGAACGCGTCGGGCTGGTCGAGCCGGCCCGCTCGGCGGGCGGCTACCGTCTCTACGGTCCCGCCGAGCTGCAACGTCTGCGCACCCTGCGCGAGTTGCTCGACGAGCACGACATCGGCCTGTCCGACCTCGCCTTCGCCCTGCGGCTGCGCCGTGACGGCGATCTGCGCGAGGCCACCGATGCCTGGCTCGACGCCGAGGCGCAGCGGCCCGCAGAGGTCCCGACGACCGAAGATTGGCTGCGCTTCGAGCAACAGAAGCACCAGCGCCTGCTCACCGCGCTCGAGCGCCGCACACCGACCCCCACCCTGGAGACCGCATGACCGCAATCACGACGCCCGACTACAAGGTCGCCGACATCGGCCTGGCCGCCTATGGCCGCAAGGAGATCCAGCTCGCCGAGCACGAGATGCCCGGCCTGATGTCGACCCGCGCGGAGTTCGCGGCTGCGCAGCCGCTGAAGGGCGCGCGCATCACGGGCTCGCTGCACATGACGATCCAGACCGCGGTGCTGATCGAGACGCTGGTTGCTCTCGGCGCCGAGGTCCGCTGGGCGTCGTGCAACATCTTCTCGACGCAGGATCACGCCGCGGCGGCGATCGCCGAGGCCGGCATCCCGGTCTACGCCTGGAAGGGCGAGACGCTCGAGGAGTACTGGTGGTGCACCGACCAGGCGCTCACGTGGCCGGACGGCGAAGGGCCCGAACATGATCCTCGACGACGGCGGCGACGCCACGCTGCTGATCCACCTCGGCGCCGAGTACGAGGCGGCCGGCGCGGTGCCGGACCCCGCGGGCGCCGACAACGACGAGCACCGGATCATCCTCGAGACGCTGACCCGCACGCTGGGCGAGGATCCGCAGAAGTGGACGCGCGCGGCGAACTCGATCCTGGGCGTGACCGAGGAGACCACGACCGGCGTGCATCGCCTCTACCAGTTCGCCTCGCAGGGCAAGCTGCTGTTCCCGGCGATCAACGTCAACGACTCGGTCACGAAGTCGAAGTTCGACAACCTCTACGGCTGCCGGCACTCGCTGATCGACGGCATCAACCGCGGCACCGACGTGATGATCGCCGGCAAGGCGTGCGTCGTGCTCGGCTACGGCGATGTCGGCAAGGGCTGCGCGGAGTCGCTGCGCGGCCAGGGCGCGCGCGTGATCGTGACCGAGATCGACCCGATCTGCGCGCTGCAGGCCGCGATGGAGGGCTATCAGGTCGCCACGCTCGAGGACGTCGTCGAGACCGCCGACATCTTCATCACGGCCACCGGCAACAAGGACGTCATCTCGGCCGAGCAGATGGCGCGCATGAAGCACCAGGCGATCGTGGGCAACATCGGCCACTTCGACAACGAGATCGACATGGCCGGCCTGGCCAAGCTGCCCGGTGTCGAGCGGGTCGAGATCAAGCCGCAGGTGCACGAGTGGCGCTTCGCGGACGGCCACACGATCATCGTGCTCTCCGAGGGCCGGCTGCTGAACCTCGGCAACGCGACCGGTCACCCGAGCTTCGTGATGAGCAACTCGTTCACGAACCAGACGATCGCCCAGATCGAGCTGTTCACCAAGAACGACGAGTACGACAAGCAGGTCTACGTGCTGCCCAAGCACCTCGACGAGAAGGTCGCGCGGCTGCACCTCGACGCGCTCGGCGTTCACCTGACCGAGCTCACGCCCGAGCAGGCCGCGTACATCGACGTGCCGGTCGAGGGCCCCTTCAAGCCGGACCACTATCGCTACTAAGCCTGGTCTCGCGCGGATCGAGTGGGCGGACGGGCAGATGCCCGTCCTGCGCTCGATCCGCGAGCGTTTCGCCCGCGAGCGGCCGCTCGCGGGCGTCGTGGTCGGCGCATGTCTGCACGTCACCTCCGAAACGGCCGTGTTGGTGCGGACGCTGCAGGCCGCGCGGCGCCGACGTCGCGCTGGCCGCGTCGAACCCGTTCGCGACGCAGCGCGATGTCGCTGAGGCGCTGGCCTCCGAGGCCGAGGTCCACGCCGGTGGGCCGGACGAGTGGGCCGAGGGCGTCGCGGCCGTGGTCGAGCGCGCGCCGCAGATCACGCTCGACGACGGCGCCGACCTGCTGGGCGCGCTGCACGCCGCCCGCCCGGACCTGCTGGCGGGGATGCTGGGCGGGACCGAGGAGACGACCACCGGCCTCGTCCGCCTGCGCGCGCTCGAGGCCGAGGGAGGACTGTCGGTGCCGGTGATCGCCGTCAACGAGGCGCGCGCCGAGCGCGCCTTCAACGACCGCTTCGGCGCAGGGCAGTCGGTGCTCGACGGGATCGTGCGCACGACCAACGTGCTGCTCGCGGGCCAGACCGTGGTCGTGCTGGGCTACGGCTGGACGGGCCGCGGCGTCGCCCTGCGCGCCGCCGGGTTCGGCGCCTCGGTGATCGTCTGCGAGGTCGATCCGCTGCGGGCGCTGGAGGCCCGGATGGAGGGCTTCGCCGTGATGCCCGCGCTTCAGGCGGCCTCGCTCGGCGACGTCTTCATCACGGTCACGGGCGTGCCGGACGTGCTGCGCGGCGAGCACTTCGCCCGCATGAAGCACGGTGCGGTGCTGGCCAACGCGGGCCAGTTCGACGTCGAGATCTCGCTCGCCGACCTGCGCGCGGGGGCCTCGGAGGCGAGCGAGATCCTGCCGCTGGTCGAGCGCTTCCAGTTCGGCGAGCGCGCGCTGCACCTGCTCGCCGGCGGGCGGGTCGTGAACCTCGCCGCCGCCGAGGGGCACCCGGCGGCGGTCATGGACGTCTCCTTCGCGCTGCAGGCGCTGGCCGCCGAGGCGCTGACGCGCGGCGAGTGGACGCCCGGCGTGCACCCGGTGCCCGACGCGATCGAGCGCGAGGTGGCGGCGCTCAAGCTGGCCGCTCTGGACGTCGAGATCGACGCCCTGACCGACGCCCAGGCCGACTACCTGTCGCTCACATCGCCACGGCCTGACCGCTGACGCGGATCTCCGGGCGGTCGTCGGCGATCTCGACCGTCAGCACGCTGGGGCGGCCCATGTCGACGCCCTGGTGGACGGTGACGGTCGCCGGCGGCGTGACGAGGCCGAGCTCCCGCAGATAGGCCCCGAAGGCGGCGGCGGCCGCGCCGGTGGCGGGGTCCTCGACGACCCCACCGACCGGGAACGGGTTGCGCGCGTGGTACGTGCGCGGCGTCCTCGCGGTGGACGAGGTCGACGGTCGTCAGGTCGTGCTCGAGCATCGTCGCCTTCAGCGCGTCGAAGTCGTAGTCGAGGTCGGCGAGGCGCTCGCGGGTGGCGGCGGAGAGGATCAGGTGGCGGGCGCCGGCGAAGCCGATCCGCGCGCGGCAGTGCCGGGTCGAGGTCGCCGGTGCTCCAGCGCAGCGCGTGCAGCGCCGCATCGAGCAAGGGCGGCGGCACGGCTTCGACGCGCGGGACGACGCTCGTGAGCGTGGCGGTGACGGCACCGCCGGCGGCGCTCGTGTCCACCGGCACCTCGCCCGCCAATGTGCGAAAGCTGCGTCGCCCCGGGCCCTCGCGCTCGGCCAGCGCGACGCCGGTCGCAATCGTCGCGTGCCCGCAGAACGGCACTTCGGCCTCGGGGCTGAAGTAGCGGACGTCGTAGGCACCGTTCTCGCGCGCGACGACGAACGCGGTCTCGGAGTAGCCGAGCTCCGCCGCGATCTCCTGCATGCGGACGTCGCTCAATCCGCTCGCGTCCAGGACCACGCCGGCGGGGTTGCCGCCGGCGGGGTCGTCGGTGAAGGCGGTGTAGCGCAGGATCGCGGTCATGCCGCGATCGTGGCAGGGCCGCGCGCCGGCGTCGGTGTGGCTGCCACCACCGGCGCGCGCGGGATCACGTCGTGGGCGGTGGCGGAGGCGGCATCTGGCCGGTCGGGCCGGTCGGCGGCGATTCCGGCGGCGATTCCGGCGGCGGGGAAGCGGACGACGGCGGCGAGTACGGCGGCGGCGAGTACGACGGCGCGGAGGTCTGCGACCCGCGCTGGAGGACGACCAGCTCCGTGTTGGTCTCCATGATCCGGAACAGCACCATCACGACTTCGAGCAACACACGCGAGTAGATCACCCACAGCAGAAAGCCGAGCGGCGCGAACACGATCAGCACGACGAGCCCGAGGAGGACGTCTGCAGCGAAGGCCGCGATCACATAGCTCAGCGCGACCAGGGCGAAGACGACGATCGCGAGGATGTAGAGGACTTTGATGATCCTCGTCGTGATGAACGACGAGAACGAGACGTCGAAGAGCGAAGCGAAAAAGCCCTGCTCCTGCATGCGCACACCTCCTGCTCCGGGTTTGTCGGAGTGTATGGAGCGGTCAGGACGGCTTGTAGGGTGAGCTTGCCGACCGTCGGTCAATACGGTACGGTCTGTTGACCGATGGTCGACAAGAAGCCGTCAATGAGTGCCACCGCCCCTCGCGAGAAGACGTTCTTGCTCGCCCGCCCGGAGCAGCGACTGCTCGAGGCGATCGCCCGCCGCCTGCCCGTGCGCGTACCGCCCGATCACCTGACCGCGCTCGCGCTGGCTGCGGCGTTCGCGGTCGCGGCCGCGTCCGGGCGCTTCTGGCTCGCCGCCGGGTTGCTCGTCGTGCACTGGCTCGGCGACTCGCTGGACGGGACCCTCGCACGCGTACGGCGGGCCGAGCGTCCGCGCTACGGCTACTACCTCGACCACCTTGCGGACGCCGTCGCCACCGCGCTGGTCGGGCTCGGGTTGGGGCTGTCGGCGCAGATGCACCTGTGGACCGGGCTGGTGCTGGTGATCGCGTACCTCGCGCTGTCGATCAACGCCTATCTGGAGACGCAGGCGCTCGGCCGGTTCTCGCTCGGCTACGGACGGCTCGGTCCGACCGAGGCGCGCATCGGTCTGATCGCGCTGCTGCTCGCGGTCGGTGCGGGAGTGACCGCCTCGTGGGGCGCCCTCGGCCTGCTCGACCTGGCCGCGCTGAGCTCTGCGGCCGCGATGGCGGTCGCGTTGTTCGCGCGTGCGGCTCAGAACTTGCGCCTGCTCGCCGAGCGTGAGCCCTACACCGTGCCGTAGCGCTCTGCGCGCTGATCCTCCTCCTCGGACTCGGCGAGCATCCGGACGAAGAGATAGGCGAGCGCGATCCCCATCACGATCGACTGCTCGAGCGCCATGATCAGCCCGGCCACGTGCTGGTCGTCGAGCGGCGTCATCCCCCAGCGCGTCTGGCCCGCCGGCAGCGCGTAGACGTCGTAGAACAGCGTGGGCGAGAACGCGAGCAGGATGCCGAGGAAGCCGACCAGGATCTTCGTCGAGGCCATGTACAGCACCGGGCCGAGCCCGCCGAGCCGCAGCCGCGAGCGGATCGGCGAGAGCAGATGCCACCAATACAACAGGCCCGCGGTCGCGAACGTCACATGCTCGAGCACGTGCACGAACGCGTGGTTGAGCGCGGCGTCGTAGAGCACGGGGACGTGCCACATCCACATCGCGGCGACGTAGGCGACGACGCCGAAGGCCGGATGCCCGAACGGTCCCGCCGCCTGCTCGATGCGCTGGATCCGGCGCGTGACGGGGCGCAGAATGTGCTTGGTCAGCGCCAGCGTGAGCGCGATCGGGACGATGTCGGCGAGCAACAGGTGCTGGACCATGTGCGCCGACGCCAGTTGCTCCCCGAGCCGGTCGATCGGCGAGATCAGCGCCAAGAAGAGGCAGAACACGCCGGTCAGCCACAGCGCCAGCTTGCCGATCGGCGCCGCCCGCGCACCGCCCTCTGCACGCGCGATGCGCCAGCGCCACACATACACCGCCGCGTAGGACACGAGTGCGAGCAACACGATCGGTGCAAATGTCCACCCGGCATCGACCGGCACCGCGGTCGCGAGCAGATTTGTCACAGCCACTGCGCGGAATTGTGACGATTGCGTGCTGATCCGTTGCACGCGCCGCGCGAGGATGCCGCCATGGCGATCGGCGAGTACAGCGGACGGGACGCGCGCGGCGGGTGATGTGGTCCGAGTGCATGGCGGAGCTGGTCGCGGCGATCGCGCCGCCGGGCTGCATCTCGTGTGGACGGGCGCTCGGCTCGGCGGCGGAGCGGTTGTGCACCGAATGCACGCGCGGGCTGCCGTGGCTCCGCGGCGGCTGTCCGCGGTGCGCGCTGCCGGTGCATCGCGGGCGCCGCTGTCCCGCGTCGGGGGCGGCGTTCCCGCGAGCCTGGGCGCCGGTGGCCTACGAGGGCGTCGCGCGCAACGTGGTCCGTGCGCTGAAATTCCGCGCGGCCCTGCCGGTGGCGGACCTGATGGCGGCGCAGATCGCCGCGAACCTGCCGGCGGACCTGCGGGGCGCCGGCACCGGCGGTCGGCGTCGGTCGCCCGTGGCGGCGATGCCGCGCGCGCCGCCGGCTCTCGTACCGTGGCGGCGAGCCCGCGCGACGGGCGCGGGGTTCGACTCCGCGCGCGTGCTGGCGCTCGCGCTCGCGCGGCGGCTCGAGCGCCCGTGCGTGGACTGCCTCGTCCGCGCGGACCGCACGACACGGCAGGTCGGCGCCAGCCGCCGCGAGCGGCGCGCAGCCGGTCGCCTGATGGTCCGGGTCCGCGGCTCGCCGCCGGCGCTCGCGCTGCTCGTCGACGATGTCCACACCACCGGTGCGACGCTGGACGCCTGCGCCCGCGCGCTGCTCGCCGAGGGCACGACCGTCGTCGCCGCGATCAGCTATGCCCGCACGTTGTGAGTCGCGAGGGTTGGTGTTCGTCGCGGATTCCGCGACCAGGACACCTGCAGATCGTCGCCGGCCGATCGGTGCAGCTCACCTCTTGAGGCTACGATTCGTAATAGCTGACCCCTACCGAGGAGTCCCATGCAGATCGAGGTGAAGGGACGCAACCTTCAGGTCACCGACGAGATGCGGGAGTACGTCGACCGGCGTTTCGCCAAGATCGACAAGCAGGTGTCCGAGCTCGCGATCCTCGAGCTCGAGGTCGCCGACGAGAACGTTCCCGGTGACCCGGTCGCGGCCGAGGCGGTACTGCACCTCAAGGGAATCCAGCTGCGTGCCAAGGAAGTCTCCAAGGACGCCAAGCACGCCATCAACCTCGTCGCCGACAACATGGAGCGCCAGGTCAAGCGCCACCGCGAGAAGCGTCGCGGCCGGCGCGAGTCGCGCGCCGCGGCGGACGTCGAACGCAACGCCCCCACGGCCTCGAGGAAGCCCCCGGCAGCCTCTAGCAGAGCCCCGGGCGGCGTGCTCGGACCGCTAGGCTAGAGCGTCATGTCCATCCTCGAGCGCGCCCTCCGGCTGGGCGAAGCGAAGCAGTTCAAGGCGTACGCCAAACGGGTCGAGAAGATCAACGCCTGGGAGGCCGAGCTCGAGCTGCTCGAAGATGACGAGCTCAAGGAGCAGTTCGCCGAGCTGCGCGAGCGCGCGGTCGAGGGCGAGGACCTGGACGAGCTGCTGTCGGAGTCCTTCGCGCTCACGCGTGAAGTCGGGCGCCGCACGATGCAGATGCGCCACTTCGACGTGCAGTTGATCGGCGGCATGGTGCTCCATGACGGCCAGATCGCCGAGATGCGCACCGGCGAGGGCAAGACGCTGACGGCCACGCTCGCGGTCGTGCTCAACGCGCTGCCCAAGAAGGGCGTCCACGTCGTCACGGTCAACGACTATCTGGCCCGCCGCGACGCGGACTGGATGCGCCCGATCTACGAGGGCCTCGGCCTGACGGTCGGCGTGCTCCAGAACAACCAGCCGTACGAGGAGAAGCGCGCGGCCTACGCGGCCGACATCACGTACGGCACGAACTCCGAGTTCGGCTTCGACTACCTGCGCGACAACATGGCCACGCAGCTCGCGGAGAAGGTCCAGCACGGCGGCCGCATCAGCGAGGAAGGCAAGCCGGTCGGGATGTACAACTTCGCGATCGTCGACGAGGTGGACAACATCCTGATCGACGAGGCGCGCACGCCGCTGATCATCTCCGGCGCGCCCGAGCAGGCCGGCGACCTCTACGACCGCTTCGCCAAGCTCGCGCCCAACCTCGTCCCGGGCAAGAAGCCCGAGGGCATGGATCCGCGCGCCAAGAAGGAGTTCACGGCCGACTACGACTACGAGTTCGACGAGAAGCACAAGACGGTCTCGGTCACCGAGCAGGGCGTCGAGAAGGCCGAGCGCTTCCTCGGCATCGAGCACCTCTACCGCGCCGAGAACGGCAACCTGGTCAACCACCTGCACCAGGCGCTGAAGGCCGAGTCGCTCTACAAGCGCGACGTCGACTACGCCGTGATCGACGGCGAGGTCAAGATCATCGACGAGTTCACCGGCCGGATCCTGGACGGCCGCCGCTGGTCGGAGGGCCTGCACCAGGCCGTCGAGGCCAAGGAGGGCGTGCGCGTCCGCGAGGAGAACCAGACGCTCGCGACGATCACGCTGCAGAACTACTTCCGCATGTACGACAAGCTCGCCGGCATGTCGGGCACGGCCCTCACCGAGGCCACGGAGTTCATGAAGATCTACAAGGTCGGCGTCGTGGAGATCCCCACGAACCGGCCGATGGTCCGCAAGGATCAGAACGACCTGATCTACAAGACCAAGGAAGGCAAGTGGACCGCGGTCGCGCGCGAGATCCAGGAGCGCCACGACAAGGGCCAGCCGGTGCTCGTGGGCACGATCTCGGTCGAGGTCTCCGAGGTGCTGTCGGCCCAACTGCGCAAGATGGGCGTCCCGCACACCGTGCTCAACGCCAAGCCCGAGCACGCCGAGCGCGAGGGCTCGATCATCGCCGAGGCGGGCGCGCCCGGCGCGGTGACGATCGCCACCAACATGGCCGGCCGCGGCGTCGACATCAAGCTCGGCGGCAACCCCGAGCACCTGACCGAGGTCGAGCTGACCAAGCTCGGGCTGCGCCCCGGCGACCCGGACTACGAGGAGCGCTTCGCCGACATCCTCCCGACGATCGAGACGCGCGTCGAGGAGCAGCGCGAGATCGTCACGGGGGCCGGCGGCCTGTTCATCTGCGGCACCGAGCGCCACGAGTCGCGCCGGATCGACAACCAGCTGCGCGGCCGCGCCGGCCGCCAGGGCGACCCGGGCGAGTCGCGCTTCTTCCTCTCGGCCGAGGACGACCTCGTGCGCCTGTTCGCCGGCGACCGCATCTACAAGATCCTCGACCGCCTCGGCCCCAAGTCCGACGAGGGCGAGGAGGAGCCGATCGAGCACAAGATGCTCACGAAGCAGATCGAGGGCGCCCAGCGCAAGGTCGAGGAGCAGAACTACCTCATCCGCAAGCGCGTGCTCGAGTACGACGACGTGATGAACCAGCAGCGCGAGGTCGTCTACCAGTACCGCGACGAGGTGCTCGAGGGCCGCGACATGGCCGACGTCGCGCGCGAGCAGATCCAGACGGTGATCGAGCGGCTGGTCGACGAGTACACGCCGGGCGACTTCGCCGACGACTGGGATCTCGACGAGCTGTGGGCGCAGCTCGACGCGATGTACCACGTGGACTTCAGCGTCGACGAGATCGACCGCACGGCGGTCGACCGCGAGGAGCTCAAGCGGCTGCTGAGCGAGGACGCGCTCGGCCTCTACGACGAGCGCGAGGAGGAGCTCGGCGAGGAGCTCATGCGCGTGCTCGAGCGCTACCTGATCCTCCAGATCATCGACCAGCGCTGGCGCGAGCACCTGTACGACATGGACTACCTGCGCGAGGGCATCCACCTGCGCGGGTTCGCGCAGATCGAGCCGCTGGTGGCCTACAAGAACGAGGCCTTCACGCTCTTCGAGGACCTGATGAACTCGATCTGGGCCGACTTCGCGCGGATGATCTTCAACGTCGAGGTCGAGGTCCAGGGCCCGGAGGAGAACGGCGCCCAGCAGGCCCCGCCGCCCGAGTGGACGCCCGCCCAGCAGGGCGACTTCGGCGCGCTCGAGTACTCCGGCGGCACCTTCGAGGACCAGCCGACGGCCTACGGCGACCCCGAGGAGGGGCCGCCGCAGGCGCCGCCGGTGGTGACCCAGCGGCGCGTCGCCGACAACGAGAGCCTCGGCCGCAACGATCCGTGCTGGTGCGGCTCAGGCAAGAAGTTCAAGAAGTGCCACGGCGCCTGATCCGGCGCCGGCGCGGCCTCGGCCGCGCCACCGGGTCGGTGCCGTTCGTGCCCTGAAGCGAGCGGCGCATGAGGTCTTCGACGTGTGGGATGGGAAGCATGCGATCCAGTCTGCGCGCCGAGGTCCATCAATTCAAATAATCGTTTCGGCTGTCCTATAAGCTGCGGCTATGGATCCGCGACGGGTGCTGACGTTCCGCGCCGTCGCCCACGCACGCTCGTTCAGCCGCGCGGCGCGCGAGCTCGCGCTGACCCAGCCCGCCGTCTCCCAGCAGGTCGCCGCGCTCGAGAACGCCAGGTCGGCGCGCGGCTGCTCGACCGCGAGCCCGGCGGGCTGAAGCTGACCCGCGCGGGCGCGATCCTGCTCGAGCACGCCGACGCGCTCGCCGACCGGCTGGCGCTGGCGGGAACGCAGCTGGCCGAGCTCGCAGAAGACGCGCGGCTGCGGGTCGGCGCGTTCCCGTCCGCGCTCGCGGGGCTCGTCCCACGCGCGGTCGCGAACCGGCCGGTCGTGCTCGAGGAGGGCAGCACGCCCGAGCTCGCCGAGCGCGTCCGGCGCGGCGAGCTGCACCTCGCCGTCGGCTTCCAGGACGCCGCGCAGCCGCGGCGCGAGCACGAGGGCACCGAGCGCCGCGACCTCGGCCGCGAGCCGTTCATGGCCGCGCTCTGGCCCGGGCACCCGCTGGCCGAGCGCGACGAGGTCGCGATCGCCGACCTGCGCGACGATCCGTGGGTCGCGCCCAGCGACGACGGGGTGATCGCCCGCGCCTGCCGGGCGGCGGGCTTCGAGCCCCGCCTGGTCATGCTGTCGCGCGACGCGATGGCGAACCGGGCGCTGGTCGCGGAAGGGCTCGCGGTGACGCTGATGCCGCAGCTGCTGGCCCGCGAGTTCACCGGCGTCGAGCTGCGGCCGATCGCCAAGCCCCGCCCCGAGCGCGACCTCTACGCGCTGCTGCCGCCCGGCGGCCGCCATCCGCTCGCCGAGCCGACCGTGCAAGCGCTCGCGGAAGTAGCCTCCGGGCTGACGTGAACGGCCGGCTGCTCATCACCTGCCCCGACCGGCACGGCATCGTGGCCGCCGTCGCCGGCTTCCTCGCCGATTCCGGGGCCAACATCATCTCCTCCGACCAGCACTCGACCGACCCCGAGGGCGGCGAGTTCTTCATGCGGATGGAGTTCAACCTCGAGCACGGCGACCTCGGCGCGCTCGGCAAGGCGTTCGCGCAGGAGGTCGCCGAGCGGCTGGACATGGAGTGGCGGCTGACCGACGCCGGGCGCCCGAAGCGGATGGCGGTCCTCGTCTCGAAGGAGGACCACTGCCTGGTCGACCTGCTGTGGCGCAACCGCCGCGACGAGCTCGACGCCGAGATCACGCTCGTCGCCTCCAACCACCCGGATCACGAGGCCGACGTGACCGGCTTCGGGATCCCCTACCACCACGTGCCGTGGCCCAACGAGCCCGAGCTGCTGGAGCTGCTCAAGGGCTCAGACCTGGTCGTCCTCGCCCGCTACATGCGGATCCTGTCCGGCGACTTCCTCGAAGCTCTCGGCGTCCCGGTGATCAACATCCACCACTCGTTCCTGCCGGCCTTCGCGGGCGCCAACCCCTATCAGCGGGCGTCCGAGCGCGGCGTGAAGATCATCGGCGCCACGGCCCACTACGTGACCGAGGAGCTCGACGCCGGGCCGATCATCGAGCAGGACGTCGCCCGCGTCTCGCACCGCGAGAACGCGGAGACGATGGTCCGGCTCGGCCGCGACATCGAGCGCACGGTGCTCGCGCGCGCCGTCAAGTGGCACCTCGAGGACCGCGTGCTCGTGCACGGCAACCGGACGGTCGTGTTCTAACCATCGACGACGAGCGAGTCGAGCGGGCCCATCAGCCGGCGCGAGCGGCGGCTGACACCGGGAAGCTCGACCAGGTGGTGGGTGAGCGGCGCGCCCGCGCTGCGCCGCTCGAGCTGCTCGGAGGCGATCGGGCGCCAAAGTGCGTCGACGACGGTCGCGGCGTCGCCGTCCGCGCGCTGCTCGAGATGCTCCTCCCACAGCTTCAGCCGGGTCGCACGGGCGAGCTGCGGGTCGCAGGTGACGACGTCGACCTCGGTGTCGTTGAACAGGCTGTGCTCGTTGAGGTTGGCCGAGCCGATCGCCAGCCAGGCGTCGTCGACGATGCCGATCTTGGCGTGCACGTAGAGCGGGCCGGAGCGCTCGCCCGAGCGCGACATGATCGTGGCGGCGAGGAAGCGCTTGGCGCCGTCGTCGGCGGCGACCAGCCGGCCGAGCATCCCGCGCGTGTCGTCCTGGCCGTTGTTGGCCTTGTGCGGCAGCAGCACGACGACGCGGAAGTCGTCGGACGGCGGGTTCTTCAGCTTGGTCTCGAGGATGCTGACGATCTCCGGCGACCACAGGAACTGGTTCTCGAGGTAGATCAGCTGCCGGGCGCTGCGCAGCGCGCGCACGTAGGTCTCGAGCACCGAGAACTCGCCGCGCGGCAGGACGCGGTACGCGCCCTCCGGGACCGTGCGCACGAACTGGACGGTCGTCTCGCCGGCGGGCGCGATCTCCTCCGGCAGCGGCAGGGCCTGGCCGGTGGTCGCCTCCCAGCGCAGCGCGAAGTGGGCGGCGACGTCGCGCACGATCGGCCCGTTCAGGAGCGCGCTGGCGTCATGCCAGCCGATCTCCGCTCCTTGTGCGGGTGCTCGTTGGAGTCGTAGCGGTCGCCGGCCAGCGTCGTGAGGTCGATGCCGCCGACGAACGCCAACTCGTCGTCGACGATCACGAGCTTCTCGTGGTGGCAGTGCATCATCCGCGTGCAGCTGTCGAGCTGGCACTGGATCTTGGTGCCGCGCACCAGCCGCTCGCGCGCGGCCTTGACCTCGCCGCGGCGCGGCTGGAACACCGGCAGCGGCGCGCCCGCCCACACGATCACGCGCACGGGGACGCGCTCGGCGGCGTCGGCCAGCAGCTCGCGGACGGGCGTCGCGTCGCGCGGGCCGGGGTCGAAGTCGGGCTCGAGGTGCCAGGAGCAGACGTGGACGTGACGCTGGGCGTTGCGGATCGCCTCCGCCATGCGCGGCAGTGCGTTCTCACCGTCGATCAGCACCTCCATCGAGTTGCCGGCCCGCGGCGGCGGGGCCGTCTGCGCCCACAGCCCTTCGCTGGCCGGCGTGACCGCCGCGAGCTGGCCGTGGCGGCGCAGGCGCCGCATGTGGTGATGGATCATGGCGCGCTCGATGCCGTCGCCGAGCGCGGCGTCGAAGCGGTCGAGCAGTGGGACCCGCATGGTGGTTCCGGTACCCGCTAGCCTCACGGGTCAACATGGCTTCCGATCAGCCCACCCCGCAGCGCCTGGCCGCCGTCCGTGAGCAGATGTCCCTGCTCTCGGACTATCTTTGACCCGGCTGGGATGCGTGAGCGCCTGGGCGCGCTCGAGGTCGAGATGGGGGCGCCGGGCTTCTGGGACGACCCGGACGCCGCGGCCAAGGTCGGCGCCGAGCACACGCGCCTGCAGCGGCGCCTCGACGCGTTCACGCGGCTGCAGGACGACGCCGGCGACCTCGCCGACATCGCCGAGCTGGCGGAGGACGACCCTGAGATGGCCGAGGAGCTCGCGCAGGCGATCGATTCCGTCGAAGCTCGCCTGAGCGAGGCCGAGGAGCAGCGGCTGTTCACCGGCGACTACGACGCCGGCGACGCGCTCGTCACCGTCAACGCGGGCGCGGGCGGCACCGACGCGCAGGACTGGGCGGAGATGGTGCTGCGGATGGAGATGCGCTGGGCCGAGCGGCGCGGATTCAAGGTCGAGCTGCTGGAGGCGAGCCCGGGCGAGGAGGCGGGGATCAAGTCGGCGACGTTCCGCGTCTCGGGCGAGAACGTCTACGGGCTCTACTCGGCCGAGAAGGGCGTGCACCGGCTCGTGCGGCTGTCGCCGTTCGACTCCGCCAACCGCCGTCAGACGTCGTTCGCGGGCGTCGAGGTCGCGCCGGTGGTCGAGGAGGCGGGCGAGGTCGAGATCGAGGACGACGACCTGCAGGTCGACACCTACCGGGCCTCGGGCGCCGGCGGCCAGCACGTCAACAAGACCGACTCGGCGGTGCGGATCACGCACCGGCCGTCGGGGATCGTCGTCCAGTGCCAGAACGAGCGTTCTCAGTCCGCCAACCGCGCGACCGCGATGGCGATGCTGCGCTCGAAGCTGATCGAGCGCCAGGAGCGCGAGCGCCAGGAGGAGATCGCGCGCGAGCGCGGCGAGTCGCTCGACGTCAACTTCGGCTCACAGATCCGCTCCTACGTGCTGCACCCGTACACGATGGTCAAGGACCACCGCACCGACCACGAGGTCGGCAACGCCAACGGCGTCCTCGACGGCGACCTCGACGGGTTCGTCCGCTCCTGGCTCGAGGCCAACGCCCGTTCCCGCAACTAGACGGCCCTTTTGGTCGAGCCGACCTAATTCGCTATCCTCGGTGGTCTGATGCTTGACCACCGAGACGGATCTCATCGATCGCGCGCTGGCCGAGGACGTCGGCGACGGCGACGTGACGACCGAGGCGACGGTCGACGCCGACGCCCGCGGCCGCGCCACGATCACGCAGAAGGCGCCCGGGGTGATCTCCGGGCTCGAGCGTCGCCGAGGCCGTGTTCCTGCGGCTCGATCCGGAGGCCGTCGATCGAGCGGCTCGTGCGCCGAGGGCGTGTGGCGCGAGGGCGGGCCCGGTGCTGCGGGTCGAGGGCTCGGCGCGGGCGCTGCTGACCGCCGAGCGGACCGCGCTGAACTTCCTCGGCCGGCTGTCCGGCGTGGCGACCAAGACGGCGCGCGTGGTCCGGTCCGTCGGCGAGGGCGGCGCGAAGATCCTCGACACGCGCAAGACCACGCCCGGGCTGCGGATGCTCGAGAAGGCCGCGGTCGCGCACGGCGGCGGCGTCAACCACCGCATCGGGCTGTTCGACTTCATCCTCATCAAGGAGAACCACTCCGCGCTGGCCGGCGGCGTCGGGGAGGCGGTGCGGCGCGCGCGCGAGGCGCGGCCGGACCTGCCGCTCGCCGTCGAGGTCCGCGACGCGGGCGGAGATCGACGAGGCGCTCGCCGCCGGCGCGCCGCGGCTGCTGCTCGACAACATGACGCCCGACGAGGTGCGCGCCGCGGTCGCCCAGGTGGCCGGTCGCGCGGTGCTCGAGGTCTCCGGCGGCGTCGACGAGAAGACAGTTTTGGTCTATGCGACCATTTCTGGTGTAGACTACGTCTCGATCGGCGCCCTGACCCACTCCGCGCCGGTCCTCGACCTCTCGCTGATCTTGGAGACCGTCCAGTGAACCTCCTGACCCTTGAATCCGTCCCCGCCCTGCAGGCCGAGGTACGCGCGCTCGCCGCCGAGCGCGGCGCCGTGATCCTGGCCCACAACTACCAGCTGCCCGAGGTCCAGGACGTGGCCGACTTCGTCGGCGACTCGCTCGGGCTCTCGCAGCAGGCGGCGAAGACCGACGCCGAGGTGATCGCCTTCTGCGGCGTGCACTTCATGGCCGAGACGGCCTCGGTGCTCTCGCCCGAGAAGACCGTGCTGCTGCCGGACATGGACGCGGGCTGCTCGCTCGCGGACTCGATCACCGCCGCGCAGCTGCGGGCCTGGAAGGCCAAGCACCCCGGCGCGATCGTCGTCATGTACGTCAACACGACGGCCGAGGTCAAGGCCGAGACCGACTACTGCGTGACGTCCTCGAACGCCGTCCAGGTCGTCGAGCACATCTACCGCGAGCACGGCGAGGACACCGAGATCCTGTTCGGGCCGGACATGTTCCTCGGCGCCTACGTCGAGAAGCAGACCGGGCGCAAGATGCACGTCTGGGACGGCGAGTGCCACGTCCACGCCGGCATCCGCCCGGCGGACATCTCCGACATGCGCGCGGCGCACCCGGGCGCCGACTTCCTGATCCACCCCGAGTGCGGCTGCTCGACGTCGGTCATGGAGTACGTGGCCGCCGGCGACGTCGCCTCCGACGGCGTGCACATGCTCTCGACCGGCGGGATGCTCGGCTGGGCCGCGTCCGCGCCGGCGGGCGCGACCGCGATCATGGCGACCGAGACCGGCATGCTGCACCCGCTGCAGATGGCGCGCCCCGACATCGACTTCGTGGCCGCCAACGAGGCGGCGACGTGCCGCTACATGAAGATGATCACGCTGCCGAAGCTGCGCGACGCGCTGCGCGACGATGGCGGCCGGTGGTGAAGGTGCCCGAGGCGATCGCCGAGCGCGCCCGGCTGCCGATCGAGCGGATGGTCGCGATCTCGAGCTAGGCCAGGCGTGCTCGGGCAGGAGCTCGAGGCCCCACTCGGCCGCGTCGCGCACGGCGGGCATCGCTTCGCGCTTGCGCTCGAACTCCGCCGCCGTGTAGGCGTGCATGTCGGCCGGCGCGCCCATCTCGTACGCGTCCCAGAGCGTCCCCGTGACGTACACGCGCTCGAGCCACGGCACGCCGTCGAAGTGCTCGCTGACGAGCACGATCACGTACTCCGGCCCGCGCTCGCGCTGCGGGCCGGCGCCGCGCAGGTCGGCCACGCGCGCGCCGCCCAGCAGCGCGCGATCGAGCGGCCACCGGTCCGACACCCGGCGCACATAACGCTCGAGCTCGCGATGATTGAGCTCCTCGACGGTCACCCAGGCGGCATTGTGGCCCACGCGCGCCGCGCGGAGCAAGCCGGCTTATGAGAACTCGTCCTCCGAGTGCGGCCCGACGCAGGCCACCGACAGCTCGCTCGAGATCCCGCGGGCGATCTCGACCACCTGGTCGTAGGTCACGGCGTCGAGCGCCGCGATCGCCGCGTCGGGATCGATCTCCTGGCCGAAGACGACGGTCTGGGCGGCGGCGTGGCGCGCCACGGCGTTCGTGTTCTCGAACGCCAGCACGCGACGCCCGGCCGCGTACGCCCGCGCGCGCTCGACCTCCGCCTCCGACGGCCCGTCGGTGCGCAGCTCCTCGACGATCTCGCGCATCCGCTCGAACGCCTCGACGCACTTGGTCGAGTCCAGGCCCGCCGAGAGCTGGAGGATCGGCACGTCGGCGAAGCTGTGGTCGAGCGCGTAGACGGAGTAGGCGAGCCCGCGCTGCTCGCGGATCTCGTCGAACAGCCGCGAGCCCATCGAGCCTCCGAGCAGCGTCGAGTAGACGCTCAAGGCGGCGCGCTCGGCCGGCGCGCGGGGCTCGATCGACGGCCGGTAGGACATCCGCAGATGCGACTGGTTGGACTCGCGCGACTCGACGAGCGTCGTCGGCGCGAACGGCGGCGCCGGCTCGGAGCCGCCGTTGGAAGAGATCGACGGGAAGCGCCCGAACAGCTCCGCCATCTCGGAGTTCTCCGGCAGGTGATCGAGGTTGCCGACCAGGAACGCGCCACCGCGCGAGCCGACCCACTGGCGGCGCCGGAAGGCGAGGATCCCGTCGCGCGAGAACGTCCGCAGGTGCTCCTCCGGCCCGAGCACGGGCCGCCCCAGCGGATGGTCACCGAACGCGGCACGGTCGATCAGGTGCTCGGCCAGCACCGACGGCTGGTCGAAGGCCCGCGCGATCTCCTGGATCACGACGCCGCGCTCGCGGTCGAGCTCCTCGGCGTCGATCTTCGGCCGGCCGACGAAGTCCGTCAGCAGGTCGATCGCCTCGACGGCGACCTCGGCGCGGCACGTGATGTGGAACGCGACCAGGTCGTGCGACGTGTACGCGTTCAGGACCGCGCCCATCGTCTCGGCCGTCTGGTTGACCTTGCGGTAGTCGTCGTACTTCTGGCCGCCCTTGAACACGAGATGCTCGAGGAAATGGGCCATCCCGTTCTCCTCGGGGCGCTCGGTCCGCGCCCCGGCGTCGAAGGCCACGAGCACGGTCGTGGAGCGTGTCGGCAGCTCAACACGGTGCAGCGGAAGGCCGTTCGGCAGGGAGGAGGACTCGATGCGCGCCATGGCTCTGAGCGTACTCGACCCGGAGATCCGCGAAGCGATCTCCCGAAGCGGGCGAAGCCCGCTCGCGAGGATCGCCGTGCAAGCCGGCTTGCATTGCAGGGAACCTTGCGGCCCAGGCGAACCGGGTCGCCTAGCCTGGAGCACCTTCGTATGGCCGCAACCGAACGACATCTGCGTCGTCGCAGGCACCGCGACGACCCTCATCGCCCCTCGACCCCGCGCACGCCGGCGACCGGCGCGGTCGTCTCCTTCGCCGGCGTCGAGATGCGCTACAGCGCCACCGACACGGCGCTCGCCGGCATCTCGTTCGACATCTACCCGGGCGAGTTCGTCTTCCTGGTCGGCGCCTCCGGGTCGGGCAAGTCGACGACGATGCGGCTGCTGATCAAGGAGTCCGAGCCGACCGCGGGCGAGATCCGCGTCGCCGGCCGCGACCTCGCGCGGATCCCGCGCCAGCGCGTGCCGTACTACCGCCGCAACCTCGGCGTGATCTTCCAGGACTACAAGCTGCTGCCGAACCGCACGGTCTACGAGAACGTCGCCTACGCGCTGCAGGTCACGGGCGGCGGCCGGCGCGAGATCCGCGACAAGGTGCCGGACATCCTGCGCCTCACCGGCCTCTCCACCAAGCTCCACAACTACCCGGACCAGCTCAGCGGCGGCGAGCAGCAGCGCGTCGCGATCGCGCGCGCGTTCGTCAACCACCCGCCGCTGCTGATCGCCGACGAGCCGACCGGCAACCTCGATCCCGAGACCTCGATCGGGATCATGCAGCTGCTCTACCGCATCAACCAGACCGGCACGACGGTCCTGGTCGCCACCCACGACGTCGCGATGGTGGACAGGATGCGCCGGCGCGTGATCGAGCTGGCCGAGGGCCGGATCGTCCGCGACGAGCAGGCGGGCGCGTACGCGGCCCGCGAGTCGACGCGCGAGTTCGCCGTCCGCATGCGGAGCGCACAAGGTTGAGGCCGATCTTCTTCCTGCGCGAGGCGATCCGGGCGCTCAAGCGCAACGCGATCCCGAGCTTCGCCGCGATGGCCACGGTGCTCGTCACCGTGCTCGTGCTCGGCGTCTTCCTGCCGGTCGTGCAGGCCACGACCGGCGCGGCCAACGAGGTCCGCAGCAAGGTGATCGCCGACGTCTACCTCAAGCCCGACGTCAAGAAGGCGGACATCGAGCGCGTGACCCGGCTGCTGAAGGCCGAGCCCTTGGTCGGCAGCGTCGTCTTCATCTCCAAGGAGCAGGCCTACCGGACCGAGCGCAAGCGCAACCCGAAGGCCTACGAGCTGCTCGGCTCGAACCCGCTGCCGGACACGTTCCGCGTGACCCCGGTCAAGCCCGACGACATCGCCAAGCTCAAGGACGCGCTCGCGCCGCAGGCGCCGGGCGGCGGCACGACGGTCGTCGACCCCGCGATCGACGAGGTCAGAAACCGCGAGGAGGACACGAACAAGATCCTCTCGGTCACGCGCGTGGTGAAGATCACGATGGGCCTGCTGCTCGGCCTGCTGGGCATCGCCTCGATGCTGCTGATCGCCAACACGATCCGGCTCAGCCTCTACGCCCGCCGGCGTGAGGTCGAGGTGATGAAGCTCGTCGGCGCGACCGACTGGTTCATCCGCTGGCCGTTCGTGCTCGAGGGCGTGATCGTCGGCGCGCTCGGCGGGATCCTCGCCGTGCTGCTGCTGGTCGTGGCCAAGATCGCGGTCGTCGACCCGCTGGCGGAGGACTTCGCGCTGATCGCCGCCCCCGACACGATCGACTTCCCGCTGCTGATCGGGATCCTGCTGGCGGCCGCGGTCGCCGTCTCGGCGCTCGGCTCGGGGCTCAGCCTGCGCAAGTTCCTGCGCGTCTGACCCTTACCGAGACCTGACATTCACGCGGTACCGTGACCTGCCGCACATGCGTCGCCGCCGCCGTCCCTGGGTCGCACTCCTCGCCCTCATCATTCCGCTGGCCCTCGTGGGAGGCATCTGGCTCGGCGGCCATCCCGACTGGCTGCCGAACTTCGCCCGCGAGACGCTCGTCGCCGACAGCGACGGCCGCCTCTACGAGGAGGCGATCGACACGATCGAGCGCGACTACTACCGCAAGGTCGATCGCGACAAGCTGCTGAACACGTCGCTGTCGGCCGCGGTCGAGTCGCTGCAGGACCGCTTCTCGCACTACTTCGACCCGAAGGAGTACACGAACTTCCAGCTCGACACCGAGGGCCGCTTCGAAGGTGTCGGGATGTCGGTGCGCGCGGTCGAGCAGGGCCTGCGCGTCGAGGAGGTCTACGACGACTCGCCGGCCAAGGAGGGCGGCCTGAAGGTGGGCGACATCATCGTCGAGCGCCGACGGCCGCTCGCTGGCGGGCAAGACCTCCGAGGAGTCGACGGCGCTGATCAAGGGCCCGGCGGGCTCGACGGTCAAGCTCAAGCTGCGCGACGGCCGCCGCGTGACGCTCGAGCGCGCGAAGGTCGACATCCCGATCGTGCAGTCCGAGCTCGAGCGCAAGGACGGCAAGAAGATCGCGTGGGTGCGGCTGGCGGGCTTCACGTCCGGCTCGGGCGACGACGTCAAGACCGCGGTCAAGAAGGAGCTCAAGAACGGCGCCACGGGCGTCGTGCTCGACCTGCGCCACAACGGCGGCGGGCTGCTCAACGAGGCCGTGACGGTGTCGTCGGTGTTCCTGCACGACGGCCGCGTCGTCTCGACCAAGGGCCGCTCGCGGCCCGAGCGCGTCTACAACGCCGAGGGCGGCGCGATCGACGAGAAGATCCCGGTCGTGGTGCTGGTCGACGAGGCCTCGGCGAGCGCTTCCGAGATCGTCACCGGCGCGCTGCAGGACCGCAAGCGGGCCAAGGTCGTCGGCACGCGCACGTTCGGCAAGGGCGTCTTCCAGGAGATCGAGCGGCTCCCGAACGGCGGCGCGCTGGACATCACGGTCGGCGAGTACTTCACGCCGTCGGGGCGCAACCTGGGCGGCGGCGGCGTGCGCAAGGGCGCCGGGATCACGCCCGACATCGAGGCCTCGGACGACCCGAAGACGAGCCAGGACGAGGCGCTGCAGAAGGCGCTGGAGACGGTGGCCGCGGAGTGAGGGCTCCGCTCGTCGGGGTCCTCGAGACCCGCGGGCGCGTCACGCCGCTGTTCGAGCCCGGGCCGGCCGTCAACGTCGACAAGCCGCGGCGCGGCGAGCGCGTCGGCGACCTCGTGCAGGTCGTGCCCGGCAAGGGCGGCAGGGCACGGATCGAGCGGCGGATCGGGCGCCCGGACGTGGCCCGCGACGTGCTCGAGGCGCTGATGGTGCAGCGCGGATTGCGCCGGCGCTTCGACCCGCTGGTCGAGCGCGAAGCCCGCAACGCGTCACCTGACAGCACGGGCCGCAAGGACTTCCGCGAGCTCACCACGTTCACGATCGACCCGCCGACGGCGAAGGACTTCGACGACGCGATCTCGGCCGAGGAACTGGAGGACGGCGCCGTGCGGGTGTGGGTGCACATCGCCGACGTCAGCGCCTTCGTGCGGCCCGGCTCCGCGCTCGACCGCGAGGCGTTCCGGCGCGCGAACTCGGTCTACGTGCCCGCCCTGGTCGAGCCGATGCTGCCCGAGGCGCTCTCGAACCGCGCCTGCTCGCTGGTGCCGGGCGAGGACCGGCTGACCGTGACCGTCGAGCTCGAGTTCGACGGCGCGAACGTGCGCCGCACGGCCTTCCACCGCTCGATCATCCGCTCCGACGAGCGGCTCGACTACCCGCGCGTGGACCGCATCTTCGCCGGCGCCGAGCGCGCGCTCGACCCGTGGGCGGCGCCGCTGGCCGCGGCGCGCAAGGTGGCGCGGGCGCTCGCGGACGCGCGCGAGGCGCGCGGCGCGCTGGCCGTGGAGTCGAGCGAGCCCGAGTTCGGCTTCTCGCGCGAGGGTCACGTCGAGACGCTGCTGCCGTCCGAGCAGACGGAGTCGCACCGGCTGATCGAGTTCCTGATGATCGCGGCCAACGAAGCGGTCGCGAAGCTGCTGGCGGCGCGCAAGCTGCCGGCGCTCTACCGCGTCCACGAGCCGCCCGACCCGCCGCGCGTGGAGCGGCTGCTCGCGCAGCTCGCGTCGCTGGACGTGCCCACTCCGCCCGTGCGGCGAGCACCTGACGCCGCAGCAGGCCGGCGAGGCGGTCGCGGAGGCCGCGCACGCCGTCCGCGGCCGGGCGGCGTTCACGTCGCTGCTGCTGCGCTCGCTCAAGCAGGCGCGCTACTCGCCGCGCAACCTCGGCCACTACGGGCTGCGCTCGACGCACTACTGCCACTTCACCTCGCCGATCCGCCGCTACCCGGACCTGATCTGCCACCGCGCGCTGCTGTCGGCGATCGGCGCGGGCGAGGCCACCGTGCGCGCCTCGGACCTCGAGGCCGCGGGCGAGTGGTGCTCGTCGCGCGAGCGCGACGCGATGACGATCGAGCGCGCCGCGGACAACGTCGCGCGCGCGTTCCTGCTCGAGCGGCGGCTGTTCGAGGACGGCTTCGACCAGGAGTTCGCCGGCGAGGTCGTCGGCCTGATCGGCGCGGGCGCGTTCGTGGCCTTCGACGGCTACGAGGGGATGCTCGCCGTGCGGCGGCTGCGCGGCGAGTGGTGGCAGCTCAACGAGCTCGAGACGATGCTGATCGGCACCGACTCGGGCAAGCGGATCCGGCTCGGCGACGCGGTCCGCGTGCAGGTCGAGAAGGTCGACGCGCCGCGCGGGCGCGTCGACCTCCTGCCGGTCGCGGTCTGAAACCCGTTAGAACTCCGCGCATGTTGGAGGCTGAACTCGAGCGCTTCCGCGCCGACCATCCGCGTTGCGCGGAGCTGCACGAGCAGGCGCGGGCGTCGCTGTTCGGCGGCGTGCCGATGCCGTGGATGATGCTGTGGGCGGGCGGCTATCCGGTCGCGGTCGAGGAGGCCTCCGGGAGCCGCGTGCGCTGCGTCGACGGCGTCGAGTTCGTCGATCTCTGCCTGGGCGACACCGGCGCGATGGCCGGCCACGCTCCGCCGCCGGTGCTCGAGGCGCTGCGCGCACCGCG
>CAVWJU010000017.1:0-399569 GCA_963755275.1 uncultured Solirubrobacteraceae bacterium | reverse complement strand
GTTCACTTCGACGCCCTACTACCACACGCCCCAGGACGTCCCCGAGCGCGTCGACCCGGCGTCGCTGCGCCGGGTGAGCGCCTACCTGCGCGACGCGCTGCTCGCGTTGCAGCAGGCCGCGCCGGAGGAGCTCGCTGGGCGCGAGGTCCCGAGCGTGACCGTGCGGGCTCCGGAACGCGCGGAGGCCGGCGCGGAGATCCCCGTCGAGGTCGAGCTGCGCGATCCGGCCGGCGCGCCGGCCGTGGGCGCGCCCGTGCGCGTCCTGGTCAATCAAAACGATCATTGGGCCCGACACCAGGGGACCGCGACTGATCTCGGCGGCGGGCGCTACCGCTACACGATCCCGGCCGGCGAGACCGACGAAGGCCAGACGGCGATCACCGCCACCGCGGACACGCCGGCGTTCATCGCCGAGGGCTACGCCGTGATCGAGCAGCGCGGCGGCGTCCTGCAGCGGCGCCGGGCGCCGTGCGACGACGCGCGCTGGTTCGTCGAGCCGGTCCGCGGACGGGTCGTCGAGGCCAGCGTCAGCGCCGGGCGCGCACACGTCATCGCGGGCCGCGTCGTGGTCGTCGACGCGCGAGCCGCGGGCCGCGACCCAGTCGTCCTGCGCGTGCGCGCGCGCACGGCCGACGGCGGCACCGTCCTCCAGAGCCGCGAATACCGCGTCTGCGCCGGCGAGCGGCGCTGACACCACCCCCGCGGTGATCGTCGCCGCCGGGCCCGCGGCCCGGCGACGGCGATCGTCCTCGGGTCGCTGGGGCCCCTGCCGAGCGTTCGGTCGCGTGACCGAACACGAAGCAGTTGGGGAGCCGCCGATGGACCGTCTAGGACGCCGAGCCGAAGCGCTCGCGGAGTTCCGGCTTGAGCACCTTCCCGGCGGCGTTGCGCGGCAGTTCGTCGACCACCTCGAGCGCGGTCGGCAGCTTGTAGCGCGCCAGGTGCTCGCCGGCCCACTCCCGCAGTGCCTCGATCGTCAGCTCCTCGCTGCCGTCGGCGGGCACGACGACCGCGACCGGCGTCTCGCCCCACTTCTCGGACTCACGCGCGATGAGGCTCACCTCGGCGACGCCGGGATGGTCGGAGAGGACGTTCTCCACCTCCGCGGAGTAGATGTTCTCTCCACCCGAGATGATCATGTCCTTCGCGCGGTCCACGACGTAGAGGAAGCCCTCCTCGTCCTGGCGCACCATGTCGCCGCTGTGGAACCAGCCTCCCTCGAACGCCTCGTCCGTCGCCTCGTCATTGCGCCAGTAGCCGGACATCAGGCCCGTGCCGCGGTAGACGACCTCGCCCACCTCGCCCTGCGCGACGTCGTTCATCTCCTCGTCCACGATCCGCAGCGCGACCGTCGGCACCGGCTTGCCGACCGACCCGAGCTTGCGCACTGCGTCCTTGCCTTCCAGCACGCACGTGATCGGTGACATCTCGGTCTGGCCGAAGACCGCCACGTTGAGCGCGTCGGGAAACACCTCCGCCATCCTCGTGAGCAGTTTGTGCGTCGCCGGGGCCGCACCCCAGGACGTCGTTCGCAGCCGGGAGAGGTCGCGGTCCGCCACGCTGTCGTCGTCCACCATCAGCTGCCACGCGCTCGGCACGAGGAACGCGCTGGTGACCCGCTCCTCCTCGAGCAGTCGCAGCACGGCCGCCGGCTCGAAGGCACCGCTGGGCAGGATCACGATGGTGCCGCCGATGAGGAGCAGCGGTGCGATCGACCCGATGGCGCCGATGTGGAACATCGGCGAGGCGACAAGGTTGACCTCCTCGGACTCCATGAGCTGGTAGGCGCGGATCAGCACCACCGACTCAGAGAGCAGGTTCAGGTGCGTGAGCACGGCGCCCTTGGGGCGTCCGGTCGTCCCCGAGGTGTACATGATCAGGGCGGGGGAGTCCTCCGGCACGTCGACGGTGGGTACCGCGTCGTGCCCCTCCTCCAGCACTGCGGAGAACCGCGAAGGTGCCGCCGACTCGGCGTCGTCCACGCCGATGAGCTCGACGTCATGGTCGACCTGGTCGACCGCCTGCGCGCCGGTCTCGGCGCCGAGACCGTCGACGAAGAGCACCGTGGCCCCGGAGTTCTCGAGGATGTACGCGACCTCGCCGGCCGCGAGCCGGAAATTCACCGGCACGCCGATGGCGCCAAGCCGGTTCGCCGCGAGCAACGCCTCCACGTACTCCGGCCGGTTGCCCATGAGCATCGCCACGCGGTCGCCGGCTGCGACACCCCGGGCTGCGAGCGCCGCCGCGAGCCGCTCGACCCGGTCATGGAGCTCGCGCCAGGTCGTCGTCTCACCGCGGAAGCGGAGCGCCACGCCCTCGGGACGACCGTGCGCGTGGCGCTCCAGGTGGTTGACCCAGTGCGAGCGTCTGCTCACGTGCGGCTGGCGCGCCGTGGTCGCCCCGACATGCTCCTCGGCCTGCGGCATGCGCTCAGTCCCCGTCTCATCTGTGGTCATCGACATCTCTCGCTTGAGGGCCCGGCACGAGTCCGTCAGTATCAGCACAGACCGGCTCGTCGATGCGGCAGAGGAGACGCCGTGAGTAGTGTGGAGGCACCGGTGAACCCCGACACGCCACCAGCCGACCCGTTTCGGCTCGACAACCGTGTCGTCGTGCTCACCGGCGCCAGCTCGGGCCTCGGGCGGGGTTTCGCCCAGGCGCTGGCGGCCGCGGGTGCGGTCCTCGTCCTCGCCGCCCGTCGCCTCGAGCAGCTCGAGGAGCTCGCCGCGGAGCTGGCCGAGGGACCCGGCGGCGAGCGCACCCGGGTCGAGGTCGTCCGCGCCGACGTCTCCTCACCCGAGGACTGCCGGCGCGTCGCCGAGGCCGCCGCGACCCGCTTCGGCCGCGTGGACGTGCTGGTCAACAACGCCGGGCTCGGCACCGTGGTCCCGGCCTCCAAGGAGTCGCCGGAGGGCTTCCGAGGAGTCATCGAGGTCAACCTCAACGGCGCGTTCTGGATGAGCCAGGCCTGCCTGCCCTTGATGCCCGAGGGCTCCTCCATCGTCAACGTCGCCAGCGTCCTCGGTCACGTCGCTCCTCGGTTCCCGCAGGCGGCGTACACCGCGAGCAAGGCGGGACTGATCGGTCTGACGCGCGACCTCGCCCAGGAGTGGTCTTCTCGCAAGGGGATCCGCGTGAACGCCCTGTGCCCTGGATACTTCGACAGTGAGATGACCCGGGGCCAGGAACCGCTGCGCGACGTCGTCGCCGCCGAGACGATGCTCGGCCGCTTCGGCGAGCAGCACGAGCTCGACGCGGCCCTGATCTTTCTCGCCTCGCCGGCCTCGTCGTACGTCACCGGCACGAGCCTGCTCGTCGACGGCGGGATGAGCGCCCTGTGACACCGGGTCACGACGAGATCGGTGAGGAGTCCGGGAGCTTCCGCGCCGGCGAGGGTCCGCCGTTGTTGCTGCTGCACGGCCTCGCCATGTCCTGGCGCGCCTGGCGGCCGCTGCTCGCCTCGCTGCGCACCGACCACCACGTCATCGCGCCGACCCTGCCCGGCCACCGCGGCGGCCCGGCCGCCCCCGCCGACGTGAACGTGACCTGGCTGGCCGACTATCTCGAGACCATGTTGGACGAGGAGGGCACGACCGCGTCCACGTCGTGGGCAACTCGCTCGGCGGCTGGCTTGCGCTCGAGCTGGCCTGTCGAGGCCGAGCCCTCAGCGTCACCGCCGTGTCACCTGCCGGCGCGTGGCGCAACGGGTCCGACCAGCGCCGGGTCCACACGCTGCTGCGCGCCGCGCACGTGGTCAACCGCGTCCCGCCCGCAGCGTCACCGGTCTCCGCGGCGATGGTCAGTCCGCTGGTCCGCCGGGCTGTCCTGCGCGGGCTCATGGAGCGAGGCGACCGCGTCCCGCTGCGCGACGCCCTCGGCATCCTCCGTGACGCCAACGCCTGCCGGGTGGTGCCCGCGCTGCTGCGGGCGGGGCGCCACGACCGCTTCGAGTCCACCGACGAGCTGCCGTGCCCCGTGCGCGTCGTGTGGGGCCGCCGCGACCGGGTCATCCCCTACGAGCGGCACGGCCGACCGCTCATCGCTCGGCTGCCGGATGCGGCGCAGGTCTCCCTCCCCGGCGCGGGCCACGTCCCGACCTGGGACGCGCCGGTCCTGCTCACGAGCCTGGTGCGGGAGCACGTGGCGCTCGCCGAACGGGTCGGGACCGGAGCGTGAGCGGGCCGCCTGCATGGCAGCGAGCGGTCCTGGCGGTCCAGGTGCGCGCCACCCCGCTGCTGCGCCGGGCCGTGGACCACCCCGACATCGCGGCGGGCATCGCGCTGGCGCAGTCGCTGCGCCACGACGCGCTGCGGGCGGCGGAGGCGCCGAGCCGGCGGCTGTGGCACCTGCTCAACCTCCCGGCCGGGAGCGACGTCAACCGGATGCTGGTGCAGATCGCGGCGCTCGAGCGCGAGGTCCGCGAGCTGCGCAAACGGGTCGAGGACACCCATGACGAGATCCAGGAGCCCTACACGTGATCGGCCCCGTGCTCCGTGCCACTCAGGCGACCTCGCATCGCGTGCTGCGCACCGCCGAGCGGCTCGGCCGAGGGGCCAGGCGCGCGGCCTTCGACCTCGCCCCGCCGGAGAGCCCGACGCCACGGCTGCAGGTCTGGTCGCGCGACAAGGCGCGGCTGTTCCGCTATGTGACGCCGCAGGGGGTGACGCGGCGCGACGCCCCGCCTCTGCTCCTCGTGATGAGCCTGGTGACCACCTCGTTGGTCTTCGACCTCCAGGAGCACAACAGCCTCGTACGCCGCTTCCTCGACGAGGGCTACGACGTCTACCTGCTCGACTGGGGCGTTCCCGACGCCGTCGATTCGGCCAACACCCTCCAGACCTACTGCGACGAATACCTTCCCAGGGCCGTGCAAGCGACGCTGCGCGAGTCGGAGGCCGAGGAGGTCGTGCTCTTCGGCTACTGCCTCGGCGCGGTCCTCGCGATGCTCAGCCTCGCCGGTCACGCGCGCATGCCGGTGCGCGCGATGATCCTCCTCGCCACGCCCCTCGACATGAGCGAGCTCGGGCCGCTGACGAGCATGCTGCGCGACCGCCGGCTCACCGTCGACGAACTCCTCGACTGGACCGGCAACGTGCCGCCGGAGCGCATCAAGCAGTCGTTCCAGCTCGTCGAGCCCGCGGGCGAGATCACGACGTACCTCAGTCTCTGGAACAGCCTCGGCGACCCGGAACGGCTCGAGGCCCACGACGCGCTCGTGCGCTGGTCGAGCGGGCACATCCCCTTCCCCGGGGCGGCGTTCCGGGAGATGACCGAGCTGTTCATCCACCAGGAGGCGCTCGTCGGAGGCAGGGTGCCGATCGGCCGACGGGTCGTCGACCTCGCCGACATCCGCGTGCCGGTGCTGTCGGTGACCGGCGCCAAGGACAAGCTCGTTCCCGCGGGGTCCAGCGCCCCGCTCGCGCTGCCGAACGCCGCCCTCGAGCGACTCGAACTCAACGCCGGGCACGCCGGCCTCATCGTCGGGCGCAAGGCCCACAAGGAGATGATCCCGGCCATGCTCGAGTGGCTGCAGGTGCACGCCTGAGTTCTGCAACCCGGCCTACGCCGGCCACCCGCTGGCGGACACCGTGCACGAGTTGTTCGAGCCGCCGTTCAAGGGTCGCCTGGCGCGCGCCACGGTCGAGCACACCAAGCGGATCCTGGCAATCGTGATCGCGTTCGGCGGCTCGTGGCCGCACTCGACCTACATGATGCCCGGCGGCGTGACGTGTGAGCTGGACGAGCAACAGCTCGACGAATGCGCCGCGGCGATCGACGACTATCAGGCCTGGTACGAGCGCGACGTCTTCCAGTGCCTTGTGGAGCCGGTTGACCTCGCGTGAGCGTTCCTGGATCTGCGTCTTGCGATAGCGCGTCAGGTTGCGCAACTGAACGCACCGGCACGGGCGGCACGAAACTCGCCTTCAGCAGCCCCGCTTCCGCGAGCCGACACAGCCACGCCGCGTCCGAGACGTCGGTCTTGCGGCCCGGAACCTGCTTGACGTGGCGCGCGTTGACCAGCAGGCACTCGAACTCCTCTTCAAGGATCGCCCACGGCGCCTTCCAATAGACGCCGGTGGCCTCCATCACCACCTGCCCGACGCGGTGCCCGGCCAGCCAATCACGCAGCCCGAGCAGACCACGGACCGTCGTCGCGAACTCCGCGATCTGCTCCTGGCGTTGCCCGTGCTCGTCCGGGATCCGTACACACGCGGTGACCTGCGCCTTGTGGACGTCCAACGCCGCCGGGCGCTCGACAATCAACTCCACCGTGCCCCCTCTCCCTCGATACCACCGTCCCGACCGCCGCCCAGGGGCCTCAAGACAAACGAATCTGACACGCGTGCTCGCAGCACAGTCCGGAGCTCCGGGGAGACCCCGCACGCCAAACTCAAAACAGGCTCACAGGCACCAAGGCAAAGAGGCGGCGTTACGGGCGACGCCCGGATCAGATCATCGCTCCTTTTCATGCGCCCGCGCGCGTCCGCGAAGCGGACAGATGAACTCAAAGTGCAAGCGGGGGGGAATGGGGGTCTTCCACGCGGTGGCGTCAGCGTGTCTTTCCAGTTGGCCGGTCGTGCGGGAGATCCGAGTGGAGCGGTCTCTCAGGTCGACCGCCCCTCTCGATCCGTCTCAGCGTCCGTCCAGAGGCGCTCGAGCGCGATGGCGACGCGTGCTGGCTGCGCCTGGTGGGACGTGTGCAAGTGGTGCACGCCGTCGTAGCGCTCGACCGTACAACGGACAAGGTCGCGCTTGAACCGTTGCGCCATCGTCTCCCACCGCTCGTTGCTCAAGCTTCCATAGCTGAAATACACCGGACGCTTAAACGCACGAAGGGCTGCGTGGTCAAGGCGGTGCGCGCTGAGGGCTCGGCTGAACGCTCCCAGGCCAGCAGGTCGCTTGGCCATCTCGGGATCGCTGGGCGGCGCCGGCGGCGGCGGAAGCTCCACGCCGTCGCGCACGCAGCTCCGGACAAAGCGCGCAAAGCGTTCCGGCACGGGAAGCTCCTCGAGATCGTCAGGCAGATCCGCCGCGATGGCCTGCCGGTCTTCGTCGCTGAAGTCGCTGGCCGGCTCGTCCACCGCCAGACTGACCACCCGTCCCGGGTGCTCAGTCACGTAGGTCAGGGCGACGGATGCCCCGGCCGAATACCCGTAGAGGTGGAACTCGTCGAGGCCGTGTTCGCCGGCGAATCGTTCGAGCCCGTCAACTTCGGTCCGCAACGAGTACTCCAAAGGCGGCTCCGCCCCGCCGTAGACCTCGAGCTCCTTGGTGAGCGTCCTGCGGCTGCCGCGCAGCTCCGAGCGCAGCGGCGCGTACCGAGCCGTGGCGGGCATCAGGATGCCCGAGAGAAAGACAACTCCGACTCGTTGGGTCATACGGCCTCGGTTGCGATCGCGCAGAAACGCCGCTTGTCAGTGTGCACCATGCGGCAAGCCACTCGCCGCGGAGCTCAATCCTCCCGCAACACCATCGAACTCGCTTCTCGGCCTCCGTCAACCGATCCCCCTGATCCGATCTGCGGGGTCGCCATCGGCTCGGTCGCGCGGCGCGAGGCGGAAGGGACGCCCCAAGCCAACTGGGCCGGCCGGAGAACCACCGCCCTTCTGCCTTCGCCTGACGGGAGCAGCGAGGCGTTCACTGACGCGACCGCTCGTTTAGGGGCCGCAGGAACCGGCTCGGAGCCTCCGCGATCGTGACGGATGTGTGGAAGAGCACCAGCGGCCGGAACTCGGCGCCGGAGGTCGCCGCCGACGTCCGCTGCGGGCGGCCGCAGACGGCCGTCCTCGCGGACGCGGCCACAGACGCGCGGTTGCGGACCCAGTCTTGACCAACGGAGCGCCAACGCCCCAGCGGGACATGGTCCGGCTGCGATTGGGTCGGGCGACGGCGTCTCGTCCTAGTGGGCCGGCACGTTATCCGCCCGCAGCGACCGCCCGCCGGCGCTTGTCCGCCCCCGAGTGCCCGCGTCCGAGTGCGTCCAGCAGCATCGGTAGCGAGCGATGCAGCTCGCGCTCCCAGTAGGGCCAGGTGTGCGTGCCCGGACCGTAGAAGTCGGTCGTGACCGGGATGCGGAGTTGCCTGAGCCGCGCGAGCAGGGCCACACTTTGCCCCTGCAGGAACGCCTCGGTGCCGTCGAAGGTGCCGGGCGGGTCAAACGGCCCCGCCATGCCGTTACCGACCGCGAGGAACAGGCCGATACCGCGAAGCGATGGCGCGAGATAGACGGGATCGTGGTCGGTCCAGATCTCGACCTGCGCCAGCGGATCGCCCCAGATCGCCAACGGATCCTCCGCACCGAAGGACCGGAAGGCATCGAGCAGCCCATAGGGGTCCGCGAGCGGGTGAACGACACCGCTATAGGACGCGGCGGCGCGGAACATCCCGCGATGGCGCGCAGCGTAGGTCATCGCCCCGGCACCACCCATCGACAGGCCCGCGATCACGCGCCGCTCGCCCGCGCCGTAGCGACGTTCGAGCAGTCTCCGCAGCTCGCTCAGGTGAAAGGTTTCCCACGCCGGCGGCCCACCGGCACCATGGTTCCACCAATCGCTGTACCAACCGAACGCGCCCGCCTCGGGCGTCACCACGAGGACGTTGCGCAATGCAGGGATGTCCTCAACATCCGTCTCGCGGGTCCAGCTGTCGGGCGTATCGCAACAGCCGTGCAGTAGATAGAGCACCGGCCACTGCTGTCCCCGTCGACGGTGATCCCACCCGACCGGCGTAATCAATCGCACGGTCGCAGTGCGCCCCAAGGCCGACGACTGCACCGTCAGGTCAACAATCCGGCCAGCCATCGCCTTCTCAGAGACGACGTAGGCACCGTCGTGCCGCGGATCGTCGCCACGATCGACTGCCGCTGACGCCGAAGCCCCAAATCCGATCACCGCCCACACGGCCGCGACCACGACGACTAGGACAGGACTCCGGGGATGTCTCATCGTCCCCCCTTTGGGGTGATGAGTCGCCTCGACCCGCCCGGGCACCCAGCTCAGCACACGCAGGGCGGTCGAAGCAACTTCTTGGGCACGTCGACAACAGAACGCTCGATCGAGCCTAAACCCGTCCGCGCGACCGGTCAAGGTCGCCATAGCGGAACCTCCCCACAGGCTCCGTGAGCCGAGCGTAAACGCGGCGAGCGCGGCGGCGGCCAGCAGCAAGCGGATGAGGGCGCCTTAACCAGCCGCAGCTATCTGCGCAACCGCCACCGGCTCGAAATCCTCGCCGACCCGGCTCGCGAAACGACACGCACGAATTGTGGAAACCCACCACTCTGCACGCCGGCCGCGCGCCACCGGACATGCGGGATGCGCGTGGTCTCGAGCGCCTGGCTGTGACGTTGCGACTCGATCAGAAAACTCGCTTGCGCGCCCACGATGCTCGGCGGGTTAAGGGAGTAGAGGGCGCCTCGCTCGAGCCGTCCTTGATCCAGCCAAGCGGCTCGGCCGCCGAGACGAACTGCAGCGTGGACAACAATCAGCCAGACAAGCCAGAGGGAATTGACGCCATCCGTCTGGACGCGTCAACGATCGAGGCGATCGCACGCCGGGTCGCCGAGCTCGTTGGCACCGGACGCGACCGCAGCGCCGATCTGCTGACGGTGAGCGAAGTCGCCGCAGCACCTGGGCGTGTCGCGTGCCTGGGTGTACGAGAACGCCGATCAGCTCGGGGTCATCCGTCTCGGTGGTGGAAAGCGGCCTCGGCTGCGGTTCGATGCGGAGGCCGTTCGCGAGCGGCTGGATCAACGGCGAAGCGCTCGCCGTTCTGAACCAGTGCCGGCGCGGCCGACGCGCTGGCTCGACGAGGGTGATCTGATCCCGAGTCCGTGGCCTGTAGTCGATCGAAAGGATGGCCATGAGACAGAGAGGGAGGCCGGGGACGGGGCAGATCCGCCGCCAGCTGCGAGCGGACGGGCTGACCACGTTCTCGCTGCGCGTGCGCGCGTACGGCAAGCGGCACACGATCCGTCTGGGGACCGAGCTCGACGGGTGGACCGAGGCGCGCGCCGAGATCGAGCTCGCCAACGTCTGCGCCCAGATCCGCGCCGGCACCTGGTCGCCGCCGGGGAAGCACACGGAGACGGGCGAGGTGCCGACCTTTCACGAATACGCCTCGGCGTGGCTGCGCCGGCGCGTCGCCGAAGGTCTCGGGGAGAACACCCGCAAGGACTACCTCTGGCGGTTGAGCAGCCACCTGCTGCCATTCCTCGCCTCCTACCGCATCGACGAGATCACCGACGACGTCGTCGAGGCCTTCAAGGAGCACAAGCTCGACGAACGCGCCACGATCATCGCGGCGGAAGACGCGGGCGAGCAGATCAGAGATCGGAACGGCCGCGCGCGTCGCGCGCTGTCGAACGAGTCGATCAACAAGCTGCTCGTGCTGCTCACGCGCGTCCTCGAGCCCGCGGTCCGCCGCGGCTGGCTGCCGCACAATCCGGCTGCGTCGGTACAGCGGTTGCGGGTCCCCCGCCGCAAGGGCGCGATCCTCGAAGCCGACGAGCTCGAGTCGCTGATCATCGCGGCCAGACCTCGGGCACGCTGCGCGACAGGCACTTCGGAGCGGCGCCGACTCGTGCGCGAGTTGCGCGATCCGGAGAACAAGCTGTCGTGGCGCGAGATCGGCGACACGGCTCGGGATCGCGAGCTCGACCGCTGTCTACCTCTATCGCGCCGCACCGGCACCGATCGTCCACGACGGCCGACGCGCCCTGGTCGCCGTGCTCGGCTGTGGCGGGCTGCGGGTCAGCGAGGCGGCCGCGCTGAACGTTGCCGACATCGACCTCGCGCACCGCAAGATCTACGTCCGCGACAGCAAGACCGACGCTGGCGTGCGTGAGGTCGACATGACCCCGCGCCTCGTCGACGAGCTCGTCGCGTACCTCGCGACACGCGACGAAGCTCGTCCCGGCGATCCGGCGTTCCCGACGCGAACGGGCTCGCGTCGCGACAAGGACAACATCCGCAACCGCGTCGTGGCGCCGGCCGTCAAGCGGGCCAACCTTGAGCGCGAGGCGGCCGGGCTGCCCGCGATCGGCGTCGCAGTCACGCCGCACACGCTGCGGCGCACGTACATCAGCCTGCTGCTGTCAGCCGGCGCTGAGGTGCCGTACGTGCAAGCGCAAGTCGGTCACAGCGACCCGAAGGTCACGCTCGAGATCTACGCGAACGTGCTCAAGCGTCGCGACCGTCGTCGGTTCGGCGACGCGTTCGACGCGCTGATGCGTGACGCGATTCCGTCCATGCAGCAAGCGAAGATGCATGAACCGAGGCTGGCAAACGTCGGCCAACGACGACTCGCAGCGGCTCCCGATCGCCGCGTAGTTCGTCGAATTTGGGCCCATAATTGGGCCGGAAGAACCGCTCACGACGTTCCGATGCACGAGACACACACAGCCCAGAACGAAGAAAGACCCGCAAACGCGGGCCTTCCGAGTGATGGGCGCGGCGGGTTTCGAACCTGCGACCTCTCGCGTGTGAAGCGAGCGCTCTCCCACTGAGCTACGCGCCCCCAGGGGCCAGCCAGTCTAGCCGCACTCGGGCGTGCGTCGGCAGCTCCGCCTACTCCGTTAGCTGCTGACGGACTCCCACCAGGCCGTCCAGCGCTGCTCGGCCTCGGCGAACGCCTCGTCGTCGAGGTCGTAGGTGGTGACGACCAGCGATGCTTCGCCCTCGGGCTTGGCGAAGACGACGACGAGCTCGCCGTCGGCGTCGGCGCCGCGCTGGTAGCGGCTCTCGTGCCAGGGCTCGCCCGGCAGCGCCGGCAGCGACGCCGCGGCCGGTGACGGAAGATCGTGCGACGCGTCGCTTCCGGATGGCGGGCGATGCGGTGGCGGAGCTGGTTGAAGAACGTGATCCAGCCCTCCTCGATGTCGCCGTAGACGTCCTTCCACTCGTCGGCGTCGAGGTCGCCCGGCTTGGTGACGCGGATCAGCGTGCGGTCGCCGTGGTCCTCGAGCTCGATCAGGCCGTCCTGCGGCATCTCGATCCGCCCGGGCGGGAACAGCTTGGCGTGCTCGACGAAGATCAACTTGATCTCGTCGTCGAGCCCGTCGTACTCCCAGCCGAACCAGTGGCGGATCTGCTCGGGCACGGTCAGCGCGCGCCAGACCTCGTCGCGCGGGGCGTCGACCATGACCTCGACGCGGAACGGCTTGTCCATGCTCATGCTGGGTGACCTCCGACGACGACGCGATACCGGCGCCGGCCCGGCCCGAAGTCGGCGGC
Source organism: uncultured Solirubrobacteraceae bacterium (assembly GCA_963755275.1). Classification (GTDB taxonomy): domain Bacteria; phylum Actinomycetota; class Thermoleophilia; order Solirubrobacterales; family Solirubrobacteraceae; genus Solirubrobacter. The sequence continues at coordinate 387,339 of CAVWJU010000017.1, read as the reverse complement.
GAGCTCGGCGATGCGGTCGGCCAGAGCGTCGGCGAAGCGCTCCAGGTCGGCCGGCTGTTCGAAGCCGACCTCGGCCTCGATCGCGAACGTCAGCAGCCGCTGGCCGCGCTCGTCGCGGCACGCCGCGCGGCGGCCACGTCGCGCACGAGCCGCGCGCCGTTGGCGAGCAGCGCGTCGGCCGCGAAGCGATCCTGCGCGGCGGGGGAGCCGAACACGGTCGGCTCGACCACGACCGCGTCCGACGTCGCCCGCACGACGCGCTCCGTGAAGCCGCGCCGGGGCGCGCTCCTCGACGAGCTCGACGAGCCCGCCGCGCTCCAGCGCGCGCACGTGGTAGTTGACGCGCTGACGCGACTCGCCCAGCCGCGAGGCGACCTCCGTGGCCGACAACGGCTCGCGCAACAGCTCCAGCACGGCCCGGCGAAGCGGCGGCAACGGTGCGCTCACGACGTTCACACGAATAGAAAATCACGTTTGTCAAATCAGCGCGCCTAGGGTCGGTCGAGATGTCGACGGAGCTGGGTGCGGGAGCGTGGTCGTACTTCGGCGATCCGCGCGCGATCCACCACGACGGGCGCACGTTCACCGGCTGGATCTCGACCACGGGCAACGTCTGGGTCGCCTCGCACCTGCCCGGCCGCCGCCCGCGCAAGACGATGATCTACAAGGGACTCGGTCGCGACGACCACAACAACCCGTCGCTCGTCTTCCGCCGCGACGGCCACATCGTCGTCTTCTTCTCGCCCCACTCGGGCCGCCACCTGCCGACCGACCAGGTCAGCCGGATGCGCTACCGGGTCAGCCTGCACCCGTACTCGATCGCCGAGTTCGGCCGCGTGCACACGGTCGACACCAACGTGCCCGGTGGGCTCGGCTACACGTACCCGAACCCGATCCAGCAGCGCGACAAGCTGTGGCTGTTCTGGCGCGGCGGCAACTGGAACCCGACGTTCTCCTGGACCCCGAACGGCCGCCACGACTGGGTCCAAGGCGCGCGAGCTCGTCTACTTCCGCGACGACCAGCGGCCGTACGCCAAGTACTGCGGCGACGGCCGCAACCGCATCCACTGCCTCTTCTCCGACGCACACCCGAGCAGCTGGAGAACGAGCCTTCACTACGCCCGCTACGAGAACAGCGCGCTGTACTCGGCCGGCGGCCGCCGGCTCGGGACGTTCGCGAGCATCCCGCTGCACACGTCGAAGCTCGATCACATCTATCGCTACAGCGACCGCGGCGGGCGTGCTTGGCCGCACGACATCGCGCTCGACGCCCAAGGCCGGCCGTACGTCGTCTACACGCGCCGGCTCGGCGGCACCCGCGACACCTTCTACTACGCCTACTTCAACGGCACGCGCTGGGTCAGCCGCAAGATCGTCGAGGCCGGCCGCCGGGCCGGCTCATATACCTCGGGCGGCGCGACGCTCGACCACGAGGATCCGCGCGTGGTCTATCTCTCGCGGCGGATCGGGACCTGGTTCCAGGTCGAGATGTGGGTGACCGGTGATCGCGGTCGGACGTGGACCACGCGCCAGCTCACGAACGCGCCCGACGGCTACTCGATCCGGCCGGTCACGCCGCGCGGCCGCCGCGCCGGGCGCCAACCAGATCGTGTTCATGCGCGGCGACAACCGCACCGTCGGCTACCGCGACTACCGAACCCGGATCCACGCGCTCGAGTTCTAGTGCGATCGCCGAGAGCCGCTGCGCTAGCCTAAGACGCGGACCGTGCTAGGCGGGGAATTAGCGGTGCCCTGTATCCGCAATCCGCTCTAGCGGAGCCGAATTCCCTCTCGAGGGGCACGGCTCCGGGCCAACGTTCGCTGCCACGGCGTCGATGGTCGGGTCCCGCTCGACGTCGGCCCGTGAACCAGGTCAGGTCCGGAAGGAAGCAGCCTTAAGCGGTCACCGGTGGGCGGTGCGGGGTCGCCCGGCCGGAGTCAGTGAGGTGGACAGTCCCCGGAGGCCGACTTCGACGGAGGGTGCACGGTCCATTTCCGTGCCGTCGCCGGCGCGTCCTAGCAGTTCGCGTACAGGCGCCAGGACGCGTTCGCCGCGGTTTCCTCGAAGCCCGGCGGGACGGCCGCGGTCAGGCGCCTCGGGTCGCGTGGATCGAGCGTGAAATTGCGCAGGACCCGCTCGCTGGCGGGGTCGACGTACATCCCCGACGTCGGCTGCTCGAGTTGCGCCGAGACGATCTGCTCCGGCGGAATCCCGGTCCAGAGCGCGATGTGGGGGACCGGGCGGTGGTTCGGGACCGCGACCGGGCGGCAGCTGAACTCGGCGGTCAGGTCGTGCGAGGTCGGCCAGGATCTCGGCCTGCGTGCCCATCGCCGCCCGCAGGCCGGAGATGCGGTCGACCTGGCCCGGCGCGAAGACCACGAAGCAGGCCAGGACCGCGGCGCCGATCACGGCCCAGCGACGCCGCCAGGCGATGGTCGCGCGGCAGCACGCGCCAGCCGAACACGCCGGCGCCGCAGAACACGGCCAGGATCGCCGCCGGCAGCAGCAGATAGCGGCCGAGGATCGGCAGGCCGGCGGCGGCCAGCACGCAGAACGCGCCGATCGAGACGAAGCCGGCGGCGATCGGCAGCGCGGCGCGCTTGCGCATGAACGCGAGCACGAGGATCCCGCCCGCGGCCGCGCCGAGCAGCCCCGGCTCGCGCAAGATCTCGCCGAGCCGCCGCGGGACGGTCAGCGGCACGTTGCCCAGCCCGGTCCGGCGCTCGAGCACCTGCGCGTTGTCCCGCGTACCCAGCAAGGAGTGCAGCGGATCGCCCGCCAGCACGAGGTCGTGCGCCATCCACAGCAGCGGCGCGGCGGCGGCGAGCGGCAGCAGCCGCAGCTCCCGCCGCCAGGCGACGTAGGCGAACGAGAACAGCCACGCCTCCGGACGCAGCAGGCCGGCGAGGGCGAGCAGGAGCAGCGGCACGATCGTCCGCGGGCGGCGCGCCTCGGCCAGCACGGCGCCGAGCACGAGCGCGACGTACGGGATGTCCAGGTACGCGCGCACGCCGAAGCTCAGCACCGGGATCCGGGTCAGGATCAGCAGCCCCGCGACGGCGCCCGCCCAGGCGCCGAACCAGTGCGCCCCGAGCTCGAACGTCAGCCACGCCAGCGCGCCCAGCGCGATGAACGCGAGCACGACCCACAGCGTCTGGCCGGCGTCCCCGAACGGCGTCAGGACCACGCCCACCAGCGTCGCCAGCGGATGCGGGGTGGGGGCGAGCGGGACGTCGAAGTCGGGCCGGCGCAGATGCGCGACGTCGCCGCCCCACAGCAGGCTGTAGGCCGTGTCGTAGTTGAGGAAGCCGGCGCCGACGAGCAGCCACGCGACGAGCGCTCCGAGCGGGATCAGCACCGCGGCGCGGACGCCGAGGCGGCCGAGCGCGCCACTAGACTCAGACAGCCCGTGGCCGCTTCTCTGTACCGCCGTCATCGCCCCCGCACGTTCGCAGACGTCGTCGGGCAGGAGCACGTCGTCCGCACGCTGGGCAACGCGATCGAGCAGGGACGCGTCCACCACGCGTACCTGTTCGTCGGTTCCCGCGGGACCGGCAAGACCTCCATGGCGAAGATCCTGGCGGCTTCGCTCAACTGCCAGGGCGAGGCCGGCGGCGGCACCGGCCCGGGCGGGCCGACCGTCTCGCCCTGCGGCGCCTGCGAGTCGTGCCGCGCGATCGCCTCGGCCACGTCCTTGGACGTCGTCGAGATGGACGCGGCGTCGAACAACTCGGTCGACGACATCCGCGATCTGCGCGAGCGCGTCGCCTACGCGCCGGTCGCGGGCGCCTACAAGGTCTACATCCTCGACGAGGCGCACATGCTCACGCCGGCGGCGTGGAACGCGTTCCTCAAGACGCTCGAGGAGCCGCCGCCGCACACGCTCTTCGTGCTGGCCACGACCGAGGCCAACAAGGTCCTCCCGACCGTCGTCGACCGCTGCCACCGCTTCGACTTCGGGCGGCCGTCGGTGGGCCAGATCGCGACCGTCCTGCGCCGCGCCGCGGACAGCGAGTCGATCGAGATCGGCGACGAGGCGGTCGCGCTCGTCGCCCGCGCGGCGACCGGCTCGTTCCGCGACGCGCTCGGGACGCTCGAGCAGCTCGTCGCCTACTCGGGCACGGCGATCGCGATCGACGACGTGCTCGCCGTGCTCGGCGCCGCCGACGCCGACCTGCTGTTCGGCACGCTCGACGCGGTGTCCGCCGGCGACGCTCGCTCCGCGCTGCTCGCCGCCGCCCGCCTGGCCGACTCCGGCCGTGACGTCGGGCGCTTCTTCGGCGACCTCGAGGCCCACGCCCGCGGCCTGCTGGTCACGCAGGTGCTCGGTGAGGTCCCGCCCGAGCTGAGCGTCACGCCCGAGCAGGACGAGCGCCTCGCCGAGCAGGCCGGTCGCGTGTCCGGCGCCGAGCTCGTCCGCCTGCTCGAGCTGATCGCCTTCGCCCTGCGTGCGATGAAGGACGGCGCGGACCCGCGCACCCAGCTCGAGCTCGCGCTCGTCAAGGCCGCGAAGCCGGACCTCGAGCCGTCCGTCAAGGCGCTGCAGGAGCGGATCGCCCGGCTCGAGGGCCGCGGCGTGGCGGCCGGGCGAGCCGAGACCGTCGCGCCGAGGACGCCCGCGCGCGCCGAGACCGCCGCCGGCCGCGCGGCGACAACACCGGCGCCCGCCGTAAGCCCCGCGGCTGTCGCCGAGGCGCCGCCGTCCGCCGCCGCACCGGCCACGACGGAGACCGCGTCACCGCCCGCCGCGCCCTCGCCGCAGACTCCCGAGGTCGCCGCTTCGCTGCCCGAGGCCGCCTCGCCTCGCGCCGCCGCCGCGCCGACCGACGCCGCCCCCGCTTCGCCGCCCTCCTCGCACGCGCCCGACATCGTCGTCTCGCCCGCCGAGGGCGAGCGCGGGCGCACCGCGGTCGCGATCACCGCCCAGGTCGAGGGGCAGCCCGCCGTCGCCGCGGCGACGACGCTGCCCGGCGCCGGGCCGGTCAGCGCGCAGGCCGCGCAGCAGGTGGCCGACGATGCCGCCGCCGCCGTCGCCAAGGAGCTGGCGACCGAGGCCGACCCCGCCCCGGCCGTCGCGGCCGTGGCCATCGTCGACCCGGACGGCCCGGCGCCCCAGCCGACCGTCGAAGCCGGGGTCGAGATGAACCTCGACGCGTTCGGGTCCGTCTGGCCCGCGGTGGTGGACTCGTTGCGCCAGCAGACGCCGATGCTCGCCGCGCTGCTCGAGGACTGCGCGCCCGCGTCGCTCGCCGGCGACGGGCTGACGCTCGCGTGGCCCGAGTCGTCGGCGTTCCTCAAGCGCAAGGCCGAGGACCCCGCCAACCGGGAGCTGATCGCGAAGGCGATCCGCTCGGTCACCGGCTCGTCGCTGCGGCTCGCCTACGAGCTGCGCGAGGAGAGCGACGTGCTCCCGGCGGCGACCGCCGCCGCCCCGCAGCTTTCCGACGAGGATCTCGTGCAGCGATTCAAGGACGAGTTCGACGCGGAGGAGCTACCTCCGGAACCCGAGGAGCAGACCTGATGCCGCAGCCGCCCAACCTCCAGAAGATGCTCGCCGAGGCCCAGGCGATGCTCGCCGCGCAGCAGGAGGCGCAGGAGAAGCTCAAGGAGCAGAAGGTCGAAGCCAGCGCCGGCGGCGGCATGGTCAAGGTCGCGATGTCCGGCGACATGCGTCTCGAGAGCCTCACGATCGACCCCGACGCGGTCGACCCCGAGGACGTCGAGATGCTGCAGGACATGGTCGTCGCCGCCGTCAACGAGGCGCTGCGGATGGCCGAGGAGCTCCAGCAGAGCCAGCTCGGCGGCGCCGAGGCGGGTGGGTTCGACCCGATGAGCGCGCTCGAGTCGCTCGGACTCGGCGGCATGGGCGGGCTCGGCGGTCCGGGCGGGGCCGGCGACGCTCCGGGCGCCCTGCCGCCGAACCGCGCGGCGCGCCGCGCCCAGAAGCGGAAGTAAATTGACGATCATTCGGCCTTAGTTGCTCGCTCCACCGCTCCAGCGGCTCGTCACCGAGCTGTCGAAGCTGCCGGGGATCGGCAACCGCACGGCGCAGCGGCTCGCGTTCCACGTCCTGCGGACCTCGGACGCCGACGCCCGCGCGCTGGCGCAGGCGATCGTCGACGTCAAGGAGAAGATCACGCTGTGCGAGGTCTGCTTCAACCTCGCCGAGGGCCCGCGCTGCACGATCTGCATCGACGAGCGCCGCGACCCGACGGTCATCTGCGTGGTCGAGGAGCCCAACGACGTGATCCCGATCGAGCGCACGCACGAGTTCCGCGGCCGCTACCACGTGCTCGGCGGCGCGCTCTCGCCGATCGACGGCGTCGAGCCCGAGGACCTGCGGCTCGCGCAGCTCTACCGCCGCATCGACGGCGTGCGCGAGGTCGTGCTGGCCACCAACCCGACGACCACCGGCGAGGCGACGGCGCTGCACATCGCCGGCGAGCTGCACCAGCGCAGCCCGGAGGTCGCCGTCACGCGGCTCGCCTCCGGCCTGCCGGTGGGGGGCGACCTGGAGTACGCCGACGAGGTCACGCTCGGCCGCGCGTTCTCCGGCCGCCGCGCGTTATAGGCGGCTATGCCACGGCCAGGTCGCGCTTGAGCTCTCGCTCGAACTGGCTGACTGCCGTGCGCGCCCTGGCCCAGGCCCGCCGCGATCGGAAATGGGCGGCGACGGCCATCAAGCGATAGGCCTCCGCCGTCCCTCGTAGCGACAGGACCACTTGCTCCGGCGCCGAGCCGGCCGGCGCGAACGGCGCCAGCTCCTCCGCGGCCACCGCGTGGGCCCAGCGCAGCGCCTGCACCACGCGCTCCTGCTCTTCGGGCCCGCGCGCCCGGCGCAGCGCCTTGCGCTCACGCACGCGCAGGGCGTCGAGCCGCGACAGGATCTCCGGCGCCCGCATCCGGTACGCCGTGCTCGCATCCAGGACGAAGGGCTGCGCGCCCGGCACGGTGACCTGCTCGAGCCCTTCGAGGCACCCCTCCGGCGCCTCGGCTGGGCTGCGGTTGGTGCAGACCAAGGTGAGGACGCCGCGCGTGGTCGGAATCGCGTAGGCGTCGAGTACCGAGCCGCCCGACGCCACGCCGCGGTAGCTGCGCGCCTGCAGCCCGGCCACCGTTGCGGTCGCCGGCTCCGGCAGCAGTCCGCCGGCGGTCTGGGCCACCATCGCAGCCGGCAGTAGCGAGGGATGGTCGGCGGGCAGGAGCGCGACCGAGACGGTCGTCGCCGGCGCGGAGCGAGGCGCCCAGGCCGGCGCACCGGGCAGCCCCGGCAGGGCCGGCGGCCGCGGCGCCGGCTGCCATGGCAGCGAGACCTTCAGGCGCGCGGGGCCCGCGTCGAGCACCGTCGCCTCAGGCGTCGCACCGACGGGCTCGCCGGTGACGCGCTCGGCGGCGAACCAGCCGCCGATTCCGGCGACGAGCGCCACCGCGAGGCCCGCCGCGATCCACCCCAGTCGCATCATCCCGAGCTGTCGAAGCCCTGGCCGACGGTTGACGGAGGGCGAGGCGTGGCGGCGGGCGGCGGGGCCGGCGTGGCGGCGGGCGGAGGAGCGGGCGTGGCGGCGGCGGAGGAGCGGGCGTGGCGGCGGGCGGCGTGGCGAGCGGCGTGGCGGCGGGCGCAGGACGTCGCGGGCGGCGCCGGCGGACGGGCCGCTCCTGTCGTGCGGCGCGCCTTCGGGCGCCGGAGCTCAGGCAGCGCGACGACGGGCGAGAGCAACGGCGCGATGATCGTGTCTACGCTGACCTCTCGGCCGGCGCTCCACGCGTCCTCGGTGACCGCGACGCGGTCGGGACGCAGCGCAGCCACCGCGGAGAAGGTCGCCAGGAACACTCCGGCGCCCAGCACGGCCAGCATGGCGGCGGGGTGCCCGGTCATGTCACTCCCGCCGGGCAGCGCGTGACGCGGCCCGTCGCCGAAAGGCACCGGTCCGAGCGCAGCGGCGGCGCCCCGCGGCGGATCACGAACCTCGTGCGCTTGCCGACGTAGCCGTCGCGGGCGACCGTGATCGTGAGCGTGACGCCGGCGCGGAGGTTGCGCTCGAAGCGGGCGATCCGCGTCAGCCGGCTGCGCGCGCTGCGTGCCCAGCGCGTGCGCCGGGCAGCCGCGGCCGCGGCACGAGACGGCGATCCGCACGGCCCGCGGGCTGCGGACCGACAGGATCTGCACGTCCGCGCCCTCGACGGTCAGGCGGCCCTTCATGCGCACCACGGGAAACGGCCGAAGGATGCGGTCCGCCGCGGGCCGTCTTCTCCTGCGGCGCCGTGTTGCTCGGTCGCTTCGGCGCCGGCGCCGGCGTCGGCGCCGCGGGGACTTCGAACGCCGGTCCGGGCGCGGGCGGCCGGTGCGGAGGAGGCTCGGCACCGGCGTGCGCGAGGGCGTCGGCGGCGGGGTCGGCGTGCGGCGTGGGCGTCGGGGTCGGCGTGCGTGTGGGCGCCGGGGTGGGCGTCGTCGGGGTCGGTGTCGGCACCGGAGTCGGCGCGGCGGCCACCGGTCCCGCCGGGGCGCTCGTCGCTCTCCACGAACAGAAGGTGTCGTCGAGCAGCGATGGCGGTGTCCTTGGTGTCGCGCCAGCTCACGCCGGCGCCTGAGGAACAAGTATTCGGCCTGGTCGGCGGCCACCGCGGCGTATGACCCGTTGAGCGACCGGAGATCGCAGCCCGCGGTGGCGTTCGTGGTCGGGCAGCGCCACCACTCCCACCACGCCTGGGTCCGGCTCGCCTCCGGGTTCGGGCTCGTCCACGCCCCGCCGTTCGCCCGCAGCGTCGAGCCGACCATGGGGTTGCCGACGATCGACCGGCGCCGTCGTGACCGCCAGCTCACCCGTCTGTTGTGCTGAAGCGAATCCGCTCCACCCGATCGACAGTGCCACGGCCAGCGCGGCCGCAGACCTTCGCCTCATCCTGTTGCTCCTCGAACCACCGACGCCGGGACCGTTGACCGTACACCCTCCCTGGACCCCGGCCCCCCGGACGTCGTCCAAGATGTGACGCGCGTCAGCATACCGGACCTCTCCTAGACTGCCCTGGGTGTCCGGCACCATCGTGATGAAGTTCGGCGGCACGTCCGTCGCCGACGCCGAGCGGATCAAGCGCGCGGCGCGGCGGATCGTGTCCGCCCGTGAGCAGGGCCACCGCGTCGTCGCGGTGCTGTCCGCGCGCGGCAAGACCACCGACGAGCTGATCTCGATGGCCGAGGAGGTGTCCACCGCGCCCGATCCGCGCGAGATGGACATGCTGCTCTCGACCGGCGAGCGGATCTCGTGCGCGCTCTGCGCGATGGCGATCAACGACCTCGGCCAGCGGGCGATCAGCCTGACCGGCTCGCAGGCCGGGATCGTCACCGACACGAGCCACACCAAGGCGCGCATCCTCGACGTCCGCGCGGACCGCATCCGCGAGGCGCTCGACCAGGACCTGGTCGTGCTCGTCGCGGGCTTTCAGGGCGTCAGCACCGCCAGGGACGTGACGACCCTCGGCCGCGGCGGCTCGGACACCACGGCCGTCGCGCTGGCGGCCGCGATCGAGGCCGAGGTGTGCGAGATCTACACCGACGTGGCCGGCGTCTTCAGCGCCGACCCACGGATCGTGCCCGACGCGCGCAAGCTGCCGGTCGTCTCGTTCGAGGAGATGCTCGAGATGTCGGCCTCGGGCGCGGGCGTGCTGCAGCTTGCGGTCTGTGGAATACGCGCGCAACCACGACGTCAGGATTCATTGCCGGTCCTCGTTCACGGAAACGCCGGGAACCTTTGTGGTCGGAGAAGAGGAAACGATGGAACGCCCCCTGATCACCGCCGTCACCCACTCCCGCGACGAGGCGCGGGTCACGCTGCTCGGCGTGCCCGACCATCCGGGCGTCGCCGGCCGGATCTTCACCGCGCTCGCCGACGCGAACATCAACGTCGACATGATCATCCAGAACGAGCCGGTGTCCGAGGGCGCCGAGGCCGACATGTCGTTCACGGTCCCGCGCACGGACCTGCGCGCCGCGCGCGCGACGCTCGAGCCGGTCGTCTCCGACGTCGGCATCAGCGAGATCCGCGACGATCCCGACATGGGCAAGGTCTCGGTCGTCGGAGCGGGTATGAAGACCCATCCCGGCGTCGCCGCACGCGTCTTTCAGACGCTCGGCGACCAGGGCATCAACATCGAGATGATCTCCACCTCGCCGATCAAGATCTCGTGTGTCGTGACCGCCGACTCGGTGGACCGCGCCGTGCGCGCGCTGCATGAGGCGTTCGAGCTCGGCGCCGACCAGATCGAAGCCGAGCACCCGTTTGGGACGGTGGCATGACCGACACGACGGGTTCGAAACACACAATCGCGCCGTCGGGCGCATGCGGAGCCAGTGCATGAGCTACCGAGTCGCTGTCGTCGGCGCCACCGGCGCCGTGGGAACCGTGATGCGCGAGAAGCTGACCGAGCGCGGCTTTCCGGCCACCGAGATCGTCCCGTTCGCGTCCGAGCGCTCGGCGGGCAAGGAGCTCGACGGCGTCACGATCCGCGCGCTCGCCGAGGACACGATCGAAGGCTTCGACCTCGCGCTCTTCAGCGCCGGCGCGACCACCTCGCGCGCATGGGCGCAGAAGTTCGTCGACGCCGGCGCGGTCGTCGTCGACAACTCGTCCGCGTTCCGCCGTGACCCGGAGATCCCACTCGTGGTCTCCGAGGTCAACCCGGACGCGCTCGAGGGCCACCGCGGGCTGATCGCGAACCCGAACTGCTCGACGATGCAGCTGATGGTCGCGCTGAAGCCGATCCACGACGCCGCCGGCATCGATCGCCTGATCGTCTCGACCTACCAGTCGGTCTCCGGGACCGGCGTGAAGGCCGTGCGCGAGCTCGAGGAGCAGACCCGCGCCTCGCTGGACGGCGACACGCTGCCCGACGCGGCGGTCTATCCGCACCACATCGCGTTCAACGTGCTCGGCGGCGCCGGCAACTTCGTCGACGGCGACGACCACACCGACGAAGAGCGCAAGATGATGTACGAGACGCGCAAGATCCTGGGCGACGAGGAGATCCGGATCGCGGTCACGTGCGCGCGCGTGCCGGTGCGCTATTCGCACTCGGAGTCGGTCAGCCTCGAGACCCGCGAGGACCTCAGCGTCGAGCGGGCGCGCGAGCTGCTCGAGGACATGCCCGGCCTGGTCCTGGTCGACGATCCGACCCGGCACGCCTACCCGACGGCGCTGTCGAGCGCCGGCCGCGACGAGGTCTTCGTCGGCCGCCTGCGACGCGACCCGACGCACCCGCGCGGGCTGCAGATGTGGGTCGTCAGCGACAACCTGCTCAAGGGCGCGGCGACCAACGCGGTCCAGATCGCCGAGGTCCTGCACGAGCGTGGGCTCGTGAAGGTTCCGGCCGCGGCGTAGCGGGTACCACCCCCGGCAAGCTTCCACAGGACGGTCGGGGTACGACTGCTGAAAGGGCGGGCCGCAAGGCCCGCCCTTTCCCGTTTCGAGTTACATGGGGCGCCATGCGCCTCTATCCCGCGTCGCCGGCCGGCCTGAGCCGGACGCTCGCCGGCGACATCGCCGTCGTGCTCGCGTTGTGCCTGTTCGCGTGGCTCGGCTTCAAGGTCCACGACGGCATCGCCGAGCTGGCCAGCGTCGGCCGCGGGATCCAGGATTCGGGCCGCGCCATCTCGGCCTCGGCCCGCGAGTCGACGGGCGCGGTCGAGGGCGCCTTCGACAGCGTCGCCGGACGCGTCCAGGGCCTTCCGCTGCTCGGCGGCCAGCTCGCCGACGCGCTGCGTGAGGCGCCACGCGGGGCGACCGGCTCGCTGCGCCGGACGGCCGACGACGAGGCCCGCAAGCTCGTCGCCGCTGGGGCGCGAGCAGGAGCGGCGGACCTACCAACTCGCGAACCTGGTGGGCTGGCTGACGTTCCTGGTCCCGGCGCTGACGGTGCTGGCGCTGATCGTGCCGTTGCGCGTCCGACAGATCCTGCGGATGAACGCCGCGCAGCGGATCCTGCGCGGCGCGCCGGAGCACATCCTCGCCGCCCGCGCGGCCTACAGCCTCTCCTACCGCACGCTGTCCCGCCACACGAGCGACCCGTTCGGCGACCTCGCCGCGGGCCGCCACGCCGCCCTACTGGCCGCGCTCGCCGACGACGCCGGCGTCAAGCTCCGCTAGCAGCGACGCCAGCGCGGCATAGCGCCGGTCGCGCTCCAGGACCAAGGCATCGGCGTCATCGTAGTCGCCGAAGCCCGCGCCGGTCTTGGTCCCGAAGCGCCCCTGCTCGACCTGCTCGCGCAGCGCCTTGGGCGGCGCGAACGCCGAGCCGAGCTCGCGCTCGAGCGTGCGGAAGACGCTCTCGTAGACGTCCAGGCCGGCCATGTCGGCGATCTGGAACGGGCCGTAGAACGGCAGCCGGAAACCGAACGTGGTGCGCACGACCTCGTCGATGGCCTCGGGCGTCGCCAGGTCCTCCTCGACGCACGCCAGCGCCTCGCGCAGCAGCGCGGACTGCAGGCGGTTGGCGATGAACCCGGCACGGTCTGAGACCTCCGCCGGGCGCTTGCCGATCGAGCGCAGGAAGGCCATCACGTCCTCGACGACCGCGCGCTCGGTCTGCGGCGAGCTGATGACCTCGATCCCGGGCGTCCACTCCGGCGGGTTGAACCAGTGCACGCCGAGGAACCGCTCCGGCGCGCGCACCGACTCGGCCAACTCGGTGATCGGCAGCGACGAGGTGTTGGTGGCGACGATCGGACCCGGCTCGATCGCGCTCAGCACCTCGCGCTTGAGCTCCAGATCCTCGGGGACGGCCTCGATCACGAGGTCCGCGGGCTCGGGCTGCGCCGACGCGACGACCGCCGCCGTTCGCTCGACCGCATCCTCGGACAGCAGCCCGGCGTCGACGTGGCCGCGGGTGCGATCGAGCAAGCGCTCGCGCGCACGCTCGGCGAGCTCGGGGCTCGCGTCGACCAGCGTGACCCGCAGGCCGGCGCGGGCGAAGTAGCCGGCGATCCCCGCGCCCATCGTGCCGCCCCCGAGGACGGTGACCGACGTGATGTCCATGCCTGTCGGATGCCCGCCGGGCCGCGGCGGGGAACGCCTACGCTGCGGCCGTGGCCGCCACGACCGACGTCGACCAGTCGATCACCGACGACGGCTTGACGACGTGCTTGTTCATCCCCAGCTCCTTCGGCTCCAGACCCAGCGCGAGCCCGAGCAGCTGCGGCAGGTGCAGGACCGGCATGTTCAGCGGGCGGCCGACAAGGCCCGCGGCCAGCGGCTGCTGAAGGTCGAGGTTGAGGTGGCACAGCGGGCAGGGCGTGACCAGGCAGTCGGCCTCGGCGTCCATCGCGTCGCCGATGTGGCGACCGGCCTGGCGCAGCGAGTTCTCCTTGTTCATCGTGATGATCGGGAACCCGCAGCACTTGTACTGGCCGGCGTAGTCGACGACCGTGCCGCCGAGCGCGTCGATCAGCCGGTGCAGATAGGTGTCGCGCGGGTGCTCGCGATCGATCCCCAGCCGGTCGGTCGGGCGCACGATGTAGCAGCCGTAGAACGGCCCCACGCGCAGGTCGCTGAGCGGGCGCTTGACCTTGGCCTTGACCGTGTCGAGCCCGATCTCCTCGACCAGCAGCCATAGGAAGTGCTTGTTGGTGATGCCCTTCTCGTACGTGAGGCCCTCGGCCGACAGCGTCTCGTTGACGTGGTCGCGGTAGTCCGTGTTGCCGTCGAGGCGCTCCTGACACTCGCTCTGCGCGCCCTGGCAGGTCGAGCAGATGTTCATCATCAGCTCGGCGCCGCCCGCGATCTCCTGCTGGGCGAGCGCGAAGGTGCGCGCGTTCAGCGTGTCCGCGAGCTCCTGGTTGTGCTCGGCGATCACGCCGGCGCCGCAGCACGAGGCACGGTCGAGCTGGACGAGCTCGATGTCGAGCAGCGGGGCCACGCGGGCCATCGAGCCGTGCAGCTCCGGGGTGAAGCCGCGGCTCACGCAGCCGGGCCAGTACGCGACCTTCACTGGTTCGGGCTCCTCTCCTCCGGCAGCTGGCTGCCGGCGGCGTCGGCGTGCATGTGCGGCGGGTCCTCGTCCTCTTCCTCGCCGACGACGTAGAGGTTGAGCTCGTAGCGCTCCTCGCGGTCGTGGACGTCGCGGAAGATCCGCTTGACCTCCTTGGGCGCCTTGTGCTTGTGCAGCAGGGCGCCGGCGGGCGTGACCTTGCCGCGCTGCAGCGCGCGCAGGATCACCGGCAGCGAGCTCAGCAGCTCCGGCACGGCGCGCGGGTGGAACTTGCCGCCGTAGGAGTCCGGCAGCAGGTCGGCCTCGTGCAGCAGCCCGTTCTTCTCGATGTTGGTGACGAACGCCTTCTCGTGGCGGTGGCCGTTGTTGCGGTCGTCGATGCCGTGGTCGGCGCCGGCGATCCGCCGCAGCCGCATGATCTGGCTCATCGGCGCGACGCCCTTCGGGCAGGCCTCGATGCAGTTGAAGCAGTGCGTGCAGTCGTAGATGCCGTGCTCGTCCTCGGCGAGGTCGCGCAGCCGCTGCTCGTGCTCGCCGTCGCGCGGGTCGCCGACGAAGCGGTAGGCCTTGGCCAGCGCCGCCGGGCCGATGAACAGTGGATCGACCTCCATCGACAGGCAGTCCGAGACGCAGGCGCCGCACTGGATGCAGGCCATCGACTGCGTCACGTCGATCATCGCCTCCGGCGGCACGATGTACTCGCGCTCCGGCGGCTCGCCGACGGGCAGCAGCCACGGCGTGACGCGCCGGATCTTCTTCCAGTGGACCGAGTCCATGTCGACGATCAGGTCCTTGAGCACCGGCATGTTGCCCATCGGCTCGACGACGATGACGCCGTCGGGCGCGGTCTCGCAGGCCTTGTCGAGGTGCATGTGACAGGCCAGGTTCGGCTTGCCGTTGATGCGCACCCCGCAGGAGCCGCAGATCGCGGCCCGGCACGAGCAGCGGATGCCGATCGAGCCGTCCTGCTCGTCCTTGGCCTGCAGAATGCCGTCGAGCACCGAACGATGCCCGTCAAGGTCGATCTCGTAGTCCTGCCAGTGGGCGGCCTCACCCGATTCGGGCGAATAGCGGCGGATTCGGAGCGTGTACTCGGGCATAGAGGGCTTCGAACCCTAGTAGGTCCGCTCCTGGGGCTCCCACTTGGTGATCGTCACCTCGGAGTAGGAGACCTTCGGCACGTCGGCGCCGTTGAGCGAGAGGTCGATGTGCTTGAGCCAGTCGTCGTCGTCGCGCTTCGGGAAGTCCGTGCGGAACTGGGCGCCGCGGGACTCCTTGCGCTCGAGCGCGGCGACCACGATGCACTCGGCGCAGTCGAGCATGTAGCCGAGCTCGATCGCGCCCAGCACGTCCTGGTTGAAGATCGACCCGCGGTCGTCGATCGTGGCCGTCTTGGCCTCGTCCTTGAGCCGGCGGACGATCTCGTGGGCCTCGGTCAGCCCCGCCTCGTCGCGGAACACGGCGACCTTCTCGTTCATCATCGTGCCGAGCTCGTCACGGATCTCGGAGACCCGGCGCCCGCCGGAGCGCTGCATGATCGCCCCGATCTCGCGGACCTGGTCGTTGACCGCGGCGCGGCCGGGGCTCGGCATCGCCATGTGCCCTCCCCGCTCGGCGGCGTGCTCACCCGCGCGACGTCCGAAGATCAACGTGTCCAGCAGCGAGTTCGCGCCCAGGCGGTTGCCGCCGTGGACCGACACGCAGGCCACCTCGCCGGCCGCATAGAGGCCTCCGATCGACGTCGCGCCGTTGATGTCGGACTTGACGCCGCCCATGATGTAGTGGCAGCCCGGGCGGATGTGGATCGGCTCGCGCGTGATGTCCACGCCCGCGAAGTCGCGCCCGATGTTGACGATCTCGCGCAGCGCCTCGAGCGTGCGCTTGCGCGGCACCTTGGTGATGTCGAGCGCGACCGTGCCGTCCGGGAAGCCGCGGCCCTCGTTGATCTCGGTCTGCTCGGCGCGTGAGACCACGTCGCGCGAGGCCAGCTCCATCTTGTTGGGCGCGTACTTCTCCATGAAGCGCTCGCCCTCGGCGTTGTAGAGATGCGCTCCCTCGCCGCGGGCGCCCTCGGTGATCAGGATGCCGTTGCCCTGCAGCGTCGTCGGGTGGTACTGGATCATCTCCATGTCCATCAGCGGCGCGCCGATGCGGAAGGCCTGCGCCATCCCGTCGCCGGTGCAGATGAGCGCGTTGGTCGTCGGCTTGAAGCACTGGCCGGCGCCGCCCGAGGCCAGGATCGTCGACTTGGCGGCGAAGAGCTCCATCGCGCCGTCGCGGATGTTGCGCGCCACCGCACCCGTGCAGCGGCCCTCGTCGTCCTGGATCAGCCCGGTGATGAACCACTCCTCGAAGCGGTCGATCTGCTCGTGGTGCTTCATCATCTGCTCGTAGAGCACGTGCAGCAGCGCCTGGCCGGTGATGTCGGCGATGTAGTACGTGCGCGCCGCCGAGGCGCCGCCGAACGCGCGCGTGCCGAGCTTGCCCTCGGCGTTGCGGTGGAACGTGACGCCCGCGTGCTCGAGCCACAGCACCTCGTTCGGGGCCTCACGGCACATGATCTCGATCGCGTCCTGGTCGCCGAGATAGTCCGAGCCCTTGACCGTGTCGAAGGCGTGCGATTCCCAGGAGTCGTCCGGATTCAGGGCGGCGTTGATGCCGCCGGCCGCCGCATTCGAGTGCGAGCGGACGGGGTGGACCTTGCTCATGATCGCCACCGTCGCCCCCGCGCGTGCCGCCGCCAGGGCGGCCCGCTGACCGGCCAGGCCGGCGCCGATGATCAGCACGTCGTGTGCGGGCATAGGCCCGCACAATAGCTACGCGAGCCGTGCCTGGAGCGCCCGCGTGACCTGGTCGAACGTCACCACGCCACGTAGCCGGCCCTCGGCGTCGACGGCCATCAGCGCGCCGATCGTGCGCAGCGGCTCGCTGCTCAGCAGCGATTCCAGCGGCGTGTCGATCCGCACGCGCTCGGAGTCGGCGACGACCGCGCGCACGGGCTGCTGCGGGTCCTCCTTGAACGCGGCGTGCTCGACCGCGGCGCGGTGGGCGAGCCCGGCGAAATGGCCGTCCTCCTCGACGACCGCGAACCACTCCCAGCCCTGGTAGCGCAGGAAGAACTCGTCGTGGGCGCGCTCGACGGAGATCGCGGCCGGGATCACGACCGGCTCGGAATCCATGATGTCGCCCGCCGTGATGCCCTCCAGCCGCGTCAGGACCGCGCTCTGGGCGATCGCGGCGCGGGCCGCGCCGCCGAGCATCCAGCCCAGCACGATCCACCACAGGCCGCTGATCGGGTCGCCTCCGGCGGCCAGGACGTAGACGCCGTAGCCGATCATCAGCACGGCGAAGCCCTGACCCATGTAGGCGGAGAACTTCGTCGCCTTGTGCCGGTCGCCGCTCAGCTTCCAGGCCGCCGCGCGCGCGATCCGGCCGCCGTCGAGCGGGAACGCGGGCATGATGTTGAGCGCGAACAGGGCGGCGTTGGCCAGCGCGCTGAAGGCCAGCACGACCTCGATCAGCGAACCCGACGCGGGCGCGAACGTCGCGGCGTCGACGAACCCGTCGCCGAGCATCAGCCAGGCGAGCACGCCGAACAGCGCCGTCAGCAGCAGCGTCGCCGCCGGGCCGGCCGCGGCGACGCGGAACTCCTCGCCCGCGGTTTCCGACTCGCGCGTCGCGCGCATGAAGCCGCCGAAGAAGAACAGCTCGATGCCGCCGACGCCGATCCCCTCGCGGCGCGCCGCGAACGCGTGACCGAACTCGTGGACGACGATCGAGCCGAAGAACACGAGCGCGGCGATGACCGCGCCGGCGAAGCCCTGGCCGGGCGTCACGATCGCCTGGTCGAAGGAATCCTGCAGCCAGTAGATCGACAGGAACAGGATCACGAACCAGGTCGGGTGCACGCCGACGCGGATCCCCGAGATCCTGAACAGTTGGAGTGAGGAACCACCGCCGAACACGCAGGATCAATCGTGACATAGCCTTGACGGATGGCCACCACCGTCACCGTCACCGGCGCCGCGGGGCAGATCGGCTATGCCCTGCTCTTCCGGATCGCCTCCGGGCAGCTGCTCGGACCCGACACGCCCGTCCACCTGAAGCTGCTCGAGATCCCGGATGCGGTCAAGGCCGCTGAAGGCACCGCGCTCGAACTGTTCGACTCCGCCTTCCCGCTGCTCGAGGACATCGACATCTACGACGACGCCAAGCAGGCGTTCGAGGGCACGAACATCGCGCTGCTGGTGGGCGCGCGCCCGCGTGCGAAGGGCATGGAGCGCGCCGATCTGCTCGAGGCCAACGGCGGCATCTTCAAGCCCCAGGGCGAGGCGATCGCGGCCGGCGCGGCCGATGACGTCAAGGTCCTCGTCGTCGGCAACCCGGCCAACACCAATGCGCTGATCGCGATGTCCGCCGCCGACGGCGTCCCGAGCGAGCGCTTCACGGCGATGACCCGGCTCGACCACAACCGGGCGATCGCCCAGCTCGCGCAGAAGACCGGCGCCGCGGTCTCGGAGATCACCAACATGGCGATCTGGGGCAACCACTCACCCACCATGTATCCCGACCTCTTCAACGCCAAGGTGAAGGGCGAGCGCGCCTGGGACGCGGTCGGTGACGAGGCGTGGGTCGCGGATGAGTACATCCCGCGCGTGGGCAAGCGCGGCGCCGAGATCATCGAGGCGCGCGGCGCGTCCTCGGCCGCCAGCGCCGCCAGCGCGGCGATCGATCACGTGTACGACTGGGTGAACGGCACCGCCGACGGTGAGTGGGTGTCGATGGCCGTGCCCTCGGACGGTTCCTATGACGTGCCCGAGGGAATCATCAGCTCGTTCCCGGTCACGACCGCGAACGGTGAGTGGCAGATCGTGCAGGGGCTCGAGGTCCCCGACTTCTCGCGCGAGCGCATCACCAAGACGGTCAACGAGCTCGGGGAAGAGCGCGAGGCCGTCGCCAAACTCGGCCTCGTGTAGAGATTTCAGGTGAGTCCCCGGCCCGGGGACTCACCTCAGCTCTCGCGTGGGTGCCAGCCGCGGCCGGACTTCGTCACCTTGCCCTTTTCGGCGAGGTCCGGCATCACGCGATAGAGGTAGTTCTGCTGGATTCCCATCGCCTGGGCGAGCTCGGGGATCGTGATCCCCGGCCGCTCGCGCACGAGCTGCTCGGCCTGCGCAGCACGCGTGCCACTGCCCTTGGGGCGCCCGCGCCGAGCACCGGTCGCGCCGCCCGACCGGCGAGCGCGGCGCGCCGGTGCCGCGGCGGCCGGCGCCGCCGTGCCGTTCCCGAGCCCGCCGAGCGCCTCGTCCGCCGCCAGCAGCATCTGGTACTCGTCGACGATCGGCTTGAGCTCCTGCAGCCGCGCCTGGATCTCTTTGCGTTTCTCTTCGAGAAAATCGGTCATCTGACTGTGACTCCAGGCTGCGGCTGAACGTGTGATCACACGGTATCTGACTCAAGCAGCGCCTTCAGTCGCTGCAGTGAACGTTGCGCCTCGCGCTCGGGCACACCGCCGACCACCATCCGGCTCGCCGCCCGGCCGAGAAACCCACCGGGTGCCTTGAACTCGTTCTCGTACTCGAAGTGCGTGCCGGCGCCGTTGGGCGAAAGCCGGTAACTGGTGCGGGCGTAGGAGCCCGCCGGGCCCTTGCCCTCCCAGGTCGCGCTGCGCGGGCGCTGCGCTTCGGTGAGCGTCCAGTGCACCTTGAAGTTGGCGTGTCGCAGACACAGCGTCTGATCCATCTTGTAGCCCTCGTGCGGGTCACCGCCGTCGGCGCGATTGACCTTACGGTGGATCGTCACCCACTCGTGCAATCGCTGCGGGTCGAGCATCACGTCATAGACGGCGTCGGGTGCAGCGGCGATGTCGATCTGTGCGCGGACTTCACTCATGCACCCTCCTCCATATCACGCAACGCCCGTTCGACGGCGGCCTCGAAGCGGTGCAGACGCACCCCGAACGCGGCCGCCGCATCGTCGTCGCGCGGCAGCAGGTCGTGCTCGAGCGACTCCATCAGCGGTTCGATCAGCCCCGGATCCTCCTCGGCCACCGCGGCCGCGACCACCGACGCGACCGGCGTGAGGTTGAACGGCAGCGAGAGCGCAGGGCGGTCGATCAGCATCACCGCGCCGATGCGCTGCGAGCATCTGCTCGTAGCTCATCGCGTCCGGCCCGCCGATGTCCCAGGCGCGCCCGGCATGGCGCGCCGGCAGGGTCGCCGCGGCGGCGAGGAACTCGAGCACGTCGCGGCCGTCGACGGGCTTGGTGCGGTTGACGCGCCAGGCCGGCAGCGCCAGCACGGGCAGGCGCTCGATCAGCCGCACCAGGAAGCGGAACGAGCGCGAACGCGCCGCGATCACGATCGAGGCGCGCAAGGCGACCGATTCCGGCGCCGCCGCCAGCAGCGTGTGCTCGACGGCGAGCCGCGAGCCAAGATGGCGCGACGGCGCGGCGCCGTTGGGCAGCAGGCCGCCGAGGTAGACGATCCGCTTGACGCCGGCGGCCGCCGCCGCGCCGGCGAAGGCCTCGGCCTGGCGGCGCTCGATGTCGACGAACGCGCCGGCCGGGCCCTCCATCGAATGGATCAGGTAGTAGGCGACGTCGATGCCGTCCAGCGCCTCGTCGAGGCCGCGCCCGGTCGTGGCGTCGCCCAGCACGAGGTCGTCGAGCACGACGCCGGCGGCCAGCACGCGCTCGCGCGAGCGGGCGAAGCCGCGGACGGCGTGCCCGTCGCGCGCCAGGCGCGGGACGAGCGCCGCGCCGACATAGCCGGAGACGCCGGTGACGAGGGTCTTCAAGCCGGTCATGCTGACACGCCCGAAAAAGCCCGCTGATTGCGGGATCGGCATCTCGCAAAGGGGGAGGATTCGTGCTCAACCGGGGCTATTTGCGGGAAGGAGGACAAGAACCTGCGTTTTGCGGATCCGGCACCCGCGCCGGCCTTGCGCACCCCTGCTCGCTGCGCTTTGATCGCCCCCGTCCTGTGACGAGGTCGTGAACGAAGGGTCGTCGAAGTCGTGTCTGCAGTCGCTGCGCCGCCGCGCGCCAAGAGGTCGAAGAAGGTCACGTGCGAGGAGTGCTTCTTCTCCCGTCACGGCCTCTGCGCGCTGGACCTCGACGAGCCCTGCGCGACGTTCCGCCCCGACCACCCCGAGGGCCTGCGGCCGCCGAGCCAGATGCGGTTCGTGTTCCGCCAGGAGCGCCGGCGCCAGTCGGCGTGGGCGTTCCCGAACGCCGACGAACAGGCGCGCTTGCACGGCTGATAGCCTCGACGGCGGTGAGCCGGGAAGCCTGGTCGGCGCTCGTCGTCGTCCCCTGAGGTTTCCTTCATGGCCTTTGCCATCGCCGTCTTCATCGTCGCCCTCGCCCTGATCGCCTCCGAGCGCGTCGACCGCACGAAGATCGCGCTGCTCGGCGCGACGCTCGTCGTGCTCGCGGGCACGCTCGATCAGGAGCAGGCGATCGAGGCGGTCGACTTCAACACGATCGGCCTGCTCGTGGGCATGATGATCATGGTCCGCGTCACCGAGACCACGGGCGTCTACACGTGGCTGGCGATCCGCGCAGGCCAGATCTCGCGCGGGCGCCCGCTCGCGGTCGTGCTGGCGCTGTCGATCACCACCGCGGTGCTGTCGGCGTTCCTGGACAACGTCACGACGATCCTGCTGATCGTCCCGATCACGTTCCTGCTCGCCGACGCGCTCGACGTCGACCCGGTGCCGCTGATCGTGATCGAGATCATCGCGTCGAACCTCGGCGGCACCGCGACGCTGATCGGCGACCCGCCGAACATCCTGATCGCCGGCCACACCGGGCTGTCGTTCGGCGCGTTCATCGCCAACCTCGCCCCGATCGTGATCCTGACGCTGGTGGTCGTGATCCCCGGGCTGTACTTCGTCTACCGCTCGCGGCTGCAGATCGAGCCCAAGGCGCGCGCGCAGGTGCTCGCGCTCGACGCCGCGAAGTCGATCGAGGACCCCGCCGAGGCGCGCCGCACGGTCCCGGTGCTCGTGATCACGATCCTCGTCTTCTTCGTCCACAAGCCGCTGCACCTCGAGCCCGCGACGGTCGCGCTGGCAGGGGCCGCGGTCACCTGCTCGTCAGCCGGCAGTCGCTGACGGGACGATCTCCTCGATCGAATGGCTGACGCTGTTCTTCCTGATCGGGCTGTTCGTGATGGTCGGCGCGCTCGAGGAGACGGGCGCGCTGGAGGAGGTCGCGCAGGGGATCGCGTCGGTCACCGGCGGCGACCGCACCGCGGAGCTGCTCGGGATCCTGTGGGTGTCGGCCGTCGGCTCGGGGCTGGTCGACAACATCCCGTTCACGGCGGCGATGATCCCGGTCGTGCGAGTCGCTCGGCGGCGACGACGATGCGTACTGGTGGGCGCTCGCGCTCGGCGCCTGCTTCGGCGGAACGCCACGATCGTCGCGGCCGCCTGTAACGTCGCCGCGTCCGGGATGGCGGCGCGCGCCGGCTACCCGATCTCGTTCGTCGCCTTCCTGCGCATCGGCTCCCGGTCACCGTCGTCTCGTTGCTGCTGTCCACCGCCTACGTGATGCTGAGGTACGCATGAGCCCGCGCACGATCTCCGAGCTCGCGCTGCGCGAGCCGGCCGTCCTGCACACGAAGGAGTCGATCGAGGACGCCGTGCAGGCGGTGCTCGAAGCGGCCTGCCGGCGCTGCCGGTGATCGACGAGCGCGAGCGCTATGTCGGCGTCTTCGGCGAGCGCGAGTTCATGGGCGCGCTGTTTCCCGGCTACCTCGACCAGCTCCGGGGCGCGGCGTTCGTGCGCCGCTCGCTCGACGAGACGCTCGAGCGGCGGCGAATCCTGCCGCGACGAGCCGGTGCGCCGGTACATGAACACCGAGCACGTCGACGTGCGCGCCCGACTTCGCCGATCACCCAGGTGGCGGAGATCTTCCTGCATCACCGCGTGCTGATCGTGCCGGTCGTCGACGGCGGCCGCGTGACCGGCCTGATCACCCGGGCCGACTTCTTCCGCACGATCGCGGAACGGTTCCTGGCACGATGACGCGCGTCCGCCAAGCCGTCGACCCGCTGGTCGAGTTCCTCCACGAGGAGGCGGCGAGCGGGATCGCGGTCCTGGCCGGGACGGTCGCCGCGCTGATCTGGGCCAACGCCTGGGCGGGCGGCTACGAGGCGTTCTGGGAGATCGAGCTCGGGCCGCTCGACCTTCACCACTGGGTCAACGACGGGCTGATGGCGCTGTTCTTCTTCGTCGTCGGGCTCGAGATCAAGCGCGAGCTGGTGACGGGCGAGCTGCGCGATCGCAGCGCGGCGCTGCTGCCCGCGATCGCCGCCCTCGGCGGGGTCGTGCTGCCGATCGCGATCTTCGTGGCGCTGACCGCGGAGGCGAGGGCGCCGAGGGCTGGGCGATCCCGGCCGCGACCGACATCGCGTTCGCGGTCGGCGTGCTCGCGCTGCTCGGCGACCGCGTCTCGGCCGGCGCGCGGCTGTTCCTGCTGGCGATCGCGATCGTCGACGACATCATCGCGATCGCGATCATCGCGATCTTCTACGCGGGCGCGCTGGCGGTCGGCTGGCTCGCCGTCGCCGCCGGCCTCGTGGCCGTGATCGCGCTGGCGCCGCGGCTCGGCGTGCGCACCATCTGGGCCTACCTGCCGCTGGGCCTCGCGCTCTGGTTCGCCGTCCATGAGTCCGGCGTGCACGCGACGATCGCCGGCGTCGTGCTCGGGCTGCTGATCCCGGTCTCGCTCGGCGAGCGCGCCGAGCACGGCCTGCACCCGTACAGCGCGTTCCTGGTCGTGCCGCTGTTCGCGCTCGCCAACGCCGGCATCTCCTTCGGCGGCGGCGTGCTCGAGGACGCGATCGGTTCGACGCTGACACTGGCCGTGTTCGCGGGGCTGGTGGTCGGGAAGCTGATCGGCGTCGCGGGCGCGACGCTGCTGGCGCTGCGCGTCGGCTGGGGGGCGCTGCCGCCGGCGTCACCCGCGCGGAGGTGATCGGGCTCGCCGCGCTGGCCGGCATCGGCTTCACGGTCTCGCTGTTCATCGCCGACCTGGCGTTCACGGACGAGGCGCTCGTCAACCAGGCCAAGGTCGGGATCCTCGCCGGCTCGATCGCGAGCGGCGTGCTGGGCGCAGCGTTGCTGGCGCGCCGCGGCGCGCGATAGGGTCGCGGCCAGTGCGCATCACCGTGCTCGGGAAGTCACCCTCGTGGCAGGACGTCGACGGCGCCTGCACGGGCTATCTCGTCCAGGGCGGCGGGCAGACGGTCCTGCTCGACTGCGGGCCGGGCGTGTTCGCGAAGCTGCGCCGGTTCGCCGACTACCTCGACGTCGACGCCGTCGTGATCACCCACCTGCACGCCGACCACGTGCTCGACCTCGTGCCGTTCGCCTCCGCCCTGCGCTACGGCCCGCGCGGGCAGGGCGTGCGCCCGCGGCTGATCGCGCCGCCGGGCGCGGCCGAGGCGTTCGCCGCGATGTCGCAGGGGACGGGCATGTCGGCCGAGCACATCGAGCTCGCGTTCGAGCTGACGCTCTACGACCCGGCCGACGCGCTCGCGCTCGGCGAGCTGAGCCTGCGCTTCCAGCCCGTCCCGCACTTCCTCCCGGCCAACGCCGTCGAGCTGGCCGCGGACGGCGCGCGCTTCACGTTCTCGGCCGACTGCGGGCCCAACGACGAGCTGTGCGCGTTCGCCGCCGGCACCGACCTGCTGCTGATCGAGGCCACGCTGCCGGAGCCCGAGCCCGAAGGCCCGCGCGGGCACCTCACGCCACGGGAAGCGGGCGAGCACGGCGCGCGGGCGGGCGCGCAGCGGCTGGTGCTGACCCACTTCACCGACGAGCTCGACGCCGAGTGGTGGGTGGCCGAGGGCGCGAGCGGGTTCGGCGCGCCGGTCGAGGCCGCCCACGAGGGCGCGGTCTACGAGCTCGAGCCACGCGCGCATTAGCCGATCGACCAGGGCGTGAGCTCTGTGTGGTGGTCGGCTAGATTAGGCCGCCCTAATGGGTCTGCATGCCGATCGGGTGACGCTCGCGTACGACCGCCGGGTCGTCACGGAAGACCTCGATGTCGCGATCCCCGAGGGTGGGTTCACGGCGATCGTGGGGCCGAACGCGTGCGGCAAGTCGACGCTGCTGCGGGCGCTGGCGCGGATGCTCAAGCCGCGCGCGGGCAGCGTGCTGCTCGACGGCAAGGAGATCCGTGAGCTGCCGTCCAAGCAGGTTGCGCGGCGGCTCGGGCTGCTGTCCCAGAGCGCGATCGCGCCCGACGGGATCACCGTCGCCGACCTGGTGGCCCGCGGCCGCCATCCGCACCAGAGCTTCCTGCGCCAGTGGTCGCGCGACGACGAGCGCGCGGTCAAGGCCGCGATGGAGGCGACGCGGGTCACGGATCTGGCCGAGCGGCCCGTCGACGAGCTGAGCGGCGGGCAGCGCCAGCGCGTCTGGCTGGCGATGGCGCTCGCGCAGGAGACGCCGCTGCTGCTGCTCGACGAGCCGACGACGTTCCTCGACCTCCAGCACCAGATCGAGGTGCTCGACCTGTGCGCGCAGATGCACGCCGACGGCCGCACGCTGGTCGCGGTGCTGCACGACCTCAACCAGGCCTGCCGCTACGCGACGCATCTGATCGCGATGCTCGAGGGCGCCGTGGTCGCCCGCGGCACGCCCTCCGAGGTCGTCGACGCCGAGCTCGTCGAGCACGTCTTCGGCGTCCGCTGCCGCGTGATCGACGATCCCGAGACCGGGACGCCGCTGATCGTGCCTGCCGCGCCCGGGCGTTAGCATCGGGGCGCGATGGCACAGGAGCGGGACCTCTTCGCCAACTTCGAGCGGATGCGGCGGGAGATGGACGAGCTGTTCGGCGACGTCCTCGACCGCCAGCTCGCGCCGCGCCGGCGCGGCGGCTTCTCGCCCGCCGTCGACGTCTACTACTCGAGCGACCCGCCGCGCGCGGTCGTGCGCGCCGACCTCGCCGGAATCGATCCGAACACGGTCCAGCTCGAGATCACCGGCCGTGAGCTCGTGCTCTCCGGCCACCGCGAGACCGAGAGCGCCGACGACCGCGTCTACCAGCAGCTCGAGATCGAGCGCGGGCCGTTCCGGCGCGTCGTCTCGCTCGGTGCCGAGGTCGACTCCGAAGCCGCCCAGGCGACCTACGAGGACGGGATCCTGACCGTCGAGCTGCCGCTCAGCCGGCCGGCCTCGCGCACCGTCCCGATCCGCGGGACCGAGCGGTGACCACCGAGGAGCTCCCGCCGCGGCTGCCGGAGACACTTCCGGTGCTGCCGCTGCGGGACACCGTCACCTACCCGGACACGCTGACGCCGCTCGCGGTCGGGCAGGACCGCTCGATCCAGCTCGTCAACGACGTCCTGACCGGCGACCGCATGCTGGTCATGCTCGGCTCCAAGGACCCGGAGCTCGAGACGCCCGGGCCCCGACCAACTGCACACCGTCGGTGTCGCGGGCGTCGTCGCGCGCATGCTCAAGGTCCCCGACGGCAGCCTGCGGATCCTCGTCCAGGCCGGCCAGCGCGTGCGGATCGACGAGTGGGTGGGGGAGGAGCCCTACCTGGTGGCGAAGGTCTCCGAGCTGCCCGACGAGCTCGAGGAGGGCCCGGAGCTGACCGCGCTGATGCGCAACGTCCAGCAGACGTTCACGCACATCATCGAGGAGGTTCCCTACCTCCCCGAGGAGCTGCAGATGGCGGTCGCCAACCTCGAGGAGCCGTCCGCGCTCGCGCACCTGATCGCGGGCGCGCTGCGGATCAAGGTCTCCGAGAAGCAGGCGCTGCTCGAGGAGGTCGACGTCGGCAAGCGGCTGCGGCGGCTGTCGGAGGTGCTGGCGCGCGAGCTCGACATCGTCGCCATCGGCTCGAAGATCCAGTCGCAGGTGATGTCCGAGATGGAGGCCTCGCAGCGCGAGTACGTGCTGCGCCAGCAGCTCAAGGCGATCCAGGAGGAGCTCGGCGAGAAGGACCCGGCCGAGGCCGAGATGGACGACCTGCGCGAGCAGCTGGCCGGGCTCGAGCTGCCCGAGGACGTGCGCAAGCAGGCCGACCGCGAGCTCGCGCGGCTGGAGAAGCTCCCGCAGGCGGCGGCCGAGCACGGCGTCATCCGCACCTACCTGGAGTGGATCGCGTCACTCCCGTGGGACACCCGCACCGACGACAACCTCGACTTGGCGCATGCGCGCCAGGTGCTCGACGAAGACCACTACGACATCGCCAAGGTCAAGGGCCGGATCCTCGAGTTCCTGGCCGTGCGCAAGCTCAAGCCGGACGCGTCCGGGTCTTCGATCATGTGCTTCGTCGGCCCGCCCGGCGTCGGCAAGACGTCGCTCGGCCGCTCGATCGCGCGCGCGATGGGGCGCAAGTTCGAGCGCATCAGCGCCGGCGGCGTGCGCGACGAGGCCGAGATCCGCGGCCACCGCCGCACCTACATCGGCGCGATGCCGGGCACGATCATCCGCGCGCTGCGCGACGCGGGCGCCAACAACCCGCTGTTCATGATCGACGAGATCGACAAGATGGGCGCCGACTACCGCGGCGACCCCGCCAGCGCGATGCTCGAGGTGCTCGACCCCGAGCAGAACGCGACCTTCCGCGACCACTACCTCGACGTCCCGTTCGACCTCTCGCACGTGCTCTTCATCACCACGGCGAACACGCTCGACACGATCCCGCCGCCGCTGCGCGACCGCATGGAGATCATCCAGCTCGCGGGCTACACCGAGGAGGAGAAGCTCCAGATCGCCAAGCGCTACCTCGTGCCGCGCCAGGTCGAGCGCAGCGGCCTCAAGCGCTCGCAGATCGGCTTCACCGACACCGGGCTGAAGACGATCATCGGCGTCCTACACGCGAGAGGCGGGCGTGCGCTCGCTCGAGCGCGAGATCGCCTCCGTGTGCCGCAAGGTGGCGCTCAGCGTCGCCGAGGGCCGGCACGCGCGCAAGGTGTCCGTGACCGCGCCGAAGGCCCGCGAGCTGCTCGGCCGCGTCCGCTTCCAGGCCGACACCAAGCGCCGCACGTCCGAGCCGGGCGTCGCCACCGGGCTCGGCGTGGACGCCGGTCGGCGGCGACGTGCTGTTCATCGAGGCGACGGCGATGCCGGGCAAGGGCAAGTTGACGATCACGGGTCAGCTCGGCGACGTCATGAAGGAGTCGGCGCAGGCCGCGCTGTCCTACGTGCGCGGCCACGCGGACCTCCCCGACGACTGGTTCGCCACCCACGACCTCCACGTGCACGTGCCGGCGGGCGCGATCCCCAAGGACGGGCCGAGCGCCGGGATCACGATGGCGACGGCGCTGATGTCGCTCGTCACCGGGCGCCCGGTGCGCGACGACGTGGCGATGACCGGCGAGCTCACGCTGACCGGGCAGGTGCTGCCGATCGGCGGCCTGAAGGAGAAGGCGCTGGCCGCCCAGCGGGCGGGCGTCAAGCGCGTCTTGGCGCCCAGCCGCAACGAGCCCGACGTCGAGGACATCCCCGAAGCGCTGCGCAAGAACCTGGACTTCGTGTGGGTCGAGGAAATCGGTGACGTCTTCGCTGCCGCACTCGTGAACGGCCGTCCTGGGTATGCTCGCCCGAGAGAGCGACCTTTGAAAGCGAGTTGAGCGAGGGAGCGATGGCGAGTAAGAAGGTGCAGAAGGCCGGGAAGGCGGCGCAGTCCGCCCGCTCCAACCCGTATGTCCAGCGGCTCATCGACGACGAGGATCTGCGGCAGAACATCGTCGCGGCCTACGAGTCGGCTCGCGAAGCCTACGGGCGGCTGAGCAACGGCAAGGACCCGCGCAAGCAGATCTTCGACGACAAGAAGCTGCAGAAGCACATCCGCGAGACCGCGGGCAACGTCCGCGACGTCAGCGTCGCGTTGCACGAGGCGCCGCGCAAGCAGAAGAAGGGCGGCGGCTTCGGCAAGTTGCTGCTGCTGGGCGTCGTCGGGGGCGTGGTCGCGCTCGCGGTCTCCGAGAGCCTTCGCAAGAAGGTGCTCGACGCGCTGTTCGGCGCCGAGGAGGAGTTCGAGTACACCTCGACGACCTCGTCACCGCCCAGTACCCCCGCCGGCACGGCGGCCTGACTGAACGAGAGGGCGCCCAGCGGGCGCCCTCTTTCGTAAGGTGCAGCCCCATGGAGGTCTACGGGCTCTGCCTCGGCGGGAACGTGTTCGGCTGGACGGCCGACCGCGACGCCTCGTTCGCCGTGCTCGACGCCTACGTCGAGGCGGGCGGCAACTTCATCGACACCGCCGACACCTACATGCGCCCCAACATGGGCATCTCGGAGACGATCATCGGCGAGTGGATGGCCGCGCGCGGCAACCGCGACGAGGTCGTGATCGCGACCAAGGTCGGCTCCGACGGCGGGCTCTCGGCGCAGAACATCGCCGAGCACGTGGAGGGCTCGCTGGCGCGGTTGCAGACCGATCGCATCGACCTCTACTACGCGCACAAGGACGACGGGTCGGTGCCGGTGCGAGGAGACCGTGCGCGCGTTCGACGCGCTCGTGCGCGAGGGCAAGGTCCGCCACGTGGCGATGTCGAACACCACCGGCGAGCGGCTCGCGGAGTCGCTCGAGCTGGCCGAGCAGGAGGGCCTCGCGCCCTACGAGTGGCTGCAGCCGCACTACAACCTGGTCGAGCGCGAGGGCTACGAGCGCGAGTTCGCGCCGGTGGTCGAGCGCTTCGGGCTGGCCGTCGCCCCGTACTACTCGCTCGCCAGCGGCTTCCTGACCGGCAAGTACCGCAACGGTGCACGGGGCGACTCGCCGCGGGCCGAGCGCGCGTCGGGCTACCTCGACGAGCGCGGCCGGAAGGTGCTGGCCGCGCTGGACGAAGTCGCGGCCGCGCACGACGTCCCCGTCGCCGCCGTCGCGATCGCGTGGCTGCGCGCCAAGCCCGGCGTCGTGGCCCCGATCGCCAGCGCGCGCACGCCGGAGCAGCTGCAGGCCGTGCTGGGAGGCGTCGACCTGCGGCTCGGCGCCGACGAGGTCGCGCGCCTGGACGAGGCCTCCGCCTGATGGACGCCACCCGCCAGACGTTCCTCGACGAGCTCTACGCCCACGGCCGCGCGCACGACGAGCGGCGCGCGGACCGCGTGCAGCGGCTGCGCAACGTCGAGCCCGAGACGGCCGAGCTGCTCGGCGTGCTCGTGCGCGCCATGCAGGCCACGCGCGTGCTCGAGATCGGGACCTCCAACGGCTACTCGACGATCTGGCTCGGCGACGCCGCCGAGGCCGTCGGCGGCAGCGTGCTGTCGCTCGAGATCGAGGCCGAGCGCACCGCCCAGGCCGTCGAGAACGTCGCCGAGGCCGGCCTCGCCGACTTCGTCGAGCTGCGCACCCAGGACGCCGCCGAGGCGCTGCGCTCGTTCGCCGACGACGCCTTCGACCTGATCTTCCTCGACGCCGAGCGCCCGCTGTACGCCGGCTACTGGCCCGACCTGGTGCGGGCGCTGCGCCCGAACGGCCTGCTCGTCGTCGACAACACGCTCTCGCACGCCAAGGAGCTGGTCGAGTTCTCCGAGCTCGTCTACTCGGCCCCGCAGGTCACGTCGACGCTCGTGACCGTCGGGGCCGGCGTGCTGCTGATCGTCAAGTCACCGTGACGGGGAGCTCGATCTCGCGCTTGAGGATCTTGCCCGTGGCGCCCTTGGGCAACTCGTCGAAGATCCACACCTGGCGCGGGTACTTGTACGCCGCGACCCGCTCCTTGACGTAGGCCACGAGCTCCTCGGGCGTGGCGTCGGCGCCCGGCTTGAGCGCGACCGCGGCGGCGACCTCCTCGCCGAGCTGATCGTGGGGGACGCCGATCACGGCCGCCTCGCGGACCGCAGGGTGCTCGTAGATGACCTCCTCGATCTCGCGCGGGTAGACGTTGAAGCCGCCGCGGATGATCAGGTCCTTCTTGCGGTCGACGATGAAGTAGTAGCCGTCCTCGTCGACGCGCGCGAGGTCGCCGGTGTGCAGCCAGCCGTCGCGCAGGACCTCGGCCGTCGCCTGCGAGCGGCCGAAGTAGCCCTTCATCACGTGCGGGCTGCGGATCGCGATCTCGCCGACGCCGTCGTGCTCGTCGACGAGCCGCATCTCGACGCCGGTGACCGGGACGCCGATCGACCCCGGCTTGCGCTCGCGGTCGGGCGGGTTGAACGAGGCCATCGCGGCCGTCTCTGAGAGCCCGTAGCCCTCGAGCACCTTGCAGCCGAACGCGGCCTCGAATCCGCGCAGGATCTCGACCGGCATCGCCGCGCCGCCCGAGACGCACAGCCGCAGCGTGGAGGCGTCGTAGCGCTCGCGCTCGGGGTGGTGCAGCAGCGCGGCATACATCGTCGGCACGCCGAGGAAGATGTCGACGCGGTCGCGCTCGATGATCTCGAGCGCCTTGGCGGCGTCGAAGCGCGGCAGCAGCGTGATGCTGCCGCCGGCGCGCATCATCGCGTTCAGGCCGGAGCCCATCCCGAAGGCGTGGAAGAGCGGGAGCGTCCCGAGCACGACCGAGTGCGGGCCCGAGTCGACCAGCGCGACCGCCACCTCGGCGGAGTCGAGCAGGTTGTGATGGGTCAGCACCGCGCCCTTCGGCGTGCCGGTCGTGCCCGAGGTGTAGATGATCACCGCCGGGTCGTCGGCGGCGCGCTCGGCGACGTCGCGCAGCGGCTCGCCCTCCGGCAGGCCCGCCGGGACGATCGGCACGTGCTCGGCGCCGGCGGCCTGCGCGCCGCGCTCGGCGGCCTCGCCGAAGCCCGCCCAGGCGAACAGCAGCCGCGAGCCGGAGTCCGATAGGTGGTAGGCGATCTCGCGCTCCTTGAGCAGCGGGTTCAACGGCACCACGACCGCGCCCAGGCGCAGCGCGCCGTAGAAGATGACGGGGAAGGCGGGGACGTTGGGCGCCAGCAGCCCGATGCGGTCGCCCGGAGCGACGCCCTTGGAGGCCAGCAGGCCGGCCACGCGCGCGCTCGCCTCGTCGAGCGCCCGATAGGAAAGGACGATGTCGTCGAGCCGGATCGCCGGGTGACTCGGGATCGGCGGCGTCCGAGATCATGCGGGCCAGGTTCGTCATGCGCTCCTCCGGTTCTTGCGCACGGTTCTGCCCCGCCGGGCGGGCGCGCTAATCAGGCCGTTTGCAAGCGGTGCTGCTGCGGGCTGATGCCGCGGATCCGCTTGAACGCGGTGCTGAGCGCGAACGCGCTGCCGTAGCCCACCCGTGGGGCGACCGAGCCGACGGTCGCGCCCGGCTCGAGCAGGAGGTCGGCCGCCAGCGCGATCCGCCAGCCGGTCAGGAAGCTCATCGGCGGCTCGCCCACGAGGTCGTTGAAGCGGCGCGCGAGCGCGGCCCTCGAGACGCCCGCGGCGCGGGCGAGGCTCGCCACCGTCCACGGCGCCGCGGGGTCGTTGTGGAGCATCCGCAGTGCCGGCCCGACGATCGGGTCGGCGGAGGCCCGGTACCAGCCCGGGGCCTCGGCGTCGGGGCGCGCGAACCACGCGCGCAGGGTGGCGATCAGCAGCAGGTCGAGCAGGCGGTCGAGCACGGCCTCCTGCCCGGGCGCGTCCTTGACGATCTCGTCCTCGAGCAGCGGGACGAGCGGCGAGCCGAGCGTTTCCGAGTCCAGCACGAGCATCTGCGGCAGCGCGCGCAGCAGCCGGGCCGGCACCTCGCCCTCGAGCTGGTAGGTGCCGCACATCATGATCGTCTCGCCGTCGAGCGAGTTGCCCCAGGTGCGGACGCCGACGAAGTCCATCAGCTTGACCTCCTGGCCCTCGGGGGTCGTGCACTCGCCTCCCCGTTGGATGACGGCCTGGACCGGCGTCGCCGGGTCGTCGGCGACCAGGTAGGGCTCCGGCCCGCGCGCGATCGCCACGTCGCCGGCGTTCAGGCGCACCATCTCGCCGCCTTCGGGGACGACGCAGGCGTGGCCGCGGACGATCGCCACCACGGTCAGCGGGGCCTCGTCCTGGATCCACAGCGCCCATGGCGGGTCGAGCGTCGAGCGCAGCAGGAAGGCGCCCCGGGCGCGGGGTCCGTCGAGCAGGCCGGCGACGGCGTCCATGGTTGGCAACTGTAGACGATCGCGTATGAGGTCGCGCGATTCAGCTATGGAGAGTCCAGCCCAAGTCCATTTCAATCCTGGACATGAACACTCACACCTTGGTTCTGGGCGGCACCGGCAAGACCGGCCGCCGCGTGGCCGAGCGGCTGCGCGCGCAGGGCATCGACGTCCGCATCGGCTCGCGCTCGGGCTCGCCGCGCTTCGACTGGGAGGACGCGTCGAGCTGGCCCGCGGCGGTCGCGGGCATCGAGCGCGCCTACGTCTCCTTCTATCCCGACCTGGCGCTGCCGGGCGCGGCCGAGACGATCGGCGCGTTCGCGCGCGTCGCCGCCGAGGCCGGCGTCAAGCGGCTCGTGCTGCTCTCCGGCCGCGGCGAGGCCGAGGCCCGGCGCTCCGAGCAGGCGCTGATCGAAGCCGGCACCGAGTGGACGATCGTGCGCTGCAGCTGGTTCGCGCAGAACTTCAGCGAGGCGTTCATGCGCGACGCCGTGCTGGCGGGCGAGCTGGCCGTGCCGGCGCGCCCGGTGCCTGAGCCGTTCGTCGACGCCGAGGACATCGCCGAGGTCGCGGTCGCGGCGCTCACCGACGATCGCCACGTCGGCCAGGTCTACGAGCTGACGGGCCCGCGCGCGCTGCGCTTCGACGAGGCCGCGGCCGAGATCGCCGCCGCCACCGGTCGTCCGCTGCGCTTCACGCGGCTCGAGGTGGAGGCAGTTCAAGGGCGGGATGCTCGAGGCCGGCGTCCCCGCCGACGAGGCCGAGCTCGTCACCTGGCTGTTCACGGACGTGCTCGACGGGCGCAACGTGCACCCGCAGGACGGCGTCCAGCGCGCGCTCGGGCGCGGCCCGCGCGACTTCGGCGAGTACGCCCGCGCGACCGCGGCCGCGGGGGCGTGGTCGTGATCGCTCCCGGCCAGACGCTCGAGAACCCGGTCACGGGCGAGCGCTTCACGTTCACGCACACCGCGGCCAGCACGGACGGCGAGCTGCTGGCGTTCGACTTCACGCTGCGGCCGGGCGGCAAGGTGCCGGTCCCGCACGTGCACCCGATCCAGACCGAGCGCTTCGAGGTCGTCGAGGGCTCGGTCCGCTTCCGGCTCGGCCGGCGCACGTTCGTCGCCGGCCCGGGCGAGGTCGTCGAGGCGCCGCCGGGCGTCGCGCACGGCTTCGCCAACGTCGGCGAGGGCGAGGCGCGGATGCGCGTCGAGGTCCGCCCCGCGCTGGCCATGGAGGAGATGTTCGCCGAGGTCGTGGCGCTCGCCGAGGCGGGCAAGATGACCAAGCGCGGGCTCCCGCGCAACGTCTTCACGCTCGCCCGCCTGGCCCGCCGCTACGACCAGGAGGCGCACGCGCCGCTGCTCAACGTCGCCGTGCAGCGCTTCCTGCTCGCGCCCGCTCGTGTGGCTGGGCCGGGAGCGTGACGCGGTTCCCGCCTAGGTGTAGGGGACGATCGGGATCTCCCACAGGATCGAGGCGACGATCGCGGCGGCGATCGCCAGCACGGTCGCGACCGCGACGACGACCTTCTGGAAGCGGCTCGTCTCCTTGGCGGTCTGCTTGGCCTTCTCGGCCTGCTCGATCGCCTTCTCGAGCGCGCGGCCGGCCCAGGCGAACTCAAGCGAGAGGATCGCCAGCGCCACCGGGATCACGGCCAGTGCCGGGCCGGGCAGGACGAGCATCGCCAGCCCGGCCAACAGCAGCGTGAAGCCGCCGATCACGAACAGCGTCCGCAGCCACAGCGGCCGCTTGGCGTGGCGCGCGCGCTGGGCGCGCATGCGCTCGACGAGCGTCGGCTTGGGAGCGTCCTCGGTGCTCATCCCTCTCCTATGAAATCGCGAACCTCGACCAGCGCGCCGGGACGCTCGGCCGTGTCGGCCGACGTGGCGCCCGCGCGCTTCTGCCAGGCGACCAGGAACGGCTCCGGATCGACGGCGTCGCCGCCGCCGGGATGGATCTCGAAATGCAGGTGCGGCGGCGTCGGCTCGGCGTCGCCGGTGTTGCCGACATAGCCGAGGATCGTGCCCTTGTCCACGTGGCGGCCGTTGACCGCCGCGGGCGCGAACGACGCCATGTGCGCGTAGAAGAGCTGGTCGCCGCCGTCGGCGTTGATCCACAGGCGGTTGCCGGAGATCGGCAGCGAGCCGACGTTCTCGACCGTGCCGTCGGCGGCGGCGACGACCGGGGTGCCGAAGTCGGCGAAGAGGTCGTTGCCCTGGTGGTCGCCGGTTTTCGCGCGGAAGGAGCCGAACGGCCCGCCGATCCGGGTCGGCCCGCCGACGGGAAAGACGAAGCGGCGCGACATCAGTCGTGACTTGTAGCTCGGAGTCCGCGGCCGGGTGCGGCGCGGCGTGGCGGTGGCGGTCGGCTCCGGCGTGGCCGTCGCGGTCGGCTCCGGCGTCGCGGTCGCGGTCGGCTCGGGCGCTGCTTCGCCCGCGCGCGCCGTGACGTCGGCCACGACGACGACCGTGCCCGCCGGGAAGCCCTCGAAGTCCTCGCTGAGCGTGACCCGCAGGCCCTCGCCGTCCTGGTTGACGACGACCTTGCCGGCGTCGAAGGTGTAGGTCTTGGTGCTCTTGACGGCGCCGATCTCGCGCTCGCCGACGACGAGGTCGAGGACGCTGCCGCGGTAGCGCACGCCCTTCGACGACGTGGTCGCCGTGCGCGAGACGATCGAGGCCGTGATCGCGCCGCCGAACAGCTCGAGGTCGTCGGCCTCGGCCTGCGCCATCGCCGAGCCGTCGCTCTCGGCCGTCGCGCTCACGAAGCCGTCGCCGAGCACGATCCCGTCGGGAGTCTTCGCCGGGATGCTGCGGCTCGTCGAGTCACTCCCCGACACGCGCACCGGCGCGACCCGGCCGAGCGTGCCCGTGATCACGGCCGCGGTCGCCCGCGCCGGTGACTGCGCGGGCGCGGACGAGACGAGCGCAGCCGCCGCGACGGCCACGACGACGGCCGTTGCGATGAGCCGAGTGCGCACCTAGAGAGTGTGCCAGACGGCTACTTGGCCGCCACCTGCTTGTAGCGGTGCGCCGCCCAGGGGGCGAAGACCGCGAGCAGGACCGCGCACCACACGAACGCCATCCAGACGTCGCTGTTGGGCGGCGTGCCGAGCCACAGCGAGCGCACGGCGTCGACCACCGTCGTGAACGGGTTGGCGTTCGCGAACTGCTGCAGGCCGTCGGGCATCGACTCCGCCGGCACGAACGCCGAGGAGGCGAACGTGAGCGGGAAGATGGCCGTGAAGCCGATCGAGTTCGCGGTCTCGGGCGAGGACGAGAACAGGCCGACGAGCGCGAAGATCCACGAGAACGCGTAGCCGAACAGCAGCAGCAGGAAGATCCCGAGGACGACCTCGCCCGCGGTCGTGTCCTGGAAGTTGAAGCCGCAGATGAAGCCGACGGTCAGCAGCACCGTGAGCGACAGGCAGTTGAGCAGGATGTCCGACAGCGTGCGGCCGGTGAGCACCGCGGCGCGCGACATCGGCAGCGAGCGGAAGCGGTCGATCAGGCCCTTCTGGACGTCCTCGGAGAGCCCGAGCGCGGTCACGAAGCCGCCGAACGCGATCGACTGGACGATGATGCCCGGGATCAGGAAGTCGACGTAGTCGAAGCCCGGCGTGACGATCGCGCCGCCGAAGACATAGATGAACAGCAGCACGAACATGACCGGCTGGATCGTGTAGGCGATCAGCAGGTCGGGCTGGCGCGGGATCCGCTTGAGGTTGCGGCGCGCGAGGACGATGGTGTCCGAGATCGTCAGCGCGAGGGTCACCGGGCCACCCCCAAGATGCCTGAAACCTGCGATCGGTCCTTCGCCAGCCGCTGGCCAGGCTCGGTCATGCGGCCACCTCCTCGCCCGCGGGCTCTTCCTCGGCGGCATGGCCGGTGAGCGTGATGAACACGTCGTCGAGCGTCGGCCGGCGCATGGCGATGTCGTCGATCGCCACGCCGGCGCTGTCGAGCCGTCGCACGGCCTCGGCGATCGCGCCCGAGCGCCCGTGCAGCGGGACGTGCACGGTGCCGTCGTCGAACGTCGGCCGCTCGGAGGAGATCTCGGCCAGCGCCGCGATCGCGGCGTCGGCGTCGGAGGCGTCCTCGAGGTGCACGTCGAGCCGCTCGCCGCCGACGCGGTCCTTGAGCTCGTCCGAGGTGCCCTCGGCGATCACGTTGCCGTGGTCGATGACGACGATCTGATCGGCGAGCCGGTCGGCCTCCTCGAGGTACTGCGTCGTCAGCAGCACGGTCGAGCCCTCGGCCACGCGCGCCTCGATCGTCTCCCACATGCCCATCCGGGCGCGCGGGTCGAGGCCGGTGGTCGGCTCGTCGAGGAAGATCACCGGCGGGCGGAAGACGAGCGCGGCCGCGAGGTCGAGCCGGCGCCGCATCCCGCCCGAGTACGTCTTGACCGGCCGCCCGCCGGCCTCGGTGAGCTCGAAGCGCTCGAGCAGCTCGTCGGCGCGCTTGCGCGCCTCGGGGCGCGGCAGGTGGTAGAGCTGGCCCACCATCTCGATGTTCTCGAAGCCGGTCAGGTTCTCGTCGACCGCGGCGTACTGGCCGGCGAGGCCGATCTTCGTCCGCAGCGCGTCGGCGTCCTTGACGACGTCGAGCCCGGCCACGCTCGCGCTGCCGGCGTCGGGCTTGAGCAGCGTGGCCAGGATCCGCACCGCGGTGGTCTTGCCGGCGCCGTTGGGCCCCAGCAGGCCGAGGATCGAGCCCGTCTGCACGGCGAAGTCGATGCCGCACAGCGCGCGTACGGAGCCGTACGACTTCTCCAGGCCCTCCACGGCGATCGCGTGATCGCTCATCCGGCGAAGCTAGCGAGTGCGACCCCGAGGAAAGGTTCGGTTAGTCACACCCTCGCGTCATCTGGCGCCGTGCTGGGCGGCCCGGCGTCAGGTGCGGCCGGTCACACGCGCCGCGAGGTCGTCGGCCAGCCCGTCGATCGGCACGCGCTCCTGGCTCAGCGTGTCGCGGTCGCGCAGCGTCACGGTGCCGTCCTCGAGCGTCTGGTGGTCGACGGTGACCGCGTAGGGCGTGCCGATCTCGTCCTGGCGCCGGTAGCGCTTGCCGATGTTCCCGCCCTCGTCGTACTCGGCCGACATCCGCTTGCGCAGCGCCTCGTAGATCGCGCGCGCCTGCTCCGGGTGGCCGTCCTTGCGCAGCAGCGGCAGCACCGCGACCTTGACCGGCGCGACGCTCGGGTGCAGCCGCAGCACGGTCCGCTGCTCGCCGCCGAGCTCGTCGGTGTCGTAGGCGTCGCACAGCAGCGCGAGCACGGTCCGGCCGAGGCCCGCGGCGGGCTCGATCACGTGCGGGATGTAGCCCTTGCCGGTCTGCGGGTCCTTGTACTCGAGCTTCTCGCGGGAGAACTTGGCGTGCTGGGTGAGGTCGAAGTCGCCGCGGTTGGCGACGCCCTCGAGCTCGCGCCACGTGCCGGCGTAGAGGTACTCGACGTCGCTGGTTCCGGTGGAGTAGTGCGAGAGCTCCTCCTGGGTGTGCGGGCGCAGCCGCAGGTTCTCGCGCGCGATCCCGAGCCGCGAGTACCAGTCCAGGCGCTCCTGGCACCAGTACTCGTACCACTGCTGGGCCTCGTCGGGCGGGACGAAGAACTCCATCTCCATCTGCTCGAACTCGAGCGTGCGGAAGATGAAGTTCGAGGGCGTGATCTCGTTGCGGAACGACTTGCCGACCTGGGCGATCCCGAACGGCGGCTTCTTGCGCGCGAAGCTGAGCGTGGTCTTGAAGTCGAGGAAGATGCCCTGCGCGGTCTCGGGGCGCAGGAAGACCGTCGAGCCCTCCTCCTGCACGGGCCCGATCGTCGTCTGGAACATCAGGTTGAACGCGCGCGGCTCGCTCAGCTCGCCGCCGCAGACCGGGCACTTGACGGTTTCGGGATCCTCGCCGCGCTCGACCGCCTCCTCCTGCAGGTGGTCGAGCCTGAAGCGCCGCTTGCACTTGCCCAGGCACTGCACCAGCGGGTCGCTGAAGCCGGCGAGGTGCCCGCTGGCCTCCCACGTGCGCGGGTGCTGGATGATCGCCGAGTCGAGCGCCACGACGTCGTCGCGCTCCTGGATCATCGCTCGCCACCAGAGGTCGGTGACGTTGCGCTTGAGCAGGACGCCGTAGTGCCCGTAGTCGTAGGTGTTCGCGATCCCGCCGTAGATCTCCGAGGCGGGGAAGATCAGGCCGCGGCGCTTGGCGAGCGCGACGACCTCGTCCAGGGTGGCGGCGGGCATGAGCCGTGAGTCTAGGCGGCGGGTGGCCTATACTCGGCCGCCGCGATGCCGATCTACGAGTACCGGTGCGACAACGGCCATCACTTCGACGTGATGCAGAAGATGACCGATGGCCCGGTGACGGAGTGCGAGGTCTGCGGCGCGCCGGTCCAGCGCGTGTTTCACCCGGTCGCCGTGCACTTCAAGGGGTCGGGCTTCTACAACACGGACTACGGCACCGCCCGGCGCAAGCGCGAGACCGCGGCGGCGGCCGAGTCCGGCTCCGACAAGCAGGACGCCAAGCAGTCCGAGAAGAAGTCCGAGAGCACGTCGAGCTCCTCGGACTCCTCGTCGTCGTCGTCCTCGTCGAAGTCCGACGCATAAGCGTCCCTGATCCTCCCTAGGAGCGATCGTCATTTGCGCTTGGGGCTGGGGCGTCCCACACTGAGAGCATGTCCGCCCGCCACGCCACCCTGCTCGCAGTGCTGGCGGCGGTCTGGGGCGGCTCCTACCTGCTGATCAAGTACGCGCTCGAGGGCTTCTCGGCGGCGGCGATCGTGTCGGCGCGCTGCCTGCTGGCGTCGCTCGTGCTGTGGATCGTGCTGCGCTCGCGCGCCATCGCGGGGCCGACGGTGGCCGACCTGCGCGCGCGGCCGTGGTGGGCGCTGATCCTGGCCGTGACCGCGGTCGCGGCGCCGTTCCTGCTGATCACGTTCGGCGAGCACGTCGTGCCGAGCGGGCTGACCGCCGTGCTGATCTCGCCGGCCTCGCTGTTCATCGCGCTGCTGGCGCCGTTCATCCTGCCCAGCGAGTCGATCGACCGCCGCCAGGGCGCCGGCATGCTGCTCGGCCTCGGCGGCGTCGCACTCGTCGTCGGCGTGGAGTCCGTGCAGTCGCTGAAGGAGTTCCTGGGCGCGCTGGCGATGATCGGGGCGGCGTTCTTCTATGCGCTGTCGAGCTTCGTGGTCAAGGGCCGCTACGGCCGGCTGGCGGCGGTCCAGACGTCGTGGATCTCGGTCACGATCGCGGGCCTGATCACGCTGCCGATCGGGATCGCGACCACCCCGGGGCACACGCCCGGGCTCGGCGCGATCGCGGCCGTCGTCGCGCTCGGCGTCGTCGGCACGGCGCTGGCGTTCGTCATCTTCTACGAGCTGATCGCCGGGATCGGGCCGGCACGCGCGGCGCTCGTCTCCTACCTCGCGCCGGGCGTCGCCCTGTTCTACGGCGCGATCTTCCTCGACGAGGCGGTCACGGCCGCCGCCGTCGCCGGGCTCGTGCTGATCCTGGCCGGCGTGGCGATCGCCTCGCGGCCCAAGCGGACGCCGGTGAAGGTGCCTGCGCCTGCCGCCGCGCGCGCCTGATACCGTCGCGCGCCGTGGATTTGACCCTGTCCCCCGCCGAGGAGGAGTTCCGCGACACGCTGCGCGCGTGGATCGCCGACAACCACCCTGGCCGCGAGCCCGACGGCGACGACGAGTCGTTCGCCTTCCGCCGCGACTGGCAGCGCAAGGTCAACGAGCGCGGCTGGGCCGGCCTGACGTGGCCGACCGAGTACGGCGGAGCGGGCGCGACCCAGATCGAGCAGGCGATCTTCTTCGAGGAGATCGCGCGCGCCCGCGCGCCGCAGATGGTCAACGTGCTCGGGCTCACGATGGGCGGCCCGACCGTCATCGCGCACGGGACCGACGAGCAGAAGGAGCGCTTCCTCGCGCCGATCCTGAGCGCCGACGAGATGTGGTGCCAGGGCTTCTCCGAGCCCGAGTCGGGGTCCGATCTTGCTTCGTTGAAGACGCGCGCGGTGCTGAAGGGCGACGAGTACATCGTCACCGGCCAGAAGGTGTGGACGACGTACGCGCACAAGTCGAAGTGGTGCATGCTGCTCGCGCGCACGAACCAGGACGCGCCCAAGCACCGCGGGCTGACCTACTTCCTGATGGACATGGAGCAGGACGGCGTCGAGGTCCGGCCGCTGGTCCAGATCACCGGCGAGGCCGAGTTCAACGAGCTCTTCATGGAGGAGGCGCGGATCCCGGCCGAGAACGTCGTCGGCGGCGTCGACAACGGCTGGCGGGTCGCGATCACGACGCTGATGCACGAGCGCGCCGGCCTGGCCTTCGCGCTGCAGGCGCGCGTGCAGATCGCCCTGGGTGAGCTCGCCGACGAGCTGCGCGGCACGGACGATCCGCTGGTCCGCCAGCGCTTCGCGCAGTGCGCGATCGAGGCCCAGGTGCTGCGGCTGCTGGCCTACCGCGGGCTGACCACCGCGATGAAGTCGGGCGAGCCGGGCCCGGAGGGCTCGCTGGGCAAATGGCTGTGGGCCGACGTCAACCAGGACCTGGCGACGCTGGCCATGGACGTGCGCGGGCCGCGCGCGCAGCTCGCCGACGACGCCTGGACGTACCGCTTCCTGCGCTCGCGCGCGAACTCGATCGAGGGCGGCACGACCGAGATCCTCAAGAACATCGTCGCCGAGCGCGTCCTGGGGTTGCCGCGCGGATGAACTTCGACCTGACCGAGGACCAGCGCGAGATCAAGCGCACCGCGCGCGACTTCCTGGCCGCGCGCTACACGCCGGAGAAGATCCGCGCGATCGCCCTGGACGGCGAGCCCGACCCGCACTGGGAGGACATCGTCGAGCTCGGCTGGCCCGACGTCGCCGAGCTCGGGATCGTCGAGCTCGCGGTCGTGGCCGAGGAGATGGGGTACGCGCTGGCGCCGTCGCCGCTGGCCGCGCACTGGGCGGCTCGCCTGCTCCATCCCGGAGCTCGAGGGCCGCGGGACGGTGGCGATGTGGGACGAGGACGGCTCCGCCGACCCCGAGACGCCGACGCTGGGCGCCGACCTGCGGGGCGTCAAGATCGCGGTCCCGAACGCCGACGTCGCCGACACGCTGGTCGTCACGGCGGAGGGTGGCCGCCACTTCGCGGTTGCCGCCTCCGACGCGACGATCGAGCCGGCGAAGGCGCTCGATCCGACGCGACCGCTGTTCACGGTGCGCTTGGACGGGGCGTCGGGCGAGGAGCTGTCCGGCGACTTCGGGCGCGCCTGGCACGCGATCGCGGTGATGGCCGCCGCCGAGTCGGTCGGCGTGGCCGCGCGGGTCACGCAGACCGCGGTCGAGTACGCCAAGGAGCGCAAGCAGTTCGGTCGCGCGATCGGCTCCTATCAGGCGGTCTCGCACGCGTGCGCGCAGATGTTCCTCGAGACCGAGGGCGCGCGCTCGGTGACCTTCTGGGCGGCCTGGGCGCTCGATCACGACCCCGAGAACGCGTTCATGGCCGCGAGCTGCGCGAAGGCCTACGCCTCCGACGCGGCGGTCAACGTCGCGCGCAGCGCGCTGCAGGTCCTGGGCGGCATCGGCTTCACCTGGGAGCACGACCTGCATCTCTTCCTCAAGCGCGCCGAGTCCAACGCGCACGCGTTCGGCGACGCCCGCTGGCACCGCGAGCAGGTCGCGGGCGTGTACCTCTAACCGAGGAAGCGGTCGACCGCGCGCTGCTTCGACGGCGTCGTCGACCGTCAGCCCGGCGCCGCCGTTGGGCAGCGTGACCGTGCCCGTCGGCTTCAGCACGCTCGGCTTGGCCGTG
Organism: uncultured Solirubrobacteraceae bacterium; assembly: GCA_963755275.1. GTDB lineage: Bacteria > Actinomycetota > Thermoleophilia > Solirubrobacterales > Solirubrobacteraceae > Solirubrobacter. The sequence continues at coordinate 344,527 of CAVWJU010000017.1, read as the reverse complement.
CCCGCGGTCAGCTCCGCGCCGACCAGGCCGAGCAGCGTCGGGCCCGACATGTCCGAGCGGATCGCCTTCGGCGCCGCCCACGCCACCCACGGCAACCGGACGAAGGTCTCGAGGCTCGTGACCTTGTCCTTGATCGAGCCCATGATCTTCTGCTGGCGGCGGGCGCGGGTGAGGTCTGACTCCTTCGGGTTGCACTCGTTCTTGCGTGTGCGGGCGAGCGCGAGCGCCTGCTTGCCGTCGATCTCCTGCTCGCCGGCCTTCAGCCGCAGCGTGTAGCCGCCGTTCTTGAAGCCGCCGTTGAGGCGGCTGACGACGCAGCCGCCGCGGTAGGTGATGCCGCCGAGCGCGTCGATCAGCTGCGGGAAGTTCTCGAAGTTGACCTCGACGAGGTGGTTGACCTCGATCCCGAGGTAGTCCTCGACGGTGCGGATCGCGAGCGCCGGGCCGCCGATGGCGTAGGCCGCGTTGATCTTGTCCGGGCCGTGGCCGGGGATGTTGACGACGGTGTCGCGCGGGATCGAGAGCGTCGAGTTGCTGCCGCCACCGACGCGCATCAGCACGATCGAGTCCGAGCGGCTCGGCTCGCCGATCTTGTTCGCGCCGGGCTCCTTGGAGTCCTTCGTGCGGGCGTCGGAACCGAGCACGAGGATCGTGTTCGGCGACGTCAGCGGGTACCCGCCGCCGCCGAGCTCGTTGTCGGCGCCGGAGGAGACCTTGGCCGACTGGATCTGCGCGGAGACGAGGAACAGCACGAGCGAGATCAGCACCCACGCGACCAGCGCGGTGACGAGCCAGCGCAGCACGCGCCAGGGCGAGATCCGCGGCCGCCGGCGGGGTTTCTTCGGCTTCTCGTCGTAGCCCTTCGGCGGCTCCTGTGGCGTCTGCATCCGGCGCAGCCCGCCGTCGTCGCCGCGCCGCCGCAGGAACTTCGGACGCGTGCGGTAGAGCGTGTACTGAGGCTTGTCGTCGTCGCGGGAGTCGGCCATGGCGGATCGGTAAGGTGGCGCGATGGCCGAGGGCTACGTCATCGGCGTCGACCTCGGCGGCACGAAGCTGCTGGCGGGGGCGGTCGGCGCGGATCTGTCGGTGATCCACCGTACCAACCGTCCCGTCTACGGCCTCTCGCAGGATGAACTCGTGCAGATGGTCGTCGATGCGATGGAGGAGATCCGCACGGCGGTCGACGGCGAGGTCGAGGCGATCGGGTTCGGCATCCCGTGCACGTTCGACTCGCGCTCGGGGATGGCGGTGCAGGCCGTCAACGTGCCGTTGAAGGACATCGCGTTCGCCGACGTGATGGCGGAGCGGCTCGGGATCCCGGTCGTGGTCGACAACGACGCGAACTGCCACACGCTCTGCGAGTCGCGGCTCGGGATCGCGCAGGGGGCGACCGAGGTCGCGCTCTTGACGTTGGGAACCGGGATCGGCGGCGGGCTGCTGCTGCGCGGCGAGATCTACCGCGGCTGGATCAACGGCGGCGCCGAGATGGGGCACATGGTGGTCGAGATGAACGGCCGCCCGTGCCAGGGCAACTGCCCGAACTGGGGCTGCCTGGAGTCGGTCGCGTCCGGCTCGGCGCTGGTGCGCGAGGCGTCGCTGGCAGTGGCCCGGCGGCCCGACACCGCCCTCGGTCAGGCGTTGGAGGAAGGGCGCGAGCTGACCGGTCCGCTGATCACCGAGCTGGCCACCGCGGGCGATCCGGTCGCGCGCGGGGCGATCGAGACGATCGGCCGCGCGCTCGGCGTCGGGATCGTCAACCTCGTCAACACCTTCAACCCGCAGGTGGTCGTGATCGGCGGCGGCGTGATCGCGGCGGGCGAACTGCTGCTCGCGCCCGCGCGCGAGGTGATGATGGAGCGCGCGCTGGCGCCGGGCAAGGACGTCGTGCGCGTCGAGGCGGCGCGGCTCGGCCCGGACGCGGGCATGATCGGCGCGGGGCTGCTGGCGCGCGACATGGCCGAGGGCGTGGTCACGGGCGCGATCGAGGCGCGTCCGCCTTCGTGAGCGGCCGGCTGGTCGTCTGCCCGACGCCGATCGGGAACCTCGAGGACATCACGCTGCGCGTGCTCGCGGCGCTGCGCGAGGCGGACGTGATCGCGTGCGAGGACACGCGCCACACGCGCGTGCTGCTCGAGCGCTACGGCGTCTCGGCGACGCTCGTCAGCTACCACGAGCACAACGAGCGTGCCCGGGCGGCCGAGCTCGTCGAGCGGATGCGCGGCGGTGCCGTCGTCGCGCTCGTCAGCGACGCGGGCATGCCGCTCGTGTCCGATCCGGGGTTCCCGCTGGTCCAGGGTTGCGTCGCCGCGGGGCTCGCCGTCGAGGTGCTGCCGGGCCCGTCGTCCGCGCTGACCGCGCTGGTCGCGAGCGCGCTGCCGTCCGACGTCTGGCGCTTCGCGGGCTTCCTCCCGCGCAAGCGCGGCGCGTTGGAGGCCGTCTTCGCCGCGGGCGAGACCGTCGTCGCGTTCGAGTCGCCGCGCCGCGTCGGCGCCTCGCTCGCCGTGCTCGCCTCGCTTGATGCTGATCGGCCGGTCGCCGTCTGCCGCGAGCTGACGAAGCTCCACGAGGAGGTCGTCCGCGGCACCGCCGCAGAGCTCGCCGCCCGCTACGCCGGCGATCCCCCGAAGGGCGAGATCGTGCTCGTGATCGGCGCCGCGCCCGCCGCCGACCGGCGTCGACCCGGCCGCGGTCGACGCCGTCCGCACGCTGATCGACGCCGGCGCCAAGCCGCGCGTCGCCGCCACCGTCGTCGCCGAGCTCACCGGGGGCGCGGCGAACGCGCTGTACCGGGCCGTGTCGACGTAGCGCAGGTGCGGTAGGTGCGCTTGAGCGTCAGCTTGCGGCCGTTGGCGAGCGTGGCGCGGAGCTTGACTCCGAACGTGCCGCGCGGGAGGCCGCGGAGGTTGATGCTGGCCTTGGCGCCCTTGAACGAGCCGCGGCGCTTGTTGTTGATGTAGACGCGGACGGAGGTGACCTTGACGCCGCGCGGCGCGCGGACGCGGACCTTGAGCGCGCGGTTGCTGAGGCACGCCTTGGCCGAGGGCAGGGCGAAGAGCTGCTCGGCGCTGACGGCCGCGTTCGGGTCAGGCGTCGCCGCGGGCGGGGACTGGCGCGCGACGCGCAGCGGTGCGTCGGCCGGCGGTGCGGCTGGGGTCGGCTCCGCAGTCGTGGTCGGCGCCGGGGCGGGCTCGGCCTCCGCGAGCCAGGTGAAGCGCAGCGAGAGACGGGCGCCTTGGAACGCGTTGTCGTCGGCGCCGCTCGGCAGCCAGGCGGTGAAGGTGTACGTGCGCTCGGCCCCGGCCGCCAGCGCCCCCATCGGAAGCCGGTTCAGGTCGGCCACGCGGCCGGCGTAGATCGTCGCGCCGTCCTGGTCTGAGATCACGAGTCGCATGCGGTCCCAGAGGCGACCGCCGCCGCTGCCGGCGGTCTCGCTCTCGGGCGCGACCTCGAGCGCCGGCGCGGTGGCCGTCGAGCCGCGGTTGCCGATCGTCACCGTGCCGCTCGAGCGTTGGTCTCGGACGCAGGTCCGAGCCGCCGAGGATCGCCGCGCCCTCGCGCGAGTTGGAGAGCGACACGGCGCCGCTCGCGTGCACGAGCTCGAACGCGCGGCCGTCGGCGGGCCCGCTGAAGAGCGCGACCGCGATCACCATGGCGGCGACGAGGCCGTTGAGGAGGTGCGAGGCGCGCATGGTCTAGAAGTCCCGGTCCGCCGCGCCGGACTCGGTGGCGGTGGTGTTCGCGACCGGGTTGCCGGCCACGTCGGTGGCGGCGGTCGAGGGCGTCCAGACCATCGGCGTCGTCGTCGAGACCGGCTTGGTCGTACCGGCGACTGAGCCGAAGGTGACGATCACCTGCGAGCCGCTGAGCGTCATCGTCGCGGCTACGAGCACGTTGTTGTTGACGTGGTCGGCCCTCAGCTGCAGGTCGGTCGACGTCAACGCGAGCCGGGTCGTGTTCGACGAATTCCAGATCGCGAGCGTGTCGGCGCTCCCGCTGTTGGACAGCCGCACGGTGACGGCCGTGCTCGAGCCCGTCCAGCCCGCGAGGATCGAGCTCGGCGCGATCGCCTCGGAGTAGGTGAACGTCAGCACGTCGCCGGCATCGATGCGGTCCGCGGTCCCGGTGCCGTTGACGGCCTGGACGTCGTTCGCCCTCGGCGCTGTGTTGTCGACGCGGCGGTTGACGACGGTCGCGGAGGTCGTCGTGTTGCCGGCGCCGTCGGTGGCGACCGCGCGCAGGTCGTAGAGACCGTCGGCGAGCGAGCTCGTGGCCCACGCGCAGCCGAAGGGCGCGACCGTGTCGGTGCAGATCTCCGTCCAGGTGGACGAGCCGGCGGCCGCCCGCTCGATCCGCACCGACGTGATGTTCGAACCGGAATCGGTGGCGGTCGCGGTCAGGTTCACGGTCCCGCTCAGCGGCGAGCCCGGGTCGGTCATCGAAGCCGAAGGCGCGGTGTTGTCGATCCGTCCGCTGACCAGCGCAGAAGTCGTCGAGAAGCCCGCACCGTCGGTGGCGATGGCGCGCGCCTCGTAGACGCCGTCGGGCGCGGTGTTGGTATCGGCGCTGCACGTGAACGGTGCGCTGGTGGCCGGTGCAGACGTCGATCCAGATCCCGGTCGAGGACGGGCGGACCTGGAAGCGGACGGAGGACACGCCGGTGCCGGCGCCGTCGTCGACGGTCGCGGTCAGCGTCGTCGTGTCACGCACGACCGGCGAGGGCAGGCTGACCGTGACGGCCGGAGCGGTGTTGTCGACGCGCCGCGCGCTGACGACCGAGGTGCGCGAATAGCCGGCCGCGTCGAGCGCGAGCGCGCGGACGTCGCGCAGCCCGTCGCCGCTCGTCTCCCACGTGCAGCTGTACGGCGCGACCGTGTCGGTGCAGACGTCGGTCCACGTGCTCGTGCCGGCCGGCGCGGTCTGGAAGCGCACGCTGGCGATCCCGCGATCGGAGGCCGCGGTGGCCGACAGCGTGACCGAGCCGCGCAGCGGGCTGCCGGGATCGGTGAGCGCGACGGCGACGGTGTTGAAGTCCGAGGCGGTGGAGAAGCTCGTGCCGGGGTTCGCGCTGGCGGCGACGAACGTCGCCGTCGACGATCCCACGCGGAACGGGATCAGCGCGGCGAGGACCGCGAGCGCGAGCAGGGCGCGCTTCATGCCCGCGCTCCGACGGGCTCCGTCTCGCGCCACAGGCCGGCGAGGCTCGAGAGCGCGATCAGCGCGGCGGGAAGCCCGATCACGAGCATCCGCACGCGGCGCTCGGACAGCGCGGCGATGGCGAAGCCGACGTACGGGACGCCGGCGCGGACGCGCGCCTGGGTCGCGTTCGGGAGCGTGAAGGTCCACGGGTCGGCGACCCGGTTGGCGTCGCCCTTGGTGCGGAAGACGCGGGCGCCGCTCTTGTCCGTCGTGATCGCGGCGATCCGGTGCGTGACCAGGTGGTCAGGGCCGGCGCCGGCGGGCGGCCGGTAGGTGATGACGTCGCCGACCTTCAGGGAGGCGGTCGGCACGACCTGGTCGAAGACGACCGAGCCGCGGTCGTAGGTCCGAGTCATCGAGCCGCTGACGATCACGTAGCGCTGGATGCCGAAGACGGCGGGCACGACCATGAGGGCACCGAGCAGCACGCCCGCCGACAGCAGCAGCGTCGTGAACACGCGGAAGAGTCGGCGGGCGAACATGGCTCAGGTTCCCTCGGGCGTCGGGTGGGTTAGGCGGCGTTCCAGGTGAAGGCGACGGTCGAGCTGTCGCCCTGGTAGTTGTTGTCCGCGCTCTGGTCGAGCGAGACGCGGAAGCGGTAGCGGTGCTTCTCGCTCGCCGCGAACGTGCCGAGCGCGGACTCGCTGGTCATGCGCGGCGAGCGTGCCGGTGTACTTGTCGGGTCGTCGCCGGCGTCGCAGGTCGGCGCGGTCGAGCCGCTGAACGTGCCGCAGTCGACGATGACGAGCGTTGAGCTTGCCCGAGAGCGGGTTCGTCGTGTCGCTGTCGATCGGCGTCTCGCGCTTGAGCGTGAAGGCGCCGCTCAGCGTGCCGGTGTTGGCGATGTCGACGGTGCCCTCCGTGGCGGCGTCACCGGGACGCAGCCCGCTGGCCGTCAAGCACGGCGGCGTTGTCCTTCGAGTTGGACATCGTCAGCGTGCCCGTGCTGAACGTGTTCGACGGGTTGGCCGACTGGGCGGTGAAGTCCGCGCCCGAGGCGTAGGTCACGCCGACGGCGGCGAGGACGGTACCGAGCGTGGCGAGCGTGCGGCGAGGATGCCGCGCGAGCAGGGTGAAGCGAGACAAGGAGGTTCTCCTACCGAGAGGATTGGGTTCTGGAGAGCCGGCTCGTCTGGAGTGACGAGCTTGGAGGGGGCTCTTCCGGCACCGAACGTATCGGAGAGATAAAGACTGCCCAATAGACTGCGAACGCGCCAACTCGCGAACCGCCCTAGGCTGCCGGGTATGACCCGGATCCTCGTCGTCGGCGCCGGCGCCATCGGCGGCATCACCGCCGCCAAGATGGACGCTGACGTCACCGTTCTCGACGCCAATGCCGACCACGTCGCCGCCCTGCGCGACCCCGGCCTCGTGTGGGAGGAGGAGGGCGCCGAGCACACGCAGCGCCTCGACGCCGTCACGAGCGTCGACGAGCTCGACGGCGCGTTCGACTTCGCGCTGATCGCCGTCAAGTCGCCGCTGCACCACGTCGCGCTGCCGCCGCTCGTCGAGCGCGGCGGGATCGGCGCCTTCGTCTCGCTCGGCAACGGCCTGATCCAGGACCGCATGGAGGGGATCGTCGGCGAGGGCAACCTGCTGGCGTGCATCGTCGAGTGGGGCGGCTCGAACGTCGGCCCCGGGCGGCTCGTGCGCGACTCGCTCGGCGGCTACATGGTCGGCGAGCTCGACGGCTCCGATTCCTCACGCGCGCACGAGCTGGCGAAGGCGCTGGAGCCGATCGGCCGCACGCGCGTGACGGGCAACGTGCGCGGGATGATCTGGTCCAAGCTGCTGATCAACAGCACGTTCACCGGGATGTCGGCGATCTCGGGGCTGCGCTACGGCGGCGCGGCCGAGGAGGCGCCGAAGACGGTGTTCGCGCTCTGGTCCGAGGGCGTCAAGGTCGGCGACGCGCAGGACCTGGAGCTCGTGCCGATCCACGACGTCGAACCGCACGACTTCGACGAGGCCGGGCTCGCGGAGATGATGGAGCACATGTCCAACGTGCGCCCGTCGATGCTGCAGGACCTCGACGCGGGCCGCGACACGGAGGTCGACGTCGTCAACGGCGGCGTCGCGGACAAGGGCCGCGAGCTCGGGATCCCGACGCCCTGCAACGACCGCGTCGTCGAGATCGTGCACTCGATCGAGCGCGGCGAGCGCAAGTCCGAGCCGCGCTGGCTGCACGAGGTGGCATGACCGACGACTACGTCAGGGACGCGCAGACGACAAGCGCGACCGCGACCTGAAGCCCGGCCGTCACCCAGGCGGCCGGGTGCAGCTTCGCGTCGAAGGCGTGGGTGGCGAGCTTGCCCGGGATCAGCATGTCGAGGATGAAGAAGCCGGCGGCCTGCGCGAGCACGCCGACGATCCCGAAGATCGCGGCGTTGTCGAGCCCGCGCCAGCCCGCGCCCGTGAAGTAGATCGCGAAGTACAGGATCAGCCCGAGTGAGGCCAGCGACGTCGCCGCGAGCAGCCCCGCGCCCGGGTTGCCCTCCATGATCAGGTGGCCCAGCCGGCCGGGCGTGAGCAGGTCGAGGACGATGAAGCCGCCGATCAGCACGGCGAGCCCGACGCCGGTATACGCGAGGACCTGCAGGACGAGCTCGAACACTTGCGAGACCTCTCTCAGTCGTCGATGACGTGCGGCACGAACCGCGAAAGATTGTTGGTCACGAGCCCGTCGGACTCGCGGATGCCGAGCCCGGCGGGCTCCATGTCGACCGTCCAGACGCCGAGCACCGGGCGGTTGCCGCCGTAGTCGCCGAGGTCGGTGTAGCGCTGGATCACGAAGCCCTCGTCGCCGTAGCCCTGGTCGGGGCCGCGGTCGGCCTCCTCGCCGTCGATCACGATCAGCGAGTTCGCGCCCTCGCGCGCGAGCAGCGGCTTGCGGATGTAGCTGTCGAGGTCGTGGGGCTCGTCCTCGAAGTAGGCCGGGAGCAGGTTCGGATGCTCCGGATAGAGCCGCCAGAGGATCGGCAGGATGCCCTTGTTGGACCACAGCATCTTCCAGATCGGCTCGATCCACAGCGTCTGGCCCTGCTCGTCGCCCATCCGCTCGAGCGCGGCGCCGGCGAACTCCTCGTGGACCATCCACTCCCACGGATAGAGCTTGAAGACGCTGCGCATCGGCAGGCCGCTCGCGGTCGACGAAGCCGAGCTCGGGGTGCAGCCCGAGCTGCTCGATCGGCATCAGCTCGCAGTTCAGGCCGGCCTCGCGCGCGGTCTCGACCAGATAGCCGATCGTCATGAAGTCCTCGCCGGACTTCTCGGCCGACGTGTGCAACAGGTACAGGCGCTCGCCGGGCAGCCGCGGGAGCAGTTCCTTCCAGCGCGAGACGAGCAGCTCGTGGACCATGTTCCACTGGTCGCCGCCGGTGCCGTAGACGTCCTGCACCCAGTGCCACTGGACCGCGGTCTCGATCAGCGCGGTCGGCGTGTCCGCGTTGTACTCGAGCAGCTTGAAGCCCTCGGGGCCGTAGGCGAAGTCGAAGCGGCCGTAGAGCATCGGCGGCTCGGACTCCCAGGTCTCCTTGATCCGCGGCACCGCCCAGCCCGGGATCCCCATCTGGCTGAACAGGTTGCCGTCGATGATGTAGTCGCCGGCCTCGACCAGCATCTCCATCAGCAGCCGGACGCTGGCCTCCATCTCGTAGACCTCGTCGCTGGTCAACGTGTAGGCGTTCGACTCGTGCCAGTAGGGCATCATCGAGCCGTCCGGCAGCTCGGTCTTCCAGTAGATCAGCCCCTGCTCCTCGATGATCGCGGGCCAGCCCTGGCGGGGCTCGACCTCGATCCGCTGCATCAACCGCCTCCGCTGGAGGCCGCCACGCGGCCGACGCCGCTCGCGCTCGTCTTGGAGCTCGATCCGAACCCGCCGCGGCGAGCGTTCTCCGCGACGTTGCTCGCGGCGACCTTGTCGCCGCCCCTCACCCGCGCGCCCGTGGCGATCCGGTTGCCGATGACGCTGCCGCCGTAGTACCAGAAGAATGCCCCGCTGCCGACGCCGTTGGCGTCGTCGTCGCAGTACCGGTTCTCGACGATGCGGTCGGACTCGTCGACGCAGTACGCGGTCTCCTCGTCGTCTCCGCCGCAGGCGGTGAAGGCGAGCGCGAGCACGGGCACCGCCACGAGTGCGACGTTGCGCGACCGGCGGCTCCGTCGTTGCGTCATGGCCGCTCCCTGCTCCGGCGTCTCGGCGTGAACCTTGCGCAACGCCTCGACCACGTGCGGGTGCGAGACCTTCTGGCGCAGCTTCTCCATCTCGTCGGCCATGATCATCATCACGTGCTCGATGTCGTCGTCGAGCTCGGGCGTTTCGTCCTTGTCCTGGATCCGCGCCTCGCGGATCTCGTCGGCCAGCAGGCCGGTCAGGATCGCCACCGATCCGATGCCGCCCGCCATCACGAACGCCGCCACCCAGCGCCCGGCGAAGCTCTCCGGCGAGTAGTCGCCGTAGCCGACCGTGGTCAGCGTCACGATCGCCCACCAGATGCCGTCGAACCAATCGGCGTCGGGCTCGATCACGCTGTAGAGGCCGCCGCCGATCAGGACGGTGCCGCTGAGCAGGTAGACGCACGCACGGCCAGGCCTCTGCGCGACGAACCGAAACAGGCCGCGGATCAACTGAGGACCTCCAGACCAAACATTCGCGCGCACTGTAACGACGCTGCAACATTTCTGTGCCATTTCTGCGCACGCGGGGCGCCCCGGGCCGATCCCCATCTAGGTTGCCCGCGATGCCCGCCCTGCTGCTCACGATCGCGTTGCTCGCCCTCGCGGCGCCGACTGCGGGCGCGGTCGCGCTGGCCGCCCCGGCGCGGGGTGAGGTGGCGCGCGGGGTCGCGCTGGCTGCCCCGGCGCGGAGTGAGGTGGCGGGCGCGGTCCGCCGCCCCGGCGCGGGATGAGGTGGCGCGCGGGCCGCGCTGGCCGCCCCGGCGCGGGGTGAAGTGGCGCGCGGAGTCGCGCTGCCGCCCCGGCGCGGGGTGAGGTGGCGCGCGGAGCCGCGCTGGCCGCCCCGGTGCGGGGCGAGGTGGCGCGCGGGGTCGCGCTCGCCGCGCCGGTGCCGGGCCGGGTGGTGCGGCCGTTCTCGTACGGCCCGAATCCCTTCCGCGCGGGCTGGCACCGTGGCGTCGATCTCGCGGGCGCGCCGGGCGCGGCCGTGCGTGCCGCGTGCTCGGGCGTTGTCGCGACCGCTCGCCCGGGGCTCGTCACGCTGCGCTGCGGTCGCTGGCGTGTCACCCACCTGCCGGTCGCGTCGGTATCCGCGCGCGTGGGAGACCACATCGCCGCGGGCGCGGCCGTGGGCAAGCTCGGGACCGTCGCCGGCCACACCGGCCTGCACCTCGGCGTCCGGCGCGCGGGCGACCGCTTCGGCTATGTCGACCCGATCCCACTCCTTGGGCGCCCGCACAACCTCTCCACCGCCTGTTCCTGTGCCGCGCACACGAGTCCCGCGCAGCGGTCCCGGCGGCTCCCGTCCGTCACGCCCACCCATGGTTGTCCCGGCCACTCCGCCGACCGTCGTCTCGGCGTCGCCGCGCGACGCGGCGTTCTCACGGCTCGGGCCCGCTCCATCCTCGTCGGATGCGACCGCCACCTCCGCGCCGGCTCCCGAACGGGTTCGAGTCTCCGCGCCCGCGGGCGCGCGGGCGCTCGCGCCCTGGCCGGCCTGGGTCGGACTGGCGCTGCTGGCGCTCGGAGCAGTGGGCGGCGGGGTCCGATTCAAGGCGCGGCGTGGTCGTGCGGCCGGTGCCGTGGCGCTAGGGTCGGCGCGATGATCGCCGCGTTGCTGATCGGATTCGGCCTCGGCGCCTCCGTCGCGGCCCAGCTGGGCCCGATGTCGCTGCTGGCGATCCGGTCGACCCTGCGCAACGGCGTCGCCGTCGGGTTGGCGATCGGCGCCGGGATCGCGGTGATCGACACGCTGTACGCAGCCGCCGGGGCGGCGGGCGCGGCCGGGTTGCTGACGTTCGAACCGGTCCGCGTCGTGGCCGGCGTCGTCGGGGCCGGGGTGCTCGTCTACCTGGGCGTCAAGACGCTCTGGAGCGCATTCCGGATCCGTCTCGGCGGCGAGACCGGCGACGAGCTGGCCACGCCCAAGCGGGCGTTCGTCGTCGCGCTCGGCGCGACGGCGTCGAACCCGCTGACGATCGCGTCGTGGGCGGCGGTGTTCGCGGCGGCCTCGACGGCCGGCGCGACCGAGGGCGCGGCAGTGCTCGCGCTGCTCGCGGGCGTCGGGCTCGGCAGCCTGACGTGGATGGTGCTGCTCACCGGCGGCGTGTCGCTCGCGCGGCGCCGCGTCGGTGATCGAATGCTCCGCGTCGTCGACGGCCTGGCGGGCATCGGCCTGCTCGGCTTCGGCGGCCTGCTCGCATTCCGCACGCTTCGCGACTGACGCGCGCCTAGTGGTCCCGGCCGGAAGTACGGCGGATAATCCGGCGAATGCACCGGTCGTCGCTGCCCGCGGCGGACGCCGCTCGCATACTGGTGGTACGTGTGTGGCGGCCGCCGCCCGGCAGCGGCGGGCGGGGCCCGCCGGAATCCGTCGTACTTGTGGACGGGGCCACTTAGTCGAGGCGCGGCGTCGCGCCACCGCTAGCCTTCGACACCCTCGTGGCCTACTACGTCACCACCCCCATCTTCTATGTGAACGCGGCCCCGCACCTGGGTCACGCGTACACGACCATCGGCGCCGACATCCTCGCGCGGCACATGCGTCAGCGCGGGGAGGACGTGTTCTTTCTCACGGGCACGGACGAGCACGGCGAGCCGGTCGCGCAGGCGGCCGAGCGCGAGGGCGTGACGCCGAAGGAGCTCGCGGATCGCAACGCCGAGCGCTTCAAGGCACTGCTGCCGCGCATCAACGCCACCAACGACTTCTTCATCCGCACCTCGGACCCGCGCCACAAGCGCGCGGTCCAGGACGTGATGCAGCGCGTGCACGACAACGGGCACGTCTACAAGGGCATCTACGAGGGCCTGTACTGCCCGCGCTGCGCGGACTTCAAGACCGAGAACGAGGTCGGCCCGGGCGAGCACCTGCCCGATCCACAAGATCCCGCTCGACCACCAACGCGAGGAGAACTGGTTCTTCCGGCTGTCCTCGTTCCAGGAAAAGCTCGAGCAGCTCTATAGCGACCAGCCGGAGTTCGTGCGCCCGCGCCAGCGCTACAACGAGGCGCTCGCGTTCATCACCGGCGGCCTGAACGACATCAGCCTCAGCCGCTCGAAGATCACCTGGGGCGTCGAGGTCCCGTGGGACGAGGGCCACGTCTTCTACGTGTGGTTCGACGCGCTGCTCAACTACTACACGGCGCTCAGCTTCGCGCGCGACGGCGAGGACCTGACGTCCACGTTCTGGCCGGCGTTCCACATCATCGGCAAGGACATCCTGAAGTTCCACGCGGTGTTCTGGCCCGCGATGCTGATGGCGGCCGACATCGAGCTCCCGCGCGAGATCTTCATCCACGGCTTCCTGCTGATGAAGGACGCGTCGGGCGTCGAACACAAGATGAGCAAGTCGCTCGGCAACGTGCTGGACCCGTTCGAGGTGATGGACCGCTTCGGCACCGACGCGCTGCGCTACTACTGCTTCCGCGAGGTCTCGTTCGGGCAGGACGGCGGCGTCTCGACGGTCACGTTCGGCGAGCGCTACGAGACCGAGCTGGCCAACGAGCTCGGCAACCTCGCCGGCCGCACGACGAACATGGTCGGCCGCTACTGCGACGGCACGCTGCCGACGGTCGATGTCGACCCCGAGCTGGCCGCCGACTTCGACGGCCTCGTCGAGGAGGTCTCCGCGCTGCTCGACCGCTCGGAGATCACGCAGGCGCTCGACCGCATCTGGCAGCGCGTCCGGCGCCTGAACCGCTACGTCGAAGAACAGCAGCCGTGGCAGCTCGCGAAAGACCCGGACAAGGCGGCGGAGCTGCAGATCGTGCTGCGCTCACTCGTCGAGGGTCTGCGCACGGTCACGGTCCTGCTCACGCCGTACATCCCGGAGTCGGCGGGGAAGCTGCTCGACGCCCTCGGCGCGCCCGACACGATGCTCGAGGACGCGCGCTACGGCGCCCATCCCGGCGGGCAGCCGGTGACCAAGCTCGCGCCTCTCTTCCCCAAACCGGAGTGATCGACAGCCACACCCACCTCGATCGCGGGCCCGCGCCCGAGGCCGAGCTCGTCGCGCAGGCCCGCGAAGCGGGCGTGACCAGGATCCTCACGGTCGGGATGGACGCGGAGTCGCGGCGCAAGGCGCTGCACGCGACGGAGACCCATGAGGAGGTCTACGCCGCGATCGGCCATCACCCCAACGAGTCGACCGGGTACACCGACGCGATCACGGATGAGCTGCGCCAGCAGGCGCAGCACCCGAGGTGCCTGGCGATCGGCGAGACCGGCCTCGACGACTTCCGCGACTACGCGCCGCGCGCCGACCAGGAGCGGGCGTTCGCGGCGCAGATCGAGCTCGCGCACGAGGTCGGCAAGCCGCTGATCATCCACACCCGCGCGGCCGAGGACGACACGATCGAGTGGCTCGTCGATCGCACGAGCGGCCTCGAGGTCGTCCTGCACTGCTTCTCGATGCCCACCCGGCTCGAGGAATGCCTCGACCACGGCTGGTGGATCTCGTTCGCCGGCAACGTCACCTACCCCAAGGCGCAGGACCTGGCCGAGGCCGCCGAGCGCACACCGCTCGACCGTCTGTTGGTCGAGACCGACGCCCCGTACCTGACGCCGCAGGTCGTGCGCAAGGAACGCAACCGGCCTGCGTTCGTCGCCCACACCGCGCAGTTCATCGCCGAGCGCCGCGGGCTGGCCTACGCCGAGCTGGACGCGGCGGTCGAGGCCAACAGCGCGAAGCTGTTCGGCTGGTGACCGACCGGCCGGGCATCCCGTCGTGACGCAGCCGAGCGTTCGCCGCATGCGCGAGTTCGGCGTGCGGCCGAACCGCGAGCTGGGCCAGAACTTCCTCGTCGACTCGAACATCCTCGATGTGATCGGCCGCGCCGCCGAGCTGGAAACGACCGACGTGGTGCTCGAGGTCGGCGGCGGCCTCGGCGTCCTCAGCGAGTACCTCGCCGAGCGGACCCGCCACGTCCACGTCGTCGAGCTCGACCGCGGGCTCGAGCCCGCACTGCGCGACGCGCTCGACCCGCACCCCAACACGACCCTGCACCTCGCCGACGCCGTCAAGCTCGACCTGCACACGCTCGACCCGAAGCCGAACAAGGTCGTCGCGAACCTTCCGTACGGCGTCGCGGCGACCGTGATCCTGCGCACGATCGAGCTGCCCGAGGTCGACACCTGGGTGGCGATGGTGCAGAAGGAGGTCGGCGAGCGCTTCGCCGCGCAGCCCAGCACCAGCGCCTACGGCGTGCCCTCGGTGCTCGCCCAGCTGGCCTGCGACGTCCGCGTGCTGCGCAAGGTCCCGCGCGGCGTCTTCCACCCCGTCCCCAACGTCGACTCGGTGCTCGTCGGCCTCAAGCGCCACGGCGAAGCGCCGCCGGAGAGCCTGAGAACGCTCGTCCAGCAGGGCTTCGCGCACCGCCGCAAGGCGCTCGCGCGCTCGCTCTCGCTGGCCCCGAACGCCGCGCCCGGCATCCGCGAGCGGGCGCGAGCCGCGCTCGAGGCGCTCGGGCACCCGGCCGACGCCCGCGCCGAATCCCTTTCTCCCGCACAATGGCGTGCGCTGTGGGAGAAGCTGTCCTAGCGCCCGGCAAGGTCAACCTGTGCCTGCTCGTCGGCGCCCCGCGCGCCGATGGCCTGCACCCACTGGTCTCGGTCGTCCAGCCGACGCGTCTGGCCGACGAGGTCACGCTCGAATGGGCGGACGAGGGGGGAGGCGGCGACGCGCGGGCCGGTGATCGGGGCGGCCTGGCGCGCGGCGGCGACGTGCGGGCCGGTGATCGGGGCGGCGAGGCGCGCGGCGGCGAGGCGCGGGCCGGTGATCGGGGCGGCCTGGCGCGCGGCGGCGAGGCGCGTGGCGGCGGCGCGGCGCGCGGGCGCGCGGGCGACCTCGTGGTCTGCCCCGGCGTCGACGGCGACAACCTCGCCGCCCGCGCGCTGCGCGAGTTCCGCGACGCCACCGGGTGGGATGGCCCGCCGCTGCGGCTCACGATCGCCAAGCGCATCCCGATCGCCGCTGGGATGGCCGGCGGTTCGAGCGACGCGGCCGCCGCGCTCCGACTCGCCGCCCGCGCTTCGGGGCTCCCGATCCCGCCCGGGCTTGCCATGCGCCTCGGCGCCGACGTCCCGGTGATGCTCGAAGCCACGCGCGCGCTGATGACTGGAGCCGGAGAGCACGTCGAGCCGCTGTCCGGCGACGCGCCGCCGCTGATCGTCGTCCCGCTCGACGCCGAGCTCGGCGCCGCCGAGGTCTATCGGGCGTTCGACGCGATCGCGACGTCCCGCAGTCCGCAGGAGCTCGAGGACGCGGCCGCGCGGATCCGCGCCGGCGAGCCCTTCGAATTCATCAACGACCTCGAACCGGCCGCGCGCCAGTTGTGCCCGGAGATCGACCAGGCGCTCGACGCGCTGCGCGCGGCCGGGGTAGAGCACCCGATGGTGACCGGCTCGGGACCCACGGTCTTCGGGATCAGTGACGACCCCGAAGCGGTCGTGCGGCTGCAGGCCGCGGGCTATCCACGCGCGACGGCGGCATGAAGTTCACCTGGCTCGCGGCTGCCGCGGCGCTGGCGGGCTGGCTGATCGCCCGCCGCCACAAGCAACAGCGCTGGGTCCAGATCGCCGAGCTGGTGGCGATCGCCGCCGCGATCCTGATCGGGGTCGGCGTCATCAAGCTGCCGAACTTCGAGCACGTGCTGGAGGACATCGGCAAGGCGCTCGGGCCATGGACGTATCTGGCCGTCGGCCTGCTGGCGTTCCTGGAAACCGGCGCCTTCCTCGGCTTCGTCGCCCCCGGCGAGACCGCCGTGATCGTCGGCGGGCTGGTCGCCGGGCAGGGCCAGATCTCGCTCGCCCTATTGATCACGATCGTGTGGATCTGTTGCCTGCTGGGCGACCTGACGTCCTACGAGCTCGGCAGGCGCAAGGGGCGCGACTGGCTGCTCACCCACGGCGAGCGGCTGAAGATCACCGAACAGCGGCTCGCGCAGGTCGAGAAGCTGCTCGCCAACCACGGCGCCGTGATGATCATCGTCGGCCGCTTCCTGGGCTTCGTCCGCCCGCTGAGCCCGTTCATCGCCGGCGCCTCGCGGATGCCGCTCAAGCGCTTTCTGCCCTACGACGTGCTCGCCGCGGGCGTCTGGGCGATCACGTTCTGCACGCTCGGCTTCGTGTTCTGGCGCTCGATCGACCAGCTGACGACCTACGTCAGCCGCGGCCTGTTCGCGCTCGGGTCGGTGGTCGCGCTGATCGCGGCGATCGTGGCGCTGATCCACCTCCGGCGCAGCCCGGAGGCGCGCGCGAAGGTCCGCGACTGGATCGACGAGCGCGACGATCAGCCCGGCTGGCGCGTGCTGGCGAAGATCGGGCGGCCGGTCTGGCACCTGATCCTCAGGCCCGTGGCCGCGGTCGCCGACTTCGCCGCCCGCTTCAGCCAAGACCGCCTCACGCCCGGCAACCTCGGCCTGGAGCTGACGACGCTGCTCGCGCTGGCGATCGTCGGCGGCTTCTCGTTCTTCCTGCTCGGCGACCTCGTGCTCGAGGTCGGCGAGCCGCGCATCGACCGGATCGCCGCCGACATCGCCGAGCGCCTGCGCAGCGACCCGCTCGTAAGCGCCGCCAAGGTCCTCACCCACATCGGCTCCTCGCCGGTGACGGCGGCGCTGACCCTTGCCACCGCGATCTTCGCCGCTGTCCGCAAGCGACGGATCGAGGCCGTCGCGCTGGTCGTCGGCTGGCTGCTCGTATTCGTTACCGTCCACGTCACCAAGGTCGCCTATGACCGCGCGCGGCCGCCGTATGGGCTGGTCGACACGCTCAACGCGGCCTATCCCTCCGGCCACTCCGCGTACGCGGTGGCGCTGATCGCGTGCGCCACCGTGCTCGTACGCGCCGGCGTCGGCTGGGCCGTGCGGGTCGCCGCCGTCACGGTTGCCGTCGCGCTCGTCGCGTTCGTCGGCATCACGCGCATCTACCTCGGCGCGCACTACCTCACCGACGTGCTCGGCGGGATCGCGCTCGCGCTGGCGATCTGGTCGATTGTTGGCGCGTTCGCGCTATTCGCCGGGCGCGTACGCCAGAATGTCCGCGAGTGACCGACGACGAGAAGACTTACGTCATCGCCGGTGTCGCCGCCGCAATCTCGCTGATCGCCTGGTTGTGGCTGGTCGTGGTACCCGCCTGGAAGTCCTACTGGACCGTGCGCGACCGGCTCGTGGCCACCGTGCTGAGCGTGTACGTGCTGGGCGCGTTCGTGCTGGCGGGGGCAGGTGTCGGCGCGGCTGTTCTTTGGTACTTCAGCGACCGGCTGTAAGCGCACTAACCTTTTCTCCGTGTCCTCGCCCGCCCGCAAAGAGGCGGCACTGCCCGATCTCGGCGCGCTCAGTGCGATGTCGGACGCGGTGGAGTCCGGCCTCGGGCTCCCGGAAGTCGTCCGGGCAGCGTCGCGTGCGCTCGATGCCTCGCTGGTGCTGATCGACCGTTCGAGCTCGGTGCTCGCGGTCGCCGCGCGCTCGACGGCGGACGAGCGCTCGCTGATGCGTGACGCCGACGGGGTCGAGACGCACGAGCTGCGCGTGGGCGACGCGGTCGTCGGCCGCCTGCGCCTGCGAGCGCGCAGCGGTGGGACCTCGGCCGCGATGCTGCGGATCGCCACGACGATGATCGCCAGCGAGGTCGAGCGCCTGCGCGCACCCGACCGCGCCTCCGAGGCCGCACAGGCCGCGTTCCTGACCGCGCTCTTCGAGCGCAAGGTGACCGACCGCGGCGACATCCTCGCCCGCGCCTCCGAGCTCGGGGCGGACCTGAGCGAGGGCGGCGCGGTGGTCGTCGTCCGCGCGCACCACTTCGCGCCCGCCGACGACGACTGGCGCGTCCGCGTGCTGGCCGCCGCCGAGCGCGCCGCCCGGGCCGGCGCCCCGGGCTCGCTCGCGGCCGTGCTCGGCGGCCCGGCAGACCCGCAGGGCCACGTCGTCGTGCTGCTCCCGACGGCGCAGGACAGCGGTCTGCGCCGGGTCGTCGAGGGGATCGCGCGCGAGCTGCACGCCTCGGTCCACGGCTTCACGTTCGCGCTCGGCCACTCGCGGGTCGCGCAGGACCCGGTCGACCTCTACCGCGCGGGCAACGAGGCGCTGCTGGCCGCCAACGTGGCGAACGCGTCCAGCGACGACGTCGCGACGCTCGCCTTCGAGGACACCGGCGCCTACCGGCTGCTGCTGCCCGCGATGAGCGAGGACCCGGCCGAGCTGCAGCGCTTCTACGAGGAGACGGTCGCGCCGCTCGTGGCCTACGACGACCAGTACGAGACCGACCTCGTGCAGACGCTCGAGACCTTCCTCGACGCGGACGGCAACGTCGCCGGCACCGCCGCCCGGCTCTACACGCACCGTCACACCGTTCGCTACCGGCTCGAGCGGGTGAAGGACCTGAGCTCGCTCGATGTCTCCTCGACCGACGGGCGCGAGAAGCTCGGCCTCGGCCTGAAGGCGATGCGGGTGCTCGGCATCGCCGCCCCGCGCGGCCCCGCGACCGAGCCCGGCGCCTCCGGGGGCCGCGTGCCGCGCGAGGCCAAGGACCGGTAGCCGCATCGCCCAAGGGGCGATGCTTCGGCGAGTTCCCGCACGGCGTGCCCGGCGACGCGCGAGTTCCCGCACGCGTGCCGGGCGCGGAACGCCGCGGGGAACTCGCGTGCGGGGCATCCGTGCCCCGCCCCTTGCCGGCGGCGTCCCGTCCGCCGGCAGGCTTCAGGCGTTGGTGGCGGCCGTCCGGGCGAGCCGGATCTGGCCGATCTGGCCGGCTTCCTCGACGGTGGAGGGCTCCGCGCCGGCCGGGAAGGCCAGCACGCCCTCGTCGAGCGCCTTGCGCGCCGCGCTGACCGGAACGTCGAAGACCACGGCGGCCACGCCCGTGTCGTCGGGCTGAATCGGGAAGGCGTCGAACGGCGTGACCGTGAAGTTGGCGTCCGTGTCCTGGTCATAGACGCGCTCGCCGATCTTCAGCCGCGCGTCGTAGAGCCCGCGCAGCGCCTCGTTGCCGGTGTTCTTGAGCCGCACCGCGACGAGCACGAAGCGGCCCTTGGCGCGGCGCGGGCGCGTGTAGTCGTCCCCGCGCGGCGGGATCACGAGCGGGCCGGTCTGGACTTTCACGATCTTGACCTGCAGGTTCGGCAGCTCCAGCCGCTGGCTGCGCTCGACGGTCGTGACGGTCGCGCCGCCCGCGTCGCGGCAGGTGCCGGCGCCGAGGCCTGCGCAGGGCTGCTCGGAGGCGGGCAGGGCGGCGCGCACCTGGTCGGCGGGCTTGCCGAGCTGGGAGAGGACCGTGTCGAGGCGCTCGAAGCGCTCGTCGACCGTCTGCTCGTCGGCGCTCCACGCCAGCACGACGTTGCGGTAGGGCTTCATCGCCTCCCACGTGCCGTCCTCGTCGTGCCAGTAGATGCCGTGCTCGTCGGGCGTGATCGGCGTGCCGTCGTCGCGCTTGTAGACGTGCTCGGCGCGGCGGCCGCGCAGGACGAGGATCATGAACGAGCCGTAGCGCTCCCGCATCCGGCTCGAGCGGACGTAGTCGCCGCGGTCGATCGTGACCAGGTCATAGGACCCGCTCGGCTCCGCGCGCAGCGGGTCACCGGTGACCGCGCGGAAGAAGCCGGTCACCTGCGTGGACGTGAAGGCGGGCCGGCTCGCCGCCGCCGGGCGCGGCTCGGGGTTGTCCTCGCCGCCGCAGCCCGCCGTCAGCAGGGCTCCGGCGAGCAATGCGCTGGTGATGAAGTGAGTGGGACGCATGACCGTCACTGTCCCGGCGCCGGCGCTCGATGCTCAGGCCTTGCAGGGTTCGTCGTGTACACACTCAGGTATCGACCTCCGAGACCCGGGTATCGCGGCCACGATGCCGTTCCTCGTCTTCCGCGACGCCGGCGGCGCGCAGGTGACCCGTCCGCTGCCCGAGGACGGCCGGGTCACGCTCGGACGCGACGCGACGCGACCTGCGACCTCGTGTTCGCGCACGACGAGGAGGTCTCGCGCCTGCACGCCGAGCTCGAGCGCGTCGGCGCGCATTGGGTGCTCGCCGACCATGGGCTGTCGCGCAACGGGACCTACCTCAACGGGGAGCGCCTGCAGGGCGAGCGCACGCTGCACGACGGCGCATGGTTCGCGTCGGCGCCACGCTGCTCGTCTACCACGCGCCCGGCGAGGTCAAGGCGGATCCCACGCGCCCGGCGGCCGGCGCGCCCGCGGCCGAGTCGCTGAGCGCGACGCAGCGCGCCGTGCTGATCGCCCTGTGCCGTCCCTACCGGGAGGGCAGCGCGTTCGCCACGCCGGCCTCCAACCAGCAGATCGCCGACGAGGTCTCGCTGAGCGTGCCGCGCGTGAAGGCCCACCTGCACGACCTCATCGAACGCCTCGGCGTCGGCGAGCTGCCGCACAACGCGAAGCGGGCGAAGCTCGTCGAAGTCGCGTTCCAGACCGGGGCGGTCAGCGTCCGTGAGCTCTGAGCTGCGCACGGGCGACGAGTTCGCCGGCCACCGGATCGAAGCCGAAGCCGGGCGCGGCGGCATGGGGGTCGTCTACCGGGCGACGCACATCCGGCTCGGGCGCACCGTGGCGCTGAAGCTGATCGCGCCGGCGCTGGCCCGTGATGCCGGGTTCGTGTCGCGCTTCGAGCGCGAGTGGCGGCTGCTGGCCGCGCTCGAACACCCGAACGTGATCCCGATCTACGAGGCCGGCGAGGTCGACGAGCGGCCGTACCTGAGCATGCGCTGGGTGTCCGGCGGCGACCTCGCCGCGCGCCTGCACGGGACGGCCGGGCTCGAGCCTCAGGTCGCGCTGAACCTGCTCGCGCAGGTCGCCGCCGCGCTCGACGCTGCCCACGCGCGCGGCGTCGTGCACCGCGACATCAAGCCCGCGAACGTCCTGCTCGAGTACGAGCACGCCTGGCTGACCGACTTCGGCGCAGGCAAGGACCTCGGCGCTCGCGACACGCGCACCTCGCCCGGCCACTGGGTCGGCACGGTGGACTACGTCGCGCCCGAGCTGCTCGACGGGTCCGAGGCGACGCCGGCGTCGGACGTGTACTCGTTCGGCTGCGTGCTCTTCGAGGCGCTGACCGGCCGCGCGCCGTTCCGTCGCGACACCGAGGTGGCGACGCTGTGGGCGCACCGCTTCGAGCCGCCGCCGTCCACCACCGACGCGCGTCCGGGGCTGCCGGCCGAGCTGGACGACGTGCTGCGGCGCGCGCTGGCCAAGGAGCCCGCGCAGCGGCCGGCGAGTGCGGGCGAGGTGATCCGCGCCGCCCGCGCCGCGCTTACGACGGCGCCGCTCGGGACGCCGACGGTCGTCTCCGGCGAGCCGCCGCCCGCGCCGCCGCCGTCGTCGCGGCGCACGTCGGCCGCCGTCGCGGTCGCCGTCGTCGCGGTCGTCATCGCCGCCGGTGCGCTGGCGTTCGCGTTCACGCGCGCCGACCAGCCGCGGGCGGGGAGTGTCGCCACCCCGGTCCCGTCGCCGTTCGTCGAGCGGATCCCGCTCGGCAAGAACGCGACCGCGGGCCGGGTCGCGGCGACCACGGCGTACGCCTACATCGCCGACGGACCGCGCCGCGAAGTGATCCAGGTGCTGTCGGACTCGCGCCGGGTCCTGCGGCGGATCAAGCTGCGCC
The DNA here is from genome assembly GCA_963755275.1 of uncultured Solirubrobacteraceae bacterium. Lineage (GTDB taxonomy): Bacteria > Actinomycetota > Thermoleophilia > Solirubrobacterales > Solirubrobacteraceae > Solirubrobacter. The sequence continues at coordinate 322,558 of CAVWJU010000017.1, read as the reverse complement.
TGCCGCCGCACGACCTCGGCCTCTCTCGGGACGGCAAGCACCTGTGGGTCACGCTCGAGAAGCGCCAGATCGCCGACATCGACCTCGCGACGCTCAAGCCGACCTACGTGCGCCTTGACGTCGAGGGCCGCTACATCGCGGTCACGGATGAAGACGTCTACGTCATGTCGCCCGACGAGGACGACGTGCGCCTGCAGCGCGTCGATCCGCAGCGCCACCGGACGATCGGCGAGCCGTACACGCTCGGCGGCGCGCCGACCGATCTCGAAGCCAAGTTCGACAGCCCGGTCGCGATCACCGCGTTCCCCCCGCAAATGCACGACTTCGAGCCCGAGCTGGCCAAGCCGCAGACGATCGATATCCAAGCCGACGGCGTGCCCGACGAGCTGCTGCTGGACGGCCTGAACGGCTGGATCACGGACCCGCTCGAACAACCTGGTCATCCACTTCGACACGAGCACGGGCAAGCTGCTCCACCGGATCGCCGTCGGCCGCAAGCCGGCCGGCATCGCCACCGAGAACGACGAGATCTGGGTCGCCAACCGCGGCGCCGGAACGGTCGGGCGGATCGACCGCAAGACCGCTCGCAAGCGCTCGGCCGCGATCGACACCAAGGGCCCGCTGTCAGGCCCGATCGACGTTGCCGCCGACGTGGTCTGGGCCGCCGGCAGCAACGACGTCGTGCGGATCGAGCCGCGCGCCGATTAGTCCGCGGTGACGACCACCACGTTGCGGCCATCAGACGGCGCGCGGACCGTGACCTCGACGCCGCGGTTGGTCTCGCGCACCGTCGGCCGGCTCACGCGCTCGCCGTCGAGCGTCACCCGCTCGACCTCCTGGCCCGCCGGCAGCGTCGCGCCGACGCGCAGGTCGTCGAGCTCGTCGATGTCCTCGGTGGTGACCGTCGTCGTGTAGCGGCTGCCGCGCCGCTCGGCGCGCACCTCGGCGAAGCCGTCGCCGAGCCGGATGTTGCGCCCGGACGCGCGCGTCTGGCCCGACGGCAGCTGTGGCACGATCTCGAGCCGGCCCGCGCCGAGTGACGGCCGCACGCCGAGCTGCTGGTGGATCACCGGCCAGGCCGTGCCGTAGTGGCCCCAGGCCTGCATGAACATCGAGCGGCAGGTCCAGCAGCGGTCGATGTTCGGGCCCTGGTCGGGCGACGGGAGGATCTCGGGCAGCGCCGCCGGCTGCTCGTCGGGAGCGAACATCGGGGCGGCATTGGCGGTTGTGTAGCGGCTTGGCGAGCGTCCATAGTTCCCCTCGCCGACGGCCTGGATCGAGTTGCCGAGCGAGTAGACGATGCGTTCGCCCTTGCCCGCCGGACCGCCGCCGCAGCCCGTGTGGAAGAGGCCGAGGTTGAAGGGGTCCGAGCCGCTGAAGCAGTCGTTCTCGCGCTCGGCCAGCGCGCTCGCGCCGTGATCGTCCGGCGCCAGCCCGGGGGAGGTGCGGCCGCTGATCGTCAGCTCGGCCTCCATCGGGGTCACGCCGGTCCAGTGCTTCTGCTGGACGCGCGCGCCGGCGCGGAGCGAGTCGGCGTACTGCGTCTGCTCCCACCAGGTCCGGTCGAAGCTTCGGCGCAAGCGATCGGCGATCCCCTTCGCCCAGCGCTCGTCCGCGCTCTCGTCCTTGGCCCGGGCCATGTCGGCGAAGTCGTAGAGGCCGCGGATGTAGTAGACGGCGTTGTCGAGCTTTTCCTCGCCCATGCCCTCGCGCTCGACGTTGCCGAGGCCCTCAGGCCAGCCGTCGTCGTCGGCGTCGAGCTCGTCCGTCACATAGCGCAGCGCGCGCTCGGAGAAGTCGTAGAGCCGGTCACGGAAGCGGTTGTCGCCGGTCCAGCGCCAGACGAGCGCGACCGCGCTCGCGAACTTCACGGACTCGTCGGTGTTGCCGGGGTCGGTGTTGGCGCCGAAGTAGACCGAGCCGTCGGTGACGATCTCGTGCGCAACCTTGCCCGAGCGGTCGTTGAGGATGTCCGAGACCTCGCGCAGCGCGCGCAGGTGCGCCTCGATCGCCTCGAACTGGCCGAGCGCGACCGCGGGGAACGCCGTGTACTCGCCGTCGGTGGCGAACAGCCACGGGTAGTCGGGGTAGCCGGCGCCGAAGAAGGTCGCGCGGGAGATCCTGCCGATGGACGGCGGGTAGGCCTTGCCCTGGTCGACGAAGCGGATCCGCAGGCCGGCCGCGCTCTGGGTCAGGTCGGCCAGGTTCTGCTTGCCCCAGTCGACCGCGTCCTGCAATTGGCGGTCGCCGGGGAGGTCGACGACCGAGCGCGCGGCGAGCTCGTTGCGGTCGTCGCGCTTGGCGCGCAGCTGGGCGTCCGGGTCGTTGAGCGCGGCGCGGAGTTCGCGGCGGGCGGCGACGAGGCCGCGATCGGAGCCCGCGACCGCGACCCACAGCGTGTGGCTCTGGCGCGGTCTGACCGTCACGGCGTAGCGCAGCTGGCCGCCGACGCCCTTGCCGTGCGGGCCGTCGTCGCAGGCCGCCGGCGCGACCGTGTCGCCGTCCTTGCAGACCGTTCCCGGCTGCGGCCCGCGGTAGCCGGCGCCGGCCTCGCCGGCCGCCGGCATGCGGTTGGAGGCGACGAGCGCGGCGTAGTCGTGCGGCTGGCCGCCGGGCAGCGTTCCGCGGTCCGTGAAGACCAGCGCGCTGCCGTCGAAGGCGGCGATGTCGGTCAGGTTGTCGGCGGCGGTCGGGTGGCCCGTGCTGCCCGACCAGGGATACGCGCCGAGCAGCTCCGAGTGCGCGTCGACCTTGACCGTGGCCGTCTTCGTGACGTCCGTCGGGTTGGTGAGCTGGAGCCCGAACAGCGCGGCGCGGCGGCCGTCGGGGACGAAGTCGGTCCGGCGCAGGTCGAGCCCCTTGGTGCGCGGCAGCGTGTAGCGGATGAAGCCGCGCCCGCTCGTGAAGCGCGTCGCCGGCCCGATCCACTCGTCGTCGATCCCGAACCAGACGCCGTCGGCGAGCTTGAGCGGCGGCGCCCAGATGCCGCCCATCTCGCCGGTGATGTGCCAGCCGTTGGCGTAGCTGCGGCCGTCCTGGAACGCGATCGAGTACGCCCGCGTGCCCGCGGCGACGGCGCGGCGGTCCTTGAGCCGATCAGACGTCGAGACCTGCGTCGCGGCGTCGGCGGTCACCGGCACGAAGGCCAGTGCGATCCCCCACGTGAGTGCTCGCGTCAACCGCATGCTTCCTCCCCGATCTCCCCGAAGGCGGCTACTCCGCCAATGTACGCGCGTAGGCCCGGAGCGCGAGCCACTGCAATGACGCACCCGCCCGACCCACCCGCCCCGCGCCGGCGCCCGACGATCGTCGACGTCGCCCGCCGGGCCGGCGTGTCCGCCTCGCGGTCCCGTTCACCGTCAACGACCGTCCGGGCGTCTCCACGGGCACGCGCGAGCGGAACCTGGCCGCGGCGCGCTCGCTCGGCCTCTCCGTTTCCCGACGACGTCTCGGTCACCGGTTTCGACGACTCGACCCTGGCCGCGCTGGCGACGCCGGCGCTGACGTCGGTACGGGTCGACTACGCGGAGTTCGGCGAGGCGGCCGCTCGCGCGCTGCTCGACGGCGAGCCACCGCCGGACTACTCGCCGTCGGCGCCAGAACTCGTCGTGCGTGCGTCGACGGCGCGGCGACGTTAGGGGGCTCGATATCGTGCGGCCGCGATGGCGATCGGGATCCTGACCGGCTCGGGGACCTACGGCCTTCCGGGGTTCGAGGGCAGCGGACCGCAGCCGGTCTACACGCCGTGGGGCGAGGCGCTCGTCTCGAGCGGAACGTGGGCGGGCGTCGAGGTGCTGCACATCTCGCGTCACGGGCCCGGGCACCCGCGGCTGTCCAACCACGTCACGCACCGGGCGAACATCGCGGCGTTGAAGTCGCAGGGCGCGACCGGCGTGCTGGCCGTGACCGTCTGCGGTGCGGTCGACCCGTCCGTCGAGCTGGGCACGCTGGTCTGCTTCGACGATCTGCATTTCGTGTCGAACCGGCTGCCGGACGGCAGCCTGTGCACGTTCTTCAGCGAGCCCGGTGCGGCGTCGCGTGGGCACTGGATCTACGAGGACCCGTTCTCGTCGGTTCTGCGGTCGGCGCTGCTCGCCGGTGGCGCCGAGGCGGGGGTCTCCGTGCGCGACGGCGGCTGCTACGGACACGTCGACGGCCCGCGCTTCAACACCCGCGCCGAGATCCGCGGGCTCGCGGCCTGCGGCGTCACCGCGGTCTCGCAGACCGCGGGCCCGGAGACGGTCCTGTGCGGCGAGGCCGAGTTGCCGTACGCACTGCTCGGGTACCTGACGGATTACGCGAACGGCGTCAAGGAGGAGGCGACGTCGGTCGACACGCTGGTCGAGCTGATGGCGGCCTCCGCCGACGCCTTCTCGGCCGTGTTGTCTGCCGCGCTGCCGCGCGCGGAAGGCGCGGAGCCGACCGGGGTCGTCTACCGCTTCGAACCGACGTAGATGCGTCGCCGCGCTCGGGTGGCGTCGGCCGGCCGGAACGCATCTGGGACCCTCGGCGACCTACCTCCGCCGCTCCACGCGCACCGTCACCTCGGCCTGGCCGGAGATCCGGAGGTCGTCGTCGCGGAAGGCCCGTGCGCGGGTGCCGCCGCCGCGCAGCGACACACCGTCGTAGCGCGCGGTCTCGCGTATCTGCTCGGCGAGTTCGTCGAGCGTCGCGGGGCCCGCGTCGCCGCCGTCATCCTCCTCCTCGTCGGTGAGGATGATCGTCGTGAACGCGTCCTCGCCCTCGTCGGCGTCCTGGCCGACGAAGCGCAGCCGCTGCGTTCCGCGGCGCAGGTCGGAGGGGAGTCGCAGCGGGTACGTTCGCGTCAGCCGGTCGCCGCGCAGGCGCTGCAGCGCGACGCGCGCCCGCACGCGCTGCCCGGGACGCACCCGCCGCGGAAGCGAGACGCTGCGGATGGAGGCAAGGTCGGCGCCGCGCCGGACCTTCAGCAGCGCCGAGACCCCGGTCACGCGCGGAGGTTTGCCGGTGTAGGCGTCGATCGTCGCCAGCGCGCCGCCGAGGTCGCTCGCGGCGCCGGAGAGCACGGCGTTGGTCATCGTGCCGTCCTCGCTCTGGGAGGCGGCGAGCGAGACGTAGCGATTGCAGAAGCGCAGCGGCTCGTCGAGCTCGGCGAGCGACATCCGCGCGCACATCTCCCCGGTCAGGCGCCCGGGCGTGCTGCCGAGCGCCGCTCCGGCGGCCTGCGCGACCGCGAGCGGCGCGACGAAGGACGTCCACGAGCCGCCGCTCGGGAGGTCGATCGCGGCCTCGTCGGCGACGTTCGTGTGTGACCGCGCGCTGCACGCCGCGGTCCTCGTCGCGGGCGAGCACGTTGACCGGCACGGTGTGCGGTAACGCGCCGAGCCGCCCGGCGACCGCGCTGAAGCCGTCGTTGCTGATCGTGCCGAGGTCATGGCCCGAGGCGCCCAGCTTGTACGTCGAGGCCAGCTGCCCAAGACCCAGCGGGTTGTTGATGACCCGGTAGATGTAGGCGTCCTGAAGCAGCAGCGCGCGCCGACCGTTGCCCTCGAGCTCGTGGCCGAAGACCCACACCCGGTCGCCGTCGACGTAGGCGACCGTCCCGACCGAGCTGGTCCGGACGTCGCCGTTCGAGTAGCCCACCGCGACCGCCGAGCCGGGTCGCAACGCCTGCGGCGCGAACGTCCCCAGCGGCCCGGGCGGTGCCGCCAGCACCGGGCGCCCGACCTTCGCCGCCGCCTTCGTCAGCGCGGCGGCGAGCGGCGCGCTCAGCCCACTGACCGTGATCGGCGCCGCCAGCGGCTTCGCGCGAGCCATCGCCGCCTTCATCCGGCTCGACACCGCCGGCGCGCGCCCCGCGGCGGCCCGCATTCGTCCGGCGCGACGTCGCCCGCGCGCGGGTCGCGGCGGTCGCTTTCGTCCCGCTCGACGCCGTCGGCCCACGGGTGGCCGCTGCCGCCCCCGCCCGATTCGACCCGGCTCGCGCCGGAACGTCGACCGGCGTGCCCAGGATCGCCTCGATCGACGTCGCCAGCACGATCTTTCCGCCGTACTCGTTGACCGACTGCGAGATCGCGCCGATGTTGCGGCTCATCCCCGCCGCGTCCGGGCAGTAGATCGGCGATCCGGAGAAGCCTGGCCCGACGCCCGTCGCGTCGACGGCCGGCCCGGAGACCTGCACGAGGATGTTCCCGACCCCGCTCGCTTCCCCGGCGGCGACATCGAGCACCTCGACGTCGAACGAGCTGATCGCCGTCCCCTGGATCACCGAATAGCCGGTGCAGCGCATCCCGGCTTGCACCTGCCAGAGCGGCATCGTCGGATCGCCAGCAAGTGCCGGGGCGGCCGGCACGAGAAGCGCCGCGACCGCGGCGGCGAGCGTGATGATCCGCATGAAGGCCGCCAGCCTAGGCGCTGACGCGACCGATCGGACGGAAACCTAGCCCCGCTCGCGCTCGTAGGCGCGCACCCACTTGCGCACCGCGTTGTCGCTGACGCCGTACTTGCGTCCGACCGCTGACCAGCTCGTCGCCTCGATCTCCGCGAGCAACTGCTCGTACGGCGGCCGCTCGACGCGCCGTGCCCCGGGCCGGATTACCCCATTTCGGTCGTAGCGCGATCCGCACCTACGCGAGCAGTACCGCTGGCGTTCGCTCTTTGGGCGAAACGGGACGCCGCAGTGCGGGCACGCGCGGTCCTCGAAGGTCCGGCGATTCTGGCGACCGCAGTGCGTTTCCAGCGTCGCGGCACAGTTCGGGCAGACGATCCGGAGGTTCTCGAGCCGGTGATCGTCGGCCACGCCGTTGATGTGGTCGAGGATCAATGACATCTGCCGGCCGCGCCACTGCTCGCCTTGCCCGCAGAGCTCGCACCGCCGCTCCTTCAAGCCGTCGTCGTACAGGCGTCGCTTGAGATGACCGCGGCTGTACGTCGAGCCTTCGACCAGGATCTCCGCGAGTGGCTTGCGCTCTCGGGGCGGCATGTCCCAGTCGAGGGTGAAATGTTCGATGGAGATGTCCCACTTCTCGAGCCAGCGCCGCAGATGCCGGTGGTTGCCTCCCGCGGGTCGCAAACCGAAGTGGCGCAGCACCTGGCTCATCGACGTGGCTCGAGCGACGACCTCTCGCAGTTCCTGTTCCGTGTACCGCGGCACGAACACATGTTCGCATCGACACCGGACGGAACGCTTCGAACAGCGAGCTGACTGGGGAGCCTGGATTCGAACCAGAACCGAGGGAGTCAAAGTCCCTAGTGCTGCCTTTACACCACTCCCCATCGAGGTGGTGACGGCGCCGATACTACGATGCGAACGGTGTCTTCGCCCACCGTCGTCATCATCGCCGCCGGGGAAGGGACCCGCATGCGCTCCGCGCTGCCCAAGGTCCTGCACCCGCTCTGCGGCCGCCCGCTGATCCTCTGGCCCGTAGCTGCGGCGCAGGAGGCCGGGGCCGGGAAGGTCGTCGTAGTCGACAACCCGAAGCGGCGGCTCGAGGACCGGCTGCCCGAGGACGTCGCGGTCGCGATCCAGGAGCAACCCAACGGCACCGGTGACGCCGTCGCCGCGGCGCAGAGCCACATCGAGCCGGACGAGACCGTCGTCGTGGTCAACGGCGATGTCCCGCTGATCACGGCACAAGCGCTGAGCCAGCTCGTCGAAGCGCACGAGCGCAGCGGCGCCGCCGGCACCGTGGCGACGATGGTGCTCGACGATCCCGCCGGCTACGGGCGGGTCGTCCGCGACGAACGCGGAAACGTGGAACGGGTCGTCGAGACCAAGGCCGAGGGCGACGCGACGCCCGAGCAGCTCGCGATCCGCGAGGTCAACACCGGTGTCTACGCGTTCGACGGCGCCGGCCTGCTCGCCGCGCTCGCCCAACTCGACACCGACAACGCCCAGGGCGAGCTCTACCTCCCCGACGTGCTGCCGAAGCTGATCGAGGCGGGCAAGACCGTCCACGGGCACGTGGTGAGCGATCCGACGATCACGCTCGGCGTCAACGACCGCGTCGAGCTCGCCCGGATCCGCAAGCTCGCCCAGCAGCGCATCCACGACGCCCACGCCCGCAACGGCGTCACGATCATCGACCCCGACTCGACCACGATCGACGTGGATGTGACGATCGGCCGCGACACGATCGTCGAGCCGTCGACGTTCCTCAAGGGCGCGACGACGATCGGCGAGGACTGCATCGTCGGGCCGCTGACGACGCTGGTCGACACCACGCTCGGCGACGGGGTGAGCGTCCCGCACTCCTACCTGGTGCAGGCAACGCGTCGAGGACCACGGCACGATCGGTCCGTTCGCGTACCTGCGCCCCGACGCCCACCTGCACCCCAACGCCAAGGCCGGCGCCTTCGTCGAGATCAAGAACTCGACGATCGGCAAAGGGACCAAGGTCCCGCATCTGTCCTACATCGGCGACACCGACATCGGCGAGGGCACGAACATCGGCGCGGGCAACATCACCGCCAACTACGACGGCCGCAAGAAGCACCGGACGAAGATCGGCTCAGGCGTCAGGACCAGCGTCGACACGGCGTTCGTGGCGCCCGTCGAGGTCGGGGACGGCGCGTACACCGGAGCCGGCAGCGTGATCACCGAGGACGTGCCCGCCAACGCGCTCGGGATCGCCCGCGCCCGTCAGACGAACATCGCGGACTATGCGGACCGCCGAAAGCCGTGACGACCGCCGCTCCGCCTACACTCCACCACGCCGTGAGCGCCCTGTCGCCCAGAACCTCATCGGCCACGTCGCTGCCGCTCAGCGGCTATGACAAGCGGCTGATGCTGTTCGCCGGCCGCTCGAATCCCGAGCTGGCGGCGAAGATCGCCAACAAGCTGGGCCTGGAGCTCGGCGGAGTCACGCTCAAGACGTTCTCGAACGGCGAGGTCTACTGCCGCTACGAGGAGTCGATCCGGGGCGCGGACGTCTTCATCGTGCAGCCGACGTGCGGGAACCAGGCCACTGGCATCACCGCCAACGACGCGCTGATGGAGCTGCTGATCATGATCGACGCCGCCGTCGGCGCGTCGGCGCACCGGGTGATCGCCGTCACGCCGTGGTTCGGCTACTCCCGCCAGGACAAGAAGTCGGCCCCGCGCGAGCCGATCTCCGCCCGCCTCGTCGCGCACATGCTCGAGGCCGCCGGGGCGGATCGCGTGCTCACGATGGACCTTCACGCCGGCCAGGTGCAGGGCTTCTTCAACAAGCCGGTCGACCACATGACGGCGATGTTCATCCTCACCCAGTACTTCCGCGACCAGCAGCTCGAGGACCTCGTGGTCGTCTCCCCGGACGCCGGCCGCGTGAAGCTGGCCAAGAAGTTCGCCGAGAAGGTCGGCGCCGAGCTGGCGATCCTCAACAAGGAGCGGCCGGCCCAGCAGGTGGCCGAGATCGCCTACGTGATCGGCAGCGTGAAGGACAAGACGGCGGTGATCGTCGACGACATCATCGACACCGCCGGCACCCTGCGCGCCGCGGGCGAGACGGTCAAGGACGAGGGCGCGCGCCGCGTCTTCGCCGCCGCCACGCACCCGGTGCTGTCGGGCAACGCGTTCGAGAACCTCGCCGCCAGCCCGTTCGAGCGGATCGTGACCACGGACACGATCCCGCTCCAGCCCGGGGCGCCCGACAACATCACGGTCCTGAGCGTCGCGGACCTGCTGACGGACTCGATCCGGCGCATCTTCACCGACGACTCCGTCGCCGAGGTCTTCGGCGGCGAGAATCAGCTGTTCTGAGCGCCGCCCGCTTACAGACGCTGCTCGGTCTCACCGACGAGGAACTGCTGACGATCCTCGACAGCGACCCGATCGCGGTCATCACGGGCGAGGAGGACCTGCGCCCCGAGATCCGGATCCTGCTGCAACTGCTCGGCGACGCAGCCGCCGCCCGCGCGCGTGGGTGCGCGCCGGCGCCCCGAGCCCGCTGCAACGGCTCCTGCAGCAGGACTTCGCGGGCTTCGAGGACGCGCTCGCCGACTACCGCGAGCGCGGCTTCATTCTTTCTCGGGGTCGGGGTACTTCTCCCCCGGCCACGTCCCCGTGAGATAGCGCCAGCCGACCGCGCCGTAGCGGTCGACGACGACCCGCGTGACCTTGAAGATCACGCCCTGGAGCGCGGCGGCGGCGATGATCTTTACCCACGGCGCCTGCTCCGTCGTGCCCTTGGGCGGATCCTCGTCGTCGATCTTCGTCCAGGTGAAGTTGAAGATCCGCTTGCCCACCAGGCCGGCCATGATGCCCGAGGAAGATGCCGATCGGCTTGTAGATGAGTCCCACGGGGGGCGACCATACCCGTTCCGACGCCCTGTCCAATCGGCGGTGGCGTATTCCGACCGCGAGGCGGTAATGATTGGGGGCACGAATCGCCGATAATCCGACCAGGACGCGCGAGATGGACGGAGACCACGCAGACGACCTGCTCAAGCGAGCGCTGATCGACGCCGAGGCGTCCGCCTCGGTCGCCCTGCGCGTCACGCCGCTGAGCCTCACCGAAGCGCTGACCGTGGTCTTCCACGGCCGCAAGGACCTCGGGACGATGCAGACCTACGTCGCCCACGGCGGCCGCGGCGCCGGCGACGCCGTCGGCAAGAACGAGCTGATGCGCGTGCCGTGCGACCTCGACCTGGCCGCGGCCGAGGACCGCGAGGAGGCCGAGCGCCTGTTCGCGGAGCAGGCCGGCGCGCTGCGCGACGCGCTGATCGGCGCCGACACCGTGCTCGACATCTGGCGCGAGCCGTTCGAGGATCTCGTCCACGACCGCATCCGCGTCGACCGCAGCCTGCAGCTCAGCGTCCGCCTGCCCGCGCAGCGGCTGCTGCCGACCGCGCTCGTGTCGCCCGAGAAGCAGATCGTCGTGACCGCCGTCTGCGGCGCGCGCTCGCTGGCCGAGGGCCGCCCGCCGATGGGGATCGCGGTCGGCCAGCAGGACGTCACGCGCGTCTACCCGCTGCCCGACGACCCGGAGCGCTGCCTCGAGGACTTCCTCGCGCTCGCCGCCGACCACGCGCGCGCCCTGGCGGAGCAGATCGGGCGCCAGGAGGCGTCGGTCCAGCGCTTCCTCGAGCTGTCGGGCGACGACTTCCCCGAGACGGGCTGAATACCCTCTCCCGCCGCACATGCGGCGGACGCGCATCCTGATCGTCGCCGGGTTCGGCGTCTTCGTCTTCCTGGGCATCTGCCTGATGCTGGCCCGCGCCCTCTCGGCGACCGGGACCGAGCGCTCGCGGGTGCTCGAGATCGCCCAGGCGCAGGCACGCGGCGACGCGCGCGCCGTGCTCGAGCAGACGCCGGCGTGCACCCGCGAGCCCGCCTGCGTCGCCGCCACCGAGGCGTTCGTGGCCGAGCTCAAGCGCCCCGGCGAGGTCTCGATCCTGCAGTACAAGCCGTCGATCCAGCTGCCGCTGACGCGCGCGGTCGCCACCGGCCGCGTCGCGTGGCGGGCCGGCGACGGGCTGCCGGTGGTCCAGTGCGTGCGCGTGCGCCGCGACGGACCGCTGACCGGGGCGACGGTCGAGCTGCTCTCGATCTCGGCGCCGATCGGCAACGAGGCGGCGTGCCCGCCATGACCGGACCATCCGCGAAGCGATGGTCAATCGAACCCCGCATGCCGCGGACGCAGTCCGCTGGCGCTGGGTTCGACCGGAACTATCCGCCGCACCTCGTGTTGAGATTGCCCGTGATGAGGCTACGCCTGCGATTCCTCCTGCCCGTGCTCGCGCTCGTGCTGGTCGTCCCGACGACCGCCCGCGCCGCCGACAAGCCCAACGAGCAAGCCCTCTACCAGGACGGCCCGGACGGCCGCTACCTGCTCGACGGCGACTGGCTGTTCCGCGGCGACAATCCGGACCAGGGGATCAAGCAGCGCTTCATGCGCCAGACGTCGACGTCCGGGTGGACGAAGGTCAAGGTGCCGCACGTCTGGAACCTCGGCGACGCCTCGAACGAGTCGATGAGCGGCGGCATCGGCTGGTACCGCAAGGACTTCGAGCTGCCCAGCGCGGACTCCGCGCTGGCGTGGGCGTTCCGCTTCGAGTCGGTCAACTACCGCGCCCGGGTCTGGCTCAACGGCAAGCCGATCGGCGAGAACACGGGCGCCTACGTCCCGTGGGAGCTGTCCCCGAGCGGCTTCAAGCGCCGCGGGACGAACCGGCTCGTGGTGCGCGTGGACTCCGTGCGGCGCATCACCGACTTCCCGCCCGCCGGCCTGAACACCGACGGCGTCCCGACCGGCGGCTGGTGGAACTACGGCGGCATCCAGCGCGAGGTCTATCTGCGCAAGCTCGACACGGTCGACTTCCAGCGGGCCGTCGTCCGCCCGGTGCTGCCGTGCGCCAACTGCGACGCGACGATCCAGGCGCGGATCAACCTCAAGAACGTCACGCGTCGCGGCCAGCGGGTCACGGTCACCGGCAAGTACGGCCGCCAGAACCTGCGGCTGGGGACGAAGACGATCGGGCCCGGCGGGATCACCGAGTTCGCCGACAACCTGCGCGTCGCGCAATCCGCGGCTGTGGTCGCCGGCGAACCCGAACCTCTACGACGTCAGCTTCACCGTCCGCGTCGGCGGCGACAAGGTCGCGGGCTACTCGCTCAAGAGCGGCATCCGCTCGATCAAGGTCTCCAACGGCCGGCTGGTCCTCAACGGGCAACTGCTCAACACGCGCGGGCTCGGCCTGCACGAGGACTCCAAGGCCCAGGGCTTCGCGATCGACAACAAGCGCCGCGAGGAGCTCGTCGCCGCAGGCCAAGGAGCTGGGGGCGACGTCGCTGCGCACGCACTATCCGCTGCACCCCTACACGCACGAGCTGGCCGACCGCCAGGGCCTGCTGATCTGGTCCGAGGTCCCGGTCTACACGGTCAGGACGCAGGTCCTGAAGGAGCCGGCCGTGCGGCGGCTGGCGGTCGAGGAGCTGCGCCGCAACATCGAGGCCAACGAGAACCATGCGTCGGTGATGCTGTGGTCGATCGGCAACGAGCTCTCGTCACAGCCCGGCCCGGTGCAGGTGGCCTACATCAACGCCGCGGTCAAGTTCGCGAAGGAGATGGACCCGACGCGGCCGGTCGGGATCGCGGTCGCCGCCTACCCGAGCTCGCTCTGCCAGGCCGCGGAGTACAAGGCGATCGACGTGCTCGGCCTCAACGACTACTTCGGCTGGTACCCGGGGCCGAGCGGCCAGATCTTCGACCGCACGAAGCTCTCCGGCTATCTCGACGCCGTTCGCGCCTGCTACCCGGACAAGGCGATCATGGTCTCCGAGTTCGGCGCCGAGGCCAACCGCGACGGCCCGGCCGAGGAGAAGGGCACGTGGGCCTTCCAGCAGGAGTGGGTCAACTACCAGCTCGGCGTCTTCGCCACCAAGCCGTGGCTGAGCGGCGCGATCTACTGGGCGCTGAACGAGTTCTGGGTCCGGCCGAACTGGGAGGGTGGCAATCCGCGCCCGCAGTCGCCGGTCCACCAGAAGGGCCTCGTCACCTACGACGGCGTGCGCAAGCCGGCGTTCTTCGACGTGCAGCGCTCCTACACCACCACGCCGCAGCTGGTCCCTACCGGTTCGTAACCCGGCGGCGGACCGGTGCGGGCTCGGCCGGCTTGCGGGTCCGCACGCGGCGGCGGCCGGGATCGGCGAGCTTGTCGTGGCCGTCTCGCAGCCGCCGGTCCGACTGGATCGCGAACGGCAGCGGAATCCCGCCCGACGGCGAGGTCTTCGGCTTGTCCGTGATGCGGTCGTTGCCGCCGCCCCCGGAATCGTCCTCGTCGTCCGCCTTTCCAGGAGGACGCGCCGTCGGACCGGAGGAACATCAGGAAGAGCACGCCGCCGAGAACGAGCGCCACGAGGTGGAGAACGCCGAAGATCACGAGCAGCTCCGCGTCGGGGGACATTGCTCAATGAATACCCACGCGCGCCAGGACTAAGCCCGTCATGTTCGCTACCATGCTCGCCCGCTCGCCGCGTCGATCCACCCTGCCCGCGGCGACCCCCTAATCATGGCCGACTCCACGAAGCTCTCCCTCAACGCCCGCGATCCCGAGGGCTCGCGCACCGCCCGCCGGCTGCGCCGCTCGGGCGAGGTGCCGGGCGTCATCTACGGCGGCGACGATGAGCCGTCGCACTTCTCCGTCGACGCCCGCATCCTGCGCAACACGTTGGCGCATTCGGGCGCGATCCTCGATGTCAGCATCGGCGGCGACAAGGCCGCGCCGGTGCTGGTCAAGGACCTCCAGCGTCACCCCGTCCGCGGCGACATCATGCACGTCGACTTCCTGCGCGTGAACATGAACGAGACGATCCAGACCACGGTCGTGCTCGAGCTGGTCGGCGCCGACGACGCCCCGGGCGTCAGCGAGGGCGGCGTGCTCTCCCAGGAGACCCGCGAAGTCACGATCGAGGCGCTGCCCGGCGACATTCCGGACTCGATCACCCACGACGTCTCCGGCATGCAGATCAACGAGACGCTGACGCTGTCGGCCGTGACCGTGCCCGCCGGCATCACGCTGCTCGACGACCTCGACGAGACCGTGATCGCCACGATCACCCCGCCGACCGCCGAGCCGGTCGACGAGGACATCGAGACCGAGACCGCGCTGGTGGGCGAGGACGGCGAGCCGGCCGAGGGCGATGCCACCGGGGACGGCGAATCCGCCGAGTCCTCGGACGCGTCCTGAAGGTCTTCTCCTCCGCACCGGTCGACTGGCTGATCGTCGGGCTCGGCAACCCCGGGCCCGGCTACGCCGAGTCGCCGCACAACGTCGGCTTCAAGGTCGCCGACGAGCTCGCGCGCCGCTGGGACCTGCCGAAGGCCAAGAAGAAGTTCAACGGCGAGCTGCGCGAGGGGCGCACGGGTCCGGGAGGCCCGCGGGTCGCCCTGCTCAAGCCGCAGACGTACATGAACGAGGCCGGCCGGTCCGCCGGCCCGGCGCGCGGCTCGTTCAAGCTCGACCTCGACCGCGTGCTCGTGCTGCACGACGAGATCGACCTGCCGTTCGGCGAGATCCGGGCCCGGCTGGGCGGCGGCCTGGCCGGACACAACGGGCTGAAGTCGCTGCGGCGCGAGTTCGGCGCGCCGGACTTCCACCGCGTGCGGATCGGGGTCGGCCGGCCGGACTCGACCGATCCGGACGTCGTGGCCGCCTACGTGCTCGGCCGCTGGCGGCAGAGCACCTCCGAGGTCGCGGACCTCGTCGCACGCGCCGCCGACGAGGCCGAGCGGCTCACGAGCTGATCAGCTCCTCGACGTCGATCGGGAAGTTGACCAGCGCGAGCTCGCCGCCGGGCGTGCGCGGCCACTCGTGGAACGGGCGGTCGTAGTAGAGCTCGAGCCCGTTGCCGTCGGGGTCGGTCAGATAGACGGACTCCGACGCGCCGTGGTCCGAGCCGTGGCTGACGGGGTGGCCGCTGTCGAGCACCTGGCGCACGGCGCGCGCCAGCGCCGGCCGGCTCGGGTAGCGGATCGCGGCGTGGTAGAGGCCGGTCGGCACGTCGTCGAACGTGTTCAGCCCGATGTGATGGTGATACGTGCCGGCGGCCAGGAAGCCCATCTGGTCGCCGAGGCGGCCGGTGACCTGGAAGCCGAGGATCTGCTCGTAGAAGGCGACGGCGCGCTCGAGTTCGGCCACTCTGAGATGCACGTGGCCGATCTGCACATTGGGATCGATCGTGGTCATGTCGACAGCGTCCCGCGATGCTCGCGCCGCGAGATTGGGGACACCCCCAAGCCACCCCCCGAACTTCGCTTATGGTGCGCAGGTGGGTCTGGAGGAGCGCGACGAGGAGCTGGCGGCGCTCGGGCGGGTGCTGGAGGCAGCGCGCTCGGGAGCTGGTCGCGGGCTGCTGATCGAAGGGCCGCCCGGGATCGGCAAGACGCGGCTGCTGCACGCCGCGCCGGCCGAGGACATGACCGTGCTCAGCGCGCGGGCGTCCGAGCTCGAGCGCGACTTCCCGTTCGCGGTGGTGCGCCAGCTGCTCGAGCCGGTCGCGCGCGACGAGCTGTTCACGGGCGCGGCGGAGCTCGCGCTGCCGGTGCTGCGCGGCGTCGGGCGACAGGAGGAGGACGCGGGCGCGGTGCTGCACGGGCTCTACTGGCTGACCGCGAACCTCGCCGCCGAGCGGCCGGTCGTCGTGCTCGTGGACGATCTGCACTGGGCCGACCTGCCCTCGCTGCGCTGGCTCGCGTACCTGGCGCAGCGGATCGATGGGCTCGCGGTGGCGCTGATCGCCGCGGCGCGGCCTGCCGAGGCAGGCGACGGGCAGCCCGTGCTCGACGTGCTGGCCGCGAATCCCTTCGTGGACGTGATCGAGCCGCGCGGACTGAGCGAGCACGCCGTCGCGCGCGCGCTCGGCGCCGGCGCCGAGCCCGGGTTCGTCGCCGCTTGCGCACAGGTCACGGGCGGCAACCCGTTCCTGTTGGAAGAGCTGCTGCGCGAGCTGGCGCAGGTCGCGCCCACCGACGCCAACGCCCCGCTCGTCGCCCGCCAGACCTCCCGCACCGTCAGCCGCGCCGCGCTCGCCCGGCTGCGCCGCCTGCCTCGGGAGGCAACCGCGCTCGCGCACGCGGTGGTCATCCTCGGCGACGGCGCCGAGCCCGCGGTCGCCGCCGCGCTGGCTGGGCTCGAAGAGGACGCGGCGAGCCGCGCCGCGGACGCCCTGGAGGCGGCGGCCATCTTCGCGCCCGGCGACGCATCGGCGGGCGGTGAAGCAGCCTCGGCGGCGGGCGGTGGCGCGGCGGTGTCCGGCGGCACTTCGGCGGGCGGCGAAGGCGTCCGGACAGTGCCCGGCGGCGCTGTGGCGGGCGGCGAGGCGGCCCGGGCGGTGTCCGGTGTCGCCTTGACGAGCGGCGCTGCGGCCCGGGCGGCGGTCGGCGGCCGCGCGGTGGTGCGGGGCGGCGCGCGTCCGGCCCGCGGCCGGCGGCTCTCGTTCGCGCACCCGCTCGTGCGCGAGAGCGTGTACGCCGAGCTCTCGGCCGGGGAGCGGGCGCGTGGGCACACGCGCGCCGCCGAGCTGCTGACCGCGGCCGGCGCGGATGCGGAGCGGGTCGCGATCCATCGCCACGAAGCCGATCCGGCGGGTGACGAGGAGGCCGTACAGGTCCTGCGCGAGGCCGCGGCCAGTGCCCGGCGGCGCGGCGCGACCGAGGTCGCCGCCAGCCACCTGCGCCGGGCGCTGCGGGAGCCGCCGGAGGATCCCCAGCCGGTCCACAGGGAGCTCGGGGCGGTCGAGCTTCAGGCCGGGCGCTACGACGAAGCGGCGGAGCACCTGCAAGCCGCCGCGGACGACGACCCGCAGATCGCACTTGAGCTCGGCGCCGCGCTGCAGCTCGCCGACCGACCCGAGGAGGCGGTGGCCGCGCTGAGCCGCGCAATCGACGCCCTCGGCGATGACCAGCGCGAGCTCGGGCTGCTGCTGCAGGCCACCCGCGGGGCGGCCTCGCAGGGCAACCGCGCGGCCGCCGCGCTCGCCCGGCAGTCCGGCTTACGCTTCGCCGCCGACGCCCGACGCACCGTCGACGCCCGGCGAGCGCCTGTTCGTCGCCGGGCTCGCCTACCGCGAGACGATGCGCGGCCGCGCGGACCGCGCGCGCGAGCTCGCGCTGCGCACGCTCGACCTGCTCGAGGATCCCGGCCCCAGCGTGCCCGCCGTCTACGTCACCCCGCTCGCGCTGGTCTTCTCCGGCGCGCTCGAGGAGGCGACGCGCGAGTTCGGCCGCGTCCTCGACTGGGCCCGGCGCCACGGCTCGTTTCTGTCCTACGTCCAGGGCTCGCACCTGCGCGCGGCGGCCTGGTGGCGGCGCGGGAACCTCGCCGAGGCCGAGGCCGACGCCGAGAACGCCGCGCGGCACCCGAGCTTCATGATCCGTCCCGGGCGCGCTCGTGCTGGTCGAGCTCCGGCTCGCGCAGGACGATCCCGAGGGCGCGGCGCGGCTCTGGGATGACCTGGGAATGGAACAGGACGCGGTGGCCGCCGGGCGCGCCTCGGTCCAGGGGCGCCAGCTGCGCGGGCGCCTGCACGCTGCCACCGGCCGCCACGACGAGGCCCTCGCGGACCTGCTCGCCTGCCGCGAGCTCGAGCGCGCCTGGGGCATCCGCACTCCCGCGCACTCGACCTGGCGCTCGGACGCGGTCCGCCTGCTCGCGACGCTCGGCCGCTCCGACGAGGCGCAGGCGCTGTCGGCCGAGGACCTCGCGCGCGCCCGTGCCTTCGGCGACCCGCGGCCGCTCGGGATCGCGCTGCGCGCCGCCGGGTTGGCGCAGCGCAGTATCGAGCCGCTGGAGGAATCGGTCAGGACGCTGAGGCCGTCGCCGGCGCGGCTCGAGTACGCGCTCTCGCTGCTCGAGCTCGGCGCGGCGCACCGCCGCGGCGGCCGGCGCACCGACGCGCGCGAACCGCTGCGCGAGGCGGTGGAGCGTCGCCGCGCGCTGCGGCGCGACCGCCGTGGCGGCGCGCGCGCACGACGAGCTCGTCGCCGCCGGCGCGCGCCCCCGGCGCGACCCGATCGAGAGCCGCAGCACCTTGACCGCCAGCGAGGCGCGCGTCGCCAAGATGGCCGCCGGCGGCATGACCAATCGCGAGATCGCGCAGGCGCTGTTCCTGACCGAGAAGACGATCGAGGTCCACCTCACGAGCACGTACCGCAAGCTCGACATCGGCTCGCGCTCGCAGCTCCCGCGCGCTCTGGGGGAAAGTCTCGGGGTCGCCCCTGAGGTCGCGTGAGGCGGGCACCGGGAGCCTCCGGTGCCATGAACATCACGAAACTCCTCCCCATCCCGATCGTCGCCCTCGCCCTCACCGCCGCCGGCGCCTCCGCGCACGACAACGGCAAGAGCTTCCAGCTCACCGGCAAGGCGCTCGGCCCGCCGACCATGATCGACCTCGGCGCCCCCGGCGCGAGCACCGGCGACCAGCAGATCATCACCATGGACGTCTTCCGCGGCGAGAAGCGCGTCGGCGAGAGCCACGTCGTCTGCACGGTCGTGCGCGCCGACATCGTCCAGTGCGACAACATCACCTCGCTGCCCGGCGGCCAGATCGCCGCCATGGGCGTCGTCACCTCCGCCCAGGAGGAGACGTCCCCGTTCGTCCAGGCCATCACCGGCGGCACCGGCGCCTACCGCAACGCGCACGGCCAGCTGACGGTCTCCGAGGCCGGCCCGGAGCCCGCGACGCTGAGCTTCGAGCTCAGCTAGCGAGAAGCCGCACGTTCGACCGCGTGGTGACGACCTTGCCGGCGTGCCGGGTCGTCACCACCGCAATCGTCGTGCGTACGTGATAACGTACAAACGTATGCCGCCTCGTGAATGGGAAGCCGCCTCGTACGACCGGATGTCGGACCCCCTGACCGCGATGGCGCGCGATGTCATCGACCGCCTCGATCTCCAGGGCGACGAGCGGGTCCTCGACGCCGGCTGCGGCACCGGCCGGGTCACGGCACTCGTCGTCGAGCGCGTTCCCGATGGGACGGTGATCGCCGTCGACGGCAGCGAGGCGATGGTGGCCGAGACCCGCAAGCGCGGCATCACGGCGTTCACCTCGGACCTGGTCGAGCTCGAGCTCGACGAGCCGGTGGACGCGATCCTCTCGACGGCGACGTTCCACTGGATCGCCGACCATGAGCGGCTGTTCGCCCGCCTGCACGCGGCGCTGAAGCCCGGCGGCCGGCTCGCGGCGCAGTGCGGCGGCGCCGGCAACATCGCCGACGTCCAGGCCGCGATCGACGCGGTCGACCATCCCGCGTTCCGGGACTGGGCCGGCCCGTGGAACTTCGCGACGCCCGCCGAGACCACGGAGCGGCTGCACGAACGCCGGCTTCAAGGACGTCTGGACCTGGCTGCAGCCGTGGCCCGTCGAGCCCGCCGACCCGCGCGAGTACTTCACGACCGTGATCCTCGGCTCGCACCTCGAGCGCCTGCCGGAGGACGAGCGCGCGCCGTTCGTGGACGACGTGCTGGCGCAGATGGGCGACGCCGGTGCGCGCGAGCTACGTGCGGCTCAACATCCTCGCACGGCGCTGAGCACCTGCTCGACGCGCTCCGCGACGCTGCCGCGGACCTCGATCCACGGCGGCTGAAGCCGCTCGCGGAAGCGCTGGGTCATCCAGGCGCGCAGGTGCTCGCCGTCGCGCAGGCCGTCCTGGACGAACGGGATGTCGTCGCTCGTGAGCACCGACAGCGCGTAGCTCCTCGACGCTGCGAGCGCGCTCGACGGCGCCGGTCGAGCGGCCGATGTAGCGCTCCTGCCAGACGCAGGTCGCGAGCGCGTCGGTGTCGCACACCAGCACCGGGCCCGACACGCGCGCGGCGCGGTCTTCGTCGCGCTGCTGGCGGCGCGCGATGACGGCGAAGTCCTCGTCGCTCCAGCGGGCCGGGATCCCGCGTGCCGCGACACCGCGCGACCGGCCTCGGGTACCCACACCGTTCCCAGCCGCGAGGCCAGCAGCCCGCGCGAGCGTCGTCGTGCCCGTCGACTCCGCGCCGGTGATCACCACCCGCCGGCAGAACCACGCGCGCACGGCGGGCGTCAGCCACGGCCACCATGCGGCCGGGTCGGCGCGCACGGCCGTGCCCGAGATCACGCCGTCGCGCTGCAGTCGCACGTGCTCTACGCCCCAGCGCGCGGCCAGCAGATCGCCATAGGCCTCGCCGGTGAAGACGGCATCGATCGGCTCGTCCAGCAGCCGCTCCATCAACGCGATGTGCAGGTCGTGCACACGAGGATCGTCGAAGTCCACGGGCAGCTCGTCCCAGCCCGCGACGACCCGTGCGCCCGGGTGGCGCTCGCGCATCCACTCGCGCCGCAGCGCCAGCGGGATCGACTCGGAAACCGAGCCCAGCACGAGCACCGTGACGCGCTCGCACTGCGAGAGCGCGAAGTCGACCAGCTCGTGGTGCCCGCGCGTGCGGCGGCAGGAACTTGCCGAGCACTAGACCATGACGCGCCACTGACGCCACCCCTCCACGCACAGCGCCAGGAACACGAGGTACACCAGCGCGGTCAGGTTCAGGTCGCGCGAGAAATACAGCGGTACGTAGATCACGTCGACGGCGATCCACACGTACCAGGTCTCCAGCCGCTTCAGATTGAGCAGCAGCTGCGCGCCCAGTGACATCGAGGTCGTCAGCGCGTCCCACCCGGGCGCCGCACCGTGTGCGGCGCGCAGGACCGGCACCAAGATCAGCGTCGCCAGGCCGACGGCCACCGTGATCGCCGACAGCAACCGCACCGAGGCGCGCGAGACCTCCAGCGGCCCGCGCGCCCGCGTGGCCCAGACCCACCAGCCCATCACGGCCAGCGCGATGTAGACGACCTGCAGTGCCGCGTCGGCGTACAGCCGCGCGTCCATGAACAGGACGATGAAGAAGACGTTGTTGGCGATTCCGACCCCGAACGTCTCGATCCGCTGGAAGACGGCCAGCGCGACGCAGGCGATGCCGGTCACGAAGCCCGCGAGCTCGGCCCATGTGACCGGCTCGCCGAAGAGCTCGAACACAGTTTCAGTCAACATGACCAAAACTATAGCCCTCCTAGAGTGAAAGGGTTGCTCCGAACCTTTCTCAGCCACCTCGAGCACGACCCCGCCGCCGCGCAGCTCGCCAACGAGGGCGGCTCCGCGTACGTCAGCCAGTCGCTGCGGCCGTTCGTGGTCGCGGCGCTCGCCGACCAGGACGCGAAGCGCCCGGCGCTGATCGTCGTCGGCGACGACCGTGCGGCGCGTGATCTCGCCGTCGACCTGCGCGCCTGGCTGGCGCCGCGGACGGTCCGCTACTACCCGAGCCGCGGCGTCGCCTACGAGTCCCATCTGACGCCGCCGCCGCACCTGGTCGGGCTCAGGGTGGCGGCGCTCGATGCCTTGACCGACACGCCCGAGGGCACCGAGCAGCCCGTCGTGGTGATCAGCGCCACCGCGCTCTCCGAGAAGGTCCCGGACCCCAAGCTGCGCCCGCACGGCTTCGTCCTGAGAGTCGGCGACCTGCTCGACCTCGACGAGACCGCCCAGCAACTCGTCGCCGCCGGCTACCACCGCGTCGACCAGGTCGAGGACCGTGGGCAGTTCGCGATCCGCGGCGGCCTGCTCGACGTCTACCCCGCCACCGAGGAGCGCGCCGTCCGCGTCGACCTCTTCGACATCGAGATCGAGGCCCTGCGCTGGTTCTCCACCTTCACCCAGCGCAGCCTGGGGGAGACCGAGTTCGTCGAGATCTCGCCCGCCGCCGAGCTCGCGCCCGAGCACCGCGAGCTGGCCGAGATCGCGGCCGCCGACGAGGACCGGCCCGACATCGCCGAGCTGCTGCCCGTCGAGCACTTCCGCGAGCTGCTCGAGCTGCTGCCCGAGCGCACGCAGCTGATCGTCGCCGCCGAGGAGGACGTCGAGCCGACGCTCAGAGACCACTGGGACGACGTCTGCACCGCATTCGACGACCAGGACGCGCGCGATCTCTACGTCAACCCGCGCAAGATCAACGACGCGCTGGCCGAACGCGCGGAGGCGCGCCTGAGCGCGATCAGCTCCGACCAGCCGATCGAGATCCGCGCGCAGGCCGCCGACTTCGCCGCGCGCAACCTGATCGAGGCCGAGTCCGAGCTCGAGAAGCTCGTGCGCTCGGACTACACGACCGTGGTCACCTGGCCGCAGCGCGGCGCGGCCGAGCGCGCCGCCTACAACCTCGCCCGCATCCGCGCGAACCTCAACGGCGGCACGAACGGCCTGATCTTCACCGAGGCCAACCTGCGCGACGGCTTCGTCGCGCCCGGCCTCAAGCTGGCGGCGTTCCCCGAGCACCGCCTGATCCACCGCAAGAAGGCCTCCAGCCGGCCGACTCGCAAAGGCCGCGGGCTGCTGCGGAGCTTCACCGACCTGCGCACGGGCGACCACATCGTCCACGAGGACCACGGCGTCGCCCGCTTCGCCGGCTTCGACACCAAGACCGTGGCCGGCGTCACCCGCGACTACCTGAACCTCGAGTTCCAGGGCGACGACAAGGTCTTCATGCCGGTCGACCAGCTGGCGAAGATCAGCCGCTACCTGGGCGCCGACGGCGGCGCGCCGACGCTGTCCAAGCTCGGCGGCACGCGCTGGGACAAGGTCAAGGCGCGCGCCCGCCGCGCCGCGCAGGAGCTGGCCGGCGAGCTGCTCAACCTCTACGCCGAGCGCAAGCGCCGCCGCGGCCACGCGTTCCCGGAGTTCTCCGAGGAGCTGCGCGACCTCGAGGCCAACTTCCCCTACCGCGAGACGCCCGACCAGCGCGACGCGATCGACAACGTGGTCGCCGACATGGAGTCCGAGCGCCCGATGGACCGGCTGATCTGCGGCGACGTCGGCTACGGCAAGACCGAGGTCGCGCTGCGCGCCGCGGTCAAGTCGGCCTCCGACGGCAAGCAGGTGCTGATGCTGGTGCCGACGACGATCCTCGCCCAGCAGCACTACGGCACGTTCGTCGAGCGCCTGCGCGACCAGCCGTTCGTGATCGAGCAGGTCTCGCGCTTCCGGCCGCCGGCCGAGCAGCGCGCGGCCGTCAAGCGCTTCGCCGAAGGCAAGGTCGACATCCTGATCGGCACCCACCGCCTGCTCTCGCGCGACGTGCGGGCGAAGGAGCTCGGGCTGCTGATCGTCGACGAGGAGCAGCGCTTCGGCGTCAAGCAGAAGGAGCTGATGCGCCAGCTCAAGCTCAAGGTCGACGTGATCTCGATGAGCGCGACGCCGATCCCGCGCACGCTGCAGATGTCGCTCGCCGGCCTGCGCGACATCAGCGTGATCGAGACCCCGCCCGAGGGCCGCCGGCCGGTCAAGACCTACGTCGGCGAGTACGACGAGCAGCTCGTCCGCCAGGCGCTCGAGCGCGAGGTCGCGCGCGAGGGCCAGGCGTTCTTCCTGCACAACCGCGTCGACGACATCGACGAGACCGCGGAGCGCCTGCGCAGCCTGTGCCCGAAGCTGCGCTTCACGGTCGCGCACGGCCAGATGGACGAGAAGCAGCTCGAGGAGCGGATGCTGGCGTTCCTGCGCGGCGACGCCGACGTGCTGGTCTCGACCAGCATCATCGAGTCCGGGATCGACATCCCGCAGGCCAACACGCTGATCGTCGACCGCGCCGACCTGTTCGGGCTCAGCCAGCTCTACCAGATCCGCGGGCGCGTCGGCCGCTCGCGCGAGCGCGCCTACGCCTACCTGCTCTACCCGAGCGCGGCCGCGCTGACGGCCGAGGCCGCCGACCGGCTGTCGGCGCTGTCGGACTACACCGAGCTCGGCGCGGGCTTCAAGGTCGCGATGCGCGACCTCGAGCTGCGCGGCGCGGGCAACCTGCTCGGCGACGAGCAGTCCGGCCACGTCGCCGCGCTCGGCTTCGAGCTCTACATGCAGATGCTCGACGAGGCCGTGCGGGCGATGGATCCGGACGAGGACGGTGCGGAGCCGCCCGAGCCGGTGCGCCTCGACGTCAACGTCGACGCCTACGTGCCCGCGGACTACATCCCGTACGAGCAGGCCAAGGTCGACGTGCACCGCAAGATCGCGGGCGCCCGCGAGAACTCCGAGCTGGTCGAGCTGCGCGCGGAGCTCGAGGACCGCTTCGGCGAGATCCCGGAGCCGCTGGAGAACCTGATCACGCTGCAGCAGGCGCGCGATCAAGCTCGGCCGCGCCGGGGCGACCGCGGTCTCGTTCAAGGGCGGCCGGCTGGCGGTCACGCCGATCGATCTCGACTCCGCGACGGCCCGCCGCCTGCGCGAGTTGTTGCCCGGAGCAAACTACGAAGCCGGCCGCTCGCAGCTCTCTTTGCGCGTGCCCGACGACCCGCTGCAGCGGTTCCCCGCGGTCGTCCGCGCGGCCGACGCCTTGTTGAGCGTCCAAGCGGCTGCCTAAAGGGGGCGTGAAAAGATCGGGGGCTACCCGGAGGGCGCCGCTACCATGCGCAGCCGGGAGAAGGTCCCTTTTTGCCTGGGCCGTGAACGCCCGGCAACACTTCGCCAACGTCCCCTTCTCAAGCGTTACTTCACAATGATCAAGGCTGCTCGCATCGCACTAAGCCTCGCCGCCGTAGTCGGCGTCGGCGCTACCTTCGCCGCCTGTGGCGGCGTGCCCGGCAACGCCGTGGCTACGGTCGATGGAGAGGCCATCGACAAGGCGGAGTTCAGCCACTGGCTGACCGTCGCCTCGAAGGCATCCGGACAGCAGAATGCTGCCGTCCCGGATCCTCCGAACTACACGAAGTGCGTCGCCGCCAAGCGCAAGGCGACCCCCGCGCCGGCCAAGGGCCAGCCGAAGGTGACGGACTCCCAGCTCAAGACGCAGTGCAAGACCGAGTACGAGCAGCTGCGCAACCAGATCCTGCAGCTCCTGATCTCGTTCCAGTGGATCCAGGGCGAGGCCGCCGCGATGAACCTCAACGTCTCCGACGCCGACGTCAAGAAGTCCTTCGCCGAGCAGAAGAAGCAGAGTTTCCCGAAGGACGCCGACTACAAGAAGTTCCTCCAGACGTCCGGCCAGACCGAGGAGGACATCCTCCGAGACGCGTCAAGCTCGACCTGCTGTCCAACAAGATCCGCGACAAGGTCATCAAGGGCAAGGACAAGGTCACCGACCAGCAGATCGAGGACTTCTACAACAAGAACAAGGCCCGCTTCGCGCAGCCCGAGAAGCGTGACCTGCGCGTCGTCCTGACCAAGGACAAGGCCAAGGCCGAGCAGGCCAAGGCCGCGCTCGAGTCCGGCGACTCCTGGAAGGAGGTCGCCAAGAAGTACTCGATCGACGACACCTCCAAGGCCGCCGGCGGCAAGCTGCCCGCGCAGGCCAAGGGCACGCTCGACAAGGAGCTCGACGACGCCGTCTTCTCGGCCGACAAGAACGAGCTCGTGGGCCCGATCAAGACCCAGTACGGCTACTACGTCTTCAGCGTCTCGGACATCACGAAGGCCAGCCAGCAGTCGCTCGCCGAGGCCAAGGAGACGATCAAGCAGACGCTCGCCTCCCAGGGCCAGAGCAAGGCGCTCGACACGTTCGTGAAGGACTTCACGAAGCGCTGGAGGGACAAGACGGAGTGCTCCGAGGGCTACAAGACCAGCGACTGCTCGAACGGTCCGAAGGCCACGCCGACGCCGACCCCGCAGGTCCAGCAGGCCCCGCAGGCCACGGCGCCGCCTGAGGGCTAGGAGTCGAACCGAGTTTCCGTGAAGCGCCGCCTCCGGGCGGCGTTTCGTCGTTAACGGCCGACTGCTTCGCGCCGCAACTTCCGCGAACTCTCGTAAGGTGGACGCGATGAACCCCGGAGCCGACGCGGTCGCGCGTCTCGACGAGCTGACCCGCAAGCTGCGCCGCGAGTGCCCGTGGGATCGCGAGCAGGACGAGCGCTCGATCGTCCCGCACACGGTCGGCGAGGCCTACGAGCTCGCCGCCGCCGCGCACGCCGGCGACGACGCCAAGCTGCTCGACGAGCTCGGCGACGTGCTCTTCCAGGTCCACTTCCTCTCGCTGCTGCTCGAGGAGCGCGGCGCGGGCTCGCTGGCCGCCGTCGCCGAGCACGTGCACGCCAAGCTCGTGCGCCGGCACCCGCACATCTTCGGCGCGGTCGAGGTCGACGGCGCGGGCGAGGTCCTGCGCAACTGGGACCAGATCAAGAAGACCGAGGCCGGGCGCGAGCCGGGGATCTTCGGCGACCTGCCGGAGAACCTCCCGGGGCCGCTGTACGCGCTCAAGACGCAGCGCCGCGCGGCCTCCTCGGGCTTCGACTTCGACCACGTCCCCTACGAGGGCGTGCACGGCGAGCTGGACGAGCTGGAGGGGGCGCAAACGCGCGAGGAGCGCTTCCACGAGCTCGGCGACGTGCTGTTCGCCGCGGTCAACGTGGCGCGCAAGCTCAAGGTCGATCCCGAGCTGGCGCTGCGCGCCTCGGCCGAGCGCTTCCGCGGCCGCGTGGAGGCGGCGGAGGAGCTGGCCGCGGCCGACGGCGCCGACTGGGATGCGCTCGACCCCGAGGCGCAACTCGGTTACTACGCCCGGGCGCGTATCGTGCTCGGCCGATGAGCCAGATCGAATCGGTCCACGCACGACAGATCCTCGACTCGCGCGGCAACCCCACCGTCGAGGTGGAGGTCCAGCTGCGCTCCGGCGCCCATGGGCGCGCCGCGGTCCCCTCGGGCGCCTCCACGGGCGAGTTCGAGGCCACCGAGCTGCGCGACGGCGGCGACGCCTACGGCGGCAAGGGCGTCACGCAGGCCGTCGCCAACGCCAACGGCGAGATCGCCGACGCGGTCAACGGCCACGACGCCTCCGACCAGGAAGGGCTCGACCGCAAGCTGATCGAGCTCGACGGCACCGACAACAAGTCGCGCCTGGGGGCGAACGCGATCCTCGGCGTGTCGCTGGCCACCGCGCGGGCGGCCGCGGCGGAGGAGAACCTGCCGCTGTGGCGCTACCTCGGCGGCGACGCCGCGCACATCCTCCCCGTGCCGATGATGAACGTGCTCAACGGCGGCGCGCACGCCGACAACTCGGTCGACTTCCAGGAGTTCATGGTCGTCCCGGTCGGGGCGCCGACGTTCGCCGAGGCGCTGCGGATGGGCGCCGAGGTCTTCCACGCGCTCAAGAAGACGCTGCACGACCGCGGGCTCGGCGGCGGCGTCGGCGACGAGGGCGGCTTCGCCCCCAACCTCGAGTCCAACGAGGCCGCGCTCGGCGCGCTCGTCGAGGGCATGGAGGCCGCCGGCTACACGCCCGGCGAGGACCTCGTGATCGCGCTCGACCCGGCGGTGTCCGAGATCTTCGACAACGGCGCCTACAACCTCGAGCACGAGAACCGCACGCTGTCCGCGTCCGAGCTGGCCGACTACTGGGCCGACCTCGCCGGCCGCTACCCGATCCTCTCGATCGAGGACGGCATGGACGAGGAGGACTGGGACGGCTGGAAGGCGCTGACCGACGCGATCGGCGAGAAGGTCCAGCTCGTCGGCGACGACCTGTTCGTCACCAACGTGCAGCGCCTGCAGCGCGGGATCGACGCCGGCACGGCCAACTCGATCCTGATCAAGGTCAACCAGATCGGCACGCTGACCGAGACGCTGGCGGCGATCGACCTCGCGCGCTCGAACGGCTACAGCGCGGTCATGAGCCACCGCTCGGGCGAGACCGAGGACACCACGATCGCCGACCTCGCCGTGGCCACCGGCTGCGGCCAGATCAAGACCGGCGCGCCGTCGCGCTCGGACCGCGTCGCGAAGTACAACCAGCTCTTGCGGATCGAGGAGGCGCTCGGCGGCGACGCGGAGTACCCCGGGCGCAGCGTGTTCCGGTCGTAGGCGATCCTTGCGAGCGGACTTCGTCCGCTGCTTCGGTCGCTTGAGGAATCGCTTCGCGGATTCCTCTAACAGATGGCTTGCAGAGGAAGGAGGCCGGACGCGTCGAACGAACGCGTCAGGTATGCGGATCCGTTGGGATCGTCTCGGCCGCTGGGCGCTGATCGGCGTCTTCGCGTTCGTCCTCTACCTCTACATCGGGCCGGCCGTGAGCTGGGTCCAGACCTACCGCGAAGCCGCGCGTCAGCGCGAGGCCGTCGCCGAGCTGCGGCAGGAGAACCAGCGGCTGCGCGAGCGCAAGGCGGAGCTGTCGGCCCCGGGCGCGCTCGAGCGCGAGGCGCGGCGGCTGGGCATGGTCAAGGCCGGCGAGCGCGCCTACGTCGTGAAGTAACGCGCCTTACCGGGCCGGCGGGTGGCCGTCGATACCCTGCGAGCGGTGCCGTACGAGACCGCACGGGAGCAGTGGGAGGAAGGCCTGCGGCGGCTGGACCATGCCTTCCCCGAGCAGGCGCCGACGCTCGAGCGCGTGACGCGCGAGGTCTACGGCGAGCTGCGCCGCCGGCTCGGTGGGCCGTTCACGCTCGACGAGCTCGCCGACCTCTACGACGAGGGCACGGGCTGGTGCACCGACCTCGCGGTCGAGGTCGCGCCCGACGAGCCGTTCGCCTGGGACGCCCGGGTCGTCGCCGACGCCGCCTTCGGGCGCTACATGCGCGCCGCGACCGACTTCGCGGGCGGGCGGCGCGTGTAGTCAGCGCGGTCGTGCGCGCCGCGACCGACGTCGCGCGTGCACGTCACCGGGGCGCTCAGGGTTGCCGCACGAAGGCGTACAGGCGCCAGACGGTCTCGAACCCGAGCCGCTCGTACAGCGCCCGCGCGCGCCCTTCATCGTCGGCCACGACCCAAGCCACCTCGCGCCCGCCGGCGGCCAGCGCCGCCTCCACCAGCCGCCCACCGATCCCGCCGGAGCGCGCGTCCGGGCGTGACGTAGAGCTGGTCGATCTCGACCGCCTCCTCGCCGACGGCCAGCGTGGCAAAGCCGACCGGCTCGCCGCCGTCGTCGCGGACGACGAACGCGCGCATCCCGCGCCGCACGGACACGCGGTCCTGCGCGGCAGCGAGCGCCTGCTGGACGGCCGGGTCGTCGTCGTAGTGCAGGTACCACTCGACGCGCAGCGGGTGTGTCTCGAGCAGCTCGGCCTCCTCGACGTCGGCGTGCGGCCGGCCCGGACCCGCGCAGCGCATGACCGCCAGCCGGTCGGCGACCCAGCCCGCCGCCTTGAAGAACGGCCGCATCCGCGCGCCCGCGGCCTCGTCCTCGAGCTCGAGCTTGCGGTGCTGTGAGCCGGCCAGCAGCGCATCGGCCGCGCGCACGAGCGCCTCGGGCGTCAGGTCGGCGGCGTCGCCCTCGACGCGAACGAAGTTCGCGTCCCAGAAGTTCGGCGCCGACGGGGTCCGCAGGACCGTGCCGTGCGCCCACGGCTCGGCCGCCTCGCAGACCAGCGCGTCCTGCCCCCGCCGCCACGCGATCGCGGCGGCGCGCAGCGAATCAGTCGGCGTCTTCGTCCTCGCCGCCGCCGGAGCGGCGGATCACGATCTGGTCTTCCTCGATCGTGATCTCGACGGGGCGGTGGCCCGCCCAGTGCTCGGCGTAGATCGGGTCGTCCTGCACGGCGGGGTCGAGCCACAGCCCGTAGCCCTCCTCGCCGTGGTCGAACGTGCCCTCGAGCGGGCCGGTCGGCGCGCCGCGCCGGCGCGAGCGCCCGCCGCGGCGCCGGGGCGCGCGCTTGGGCTTCTCGTCTTCCTCGGCCTCGGCCTCGGCCTCGGCCGCGGCAGCCGCCTGCTCCGCCTCGGCCGCCTTGCGGGCGGCCTCCTCGGCGGCCCGCGCCTCTTCCTCGGCCTTGCGGGCGGCCTCGTGCTCGAGCTCGGCCGCGATCAGCGCGTCGTCCTCCGCGCGCAGATCGACCTCCTCGACGCCGGCGCCGTTCTCCTCGGAATCCGGCTCCAGACCTTGCTCGCGCTTGAAGGCCTGGATCTGCTGAACGGTGACTTCCAGCTGGTGCGCGATCCACGCATCGGTACGACCCTGTCGCACCCACCCGCGGATCTGGTTAAGCTGGGGACGCAGGGACCGGCGGCTCATAGAAGGGCCGCAGACTAGCGCATAGGGTCCGAACGATCCCGAGGCCATCGCCAACACCAACTAGCCTCACCCGTGCTCAGATCGAGGACAGAAGCGGGTCTGTTCTTGAAACGGAGTCCGAAATCGCCAGGGAGGCGGCGTCATGCTGGTACTGACACGCAAGTCCAACCAGTCGATCATGATCGGCGACGATATTGAGGTCTCGGTCCTGTCGATCATGGGCGAGAAGGTCCGTATCGGCATCCAGGCCCCACGGGACATCCCGGTGTTCCGTAAGGAGGTCTACCTCGAGATCCAGCAGGAGAACGTGGCGGCCGGCGCGAGCGCGCGCGCCGAGGTCGACGACGCGCTCAAACGTCTGAGCACGAACAAGTAGACGCGTTAGCCGAGGACGTAGTAGAGCGTCGTGAACATCGCGTAGGTCACGACCGCCGCCGTTCCCAGCAGGACCAGCACGAGCAGGAAGAAGCGCATCGAGCCGTGCCGGTGCGTGCGCTCGCGCTGGCGCTCGACTTGCCGGCGTTGCGCGCGCCGGCGCAACCGCTCGCGCCGCTCGCGGTCCTCCTCGATCTCCTCGAAGAAGGCGTCCTCGATCTCGGCGATGCTCTGGCGCATGCGCATGAGGCAGAGAATCTAACAGCGGGCTCCATAATCCCGGTCATGTCCAGCCTGCAGGCGCCGGCAGGGCTTCAGCCCTCGGCCTCCTATTCGTTCACCATGCGCATCGAGCTTCGCCAGCTGCCCGGGGCGTTCGCCCAGGTCGCGGCCGCGATCGGGTCCGAGGGCGCGATCCTCGGCGCGATCGATCTCGTGCGCGTCGACAAGGGCGGCGTCACGCGGGATGTGACCGTCGCGTGCGTGGACGCGGCGCACGGCGAGCGCGTCGTGACCGCGGTGCGGGCGCTGGACGGCGTGAACGTCGCGAGCGTCTCGGACCGCACGTTCCTCATGCACAAGGGCGGCAAGATCGAGATCGTCGGCAAGGTTCCCATAAAGACCCGCGACGACCTCTCGATGGCCTACACGCCCGGGGTCGCCCGCGTGTCGAGCGCGATCGCCGAGGACCACGAGTCGGCCTGGACGCTCACGATCAAGGGCAACACGGTCGCAGTCGTCTCCGACGGGACCGCCGTACTCGGGCTCGGCGACATCGGCCCGGAGGCGGCGATGCCGGTGATGGAGGGCAAGGCGATGCTGTTCAAGGAGCTCGCCGGGGTGGACGCCTTCCCGCTGTGCCTGAGCACGACCGACGTCGACGAGATCGTGCGGATCGTCGAGGGCGTGGCGCCGACGTTCGGCGGCATCAACCTCGAGGACATCGCGGCGCCGCGCTGCTTCGAGGTCGAGCGGCGTCTGAAGCAGTCGCTCGACATCCCGGTCTTCCACGACGACCAGCACGGGACCGCGGTGGTCGTGCTGGCCGCGCTCCTGAACGCGCTGCGGGTCGTGGACAAGGCCGCGGAGGACGTCACGGTCGTGGTCGTCGGCGCCGGCGCGGCGGGCCTGGCCTGCGCGAAGATCATCCTCGAGCACGGCGTCCGCGACCTGATCGTGTGCGACATCGGCGGCATCCTGCATCCCGGTCGCGAGGATCTCGGCGGCGAGCTGGCCGCGATGGCCGCGCGCACCAACGCCCGCGGGCTCACCGGCACCGCGAACGACGCGCTCAACGGCGCCGACGTCGTCGTCGGCGTGTCCGCGCCGGGCGCGTTCAGCGTCGACGCCGTGCGCACGATGGCGCCCGACGCAATCGTCTTCGCGATGGCCAACCCGACGCCCGAGGTCCAGCCCGAGGCGGTCTGGGAGGACGTCGCGATCATGGCCACCGGGCGCAGCGACTACCCGAACCAGATCAACAACGTGCTGGCCTTCCCGGGCATCTTCCGCGGCGCGCTCGACGTCCGCGCGCGCGGGATCGACGAAGCCATGAAGCTGGCCGCCGCGCGCGCGATCGCCGCCGTGATCCCGGAATCCGACCTCGGGCCCGAGTACATCGTGCCGAGCGTCTTCAACCGCGCCGTCGCCCCCGCGGTGGCGGACGCGGTGGCGAAGGCGGCGGTCGCGTCGGGGATCGCCCGCCGCGAGCGAAAGTCGCGGCCGGCGGAAGCGGCTCAGGCGCTGACGGAGGACTCCGCCTCGTCGTAGACCTTGATGAAGCGCTGGTAGTTGTCGGCGATCTGCTCGGCGGCGGCTTCGCGCTCGAGCTCCTTGTCCGAGGAAGGCCTTGAGCGGGTTCCACCAGATCGAGCGGCCGATCGCGAAGCCGATGAAGCCTTCGACCGGCGCCGCCTCGCGCAGCCACTGGTCGACCTTCTCGTCCGAGGCGCCGCGGCCGAGCAGCACGCTCTTGACGTTCTCGCGGCCCTCGCCCTTGCGCGCCTGCTCGGACAGCATCTCGGCGTCCTCGCGGCGGTCGACGCCCTCGATCTTCCAGATGTCGACCTCGATGCCGGCGTTCTGGAGGTCCTCGATCGCGCGCCGCATGAGCTCGGGGCGCAGCTCGGCGTCGTAGCGGTCGGTGTCACCGTCGACGGACTCGAGCTGGTCGTCCTCGGCCGGCACGAGCAGCTCGAAGAGGAACTTGCGGTCGTTCTCGTGCAGCCAGTCGGCCAGCCGCTTGAGCCGCTCGACCTGGCGATCGTTCATCTCTTTGTCGCCGTCCGGGTTGTAGCGGACGAGCACCTTGGAGGCGAGCAGGTCGTACTTCTCGATGTGCGCGCCGAACTCGTCGTCGTACTGGAAGTCGAACTCGTTCTGGCCGGACTTCTCGACCGGCATCGTCAGCGAGAGGCCGTGCTCCTTGGCCAGCTCCGGGATGTCGCCGCCGAACTGCTCGTCGACCAGCACGCCCGCCGAGGCCGGATCGACGCCGCGCTCGACCGCCTTCTCCATGCCCTCGTAGATCAGCTTCTTGGCATCGGCGATCGTCTCGGTCTCCTCGGGCGTCGGGTCGCCCTCGATGCCGAACATCTTCTTCTGGAATGACCCCCGGTGGTCGAAGGCCAGGATGTAGAGCTTGCCGTCGTAGCCGAGGGCCATCGTCATATACCTCGCGTCGTCGCAGGGGACCGTGAAGGCTCGTACTGTACGCGCCCACATGGAGCCGAAGTTCAGTGGCCCCGCGTACACGGTCGGGATCGAGGAGGAGCTGATGATCCTGGATCCGTCGAGCTACGCGCTGGTCAACGCCATCGAGGATCTGGTCCAGGACACGCCCGACGGCGAGATCAAGCCGGAATTGATGGAGTCCGTGCTCGAGATCTCGACCAACCCGTGCGCGGACATGCGCGAGGCCTCGGCCGCGCTGCGGGCGCTGCGACGTCAGGTTCACGACATCGCCGAGCACAAGCAGCTGTGCATCGGCTCGGCCGGCACGCACCCGCTGGCGCGCTGGGAGGACCAGCGGATCACCGCCGCGCCGCGCTATCGCGACCTCGTCGACGAGCTGCGCTTCGTCGCGCGCCAGGAGATCATCTTCGGGCTGCACGTCCACATCGGGCTCGACGATCCCGAGAAGGCGATCCACGTCGCCAACGGGATGCGCGTGCACGTGCCGATCCTGCTCGCCCTCAGCGCCAACTCGCCGTTCTGGCGCGGCGACGACTCCGGCCTGGCCTCGACGCGGATGCCGATCTTCCGCCAGTTCCCGCGCGTCGGCATCCCGCCGTACTACGACGGCTGGGCGGACTACGAGCGCCGGATCGGCTTCATGGTCGACACCGGCGTGATGGAGGACTACACCTGGCTCTGGTACGACGTGCGGCCGCACCCGAACTTCGGCACGGTCGAGATCCGCGCGATGGACGCGCAGACGCACGTCGAGCACACGCTCGCGCTGGCGGCGCTGATCCAGGCGATGGTCAAGGAGCTGGCCGAGCACTTCGACGCCGGCAAGCAGCTCAGCGACTACCCGTACGAGATGCTCGACGAGAACAAGTGGCTGGCGTCGCGGCACGGGCTCGACGGCGAGCTGGTCGACCTGCCCGAGCGCGAGACGGTGAGCACGAAGGCGCTCGCGCGGCGGCTCTACGAGCGGCTGCGCGAGCACGCGCAGGACCTCGGCGCGCCAGGACGAGCTCGAGGCCGTGACCGACCTGCTCGAGCACGGCAACGGCGCCGACCGGCAGCGCAAGGTGTTCGAGGCCAACCGCGACTTCACCGAGCTCTTGCAGGACATCGTGGCCGCCAGTTCCTAAAGTCTCCAAGCCGGGTCACGAGCGGCGTATCCTTGTTTGCCCCTCATGTCCAGTGGCCCGGACCTGTACCTCGTCTGCAAGAGCTGCGGCGCAGAGGTGTCTCCGTACATCACGGAGTGCCCCTACTGCGGCACGCGGATTCAGAAGCGTGCGCCGAAGCTCGATCGCGGCGGCGTGCCGAAGCCGCCGAAGCGCGCGCGCTCGCGGCCCGCAGCTGCCGCGCCTGCAGCCCGGCGAGATCCCGGGCATCCGCGCCGACCGGCGCCCGTGGGCGGTGTGGGTGCTGGTGCTGGCCTCGGTCATCGTCACGATCGCGGTCAAGTCGGGCCTGCTGGCGCTGCTCGACGTCGGCTACTCGATCGGGCTGACCGAGCCGTGGCGGGCGTTCACGACCCTGTTCGTCTACGAGTCGACCGGCTATGAGGCGGTGACCGTCGGGTCGATCGCGCTGTTCGGCTGGCTGCTCGAGCGCCGCCACGGCTGGTGGGCGCCGCTGCTCGTCTTCCTGGTCTGCGGCGCGGGCGGCGCGTACGTCGCCGTCGAGCTCGCGGGCGAGGGCGTCGCGCTCGGCGCCAACGGCGCCGCGCTGGGCATGCTCGCGGCCTGGACGATGCGCGACGTGCTCGGCCGCCGCAAGGGCTACGAGGACGACAGCGACCTGCTGGGCGTGCTCGCGATCGCCGCCGTGCTCGTCCTGATGCCGCTCGCCACGAACGACGCCAGCGGCGTGGCCGGCGTCGTCGGCGGCGTCATCGGCATCCTGCTCGGGCTGATCTTCGCCCGCCTGCGCGAGCGTAGCGCATGCCCGAGCGCTCGAGTCCGCCGCCGCCGAGCGCGTCTCGCCGCGGACCCCGGTTACTCGGCTCTGAGCACGCGCGCGGCGCTGGTGCGCGCCGCGGCGCGGGCCGGCAGCGAGCTGGCCAGCGCGGTCACGATCAGCACGGCCGGGACGATCAGCGCCAGCGCGAACGGGCCCGGCGTGCCGACGATGTCGGCGCCCTCGCTCGGGCTCATCGCCGTCATCAGCACTTTGAACAGGACGATCCCGATCGGGATCCCGACGACGATCGCGATCGCGCCGAGCGCGGCGCCGCCCGAGTTCACGACCGCCAGCACGCCGCGCGGCGTCAGCCCGATCGCCTTCAGGATCCCGAAGTCGCGCGAGCGCTCGCGGGTCACGAGCAGCAGCGTGGTCAGCAGGTTCACGAGCCCGACGGCGATCAGCAGCGCGCTCGAGCCGTAGACGATCGGGCGGACGTCGGCGCGCTCCTGGCGCACCTCGTCGCTCACCAGCTCGGTGGTCACGGCGCTGTTCGTGCGGCGCTCGAGGTCGCGCGCGAGGGCGGCGCCGTCGGTGCCCGGGGCGAAGCCGGCGATCACGTCGCCCTCGCCGACGTCGGTGCCGCCCGGGAGCGTCTCGCGGGCGAAGATCACGATCTCGCCGTCGTTGTCGGGCTCGACGTGGCGGCCGACGAGCGTGACCGTGACCGGCCGGCCGTCGACGCGCAGGGTCACGTCGTCGCCGATCTCGAGCGCCGAGCCGCTCGTAGAAGCCGCGCCCGGCGATCGCCTCGCCGGGGCGGGCGAACATGCGCCCGTCCGGGACGGCGTAGGGGAAGTCCTGGAAGCCGTCGCCGAGCGCGCGCGCCTGCAGCTCGCCCCGCGGCGTCGTCACCGGGAAGCTGGTGATCGTCGTCGCGCGGTCCACGCCGCGCTCGGCGCGGACGGTCTCGAGCGCGATGCCCTCGCCCAGGACGCCGGGCTCGACGCGCAGGTCCCACGGCTTGGCGCGCAGCGCCGGGTCGTCGATCACGCGGTCGTAGGTCGCTTCCATCGAGAGCGCGGCGACGAGCGTGATCACCATCATCGTCAGCGCGCCGACGGTCAGCGCGGCGCGCGAGCGGCTCGTGAAGGCGTCCTTGACGCCGAGCCGGGCCGTCGGCCGGGAGATGCAGCGCGGCGGCGACGCGCGCGGCCTTCGACGCGCCGCCGGACGAGCGAGGCGCGGCCGAGCGCGAGCGCGTCGACGGTGTTCAGGCGCCCGGCGCGCAGCGCGGGCAGCGCGGCGAAGAGCGCGACCGCGGCCACGATCAGCGCCAGCGCGAGCAGCAGCGTGCCAGGTTGGAAGGCGCTCGGGGACCGGCGTCGCGAGCAGGTTCGACATCGGCTCCAGCAGCAGCGGCGCGATCGCGGTGCCGGCGATCAGGCCCAGCAGCGCCGGCGGCGAGCGCGAGCGCGGCGTACTCGGCGACGAGCAGGGCGACGACGCCGCGCGGCGTCAGCCCGATCGCCTTCAGCAGCCCGATCTCGCGCCGCTGCGCGAGCACGCGGCCGCTGATCACGGTCGCGACCGTGAAGCCGACCGCGATCAGCGCCAGCAGCGTGTTGACGCCGATGATGATCGTGTTCGTGCGCGCCTGGTCGGTGATCGTGTCGCGGACCTCGTGCCAGTCGACGAAGCGCAGGTCGCCTGCGGGAGCGCGCGCTGGGCGGCGGCGATGAAGGCGTCGGTGGCCTCGGGGTCGGCGAGCCGGACGCCGAGTCGCTGGGCCGGCGCCAGGGCTCTGCGTCACGGTCGAAGCGGGCGCCCACGACGATCCCCGGGCGCCAGCGCGGGTAGGTCGCCTGCTCGGTGGTGACGGCGAGGCCGGCGATCGTGCACCGTCCAGGCGTGCCGTCGTCGCGCTGCAGGCTCAGCGTGTCGCCGACGCGCAGGCCGAACTCGCGCGCGAAGCTGCGCTCGACGAGTGCCTCGTCCGCGCTCGCCGGCCGGCGTCCGTCGGTCAGGCGCGGGACGTCGACGGCGGCGTCGGCCGCGGGCAGGGCCTCGAGGCCGACGTCGATCGTCCCGCCCCGCAGCGTCTCGGACCCGGGCGCGCCCGGGAAGGTCGTCAGCACGTTCAGCCGCGGGCGCAGGTCGTCGGCCACGACGCCCGGGAGCTGCGCGAGCGGTGCGAGGTCACCGTCGCCGTAGACGGCGACGTGGGAGCCCTTGGTGGCCTCCTGAGCCGCGGCGAACGGGTCGTCGAGGCCGCTGCGCAGCGCCAGCGTGACGACGAGCGCAGTGGCGGCGGCGAAGATGGCGAGCGCGGTCAGCGCGGTCTGGACCGGCCGTCCGGCGAGGTCGGCGCGGGCGATCCGGACGCCGGCGCGGACGATTCCGCCTCGGCCGGCGGCGGTCCGCGGCGCAGCCTCGCCCGGTCGTGCAGCGCGGTCATCGCTCACACCCCCAGCTGCATCAGCCGCGAGACGGTCGCGGCGACGTCGCTCCGGCCCTCGTCGAGCCGGGTCTCGTTGGCGATCCGCGCCGTCGCGCATCGTGATCACGCGGTCGGCGCGGGCGGCGACGCGCGCGTCGTGGGTGACGAGGACGATCGTCTGGCCGCGCTCGTCGTGCATCGTGCGCAGCAGCGCCATCACGTCGCGGGCGGTGGCCGAGTCGAGGTTGCCGGTCGGCTCGTCGGCGAGCAGCACGCGCGGGCGGTTGATCAGCGCGCGGGCGATCGCGACGCGCTGCTGCTGGCCGCCGGAGAGGCGTGTGGGCGACATGCGCGGCGTGCTCGGCGATGCCGAGCGTCTCGAGCAGCTCGCCGCGGCGGGTCCGCGCCTCGCGCGCCGAGAGGCCGGCCAGCAGGCCCGGGCAGCTCGACGTTGTCGGCCACCGAGAGGTTGCCGATCAGGTTGAAGAACTGGAAGACGAAGCCGATCTCGCTCCGGCGCACGTGCGCCCACTTCGCCTCGCTGAAGCCGTCGACGCGCCGGCCGCCGAGCTCGATCTCGCCCGCGCTCGGCCGGTCGAGGCCGCCCAGCAGGTTCAGCAGCGTGGACTTCCCGCAGCCGCTCGGGCCGGTGATGGCGACGAACTCGCCCTCCGGCACCTCGACGTCCACGCCGTCGAGGGCGAGGACGCCGCCGTCGTAGTTCCGTGTGAGGCCGCGCGCGACGATCACCATCGGTCGCTCCCATTCGTCATTCGTCGTTCGCAGAGGTCCAGCCACTTGAGGTCCGCCTCGAGGTGCAGGGCAGCGCCCTCCACGAGCAGCGCGGCGGTCTCGTCGGCGACCGCGACGTCGTCGAGGTCGCGCAGCGCCTGCAGGTAGGCAGCTGCGCTGGCGGTCGATCAGCTCGAGCGGCTCCGCGATCCCCGCGGCCCGGGCGAGCACCAGCTTGATGAAGAAGTCGTCCTTGAGCCGCGTCGCGGGCGTCGAGTCCGCGACCCAGCCGCTCAGCTCGATCCGGCCCTGGTCCGTCAGCCGGTACACGCGCTTGTTCGGGCGCCCGTTCTGGGCCACCGCGTCGTCGTCCACGAGCCCGTCGCGCTCGAGGCGCGAGAGCGTCGTGTAGATCTGGCCGGCGTTCAGCGGCGGCAGAACCGACCCGAAGCGCTGCTCGAGCGCCTGCTTGAGCTCATACCCATGGGCCGGGCCTGAAGCGAGCAGTGCGAGGAGCGGGAACCGCATCTAGATACTCGTTATACATATCGAGTATCTATAAGTCAACGCGCGAAGCGGAAAGCCTGCTCAGACGCACCGTTCACGCCGGTGCGGAGCCGGGCCTAGGTGACGTGGATCGCTCCGGGCCGACCCGGGACGAGGCGGCCGACGACGTGGCCGTCGAGCTTCGGCGCGCGGTCCGGCGGCAGCGCCGCGAGCAGGCCGCCGGAGGTCATGGCGTCGCAGCAGAGGCGGCGGAGCGGGTCGGGGACGCCGTCCGACCAGCTGGTGAAGGTGTCGGCGTCGGCGCGGTTGCGGCGCGAGCCGCCGGCGAGGGCGCGCTCGTCGGCGAGCAGGTCCAGGACGCCGTCGATCGCGGGGACGGCGCTCGCGTCGATCTCCGCCGCGAGGCCCGAGGCGGACGCGAGCTCGTGGACGTGGCCGAGCAGGCCGAAGCCGGTGACATCCGTCAGCGCGTGGACGCCGGCGGCGCGGGCCTGGGCGGCGGCGCGTCGCGTTGAGCGTGGTCATGACCGCGATGCCGCGCTCGACCAGCTCGGGCGAGGCGAGCCCGCGCTTGAGCGCGGTCGCGATCGTTCCCGCGCCGAGCGGCTTGGTGAGCACGAGCGCGTCCCCGGGGCGTCCGCCGGCGTTGGTCAGCACGGCGCGCGGGTCGACGATCCCCGTGACCGCGAGGCCGTACTTGGGCTCGGGATCGTCGATCGAGTGCCCGCCGACGATCGAGGCGCCGGCCTCGGCCACCGCGTCGGCGCCGCCGCGCAGGATCTCGCGCAGGACGTCCGGCCCGAGCGTCTCGAGCGGATAGGCGACGAGGTTCAGCGCCGACACCGGCGTGCCGCCCATGGCGTAGACGTCCGAGAGCGCGTTGGTGGCGGCGATCCGCCCGAACGCGTACGGGTCGTCGACGATCGGCGTGAAGAAGTCCACCGTCTGGACGATCGCCAGCTCGTCGGTCAGCTGCACGACGCCGGCGTCGTCGGCGGTGTCGGCGGCCACGAGCACGCGCGGGTCGGCGGGGCGCGGGAGCGCGGCCACGATCGGGCGCAGGTCGGCGGCCGACAGCTTGCAGCCGCAGCCCGCACCGTGGCTCAGCGAGGTGAGGGGGATCGCCATCGCGTTCGAATGATGGCTGCACGGCTCGCCCGACGCGAGGAGACACGTCTGGCGTTCGTATGATGGCTGGCCAGTGGCCGCCGCCCGCCGTAGCTACTCCGACGCCGAGGTCGATGCCGCCGTGCAGGCGCTCTCCGACCCGGACCGGTTGACGGAGGCGCAGCGCGTCGTCGAGGCGAGCGCGCCCGCCCTGCAGCGGATCCTCAACCAGGCCCTCGACGAGGCGAACTGGTTCGACGTGGCGCACCAGCAGCAGGTGCTCGAGGCGGCCGGCAAGGCCGACATCGAGGATCGTCTGCAAGCGGTGCGGCTGCTGCTGGCCGAGGAGACGCGCGTCTCGATGCTGATCGGCGTCGCGGTCGGCTTCGAGCTCGCCCATGAGCTGATCGACGACGAGGAGACCTGATGGCTGCGGACGTACGCTGGCTCGGACACGCCGCGTTCCACCTCTCCGGAGGCGGGGCGGACGTGCTGATCGACCCCTGGCTGACCGACAACCCGAAGGCCGCCGCGACCGCGGACGAGCTGCCCGCGGACGTGATCGCGCTGACCCACGGCCACATGCGACCACATCGGCGACACGGTCGCGATCGCCAAGCGCACCGGCGCCCAGGTGCTGGCGATCGTCGAGCTCGCGAACGAGATCTCCGAGGACGGCGTCGAGGACGTCGTCGGCTTCAACCACGGCGGCACGATCACGTTCGACTGGGGCTGGATCAAGATGGTCCCGGCCTGGCACACCGCGGTCTCGCCCAAGGGCACGCCGCACATGCCGGCGGGGCTGCTGATCCACTACGGCGGCCACCTCATCTACCACCTCGGCGATACCGCGCTGTTCAGCGACCTGAAGCTGATCGCCGGCCGCGGCGACCGCGTCG
The DNA here is from genome assembly GCA_963755275.1 of uncultured Solirubrobacteraceae bacterium. Taxonomy (GTDB): domain Bacteria; phylum Actinomycetota; class Thermoleophilia; order Solirubrobacterales; family Solirubrobacteraceae; genus Solirubrobacter. The sequence goes on along the minus strand of CAVWJU010000017.1, from coordinate 281,518 downwards.
AGCTCGCGCTGGTGCCGATCGGCGGCCACTTCACGATGGACCGCTTCGACGCCGTCACCGCGGTCGAGTTCGTCAACCCGTTCCAGACCATCCCGATCCACTACGGCACGTTCCCGCCGGTCGAGACCGACGCCCACGCGTTCAAGACCGACGTCGAGCAGGCCGGCTTCTCGGAGGTGCTCGTGCTCGAACCCGGCGACACGCACACGCTGCGATGACCCACGCCGTCGTCCTGATCGGCGCCGAGCGCCACGCCATCTCCGACGCTCGGGGGCCAGCTCGCCGACGTCGAGGGCGTCGCCGAGGCCTACAGCGTCACCGGCGAGTGGGACTTCGTCGCGATCCTGCGGGTCCGCAACCCGGAGGAGGTCGCGCAGGTCGTGACCCACCGCTTCGCGGAGATCGAGGGCATCGAGCGCACGCACACGATGGTCGCGTTCGAGGTCTTCTCCCAGCACGACCTCGAGGCGCTCTTCAGCATCGGGAACTGACTGAGTGCCGCTCGTCGCCCCTGAACACCGCCCGACGCTGCGGGAGGAGCTCGCGCCGCTGCCGCCGCGCACGCGCGGGATCGTGCTCGGCGCGCTCGCGCTGCTCGTCCTGGCCGTGGTCGTGCTGCTCGCGCGCGGGTCGAGCGAGGACGGCGCGCGCGTGGTCATGAAGGGGCCGGGGTTCGACTTCAACCTCCGCTACCCGGACGCGATGCAGCGCGTCGAGCCGGCGGGCGACGAGCTGCTGCGGCTCGAGCGCGAGGGCCTCGACGCGTTCGTCGTCGAGCCGCTCGAGCTGCCGCCCTACCGCGGCGACGTCAGCGGCGTGCTGCCCGTCGTCGCCTCGCGCGAGCTGGACGCGCTCAGGCAGCGCTTCCCCGGCCTCGAGCTCGTCGAGGAGGGCAAGACGCGCATCAACCAGGTGGCGGGCTACTCGCTCGTCTTCCGGGCGAGCCGCAAGCCGCGGCTCTACGGCCGGCTCGTGCTGCTGCCCGAGCCGGTGCCCGGCGCGCGTACGGGCGTCAAGCTCCTGCTGCTGGCCAACCCCGCCGCGGGCGCGGACACGGCGCGCGACGTCGGCACCCACGGCCAGCTCAAGACCCCGTACCGGAGCTTCCGCTTCGGCACCGAGGGCCCATGACGATCGACTTCGACCAGTTCCTGGCGGTCGACATGCGCGTCGGGCGGATCGTCGCGGTCGAGGACTTCCCGGAGGCGCGCAAGCCGGCGTGGAAGCTGACGATCGACTTCGGCGCCGAGATCGGCACGAAGCGCTCGTCGGCGCAGATCACGAACTACACGCGCGAGCAGCTCGAAGGCCGGCTGGTCGTGGCGGTGGTGAACTTCCCGCCGCGGCAGATCGGCCCGATGCGCTCGGAGGTGCTGACGCTCGGCGCCTCAGACGAGGCGGGCCGCGTGATCCTGCTCGCGCCGGACACGGACGTCCCGCTCGGCGCGCGGATTCACTGAGCCGGGCGGAGGCGTCTGCTCCGGCGCCGGTGCCTCGGGCGTCGCGGTCGGGACGACAGTCTCGACCGGCGCCGGGGTGGCCGTGGGCGCAGGCGGTGCCGCCGGCGTGGCGGTCTGCTCCGGCGTGGCCGACGGGGCGGGGGGCGCAGGCGTCTGGGCCGGCGTCGGCTCGGCGGCGGCCAGCACGGGGGCCGACGGCGCGGCGCGGCGCGGCCGGCGGCGTGTAGCTGCCGCTGCCGGGCTGCGCGGTGCCGAGCGTGTCGGTCGGGAGTGCGGTCGTGTCGCCGTCGTGGCCCTCGGCGGGCGCGGCCGGCGTCGAGGTCGGCGTCGGCGTCGAAGCCGGCGTGGGGGTCGGGGTCGCCTTCTTCTTGGCGACCTCGAGCTTGCGCTCGGTCTCCTTGGTCAGCTTGACCTTGCGGGCGCCGCGCTCGTTGGCCGTCGCCTGCGGGCCGTCGGAGCTGAGGACCGGCGCTGCGGTGGCGACCGCGGTCGGGGCCGGCGGGACGGCGGTCGCGGCCGGCTTGACCTGGGCCACGGCCGTGTGGCGCTCGGCGCGCGGCGTGGCCGCGTGCTGGACCTCGACCGCGCCGGCGGTGACGATCGCCGCCGCGGCGAGGCCGGCCGCCGCCTTCGAGGCGACGGTGCCGAAGCCGACCTGAAGCGCCGCGCCGGCGCCCGCGCCACCGGCGGCCGCCGCGCCGCCCGAGGCGCCGCCGGCGGCCGCGGTCGTGCCGATGTGGGCCAGCAGCGACCTTCTTCAAGAGGATCATCGGGCCGACCGGCAGCAGCGCCGCGAGCGCACGGTTGTTCGTGCGCAGCGCCTTGCGGAAGCCCGCGCAGCGCTCGCAGGTGCGCAGATGGCGGCGCACCGGAGGGCTCGTGCGCCTCAGGCCCTCGGCGACCTCGCCGAGCTCGAGCCGGACCTCGTCGCAGGACAGCAGCCGCGCCTCGGCGGCCTCGGCCAGCGACACCCGCGCGCGCACCAGCAGCGACTTGACCGACGGGACCGTGGTCTCCATCGCCTCGGCGATCTGGTCGTAGGAGAGCGCGTCGATCTCGCGCAGCAGCAGCGCGGTCCGCTGCGTCTCCGGCAGATCCTGGACGTCGGCGATAAGAAGCCGGAACTCCTCGCGTTTGTGGACCTTGTCCGCGGTCGTGAGCCCGCCCTCGGACAGGTGGACGTCCATCGAGTCCATCCCGACCGCCTGCGTGCGGCGCAGGTGGTTGAGCGAGCGGTTGCGCGCGATCCGGTACAGCCACGGCCGCACGTTGATCTCGCGGTTGTCGGCCAGCATCGCGTTGAACGCGGCGGCGAAGACCTCCTGCAGCACGTCCTCGGCGTCCTCGCGCGAGGACAGCATGTGCCGGCAGAAGGCCAACAGGCGCGACTGGTAGCGCGCCACCAGTGCCTCGAAGGCATGGTGGTTGCCCCGCCGGATCAGCGCGACGAGACGCTCGTCCGACTGCAGGCGCAGGAGCGGCGAACGACCGTGGAGGCCGGCAGCGCCGGCGTGCTGTAGAGCGGAAGCTTCCAAAGAGATGAGGACGAGCGAAGAGGGCCCACTCGCGAGAACCACCGGAGAGCGGGGAAGTTGCGGCGAAACCAGCGTAGTGCGCGCCGCGCGGCTCCCCCGGGTGAAGCTTGGCCGAGGGCACTACGATCCTCGACGGCCCGGGTGGCGGAATTGGTCAGACGCGATCGGCTTAAACCCGATTGTCCCGAGGGGCGTGTGGGTTCGAGTCCCACCCCGGGCATAGACCCCCGAATGACGTGTCAACCTCGGCTGTCAGCGTCGTTCGAGGTCAAACGTCCCGCGACAAGATCGTCCGGGTGAACGGAGTATCGGAACTGACCTGACGGGCTACGCTGCTTGGTCAGCGCGCGGACTAGGCCGCAGCCGTAGCTGCACGCGTCCTTGCATGAGTGAACCCGTCCAGCACCGCAACCGCGAGTCCATCGCGACCCGAGATCTGCAGCCCTTCGGTCGAGCCCTCCGGCCCGAGGGCCCGCACCCACGCCTGCACGCTCCCGCGCACGGACGCCGACGGCTGCGCGCCGCCGACCTCGGAGATCTCGGCCTGACCGCCACCCACCGTGACCAGGTACTGGCGTTCAGGCGCCTCGCCCTCGGCCTCGCACGATCAGCTCGACGGTGCCCTCGAGACCGGCGGGTGGAGCCAGCACGCCAGGCGCAAGGCGGAAGATCGCCCCGACGTTGACGTCTTCGCCCGGCCGCGGCGCGCTCCATGTCCAGTCGTAGCCCCAGCGCGCCAGAGCGCCGAGCACGGGGATCAGCTCGCGCGAGCGCTCGGTCAGCTCGTAGTCCACCCGGGGCGGTACCTCGCGGTAGCGCTGGCGGGTCAGCAGGCCGTCCGCCACCATGCGGTTGAGCCGCGAACGCAGCTGCTCCGTCGAGATGCCTGGCAGCACGCGCTGCAGCTCGACGAACCGGCGCGGGCCGGCGGCGAGATCTCGGATGATGAGCAACGTCCACTTGTCGCCCACGAGATCCAGCGCGCGGGCGTCCGGCGACCATTGGTCGTACGGGTGACGTTTAGGCGGAGGAACAGGTGGTATGAGAGGCCTCCCTGGTGCGGCCTGGATTGCGCGGAGAATACCCGGTTCAACGGCGGAGGGTTGCTGCTATCGACATCTGCGGCCGATGACAGGGCTGTAATGACGAGCGTAAGTTCCTGGCCGCTCGCGCGTTATACGGCTGCGATGCTGGGCTAAGGCTCCAGCACTCGGGGAACGACACGAGACTGAGGATGTACAGAATGGGTGAGGTCATACGGCTGGAGGATCGCCGCGCGCGGCGCCGGCCGGATGCGGTCATGGGCGGCCCCGTGCGGGCCGAGTTCCTGTTCGACCTCGCGTCGCCCTTCACCTATCTGGCGGCGGAGCGCGTGGACCGCGCCTTCGACGAGGTGCGCTGGACGCCGGCGTGCTCGCGCACCCTGAGCTGCCGCGCCGTGCCGAACGACGACGCCGAAGCCGACGCGCTGATCGAGCTGGCCGAGGCGCGCGCCGCCGCGCTGCGCCTGCCGCTCGAGTGGCCTGAGCGCTGGCCGCTGCCGGTGCCGGGCGCGATGCGCGTCGCGCACTACGCCGACCAGCAGGGCCGCGGCGCCGCGTTCGTGCTGGCCGCGACGCGGCTCGCGTTCGCGGGCGGGTTCGATCTTTCCGAGCGGGAGATCCTGACCGAGGCCGCGGCCGCCGCCGGGCCTGCGGCTCGACCATTGCCTCAACGCCGCCCGCGAGGAGCGCCGTGACGGTGCGATCGAGGCGGCCGCGCGCCGCCTACTGGGCGCGGGCGCCGATCGGCTGCCGGCGCTGAGCGTGGCCCACGGCGTGTTCTGGGGCGAGCACCGCGTCGCCGACGTGGCCGCGACGGCGCGTCTGCACGCCGCCGCCGCCGGGCGCTGAGCTCTACGGGGAGACCAGCCCCGCGAGGATCTGCTCGTCGAGCGACTCGCGCGGCTCGCCTTCGCGCCCGGCGCGGGGAGTCGTCAGGATCGGGTCATCCCGGTCGGCCTCGCGCAGCAGAAGATCGAGGTCGGCGTCGGTGAAATGCGTGTTCGGTTCGGCCATGGGCCGTGTCCTTTCCTCTCGCCTGCCCGGAAGCTACGGGGTGACGCACGCGCGGTCAGCGCCGCGGGCGGCGCGACCCCCCGGGCGGGGGGGATAGATTCCGGACCGCCATGAACGACGAGCCCACTCGGCTGCACGGCGGCCGCCTGATCGCCCGGCGCCTGAAGGCGCACGGCGTGACCAAGCTGTTCACGCTCTCGGGCGGCCATCTCTTCTCGATCTACGAGGGCTGCCGGCACGAGGGCGTCGAGATCGTGGACGTCCGGCACGAAGCCACCGCGACGTTCGCCGCCGAGGGCTGGGCGAAGGTCACGCGCGAGCCGGGGGTCGCGGCGCTGACCGCCGGCCCGGGGGTCACCAACGGCATGAGCGGGATGGCGTCGGCGCTGCAGAACCGCTCGCCGATGATCGTGCTCGGCGGCCGCGCGCCCGCGTGGCGCTGGGGTCAAGGGTCGCTGCAGGAGATCGATCACGTGCCGTTCGTGCGGCCGGTCGTCAAGCTGGCCGCGACCGCCGGGGCGACGCCGGAGATCCCAGGCCTGGTGGACGAGGCGTTCGCGGTCGCACGCCGGCCGCACACCGGCCCGGTGTTCGTGGACTTCCCGCTCGACGTCGTGTTCATGGAGGCCGACGCCGAGGATCCGACCCGACCTCGCCGCGCCGCGCGCGCTGCAGGCCGAAGGGTCCGCGCTCGACCGCGCGCTCGCCTTGCTCGACGACGCCGAGCGGCCGGTGATCATGGCCGGCACGAACCTCTATTGGGGGCGCGGCGAACAGGCGCTGCAGGCGCTGGCGGAGCAGCGCGGGATCCCGGTCTTCCTGAACGGGCTCGCGCGCGGCTGCGTGCCCGCCGATCACGCGCTGGCGTTCGCCCGCGCGCGCCGGACGGCGCTCGGCGAGGCCGACGTCGCGCTGGTCGTGGGCGTGCCGATGGACTTCCGGCTCGGCTTCGGCGCCGCGTTCGCGGAGGACTGCGAGATCGTGGCGATCGACGTCGCCGAGCCCGAGCGCGATCACCCGCGCCCGGTCGCCGCCGAGCTCTACGGCGATTTGACCTCGACGCTCAACGCGCTGGCCGGCGCCGGCGCCGACACCAAGGGCTGGGTCGAGAAGCTGCGCGCGATCGAGACGTCCAAGCGCGAGGGCGAGCGGGCCGAGCTCGAGGACGCGCGGGCGCCGCTGCACCCGATGCGGATCTACGGCGAGCTGGCGAAGCTGCTCGAGCGCGACGCGATCGTGATCGGCGACGGCGGCGACTTCGTCTCCTACGCCGGCCGCGTCGTCGACTCCTACGCGCCGGGCTGCTGGCTCGACCCCGGTCCGTACGGCTGCCTGGGCAGCGGCCCCGGGTACGCGCTCGCGGCCAAGCTCGCCTACCCCGAGCGCCAGGTCGTGCTGCTGCTCGGCGACGGCGCGTTCGGCTTTGCCGGCATGGACTACGACACGCTCGCGCGCCACGGCGTCGCCGTCGTCGGGGTGATGGGCAACAACGGCATCTGGGCGCTCGAGAAGCACCCGATGGAGTTCATCTACCAGGGCTGGTCGGTGGCCGCCGACCTGCGGCCCGAGACGCGCTACGACGAGGTCGTGGCGGCGCTCGGCGCCCACGGCGAGCTGGTGCGCGCGCCCGACGAGCTGCGGCCCGCGCTGGAGCGGGCGTTCGAGTGCGGCAAGCCGGCGCTCGTGAACGTGCTGACGGACCCGTCGGTCGCGTACCCGCGCTCAGCGCGAACCTGGCCTACGAAAAGCAGCCGCCCGCGGCGGGGGCGGGCGGCTACCGAGTGGCCCCGTCAGGACGGGCAGGGGTACGTGCCTTGAAGGGGCCTATTGAGTGGTCCAGACGGCGGGAGGCGCCGATGATGCGGCATCGCCCGGACCTATGTGCCGGTGGGACGGCGGCGGGAGGCACGACCGCCCTTCCGACAGCGAGATTCTCCACCTAGATCGATTGCCACGGCAATCGAACAGATGTCCATATGCGGACAATTTCGGATGTCGCCATCAGGCGCCCGTCGCGGTAGCGAAGGCGAGGCCCACGAGGATGTCGCGCTCAGACGCCTCGACGCGATCGAGGCCGAAGCGGCGCAGCACTTCCAGCAGGATCGCGATGCCGGCCACGATGACCGGCGCGCGCGCCGGGTCGAGGCCCCGGATCTGGCGCCGTTGGGCGAGCGGGAGCGGCGCCAGCCGCTCGAGCAGCTCGCGCAGGCGTGCGGCCGTGAGCACATGGCCCTCGACGCGGGCGGGGTCGTAGCGCTCGAGGCCGAGGTCGATCGCCGCGCACTGCGTCGGCGTGCCGGCGACGGCGATCGCGCGCACGCCGGCGTCCAACCCACCGTCGGGTACGTGCGGGTCGAGGCCGGCGCGGACGTCCTGGACGAGCGCTTCGAGCTCTGCGGCCGTGGGCGGGTCGGAATGCAGGTGGCGCTCTGAGTGGCGGACGACGCCGATCTGGGTCGAGACGTGGAAGCCGCCGCCGAGCACGAGCTCCGTCGACCCGCCGCCGATGTCGATCACCAGGTAGGAGCCGTCGCGGCCCGCGGTCGCGCCGCCGTAGGTCAGCCGCGCCTCCTCGTCGCCGCTCAGCACGCGCGCCTCAAAGCCCAGCGTCTCGCCGACGCGCGCGGCGAACCGCCGGCCGTTGGCCGCATCGCGCACGGCGGAGGTCATGACCGCCGCGGCGCGCTCGCATCGGTGCTCTTCGATCGTTGCGCGGTAGCCCGCGAGCACGTCGAGCACGCGCTGCTGCGGCGCCTCGCCGAGCTCGCCGCTGCGCTCGACGCCCTCGCCCAGGCGCGTCACGATCGATTCGCGCGCCAGCACGTGCTCGCCGGTGGTGACGATCAGCAGCCGGGTCGAGTTCGTGCCGATGTCGATCGCGGCGACGGCGCTCACGACGCCGGATGCGGCATGTCGCGCCCGGCGAGCGCGGCGAGCAGGTTGTCGACGGCCAGGTCGGCCATCCGCGAGCGCGTCCGGGTGGTGGCCGAGCCGACGTGCGGCACGACCAGCAGGTTCGGCGCGGTCAGCAGCGGATCGTCCGCCGGCAGCGGCTCGGGCTCGGTGACATCCAGGCCGGCGCCGGCGATCTCGCCGTCCACCAGGGCCTCGCGCAGCGCCACCTGGTCGACGACGCCGCCGCGCGCGGTGTTGATCAGGTAGGCGCTGGTCTTCATCCGCTTGAACTGCGGCGTCGACATCAGGTGGCGCGTCTCGGGCGTCAGCGGCGTGTGCAGGGAGACGTAGTCGGCGCGCTCGAGCAGTTCGTCGAGCGACACGCCGGAGGAGCGCGAGCTGTGGACGATCTCCATCCCGAAGCCCTCGCCGCGGCGCGCCATCGCTTGGCCGATGCGGCCCCAGCCGACGATCCCCAGCGTCATGCCGGCGGTGTCGCCGCCGACCATGTGGGTCGGATACCACGGCACCCAGCCGCCCTCGCGGACCTGGCGCTCACCCTCGGTGATCCGGCGCGCGATGCCCAGCAGCAGCGCGAACGCGATGTCGGCCGTGGCGTCGGTCAGCACGCCGGGCGTGTTGCCGATCGGGATGCCGCGCTCGGCTGCCTCTTCGAGGTCGATGTTGTCGGTGCCGACGGCGAGGTTGGCGACCGCCTTGACCGACGGCGCGGCGTCGAACAGCTCGGCGTCGACGCGTTCGGTGACGATCGTCAGCAGCGCGTCGGCCTTCGCCGCGCGCTCGAGCAGCACGTCGCGTGGCGGCGGCGCGTTGTCGTCCCAGATGTCGACCTCGTGCTCGGCCTCGAGCCGCTCGAGCGCCTCGAACGGGAACGCGCGCGTGATGAAGACCTTCGACACGTCGCCCATGATGCCGGTTACGGTTCGATCGTGATCTCGCGCATCGTGTCTCGCGCTCTGCGTCGTGCTCGCCGCCGCCCCGACGGCGCGGGCCGCCAGCGGCATCACCCTGCTCGCGCCCGAGGCCGGCGCGACCGTCGCGGTCGGCGAGCGGCCGACGTTCAAGCTGCGCGTCAAGGGGCCGGGCCAGGTCTGGGTGCACGTCTGTGAGTCCAAGCGCAAGGACTCCAAGGGCGTGATCTGCAACCGCGGCAACGCCGAGGACATGGGCCGGGCCAAGCGCGGCGCCGGCGGCGTGTACACCGTACAAGGGCAAGTTCTTCGACTTCCCCGGGTACTGGCTCAACCGCCCGGGCACCTACTACTGGCAGGCCTACCGGATCGCATGCGAGGGTGGTCGGAGCGACTGTCTGCAGGAGAGCAAGATCATCGAGTTCGAGGTCGGTTGAAGCCGGTCCACGTCGGTTGCTCGGGCTGGCAGTACCGCGACTGGCGCGAGGCGTTCTATCCGCCGAAGCTGCCGCAGCGGCGCTGGCTCGAGCACTACTCGTCGGTGTTCGGGACCGTCGAGGTCAACAGCACCTTCTACCGGCTGGCCAAGCCCGAGGCGGTCGCGCGCTGGGTGGCCGAGACGCCGCCCGACTTCATCCTCACGGTCAAGGCCAGCCGCTACATGACGCACGTGCGGCGGCTGACGGACCTCGAGTCCGGGCTCGCGAACTACTACGCCGCGATCGAGCCGCTGGCGGCCTCGCCCAAGCTCGGCCCGGTGCTGTGGCAGCTGCCGGCGAACTTCCGGCGCGACGAGGACCGGTTGGCGAACGCGCTCGAGCGCTTCCCGCCGGGCCGCCACTGCTTCGAGTTCCGCCACGAGTCGTGGTTCACCGGCGACGTGCTGGAGATCCTGCGCGCGTACGGCGCGGCGCTCGTGTACGGCGACCATCCCGAGCGGCCGTGGCAGCCGCTCGAGCTGACCACCGACTGGACGTTCGTGCGCTTCCACTACGGGCGCCGCGGGCGCCGCGGCAACTACTCCGAGAGCGAGCTGGCGCGAGTGGGCCGAGCGCCTGCGCGGCGGTGCGCCGCGACGCCGAGGTGTTCGCGTACTTCAACAACGACTGGGAGGCGTTCGCCCCGCGCAACGCGCTGCGGCTGCGCGCCATGCTGGAGGGCGATGACTGACATCGAGTTCATCCTGCGCAACCTGCGCACCTGGGCGGTCGTCGGCTGCTCGCCCAGCCCGCGCCGCGACTCGCACCGGATCGCCGCGCTGCTGCAGTCGAAGGGCTATCGCGTGATCCCGGTCAACCCCGCCGTCGACGCGGTCCTGGGCGAGCGCTGCCACCCGGCGCTGCCGGCCGGCCAGGGGATCGAGGTCGTCGACCTCTTCCGGCGCTCGAGCGCGGTCTCCGCGCACGTCGACGAGGCGATCGCGATCGGCGCCAAGGCGGTCTGGATGCAGCTCGGCGTGATCGACCACGAGGCCGCCGAGCGGGCCGCGCGATGCGGGCCTGCGCGTGGTCGTCGACCGCTGTCCCGCGATCGAGCTTCCGCGCCTTGAACGTGCGTAGCGCGGTGCTATTGTTTTCTGTCGCGCCGCGGGGTGGAGCAGTCAGGTAGCTCGTCGGGCTCATAACCCGAAGGTCGCGGGTTCGAATCCCGCCCCCGCTATCCGGAAGCCGCCCGCCGAGGCGGCTTTCGTCGTTCTTGACCGGTTCGCGCTCGCGCGGGCTGAGTAGCCTTGGCGGGCAGTCGATGGCCGATCGCGACCGCAGCCGGCATCCCTTCGCGCTCGCGGCCACGGTGGTCCTGCTCACCGCGGGCATCGTGGCGCTGCTGATGGCGAGCGAGCCCTCGGGCACGGGCGCGGTGAACGTCGGCGACCGCGGCGTGAGCGAGCCGCCGGCGCGCGGCCGATCCCGCACCTGAAGTGAGCCGTGAGCCGGAGCGCCGGACGCGGATGTGCGAGGCGACCGAGAGCAATCCGGGAGGCGACAACAACTACATCCCCGAGGCTCCCGAGGTCGACTCGCTGGGAACGGGGTTCGTGATCACCGGCCGGGTCCGCGCGGTGCGCGGCTGCGAGCCGCTCGAGGGCGTCCCGATCCAGGTCTGGCTCGCCACCGAGACCGGCGGCGAGCAGGACAACCGCGCGACGGTGCGCACCGACGCCCGCGGCCGCTACCGGATCCAGACGGCGCCGACGATCCCGCAGTTCGGCGAGCCCAACATCCACGTCGCCTACGACGAGGACGACTTCCGCAAGGTCTTCATCCGGCGCGTGGTCGACCTCGACGACAGCCGTGCGGTGGTCGACCTGACGCTCGCGCGCGCGGGCCGGTGAGCGGCCGCGCGGTTCTCGCGGCGGCCGTGCCGGTCGTCGCGGCGCCGGTCGTCCTCGCGGTCACCGACCGCCATCTCGCCGGCGAGCCCGCCGCGCTCGCGATCTCCGCGATCACCGCCGCCCTGGCCCTGTCGGCGCTCGCGCTCCAGCCCGTCCTGGCCGCGGTCCGGCTGCCCTGGCACCGCGTCGTCGGGGTCGTCGCGCTGGCGCTGGTCCTGCTGCACGTCGGGGCGCTGTTCGTCCTCTCGCCGGACGATGCCTGGTTCGCGATGTCGCCCGCCGGGCCGACCCGGGCGCGGATGGCGGCGATCGCCCTGGTGGCGCTGCTCGCGGTCGCCGTGCTCGGCCTGGGCCGCGGGCGCCTGCCGCTCTCGCGGACGGCCTGGCGCGTGCTGCACGCCTACTTCGCGACGGTGGCGATCGTCCTCGGCTTCGGTCACGCGCTGCTGACCGACGGAGCGCTCGACGGCGCCGGGACCGTCGTGATCTGGGTGCTCGGCGCGCTCGCCCTGCTCGCGATCCCGGCCGCGCACGCCGCCCGCACGCGCAGGCGGTCGGCGCGAGAGCAGAGCTGAGCGCGGCGTCCCGACGCCGTGACGGCCGCCTGGTACGTTGATGCCATGCGGGCTACCATCGATGCCGCCGGACGCCTGGTAGTGCCGAAGCCGCTTCGTGACCAGCTCGGATTCCTTCCCGGCACCGAGCTCGAGCTGCGACGCCGTCGATGGACGCCTCGAAGTCGCGGTGCCGACGCGGGTACGGACTCGAAGCAGGGCCGCATGGCGAGCGCTTTGGCGCCGACGCCGATGACCGGTTGACCGCCGAGCAGGTGCGCGAGCTGATGGAGCGCGGGCGGCGCTGACCGCGGACACGAGTGCGGTCGTGGCCGCGCTCTCCGCCTGGCACGAGTCCCACGACGCAGCGGCCGAAGCCCTCGAGGCGGTGCGCGTCCTGCCGGCGCACGCCATGCTTGAGACGTACTCGGTGCTCACCCGCCTTCCGGGCGGGCTGGCGGTTCCGCCGCCGCCGCGGCGGACGTGCTCGCCCGCCGCTTCGATGCTCCCCCGCTGCGCGTTGCTGATCCCGAGCGGCTCGTGAAGCGGCTGCGCGGATGCGGGCGTGTTCGGAGGCGCGAGCTACGACGGGATCGTCGCGCTCGAGGCGCAGGCCGGCGCGGAGACGCTGCTCACGCTCGACCGCCGCGCGCAGGAGACGTACCGCCGGCTCGGCGTGGCGTTTCGCATCCTCGGATCCTGACCCTACATTTCGCGCCGTGACCGCCTGGGCCACCGAGCTCGAGTTCGCCTACGACCACGGGCACCTGTACGTGCTCGACGCGGGCCGGCACTGGAGTGAGGCCGAGGTCGACGTGCGGATGCCGCGCAGCGCGAACTTCTTCGTCCCGCTGCGGATCGAGGGCTGGGGCGGGCGCCCGCCGCTCGACCTCGACGCGTGGGAGCACGTCGTCGAGTTCTCGTTGCCGGTGCCCTCCGGGCGGCTCGCGCTCGCCTCCGGCGGGGTCGACGAAGTGACGGTCGGCATCACGCCCGGCGCCTACCGCGCACGCTGGAGCGGACGCAACCTGACCGCGGCGGCCGTGTGCGAGAGCGACGAGAGCGCGCCCGACGCGTACCGGCTGCAGCTGTGGCCGGGCCCCGGGGCGGCGCCGCGGGCGGAGATCAAGCGCTGGAAGGGCACACTCCGGCGCGGCGAGCTCGGCGACCTGCCCGCGCTGCTCGCCGACGAGGCGCTGGATGCGGTCGGCACGCTCGCCGGCGTCGAGCGGACCGGCGACGGCGTGCGCCTCCAGGTCCGCGTCGCGGGGTCCGGGCGCAGCTGGGAGCGCACGATCCGCGCCGACGGCGTCGTGCGCTGGGTCGCGAGCGGCGCGCCGTTCGACTCCGCGGCGCTGCACACCGAACACCCCGCGCTGCTGCCCTACGCCGACGATCACGGCGCGCTCTCGTTCCGCGGCACGCCCGCCGACCCGGAGCGGCTGGCGCACGCGCTGCGCGCCGCGCATGCGGAGCTCGCCGGGCCGCATGTCGCGTTCGAGGACGTGCTGAACTCGGCGCTCGCGCCCGAGCTGCTGCTGGCGCACGGCTACGGCCGGCTGGCGCGCGGGCCGGTCACGCTCCTGCGCCGCTACGCGGACGTCGCCGCGCGCCACGGCATCGAGACGCGGCTGGTGGTGACGGGGCCCGGACAGAGCCGGCCTGTGCCTGCTCGAGCTCGGCGAGACGTTCGTCGTCGCCGAGCGCTTCACCGCCGCCGCTAGCCCGCTCGGCTGCGCCGGAACTCGTCGTTCTGGCGCTTCTCGCCGCGGGCCTGGACGATCGCGTAGATGATCAGGCCCTGCACGAGGACCGGGAAGAACACGACCCAGATCCCGAGCGAGACGAGCGTGGTGGTCAGAGCCGCGTCGGCGAGAACGAGCATCGTCGGTGCAATTTAGCTCATCCGGCCGGGGCCCGGGCGCGTCGCCCGGGCCCCGGAGCGGTTTCAGAACAGCCGGTAGCGGACGGTCGCGTCGCCGAGCTTCAGCCCGGGCGGCACGGTGCCCGCCGGCAGCCCGAAGGCGCCGTCGAGCGCGCCCGCCGCGACCGCTGTCAGCGAGCCGCCGACCGGCCCGATGTTCAGTGCGCCGCCGCCCAGCCCGATCCGGGCCGTGCGCGAAGTTCAGGTCCAGGATCGGCACGCGCGCGCCGCCGACGAGCGCCGTGAGCTGGCGCCGGATCGGATCGATGTAGAACGTCTCCAGCTTCACCGTCGTCGCGCCGGCGGTCAGCGCGATCCCGCCGCTGTGCTTGATCGTCCCCGACAGCAGCGCCCAGAACGGTCCGTTGGTGATCGGGAACGCGAGCTCGCCGGAGCGGGTGACGTAGGCCGGCGGGATCGGCGCCGGCGCGACGCCGAGGCCGGTCAGCGCCGCGACCGCGCCCGCGTCGAGCTTGAGCGTCGTCGCGCCGTACGTGCGCCGTGAGGCGGCGCGCGCGGAGGCCGGCGGGTTGGCGCGCACGGCCGCCGTCCCGAGCAGCAGGCCCTCGGTGAAGGCGGTCGTGGCGAACGCCTGGTTCAGCGCCCCCGCGGCGGCGGCGGTCAGCTTCAGCCCGACGCCGGTGAGCGTGATCGTCCCGTCGTCGACCGAGGATTGCAGTGCGGCGAGATCGAGGCTGAGGATCGGCACCCGCGTGCCCCCGACGAGCGCGGTCAGCTGCGGCGTGGCACCGATCTCGATGATGAAGTCCGTCAGCTCGACCCGCGTCGAGCCGCGGCTGAGCGCGATCCCGCCGCTGTGGGCGATCGTGCCGGCGAAGGTCTTGGCGTCGACGCGGCCGCCGGTGATCGGGAACGCGAGCGAGTCCGAGCCGATCGGCGCGGCGGCGATCCCGAGGCTCTGCAGCGCCGAGGCCGCCCCGGCGTCGAGGGTGACGGTCGTCGCGCCGCCCGTCAGCCCGACGCTGCGCGGCTTGGCCCGCAGCGAGACCGTGCCGAGCCTGAGCCCGCGGGCGAACAGATCGGTCGAGAAGGTGGCGTTGAGCGCCTTGGCGGCCGCGCCGGTGAGCGCGACCCGCACGCCGGTGAAGCGGGTGTCCAGGCCGGCCGGCGGCTGACCTTGGCCCGGCTGAGGTCCAACGTGAGCAGCGTGACGCGGGAGTTGCCGACGCGGCCGCTCAGCGTCGAGCGCTTGCCGAGCTTGACGACGAAGTTGCGCGCGGTCAGCGACTTGCCGCCGGCGGCGAAGCGCAGCCCGCCGGAGTGCTCGATCGTGCCGCGCGGGTTGCCGCTGTCCAGCGTCCCGCCCGTGATCGGGAAGTTGACGCCGCCTCGCGCCGGGGCGACGGGCGACACCCGCACGCCGGCGCCGGTCAGCGCCTTGGCGACCGCCGCGTCGAGCTTCAGCGTCGTGGTCCCGCCCGCGAGCGGGTCGTGCGCCGCCTGCGCGGCGGGTGCCGCGGCCAGCAGCAGCGTGGCTGCCGCTCCCGCGATAAGGGTGCGCTTCAAGAGTTCCTCCCGTGCCGGTTGACCATGTCGCCCCACTTACGCGTCGATCGCGGAAATCGGTTGACGGGCAACCGGCGGCAGCCGCTCTGCGTAGAAGCGATATGGCGCATGCGGCAAGATGGAGCGGTCCGTGGCCTCCCGAGAACGTGAAGAACGGCGCCTCGTCAAGCGCCTGGCTCGCCGCGACCCCGATGCCCTGCGCGACCTCTACGACCTTCACGGCGGCGCCACGTTCGGGTTCCTGGTGCGCGTGCTGGGCGACCGCTCCGCGGCCGAGGACGTCCAGCAGCAGGTCTTCCTCGAGGCCTGGCAGCGCGGCGAGCGCTACGACCCGGCGCGCGGCGGCGTCCGCACCTGGCTGTTCACGATCGCCCGCAGCCGGGCGCTCGACCATCTGCGCCGGCGCGTGCCCGAGCCGCGCGATCCGGCGAGCACCGTGGCGCTCGCCGACCGCGCGGAGGAGACCCGCGTCGACGACCTGCTCGAGCACTGGCACCTGGTCGACGAGCTCGGCCGGCTGCCCGGCGACGAGGCGGATGTGCTGAGGCGGCGGTTCTACCTCGGACAGAGCCAGACGGAGATCGCCGCGGCCACCGGCGTCCCGCTCGGGACCGTCAAGTCGCGGATGGTCAGCGGGCTGCGGCGGCTGCGCGTCGCGCTGGAGGCGACGATGAGGAGCCGCGGCCTCAGTCGCGGAGGTGCGGCTGCGGCGGCTGCGCGTCGCGCTGGAGGCGGAGGGATGAGGAGCCTGGCCAGCGGCTGCCGAAGGACCGATCGCGGGTTTCAGGCATCCCAGGGGTGGCCCGGTGAGTGAACCCGTCGCCTACCTGCTCGGCGAGCTCGACGACGCCGGCAGCGCGCAGTTCGAGGCCGCGATGGCCGCCGATCCCGCGCTGCGGGCGGAGGTCGAGCGGCTGCGGCCGGTCGTGACCAAGCTCGAGCGCGTCCCCGCCGAGGCCTGGGAGGACCCCGAGCCGCCGCCGCTGGCCATGCCGGCACCGGCGCCAGTGCGCTCACGACGCCGGCTCGTCCTGCGCCCGCTCGTCGCGGCCGCGTGTGCGGTCGTGCTGCTGGCCGGCGGGATCGGGCTCGGCGTCCTGCTCGACCGCGACCCTGAGCCCGCGACGCCGCTCGCGCTGCAGCCGGTGGGCGACCTCGATCCGGCGGCCAGCGGCGGCGTCGGCGTGTCCGCGGACGGCGCGACGGTGCGGGTCAGCGGCCTGCGCCCGACGGACGGCGACGAGTTCTACGAGCTGTGGCTGCTGGGCGAGGACAAGCGGCTGGTGGGCCTCGGCTCGTTCCGCGTGGGCGCCGATGGCGCCGCGACGATCCAGGTGCCGCTCCCGGTCGATCCGAACGCGTTCGACTACTTCGACATCTCGCTCGAGCCCGGCGACGGCGACCCCGGGCACTCCGGCGTGTCGGTGCTGCGAGGACCTACCGCCGCTTGAGGGCCCGGAACTCGTCGAGCGCGATCGTGTCGGCCGGCACGTCGGCGGTCTCGAAGCCGACGGCGGCGGCGTCCGAGGACCAGAAGGCGGGGTGATCGGCGAGCCAGCGCTCGGCGTCGGCGCGGCCCGCCTGCAGCAGGCGCTCGATGAACACCTCGTCGAAGAGCACGAATGAGAGCAGCTCGCCGCGCGACTGCGCCCGCCCGCCCCCGAGCAGCCGCGCCAGCAACGCGAAGTCGGGCGAGCGCAGGCCGCGCAGGCCGCCGTAGCGCTCCTGGAAGATGGCCTCGGCCAGCGCGCCGATCTCGCCTCGCCGTGACGGCGCCACCAGCGCATAGGAGATCCGCCGGTACGGCGGGCGCCCGCGCGACTCGCGGTAGGCGCGCGCGGCGCGCGAGGTGCCGGTGGTGGCGTGCTCGGCGAAGAACGAGTTGACGGTCAGCATCCGGCGCACGTCGTGCGCGACCTGGTCGAGCAGCAGCCCGTCGAGCGCGTTGGCGGCGACGTCGGCCAGGCGCGGGAGGCCGCCGTTGACCGCGGGCGTGCGTTCCGCGGCGAGCGGCTCGTAGCCGACGACGATCACGCGCTCGGCGCCGAGCGCCAGCGCGGGCGCGATCGGGGCGTTCAAGCGCGTCGCGCCGTCGACGTAGTGGCCCGCCGCGCCGAGCGGCGCCGTCACCTCGACCGGCGGGAACAGCAGCGGGATCGCGGCCGAGGCGCGCACGTGCTGGCCTTCGAGCCGGGTGTGCACGTAGTGGATCTCGCGATCCGAGCGCGGCGGCTTGTCGCCGCTCTCGACGAACCCCACGGGCATGCCGCGCTCGAGCGACGTCGCGACCACGCAGACGGCGTGGATCAGCCGCCCGGCGACGTTGGCGTGCAGCGCGTCCCAGTCGATCCAGCCTTCGAGGCTGCGCGCCAGCGGCGAGGGATCGAGCAGCGACGCCGCGCGCATCCCGGGCAGCTCGAGCACCTCGCCGGCCAGCCGCAGCAGCCCCAGCCCGGTGCCGATCCCGATCACCGGCGAGATCACGCTGCTCTTGCGCACCGAGCGCCAGTGCTCGAGGAAGACCGCCGCCTGCTCCTCCGCCGGCCGCGCCGCGACCGCGGCGACGACGGCGGCGTTGATCCCGCCGACGCTCGTGCCGCAGACGATCTCGACGCGCTCGCCGCGCGCCTCGAGCGCCGGCAGCAGCACGGACAGCGCCCCCGCTTCGTAGGCCCCGCGGGCGCCGCCGCCGGGCAGGACGAGTCCGATCTGGGCCACGGCCACCACAGGGTCGCGCGTCGCGCGGGCGCCCCGTGTGGACCGGCGGCCAAGATGTGGACCGCCCCGCTCGACTTAGGGGCCTAGACCCTCCAGGGCCGCCTCGCGGCTCGGGTACAGCGCGAGCAGCCGGTCGACGCCCCGGAAGCGGAAGATCGACGGCGGTTCGTCCTGCGCCACGCACGAGCGCGACGGCGCCGCCCCGGTCGCGCGTGCGGGCCGAGGCGCTCAGCAGCGACGACAGCCCGGAGGAGTCGATGAAGGTGACGCCGGTGAGGTCGACGACCAGGTTCAGCGCGCCGTCGTCGAGGGCCTGGCCGAGCGCGCGGTCGAAGTCCGTGACGTTCGAGAACGTCACCTCGCCGGAGACCGCGAGCGCGGTCGTTCCGGCGGCGAGCGGCTCGATACGGAACTCGGTCTCAGGCGGCATCCTGGCGCTCCAGCTCGAGCCACACGCGGTGGCGCTCGCCCCGCTCGCAGCCCCAGCGGGCCGCGCACTGGTCGACCAGGTAGAGACCCCAGCCGCCAGGCCCGTCGGGCGCGACCAGCGGCCGCTGCGGGCGGGTCGAAGCCCGGCCCGTCGTCGAGCACGCTGAGATGCACGCGGTCGCCCGCGAGCCGCAGCTGGACCTCGACCGTCCCGCTCGCGACGCCGGTGTGGCGCACGGCGTTCGCCACCAGCTCCGTCGCCAGCAGCCGCAGGTCCTGCGCCGTACGCGGGTCGAGCTCGCCGGCCAGCGGCGCCAGCGCGGCGGCGACGTCGCGGGCCGCGCGTCAGCGTGGCCGGGAAGCGCTCGGCAGACCAGCGGCGGCGGCGTGACCTGGACGGCCAGGCAGGCGATGTCGTCGCGCGGGTTGCCGCGGCTGAGCGCGACCGCCGTCGCCTCCAGGTGGTCGACGACCGCCCGCGGGCCGTCGGCGGCGCGCTCGGCCACCAGCGCGGCCAGCTCGGCTTCGCCCAGCAGGTGCTTCGGCGCGGCCGCCTCGCTGACGCCGTCGGTGTAGAACGCCAGCAGGTCGCCCGCGGCGAGCTCGAGCGTGACCTGCGGCAGCTCCGGCTGCTCGATGATCCCGAGCGGCGTGCCGACCTCGCCCACCGGCGCGGCCTCGCCGCCGGCGGCGAGGATCGGGAGCGGATGGCCGGCCGTGGCCAGCTCGACGCGCGCGCCGGCGGCGGTGAGGTCGACGCGAGCGAGCGCGACGGTGACGAAGCCGGGCGCGCGCTGGCGCAGCAGCGCGTCGTTGAGGCGCATCAGCATGTAGCTCGGCCGCAGACCCGCGACCGCGTGCGCCCGCAGCGTGTAGCGGGCGAGCGCGGTCACGGCGGCCGCCTGCGGGCCCTTGCCGCAGACGTCGCCGATCACCATCGCCCAGCTTCCGTCGCCCTGCGGGAAGACGTCGTAGAAGTCGCCGCCGACCTCGTTGCCCTCGCCGGCGGCGCGGTAGCCCGCGGCGAGCTCGAGGCCGGCGATCTGCGGCAGGTGCGGCGGCAGCAGCGCCCGCTGCAGCGTCTGCGCGGTGCGCGTGCGCTCCTGGTAGAGGCGGGCGTTCTCGATCGCGATCGCGGACTGGGCGGCGATGCCCTCGACCATGCGCTCGTCGTCGGCGGAGAACATCCCGGGCTCGGGATGGCCGAAGAAGAGGCCGCCGGCGACCTCGCCGTTGGACGTGATGACGGGCACCGCGAGGTAGCTGCGGACCGGCAGGTGGCCTTCGGGCATGCCGTGGTAGGGCGCGCTGCGGCCGTAGCGCGGGTCGGCGAGCACGTCGTCGAGCCGCACGAGCCCTTCGCCGTTGAACGTCGGGGCGAAGATCTCGGTGTTGCGCGGCATCGGGAAGCGCTCGAAGGCCGAACGCTCGACGCCCGAGAGCGCGTAGAGCATGTACGACTCGCCGCTCGGCGAGATCACGTTGTAGAAGAACGCGCCGAAGGCCGCGGGGGTGAGCTCGCGGGCGGCGTCCGTGGCCAGCTGGACGATCTCCTGCAGCTCGAGCCGCCCCGCGATCGCCGAGCCCACGCTGTGCAGCGCCTCGGCGCGCTGCTTCTCGCGCAGCAGCCGCCGGCCGGTCTCCTCGGCCTCGACGCGCGCCGCGTGCTCGCGCCCGAGCAGCTCGAGCGTCTCGATCGCGTTGGCCGCCATCTGCGCGAGCTGGACGACGATCGCCTCGTCGTCGGCGGTGAACGCCTCGTCCTTGTCCCACAGCTCGAGCATCCCCAGGCTCGAGCCGTCGCGGGCGAGCAGCGGCGCGACGAGGCGCGGGCCGGGCGGCGCGCCGTTCGGCCCACGGCGCGCGACGCCGTGGCGCGCGCCGATCACGTCGCGCGCGGCGTACGCGACGATCTCGAGCACGTCCTCATCGGTGGCGGCCGCCGTCACCGCGCGTGCGGCATCGGCGAGCGAGCGCAGGGGATCGCTCATTCCGTCGGGATCGTATTCGGGCGTGGCATCATGGTGGGGATGAGCGACATCGAGCGCCGCGGCGGATCCCGCCTGACCCGAGAGCAGCGCGTGGACCGCGCCTACAAGCTCGTCCTGGCCTCCGGTGCGTTCGGGTTGATCGGCGTCGCCGGGATCATCCTGTCGTTCGTCGGCATCATGGGCGCCGGCTGGCCGATCCTGTCGCTGATCATCGCCGCGATCTGCATCATGCTGCTGCGCCGGACCGTGCGCTAGCGCGGTAGACGGCGAACGCTCCCACCGCCAGACCGAGCGCGCCGACGATCAGCGCGACGATCGCGAGGCCGTTGCCGTCGCCGTCGTCGCTGGTCGTCGCGGATGCCGCCTGGGTGGCGGCCGGCGTGGCGGCCGCCGCGCCGTGCTCGTCGCCGCCCTCGGTGACGGTGACGATCGGCGCCGGGTTGTCGGAGTCCTCGGCCCCGATCCAGCGCACCACCTCGCCGCCGCTGTAGGTCTGCAGCGCCTTGAACTCGAGCTGGTCGCCGGCCTTGCCGGGGATCTGGACGGAGATGCCGAAGTCCTGGAAAGCGCCGGGCGGGATCGCGTCGCGCTCGCTGTCGGCGGTCCACGTGATCCGCTCGACGCCTTCGGTGATCTCGCCGTCGTCGGTCTGGATCGGCGTCGCGAGCTTGGCCGTCGTGACCTTCGCGGTCCAGCCGGGGACGGGCTCGTAGGACGCAGAAGCGAAGCCTTCGGGGAACTGCACGTCGACCTTCGTGGTCGAGGCGTCGTCGCGCTCGTTCGGGACGCGCACGTCGAGCCGGGTGTAGCCGCCGGCGGCGGCGGTGTTCGGCTGCAGCGTGACGTGCGCCTGGGCGGCGGCGGGGACGACGAGGGCCGCGGCGACGCCCGCGACGATGACGGTCTTGAACATGGGGGTCCTCCTCATTCGATGGGCACGGTGAACCGGGCCTCGTACTCGTCGAAGTCCGAGACGCGGTCGACGACGGAGATCGTCCAGTCGCCGGCGACGGCCAGGCTCGCGCCGTCGACGACGTAGTGGCCGGGCCCGGCGACGTGCGGGCTCAGCGTGATCGGTGCGATCTGCTTGGACGGCATCGCGGCCGTGACGCGCAGTTCCTCGGTGGCCTCGAACGGCGACCCGGTCCTGCGGTCGAAGAGATAGAAGTGCAGCTGGTTCGGGCCGACCTTGGCCGGGTCGACGGTGACCTCGAGCCGGGCCGGGCCGACGTTGACCGTCGTCGCGTAGGGGCCCGCGGAGGAGGCGGTCGACGGCGCGTAGGTCGAGAGCGCGCCGGTGGCGGCGATCGCGACGAGGCCGAGCGCGAGCTCGAGCCGCAGCGTGCGCCGGATCAGCACGCCCGCCCGGCCGGGGGTCGAGTGCGCGTCGGCCGCCTTTCGGAGGGCGGGCACGAGCTTCTGCCGGTTGACGAAGCCGAGCGCCACGATCCCGAGCGCCACGACGACCTTGATCAGCACGGAGCGGCCGAACGCGTCGTCGAGCAGGGCGGGGAAGCTGCCGACCTCGATGACCGCCTGCACCACGCCCGTCAGCAGCAGCACGGGCAGGGCGATGCTCGGCGAGCGCCGAGAAGCGCGCGACCGTGCCGGCCAGCAGCGGCGTCCGCGCGGCGGGCTCGAGCTCGGCCGTCGCCGCGCGCAGGGCGAGCACCAGCACGGCGACGCCGCCGAGCCACGCGCTCATGGCCAGCACGTGCAGGACGTTCGCCGGCAGCAGGATCGCGACCGGCTGCTGCACGCTCGTGTGGCCGCCGAGCGAGGGCAGCAGCGCGAGGGCGAAGAGGGGGAGCGCGAGCGCGGCGAGGCGCGCGGGGGCGGGCGAGCCGCGCGAGGGCGGCGTGCGGCGCGGCGGGCGGCGGCGCGCGGGGCGGAGTCGGCGGCGGCGACGGGCGCTGTGGCGCGGGGGCGGGGTCGGCGGCGGTGACGGGCGCGGCGGCGTGCGGCGCGGGGCCGCGGCGGTCGCGCGGCGGTCGGCGGCGGACGGCGCCCGGCGCGGCGAGTCGGCCGGCGCGCTCGCGCGGCGTCGCCGGACGCGCGCGCGCCGACGAGCGCGGGCGCGGGGTCGCCGGCGGGTACCGGCTCGCGTCGCGCGACCGCGTCGCCGCGCGGGCGCAGCGGCCGGGTCGCGAGCACGACCAGGACGGCGATCCAGGCGAGCGCGCCGACGCCCCAGGCGCGGCCGAAGCGGGTGCCGAGCACTTCGCCGACGACGTCCGGTTTCGCCGCCGCCCAGAACGAGCCGCCCTGGCCGACCGCGCCCTGCAGGACGAGCGCGGCGACCGCCGACAGCAAGCCGGCGATCGCGGCGGCGAGCAGGATCCGCTCGAGCCGCCGCGTGAACGCGGTCGAGCTGCCGCGCCAGCAGTACAGGAAGAAGATCAGCGCGCCGAGCCCGAGCGCGATCGCGGCGTACTGGACGGCGCGCGCGACCGACAAGGCGGTGGTGGTGACCGAGCCGGTGCCGCCGCCCGCCAGCAACTGGTCGAGCGACTCGGTCGGCGCCGACGCCTCGCCGACGACGAAGACGAAGCCCGAGGAGATCGGGTGGCCGTCGGCGGACACGACGCGGTACGTCGCCGTGTAGGTGCCGTCGCCGAGGCCGGGCTTGAGCCGGGTCGCGATCTCGCTCCCCTTGCCGCCCGGGTGGAACGGCTCGCCGGTCTGGACCTCCTGGCCGCGCGAGTCGAACACGCGCAGCGCGCCGAAGCTCGCTTCGACGGCCTCGTCGAAGCGGAACACGACCTCGGACGGCGCGGCGTCGAGCTTCGCGCCGCGCTCGGGCACCGTCGCCTGCAGCGTCGCGTGCGCCGACGCGACCGCGGGGAGCAGCGCGAGCACGAGCAGCGCCGCCGCGAGCGCGCGCCTCACCACGCCTCCACGGCCTCCTTCTCGCGCGGCGCGCCCTCGCCGTCGTCGCCCCCGCCGGAGCGCCGGCGGCGGATCACGATCACCGCGATCGAGAGCGCGATGACGAGCGCGGCGAAGCCGAAGATCGCGCCGAGCGGCACCGAGCCCTCGTCGAGCGGGACCCAGGTCAGCGTGCCCGCGATCTCGCCCTTCTCGCCGCCGACCTCGATCGGGATCACCCAGTTGTCGTAGATCGTCGTCCGCCGGCTCTTGTCCTTCAGCTGCGGCGGGTCGCCCTCGCCCATCCAGTGCATGCGGTGGTCGTGCCACTCGAAGCGCGAGCTGTTCGAGACCTGCTTCCAGCGCGGCTCGGAGCCGAGCCCGGCCGGCACGGCCGACTCGCCCTGGCGGTCCTCGTTGAGGTAGTACGCCTCGGAGTTCGTGTTGACCTGGACCGTGCCGTCCGCGAGCAGCTGCACGTACGGCTTGCCCTCGTAGTCGAGGACCGTCACGTCCTTGCCGCTCGTGTTGTGCAGCAGCACGGCGTCGTCGAAGTTCAGGATCTCGGGCGTCGAGCCCCTTGGTCTCGGGCGTGATCGACGTGACGACGGAGCGGTAGTTCGGGTTGCCCTGGTGGGCGAGCGCGACGGGCGCGCCGATCAGCAGCGCGGCCGCCGCCACGGTGCAGGCGAGGGTCCGCAACGGGACCTCCTTCGTGGACTGGAGCGAAAGGTCAGCTGAGGTGCGGCGCGACGACCGGCGGGCCGCGCAGCTGACGCGTGCTGCGCTCGAGCAGCGAGGCCGAGCGGGCGCTCGAGCACCGGTGTCCAGCGCCTGGAGACCGGCCGCGGCCGGACAGCGTCCAGGGCGCCGCGCGAGGATCGCCTCCTCGCCGGGAAAGCGGCCGCTCAGCAGCAGCCCGATCAGCAGCAGGAACGGGCCGGCATAGAACACGAGCTCCTGGATCCCGGTCAGCCCCTGCACGGCCGCGAGCGCGAGCGCGGCGCAGCCGAGGCAGAGCAGAAGACCGCGAGGCGTGCGCATGACGGCCACTAGCGTAGACGGACGCCGACGACCGGTACAGTCGCGAACGTGAAGCTCCGCCTGACGCTCGCCGCCGTCCTGCTCGCGCTCCTCGCGGGCTGTGGCGGCGACGACGATGGCGGAGGCGAGGCGCCGTCCTCCGGTGGCGGCGACCCCCAGCAGCTGTTCGTCGACAACTGCGGCAACTGCCACGAGCTGGCCGCCGCCAAGACCTCAGGCAAGGTCGGCCCGAGCCTCGACCAGCTCCGTCCCGGCCCGGATCTGGTCCGGACGCAGGTCGAGAACGGCGGCGGCGGCATGCCCGCGTTCAAGAGCTCGCTCAGCCCGGAAGAGATCCAGGCGATCTCGAACTACGTCGCCGACAACGCCGGCAAGACGCTGTAATCAGGTCAGCGCGCGGACGGATGCCGGCGGCGGCGCCGCGAGCTCGTGTGCGGCCGCGCCGCCGGCGCCAGCCCCGCGCTCTCGAACTCGCCGTGCAGGCGCAGGGCGGCGGCGATCTTGCCGACGTCGCGCGCCTGCTCGGCCTCGACGAACGTGATGCCGACGCCCGTGCGGCCCGCGCGGCCCGTGCGGCCGACGCGGTGCACGTAGCTCTCGCGGTCGTCCGGCGCGTCGAAGTTGATCACGTGCGAGATGTCCGAGACGTCGATGCCGCGGGCGGCGACGTCGGTCGCGACGAGCGTGTCGACCTTGCCCGAGCTGAACTCGGCCAGCGCGCGCTCGCGCTGGTTCTGGGACTTGTTGCCGTGCATCGCGACCGCGCGCACGCCGGCCCCGCCGAGGCGCTTGACGAGCCGGTCGGCGCCGCGCTTGGTGCGCACGAAGACGAGCGCGCGCTCGGAGTCGTTGAGCTCGTCGACGAGCGCGTCGAGCCGCGAGTCGCGATCGACGGCGCGGAAGCGGTGCTCGATCTCGCGCGCGCCGCTGCGGCGCGGGCTGGTGCTCGTGGACGGCGGCGTCGGTCGTGTAGGACGCGGCGACGCGGCCGGCCTCGCCGTCGAGCGTGGCCGTGAAGAACAGCGTCTGGCGGTCGGCCGGGCACTGGGCGACGATCCGGTCGACGGCGGGCCGGAAGCCCATGTCGAGCATCCGGTCGGCCTCGTCGAGCACGAGGATCTCGATCGCGGCGAGCGACAGCGCACGGCGCGCGAGCAGGTCCTCGAGGCGCCCGGGGGTCGCGACCAGCAGGTGCGCGGCGCGGGCGTTCTTGATCTGCTTCTCGAAGCCGACGCCGCCGTAGACGGAGGCGACCCGCAGGCCGCGGGCGGCGGCCAGCGGGCGCGTCTCCTCGACGATCTGCGAGACGAGCTCACGCGTCGGCGCGAGCACCAGAGCGGACGGCCGCCGCGCGCTCGGACTCGAGCACGTCGACGATCGGCGCGGCGAACGCGATCGTCTTGCCCGAGCCGGTCGGGCTCTTGGCCAGGACGTCGACGCCGTCGAGGACGTCCTCGATCACGAGCGACTGGATGGCGAAGGGGGTGGTGATGCCGCGATCGGCGAGCGCGCGCACGACGGGCTGCGACACGCCGAGCTCGGCGAAGGACTGCGAGACAAGTTGGAACTCCTTGAAGCGGCGCTGAGAGCTGGCCGCGAACGATTCGGGAGGCTGTTGGCTGAACCCGAACCGCCCGGATGGCGGGACTCAAGAGCGCACGAACCTCACGGGCAGCCGGATGCCACCCGTGCCGCTTAAGTTAGCAGGTACTCACTCAGGCTTGACGGCGCGGACCTGATAGACGGACATGAAGCCGCTCTCGAAGCCCTGGCGCGACACGCGCAGGTAGATCCGCCACACGCGCACGCGCTCGTCGCCGCCAAGCTCGCGCGCGCGGTCGAGGTTGGCCTCGAAGCGCCGCTGCCACTCGAGCAGCGTGCGCGCGTAGTCGTCCGGGAAGTCCTCGACGTGGCGCGTGTGCAGCCCGGCGCGCTCGAGCGCGAGCTGGATCCGCGAGAGGTGCAGCGGCGCGGCGTCCGGGAACACGTAGCGCTCGGAGAACGGGCCGGCCTCGGCGTCGCCGACGCGCAGCCGCGCGATCCCGTGGTTGAGCAGCCGCCCGCCCGGCCGCAGCAGCGACGCGAGCTTGGCGGCATAGGCGTCGATGTTGACGCTGCCGACGTGCTCGACCATCCCGATCGAGGCCACCGCGTCGAACGTCTCGCCGGCGATCTCGCGGTAGTCCATGACCCGGATGTCGACCCGGTCGGCCACACCCGCGGCCGCCGCCCGCTCGCGCGCCAGCGCCGCCTGCGGCTCGCTCAACGTGATCCCGGTGACGTGGGCGCCGTGCTCGCGCGCCGCGTGGATCGCGAACGAGCCCCAGCCGCAGCCGACGTCGAGCACGCGGTCGCCCGGCTGCAGAGCCAGCTTGGTGCAGACGAGCTCGAGCTTGGTCCGCTGCGCCTCCTCGAGCGTCTCGGCGCCGCGCGACCAGACCGCGCACGAGTACGTCATCGACTCGTCGAGGAAGAGCGCGAAGAACTCGTTCGAGAGGTTGTAGTGGTGCGTGACCGCGCGCTTGTCGCGCAGGAGCGAATGCCGCCGGCCCTTCGGCCGCAGCTCCATCCGCGGCACCTTCGGCACCCGCCGCAAGGCGCCCGCGCGCACCGCGGCGAGCGCGATCGAGGCCTTCGTGCGCGGCTCGACCGGCGGCGGCGACCAGCCCGCCAGCAGTGCCAGCGCCTCGTCGATGTCGTCGACGTCGATGCCGCCGCTCACGTACGCCCGGCCGAGCCCGAGCTGGCTCGGCGCGCGCAGCACGTGGCCGAGCGCCTCGGGCGAGGTGATCCGGAACGTCGGGCCGCCGCCGTTGGTCGCCGGCAGCGACGTGCCGTCCCAGAGGTCGACGGCGAACGGGCGGTCCGGCAGGGCCTCCGCCAGTGCGGCGCGGAGCTCGGCGCTCACGTCCGGAGCTTCGCCGCCTGGCGCTCGGGGGAGACGCGCACGACGTCCCACGCCAGTCCGGTCTTCTCGAGCGCCCAGATGACCCACGCGGAGGGGTCGAACTGGAAGCGCCCGAGCCCGTGGCGGGCCGAGGTCGGGAAGGCGTGATGGCTGTTGTGCCACGCCTCGCCGAAGGTGAAGAACGACAGCCACGCCAGGTTGCGGGACTCGTCCGACGTCTTGAACTGCCGCTTGCCGAAGAAGTGGCAGAGCGAGTTGATGCTGTAGGTCGCGTGGTGCAGCACCAGCATCCGCACGGCGCCGCCCCACAGCAGGCCGGTCAGGCGCCGTCGGCGATCGTGCCGCCGATCAGCCAGCCGAGCAGGAACGGCACGACCAGCCCGGCGATCACCCACAGCGACGAACGTGCGGTTGATGAAGCTGACGACCGGGTCGGCGATCAGGTCGGGCGCGTAGCGCGTCTTCAGGCCGCGCTCGGTGTGGATGAACAGCCAGCCCCAGTGCGCGTGCCAGAGCCCGCGCAGCGCGCCCTTGAGCCCGTGCCCGTGATCGACGTGCGGCGAGTGCGGGTCGCCCGGGCGTGTCCGAGTACGCGTGGTGCTTGCGGTGGTCGGCGACCCAGGAGATGACCGGGCCTTCGATCGCCGCCGAGCCGCAGCGCGGCGAGGATCGCGCGCACGGCCTTGTCGGTCTTGAACGACCGGTGCGTGAACAGCCGGTGGAAGCCGACGGTGATGCCCAGGCCGGTGGCGATGTACATGATCGCGAACACGATCACGTCGCTCCAGCCCAGCAGCTCCGACCACACCTGCCAGGCGACGACGCCGAGGGCGAGGATCGGGAGGACGGTGACGTCCCGGTGAGGAAGCGGTCGAGGTTCTCGTTGGCGACGGGCTGGACGTCGTCGCGTTCAGTCGCGGTGGCGGCCATCGAGCGGAAGTCTCGCACGTCGGCGCCAGATCGCGACGCGAAGTGCGTTCGGGCTCCCGAAGAGCGCGACGTTTCGTCCGCGGCGAATAGGCGTCGCGGAGTCAAGGCTTGCGGCCGGAAGCCGCATCGGCGGCGCCGCGGTCACGATCCCCCGCGACCGTGCCCGCCTTCTTCTTCTTGGCGGGCTTGGGCAGCGTGATCCGGATCGAGCGCGTCTCGACGCCCGCCGGCCCGCTCGGGCCCTGGGCCTCGATCCGCAGCCGGTAGCGCCCGCGCCCGGGCGGGCTTCCAGGTCAGCGTGTGGCGGCCGCGGGCGAGCCGCAGGTCGCGCGAGAGGCTCATCCCGCGCGTCCCCCACAGCCGCACCTTGACCGTCGAGATCTTCGAGATCGTCAAAGCGCACCGTGCTCGTGCGGTCCGCGCGGACCCGCCGCAGCGGCGTGATGCCGATCCGGGTCGGCTCGCGCTCGTAGCGCGCGAAGCGCTTGCCGGCGCGCAGTAGGTGCGCTTGCGGACGCGATCGCAGAGCCCGTTGAGGAAGCCGCGCGATCAGCGTGTGGTAGTTGAGCGTGGCCTCGGCGCCGCGCTCGGAGTACAGCGACCACGCGCCGGTGTCGACGTCGGCGATCTCGCGCCGCGCGGCGCGCTCGCCGCGCTCGAACAGCCGCTCGGCGCGGCGCGAGTCCAGCAGCGCGGCGGCGTCGCGCAGCCCGAGCACGGCCTGCAGGCCGCCGTTGAAGACGCGGTGCGACGGCGCGAACGAGTAGAGGACGTAGTGGCGGCCGCCGGCCCCGGCGACCGAGACGCCGCTCGGCGGAGCCTGCTCGAACGCGCCCAGCGCCCGCAGCGCGGCGCGCCGCCAGCGCGTCTTGCCCAGCGCCCGGTAGCCGCGCGCGAGCGCCTGGATCGCGGTCGCCTGCGTCATCCCGCTCACCCACGGCGGCGAGCCCGAGCCGTAGGCGAAGTAGTACTCCCAGGCCAGGTAGCCGCTGCGGCGCGCGCCGAGCGCGGTGAGCCGGTCGAGGCTGCGCGCGAGCTGCGCCGAGCGGCAGCGGTCCTTGGTCGTGCGGCTGCGCAGCGCGGCCAGGCACGCGCCGGCGACCGCGTTCGCCCGCCCCCAGCTCGCGAGCGGCTGGAGCTGCAGGCCGTGCCCCGGGTAGTACTGGAAGACCGCGGGATCGCTGTCGGGGCTCGTGCGCCAGCCCGCGGCCGGCATCGGCGAGCGCGCCCAGAAGCGCGTGTTGGTGCGCAGGACCAGGAACGTCGGCCGGAGCCGGTCGGCGGTCAGCGTGTGGCTCGCGGCGAGCGTCCGCACGGTCCCGACGACGGACGCCAGCTCCGCGTGGCGGACGCCGGTCAGCTTGGCCAGCGTGGCGTTGGCGTTCGCCCAGTCGCGGCGCAGGCTGGTCTCCAGCGCGGGCGAGATCCGCCCGGTCAGCCGGGCGACGCGCAGCGACGCCTCGACCGTCGGCGAGCGCCGCGCGCGTGCGATCTCGGCGCGCAGCCGCGCCTCCGCGGCGCGCTGCGCGGCCAGCAGGCGCTCGTAGGAGCCGGTCTTCGGCGGCGCCGTGTCCAGCGGCGCGCCCGGGCGGCGGGCTCGTCGTCGGCCGGCGCGCCGGCGTCGGGAACCGCCTCACCGCAGCCGGCGAGCACGATCAGCGACGAGCGAGGGCGGCGAGGCGAGGCATCCTGCCCAGGTGATCGGCGTCCGGCACGGCTGTCTTCAGTGTGCCCGGTCGCGCGGTCCAAGCACGCCCGAACGAGGAGGATCACGGGTACGCTTCGGCGACCGAGGAGAAGGAGAGCTGCGATGCAGGGCTTGATGTCGTCATATCCGCTGACGCTGACGCACGTGTTCCAGCGCGCCGAGCGGCTGTTTCCCGAGAAGAGCGTCGCGACGTCCCAGCCCGGCGGGATCGAGCGGACGACGTACGGCGAGTGGGCCGAGCGCACGCGCAGGCTCGCGGGAGTGCTCGACGCGCTCGGCATCTCCGACGACGGCCGCGTCGGCACGTTCGCCTGGAACACCGCCCGCCACCTCGAGCTGTACTTCGCCGCGCCGTGCTCCGGCCGCGTCCTGCACACGCTCAACATCCGCCTGTTCCCGGACGACATCGTCTACATCGCCGACCACGCCGAGGACGAGGTCGTCTTCGTCGACCGCTCGCTGCTGAAGCTCTTCTGGCCGCTCGTCGACCGCTTCGAGACCGTCAAGCACGTCGTCGTGATGGACGACGGCGCCGACGAGGAGATCCCCGACGACCCGCGCGTGTCACGACTACGAGGACGCTGCTGGCCGAGGCCGAGCCGGTCGAGTTCGCGACGATCGACGACGAGAACCGCGCGGCGGCGATGTGTTACACGAGCGGCACGACCGGCCATCCGAAGGGCGTCGTCTACTCGCACCGCTCGACCGTCCTGCACTCGATGGGCGCGCTGGTCGTCGACGCCGCCGGCGGTCTCCGAGCGCGACATCATCATGCCGGTCGTGCCGATGTTCCACGCCAACGCGTGGGGCCTCTGCCAGGCGGCGGTGATGGCGGGCGCGACGCTGGTCGCTGCCCGGGCCGAACATGCAGCCGAAGGCGCTCGCGGAGCTGATGGAGTCCGAGAAGGTGACGCTGGCCGCGGGCGTGCCGACGATCTGGATGGGCGTGCTGCCGGAGCTCGAAGGCCGCGATCTCTCCTCGCTGCGCGACATCGTGTGCGGCGGGTCCGCGGTCCCGCGCTCGCTGAGCGAGGCCTACCGGGAGAAGGTCGGCCTGCCGATCCTGCAGGCCTGGGGGATGACCGAGACCTCGCCCGTCGCCACCACCGGGCGGATCAAGTCGACGCTGCTGCGACCACTCCGAGGACGAGCTGGCCGACCTGCGCGCCGCGCAGGGCATCGCGATCCCGCTCGTGGACCTGCGGATCGTCGAGCCGGGCACCGACGACGAGCTGCCGTGGGACGGCGAGGCGCGCGGCGAGCTGCAGGCGCGCGGGCCGTGGATCGCGGCCGGCTACTACAACGACGAGCGCTCGGCGGACTCCTTCACCGAGGACGGCTGGCTGCGCACCGGCGACGTCGCGACGATCTCGCCCGAACGGCTACGTCCGGCTCGTCGACCGCACCAAGGACCTCGTGAAGTCCGGCGGCGAGTGGATCTCCTCGGTCGAGCTCGAGAACGCGATCATGGCCCACCCGAAGGTCGCCGAGGCCGCGGTGATCGGGATCCCGGACGAGAAGTGGAGCGAGCGCCCGCTGGCGTGCGTCGTGCCCGAGGGCGACGACGAGATCTCGCTCGACGAGCTCAAGGAGTTCCTCGCCGAGCGCGTGCCGAAGTGGTGGATCCCGAACGACCTCGAGATCATCGAGGAGGTCCCGAAGACCTCGGTCGGCAAGTTCTCCAAGAAGACGCTGCGCGAGCAGTTCGCGGAGCGCAAGACGACGGCTTAGTCGGCCTCGTCCTCGGGCGCGGGCGGGCGCCACGGCTCGCCGCGCGCGAGCGCGCGCACCGCGGCGCGCCGCTGCTCCGTCGGGGTGCGGTCGAGCATCAGCACGCCGTCGAGGTGGTCGATCTCGTGCTGGAGGATGCGGGCGTGCAGCCCGTCGGCCTCGATCGTCAGCGGCTCGCCGCTGACGTCCTGGGCCTGGACGACGACCTCGAGCGGCGCGCTCGACCTCGACCAGCACGCGCGCCTGGCCGAGCGAGAGGCAGCCCTCGAGGCCGGTCTCGACCTCCTCGCCCACGTGCGTGATCACGGGGTTGACGACGGCGACCGGCGGTCCTCGCCGAGCCGGTAGACGAAGATGCGCCGCAGCACGCCGACCTGGGTCGCCGCGAGGCCGGCGCCGTCGGCGTCGAACATCAGCTGCATCAGCTCGGCGGCCTGCTCGCCGAGCGCGGCGTCGAAGTCCTCGACCGGCGCGCGCCGGCTCGCGCAGCGCGGGGTCGCCCCACTGGCGGATGGTCGACGAACGGATCGGGCTGCGTCACGGCCGGAACTCCCGCTCGCCGATGCCGATCGCGCGCACCGCCGGCGTCGCCCTCGACGACCCGGACGGGCAACTCGGCGCCGCCGCAGCCAGTCGCGCAGGCGCGCGGCGTCGCCCGCGACCTCGACCCACGTCAGGCCGTCGCCGGGCGGCCACGTGCGCGGCCGGTCGGAGCTGACGAAGAACGGCAGGAACGGCTCGCGCAGCGCCTCGCTCGACGCCGGCGACGGACGCCGTCAGGCCGTCGCGGCTGACCGGTGTGGACCTCGAGCCCGAGGCGCGTGGATGTCGTCGACGAAGACGGCGTAGGCGAGCAGGCCGTCGCCGCGTGATGACCTCCTGCAGGATGCGGCCGATCGGCGAGGCGGCGGCCTCCTCGCGGGTCGTCGATCGCCAGCAGCTCCAGATAGCCGGGGCCGAGCGGCACGATCCGGTTGTGCGAGCCCTGCCCGTCGTGGTGGCCGCCGGGCTGCACGGGCAGCCCGAGCTCGGCCTCGATGCGCGCCGCCGCCGCGTCGAGGTCCGTGGTGCCGTAGATCACGTGGTCGAGTGCGCATCTGCGGAAAACGGTAGACGAGCGGCAACGTGCCAACTCGGCGGGGGTGTGTCGGGTCGCGGCGGAGCTCGCGCGTCGTCGCGTTGACACGATGACCAAGGAGGTCGACGACCATGAAGTACCTGCTGACGCTCACGTACCGTGACGGCGAGGGCCCGCAGGAGGGCACGCCGGAGTTCGACGCCGAGATGAAGGTCTGGCACGCGCTCAACGACGAGCTGCAGGCCGCCGGCGCGCTCGTGGTCGCGAGCGGCCTGCAGCCCGAGGCCGTGACGACCGTGCGCTCGCGCAACGGCGAGGTGACCGTCACCGACGGCCCGTACGCCGAGACCAAGGAGATCCTCTTCTCCTTCTACGTCCTCGACGTCGAGGACCTCGACGCCGCGATCGCGCTCGCCAAGCGGATGCCGGCCACCGAGTACGGCTCGGTCTCGATCACGCCGACGCACGGGTACGAGCACGGCGTGAGCGAAGCGCTCGAGCGGGCCTACCGCGACGAGCGCGCCGCGGTCCTGGCGACCATCACGCGCCGCCTGGACGGCGACCTCGCACTGGCCGAGGACGTCGTCCAGGACGCGTTCGTGGCCGCGGCGGTCGAGTGGGACCGCCGCGGCGTGCCGGACCGGCCGGGCGCCTGGCTGACCACGACCGCGTGGCGCAAGGCGCTCGACCGCCTGCGCCACGAGAAGGTCGCCGCCGCCCACGCCCCCGAGCTGGTGCAACCCGTGAGCTACGACTTCGAGCTGCTTCGAGCGAATCCTCGCTCGAGGACGACCAGCTGAAGCTGCTCTTCACCTGCTGCCATCCCGCGCTGGCGCCCGAGGCGCGCATGGCGCTCACCCTGCGCAGCGTCGCGGGGCTGACCGTGCCGGAGATCGCGCGCGCGTTCCTCTCGTCCGAGAGCGCGATGGAGCGCCGGCTGACGCGGGCGCGCAACAAGGTCACCGACGCGCGGATCCCGTTCCGGGTGCCGCCCGACGACCTGCTGGTCGAGCGGCTCGCGGGCGTCCTGCGGGTCGTCTACCTGGTCTTCAACGAGGGTCACGCCGCGACGCGCGCCGAACTGCGCGCGGAGGCGATCCGGCTCGCGCGGCTGCTGGTGCGGCTGATGCCCGACGAGGCCGAGGTCCATGGGCTGCTGGCGCTCTTGCTGCTGACCGACGCGCGCTCGGCCGCGCGGGTCTCCGCCGACGGGCTGGTGTCGCTTGCGCGACCAGGACCGCTCGCTGTGGGACGCGGCCGCGATCGCCGAGGGCGTCGCGGTGCTCGAGCGCGCGCTGCGGCTGGCGCGCGCCGGGCGCCGTACACGATCCAGGCCGCGATCGCCGCCGTGCACGCCGAGGCGCGCGCGTTCGAGGCCACCGACTGGGCGCAGATCGCCGGCCTCTACGCGCGAGCTGGCGCGCCACGACCCCTCGCCCGTCGTCGCCGTCAACCGCGCGGTGGCGGTCGGGTTCGCCGAGGGCGCGGAGGCCGGGCTCGCGCTGCTGCCCGACGATCCGCGCCTCGACCGCTACGCGCCGCTGCACGCCGCGCGCGCCGAGCTCCTGCGCCGCGTCGGCGACGACGCGGGCGCGGCGGCCGCGCTCGACGCCGCGATCGAGCTCTCCGCCAACGAGGCCGAGCGCACGGCGCTGCGCGCCCTCAAGGGGACGCCCTTAGGTTTGCGCCAGAGCCGCGGCCTGCGGAGCGCTGCGGCGGCGCGGCAGCGAGATACCCGCCAGCGCGCCGGCCAGCGAGAGCCCGGCGGCGACGAACATGGCGCGCTCGAAGCCGTCCGCGAACGACGCGTAGCCGCCCGCGCCGGCGAAGACCGCGACGGCGACCGCGATCCCGAACACGCCGCCGAGCTCGCGCAGCGTGCTGTTGACGCCCGCGGCCTTGCCGATCTGCGTCCGGCGCGACGGCGTTGACCGCGGCGTTGATCGTCGCCGGCATCGCCATCGAGACGCCCGCGCCGGCGACCATCAGCGCGGGCACGAGCTCGCAGGTAGTCGTGGCGGATCGGCCACGAGCGCGATCCACGGCGAAGCCCGGCGGCCTGCAGCGCGAGCCCGGCGGCCAGGAACGGCCGCTCGCCGAAGCGGTCGACGAGCGCGCCGGCGACCGGCGCGACGAAGAACAGCGTCGCCGTCCACGGCAGCAGCCGCAGGCCCGCGCCGAGCGGGTCGTGGCCGAGCGCGGTCTGCAGGAACTGGGCGAGGAAGAAGACGGCGCTGAACAGCGCCGCGATCATCAGGAAGCTGGCGGCGTTGCCGGCCGAGAACGCGCGTTCGCGGAACAGCGCCGGCGGCAGCATCGGCGTGCGCGTGCGGCGCTCGTGGGCGACGAAGGCGGCCAGCAGCAGCGCGCCCGCCGGCGATGCTGGCGAGCGTCTCGGCGCTGCCCCAGCCGGCGCCGTTGCCGCGCACCAGGCCCCACACGATCCCGAGCGCGGCGAGCGTGATCAGCGCCAGCCCGGGCAGGTCGAGCGCGTCGTCGCTGCCCGCGCGACTCCGGGATGCGGGCCAGCACGAGCGGCATCGCGCCAGCAGCCCGATCGGGACGTTGACCCAGAAGATCCACTGCCAGGCGAGGCCGTCGGCGATCGCGCCGCCGATCACCGGCCCGCCGGCGACCGCGAGGCCGGTCAGGCCCTGCAGCGCGCCCATCGCCGAGCCGCGCCGCTCGGGCGGGAAGGCGGCGCCGACGAGCGTGAGCGCGAGCGGCATCACGAACGCCGCGCCGACGCCCTGGACGGCGCGGGCCGACGATCAGCGCAGTCGGCGCTGGGAGCGAGCGCGCAGGCCGCCGAGGCGAGCGCGAACAGCGCCAGGCCGGCGGCGAACAGCCGGCGCCGGCCGAAGCGGTCGCCGAGCGCCGACGCGGTCATCAGCAGCACGGCGAAGCTGAGGTTGTAGGCGTTGACCGTCCACTCGAGCTCCTCGACGCGAGGCGCCGAGGTCGAGCGCGGATCGTGGTCAGCGCGGTCGAGACGACGAGCGTGTCGAGCGCGACCATGAAGGAGGCGACGGCCGCGAGGGCGAGGACCCAGGAGCGTTGTGACATGGCACGGTTAGACCGGGGCCGGCGCGCGAATCCACCGGTGAGTTTCGCGCGCGCCGCGGTGTCTAACCGTTCATGAGCACCCTGCAGGCTGGCCGCAGCCCGAGGCCGGAGACGAGCGCGCCTTCCGCGCGCTGGTCGAGCCCTACCGCCGTGCGCTCGAGGTCCACTGCTACCGCATGCTCGGCTCGGTCCACGACGCCGAGGACGTCAGCGCAGGACACGCTGCTGCGCGCCTGGCGCTCGTTCGAGCGCTTCGAGGGCCGCTCGTCGGTCGAGACGTGGCTGTACCGGATCGCCACCAACGCCTGCCTCGACGAGCTCGAGCGGCGCCCGCGCCGGGCCGTCGAGCCCTACCCCGACGAGCGGCTCGAGGACGCGGCACCTCGATCGCCGATCCCGCCGCGCGCTACGCGCTGCGCGAGGGCATGGAGCTCGCGTTCCTGACCGCGATCCAGCGCCTGCCCGGCCGCCAGCGCGCGGTGCTGATCCTGCGCGACGTGCTCGGCTGGACCGCGCGCCGAGGCCGCCGAGCTGCTCGAGACCACCGTGACCGCGGTCAACAGCGCGCTGCAGCGGGCGCGCGCGACGATCGAGGCCGAGGCGCCCGCGCGCACCGGTCGCGCCCGGCCGGCGCACGCAGCGCGAGCTGCTGCGCCGCTACGTCGACGCCTGGGAGCGCGCCGACATGACCGCGCTCGTCGCGCTGCTGCGCGAGGACGCCGTGCTGACGATGCCGCCCGAGGCCGCGATCGCGGGCGCCGCGCGCGATCGTCGGCCTTCCTGGCCCCGCCTGCGGCGGCCGCTGCGCGCGGCGGCCGTCTGGGTCAACCACACGCCGGCGGTCGAGCTGCGCGACGCCGACGGCGCCGCGCACCGGCTCGTCGTCCTCGAGGTCGGCCGACGACCGCATCGCCAACCTCTGCGCCTACGCCTTAAACGCGGAGACCCGCATCTAGGCGGGCCTCGGCCATCAGAAGATCAGGCGTGTGTGGAAGGGGGACGTTCGATGAAGCTGAAGGTCTCAGCCCTCGGGTGCCTTCGCTATCTGACGTCCTCCATGGTAGCGGCGAAGAACTCGCCGAGAAGGTCGGCCACCTGTCCGGGCGCGTCGTGCTGGACCCAATGCGAGGTGTCGAGCCGGATCACGCGCTCGAGGTTGGGGACGTCGGCGCGGTGCGGCTCGGCCAGGCCGGGCCCGAGGTAGCGGTCGCGCGTTCCCCAGATCACCCGCGTCGGAGCCGCGACGGGGCGGAGCCGCTCCGCGCTCCTCGGCGTCATCCGCCCGAGCGCGCGGTAGTAGTTGACCATCGCCGTCAGCGCGCCGGGCTGGGCTAGGCCTCGCCGTAGCGCTCGAGGTCGGCCTCGGTGAACGCGCCGCGCGCGCGAAGACGCCGCGGTTCGCCGAGCAGCTCCTCGGGCAGGTACGGCAGCTGGAAGAAGCCCATGTACCACGAGCGCGCGAGCTGGCGCGGGTCCTTGAGGTGCGCGAGGAACACGCGCGGATGCGGCGCGTTGAGGATCGCGAGCCGCTCCACCGCCTCGGGGTGCAGGCCCGCCGTCGCCCACGCGACGGCCCCGCCCCAGTCGTGGCCGGCGACGCACGCGCGCTCGCTCGCCGCGCTCGTCGATCAGGTCGCGCACGTCCTGCGGCCAGCAGCGCGATGTCGTAGTCGCCCACGCTCGGCGGCTTGGAGGACAGGTTGTAGCCGCGCATGTCGGGCGCGACGACGCGGAAGCCGGCCTCGGCGAGCGGCTCGATCTGGTGCCGCCAGCCGTACCAGAACTCCGGGAAGCCGTGCAGCAGCACGACGAACGGTCCCTCGCCGGCCTCGACGTAGTGCAGACGGACGGTGCCGAGCTCGGCGTAGGAGTCGCGCATGGGCACGTCATAGCGCGGCGGGCGGCGAGCAGCCCGCTCGCGGGTGTTGGCGGTCGGCGTCGCAGGCGAGCGAGCTCGCGCGTAGGCGCTCGTCAGG
This sequence comes from uncultured Solirubrobacteraceae bacterium, assembly GCA_963755275.1. Taxonomy (GTDB): domain Bacteria; phylum Actinomycetota; class Thermoleophilia; order Solirubrobacterales; family Solirubrobacteraceae; genus Solirubrobacter. The sequence goes on along the minus strand of CAVWJU010000017.1, from coordinate 243,855 downwards.
GCAGCACGGACAGCGGGTCCGGGGCGGATCGCAGCTCGTCTGCGATCCGCCCCGCCGCTTGGCGGTACGCGGGCTCTGTGAGCACGGTCTCGATCGCGGCGCGCAGGCCGTCGGGCTCGGCGATCAGCCCGGCGCCGGCGGCGGCGATCGTGCGCGCGTTCTCGAACTGATCGGCAAACATCGGCACGAGCACCAGCGGCAGCCCGGCGGCGAGCGCGCCGAGCGTCGTGCCCGAGCCGCCGTGGCAGACGACCAGCGTCGCGTCCGCGAGCGCCTCGGCCTGGGGCACCCAGCGCTCGACGGTCACGTTCTCCGGCAGCGGCCCGAGGTCGAGCTCGGCGCCGGTCGTCAGCAGGACGGGCAGGTCGAGCCCGTCGACGGCGGCCAGCAGCGCGCGGTACGGGTCATAGCCGAGGTCGGCGGCGTGGCTGCCGAAGCTGGCGTAGATGCCCGCCCCGGTGCGTGGCCGCGGCGGCGACTCGCGGTAGCGGCGCGTGTCCGGGTAGGGCGACGGGTCGAGCGAGGCGGGGAAGCGCGACAGGTACGGCTCCTCGCGCAGGCGCTCGGGGATGCCCGCCGGCAGTACCGGCGCCGCGATCTGCCAGCGATCCCCATTCGACCTCGGCCTTCGAGATCGCGATCTGCGCGTGCGCGATCCCGCGCGCCTCGGCGGCGATCGCCGACGCGTACTCGGCGGCCTCGCGCAGGACCAGGTCCGGTCGCCACTCGTCGCACGCGGCCTCGACCGCCGGCAGCAGCGCGGCGGTGCACAGCCGCCCGAACCACTCGCGGTTGCCGAGGATCGACTTCTGCTCGCGCGAGAGCGCCTCGAAGCCGTCCCAGAGTCTCGCGGGGCGCGGCCGCGCCGAGCCGGTAGGCGTGCCCGCCGAGCTTTCCCTCGGCCTCGGGCGGGATCGCGAACAGCACCTCGTCACCGCGGGCGGCCAGCGCGTCGGCGAACGGCAGCAGCGGCCCGAAGTGGCCGGCGCCGCCGGTCGAGGCGATCAGCACCCGCATCGCCGCGACACGCTACGCCGCGGCGGCGAGCTCGGGCCGCGCGAGCCCGTCCAGGAACTCGAGGACCAAGTGTGCGGTCACATGATCCTGCGCCATGCCGCAGTGGGTCGAGTGGATCTCGACGTGGCGGCCACCCGGATCGAGGCACGCGCGCCAGTCGACGATGCCGTCGCGGCGCGAATAGATCGACAGGTACGGCAGCGCGGCGGCGACGGGCGCGGCGAGGTCGGTGCGGAACGCCTCGCAGCAGCGCCCGAACGCGCACGAGTAGCGGATCAGCCCGCGCACGCCGATGCTGCCCGCGACGCCGAGCGAGAGCGCCGGCGCGAGCACCGCGGGTGCAGCGCCAGCGGCGCCCGCCGCGGCGTGCCGATCGCGACCACGCCCGCGACGAGCTCCGGGTGACGGCGGGCGAGCACCTGCGCGAGCATCCCGCCGCGGCTGTGGCCGACCAGCGTCGCCGGCCGCCCGAGCAGCCGCAGCCGCTCCGCCAGCCGCGCGACGGCGAGTTCCGAGCAGTCGATGTTGCACTGGATGCCCGGCGGGCAGCGGGCGATAGCCGGCCTCGGCCAGCCGCCGGGCCAGCGGCTGCAGCGACTGGTCGCCGGCCAGAAAGCCCGGGATCAGCAGCACCGGCGGGCCGTCGCCGGCGCCCCCGTAGGCCTCGAGCGCGCCGCGCGCGGTCAGCAGGCCGCGCACCGCGCCGAGCTCGGCGACGACGCGCGACGCCGATCGGAGCATCGGTCGCGGGCGCCAGGTCGGGGGGTTGCGGTCGGCCACTGAAGGGTGGAGGGCGCGACCGTCCCCGCTGATACGTCGACCGGTGTCGCGCAGCGGGCGCCGCGCGACACCAGGCGAATGTGAGCTACGCCGCGAGCGCGAGCTCGGGCTGGGGCTGCTCGAGCGCGCCGTCCGGCCCGACGCGCACGGCGTCGCCGTCGGCGATGTCGCCGGCGAGGATCGCGCGCGTCAGGGTCTTCTCCAGCGTGCGCCGGATGTGGCGCTGGAGCGGGCGGGCGCCGTAGGCCTCGTCGAAGCCGTCGCGCGCCAGCGCGGCGATGTAGGCCGTCGTCGACGGTCAGCGTGATCCGGCGCTCGGCGTGCAGCCGCTCGGCCACGCGGCGCGACCATCTGCGCCGCGATCCGCTCGACGTGCGCCGGCGTCAGCGCCTCGAACGTGACGATCTCGTCGATCCGGTTCACGAACTCCGGCAGGAAGGCGGCCTTGGCGGCCTCCTCCATGCGCGCCGACGCCGCCGCGGGCTCGCCGGCCGTGAAGCCGATCCCGCGCCGGCCTTGCCGGCGCCGAGGTTCGAGGTCATGACGATCACCGCGTTCGTGAAGTCGACCGTGCGGCCCTCGCCGTCGGTCAGGCGCCCGTCGTCCATCACCTGCAGCAGCACGTTCCAGACCTCGGGGTGGGCCTTCTCGATCTCGTCGAGCAGGATCGACCGAGTACGGCCGCCGGCGCACGGGCTCGGTCAGCTGGCCGCCGTCGCCGTAGCCGACGTAGCCGGGCGGCGAGCCGATCAGCCGCGCGACCGTGTGCGGCTCGCGGAACTCGGACATGTCGATCCGCACGAGCGCCTTCTCGGTCGCGAACAGCCGCTCCGCCAGCGCCTTGACCAGCTCGGTCTTGCCGACGCCGGTGGGGCCGAGGAACAGGAACGAGCCGAGCGGGCGGTCGCCCTCGGAGAGGCCGACGCGGGCGCGGCGGATCGTGTCCGCGACGACCTCGACGGCGGCGTCCTGGCCGACGACGCGCTCGTGCAGGTCGGCCTCGAGCTCGTTCAGGCGCTCGCAGCTCGCCGGCCACCAGCTCGCCCACCGGGATCCCGGTGCGGGCGGCGACGACCGCGGCGATCTGGGCCTCGCCGACCTGCGCGGGCGCCGGACGCGTCGATCTGCTTCTTCAGCGCGGCGGCGCGCTCGTAGTCCTCGTCGGCGATCGCCTGCTCGAGCTCCGGGCGCAGGTCGCGCCGCCGGCCAGCCGCAGCTTGGCCGCGGCCTGGTCGACGAGGTCGATCGCCTTGTCGGGCAGCTGGTACTCGGTGATGTAGCGGTCGCTCAGCCGCGCCGCGGCCGTCGAGCGCCGTCGTCGTCGACGAAGACGCCGTGGTGCTCCTCGTACGCGCCGCGCAGGCCGCGCAGGATCTCGACGGTGTCCTCGACGATCGGCTCCTCGACCGTCACGGGCGAGAAGCGCCGGGCGAGCGCCGAGTCGCGCTCGATCTTGCGGTACTCGGCCAGCGTGGTGGCGCCGATCACGCGCAGCTCGCCGCGCGCCAGCAGCGGCTTGAGGATGTTGGCGGCGTCCATGCGCGCCCTCGGTGCGCGCCGGCGCCGAGCACGGTGTGCAGCTCGTCGATGAACAGCACGATCCTGCCCTCGGACTCGACGGCCTCCTTGAGCGCGGCCTTGAAGCGCTTCTCGAACTGGCCGCGGAACTGGGCGCCGGCGATCATGCCGGACAGGTCGAGCGCGACGATCCGCGCGTCCGGCGAGCGTCTCGGGCACGTCGTGCTCGATGGATGCGCAGCGCGAGGCCCTCCGCGATCGCGGTCTTGCCGACGCCGGCCTCGCCGATCAGGACGGCGTTGTTCTTGCGCCGGCGGGCGAGGATCTCGACGGTCTGCTCGATCTCCTCGGCACGGCCGATGACGGGGTCGATGCGGCCGCTCGCCGCCTCGGCGGTCAGGTCACGGCCGAAGTCGTCGAGCGCCGACTCCTGCTTCGGGGCCCGGGCCTTGAGCTTCCTCCGCGCACGGCTCGCACAGCAGCGCCATGCGCGGTCGGCGCCGGAGGCGAACACCATCCGCACCGTGCCCGGCCGCTGGCCGCACGCCTGGCAGGGTTGGGTGTTGAAAATCTCAGTCACGGTCACTGAGATTAGCGACGTCGTTGCACGTGCAATGTGATCGTTGCGCACGGTACCGTTTGCCGCGTGATCTTCCGCCAGATCGCGCACGAGGACCTCGGCTGTGCGTCGCTACCTCGTCGGCGACGAGGACGCGGGCGTCGCCGCGGTCGTCGACCCGCGGCTGGACATCGGCGAGTACCTGCGGCTCGCGCGCTATCTCGGCGTCTCGATCGAGCACATCCTCGAGACCCACAACCACGCCGATCACGTGAGCGGGCACGGCCGGCTGGCGGCGGCGACCGGCGCGCTGATCCACATCCACGCGCTGCGCCGGGCGCGGAGTACGAGCACGAGCCGTTCGAGGACGGCTGGGAGCTGACGCTGGGCAGCGTGATCGTGCGCGCGCTGCACACGCCCGGGCACCGGCCCGAGCACACCGCGTTCGCGCTGATCGACCACGCCGCGCGGGCCCGAGCCGTGGGCGGTGCTGACCGGCGACTCGCTGTTCGTCGGCGACATCGCGCGCCCCGACCTGGCGGTCGAGAAGGCCGAGGGCGCGCGCGGGATCTTCGGCTCGCTGCGCGGCGCTGCTGGAGCTCGGCGACGACGTCGAGGTCTGGCCCGGGCCATCTCGGCGGCTCGCTCTGCGGCGGGCCGTCGATGGACCTCAAGGTGAGCTCGACGATCGGCTACGAGCGCCGCCACAACGAGCTGCTGCGCGTAGCCGACGAGGACGAGTTCGTCGCCCGCTCGACGGCCGACCTGCGCCCGCAGCCGCCGAACTTCAAGGCGATCGTGGCGATCAACCGCGGCCCGCTGGAGCGCCGGCCGCTCGATGCCGAGCCGCTCACCCCGCGCCAGGTCGAGCAGTCCGACGCGCCGGTGATCGACATCCGCACCGCGCTGCAGTTCGACGAGGCCCACATCCCGGGCGCGATCGCCAACACCGTCCTGCAGGCCGGCTTCGGCACGCGGCTGGCGTGGATCGCCGGGCCCGAGCAGCCCGTCGTGCTCGTCGGCCGCGACGACGCCGACGCGCTGCGCGCCGTCGAGCTCGCCGCCGCGGTCGGCGTCGGGCGGATCGCGGGCTATCTCGCGGGCGGGATGACGAGCTGGCGCGAGGAGCGGCTGCCGACCGAGTCGATCGAGCGGCTGACCGTGCCCGAGCTGCACGAGCGAGCGGACGAGCTGCAGATCCTCGACGTGCGCGAGCGCGACGAGTGGGAGGCCGGGCACATCCCCGGCTCGGTCTTCACGCCCTACCACGACATCCACGCGCTGCCGGAGGAGATCGACCCGCTGCGCCCGGTCGCCGTGATCTGCGCGTCCGGCCAGCGCGCGGCGGTCGGCGCGAGCCTCGTCCAGCGCTACGGCGCGCGCGAGGTCCTGCACGTGATCGACGGCGGCGTCGGCGCGTGGGCGCGGGCCGGCTGGCCGATCGTGCGGTAGCGTCAAACGGCGATGGCCGTTCCCCGCCTGCGCGTCCCCGCCGCCTCCCCGTCCGGCACGACGCTGCGTCAGGCCTCCGACGAGGTCGAGCTCTACCACCGCACCTACACGACCCTGCTGCGGTCGTCGGGGGAGACGCTGCTGCGCGTGCTCGAGCCGTCGCACGCGGCGATGGGATCGAGCCTGCACGCGCTGGCGCACGACATCGAGACGCCCGACCTCGGCGCGTTCCTGTACGCGCTGCGGCGGCTGCCGGCCTCGATCTGGCAGGCGAGCGTGATCGTCGTCGGGCAGGAGTCGGAGGCGTTCGAGCGCGCCGGCATCGGGCGGATCGAGGACTGGGAGGCGGTCGAGGCGCCCGCCCGCCGGCGCCGCTGGTTCGACTCCGGACGCGGGACGCTGGCGGTGCTGCTGGCCTCGACCTCGGACCTCGACGACGCGATCCCGACGCTCGTCGCCTACCAGCTCGAGTGGAACAAGCTGCACACGCTGCTGATCTCGGCCGAGCTGCCGGAGGAGCCCGAGCCGCTCGACCTGGCCGAGGTCGTCGGCGGCTCGGAGGGCGACTGGACGCGCGTGCGCGAGTCCTGGCCGGACGGGCTTGTCGCGTTCGTGGAGGAGGTCCGCGACGCGCAAGCTCAACCTGCGGCTGCGGATGCTCGGCGGCTCGCAGTCCGGCTACGCGCGGCTGACCCGCCGCTGGTGGGCGCCGATCCGGATGACGCTGACCGACCAGGGGCTGTCGGACCGGCCGATGTACCTCGTCTCCTCGAACCTGCACTCGCTCGTGAACCTGCTGACGACCAAGGCGGGGGCGAGCGCGGACGAGATCGTCGACTTCGTCGAGTCGCGCGGGCCGGCGTACATGACCGAGGAGCTCGAGCGCTTCCGCAGCGGGCGCACCGAGGGCTCGTGGGAGAACTTCCTCTACTACGGCGCGCGGCTGTTCTACGAGGCCCAGCCCGACGACGGCCCGGCCTGGGAGCGGCGGCGCGCGCACGAGCGCGAGCTCGGCGTCACGCACCTCTCCTCGCGCACCGGCCTGCGGGTCAGCGCGCAGGTGATGGAGCTGGCCAAGCTCGACCCGTCGGGGCTGGACTCGCGCCTCGGCCCGATCGACGCCGAGCGGCTCGCGCGCTCCCCCGGCGTGATCGTCAACATCGAGTACCCGCTCGGGCTCGCGGCCTACAACATCCTGCGCGAGATCACGACCGCGCACGACACGCTGCGCGGCGTCTACGTGCTCGGCAAGGCCGCGACGCTGAACGCCGACGTCGGCGACGTGCTGATCTCGGGCGTGATCCACGACGAGCACTCGGGCTCGACCTACTGGCTCGACAACGCGTTCTCGTTCGACGACATCGCGCCGTACCTGGTGTTCGGCTCGGGGCTCGACAACCAGCGCGCGGTCACGGTCAAGTCGACGTTCCTGCAGAACCGCAACTACCTCGACTTCTACTACCGCGAGGCCTACACGGTGGTCGAGATGGAGGCGGGGCCGTTCTGCAACGCGGTCTACGAGATCGCCGACGCCGACCGCTACCCGCAGGGCGAGGCGGTCAACTTCGCCAAGCTGCCGATCGACCTCGGGATCATCCACTACGCCTCTGACACGCCGTACACGCAGGCGCGCACGCTCGGCGCGCGCGGGCTGTCGTACTACGGGATGGACTCGACCTACGCCTCGTCGGTGGCGATCCTGCGCCGGATCCTGTCGCTCGAAGGCCTGTATGAATAGGGCGATGAGCGAATGGATCTACTTCATCCACTCGCCGCGTGAGAACTTCGCGGCGACGATGACCGATGCGGAGCAGGCGGTCTGGGGCGAGCACGCCGAGCTGCTGCAGCGCCGGCTCGAGGACGGCTCGCTGATCCTGGCCGGGCCGACGCTGGGACCGATCAACACCGGGGTCTGCATCTTCGAGGCCCCGGACGAGGCCGCCGCGCGCGAGTACATGGAGTCCGATCCGACGATCTCCAGCGGCATCGCCCGCGGCGAGCTGCGCGAGTTCCGCGCCGCGTTCCTGCGCTCCGCGGGCTGATCCGCTGCTTCACAACGCCGCCCAGAGAGCGGCGCGGACCTCCTCGGGTCGTTGCTCGATCTCGTCCGCGGTGAAGCGCAGCACGGTCCAGCCCGCGGCGCGCAACTGCGCGTCCCGCCGCGCGTCGTCGCGCTGGGTCGGCGGCCGCTTGTGCCCGTCGCCGTCGACCTCGACGACCGCCAGTCGGTCCCGCCAATGGAAATCGACCTCGATTCCGAGCAGCTTGGTGTTCACCCGTGGGCGCGGCAGGCCGGCCGCTCGCGCCAGCGACAGGAAGGCCAGCTCCTTGCGGCTCTTGAGCCCGGCGCTGCCGTTGAGGTAGTCCTCGATCGCCTGGTCGAGCACGCCAAGGTTGTGGCGGCCGTTGGCCCGCCCCATCGCGCGGCGCGTGGCGGCGAGGTCGAAGCACTTGCGGAACGCGCACTCGCTGATCACGTTCGTGAGCTCTTCGATCGTCACGACCCCGTGGCGCGACGAGGGGTGTCGGAACCTCGCTGTCCTTGTAGGACGCGGCCCTGTGCTTCGACACCCCCGGAGAATCGCGCGGCCCGCTGTGACGGAACAACACGCGTTCGTGACAAGAGTGCGACGTGTGTGTGAAAGATCACTCCTCGGCGAGCGCGCGGATCGCCTCGAGCCGCGCGTCCCACTGCGCCGCGAGCCGGGCCATCCACGCCGCCGTCTCCTGCAGCGGCTCCGGGCGCACGACGTAGCGCACCTCGCGCCCGTGCCGCCGCGCGACGACGAGGCCGGCGCGGTCGAGCACGGCGAGGTGCTTGATCACCGCCGGGCGGCTCACGGGCAGCTCGGCGGCCAGGGTGGTCGCCGTGCCGTGCCCGTGCTCCGCCAGCAGGTCGAGGACCCGACGGCGCGTCGGGTCCGCGAGCGCGGTGAAGACGTCCTCGTTCAAGCCGCCACGGTCTGGGCGTAGCGCTCGAGGTCGCCGAGTTCGTGCTTCCAGCCGCCGACGTTGCCCTGGCGCAGGCGCTCGCGCTCGTCGTCGCTGGTGCGCAGTGAGGCGAAGCCGCTCTCGACGACGCGCACGCGGGTGCCGGAGTCCTCGGAGGTGAGCGTGAACTCGACGAGCGTGTCGCCGACGCCGGGGACATTCGCGTCCCAGCGGTAGGCGAAGACGTTCGGCGCCTCGGAGCGGACGACCCGCAGCTCGGCAGTCGCCGTGCTCCTCCCAGCGCATCGTGATGACGTCGCCGTCGCGCTCCGCGCCGGCGTCCCCGAACCACTGGCCGATGTGCTCCGGGGTGGTGACGATCTCCCAGACGCGCTCGATGGGCGCGCCGATCAGGATGTCGCGTTCGATGGTGTCAATCATGTCACCTACAAGTTACACGTAACTCACGAGGTTACGCAAGGTCAGCGACGACGACCTCGGGCGGCCTGAGCAGCCGGATCGGCAATCCGCTGGTGCCGACGCCGCTGGTCACGAGCAGGTGCCGACCGTGCTCGACGATGTGCCCGTGGGCGTAGCGCTCGCCGTAGTAGGAGGGCAGCAACGGGCGGCGGATGAGCGGGATCGCGACCTGGCCGCCGTGCGTGTGGCCGGACAGCGTGAGCGCGACGCGGTTCGGGATGCCCGGGAACATGTCCGGGTCGTGCGAGAGCACGAGCACGGGCGCGTCGCGCGGGACGTCGCGCAGCGCCGCGCCGATGTCCGGCCGCCGGTGGCGCAGGTCGGCGAGCCCGGCGACCCAGAACGAGCCGCCCGGCGCGTGCAGTTCGACCGCCCGGTCCTCGAGCACGGTGATCGCCGACGGCCGACAGCGCCCGCCACATCCGGTCGCCCGAGTTGCGCCAGTCGTGGTTGCCGATCACCGCGACCGTGCCGAGCGGCGCGCGCAGCCGCCCGAGCTCGTCGGCGACCCGCTCGGGCGCCAGATCGCGCCGGAAGAACTGGCTCGCGTCGAGATAGTCGCCGACCAGCAGGTGCACGTCCGGCTCGCGCGCGTTGAGCGTGTCGACCGCGCGGCGGATCTTGTCCAGGCCGGCGTGGGGGACGCCCGCGTGCAGGTCCGACATGACCCCGGCGCGCAGCCCGGAGAGCGAAGCGGGCCAGTGCGGGAGCTCGAGGTCGAAGTCGCGCACACGAGCCGCCGCGGCTCGATCCAGCCGGCCCAGCGGCGAGGCCGCGGCGGCGAGCCGGCGCCGGCGGCGACGAGGGCGGCGAGCGGGAGGCGGCGGGCGCACGTCAGCGGCCCCGGCAGCGACGCGCGCGGCGGTGACGGTGGCGGCGACGGCGGCGCGCCGCGGCGGCCGCGGCCGGGAGGCGGTCGCGCGACGCGCCAGTACGCCGTCGAGGTGTACTGCGCCGGCGCGAGAGGGGGGCGCGCGCGTCACGCGCGGCCTCGACCTCTTCGCGGGTCGGCATGCCGCCGCGGGCGCCCTCGCGGCGCGTGGACAGCGCGGCGGCGGTGAGCGCGAAGCGGGCGGCGTCGGGCAACGAGCGGCCCGCGGCGAGCTCGGCGGCCAGCGCGCCGTTGACGGTGTCGCCCGGCGCCGGTGGTGTCGACGACGTCGACGCGCGTCGCCGGGAGCCGCTGCGGCGCGCCGCCCGGCTCGAGCAGCAGGGCGCCGGAAGCGCCGAGCGTGATCAGGACGGCCGCGCCGGTCTGCTCGGCCAGTGCCGAGCCGCCTCCGATGGGTCGTCGCAGCCCGTCAGCTCAGCGGCCTCGGAGGCGTTGGGCGTCACGACGGCGACCCGGACGTCGGGAAGCGCGCGAGCGGGAGCCGGGTTCAGCACGACTTGCCAGCCCGCCGTCGCCGCGGCCCGCGCCGCGGCGACGACCACGTCCTCGGAGACCTCGTGGTTCAGAGAGCACGCACTCCCGTCACCGGGCAGTTCGAGCTCGTCCACGACCAGCGCGGCGTTCGCGCCGGACGCGACCGCGATCTGGTTCTCGCCGGCCGAGTCGACGACGATCAGCGCGACGCCCGTCGGCGCGTACAGACGCGCGACGCGCGCGACGTCGATGCCCTCGGACTCGAGCTCGGCCACCGCTTCCGCGCCCATCTCGTCGTCGCCCACCGCGCCCACGAACGAGACCGCGGCGCCGACGCGCGCCGCCGCGACGGCCTGGTTGGCGCCCTTGCCGCCGCCGAAGCGCGCGAAGCGCCCGCCCGCCACGGTCTCGCCCGCCGCGGGCAGCCGGTCGACGGTGACCACGAGGTCGACGTTGATCGACCCGACGACGACGACGCGAGGCGCAGACACGATCGAGCAGCCTACGCGCCGGATCGCCGAACCAGCGCGGCGACGCCGTCGAGCACGAGGTCGAGCCCGAACGCCCACTCCTCCTCGGGCGTCGTCTGGTCGTCGAAGATGCCCGACTGCACCATCGCCGCCAGTGACGGGTACTCGGAGATGTCGAACGCCGGCGGGATGACCGCCTCGTTCGGGTCGCTCGGGCATCGACTGGCGCAGCCGCGCGGACCAGAACACGTAGCCGTTGAGCACCAGCACGATCTCGGCCTTGTCGCCGTCGTGCGAGCCCGGTGCTGCGAGAGCGCCTCGAGCCCGCGGTCGAGCCAGGCGAGCTGCGCCTCGCGTGTCGAGCACGCCGGTGATCGGCACGTCGATCCCCCACGGATGCTCGGCCAGCACGTCGAGCATCGCCTTGCGCCCACGCCGCCAGCCCGGCGCGCCAGTCGGAGGTGTCGAACGGCGGCGGCGAGCCGAGCACGCTGTCGAGCATCCGCCGCACGAGCTCGTCCTTGCTCGCCACGTGGCGGTAGAGCGACATCGTCGTGAACCCGCAGCGCTTGGCCACCGCGGCCATCGTCACCGCGCCGAGCCCGCGCTCGTCCGCGAGCTCGATCGCCGCCGCGACGACCGTCTCGACGGTCAAGTCCTCTTGCCATGGCCGAAGTGTATGACGTACACTTCATGTGTATGGCGTACACAATCGAGACGCAAGGGCTTCGCAAGGCCTACCGGGAGACACCACGTCCTCGACGGGCTCGACCTGCAGATCGCGCCCGGCGAGGTGTTCGCGCTGCTCGGGCGCAACGGCGCCGGCAAGACCACGACCGTCCGCATCCTCGCCACGCTGCTCGCGCCCGACGGCGGCACGGCGCGCGTCGCCGGCCACGACGTGATCAGCGACGCCGAAGGCGGTCCGCGCGGCGATCAGCGTGACCGCGCAGGAGGCCGCCGTCGACGGCCTGCTGACCGGCGCCGAGAACCTGCAGCATGATGGCCCGGCTGCGGCGCGTCGAAGGACAGCGGCGACGTCGACGAGCTGCTCGAGCAGTTCGACCTCACCGACGCCGCCGACCGCCGCGTCGAGACCTACAGCGGCGGCATGCGGCGCCGGCTGGACCTGGCGATGAGCCTGATCGCGCGCCCGCAGGTGATCTTCCTCGACGAGCCGACGACCGGCCTCGACCCGCGCAGCCGCGCCGCGGTCTGGGACGCGGTCAAGGCGCTCGCCGACGGCGGCACGACGATCCTGCTCACGACCCAGTACCTCGAGGAGGCCGACCGGCTCGCGGACCGGATCGCGCGTGCTCGCCGACGGCCGGATCGCCGCGCTCGGCACCGCCGACGAGCTCAAGGCGCGCATCGGGCGCGAGACGGTCGAGCTGTTCTTCGCCGACGCCGAGACGCTGACTGCCGCGGCGGCGATCGTCCGCGGGATCGAGGATCCGGAGCGGCTCAGCCTGAGCGTCGCCGTCGACGGCGCCGAGGACGTCCGCCGCGTCCTCGACGACCTCGCCGACCGCGGCCTGCCCGCCGACGCGCATCGCGCTGCACAAGCCCACCCTCGACGAGGTCTTCCTGGCTCTGACATGACCGATTCCCTGACCTTCATCGGCCGCAGCCTGCGCCACAGCGTCCGCAGCGTCGACGCGCTGCTGACCGCGATCTTCCTGCCGGTCGGGATCATGCTGATGTTCGTCTACGTCTTCGGCGGGGCGATCGACACCGGCGGGCGCTACGTCGACTACGTCGTGCCGGGAATCATCGTTCTCTGCGCGGCCTTCGGCAGCGCCGGCACGGCGGTGGCGGTCGCGATGGACATGACCACCGGCGTGATCGACCGCTTCCGCACGCTGCCGATCTCGCAGCGCCGCGGTGCTGACCGGCCACGTCGCGGCCAGCGTCGCCCGCAACGTCGTCTCGGCGCTGCTCGTGCTCGGCGTCGCGCTGCTGGCCGGCTTCCGGCCGACCACCGACCCGCTCAACTGGCTCGCGCGCCGCCGGCTCTGCTGCTCGCGGTGATGATCGCGATCTCGTGGATCGCGGCCAGCTTCGGGCTGCTCGTCGCGCAGCGTCGAGACCGCGAACGCGATCACGTTCGTCGCCGCCTTCGCGCCGTACGTCTCGCAGCGCGTTCGTGCCCGCGGACACGATGCCGGACGGCGCTCGACTGGGTCGCCGACCACCAGCCCGTGACGCCGATCGCCGACACGCTGCGCGCGCTGATGCTCGACACGCCGCTCGGCAACGAGCTGGATCGTCGCCGCTGGCGTGGTGCGCCGCGGGCATCGTGATCGGCCGCGCCGGCGCGGCCTATCTCTTCCGACGCCGTCAGTAGCCTCGCGCGGGTGCTCCGGACGACGCCCGCCGCGATCCGACAGGCTCGCGATCCGCAACCAGCGGCTCGCGGGCCCGCTGCCGCGCGCGAAGCCGACGGCGCAGGACCTGCTCGAGACGGCGCGCGCCCTGCGCTGCCTGCAGCTGGACCCGACCGCGGTCGTCGCCCGCAACCACCTGCTCGTGCTCTTCAGCCGCCACGGCGCGTTCGACGAGACGCTGTTCGAGGAGCTCGCCTACGGCGAGCGCGACCTGTTCGAGTACTGGGCGCACGAGGCCAGCTTCGTGCTCAGCGAGGACCTGCCGATCCACCGCCACCTGATGCGGCCGCCGCGGCGGCTGGCGGACGCGGATGGCGCAGTGGTGGGAGAGCGAGGCCGACTTCCGCGCCCACATCCTCGAGCGCCTGACCGAGGAGGGCCCGCTGCGCGCGCGCGACATCGAGGACCGCGCGACGGTCTCGTGGGAGTCCAGCGGCTGGACGAACGCGCGCAACGTCGCCCGCATGCTCGACCTGATGTGGGTGCGCGGGCAGGTCGGCATCAGCCGCCGCGAGGGCGCGCAGCGCGTCTGGGACCTGATGGAGCGCGTGCCTCCCGCCGGACGCGCCGGCGGAGGAGCTCGGCGACGAGGAGGTCACGCGCCGCGCGGCGCCGCTAGCGGTCCGCGCGCTCGGCGCCGGCCGGCCGCCGCACATCCGCGCGCACTTCACCCGCGGCCGCTACCCGCACCTGCCGGAGGTGCTCGACCGACGCACCCGGAGCTCGTGCGGATCGAGGTCGAGGGCCTCGGCGACGACTGGTGGATCCACGCCGCACGACCTCGAGACGCTCGAGCGACGACTTCAACGGCCGCACGGCGCTGCTGAGCCCGTTCGACAACCTGCTGTGCGACCGCGCGCGCACCGAGCGCTGTTCGGCTTCACGCCACCGGCTCGAGATCTACACGCCCAAGCCCAAGCGCCGCTGGGGCTACTTCGTGCTGCCGGTGCTCGACGGCGACCGGCTCGTCGCCCGCATCGACCTGGCGATGGACCGCAAGCGCGACACGCTGGTCGCGCACGCCGTCCACGCCGAGCCCAAGGTCCCGCGCGGCAAGCGGCTCCCGAAGGCGATCCGGCGCGAGCTGGAGCGGCTCGCGGCCTGGCGCGGAGCGAAGCGACCTCGAGGTCCGGATCGCGCCCGACGCCTGGCGCCCGGTGCTGGCCGCGTAGCACACCGCGCCGGTCCGCTTCCCACGATTTGCCCGTTCGGGCACACCGCTCAAAGATGGGGGAAATCTCCCTATCTACGGCCGACGACGCTTGCGTAGGCTCGCCGATCACGCATGGCCGACGCCCCGCTGATCTGGGCCGGACCGATCCTCAGGCGCGTCGAGCCGAGGCTCGTCACCGTGTGGGTCGCGGTCGACAAGCCGTGCGCGCTCAAGCTGACGCTGTTCGACGACCGCAAGGTCGTCGGGACCGAGGCCGGCGTCTTCACCGGGGATCCCGGGATCGCGCGCGCGGGCGCGACCACGCTGCGCGTGGGGGAGAAGCTGCACGTCGGCGTCGTCGTCGCCGAGCTCAAGGACCCGATGCCCGCGCTGCTGCCGGGCCGCAACTACTCCTACAACCTCGGCTTCCAGGTCAAGCCGGTGCCGAACGCGATGCCGATCGACCCGGACACGATCGCCCCGGACGCGGACCTGCGCTCGTTGAAGCTGCTGGCCGACGGGACCGTCGAACGGCCGCAAGCACCTGGCGCTCGGGTACGGCGCCGGCGAGCTGCCCGGCTTCGCGCTCCCGCCCGCCGAGCTGACCGACCTGCAGTTGCTGCACGGCAGCTGCCGGCGCCCAGGCTACGTCGACGCCGGCGACGACGGCAAGGCGAGCTACGACGCGCTGACCTTCGTCGACGACCTGATCCAGACGTTCCGCCGCGGCACGCCCGGCCGAGCCGCGATGGACGCCAACCACCGCCCGCACCAGCTCTTCCTGACCGGCGACCAGATCTACGCCGACGACGTGTCCACCGAGATGGTGCAACATGCTCAACCGCCTCGGCAACGAGCTGATCGGGACGGTCGAGACGCTGCCGCTGCGCTGGCCGCCGAAGGCCGACGAGCGCGAGCAAGGAGCTCTATCTCGGGGCGCCGAAGCAGACCGGGCTTCCCGACGATCGCGGCGTTCGTCGACGTCAAGCGCGCCGCCGGCCTGCGACCCCCTGGCGGAGCTCAAGAAGGACCGCCGCGTGCGCGCGCAGGCCGACCCGTGCTTCGACCACCGCTTCCGGCTGCTCTACGACAGGCACCTACGCGATCGATGCCGAGACGCCACGCCGGCGACGCCGCGGCCGTGGCCCGCCGACCTCAAGCACTTCCCGGCCGGGCTGCGCGAGCCCGCGCTGATGTGCGAGACCAAGTTCTCCACCACCGACCTCGAGAACCACCTGATCTCGCTCGGCGAGTACTGCGCGCTGTACCTCGACGTCTGGTCGAACGCGGGCTGGCAGGTGAACGCCGGCAAGGCCGGCCGCAGTTCCCGCCGCTCGAGCAGCTCTACGGGCGCCCGACGCGGCGACGCTCGCAGCTCTGGGACCTGCACGGCCTGCTTCAAGGGCAAGAGCATCACGCGCAACGACCGCGACGCTGCTTCGAGGCGCTCGACGCGATCCGCAAGAGCGCGGACGAAGAGCGGCTCCTACGCACGCAGCGTGAACACGCTGACGACGTTCTACGACGCGCTGCCGCGCGTGCGCCGCGCGCTGGCGAACGTCCCGACCTACATGATCTTCGACGACCACGACGTCACCGACGACTGGAACATCGTCGCGCGCCTGGCGCGACCAGGTCTACACGACGCCGCTCGGCCGCCGCATCATCACCAACGCGCTCGTCGCCTACGCGCTCTTCCAGGACTGGGGCAACGACCCGCTGCGGCTACCGCGCGGCGACTACCGCAAGCTGCTCGACGAGGCGGCCAAGCTCTTCGCCGGCGCCACCGGGCCGCCCGCGGTCTTCGAACGGCTGGCCGAGCGCTTCGGCTCGACCGGCAGCTCGGAGAAGCTCGTTCGGCGCTCAACCGCCGACCCCGAGAGCCCGACGCCGCGGTCAAGTGGCACTGGAGCATCGACGGGCCGCACCACCGCGTGATCGCGCTCGACACGCGCACGCGGCGCTCGTTCCGCTCGCGCTACCGGCCGCCGGCGCTGCTCTCGCCGCAGGCGCTCGAGGAGCAGCTGCCCGACCCGGCGACGCAGCCGCTGCCGCCCGGCGTCGACGTCGTGGTCGTGATCTCGCAGACGCCGATCGCGCATGCCGTCGATCGCCGACTCGGTGATCGTCCCGCTGATGGGCCGCATGAACGAGTTCAAGGAGCGCAACGAGCTGGCGCAACCTGACCGGGCTCGAGCCCGACAACGAGATCTGGCCGGGCGACGACGCAGAGCTTCGAGGCGGTGCTCGAGCGGCTCGCGGCGTACAAGCGCGTCGTCGTGCTCTCGGGCGAGGTCCACTGGGGCTCGACGGCGCAGATCAGCTACTGGAAGCGTCGGCACGCAAGCGGCTCGACCTCGCGCGCGCGTTGCGCGCCGAGCTCGACGCCGACGGCGACGACGATCGGCGCCGGCGCTGCGGGCGGCGTTCACGGCGGCCGGACTCGCGCTCTCCGACCAGGCCTGCGCGTCAAGCGCGAGGGCAACGACGAGTGGCTGCTCGATCGACCCGACGGCGCAGAAGATGTTCCTCGTCCGCGACGAGACCGACGGGCTCAACGTCTACGACGAGGACGTGCCGGCGCGGATCGCGCAGTTCGTCTCCAGCGGGCTGAAGAACGTCAAGGCGCTGATCGCGACGCTGGCGCGCACGCTGGGCTTCGCGTTCACGCTGATCGACCTCACGCCCGCCGAGCGCCTGATCTGGACCGACAACACGCCGGTGCCGCTCGCGCCGCCGGCGGGCGGGCGCTTCCCGCCCGCGGTGCGCGACCGGCTCGGCGGCGAGCCGGTCACTGCTGCCGAGCGGCAACTGGCCGGCGGGCACGACGCTCGGCGCGTGCCCGACGCCGCCTGGCGGCTCGACATGGTGCGCGACGAGCGGCCGGACGGCCAGCGCGAGGAGTTCGCGCGCGCGGGCGCGATGCCGGGCTTCGACAACACCAAGGTCGAGCAGTCCTACGCGAAGATCGCGGAGCGCGCACGCCGCGCACCTCGACGTCGGGGCGCTGCGCTTCGCCCGCGGCGCGCTCTATCAGCCCAACCTCGGGCTCGTGCGCTTCGAGCGCGACGGGCGCGAGCTCGTCGCCTGCCACGACCTCTACAGCCACCCGCCCGGCCGCGACGAGGCCGAGCTGCTGGCCGCCCACCGCGTCCCGCTGCAGCGCTTCGGCGAGCAGCGCCCGCAACTGCGCTTCGACGCCTGATGCTCGAGCCTCGCTGTTCACGTTCGCCGGCCGCGTCTTCGACACGATCGAGGAGCTGATCGCCGACGTCATCGACGACCCGCAGCTCCAGGCGGCGCTCGAGGCCGACCTGGGCCTGCCGCCGGGCGCGCTCGACGCGGTCAAGACCACGTTCCCGCCGGCGCACGACGCCGATCGACGAGTACGTCGACTCGGCCAAGCCGATCGCGAGCGAGGAGCGCGCGGCGGCGATCGAGGCCGTCAAGGCCTTCTGCGCTTCTGGACGACGATCTTCGACGCGGCCAAGACCGAGGACCCGTCGGTCGTCGGCCGACGAGGTGCTCTACCGGCTGCTCGAGACGCGACGGTCGACCTGGTCAAGTTCGAGTACCCGACGCTCTACGCCTGGATGCGGCTGCTCGGCGTGCTGCGACAGGACCTGCGGCTGACGGTCGAGGAGGCGTTCGCGCCCGAGGTCCCGGCCAGCATCTTCAGCGGCGACTACTACGCGCGCCTGGAAGGCCGTCTTCCTCCGCAACTACGAGCGCTTCCGGCTCGACCAGGACCTGCCGCCGCGAACCGGCGCCGCGGCGGACCGCCGCCGAGCATCGTGCGACCGCCAGCTGGGCGTCGAGCTCTACCTGCTCTCGGACATCGGGTTCGGCGTGATGATGTACCTCGGCTCGAAGCTGCAGAAGATCGAGGGCGCGCGAGGTCGACCAGTACTACGGCTGGGAGCTGCCGCCGCGCCCGCTGCCGGCGCTCGTGCGCGCCGCTGCCGACGGAGCCCGGTGCTCGCCGCCGTCCGAGCACATCGCCAGCCGCGCCTCGACGCTGCGGATCGCCGACGGCGCCGGCGACAGCGCGCTGCTCACGCAGCTGCTGCTGCGCGACGCGCAGAACGAGCTCGCGTGGCTGCTCTCGCTCCGCGGCCGTGTCGCGCTCGAGCAGATCATCGGAGGCCGAGCGGCCGATCAGGTTCAAGCTCGGCGTCACCGCCAACGCGGGCCTCGACGCGGTCGTCGGCGGCGGCAAGGGCTTCGAGCTGCTCGGCGACCCCAACGGCAGCGTCGACTTCGTGATCGAGCCCGTCGAGACGTCGAACCGCGCGCCCGGTCATCTGCCTATCCCGACCCCACCGGCACGCGCTTCGAGATCGGCGAGTACTCGGTCAAGGGCGAGCTGTCCAAGACCGGCTTCAGCTTCCGCGCCGAGGCCCGCAAGAGCGCGCTCGTGATCGTCGGCTCCGACGGCGACGGGCTGACGGGCGAGGCGCTGCCCAGCGGCGAGACCCGGATCGACTTCGACTTCGCGCTGGTCGCCGACAGCCAGGGGATCCGCTTCGAGGGCGGCGGCCGGCTGGGCACGACGCTCTCGCTCAACAAGGAGTACGGCCGCGTCAAGGTGCAGACGATCGAGATCGCGCTCGCGCCCAAGCCGGCCGAGGGCGGCTCGCAGCTGCGCTTTCTAGGCGACGGCCGGGATGTCCTTCGATCTCGGCCCGGTCAAGGTCAGCATGGACGGCGTCGGCGCGACGCTGGCGCTGGGCGCGATCCGCGGCGCCCCGCCGCCCGACGCGGTGCCGCTGCTCGGGCCGCTGCTGCACCTGACCAAGCTCGGCTTCCAGGCGCCCAAGGGCGTCGGGATCGCGCGTCAAGTCGGACGTCGTCAACGGCGGCGGCTACCTGTTCCACGACGAGGAGAGCGGCGCCTACGGCGGCGTCCTGCAGCTCTCGCTCGGCAAGCGCTGGACGCTGACCGCGGTCGGCCTGTTGAACACGCGGCTGCCCGACGGCAGCAAGGCGTTCTCGCTGCTGGCGATCGCCTCGCTCGAGCTCGACCCGCCGTTCCCGCTGTTCCTCGGGCATCGCGCTGCGCGGCTTCGGGCTGCTGATCGGCATCCACCGCACGCTCAACCCGGACGCGCTGCGCAGCGGGCTGCGCAACAAGACGCTCGACGCGATCCTGTTCCCGCAGGACCCGATCGCCAACGCGCCGCGGATCATCAGCGCGCTCAAGGCCGTCTTCCCGCCCGCGCGCGACCGCCACCTGTTCGGGCTCACGCTCAGCCTCACCTTCGGCCGCACGCAGGCGGTCGTCGCCGACCTCGGCGTGATCTACGAGTTCGGGGCCAAGCGCTGGGTCGTGCTCGGGCAGATCCACGCCGCGTTCCCGCCCAAGGCCGAGAAGAAGTTCCTCGAGCTCAACGTCGACGCGGTCGGCGATCTGGGACCCGGAGCGCGGCGAGTTCTCGCTCGACGCGAGCGCTCTACGACTCGCGGATCGCGTTCGTCACGTTCTCGGGCGACGTCGCCGTGCGCGTGCGCAAGGGCGACAGCTCGGTCTTCCTGTTCTCGGCCGGCGGCTACCACCCCGAGTTCGCGGTCCCGCCCGGCTTCCCGCAGCCTGCAGCGGGTCAAGATCAGCCTGGCCGACAGCAAGCGCGCTGAAGCTGCTGCTGACCGGCTACATCGCGATCACGTCCAACACGCGCCAGATCGGCGCGAAGATGGAGCTCAAGCTGACGCTCGGCAGCTTCGGCCTGGAGGCGATCCTCAGCTTCGACGCGCTGTGGGAGCCCGACGTCCGCTTCCTCGTCGACTTCGACGTCGAGGTCAAGCTCAAGTACAAGGGCACGACGTTCTTCGGCGTCGACGTCTCCGGCCGCTTCACCGGCCCGGAGCCCAAGCGCGTCGTCGGCGAGTGGTCGATCGACCTCTGGCTGACGTCGATCTCCGACGACGTTCGACATGCACCTTCGGCGAGGACCGCCCGCCGCTCGCGCTGCCCGCCGTCGACCCGCTGCCGCCGCTGGTGGCCGCGCTCAAGGACGTCCGCAACTGGAGCGCGGCGCCGCCGGGCGCCACGCTGGTCTCGTTGCGCAAGCGCGACGGCGCAGTTCGTGCACCCGCTCGGGCGGCTCGAGCGTGCGCCAGCAGGTGCTGCCGCTCGGCATCCGGATCGACCGCTTCAGCGGCGCCGAGCTCGCGAGCGCGCAGCGCTACGACATCACGCAGGCGACGGTCGGCAGCCGCACCGATGACGTCGCGGCCGCCGCTCGAGCACGACCAGTTCGCGGCGGCCGAGTTCCTGAACCTGACCGACGACGAGAAGATCGCGCGGCCGTCGTTCGAGTCGATGGCCGCGGGCGTGACGCTGACGCCCACCGGGGTCAGCTTCGGGCCCGCGGTCGACTCCCCGATGAAGCACGACGAGAAGATCTTCGGTCCCGACGGCGAACCGCGTGTCCGAGCAACCCGGGCACGGTCGGCGGCCCGCTGGTGCTCGTGGCGGCGAAGTTCGGCGCGGCCGCGCACTCGGCGCTGCAGGAGCGCTTCGCGGTCGCCGGGCCGGACCTGCAGGTCGGCGCCGAGCGCTTCGTGCTCGCGCGCGTCGAGGACCTCGCGGTCGATCGGGCCCGCACACGTCGTACACCGCCGCCGCTGCAGGCCATCGCCGGCGAGCCCGGAGCTGCAGGTGGTGGTCGCGTCATGAGTGCCGGCTACCAGTTCCTGCCCTGGGTGCGCTCGGGCGCGGCGACGGCCTACACGAACGCGGACGCGCTGGGGCCCGTGCTGAAGCGCGCGGACGGCAAGCCGCTGACCGGACCTGCCGGTCGCCCTGCGGGTCAACGAGCGCACGCCGGTCGACGTGCCGCTGCGGCTCTACGGCCCGGGCGACGTGACCGGGATCGACCAGCGGGTGGTGATCCGGCGTCGACCCGCCGGCGGGCTCGGCCGACCTCGAGCCCAACTACCTGGCGTGCATCGAGTTCGACACGCCGGACTTCCCGTGGATGCTGACGCCGGCCGCGGCGGGCTCGAACGCGCGGCTGCGGCCGTGGCTCGTGCTGGTCGTGGTGCGGCGGACCGAGCTGCGCTTCAGCCGCCGACCGGCCGCTGCCGTCGCTGAGCGCGGCACGTCGCCGAGCTGCCGGACCTGATCGACTCGTGGATGTGGGCGCACGCGCAGGTCGTCCAGGGCGACGTCGCCGACCCGATCGACCAGCTGCTCACCTCGCAGCCCGCAGCGCAACCTCTCGCGGCTGGTGTGCCCGCGGCGGCTCGAGCCGTTCACGGCCTACACGGCGTGCGTGGTGCCGGCGTTCGAGGCCGGGCGGCTGGCCGGGCTGGGCGAGGAGGTCACGCCCGCCGCCGAGAACCAGCTCGCGCCGGCCTGGGACGCGACGCAAGCACCCAGGTCGAGCTGCCGGTCTACTTCCACTGGGAGTTCGCGACCGGCGCCGGCGGCGACTTCGAGACGCTGGCCGACCGGCTCACCGGCCGCGAGGCGGGCGTCGGCCGGGCGGCGGCCGCTGCACGCCGGCGACCAGCCGTTCGGCGTCGGCGACCCGGGGCGCACGCTCGAGTTCCAGGGCCCGCTGGTCGCGGCCGAGACACGCCGGCGCCGCCGGGCGCCGACCAGCCGTTCCGCGACCGGCTGGACGAGCTCTTGACGCTCGCCGACGAGCCGGTCGTCACGCCGCCGGTCTACGGCAGCCATCAGGCCGCGCGCGCGACTGTCCGCGCCGACACCGGGCCGGCGTGGCTGCGCGAGCTCAACCTCGACCCGGCGGCGCGCGCGGCCGCCGGCCTCGGCGCGCGGATCGTCCAGGAGCGCCAGGAGCAGCTCGTGACCGCGGCCTGGCAGCAGCTCGGCGACGTGCAGGCGGTGGCCCGGCTCGAGCGGCGGCTCGAGCTCGCGGTGGCCGTGCTCGGACTCGGTCATGCGCCGCCACGTCGAGCCGCTCGACGCCGGCCGGCTGGTCCAGCTCGTCGGCCCCGCGCACGCGCGCATGCCGGGCGCGACGAAGACGCTGCGCGCCTCGCTCGCGAGCAGCGGGCTGCCGGCCTCGTTCAGCTCGGCGCCGCTTCGGCGCGCGCTGCGCCCGGCGGGCTCGCTGGCCCGCCGCCGCTCGCCCGCTCCCCGCCCCAGCTGCAGCTCGTGGCCACCCAGGTCGGCACGGCCGTGCCCGCGTCGGGCCCGGCCGCCGGCACGCAGGGCCTCGTCGCCGCCGCGCACGTGACGGCTCAGCTCGGGCGGATGGGCGGCTTCGAGACGCCGCAGCAGACGCGCTACCGCCACGCGATCACGCAGGTCCGCAACTACCTCGACGCGAGTTCGCGGGCGCGCCGCCGCCCAGCCGTCGCACGCCGATGGCGCTACGCGCGGGGTCTAGGCAGACCGTGGTCGACGGGCTCGACCCGGCGGCGACGCTGCCGCGGCGCTTCTACGCGCGCGTGACGAGCGCCGGCGAGCGCGTGGCGCGCCCGGCAGTCGCTGATCACCGGCCCGTCCTTCCCGCAGCCGATGTACGAGGCGCTGCGCGACCTCTCGCCCGAGCTGCTGCTGCCCGGCGTCGGCAAGATCGTGCCCGACACGGTCACGCTGCTCGAGAGCAACCCGCGCACGATCGAGGCCTTCATGGCCGGCCTCAACCACGAGTTCGCCGCCGAGCTGCTGTGGCGCGAGTTCCCCGGCGACCTCGCGGCACACGTCCTTCCGCCGCTTCTGGGACGGCGGCGCCGGCGCTGCCGCCGATCCACCAGTGGAGCGGCGCGGCTCGGCGAGCCACTTCGCCGCCGGCGACGAGCAGCTCGTGCTGCTGATCCGCGGCGAGCTGCTGCGCCGCTATCCCGACGCGCTGATCTACGCCGTCAACGCGCGTCGGCCCGACGACGCTCGGGACCGAGCAGAAGCTGCCGCTGTTCCGCGGCCGCATCGATCCCGACATCACGTTCCTCGGCTTCGACCTCACGCCGGACGACGCGCACCACTGGTTCTTCGTGATCGAGGAGCAGCCGAGCGCGCCGCGCTTCGGGCTCGACGAGGCGCGCGGATCGAGCGCGCTCGACGAGCTGGAACGACCTGGCCTGGAGCGACATGCGCACGCTGCCGGGCGCGCAGCTGCGGATGGCCGACATCATCCCGAACACGCGCCCGGCCCGGGCCGACGTGGGCGTTCAACAGCGCGCACATGGCCGCGATCCTGCGCCAGCGCCCGGTGCGCGTCGCCTTCCACGCCGAGAGGCTGCTGCCGTGAAGACGCTCGAGGAGATCAAGGCGCTCGCTCGGCGCGCTGCCCGCCGGCGGGCCTGCCGATCGCGCTGCTGCCGGTGCAGGTCCAGACGCGCTTCGTCACCCGTGACGGCGCGAACGCAGCTGCTCGTGCGCGTCTACCCCGACGAGCTGCACCTCGACGGCCACGAGCCCGCGCTGACCGCGGCCGAGGTCGAGTGGGGGCGGCGCTACTGGGAGCTGATCTGGCCGGCGGCGCGCGACACGGCGGCGCTGCGACGGGCGTGGGACGCGCTGGCGGAGCGCTTCGGCTCGCGCGCGCGGCGTGGGTCGCGCGGCGGCTGACGCCGACGAACCTCGCGGCGCGCCCGGCGACGCCGCCGGTGTTCCCAGACCCCGGGCCGCCGCGGACCGAGGACGACAGCCCGCCGATCGCGGCGCGGGCGCTGCCGGACCGCTGGGTCGTGATCGGCTACCGCGCGGGCGAGCGCGTGCTGCTCGAGGCCGGCGCGCCGATCCCCGAGGCGCTCGACGGTCGGCCTCGGCTCCGACGGCGCCGAGCCGCGCCGAGGCCGACGAGCTCCCGCTCGATCCGCGCATGCGCTGGATGGTCGACTTCGAGGCGGCCGAGCGCGTCGGCATGGGCATCCGGATCGCGCTCGACGGCGTTCGAGCCGCTCGACCGGCTGCTCGTGCTCGGCGTCAAGGCGTCGCTGACGCCGGAGGCGGCGGCGGCGCGGCTCGAGGCGCTGCTCGACGCCCACCACTACACGCGCGGGCTCGCGCTGCTCGCGCCCGGCACGCCGACGAACAACACGCGCCGGAGGCGGCCTCGGGCTTCAGCCGCGCGACGAGCGGCGGCTTCGAGGTCGAGGTCGCGCCGCCGCGGATCGCGCACCGGCTCCGACGGCGCCGAGCTCGCGCGGCTGCTCGGGCATCAAGCGCGACGCTGCTCACCAACGTCGAGGGCGCCGCGCGCACGGAGGACCTGGCCGCGCGCCGCGCTGCAGACGGCGCTGTGGCCGGTCACCGGCGGCTACTACCTCGACCAGCTGCTGCAGCCGAGCAGCCGTTCGCGCGACGCCGACGCTCGACGCCGCCAAGCGCTTCTTCGTCGACTTCGTGCGCGCCCAGGGACCGCTCGCCGGCGCTGCGGATCGGCCGCCAGCCGTACGGGCTCGTGCCGGCGATGTCGCTCGACCTGCTGGCCGGCCAGAGCCGCGCTTCGTGCGCACGCTGCGCGGGCTGCGCTCGGTCTGGCGCTCGGCGCTGGCCAGCGTCCCGCGGCTGCAGCCCGACTCCGCCGACGAGGAGACGCTGGTCGAGATCCTGCGCATGCAGCCGTACGTCGGTCGGCCGCCGCGCGCGCGGCCGGCCGTCGACCGCGAGACGTTCGCGCCCGGCGGCGTGCTGCCGGGCGCAGCTCGACGCAGGACCTGCGCTGCCACGCACGCGAGCCTGCTGCGCGGCCGGCTGACGGCCGCTCGGCGAGCTCGAGCGCTCGACCGAGCGGCTCTTCGACGCGCTGCCGGCGACCGGTCGACGCGGCTGCTGAGCGCCCCGCTCGCGGCGCGAGCCTCGACGGCGCTGCGCACGGCCACCTTCGACGGCTGCTCGGCCGACCGCGCCGCACGACGCCTGCTGCACGCGCTGCTGCGGCACTCGCTGCTGCTCGCGCAGGCGACGCTCGCGTACCGCAGGCTGCTCCGGGGCGCAGCCGTACCGCGAGCCGGTGCTGGTCGACATCGTCGGCGAGAGCACGCCGGCGCCGACCGAGACGCTGCTGCGCGTGCTCGACCGCGACCCGGCGCTGCGGGCGTCGATCCACACGCGCGCCGGAGCTCGAGGAGCAGCGCGCGGCGCTGCAGTTCCTCGAGACCGTGCCGCCGAGGGCCTCGCGCGCCACCTCGCGGGCTGCCTCGACCTGTTCGCCTACCGGCTCGACGCCTGGATCACGGCGCTGGCGACGCGGCGGCTCAACGAGCTGCGCAAGGCAGACGCCGCGCGGGCTGGCGCTCGGCGGCTTCGGCTGGGTCGAGGACCTCAAGCCCGAGCCGCGGGCGCCCGTCCGCGTCCTGCCCGCGGGCGAGGAGGGGCCGCTGTTCGCCCCGCGCGAGCGGGCGGCGCGATCCACGCGCCGTCGATGCCGCAGGCCTCGGCCGCGGCGGTGCTGCGCAGCGGCTACCTCGAACGAGACCAGCTCGGCCGTTCGCCGTCGACCTGCGCTCGGAGCGCGTGCGGCTCGCGCAGTCGCTGCTCGACGGCGATCCGCCAGGGCCAGGCGCTGTCCGAGCTGCTCGGCTACCGCTTCGAGCGCGCGCTGCACGAGCGCGGGCTCGACCGCTTCCTGCTCGGCTTCCGGCGGTCTCGCGGCTGCCGGAGCTCAGCCGTGCGCAGGAGCGGCTGGCGTTCGTGTGCGGCGATGGGCGGGATCGACCAGTTCCAGTTCATCATGGAGGCCGAGGCGGCGATCGCCGCGCGGCTCGTCGTCGACGCGGGAGCGGCTCGGCGCGCCGGCCACGGCGACGGCCGAGGACCTGGCGCAGCGCGTGGAGTCGAGCGTCGTCGACGGGCTCGTGCTGGCGCGGCTGTTCCGCGCCGACCAGGTGCCGTTCACCCAGCTCGGCGTCGCCCGTCGGCGCGCCGAGCGCCGGCGCCGCTGACGGAGGAGCTGCGCGCGCTCGACGCCGCGATCGATGCGCTCGGCGACGCCCTGACCGCCGAGGGCGTCTACCAGGCCGTGCGCGGCAACCCGGCGCGCGCGGCGGCGAGCGTCGACGCGCTGGCGCACGGGGACATCCAGCCGCCGGAGCTCGAGGTCGTGCAGACGCCGCGCGCCGGCGCGTCGGTCACGCACCGGCTGGTGACGCTGTTCTGCAACACGCCGGTCCCGGCGCCGCTGACCGGCGTGCGCGGCGCGCGGGCGATCGCCGAGCCGGCGATCGAGCTGTGGCTGCGCCAGATGCTCGGCGACCTGCGCCAGGTGATCTACGCGGCCGAGTTCGCCGACGCCACCGGCAGGGTGCTGCTGCGGCGCGACAAGCAGGCGCTCGGGCGCGCTCGTCGCCGTCGCCGTTGGACGCGCTCTACATGTCCACGACCGACCTGACGCGGCTGCTCGAGTACGCGCTGCGCAAGGGCGCGCCGGCGACGATCCCGGCCGACGCGACGCTGCGGCTGCTGCCGGACCGGACCGCCGCGCTGCCCGCGACCCAGCTCAGCCTGACCGAGTTCCTCGAGATCCTGCGCACGTTCCGCGAGGCCGTGCTGGGCGCGCGCGCGCTCGACGGCCGGCGACCTGGCGCTGCCGGGGTCCGAGGTCGCCCCGGCGGTCGACGCGGCCGAGCTGCAGGGGCGCGCGGACGTCGCGGTGGCCACGCTGCGGCGCGCCCGCGCCGGGCTGGCGGCGCCGGACGACGTGCGCGAGCGGCTCGTGGACTTCCTCTGGTTCGGCTTCCCGGACGCGGTGCCGCTGGCGCGACGTCGCCGCGCAGGTGACGGCGGTGCTGGCCGAGGCCGACCGGCGCCTCGCGGCGGTCGACGCGATGACGCTCGACCGCGCGGCGGCCGCGCCCGAGGAGCAGGTGCGCTTCGACCAGGAGCGGCTGCGGACGGTCTTCGGTGCAGCGTTCCGCGCGCTGCCGCTGGTGCGGCCGGCGAACCTCGTCGAGCTCGGCAGCTCGTTGCGGCGCTCGGACGAGCTGCAGGGCGGCGACCCGCTGCAGGCGCTGTCGTGGCTGCAGGGCGCGGGGCGCGTGCGCCCGGGCGCCTCGCGGCTCGGGACACGCGCTGTCCTACGCGGCGGCGCTCGAGCGCGCGCCGGCCAAGGAGCTCAAGGTCGCGCAGCTGCCGTTCGCGGCCGGGCGAGCGCTGGATCGGGCTCGCCGGGCGCGACGCCGCCGAGCGGGCAAGGTCTCGCTCGTCGTGCACCTGCCGCGGCCGTTCCAGACCACCGCGCCGCTGTCCGGGCTGCTGCTCGACGAGTGGGTCGAGGTCGTGCCCGACGACGAGGTGACGACCGGCGTGGCGTTCAACTACGAGGCGCCGGGAGCGCGGGCGCCGCAGTCCGTGCTGCTGGCGGTCGCGCCGCCCGGCACGGCGCGCTGGGAGGTCGAGACGCTCGAGGCCACGCTGCTCGAGACGCTCGAGCTGGCCAAGCTGCGCGCGGTCGACCCGCAGGCGCTGCGCGACGACCCGCTGCTGCACCGCGCGCTGCCGGCGCTGTACCTGACCGACCAACCTGGCCGGCGACACGGTCTCGACCGACTTCGGAGGCGCTCGGCATGAGCTCGATCACGTTCTGGACGCGGCTCGAGCCGTTCACGCGCCGCGAGGACATCGAGGACGGGCTGCAGGCCACGCTCTACGACCCGCTGTGGCTGCTCGCGCGCCAGTGGCAGACGGGCGAGTTCGGCGCCGAGGACGCCGGCACGCCGGTGTCCGCGCGCGTGCGGCTGGAGAAGGCGACGCTCTCGCGCTTCGCGCCCGCGGGCGGCCCGGCCGGCAAGTACCGCGCCGAACTTCCGCTCGAGGCGCGTGGTCGAGCGCGAGCCCGTGCAGCTCGCCGCCGACCCGCGCCGCGACCGCCGGCTGGCGGCCGAGGCCGGCCAGATGTTCCTGCGCATGCTCGAGCGCGCGGGCGTGAGCGCCGCGACGCGCACCGCGTTCGCGCGCGAGTTCCCGCTCGCCGCCCACGCCGGGCCCGACGACGCCGGCGCCGCGTACCTGGCGATCATGGCCGGGCGCGTGCCGGACGGCTTCACGCTCTACGGCGCGCTGGCCTCCGGGCTGCCGGCGTTCGTCGCGGCCGCCGACGTGCCGAAGGCCAATCCGGTGCGGACCGCGTACCGGGCGTGGTACGAGGCCCGCTACGGCAAGGTGGCGGACACGGCCTGGGTGCCGGAGCGGATGGAGTACTCGTTCGCGGTCTCGGCGCCGCACCGAGGGCGGCGAGCTGGTCCTGTCGGCGCCCGAGTACCCGGGCGGCGAGCTCGACTGGTACGCCTTCGACGTCGCCGGCGGCCGCACGCTCGACGCCGGCCCGGCCGACCCGCCCGCCGAGGACGTGATCCGGACCGTCCTGCCGGCGCCCGTGCGCTATCCGGGCATCGCCGCCGACCGCTGGTGGCAGTTCGAGGACGCGCGCGTGAACCTCGGCCGCGTCGAGGGCGACCCCGGCGAGCTGCTGCGGCTGCTGCTCGTCGACTTCGCGCTGATGTACTCCAACGACTGGTTCGTGATCCCGGTCGACGCCACGTTCGGCGCCGCCTACCGCATGAAGACGCTGATCGTCACCGACGCCTTCGGCGAGCGCACGCTCGTCCCGCACTACGCGAGCCAGGGCGGGGCGGACTGGCGGATGTTCTCGGTCAGCCCGTCCGACGACGTGCTGTTCCTGCCGCCGGTGCTGGCCGGCAGCCTGCACGGCGAGCCGGTCGAGGACGTCGGCTTCATCCGCGACGAGCTGTCGAACCTCGTGTGGGCGGTCGAGCGGGTCACGCCGAGCCTGAACGGCGGCGCGTTCGACCGCGAGGCGGCGCGCCGGCGCGACGACGGCGAGGCCGCGCCGCCCGAGCCGTCGGCGGGCGAGCTGCGCTACCGGCTGGCGACGACCGTGCCCGAGAACTGGATCCCGTTCCAGCCCGTGCGGCTTGAGCGAGCAGGGCGAGATGCGCCTGCGGCGGGCGGCGGCGCTGCTCGACCCGAGGACGGCGAGGTCGGCTTCACGCGCCCGCTGGGCCGCGTGCTCGAGCCCGAGCGCGAGGACTTCTGCGCTCTACGAGGAGGAGGTCCCGCGCGGCGGCGCGCGGGTGATCCGCCAGTACCAGTACGCGCGCTGGACCGACGGCTCGACCGCGCTCTGGCTCGCGCGCCGCAAGACCGCCGGCCGCGGCGAGGAGTCGAGCGGCCTGCGCTTCGACCTGGTCGAGGAGTAGGTGCAGCGGCTACCCTCGCCTTGTGAGTGACGACGGGGCCGCTGCGCCGCGAGACACGGCGCCGCTGCCCTGGGACGGCCACCCGGAGCGCTCCGATCTGATCCTGATGGCGGGGATCACGCTCAGCGGGCTCTACCTGCTGGCGCTGATGCCGCTCACGCCGTCGCTGGTCTACGACCACCCGGTGCATGCTCGAGCTGCTCAAGGGCTCGATGTCGGCGATGATCACGATGGGCGCCAAGGCGCGCATCGGCGAGGCCTCGCTGCGTGGTCGCGATCCTCGCCGCGCTCCCCGGGCTGATGTGGTTCGACTGGCTGTTCTGGTGGGCCGGGCGGCGCTGGGGCAAGCGCGCGATCGACTTCTTCGTCGGCAACCACCCGAAGGCGGCCAAGCGCACCGCGCAGTTGGAACGACTGAGCCACCGCTTCGGCTGGCTGGCGATCGTGATCGTCTACTTCCAGCCGATCCCGAACCCGCTCATCTACGCGGCGGCCGGGTGGACGCGCATGCGCCTGTGGACGTTCCTGCTCCTGGACCTGATCGGGTCGCTTGTTGTGGGTCTTGTTCTGCGTCGGCCTGGGGTACGCGATCGGGCAGCGCGCGGTGGACGTGGCCAAGGGCATCTCGCGCTACGCGCTGTATCTCACGATCGCGCTTGATCGTGCGTGGTGTTCGTCCGGCAGTGGTGGGTCTCGCGCCGGCGCGGCTGACGATCGTCCCGCGACACCTCGCCGAACGACACGTTCCCCGCCGCGCCCCGCAACACGACCGTGTCGCCGTCGGCCAGAAACGGCCGCCCGAGCTCGATCAGCGAGCCCTCGGAGCCCGGCGTCGGCCCTGAGATCGTGCCCGAGGCGAACAGGTCCCCCGGCCGCACCGCGGCGCCGTTGACGGTCGCGTGCGCGAGCTGCTGCGGGAACGTCCAGTAGAGCCCGCGCGCGTTCGTGCGGCTGATGACCTCGCCGTTGAGCTCGACCGACAGCTCGACGTCGAACGCCCAGTCGCCCGGGCAGCGCAGGTACGGCAGCGGCTCCGGGTCCTGCGGCGCGCCGGCACGAGATACGGCTCGAGCGCCGCCATCGGCACGATCCAGGGCGAGATCGAGGTCGCGAACGACTTGCCGAGGAACGGGCCCAGCGGCTGGTACTCCCAGCGCTGCAGGTCGCGCGCGCTCCAGTCGTTGACCAGCACGAAGCCGAACACGTGATCCAGCGCCTCGGAGGCCGCGATCGGCGCGCCGAGCGGCTTGCCCGGCCCCGTCACGAACCCGAGCTCGAGCTCGATGTCGAGCGCCTCGGTCGGCCCGAACTCCGGCCGCTGCCCCCACGGCCGCGCGATCGGCGTGCCGGAGACGACGATCGAGCCGGCGCGGCCGTGGTAGCCGATCGGCAGGTGCCGCCAGTTGGGCAGCAGCGGCTCGGCGCCCGGCCGGAACAGCCGCCCGAGGTTCGTGGCGTGCTCGAGCGACGAGTAGAAGTCGACGTAGTCGCCGACCGCGACCGGGCAGCGACGGCTCGCCGAGCGGCAGCAGGTCGGCGCTCCCGGCCTCCAGCACGCGCATCACCCGTTCGCGCGACGTCCTCCCAGAACGCCCGTCCGCGCGCGAGGAACCCGTTCAGGCTCGGCGCCGCGAAGACGTCGTCGAAGCCGTCCAGCGGCAGCACCGAATCGCCGTAGCGCACGACGCAGCGCCCGTCGACGACGCCGTAGGGCAGGTTGTCGAGCCCGAAGCCACTCACGCGCGCCGGTGCCGCACGTGCCCGGCCGCGGCCTCGCGCAACGTGTGCTCGAGCGTCGTCGTACTCCACCGGCAGCTCGACGCCGATCTCGATCACCGGGCCCGTCGCGCCGCGTGACCGTGACCGTGCCGAGCCGCTCGAACAGCGTCAGCATCGCCTCGTTGGTGGCGAACAGGGTCGCGCTGAAGGCCCGGATCCGGTTCTCGGCGGCCCGTGCGCGTCAGACGCCGCAGCAGCTTGCCGCCGAGCCCGCGGTGCTGCCAGGCGTCGACCACCGTCACCGCGGCCTCGGCGACGTGCGGGCGCTCGCGTCTCGCGCACGTAGCGCGCGACCCCGACGCCCTGGCCGGAAACGGGGTCGAGCGCCCCGATCGCCTCGTGGTCGACGTGGTCGATCTCGGTGAAGAACGCGAGCTCGTCGACCGTCAGCTCCGAGCGCGCGACCAGGAAGCGCGTGTAGACCGATTCGTCGGACAGCTGCGACCAGCCCGCGACGAACAGCGGCTTGTCCTCCGGCCGGACCGGCGCGCACGAGCACCTCCGAGCCGTCGCGCAGAGCAGCACGTACTCGCCCGGTGTCGTGCCGCGCCAGCCCGCGCTCGTAGGCCGCCGCGGCGGCCTCGGCCTCCTCCTCGGTGTCATGGCGCGAGAGCGGCGCCGCCTCGCCGCGCAGGCGGACGAAGTATCCGCCGGCCGGGCTCGGCTCGACAAAGCAGCGCACGACCGCAGAGAGTAGGGCGGCACCCCCTACGGACCAGGCGACTTGACACGGACACGCCCGCTGCAAGACCATCGCGGTGGTTTGCGCACGCGAGGCGGCATCCGGGTCTCGTTGGGGGCCGCACTTGCGGTGCTCGCGCTGCTCGCCGTCCCGCAGGCCGCGCACGCCCAGGGCGCGCGACGCTCGACGGCGCGCCGCTGAACGTCTTCGCCGACGGCCTGGGCGCGATCCAGGTGCGCGTCGACGGCGTCGCCGCCGGGCTCTTCTACGACCCGACCGAGAACCCCGCCCACGCCGGCCTGGAGATCAAGGAGGGCGACCGCGTCTATCCGCTCGAGGACGGCTTCGACGACCGCGCCCGGCCGCGTCTCGGCCGGGATCACGCTGACCGACCTCGGCGGCGGCACCCAGCGGCTGCACTCCGAGTACACCGTCGGGCCGAACCTGCGCGTGGCCGAGGACTACACGTACACCAACGGCGCCTCGCAGATCGACGTCCACTACGCGATCACCGAACATCTCCGGCGCCGCCGACCTCGATCCGCGTCGGTGCGCTCGCGGACCTCTACGTCGGCAACAACGACAGCGGCAACGGCGTGATCCGCAGCGTGGCGCCGCGCTTCGTCGGCGGGCGCGACGAGGCCTCCGGGCTCGTCTACGGCCTGCAGGAGATCACGCCCTGGACGGCGCTGCAGGAGGGCGACTTCGAGCTCGTGTTCGACAACTTCGCCGGCGACGGGCTCAACAACACGGTCGACTGCGGCGGCGCCCGACAACGGCGTCGGCGTCGACCTGGCAGCTCGACAACCTCGCGCCCGGCGAGACGCGCGCGATCGACGTCCGCTGGCTGCTCGCCGCGCCGGCGCCGCCCGGGACGGTCTCGCCGACGCCCACCGACACCGACGGCGACGGCGTGATCGAGTCCATCGGCGGCGTGCTGCCGCCGCCCGTCGCCGGCAAGTCGGTGAACATCAAGCTCTCGCGCGGCAAGGTCTGCTTCACGCCGCCGCGAGGCAAGCGCTGCATCCCGCTCAAGGACCCGGTGCAGATCCCGGTCGGCAGCACGATCGACACGCGCAAGGGCCGCGTGACGCTGATCTCGGCCGCCGACCGCAGCGGCGCCGTCGCAGGACGCGTGGTTCTACGACGGCATCTTCAAGGTCGCCCAGACGCGGGGGAGCGAGCCCGATCACCGAGCTGTCGCTGGTCGGGGCCAAGCCGAGCTGCCCGAGCGCGCAAGACCGCGACCGCGGCCCAGAAGCGCAAGCCGAAGTCGCGCAAGCTGTGGGGCGACGGCAAGGGCAAGTTCCGCACCAAGGGCCAGTTCAGCTCCGCGACGGTGCGCGGCACGAAGTGGGTCGTCATCGACCGCTGCGACGGCACGCTGACCCGGGTCGTGCGCGGCTCGGTCACCGTCCGCGACGAGGTGCGCAAGCGGACCGTGGTCGTCAGGGCCGGGAAGCAGTACCTGGCGCGCAAGTCCAAGTGAGCTGGGTCTCCGTCCTCGCCGGCTTCCTCGTTGCCCACATGGTGGGCGACTACCTGCTGCAGACCGACTGGCAGGCCCGCCACAAGCGCGGCGGGCTGGGCGGTGACCCGGTCGCCCGGCGCGCGCTCGTGACCCACGTGAGCACCTACACGCTGGCGTTCGTGCCGGCGCTGGTCTGGATCGGCGCCGAGCTCGACGTCGTCGTGGGCGATCGTCGCCGCCGTGCTGGTCTTCGTGCCGCACCTGGTGATCGACGACGGCCGCGGCGTCGGGCTCTACCTCACGCGCGTCAAGGGCGTCGACGGGTTCAACGTCGGGCTCGCGGCGTCGGTCGACCAGTCCTT
This sequence comes from uncultured Solirubrobacteraceae bacterium, assembly GCA_963755275.1. Lineage (GTDB taxonomy): Bacteria > Actinomycetota > Thermoleophilia > Solirubrobacterales > Solirubrobacteraceae > Solirubrobacter. The sequence goes on along the minus strand of CAVWJU010000017.1, from coordinate 210,310 downwards.
CCACGTGCTCTCGCTGTTTCTCGTCGCGCTGCTGCTGGGAGCGGCATGAGCCGCCGGCGTCGTGCTGCTGCGCTGCTCGCGGCGCGTGCTGGCGGTCGGCGGTCGGGCTGGTCTTGCGACGCCACCGACGCGCTGCGACGGCGTCGAGCTGCGCCACCGTCGACGCGCGCTTCGACGCTGCGCGGCAAGCAGGCGCCGCGCGACGGACGTCGTGATCGTCGGCGTCGACGACAAGACGCTCGACGCTGACCCGGACGACGTCTGCCCGCTCGAGCCGCAAGCGGCACGCGAAGGTGATCGAGCAGCTGACGAAGGCCGGCGCGGGCGTGATCGCCTACGACTTCCAGTTCACGAGCCGAGAGCGACGACGTCGAGGCCGACAACGCGCTGATCGAGGCGGTGGCCGGCGGCGCCGAAGATCGTGCTCGGCACGACGCGACGTCGACCCGGACGGCGCGACCGTGATCTTCGGCGGCGGCGAGGTCCTGCGAGTACAGCGGCGCGACGCCCGGCGACACGCGCTTCGTTGCCAACGACGACGGCGAGGACGAGGCGCGCGATCCGGCGGATGCCGTTCGAGCTGCAGCGGCTCGAGAGCGTTCCGCGCTGGCCGCGGTCGCCGAGCTCCGCGGCGCGAGCCGGTCGCGACGCCGCCCGGCGACGACGCCTGGATCGACTTCCCCGGCCCGCCCGGCACGTACCCGGTGCATCAGCTTCGCCGACGTCGAGCGCGGGCCGCTTCGACGCGGCGGCCGTGCGCGGCAAGATCGTCGTCGTCGGCGCCACCGCCGAGCGCGCCGACGACATGCTCGCGACGACCACGAGCGGCGACGGCCTGATGTCGCGGGCCCGAGGTCGAGGCGGCGTGCGATCGCGACCGCGCTCGCGCGGCTTCCCGCTGCGCGAGCCGCGCCGGCTGGCTCGACACGCTGCTGGCGCTCGCGCTCGCGCGTCGTCGCGCCGCTGGTCGCGCTGCGCTTCCGGCGCGCTCGTGGCGCTTCGCGGCCGGTGTCGGCGCCGTCGCGCTCTACCTGGTCGCCGCGCAGCTCGCGTTCAACGGCGGCACGATCCTCGCCGTCGTGCCGCGCGCTGGCGGCCGCGCTCGTCGGCGCTGGTCGGCGCGCTGCTCGTCTCGCGCCCGCAGGAGTCGCCGGCGATCGACCGCGCTGCTCGACCGGCTCACGCGCGGCGCGGCGGCAACCAGCGCACGCGCCGGCTGCGCGCGCTGCTGCTGCTCGTGCGCGGCGTTCGTGCGTCGTCACGGTCACGCTCGTCGCTGCAGGCCGGCAACGCGCTGCGCAGCGCTCGACCTCGGCGACCGTCGACTACCGCTTCGGCGTCCGCGGCGACGCAGCCCGCCGCCGACGGACGTCGTCGTGGTCGGCGATCGACGACAAGACGTTCACGACGCCGATCCGAAGCCGACGCTACCCGTTCGGGCGCGACGTGCTACGCGCGCGTCGATCCGCAACCTCGCCGACGGCCGGCGCGACGGTGATCGCCGTACGACGTCGCAGTTCACGCGAGCCGGGCCCGGACGACGAAGGCGCGACGAGCAGCTCGTCGAGGCCATGCGCGACGCCGCGGCAACGTCGTCCTGGCCACGACCGAGACCGACGAGGCCGGCAGCCGACGCAGCTCTTCGACGTTCGGCAAGGGCCTCGCGTACAGCCGGCGGCGTACCCGGCGATCACGCTCGTGGTCAAGGACGCCGACGGCCGCGTCCGGCGGATGCTCTTCGGCCAGCAGAGGCTCACGAGCTTCCCGCTCGCGGCGGCCGAGGCGCAAGCTCGGCCGGCGCGATCGACACGCCCGACGGGCCGCACGGCGTGGATCGACTACGCCGGGCCCGGCGCGCACGATCCCGTACCTCAGCTTCGTCGACGTCGAGCGCGAGCAGTTCAACCCCGCCGACGTGCGCGGCAAGGTCGTCGTCGTCGGCGCCACGGCGACCGTCGCTGCAGGACCTGCACGACACGTCGACGACGCGCAACGTCCTGATGCCCGGCCCGGAGATCCAGGCCAACGCGATCGCCACCGCGCTCGCGGGCTTCCCGCTGCACGAGGCGCCGTGGTGGCTGAACGTGCTGCTGGTCGTCGCGCTCGGCGTGACGGCGCCGCTCGTCGGCGCTGCGGCGCGGCGATCCTGCCGCGGTCGCCGTCGGCGTCGCCGCGCTCGTCGTGTTCCTGGTCGGCGCGCAGCTCGCGTTCCAGCGCGCGGACGCGATCGTCACCGTCGTCTACCCGCTGGCGGCCGGGCATCGCCGGCGATCCTGCTGACCGGCGGCGATCCACGGCCTGACCGTGGCCTTCGAGCGCGAGCAGGCGCGCGACGCGTTCGCGCGCTTCGTGCCCGAGGCGGTCGTCGACCAGGTGCTGGCCGACGCCGACGGCGTGCGCCTCGGCGGCGTGCGCGGCGAGGCCACGGTCATGTTCAGCGACCTGCGCGGGTTCACGTCGTTCTCGCGAGACGCTCGAGCCGGAGCGCGTGATCGAGTCGCTCAACCGCTACCTGACCGAGATGAGCGAGGCGATCCTCGACCACGGCGGCACGCTCGTGGCCTACATGGGCGACGGCATCATGGCCGTCTTCGGCGCGCCGCTGAAGCAGGACGACCACGCCGACCGCGCGCTCGAGGCCGCGCGCGAGATGCTCGCGCGGATGGACGGCTTCAACGGCTGGCTGCGCGAGCAGGGGCTGCACGACGGCTTCAAGATGGGCATCGGGCTCAACAGCGGGCCCGTGATGTCCGGCAACGTCGGCTCCGAGCGCCGGCTCGAGTACACCGCGCTCGGCGACACGACGAACACCGCGGCGCGCCTGGAGGGCATGACCAAGGGCACGCCGCACCAGCTCTACATCGCCGACACGACCAAGCAGCAGCTCACGCGCGCGCCCGACGACCTGGTCGCGGTCGGCGAGGCCGAGGTGCGCGGCCGCAAGGCCAAGGTGCTGCTGTGGTCGCTGCGCGACGGCGACGAGACGCCCGCGCCGGCGCCGTCGCAGACGGTCGAGGCGTAAGACTCGATCTCGCACCGGCGGTCGCGCCCGCCGCCGACCGTCAGCCTGACCGCGACCGCCGTCGTCGTCGGGCAACGCGTAGATCCCGCGCTCCTGCAACGTGCGCACCTGCGGCTCGAGGACCTCGCGCCGATACTCGTCGTGGTCGTACGGCGGGCGATCGGCGTAGAGGTTCTTGGGATAGATCGGCTGGTCGTAGATCAGCCGGTACTGCTCGGTCGTCAGGTCCTTCATCCAGTTGCCCCACTTCGCGTTGGCGCGGAAGTGGCGCAAGGCGTGGATGTCGATCGTGCCGCCGACCCACGAGGAGGCGCCGCTGTAGCCGTGCTCGCCCATCACGCGGCCGAGGTAGTCGACGATCAGCGAGTGCCCGCCGAAGGTGTCGATCGGCGTCGTGTCCTCGGGCATCAGGTGGTACGTGCCGACGTTGGGGGCGATCACGTAGAAGTTGTTGTCCAGCGCGCGCGCCCGGGTCTGGACCTCGAAGGCGTCGCTGGAGCGATGCGGGAACGACGCGCGGTAGACGACCTCGGCGCCGTTCATGGCCAGCCCGCGCGCGTTCTCGGGGTAGGAGCCCTCGTTGGCCATCATGATCCCGAGCCGCCCGATCTCGGTGTCCGCCACCGGATAGAACGCGTCGAGCGTCTCGCCGTAGAGCTCGACCCAGCGGTCGTAGACGTTGTGCGGCGTGACCGAGTGCTCGACCGGCAACAGCGGGACCAGCTTGTGGTGGCGGAGCACGACCTCGCCGTCGGGGTTGAGCACGAAGCCGACGTTGAAGAAGCGCCCCGGGAACTCGGGATGCCGGGCCTTGGCCTGCGCCATCACGAACACGCCCCACTTGCGCGCGAGCCGCCCGAGCTCGTCGGTCTCCGGCCCCGGGATGTCGATCGCGCACTCGCGCGCGAAGGTCTCGTGGTCGAGGTCGAGCACCTCGTCGTTGAACCCCTGCAACGCGCCCTCGGGCACCGCGACCAGGCGCACGGGCAGGTCCAGCCCGCCGAGCCACGTCGACGCCGTCACCAGGTGATCGAGGTGCTCGAGGTTGCGGCGGATGTCTTCGCGCTTGCGGATCCCCCACATCGTGGGGATCAGCCCGATCGCCTGATACGGCTCGATCATCAGCTCCTCCTGGCTCGGTCCGGCAGGCGCATCGTTTCAGACCGGACGACTATCCCTCCGACAGCCGCCGCAGCGCGCTCATCGACGGCTGGAACAGGTACGTCGCCGCCGCGCAGGGTCACGAACCGCGGCTGCGGCTTCAGGAAGAACGGCGGGCGGCCCTGGATCGTCATCTTGCCCTCGGTCCCGTGCGGCTCGCCGATCAGGAAGTCCTTGTCGCGCCCGAGCCCGAACGGGTCGCCGTCGTCGATCCAGAGCGACTGGATCGTCTCGAACTGGCGCCAGATGTCGGCCTGGAAGCAGACGAAGACCAGGCCGCGGTCGGTGCCGTCGTCCTCGGTGACGCCGCTCGGCAGCGGCATCCCGTAGGTGCGGCCGCGGCGGACGATCCGGTGGCGGTTGGTCAGCCGGCCGTCGAAGAACGCCGGGTCGTCGCGCGGGTTGGCGCGGCGGATGTGCGCGCCGAGCGGGCAGCGCAGGCCCGCCGGGGTCGTCCTTGTAGCCGAAGTCGTTGATCCGCGCGGGTCGCCCGAGACCGCCGCGTCCGGGCGCTCGGGCGAGAGCGCGAGCGGCGTGCCGTCCGGCCAGCGGCCGACGATCTTCGCCGCCAGCGCGTCGGCGCCGCCCGGATAGCGTCCTGCGCGGCGACGAAGCGCCGGAAGGCGGCCACGTCCATCGCCAGCTTGCGGTAGACGACGAACGTGCCGTTGCGCTCGAACGGCGCGCCCGGCGCCGCCGGCAGCGTGCCGTCCTCGTCGCGGTAGCCGAGCAGGACCTCGCCCGTCGCCACGCTCGCGCCAGCCGCCCGCGCCGTCGGGCTGGCCGTCGCCGGGCCGCGGCGCGACGCCGGCGCCGGCCACCGCGGGCTGCGCGATCCCGTCGAAGAAGCCGAAGTGGTCGCGTGCCGCCGGCCAGCGCCTCGGCGCGCTGCAGGTGCACGAGCTCGACGCCGCCCTCGGCGTCGGCGGCGAGGATCGTCGGCCAGCGCCGCGCGCAGGTGCTCGACGTCGACGGCGTAGACGCTGACGAGCACGTGCGCGCCGTCGAACTCCCAGTGCTCGACGGCGCGATCGGCCCGCGGTCGCCGAGCTGCTCCGCGCGCGCGGCCATGCCGTCGCGGAACGCCTCCGGGAAGGACGCCAGCACGTCCGTCGGGCAGCCCCAGCGACCTGCAGGCCCGTCGAACGTGAAGGCGACGTTCATCGCGGTCGCCGGCGGCCGTCGCGCCACGGCTCGGCGGTCGCGACGTGCGGCAGCATCCGCGTCATCAGCGCGCGCGCCTTGCGGCACGTCGACGATCCGCAGGAACAGGTACGCGGCGGCCGGCATCGTGTAGCCGCGCAGGACGTTGCCCTGGATGTCGGCGAGCTCGATGGTCGCCGGCTTGCCCGCGGCGGCGGGGGAGGTTCGGCGGGCGGCCGAGCATCAGAACGCCGCGCGGAAGCGCTCCTGCAGCGCGACGGCGTCGAGCCCCTGGGCGGCGACCGCGAAGTCGATCACGCGCTCGCGCAGCGCGAGCGCCTCGCGCACCTCGCCGACCGTCGCGTCCGGCATCGCCGACTGGAACAGGCCGGTCGGCGCCTGGCAGCGCGCGCACGAAGGCGCGGAACGCGGCGCGGTCGCCGCGGCCCGGGTAGCCGGCGCAGCGGCCCCACCACTCGTCGGCCTCCGGCACGCGCTCGGCCAGCGCGTCGAGGTAGGGGTCGAGGTCGCCGTCGATCGTGCTCGTGAACACCAGATGCGCGTGCCGCAGCGTGTCGGTGTGCTTCTGCTTCGGGCCCTGGTGGACGAGCGCGCGGAAGAGCTGCACGCGCGCGATGTGCAGCCATCTCGAGCCGCGCGAACGGGCTCTCGGCGCCGCGCGGCAGCGCCTCCAGGTACGGCCTCGAGCTCGTCGGCCTGGCCGTCCAGCACGCGCGCGAACGTGGTCAGCGCGTAGGCGCTGCCCGACGCGGTGGCCGCGCTCAGAGATGCGCCTGCGCATCGGTCAGGAAGCGCTCCCACTCGGCCTTGAACGTCTCCGGGTCCAGCCGCGCCGCGTCGCGCTGCAGCGCCGCGAAGCGCGCGCGCACCGCGATCGCGTTGTTGACCTCCGCGTCGAGGCCTCGGCGTGCGCGCAGTAGTAGGTCCCGCCCTCCATGCTGTTATGCGCGATCCAGGCCTTCAGCGGCTCGGCCGGCGGCGGCGCCGGGAAGCCCGGCCCGCGGCCCCAGGTGACGCGGATGTCGAGCGGGATCACGTAGGCGAACGCGTCGATGTAGTGCTGCCACGGCCCGTCGAAGTTGCTCTCGAAGAACAGGTACGGGTAGTGCAGCTGCTCGCCGTCGAGCCCGGGCACGATCGTCCAGCGCACGAACTTGATGAAGTTGAACTGCAGGATGTGGCGGCGCCATGAACGGCAGGTGCCGCGTCACCTGCAGCCGACCCACAGGAACCACTGCCACTGCGCGGCGGACCGGCGTGAACAGCGTGAGGCCGGTCATGCGACCGGCCACGTTGCCGCCGCTCACCTGCGGTCCCAGATCTCCCGGCCTTCGGCCTGGCGGCGCACGTGCCGCGGGTTCGCGTAGCGCTCGTAGTACTCGATCTCCAGGTGCGAGAACTGCACCCAGATGCCGGGCAGGTGGAAGGCGTCGGTGTGCGCCGGGAAGCGCCCGTAGGTCTCCACCAGGTAGCGGCAGATCTCCTTCGTGTACTCGATCGCCTCGGCCGGCGGGTGGCCGGCGTGCTTCATGTAGGTCTCGGCCGTGGCCTGGTCCTTGTAGGCCTGCGCGAAGACCTCGGCGTCGGTGTACGTGCCGCCCGGGCCGAACTTCTCCTCGAGCACCTGGTCGACCGCGGCGTCCATGTCGGTGACGTACGGCGGGCACAGGCCCTCGAGCACGCCGTCGATGCCGACGTAGTTCGGCTGCGAGGCGGGCACCGGCGGCCAGCGCTTCCAGCGCGAGTCGAACGTCTTGGCGCTGTACTCGCGGAAGCCGAGGCCGAGCACGCCCGCGGCCGGGTCGCGCTGCCAGATGTGCGGGATCATCGGCGCGCCGTGCACCCAGCCGCCGAGCCGCAGCGCCTCGCCGGTGAGCATCAGGTTCTGCAGCAGGAAGTGCGCCTCGTAGTCGGTGCGCACGGTCGTGATCGAGCCCATCGGCGCCGGCACGTCGGGGCTGGCGAAGCCGCCGCGCGCGCGCTTGAGCCCACCGATCGGCTGGTAGGGGATCGGGTCCACGAGCCCGAGCTTCGACGCCGCCCAGGCCGCCCACTCCATCGCGTTCGACGGCCGGAAGGGCTGCCAGTCGTCGATGAACAGCGGCACCTTGCCGTGCGGCTCGCGAGAGCAGGATCAGCAGCACGTTGATGTACTGGCGCGTGTTGTCCACGACCGGCAGGAAGCAGGTCGTGCCGGGCGCGTTGGAGTGCTGGCCGTTCCAGCCCAGGAAGTACGGCCACTGGTTCTCGGGGAACGCGAAGCGGCCGTCGTAGACCTTGCGCTTGACCGCGTCGGCGAACGACAGCCAGTCGTCCTCCGTGCGGTCCTCCCAGCGCGGCGGGATCTCCGTCAGCAGCTCGACCGCCTCGCGGCCGCGCGGGCGCTTGATCAGCCACACGCCCTCGTCGTTGATCATGAAGAACGACGTCGCCTGCGCGTTGTCGGCGCTCGAGGCCGCGCGGCCGGCGACCTCGAGGAACATCGTGCCGAGCTCGCGCCGAGCCGTCGACCTTCTCGCGTCGGGCCGTCGTGCATGACCGCGCCGGTGACGGCTGGTCGAGGCGATCAGGATCGCCTCCTCGAGCGGCGTCAGCGGCGACGGCGCGTTCGGGCTCTCGTACGGCTGCGCGCCGTGCTTGAGCGACACGCCCTGCGCCACGCGGCGGGTGCGCCGGTCCTGCAGGGCCGAGGTCAGCGGGTAGCTGAAGAGGTCCTCAGCCCGGCGTGCTGCGTGGCGGGCTGGTCGTCGGCGGTGGCGCTCATCTAGTTGTGCTTCTCCAGCTCAGCGAGGGCGGTCGGCCACACGTCGCGCTCGGCGTTGGTGCCCAGCCACAGGTCGAGGTGAGCGTAGTCGCGGATGACGTGGTGGGTGTAGTGCTGCGGGCCGTTGGCGCGGCGCAGCGTGTCGTAGCGTGCGCTGCAGGCCCTTGGGCACGAACATCTTGTTGTGCTCGCCGGTGATGAAGTTGATCGGCAGCTTGAAGGCGTCGAGGTTCGTCGAGGTAGGCGTCGCGGCCGCGCGGCGTCGCGGGCGGCGCTCGCGCGGATCATCAGCGAGATGTGCTCGAAGAACGTGATGTTGCCGTTGCCGAAGAAGCTCGGCACGGCGCTGCTCCATCGTCGCCGCGTTGATGTTCTCGTAGTCGAAGACGTCGCCGTAGATGAAGTAGATGCGGCGCGCGACCGGGTTGTCGTAGATGTGGCGGAACGGCGCGACCTTCATCACGGTCTCGATCAGCTTGCCGTCCCACGAGCGCGGGTCGTAGTCCGTGTCCAGGACGTTGATCCCGAGCCGCCTGAAGAGCGTCGCCAGCCGGGCGTGGGCGCGCAGCTGGTTGCCGCGCGTCGGGATCGGATGGCCCGCCAGCGAGGAGAACGTGGCGCTGCGCACGCCCTCCATGCCGCCGCCCATGGCCATGAACAGCGACAGCCCGCCGATGCAGTGGCCGAGCGCCTGCACCGAGTCCTGGCCGGTCTCGCGCCGGATCGTGTCGACCGCCGCCGGCCAGTCGCGCAGCGCGATGTCGTCGACGTTGAACTGCGTGGTGCTCGACGGCAGGTCCGGGCTCGCGCGGTAGTCGAGCAGCCAGACGTCGTAGCCGTGCTCGCCGAGGTACTGGACCCAGTTCTTCGGCACGGTGTCGATCGCGAACGCGCGCGCCGCGTTGCCGTAGCCGGGAGCCATGACCAGCGGGCCCTTGGTGCCGAACTTGTAGCGGGTGAGGCGGACCGCCGTGCCGTCCGAGGTCGGCACGGAGTGCACCTCGGCCGTGGGCATGGGCGCCGCTGCGGTCGCTGATTCCATTCAGTTCCTCCTCGGCGTCTCGGTCAGAGGCGATGTTCTACCGGCGTTTGGACCAGGATTGCAAGGCCCGAATGGCCAGGCGACGACGTGCAGGAACCGGTGCCGAAAACCTCACCCGGGCGAAGTAGCGGCGATTCCTAATGATCCGCTGGACTTGTGCCGACATCGACGGTATGAACTCACGTCTGACCGCGGGTCTTAAATCACTCCTGGCCGCCTTCGCCCTGGCTGCCGTCTTCGCCGGACCGGCCGCGGCCGCCTCGGACGATCACCACCGCCATGCGATCCCGGCCCCGGCGCTCGTCGCCCCCGCCGCGCCGAACGTCGAAGAGGTCCTCCCGTCCGTCGAGGCGGTCGACGGGTCCGCGGGCGATGAGGGTGACGAGTCGACGTTCGAGGCGGCCCGCTCGTCATGGGGCTAGACCGAGCCAGCTGGGGACGCTGAGCCTTCAGCGGCGCGATGACCGTCCGTGTTCTCCTGTGTGACGATCACGCGATGGTGCGCGAGGGCCTCGAACGCCTGGTCAACAGCCATGAGGGCGTCGAGGTCGTCGGCACCGCGTCCGACGGCGAGGAGGCGGTCACCAGCGTCGCGCGCCTGCAGCCCGACGTCGTGATGATGGACATCTCGATGCCACGCGTCGACGGGATCGAGGCGACCCGCCGCATCATCGCGGCGACGCCCTCGACCCGCATCGTGATGCTGACGTCGTTGCGGGACGACGCCCGAGTCGTCGAGGCACTGCGCGCCGGCGCGATCGGCTTCATGCTCAAGGACGCCGACGGCGACGAGCTCGTGCGGGCGATCGCGACGGCGGCGCGCGGCGAGGCGCCGCTCGACCCGCGGGCGGCTCAGGCGCTGATCACCCACTCGTCTGCGCCCGACCCGCGCTCGGGCATGACCGCGCGCGAGCGCGAAGTGCTGGAGCTCGTCAGCCAAGGGCACGCCAACAAGGTGATCGCGCTTGCGCCTCGGCATCCGCGAGGCCACCGTCAAGGCGCACTTGACGCGGATCTACCGGGCGATCGGCGTCGCCGACCGGACGAAGGCCGCGATCTGGGCCCGCGAGCACCCCGAGCGCTTCTGATCGCGCCGCGCTAGCGCGCCGGCGCAGGATCGGTGAGTATGTGCGCATGGCCGACATCGTGCGTGAACCGATGGAAGCGGGCATCTCGCGGATCGTCGTCTCCGGGGCTGCGGATCGCGCCGCAGCGCCGGCGCTCCGCAGCGTCATGAAGGAGGTCCTCGACGAACCGGGCGCCAGGTTGATCGTCGACCTCACGGAGACGTCGTTCCTGGACTCCGCGATGCTGGGCACGCTCGCGGCGAGCTACGAGCGCAATCGCCTCGATGACGGCATTCCCCCGCGCATGGCGATCGTCTGCCCGGAGGGGGACGTGCGCACGATGTTCGCGATCACGGCGCTGGACTCGTTCCTCCCCATGGCCGGCACGATCGAAGACGCTCGTGCCGTGATCGGCTCCGGCTAGCGGCGCGCGAGTGCGGCCCGGGCGCACGATGCAGCCTCCAGCTCGCGTGTGGTGCCACGGGGACGGCGACGCCCAGCAGTGGAGCCTCGAGCTCGATTCGCGGATCGCACGCCTCGCCGACGCACGCCTGTTCGCCGAGGGCGTCGTCGATGCCGCCGGACTGCTGGGAACGCAGCGCTATCTGCTCGTGGTCGCGGTCCACGAGGCGGTCGTGAACGCCATGTTGCACGGCTCCCGCTTCGAGACGCCGGTGCGCATCACCGCCTGCCTCGACGCCGAGGGCGTGAGCTTCGCCGTCGCCGACCAGGGTCCTGCCTTCGCCTTCCCGGCCGTCGCGACGGCCGCGCCGCTCGAACGTGGGCGCGGGCTGCCGCTCATGACCAGCGGCGTGGACGAGATCTCCCAGCAGCCGCTCGCGGTCGGCAAGGAGATCAGGCTCACGAAGTGGCTGCGGCCCCGTCGATGAGCCGGATGGCGACGAGGCACAGGTCATCGGCGAGCTTGCCCTCGCTGTGCTCGTCGGCAACGGCGCACAGCGCATCGGCCACCTCCGCGGCGCCCTCGCGGGCGTGCGCGCGGATGATCCGGCTCACGGGCTCGCGGCCGAGCAACGAGGGTGACTCCGAGTTGCCCGTGCGCGCTTCGGTGAGGCCGTCGGTGTAGAGCAGCAGCCCCGAGCCGTGCTCGAGCCGCGTGACGTGGCGGTCGAGTTCCAGCTCCGCTGTGATCCCGAGCGGTCGGCCCGGCCGGCCGGGGAGCGTCGCCCCGGAGAACAGGTGGATCGGTGCGGGATGGCCTGCGGTCGCCCACGCGACGGTTCCCGCCGCAGCATCGACGACGACGCAGATCACGGTCACGAACATGTCCGACGTCCCCGTCGCGTCGAGCAGTGAGCGGTTTCCGAGCTGCAACAGCCGCGACGGCTCGTCCTCGTACGGAGCGAACGTGGACAGGGCGGTGCGCAGGTACGCCCCGCGGCGAGCGGCGTCGAGCCCCTTGCCCGCGACGTCGCCGACCATGATGACGGTCGTGCCGCGTGGGCCATCCGCGACGAGGTGGAAGTCGCCGGCGACGCCGTCGATCGCAGCGAGGTGGCGCGTCGCGATCTCGAGCCCGACCGGCTCGTGGACCGCGGGAGGGACCAGCGCCTGCTTGATCGTGCGCAGTTCGGCCAGCTCCACCTCGCGAAGCGCTTCGCGCCGGCGCCGGCTTGAGATGTCCTGGAACGTGATGACCAGCGACCCGTCGCGGGCGCGCGCGGGCGACAACGAGTAGGCGATCGGGACATCGGCGCCGTCGAGCGTGCGCAGCTCGTGGTCGTCGCCGTGCGACGTCGCGTCGACCTTGAGCCACGCGGGGAGCGAGCCGTCGGGCGGCAGGCCGGCCGGTGGCAGCAGCGAGCGCAGTGAGCGCCCGGCGAGGTCTTCGCGGTCGAACCCGAGGATCCCCGCCGCGGCCGCGTTGGCGAACGCCACGACGCCGTCGCGATCGACGGCGAGGATGCCCTCGCCGGCCGACTCCAGCACCGCTTCGCGCTCTGAGGCCAGGGTGGAGAGCTCCCGCTCGCGCCGGCGGATGAGCAGCCCGGCCGCGGCGAGGAGCAGCAGGAGCGTGACGACGACAGCCCACTGCGTGAACTGCAGGCGCACCTGCTGCTCGCTGCCGACCTCCTCGAGCCGGTCTCGGAGACCCTCGGCCCGGGCGAGGACGGACTCGAAGGCGACGTCGTAGCGCTGCTCGGCGGGCGAACCCGGCTGCTGACCCTCCGGATCGGCGATCCGCATGGCGGTCAGGGCTTGGAAGTTGGCGATCGAGCGGCAGAGCGCGGCGGCTCGCGCGTTCGCCTCGGCGTCGTCGAGTCGGGCGATCGCCTCCTCAGCGGCGGTGCCGCCGTCACGAAGGACGCCGCACCGCCGCAGCGCCTCGGCCTGGCGGGCACGGATGTCGGCGATTGACGTCGACGTTGGGATCGCCGACGACGTACTCCTCGACCACGGTGTGCGACACCGCGAGGCGAGCCTCGAGCGTGCCGAGGACGGCCTCGGCCGTGGTCGCGGTCCCTTCCGTCCGTGCCGCGTCACGGTTGTCGAGGCCCGCGGCGATCAGCGCGACGGCGATGACCGCCGCGATCGCGAGATCGCGCCAGCGCCGCCCGCGCGCGGACGGACCGGCACGTCGTCGACCCCCGGGCGTGGCCATCTCCGTAGAGTGTGGCGAAGCATCATCCAGCGCCGCCGTGGAGATGCGTACCAACGCTGCCGGTGCGCACTCGATCGCGCCCTCGAACTCACCTACTCGCCACCTTCCAGTCGTCATGCCTGCGTCCACCGAACCTCGCTCGATCTCCGCCGAGCAGGTGTGGCGGACATACGCATGACGGCCTACGATGCTGGGTGTGGCGCGCCGGCACGCATCGAGCCGACTCGATCTCCAACAGGTGAGCCTTCCGTGAATATCCGTGTACTGATCATCGAGGATCACCCGTTGATGCAGGAAGGCCTCGCCGGCGCGGTGGAGCGCGACCCGGGCCTCACCGTCGTTGCGCGCGCCTCAACCGGCGCAGAGGGGATCGCGCTCGCGGTGGAGCACATGCCCGACGTCGCGCTGCTCGACCTCCACCTCCCGGACACCGGTGGCGTGCAGGTTCTCGAGCGCCTGCGCGCGGAGGCGCCGAGCGTGCGTACGCTCATCATCACCGCCAGCGAGCAGGGCGAGATGCTCTTGCAGGCGATCGCCGCGGGCGCGGCCGGCTACCTCACGAAGCGCGCGACCTCCGAGGAGATTCGCCAAGCGGTCATCACCGTCCATGGCGGCGGATCCGTCATCAACCCGACGCTCGCCGCCCATCTGCTGAGGGAGTACTCGCGCGGCACCGACGGCCGCGGTCAAGCCCGCCCGCTGCTGACCGACCGCGAGCGCGACGTGTTGCGGCTCGTCGCCCAGGGCTACACCGACAAGGAAATCGCGGGCGAGCTGTACGTCTCCGCGCGCACGGTGCAGAACCATCTGGCCAGCGTCCGGGCGAAGCTGGGCCTCAACCGGCGGGCCGAGCTCGCGCGCTGGGCCACCGAGCACGCCCTCTGAGAAACACCACGGCCGGTCGCGGCCTGGTCGGACGTCGGTCAAGCGTCACGCCGGAAATGCCGATAGTCGGTGCGTGACCGCCGGTTCGACGACCTTTTCCAGCTCCATTCGCGGAGTTGCCCCCGAAGACGAGTTCGACATCCTGCGACGCCGCCTGCACGACACGACGCTCCAGACGCTCGAGCGTACATCGCGAATGCCGGGACGCTCGGGGCGGGTGCGGATCTCGAGCGCGTGATGCGCTTGGCCGCACGTGAGGCGACCGAGCTGCGCTATCTGATATTTGGCATTTCCAGGTCTCCTTCATCGATGCGACGAGTGGCTTACCCGGACACCATCGGCGGGGCCGGCGCGGGGTGCGAGCGCAGCATCCGCAGTGCGCGGTGCGAGATCGCGCAGCGGACTGCAGAAGCGAAGTCTTCGGCTTTGACTCACTCACAGCCGCGTCCAGGAGCCGACGATCGACTACGAAATGTCTTTTCACGGACGAGGAAACTCTACGGCTCTGTCATTGCCCCTTAATCGCCGCGATGCGCTCAAGCTCGGCGTGCTCTCAAGCGCGGCGCTGCTGCTTCCCTTCGAACGGCGTGCGCTCACCAAGCACGGCTTTCCGGCCAACCGGATCGCGTCGGGCAAGCTCCCGAAGCCGTACACGCGGCCGTTCGCCGTCCCGCCGGTGCTCCAGCCGGTCAAGCAGGACGCGACGACGGACTATTACCAGGTCTGGCAGACCCAGTCCCCGGTCGAGATCATCCCCGGCCTGCAGACGCCGATCTTCGGCTACAACGGCATCACGCCGGGCCCGACGATCCACGTCGCTCAGCGCGGGCGGCGCGGTCGTCGTCCGCCAGTGCAACCAGCTGCCCGCGATGCACCCGCCGCTGCGCTACATCGCCTAGACGTCGACCCACCTGCACGGCTCCGCGTCGCTGCCGCAGTACGACGGCTACGCCGACGACCTCACCGCGCCCGGGTTCAGTTCAAGGACTACCACTACCCGAACTTCCAGGACGCCCGCACGCTCTGGTACCACGACCACGGCGTCCACCACACGGCGCAGAACGTCTACATGGGCCTGGCGGCGCTGTACCTCATCCACGACGAGCTCGAGCGGCGCTCGGCATCCCGCACGGGCGACTACGACGTCCCGCTGGTCGTGACGCGACGCGATGTTCGCCGACGAACGGCCGCTGGTCTTCGACGACAACGAGCGAGTCCGGCCTGTACGGCGACGTCATCCTGGTCAACGGCGTGCCGTGGCCGGTCATGCGGGTCGAGCGGCGCAAGTACCGGTTCCGCATCCTCAACGCGTCGATCTCGCGCTCGCTACCGCCTGCAGCTCAGCACCGGCGACCCGTTCGACGTCATCGGCACCGACGGCGGCCTGATGCCGGCGCCGCAGCAGGCGGGCGACTTCCGGCACGGCATGGCCGAGCGCTACGAGGTCGTCATCGACTTCTCGAAGTACCAGATCGGCCAGCGGGTCGAGCTGCACGAACCGTCGCCGCAAGAACAACCGCGACTTCGACGCACACCAACAAGGTCATGGCGTTCGACGTCGTCGGCGACGGCGACCGACACCCGACGAACAACGGATCCCGGCGGTCCTCAACCCGAGACAGCGAGGTCATGGGCCTCGACCGGCGCGGTCAGGCCAAGAAGACGCGCCAGCTGCGCGTTCGAGCGCGAAGACGACGAGCGCACGTGGACGATCAACGGCACAGACCTGGGAGGACGTGATCAAGAGCGGCTTCCAGCAGGTGCGTCGCCAACCCGGAGCTCGACGACGTCGAGATCTGGGAGCTCGACGAACAAGTCCGGCGGCTGGTTCCACCCGGTGCACATCCACCTGGTCGACTTCAAGATCCTCAGCCGCAACGGCGCCGCCGTCGCGTACGAGCAGGGCCCGAAGGACGTCGTCTACGTGGGCGAGAACGAGAACGGTCCGGCGTGGTCATGCGCTTCGGCCCGCACCAGCGCGGCCGGTACATGATGCACTGCCACAACCTCGTCCACGAGGACCACGACATGATGGCCCAGTTCGAGGTCGGCCGAGACGGGGACGACCCGATGTACGCAGAGCGCCGCGCGGGCCAACCCCGCCCCGGCGTTCGAGGCCCCCTCGGCATGAGCTCGCTCGCACCTGATGTCCCGGTCTCCGCTGCGCGGAGACCGGAGGCCGCGGCCGCGCCGGTCAGCGCTCCCGCACTCGCGCTCCTGGCGGGCGCGCTGGCGGTCGTCGCCGCCGGCGTGCACATGCTCGTCACGCCCGAGCACCTCGCAGCGTGGTGGGGCTATGGCGCGTTCTTCATCGTCATCACCAACGTCGAGATCGCGATCGTCGGCCTGCTGGTCATCAAGCCGTCGACCTGGGCGGTCCAGGTCGCCATCTGGACCACGCTCGCGACGCTGCTGATGTACCTCGTCAGCCGCACCGCGGCATCCCGCCTGGGGCCCGATGCCGGCATGGTCGAAGAGGTCGACACCCTGGGAGTCGTCGCCACGGTCGCGGAGGCAGGGCTGCTCGTCCTGCTGTGCGGGATGCTCGCCGACCGCGCCCGCTCCCGCACGCTCACCGTGCTGGCGCTGATCGGCGTCCTGCTGTGGGGGGCGGCGCTCACGGGCGTGCTGTCACCCGGCGCGAACGCCGCCGTCGGCGGCCACGCCCAGAGCGCGCAGGGGCACGGAGCGTCCGCTGCTGCGCACGAAGCGACGCTGCCAGTGATCCCGGACAGCGTGCGCAGCAGGCCGCGATGAGCGCCTGCGCCGCGACGACCGAGGCGGCGGTGCCGAGGTCCGGCACCGCCGCCGGCATCGCCCGTGGGCCGGTGGCGTTCGTCATCGTCGTCGTGGCGCTCCTGCTCGCCGTACGGGCGTTCGCCGCGGAACCGTTCTTGATCCCGTCGCAGAGCATGGCGCCGACGCTACAGCCCGGCGACCAGGTGCTCGTCGACAAGCTGGCCTACCGGTTCGGAGAGCCGCGGCGCGACGACCTGGTGGCGTTCGACGACAACGTCGGCGACGTCCAGCTCAAGCGCATCGTCGGCCTGCCGGGCGATCGCGTGGAGTTGCGCGACGGCGTGCTGACCGTCAACGGCCGCGCTCGGCATGAGCGCTATGTCGACCTCGAGCGGGTGGACTCGGTCTGGTTCGGCCCGGTGACCGTCCCCGCCGGGATGGTGTTCGTGCTCGGCGACAACCGCGGCGAATCCTTTGACTCGCGCGACTACGGGCCCGTGGCCCGCGACGCGCTGATCGGGCGCGTCGCGGTCCGGCTCTGGCCGCTGTCGCGCTGACGTCGATGCTGTCCGACGCCGGCACCCTGGCCGTACCCGCGCCTTCTGCCGGCGCCCGCGTGCGCCGTCGCGTCCGGCGCGGCGGCGTGGCTGTCCGTTCGCTGCTTCGCTCGCCGCTGGCCCAGTTCGCGATCTCCGGCCTCCTGGCGGCGTGCGCGATCGCCGTCGTCGGCATGAAGCTGGGCGGGCACATCGGGACGCAGACCGCGATCGGGCACGCCAAACAGGCGATTCGGCTCGCTGGCGAAGGATTGGTCGCGCCCCGGATCCAGGCCGGCCTCGCGACCGGCGACCCGAAGGCGATCGCCTCGCTCGACGCGATCGTGCGCGCGCATGTGCTGCGCGACGGCGTCGTGCGCGTCAAGCTGTGGGCCGCCGATGGGCGGATCGTGTATTCGGACGAGCGCGACCTGATCGGTCGCGAGTTCAAGCTCGGTGCCGAGGAACGCGCCATGATTGCCCGCGGCGACGGCGTCGAGACCGAGGTGTCGCAGCTGTCACGGGCGGAGAACACGTTCGAAGGGCGCGCCGAGAGCAAGCTGCTCGAGGTCTACCTGCCGATCCGTGGTGCCGACGGCCGGCCGTACCTGTTCGAGACCTACCAGCGCTTCAGCGTCGTCACTGACGGTGGCAAGCAGCTGTGGACCGCCTTCGCGCCCGCGCTGCTCGGCCTGCTCGTGCTCCTGCAGCTCGTCAATCTGCCGCTCGCCCGCTCGTTCGCCCGCAGGCTCCGGCGCGGCACCGAGGAGCGCGCGGCGCTCTTGCAACGCGCCGTCGACGCGTCCGAGACCGAGCGGCGAACGATCGCCGCGGACCTCCACGACGGCGTCGTGCAGGATCTCCTGGGCGTCAGCCTCGGGCTCAGTGCGGACGCCGAGGCGCTCGCCAAGGAGGGACACGGCGCCGCGAGCCGCACGCTGCGGCGCGGGGCCGCCCAGACCCGCGAGGGTGTCCGTGCGCTGCGCACGTTGCTCGTCGACATCTACCCGCCGCGGCTTCAGGAGGCGGGGCTCGGCGCTGCCCTCGACGACCTCGCGGCCACCGGCGGCTCGCGCGGTGTCGCCACCGCGGTTGCGGTCGCACCCGCGCTCGAGCTGTCCGACGCGACCGCCCGGCTCTTCTACCGCTGCGCGCAGGAGTCCCTGCGCAACACGTTCAAGCACGGGCGAGCCGGCCACGCCTGGATCACGGTCACCGCCGACGGCGAGTGGTCGCGGCTGGAGGTCGGCGACGACGGCGAGGGCTTCGATCCCGCGCTGATGGCCGCGCGAGCGCGCGAGGGCCATATCGGCCTGCACGCGCTCACCGATCTCGTGCGCGGCGCGGGCGGGCAGCTCGAGCTGACGTCCTCGCCCGGAGCGGGCACCGTCGTCACCGTGTCGCTGCCGCGCTGAGCGCCGCTCGCCTCTGCCACGAGCCCGGGTTCCCGGCATACGACCAAGGTCGAAGTCGGTGTGCAGGCAAGTGCACTGCCGTCGTGCGGGATCGCGTGGTGTCCCGACACCGGCCGACGCCGATGCTGAGAGCACGCAAGGAAGTGTCACTGGACGAGCGGTCCCGCTCGTCCCCCTCAAGTACAAAGGATTGTCTGTGTCTTCATTCAAGCTGCGGGCCAAGCATGGCCTGGGCTCTCGCCGCGCGCACCCGCGTCTTCGCCGCCGCGGTGGCTGCCATGGCCGCCACCGCGGGCACCGGAGCGATCGTGGCGGGTGCCGCGGTTCCGGCGTTCCCCAACAACGTCGTGGTCTTCCCGGATCGTGACTTCGTCTCGATCGAGGGCTACCAGGACCACGTCGGCCAGACCGCGCTGCTCGAGATCCTGCGCGACGGCCGGGTCATCGGCTCGGCCAAGTCCGCGGTCGCCGCGGGCGACGTGGCGTTCGAGATCAACCACCCCGGCGGTGTCTGCTGGGGCGCCGGTACCGGCGTGAACGTCACCCCCGACATCCGTCCCGGCGATACGGCGCGGATCTCCTTCGACGGCGAGGAAGCCGGCGAGACCACCGTCGGCAATACCTTCGTGACCGGTGACTCGGTCGTGAACGGCGCGACCCTGACGGTGAAGGGCACTATCGCACCGGGCGTCAACCGCGCCCAGGTGGAGCAGCGCATCGTCGCCCCGGATCTCGACGACACCGCGATCGGCCGCCGTGATGTCCGCGCCCTCCCGGGCCCGCTGACGCCGTCGCCGAAGGGCGGCTACTCCTCGTCGCTCACGTTCGACGGCGACCCAGTTCACGGCCACGTACGTGTTCCAGGATGCGGCCAACGCGGTGATCGCGTCGCAGACGGACCTCGGCGAGCGCATGATGTCGTGGCAGGAGGAGGATGGCGACGGCAACCGTCAGGGGCTGACCATCGCCGAGTACGGTGAGGCCGGCGGCCCCGGCATGGGCGGTTGCCCGAGCGGCCCCGCTGACGTGGGCACCCCGAAGCCCGGCACCGCATCGGTCGTCCGCTCCACGGACAAGGAGTCGCTGTCGGTGACCTGGAAGGGCACCGAGGCCGTCCCCGGCGCCGGAGCCATCACGGGCTACAGCGTCGAGGCCGTCCAGCAGACCGCGTCGGCGACCGGTGAGCGCGTCGTTCTCGGCAAGCGCGCCGTGCCCGCCGCCACGCACGCCACGATCGCCGGCCTGAACGCCCGCGAGGGCTACGAGGTGGAGGTCCGCGCGATCTCCGGCCCCAAGATGAGCGAGGCCTACACCGTCCAAGTGCCCACGCCCGAGCCCGACGGCGACCAGGTCCGGCCGGAGCTGACCGCGACCCCCGGCGACACGGCCGCGGTGAACGTCACCAGCGAGATCAAGCTCACGAGCGAGCCCGGCGCGGACATCTACTACACCCTCGACGGGTCCCCCGCGATCGAGGGCGACCTGCCGAGCGACAAGGCGCTGCACTACACCGAGCCGATCGCGATCTCCCAGGAGGTCACGCTCAACGCCGTCGTCTTCGACCGTGCGGGCAACTTCAGCCTGTTCTCGGCGGCCTACAAGCCGCCCGTCGACACGACGCCGGCGCCGAGCGCGATCACGACCCTCACCGGCACCGCCGGCCAGGCCTCGGTCACGCTCAACTGGAGCACGGCCGAAGCGGGCATCACCGGCTACGGCGTCCAGGCCTACGTCAACGGCGAGAAGGCGGGCGAGCTCAAGGAGATCACCGCCAAGACGCTGACGATCAACAGCCTCAACGCCGGCACCCAGTACTACTTCAGCGTCAAGGCGAAGAACAAGACGGGCTACGGGCCCGAGTCGGACCGCGTCGGGCCGCTCGTCCCGATCGCCCTCACCGACAAGGTCACCATCGCGAGCGCGACCTGGAAGAACGGTGACTTCCGGATCTCGGGCAGCGGCTCGGTCGCGGGCGCGATCCTGACCGTCCGCCCGGCGACGTCGAGCGGCGCGATCGACCGCTCGCGGTCGCTCGGCATCGTGCAGTCGGTCCCGGCCGTGGCCCCCGCCACGGGTGGCACGTGGGACCTCCGCCTGCGCAACGCCAACGCCCCCGCGACGAACCCCGGCCGGGTGTTCGTCGAGTCCCAGAACGGTGGCGTCGCCGGACCGTTCGTCGTCACGAACAAGTAGCCGCAACGCAACAGCGCAGTAATTGATCGAAGGGCCCGTCGCGCGAGCGACGGGCCCTTCGTCGTTCTGGACCGGCGTTTAGCCCAGGATTGCGAGCATCGGTTGGCCACGCGTGCCGCGGCCCTGTAGAAACCGCACATGCAAGCAGCCATGGATCGGCTCGAGCGGCTCGTCGCCCGCCGCCGGCGCCTCGTGCTCGTCGCCTGGATCGTGCTCGTCGTCGTCGCCGTCCCGTTCGCCGGCCGGCAGACCGAGAACCTGACCGGAGGCGGGTTCGAGACCAAGGGCTCGGGCTCGAAGGCCGTGGCCGACGCCCTGGCCCGCGATTTCCCGGGCATGCAGCCCGAGGACCTCGCGATCGTCTTCGACAACCGGGCCCATGACCCGCAGGCGCTGGCCGCGGCGTTCGAGCGCGTCGAGCGCGAGGGCTTCGAGGACGTCGAGGGCGTGCGGCTGAACCCGCAGGCGCTGGCCGCCGCCCGCGCCGCCGGCGAGCGCGACGTGATCGTGATGCCGCTCGTCGTCGCGGGCAGCCGCGACGAGGCCGTCGACGCCGCCTCCGTGATGCGCGAGAACCTCGAGGTCGACGCCGAAGGGCGCGGCGGTGCCGCTGCACCTCGTCGGCCAGAGCGCGCTCTGGGCCGGTATCCAGCAGCTCTCGAAGGAGGACCTCGAGCAGGCCGAGCTCATCGGCCTGCCGATCGTGCTGATCGTCCTGCTGGTCGTCTTCGGGTCGCTGGCCGCGGCCGCGCTCCCGCTCGCGCTCGGCGTCGCCGCCGTCGTCGTCACCGGCGCGCTCATCTACTTCCTCTCGCAGGTCTACGGCATGTCGATCTTCGTGACCAACATGGCCTCGATGCTCGGCATCGGCGTGGCGGTGGACTACTCGCTGTTCATCCTCGCCCGCTATCGCGAGGAGCTGGACGAAGGCCGCTCCCGCGACGAGGCGCGCGAGCGTCGCGATGCGCACGTCGGGCCTCGCGGTGGCGTTCTCCGGCGTGACCGTGATCGTCGCGCTCGCCGGCCTGTTCCTGATCGACGCCAAGGTCGTGCGCTCGATGGCCGTCGGCGCGATCCTCGTCGTGGCGATCGCGGTGCTGGCCGCCGTGACGCTGCTGCCGGCGCTGATCGCGCTGCTCGGCCACCGCGTGTCCGAGCCGGGCAAGATCATCGGCCGCCTGCGCCGCAAGCGCGAGCCCAAGCCCGGCCCGGGCTTCTGGGAGCGCTGGACGGCGACGCTGATGAAGCGCCCGCTGCCGTTCGCGCTCGGCGCCACCGCGCTGATGCTGCTGATCGCCGCGCCGGCGCTCACGCTGAAGGAGAACACGGCGGCGGTCGCGATGTTCCCGGAGGACTTCGAGACCCGCGTCGGGCTTCGACCTCGCGTCGCAGGAGCTCGGCGCCGGGCGCGATGGGACCCGTCCGCGTGCTGGCCGACTTCGGCCGCGCCGCGGTCGACCCCGCGGCCGTCGAGCGCTACACCCAGGCCGTGCGGACGCTGCCGGGCGTCGAGGCGGTGGCGGCGCCCGTGGTCTCGCGCGACGGCCGCAAGGCGCTGGTCGTGATCACGCCCCGCGAAGGGCCCGAGGCCGCGTCCACGACCGCGCTGGTCGACCGCCTGCGCGAGACCGCCGGCCCGGCGGGCGCGCAGCTGCACGTGGGCGGCGCGACCGCCTCCAACCAGGACGACACCGGCGTCATCGCCGGCTCGCTGTGGAAGGTCGCGTTGTTCGTGATCGCGCTGTCGTACTTCGTGCTGCTGCTGGTCCTGCGCAGCGTGCTGCTGCCGCTGAAGGCCGTGCTGATGAACGCGCTGTCGGTGGCTGCGGCCTACGGCGTGCTCGTGATCGTCTTCCAGTGGGGCTGGTTCGACGGCTTCCTCGGCTTCCAGTCGCTCGGCTACGTCCAGGCCATCACGCCCGCGCTGCTGCTCGCGGTCGTCTTCGGCCTGAGCATGGACTACGAGGTGTTCATGCTCTCGCGCATCAAGGAGCGCTACCAGGCCACGGGCGACAACCGTCTGGCGGTCGGCCAGGGCCTGGCCGCCAGCGCCAAGACGATCTCGAGCGCGGCGCTGATCATGGTCGCGGTGTTCGCGATCTTCGCCGCCACCGGCGTCCCGCAGGTCAAGGAGATCGGCGTCGGACTGGCGGTCGCGATCGCGCTCGACGCCACGATCGTGCGGCTGGTCCTGGTGCCGACGACGATGGAGCTGATGGGCGACTGGAACTGGTGGCTGCCCAAGTGGATGGACCGGATCATGCCCGACATGGATTTCGAGACGTCGGCCCCGCGGCCGCCGCTCGACACGACCACCCCCGCAACGATGGAGATCGTATGACGTCCAAGGCCGTGCTCATCACGGGCTGTTCGACCGGCATCGGGCGGGCCGCCGCCAAGCGGCTCGCGCAGGACGGCTGGACCGTCTACGCCACGGCCCGGCGCCCGTCCTCGATCGAGGATCTCGAGGCCGACGGCTGCAAGACGCTGGCCCTCGACGTCACCGACGAGGAGTCGATGGTGGCCGCCGTGCGTGCGGTCGAGGACGAGCACGGCGCGGTCGGCGCGCTCGTCAACAACGCCGGCATCCAGGAGATCGGGGCGATCGAGACCGTGCCGATGGAGCGTGTCCGCGCGCTGTTCGAGACCAACGTCTTCGGCCCGGTGCGGCTGGCTCAGCTCGTGCTGCCCGGCATGCGCGAGCACGGCGGCGGCCGGATCGTGACCGTCGGCTCGATGAACGGCCGCTTCACGTGGCCGGGGACCGGCTTCTACTGCGCGACCAAGCACGCGCTGGAGGCGATCAGCGACGCGCTGCGCCACGAGGCGCGCCCGTTCGGGGTCGACACCGTGCTGATCGAGCCGGGCTTCGTCAAGACGCCGCTGGGCGAGACCGCCGCCAACCGGCGCGCGGAGGCCGACGACGGGCCGTACGCGAGCTACAACGACGCCGTCGCGCAGGTCGCGCGGACCTACACGACCGGGATGATGGGCAAGCTCGCCTGCACGCCCGAGGCCGTCGCCGACACCGTCGCCAAGGCGCTCTCGCCCGAGGGCAAGCCGCGCGCCCGCTACCGCGTGGCGCCGTCGGCGGGCGTCTTCATGACCGCGCGCAAGGTCATGCCGGACGTCGCCTTCGACGCCCTGCTGCGCTCGCAGATGCCGTCACCTACACGTGGCGGCTGAAGAACTCGGCGATCTCCTCGCGCTTCTCGGACACGTAGCGGTAGCCGTCGTAGCGCCCGGTCGAGGGGAACTGCTCGACCGGGCCGTCGGTGTGCGGCGTGCCCGCGTGCATCGACTCGACGTCGGCCATCGTCCCCCACTTGTCGCCGGTGCCCTGGGCGTAGTGGACGATCGTGCCGTCGAGCTTGCGTTGCCGGGTTGCCCGGATACTGGCTGCTCGGTGGCGGGCTGCGCCAGAGCCGGTAGATGAGCTCGACCCCCGCGGGCAGGGGCGTGCCGAGCTTGCCGAACTGGTCCGTGCAGAAGTTGGCGTTGAAGACCGGCACGGTCGACGGCTGGTAGGCCAGGAGGGCCTTGATCGGCTGGCAGTCCGGCGCGCCGTGCAGCGCGATGCTGCCGCCCATCGAGATGCCGAGCGCGCCGATGCGCTGGCCGTCGACGTCGGCGCGCGAGCGCAGGTAGTTGACCGCGCCGATGAAGTCGCGCGCCTCGATCGGGCCGAACGTGACCAGATGGCGGCTCTTGCCGCTCTCGCCGTGCAGGCGCAGGTCGAACAGCAGCACGTGGAAGCCCGCGTCGTGGAGCGCCTTGGTGACGGGCAGGAAGTCGACGTCGCGGTCGTCGACCGGGACCTTGCCGGCGACGTTGCCGAGCCGGTTCCACATCCAGCCGTGGACGACGACGACCGCCGGGCCGTTGGACTCGCCGCTTCGCGATGAACCAGCCCTTCAGGTCGACGCCGTCACCGGCCTTGAACGCCACGTCCTCGTAGTCGAGGCCGACCTCGGCCGGCGTGCGGTCGATCGGCGCACGGCGGCTGAAGAGCATCAGTTGCGTTAGCTTGAGCGGGTGCCGGTTCACGAGCCGATCGTAATCGCGGGCGGGGTGCGAACGCCAATCGGGAAGTTCAACGGTGCGCTGGCGAAGGTCGACGCCGTCGAGCTCGGCGCCCATGCCGTGCGCGCGGCGCTGGAGCGCACCGGCCTCGAGCCCGACTACGTCGCGGTCGGCAACGTCCTGCAGGCCGCCAACGGGCAGAACCCCGGCCGGCGGGCCGCGCTCCGGGCCGGCGTCGAGCGGACCGTGCCCGGGATCACGCTCAACGACGTCTGCCTGGCCAGCATGAGCGCCGTGGGCGTGGCCGCGGCGATGCTCCGCGCCGACGAGGCGACGACCGTGCTCGTCGGCGGCTTCGACTCGATGACCCGCGCGCCGCACGCGCTGCGCACGCGCCCGGCGCTGCGCATGGGCGACGCGCCGATGATCGACGTGATGGTCCACGACGGGCTCTACTGCTCGATCGCGGGCGGCGGGCATGGGCGCGATGAGCGACGCCGAGAACGCGCGCCTGGGCATCTCGCGCGAGGCGCAGGACGAGTTCGCCGCGCGCTCGCACGCCCGGGCGGCGGCCGGCCGCGAGCGGCTCGCGGACGAGATCGTGCCGCTCGACGTGCTCGCGCACGACGAGGGCGTGCGCGAGACGAGCTACGAGGTGCTCGCCGCGCTGCCGCCGGCGTTCACCGCGGACGGCACGATCACCGCCGGCAACGCCAGCCAGGTCTCCGACGGGGCGGCGGCGGCGCTCGTGACCACCGCCGAGCCGGGCTCGCGAGCCGCTGGCCGAGGTCGTCGGCCGGGCGGTCGTCGCCGGGCCGGACTCGACGCTGCACCTGCGGCCCGGCCGAGGCCTCCGCCAAGCTGCTCGCCCGCCACGGGCTGAAGGCCGCGGACATCGCGCTGTGGGAGATCAACGAGGCCTTCGCCGGCGTCGTGCTGGCCTCGGCGCACGCGCTCGAGATCGACCTCGAGCACGTCAACGTCAACGGCGGCGCGGTCGCGCTCGGCCACCCGCTGGCCGGGTCCGGCCTGCGGCTCGTGCTCACGCTGGCCTACGAGCTGCGCCGTCGCGGCGGCGGACTACGGCGTCGCCACCCTGTGCGGCGGCGGCGGGCAGGGCGAGGCGATCCTGCTGCGGGTGTGAGCGCGATGATCGCGTGCGACCGGCGCGTGGGCGCGCGGCGAGGATCGCCGTGATCGACGTCCTCGTCATCGGCGCCGGCCCGTACGGGC
The DNA here is from genome assembly GCA_963755275.1 of uncultured Solirubrobacteraceae bacterium. Lineage (GTDB taxonomy): Bacteria > Actinomycetota > Thermoleophilia > Solirubrobacterales > Solirubrobacteraceae > Solirubrobacter. The sequence continues at coordinate 184,443 of CAVWJU010000017.1, read as the reverse complement.
TGGCGGCCGCCAAGGCCGCGCGCGACAAGGGCCTCGAGCACCCGCATCGTCGGCCGCCGATGGCGTTCTGGCGCGAGCACATGCCGGCCGGCATGTTCCTGCGCTGCGGGCTCGGACTGGCACCTCGACCCGGCCGACGAGCTGACCTTCGAGCGCTATCTGGAGCGCGCGATCCGCGAGGACCCGATCCCGCTCGCGCTCTTCCTCGACTACGCCGACTGGTTCACGACCCAGGCCGGGCTCGACGTCGAGGACGAGCACGTCGAGGCCCTCACGCGCGAGCGCCACTTCACGGCGACGCTGGCCTCGGGCGAGACGATCGAGGCCCGCTCAGGTCGTCGCCGCCCCCGGCATCGCGTACTTCGCGCACCGCCCGGAGTGGGCGGGCGACGGCGAGCACACCTGCGACCTCGTCGACTTCAGCGGCTACGCCGGCGCCCGCGTGCTGATCGTCGGCGGCCGCCAGAGCGCGTACGAGTGGGCGGCGCTGCTGTCCGAGCACGGCGCCGAGCACGTCGACGTCGTCCACCGCCACCCGACAGCCGCGCTTCGACCGCGTGAGCTGGGCCTTCGTCGACCCGCTGATCGAGCAGACGCTCGCGCACCGCGACTGGTGGCGCACCCTTTCGCAGGCCGAGCGCGACGCGATCGGCCGCCGGTTCTGGGAGGTCGGGCCGCCTGACGCTCGAGTACTGGCTCGAGCCGCGCCTCGAGCGCGTGACGATCCACCCGAACACGACCCGCATCGACCCCGCGGCCTTCAAGCCCGACCGGATCGTGTTCGCCACGGGCTACAAGGCCGAGCTGGCCAACGTGCCCTACCTGCGCGCCCTGCCGATCGAGACCCGCAACGGCTTCCCGCGCCTCGATCCGGCGATGCAGACGTCGATCGCCAGGCCTCTACCTCCCCGGCTTCGCCGCCACGCAGGACTTCGGGCCGTTCTTCGGCTTCGTCAAGGGGGCGCCGGCCGCCGCCGAGCTGATCGCCCGCGATCTGGCTTGACTCCACGAAGGGCTAGCGCGGCCCGTCAGGGCGCGGTTATGCTCACGATCTGCCAGACGCTAGACCGATAGAGACGCCGCCGGAAGGGCCGGTATGCAGTCCGCGATGAACCGTCTGGCGGTGTTCGTGCGGACCCGGCGCAAGCTCGTCGCCGGCCTCTGGCTCGCGCTGCTGCTCGTGTCGGTGCCGTTCGCGGCCCAGCAGACGAAGCACCTGACCAGCGGCGGCTTCCAGGTGCCCGGCACCGGCTCCGTCGAGGTCGACGAGCAGCTCGACCGCTTCGCCGGCCAAAGCGGCGAATCGCTCGGGATCGTGCTCGAGGGCAAGGGCGGCGGCGCCGCCGAGCTGCAGGCCGCCGTCGACCGCGTCGGCGCCGCCGCGCAGGGCATCGAGCACGTCGATCTCCTGCCCGAGGCCGCCGCGACCGCCAAGGAGTCCGCGGCGGGACGCGGACGTGATCGTGATCCCGCTCGTCGTCGACGGCGTCGCCGACGAGATCCTGCAGGCCGCCAAGGACCTGCGCGCGGAGCTCAAGGTCGACGAGGTCGCAGCGCGGGGTCCAGGCCTACGTCGTCGGCCAGCAGGCGCTGTGGGCGGGCATGCAGAAGCTCCAGCAGGAGGACCTCGAGAAGGCCGAGACGAGCGGCTTCCCGGCGATCCTGATCGTGCTGCTGGCGGTCTTCGGCTCCGTGCTCGCGGCGTTGCTGCCGGCGGCGCTCGCGGTCGCCGCCGTGGTCGTCACCGGCGCCATGATCTACCTGCTGTCGCTGGCACTGACGATGTCGGTGTTCGTGACCAACATCACCTCGATGCTCGGCATCGGCGTCGCGGTCGACTACTCGCTGTTCGTGCTCAGCCGCTACCGCGAGGAGCTGCACGCCGGCAAGGACCGTGCCGCGGCGCTCGACGCGGCGATGCGCACGTCGGGCGCGACCGTCGTCTTCTCCGGCATCACCGTCATCATCTCGCTGGCCGGGCTGTTCCTGCTCGACTCGACCGCGATGCGCTCGCTGGCGATCGGCGCGATCACCGTCGTCGCGATCTCGATCATCGGCGCGGTCACGCTGCTGCCGGCGCTGATCGCGCTGCTCGGCCGGCGTGCCGACGAGCGCGGCAAGATCGTCGGCTTCGTCGGCGCCCAGTACCGCCGGGTCCGGCCCAAGCGCGAGCCGCCGCCGGGCGCGCCGACGTTCTGGGAGCGCTGGACGGCGGCGGTCATGCACCGCCCGTGGCTGTCGGCCGCGGCCGCCTCGGCGATCCTGCTGGCGCTCGCGATCCCCGCGCTGTCGCTGGCGTTCGGCAACGGCGCGCTGCGCCAGTTCCCGCCCGGCAACGAGACGCGCGAGGGCTTCGAGCTGGCGAGCGAGCAGGTCCCGCCCGGCGAGGCCGCGCCGCTGCTGATCGTCGTCGACGCCGACGGGCCGATCGCCGGCGGCCAGGCCGCGCTCGACGCCTACGCCGAGCAGCTCGAGACCGTCGACGGCGTCACCCGCGTCGAGGGGCCGATCGTCTCCGACGACGGCGAGGCCGCCCTGATCAAGGTCGTCGCCGCCGAGGATCCCGAGGCCGCCTCGACGCGCGCGCTGCTGCGCCGGCTGCGGGCCGAGGGCGGCCGGGCGTCCGGCGCGGCGAGCGTCGGCGCGGTCCACGTCGGCGGCTACTCGGGCCAGCAGAGCGACTTCATCGACCTCGTCGCCGGCAACATCTGGAAGATCTTCCTGTTCGTGATCATCTGCAGCTACCTGGTGCTGCTGGTGGTCCTGCGCAGCGTCCTGCTGCCGCTGAAGGCGGTGCTGATGAACATGCTCACGATCGGCGCGGCCTACGGCGTGCTGGTCATGTTCTTCCAGTACGGCTGGTTCGGCTTCACCGGCTACGACCACCTGGGCTACATCAACGTCGTCACGCCGCCGCTGCTGCTGGCGATCGTCTTCGGCCTGAGCATGGACTACGAGGTGTTCCTGCTCTCGCGCATCAAGGAGCGCTACACGGCGACCGGCGACAACCGCCGCGCGGTCGCCGAGGGCCTGCAGGACAGCGCCAAGGTGATCACCAGCGCCGCGGTCATCATGGTCGTCGTCTTCGCCATCTTCGCCACCACCGGCGTGCCGCAGATCAAGGAGATCGGCATCGGCCTCTCGGTGGCGATCGCGCTCGACGCCACGCTCGTGCGGCTCGTGCTCGTGCCGGCGACGATGGAGCTGATGGGCGACTGGAACTGGTGGCTGCCGAAGTGGCTCGACCGCATCCTCCCCGACGCCGACTTCGAGTCCGACCACGTACCCGACGAGGACCGCGCTCCGGCGGTCGTGTGAAAGGACCGCTCTCGTGAGCACGCAACTCAAGGACATGGCGCGCAGCGCCCCGGCGGCGGCGCGCGGCGCGCGGCCGGTCACCACCTGGCGCGAAGACCTGATCACGATGGCGATCACGATCTGGCCGATCACCGCCATGTTCTTCGACGGCCGCGGCCACAACAACGAGACCGGCCAGGAGTCGTTCTTCTCGATCGCGCACCTGTTCCTCTACGGCGGCATGACCGCGCTCGGGATCTGGATCGGCGTGCTCGTGACGCGCTACCAGATCGCCGGCGGCGTCGACCCGCGCAAGACCCTGATCCCCGACCTGAAGCTGATCCCGGTCGGCTACGGCGTCGCCATCCTCGGCCTGCTCACGCTCGCGGTCGGCGGCCCGGTCGACTTCATCTGGCACGCCGCCTACGGCTTCGAGGTCGGCGTCGACGCGATCTACAGCCCGCCGCACCTGATGCTGTTCTTCGGCGGCTTGCTCGTCTCCTCGACCGGCATCCGCTCGATGTGGGCCAAGCAGGACATCGCGCTCGACCTCAAGGGCTACGCGCCGGTGCTGCTCTCGACGATCCTGTTCATCGGCGTCGCCGGCTTCATCACGATGTACCTGTCGGCGTTCATGACCAACGTCACGCCGACGAGCGACTTCGTCGCCGACTACCAGGACCGCTTCAAGGACACCCACGACGACCAGACGATCAGCCTCAACGCCGGGCTGGCCGGCTACGGCGACGACCTCTGGCCGTACTACTTCTACAGCGCCAGCCACGGCATGGCGTCGATGATCATCACCACGCTCGTGCTGTTCGGGCCGATCCTGCTCAATCTGCGCCGCTGGGCCGTGCCGTTCGGCGCCCAGACGCTGATCTTCACCGGCTACGGGCTGCTGGTGAGCATCATGACCTCCTACCGCGACTCGTCCTGATCGTCCCGCTGATCGTCACGGGGCTCGCGATCGACCTGCTGCAGCGTCGCTTCGGCGGCACGCGCGCGGACGGGCGGCTGTCGCTCGGCGGCATCCGGGCGATCGGGCCCCTCGGCGCGCTCGTCCTGTGGTGCTCGTACTACCTGGTCCTGGCGCTCGACAAGGGCATCGGCTGGGAGCCGACGCTGTGGGTCGGCGCGCTGATGGTGGGCACCATGACCGGCTTCGGCGTCGCCTTCCTCGTCGCCCCGCCGTCCTACGGCCCGCGCCTAGTCGAGGCGGAGGAGAGCTAGAGCCCGATCCCGGGCACGCCGCCGGAGCTCATCTGCAGGTCGTCCCAGGCCTTGGCGGCCAGCTCCCAGTCGGTCTCGGAGTCCTGCGGCTCGCCGTGGCGGAGCATCCGGATCAGGTACGCCAGCGCGGACAGCATCGCGATCGCCGCGAACGCGATCTGGACGCTGAGCACGCCCTCCTCGGTCCAGTAGACGTCGTCGAGCTCGAGCAGCAGCGCGGTCTCGTCGAGCACGAGCGCGACGCCGACGCCGAACGGGAACGCCAGGTACTTGTCGAAGTGCTCGCCCTTGGTCCCGATCGCCACGCCGCCCGCGGCCAGCGCGAGGATGCCGCCGGGCAGGAAGTGGTGGATGTGGCGGTCGCCGACCACGACGTCCTTGATCGGGCCGAAGCCGCCCTTCTCGCGGATCGTCCACGTGATCCCGCGCGTGATGCCGAACGCGACCGTGAACGAGGCGAGCATGTTGAACAGCGCGTTCTCGCGCGTGCGGCTGACGCGCGTAGCCCTCGCGCAGCGTCATCACCGCCTCGATCGGCTTCGCGCGGCGCTCCTCCTCGGAGGTGATCTGGCGGCTGCGCGGCAGCGTCCCGAGCTTCCACACGCGCGTCAGCTCGGCGCCGAAGACGGTCATCACCGCGCCGCCGGCGAGCACGCCGAGCAGGCGCGTGCGGTTCGTCGGGCTTGCTGCGGGCCGCCTCGGCGGCCGCCAGCCGCTTAGCCTTGCGCTTGGACACGCGCTCGCTTTCCCCTCCGCAAGAGTAGGCCTCGGCCAGCTGCTGGACGAAGATCACGCCGAACTTGGCGAGCGCGCCGAGTTGCGCGCCGGCGTTCGGCCCGCGTGAGCGGAACGTCGTCAGCTGCTTGGCGAAGTCACGCGCGCGGATGACGATCACGCCGGACGCGATCACCGTCGCGGTCTCGTCGGCGCCCTCGGCCACGTGGCCCTGCAGGACGCGCGTGAACAGCGTCGTCGTGTCCTTCCAGATGTCGAAGCCGGCGTCGTCCTGGAACGAGCTTGAAGCCGGTCATCGTCACCGGGTGGCCGACGCCGTCGCGGAACCACAGCCGGTAGAGCATGTGCTTGACGCCCGGCTGCGACGTCGACGAACAGGTTGAACCAGCCCTGGTCGATCGGCAGCCGGCCGCCGAGCGCGTCGCACTCGACCCAGCCGCTCGCGGTCGCGGGCCGCAGCGGGTCGTGGCCGAAGGCCTCGATGTCGACGACCTCGATCGTGAGGTGGAACTTGAACGCCGCCGACCCGTCGCGGTCCGGCTGGGCGCCACGGGCGAAGTCGAGCTCGCCGAACGTGACGTGCCCGAGCATCTCCTCGGTGAAGCGAACGCTTGAGGTCATGATGGCGGCCGCCTCCGCGGCGCGTCGGTCGGGATCGATGATCTGGTCGGCGAAGCGGTCGGCCAGCGCCGCGATCGTGAAGCTGGGGTTGGGCCCTGTCGGGCCCGGGCATCACCGAGCCGTCGGCGATGTGCAGCCCAGGATGGCCGAAGACGTTGCCGTACGCGTCGACGACGCCCTCGCCCGGGTGGCGTCCCATCGGCGCGCCGCCGAGCGGGTGCACCGTGATCACGCGCTTGAGGAACCACAGCGGGTTGTCCGCGAAGCGACCTCCGAGCGCGGTCGCGAAGTCGCGCGAGGTGCTGCGCAGCCGGTCGAAGTACTCCTCCGAGCCCGTCGCCTTGCGCCAGTCGATGTCGAGGTGGCCGTTGCGCAGGTACAGCCGGCCGTCGGGCACGTCGCGGCCCATCCCGAGCAGCGGCAGGCCGCCCGCGGACAGCTCGGACGGCAGCATCAGGTCGGCGATCTTGCCCGTGACGTCGGTCTCGGGCGAGCCCTTGAGCCAGTTCTTGACCAGGTAGCTCGCGCCCTCGCGCCAGCGCCACAGCTGCTTGGGCGCCGAGACGATGTGCAGGATCCAGGCCAGGTGCTGCGGGAAGCCGGCGTCCTGCAGGTAGAAGCCGCGGCCGGAGCCGCCGTCCGGCGGCGTCCGGCATCCGCGCCGTCGAGGTGATCACCGGGCCGTAGCCGGGGTCGACGATCCGCGGCGTGCGCTTGCCGTCGGTCACCTTGGAGGTGTTGAGCGCGAGCGTCAGCAGGTCGCCGTTGCCGCAGAAGCGCGTGCCGAGCTTGCGCGAGAGCGCGCGGGAACGCGCTGCGGTTGCGCAGCAGCAGGTTCGTCGTCCCGAGCGTGCCGGCGCTGAGGATCAGGTGGTCGCAGGTCAGCTCGTACGTGACGGGGTTCTCGGGGTGCTCGCCGAGGTCGGCGTACATGACCGTGTAGCCGCCGCCTTCGCGCGGCCCGATCCGGCGCACGTCGGCCAGCGTGCGGATCTCCGCGCCCGTGGTGCTTGGCGTGCGTGAGGTAGTTGTAGTCGAGCGTGTTCTTGGAGCCGTAGTTGCAGCCGACGTCGCACTCGCCGCACAGCTGGCAGGTCGTGCGCGTGCGGCCGTGCAGGTTCGGCAGCTCCTCCTCGATCGCCTCGCCCGGGCACCGGCGGGCGGCCCTCGTTGCCGAACGTGACCGCGAGCTGGGGCAGGAACCACTCGAGGCCGTTGGCCTCGGCGGCCTCCTTGAAGGCGATCGTCTTCGGCGTCGAGGCGTACGGCTCGTGCTCGAACGGATAGCGCTGCAGCGTTGAGCATCTGCTCGACGCGGTCGTAGTGCGGGTCGAGGTCGGCGCGGTTGACCGGCCAGTACTCGTAGCCGCCGTCGGAGATGTCCTCCTGCACGAACCAGTTCTCGTCCTTGCGGATGAAGACGTTGGCGTAGATCAGCGAGCCGCCGCCGAGCCCGGCGGACACGAGCGCGTCGATGCCCTTGAACGACCAGTAGTGGTACATGCCCACCAGCCCGCGCGGCGGGTCCCAGAAGCTCTCGCGCGCCCGGTACGGGCTGCGCGTGAACGACCCGGGCGGATAGGCGCGGCCGCGCTCGAGCACCAGCACGCGCTTGCCGGCCTCGGCCAGCCGGTAGGCCGTCACCGACCCGCCGAAGCCCGAGCCGACGATGATCGCGTCGTAGTGGCTGTCCAAGCTCATCAGCAACGCAACCTAGCGGTGCGTGGACGCCATCGGCAAGTACGGAAAGTCCAGTGTTCTACGCCAACAGAGTGCGTCCGCCCGTGCTGGACAGCGGGAACGTGTCCAGGTCGAGCGCGACGACGGCGAGATCGGCGAACAGCGCGACCTTGCCGAGGTCCTCGCGCAGGTACGGGCCGCCGTCGCGGCGGTCGAGCACGGCGAGAGCACGCCGATCGTCTTGCCCTCGCGGATCAGCGGCGCGACGACCATCGTGTACGGCACGTAGCCGGTGCCCGCGGCGACCTGGCGGGCGAAGCGCGGGTCCTTGCGGCACTCGGGGACGAACACGCCGTCGCCGGAGGCGACGACCGCGCCGGCGATCCCGACGCCCGGCGGCAGCCGCATCCCGACCACCTCCGACGCGCCCGCGCCCCAGGCGGCCTCGTAGACGAGCTCGCCGTTCTTGGGGTCGGTGAGCGCGATCGAGCAGGCCGCGGCCTCGAACATGCCCGCCGCGGTGCGCACGATCGCCTCCATCACCTTGCGCCGCGTCGTCGGGCGCCCGAGGCTCTGCGCCAGCGACTGGCCGCGGTCGCCGGTCAGCGGCACGCCGATCGCCTCGGCGAACGTCGCGGCGGAGGAGATCCGCTGCTCGGGCAGCATCTCCAGGCCGCCGGCCAGCGCGGTCTGCAGCTCCGGCGGCAGGCCCGGGGCGAGCTTGTCGAGCTTGAGCACGTCGCCGTAGCGCGGCGGCGTGCCGATCAGCAGCGTCCACAGGGTCGCGGCGAGGCTGAAGATGTCGCTGGCCGCGCTGACCGTGCCGCCGGCGAAGACCTCCGGCGCCATGTAGCGCGGCGTGCCGACCGCGATCGTCCCCTGGTCCTCCTCCGCGCCCAGCGATGCGGGCGACGCCGAAGTCGACCAGCACGACGCCGTCGGTGCCCAGGATCATGTTCTGCGGCTTGACGTCGCGGTGCACGATCTGCTGGCTGTGCACGTAGGACAGCGCCTCGCAGCCGTGGCGGACGTACTCGATCGCGTCGCCGATCGAGAGCCCGGGGTCGCCGCTGCGCTTGAGGATCGCGCCCAGGTCCACGCCGTGGACGAGGTCCATGACGATGTAGAGGCCCTGCTCGTCGCTCGAGTGGTCGATGCACCTTGACCACGCGCGGGTGGCTGAGGCTGGCCAGCAGCCGCGCCTCGATCTCGAAGCGCGCGGCGTGACGGACGTCGAGCAGGCGCTTGACGGCGACGTCCTGGCCGGTCTCCCGGTCGATCGCACGGTAAACCGCACCCATCGCTCCGCTGGAGATGGGCGCGACGATCTCATAGCGCCCGTTGAGCGCCTCCCCCCCGACGGCGGTCGCCTGCTGGTCCGGTCGCGTCAAGTGACAGGGTTCTTCCCCCTAGGCCGCCGGGGCCAGGCAGGACGGCGCGGGCCGGCCCAGGGCGTCGAGCATCTCGATCGACCAGCGTGCCCGCCGAGGCCTGCCGGTCGTCCGGGTCCTTGGCCATGCCGGTCGCCAGCACGTCGTCGAGCGCCGCCGGCAGCTCCGGCCGGCGCGCGCGGACGCTCGGCGGGGGGTCGACGATGTGGGCGTACATGGTGGCGGCGTCAGTGTCTCGGAGATAGGGGACGGTACCGGTCAGCGTCTCGACGGCCAGGCACGCGAGCCCGTAGATGTCGGTCGCGGCCCCGACGCGCTCGCCGTCGAGCAGCTCCGGGGCCATGTAGTCGATCGTGCCGAGGACCTGCCCGGGAGCCGTCAGCGCCGCGCCTTCCGGATCCCGCGCGAGGCCGAAGTCGCCGAGGTAGACGTGGGCCGGACCGGGGTCGACGAGCACGTTGGCGGGCTTGATGTCGCGGTGCACGACGCCGATCGCGTGGGCGGCGTCGAGCGCGCTCGCGACGCAGGCCAGGATCGTCATGGCGTCGTCGACGTCGATCGGGCCGGCCAGGATCGAGTCCCGCAGGGTCGAGGACACGAGCCGGGTGGCGATGTAGAGCTCGCCGTCGGCCTCGCCCGTGCCGTAGATCGGAAGGACGTGCGGGTGGTCGAGCGCGGCCAGCAGCTCGCCCTCGCGCCGGAAGCGCTCGCGGTAGACCGGATCGACGCCGACGTCCTCACGCAGCACCTTCAACGCGACGGCCCGTCCCGTGATGCGGTCGATCGCGAGATATACGACGCCCATGCGCCCCACACCTACGATCCCCTCGATCCTGTAATCACCGAGCATTGGCTTGTCCATAGCGAGATCGGCCCCTAGTGTCCCGGCTCGGAGGGCGGGGCGCAAGTTGCCGCTGGCCGGAAGTTCGGTCGCGCCTGGGTACTCAAGGCCAGCCGATATGCTTCGCGCGCTCGTATGCCTGAGATCGCACTCGAGCCCAGGCCGGGCGATTCCGTAGGGCCCTACCGGATCACCCGGATCATCGGGCGTGGCCGCATGGGCGTCGTCTTCGAGGGCGTCGCGGACGGCCGGGAACCGGTGGCGATCAAGGTCATCACGACCGAGCTCTCGCAGGACGAGGTCTTCGTCCGGCGCTTCCAGCGCGAGGTCGCCGCGGCCCAGAAGATCTCGCATCCGCACGTCGTGCCGGTGCTCGGCGCGGGCGAGGAGGGCGGCCTGCCCGTACCTGGTCCAGGCGCTGATCGCCGGCGGCTCGCTGCACGACCGGCTGGTGGCCGACGGGCGCGCTCGACCTCGCGACCACGGTCCGGCTGCTCAAGGGGCCCGCCGAGGGGATCGACGCGCTGCACGCCAGCGGGCTGGTGCACCGCGACATCAAGCCCGGCAACATCCTGCTCGACGGCGACACGGCCTACGTGACCGACTTCGGCCTGGCCAAGGACAGCCAGGCCTCGAACCTGACGCGGCCGGGCCAGGCGCTGGGCTCGCTCGACTACATGGCGCCCGAGCAGATCCGCGGCGAGGCGGTCAGCGCGGCCACGGACGTCTACGCGCTCGGCTGCATGATCCACGAGTGCCTCACGGGCACGCCGCCGTTCGGCGGGCGCCCGAGCATGCGCGTGCTGTTCGCGCACCTGCAGGAGGACCCGCCGGATCTCGCCTCGGTGGCCGGCGTCACCCCGACGGTCGCGAAGGCGATCAACCGGGCGCTCGAGAAGGAGGCGGAGGACCGCCCCCCGACCGCCGCCGGCTACATCGCCGCGATCGCCCGCGCCGCCGGCGTCTAGAAGCGGTTCTCGACCCAGTCGAACGCGTCGCCGGCGACGGCGGCGTTCGTGACCACGCCGCCGTGGTCGACGCCGTCGTGGGTCCGGTAGGTGATGTTCAGGCCGCGGTTCTTGAACTCCGTGACGAGGTCGTTGGTGAAGTTCGGGAACACGGTCGTGTCGGCCAGGCCCTGCTCGATCAGCACCGGGCCGCGGACCGTCAGCCGCTCCGGATCGTCGTCGGTGCCGAGCGCGGCGATCATCGGCTGGAGGTTCGCCTCGGGCCGGAACAGCTCGGCGGGCGCGACGCCGCCGAAGGAGTCCGGCCGGCTCAGCTCGCCGAGGCAGCGCTCGCCGATCTGCGGGTACAGCGCCTTGGCCTTGTCGCTCAGCATGCCGCCGACGCCGAGGTCGGGGTGCGCGATGTCGATCCCGCGCACGATCATCGCCGCCAGGCCGCTGAGGTTGCTCGGCGCGGTCAGCGCGCGCAGCAGCTCGCCCTGCTCGGCGAGGTGGCTGACGGGCGCGAACGCGAGCGTCCCGCGGACGTCGAGCTCCGGCGTCCAGCGGCGGGCCAGCGAGCCGGCGAACAGCGCGGCCTGGCCGCCCTGGGAGTGGCCGGCGACCACGACCCGCTTGCCGATGCTCGCGTCCAGGCCGCGCGCCGCGCGCACCATGTCGAGCACGCTGCGGCCCTCGGAGTCGCCGATCAGGTACGGGTGCTCGCCGGGCGTGCCGAGGCCTTCGTAGTCCGTGCGCACGACGGCGTAGCCCGCCTTCAGCCAGCGCTGCAGCAGCGGGCTGTCGTAGTTGCCTGGGCTGCCCGTGCGCGACGGCGCGCAGCGGTCGGCGATCCCGACCGTCCCGTGCGCCCACGAGACCACGGGCCAGCCGGCCTTCGGCGCCTTGCCCTTGGGCACCGCGACCGTGCCCGACACGACCGTCGTCTTGCCGCCGACGGACTGCGAGCGGTACAGCAGCAGCGTGTTGCGGCTCGCGCCCTTGAGCACCGCCTTGCCGGTCAGCTTGCGCTGCCACACCGGCGTCCCGTGCGTGCCCTTGGGCAGCGTCTTCGGCGGCGTGTAGAACCGGGTCCCGGACGGGCCTGACTTGACGGTGGCGTGGGCCGGCGCCGCGAGGACGAGCACGGCAAAGACGGTGGCGAGGAGAACGCGGCGCATCCCACCCACACTAACGCCGTGTCAGTGAGTGGACCCTGAACTTCGTCCGGGTGGTGATGTCCGCGTTCAGCGGCGTGCCGGGACCCGCGAAACGATCAGCATCTCGAGGGGAGTGGGGCCTCAAAGGTTGCGGGACGGGAACTGTTTGTTCCTCACCCCCCAAGGCACCGCGATCACGGCGACGCCGAACGCCAACCCGAGCATCGCGGGCGCTGCCAGCAGCTCCCACGGCGCACGTCCAGACCGGCGCGACCACGAGCCAGAACAGCGTCGCGAAGCCGAAGCCCCAGAGCAGGATCGCGAACGCGTCGTAGCGCCGGCCGGCGTCCTCGGACGAGACGAGGTAGCATGACGAGCGATCGACGGCGCCGGCAGGCGGCCGGACCGAGCGCGTCGAGGTACCCGAGACGAGGATTCGGCACCGCCGCATTGTGGCGAGGTGCTGCTAGAACCGATCAGGTGGGAGATCTCGTCAGCGTGCTCGACGCCGACGCCGCGCTGGCCGAGCTGGTGTCGCCGGAGCAGCTCGCGCGAGCGCGCGAGGCGACCGCGGCGGAGCCGATGACGTTCCCCGCCGGCAGCTGGCAGCGGCCGCTGGAGTTCGAGCAGCTCCAGGGCGGCTACGGCCTGCTCCTGCTCGACGGCATCATGCTGCGCCGCGCCGGCATCGAGGGCCGATACGCGGCCGAGCTGCTGGGCCCCGGCGACCTGTTGCGGCCCTGGCAGTACCACGGGACCGACTCGACGCTCGAGGTCGTGTGGACGTGGCGGGTCGTCGCGCCGGCTCGTGGCGCCGTGCTCGACCTGTCCTGGGCGCAGCGCGCGGCGCCCTGGCCCCAGCTCGGGGCCGAGCTGGCGGGGCGCGCGCTCGGGCGCTCGCTGCGGCTCGTCAGCGCGATGGCGATCGCCCAGCAGCCGCGCCTGGACGTGCGGCTGTGGATGCTCTTCTGGGACCTCGCCGACCGCTTCGGCAAGGTCCACCCGGACGGCGTGCACCTCGACGTCCCGCTCACGCACGAGGTGCTCAGCCACCTCGTGGGCGCGCGCCGGCCGTCGGTCTCCGGAGCGCTGACGCGGCTGGCCGACGAGGGTCGCCTGCGGCGCTCCGGCCGCCACTGGATCCTCGCCGGCGACCCGCCGGACCTCGCCGCGGCCTGAGCTACGCGCTGACGAGCTCGCCGTCCTTGAGCTTCTCGAGCGTCTCCTCGAGCGCGGCCATCAGGTCCGGCACCGGTGCGGCCGCCTTCGGGTCGGCCTTGGGCGCCTTGATCTCGCCGCCCTTCTGCTTCTTGCGCACGATCGCCTGCAGCCGCTTGCGGTAGCGATCGTCGTAGTTCGTGGGGTCCCACTCGACCGACAGCGCCTCGATCAGCTTGACGGCGCCGTCGAGCTCCTTCTTGGCCGTGCGGCCGGTGACGCCGCCGATCGCCTTGGTGGGGCGGACCTCGTCGTGGAAGCGCATCGTCGAGAGCGTCAGCGCGCTCTCGCGGGCGCGGACGGCGACGAGGTACTCCTTGGTGCGCATCACGAAGCGCCCGAGCGCGACGCGGTCGGTGTTCGCCATCACCTCGGTCAGCAGCCGGTAGGCGCGCACGGTGCCGTCGGTCTCGCCCGCGGGGACCAGGAAGTACGGATGGTCGAAGTAGATCGGGTCGATCTCCTCGAGCTTCACGAAGGCCTCGATCTCGATCGTCTTGGTCTTCTTCGGGTCGGCCGCGCTCAGCTCGTCGTCGGTCAGCACGACCTGCTCGCCGTCGAGGTCGTAGGCGTTGCCGATGTCCTCGTAGGCGACCTCGACGCTCCTCCTCCGAGCAGATGCGGCGGGTCTCGACCGGCACGTGGTCCTTGGCGTGCAGCTGGCGGAAGTGCAGGTCGAGGTCGCGCACCGCGCTCGTCAGGCGCACGGGCACGTTGACGAGCCCGAAGTTGAGCGAGCCGGTCCAGAGCGGGCGGGGCATCTAGAGGCTCGCCTCCAGCGCGGCCATGAGGTCGTCGGAGTCCTGCTGGCGGGTCTCCTCGGGCTCCTCGACGATCTCCTCGCCCTTGGCCTTGCGCTTGATGATCTTCAAGACGGCCTCGCGGTAGGTGTCCTCGTATTTCTCGGGCTCGAACTTCGCGGCCAGCGACTTGACGAGCTTGCCCGCCATCTCGATCTCGCGGTCGGACGGGTTGCGCTGCGGGCTCGGCAGATCGAGGTCGTCGACGCCGACGACCTCGTCGTGGAAGTTCATCGTGTGCAGCCCGAGGATCTTGTCGTCGAGCGGGCGCACGGCCACGAGCCGCTCACGGTCGTGGAAGACCCAGCGCGCGATCGCGACCTTGCCGGACTTCTCGAGCGCCCGGTAGAGCAGCCGGTAGGCGTCCTCGCCGTCGTCGCCGGTGCCGAGGTAGTACGTCTTGTCGTAGAAGGCCGGGTCGATCTCGTCGCCGGCCACGAAGTGCTCGACGTCGATCAGCTTCGAGCGCTCGCCGGCGGCGGCCGCGATCTCGTCCTTGGTCAGCTCGACGAAGTTGCCGTTCGAGAGCTCGTAGCCCTTGACGATCTCCTTGTTGGGGACTTCCTTGTCCTCCTTCGGGCAGACGCGCCGGTGCTCGATCTGCGCGCCGTCTTTGAGGTGCACCTGATGGAAGTGGACGGTCTTGGACTCGGTCGCCGAGTAGACCTTGACGGGCACGTTGACGAGCCCGAAGGTGATCGTGCCGTTCCAGATCGAGCGCGGGGCCATTGGGCGGACCGGTTGCCGATGCCACCCGGTTTCGCCGTGCCGGACGATGCCGCCCATGGTTGCGGACCGCGCTCGCTCGAACCGGGAACCCTGACGACCCTCGCCGGCACGCTGATCGGCCCGCAGGCGAGGAGGTCGGCGACGAGCAGGTCGATGCGTTCCTGGAGCCAGCGGCCGCTGCTCAGCAGGTGCTGGGCGAGCGCGCCGATGTCGCGCAGGGCGTCGTCGGCCTCTCCGAGGCCGGCGGCGAAGATGAGGGTGTCGGCGGCGTCGCGGATGCGAGCCTGCTCGCGCGGGAGGAGCTTGGTCGGCCCCACTTCAGCGAGTGTCTGTACAACGCGCCCGTAGGCCTGTGTGCGTTCGTTGGTCATGACACGTGGTCTCCTGCCGCAGACTTCGTCACAAATGCAACGCGACTGAAGCCCGGAGCTGGCGTTCAAAGCCGGACTCGACAAGTGTTCGAGTGCGGCGGCTTCGGGTACGCGAGCGGCACGTGCTCGACCTTCGCGTCTCCAGCCGGGTCCCCGAGCTCGCCGTCCTCGATCCCTCGACCGGCGCCTCCGATCGGCCACATCCCGGCCGGCCGGCGTGCACGAAGCCAACCTCGCCGTCGCCACGGCCCGCGCGGCCCGCGGCGCGTGGGCAGCGCACGCGCCCCGAAGCGCGCGGCGCGCTGCTGAAGGCGGGCGCCCGCCGCCTGCGCGAGCACGCGCGTGAGCTGGCGGCGCAGCAGACGCTCGAGGCCGGGATGCCGCTGGCCGACTCGCTCGGCGGCGTCGAAGCCGGGATCGCCGCGTTCGAGGCCTACGCCGAGCTCGGCCCGCTCGAGCGCGGGCGCCCGCCGGCCGGCGACCTGGTGCTGCGCGAGCCGCGCGGCGTGGTCGCGATCCCGATGCCGTGGGCCGATCCGCTGGCCGCGAGCTGCGGAGCGCTCGCGGCCGCGCTGGTCGCGGGCAACGGCGTCGTGCTCAAGCCGTCCGAGAAGGCGCCGCTGGCCGCCGCGCGGATGGTCGATCTGCTCGACCTCGGCCCGATCCTGCAGCTCCTGCACGGCGACGAGCGCGCCGCGCGCCCGCTGACCACGCACGCCGCCGTCGATCTCGTGATCCGTCCCGGCGAGGAGGCGGCGGGCGGCCATCTCGTGATCGTCGACGCCGGCGTCGATCCCGCCTGGGCGGCCGAGCAGGTGGCGGCGAGCGCGTTCGGCGGTGCCGGCCAGTCGTGCGGCTCGGTCGAGCGCGTGTCCGTGCACCGCGCCGTGGCCGCTCCCTTCCTGGAGCACCTGACGGCGCGCGCGCAGGCGCTCCGGGTCGGCCCGGGGATGGACCCGGCCTCAGAGCTCGGGCCGGTGATCGACGGCGACCACCGGCTGTCGGATCCACGGCAAGGTCCAGGACGCCGTCCACGCCGGGGCCGAGCTGCTCGCCGGCGGCGAGCCGCTCCCGCGCGCGGGCTTCTTCTACCCGCCGACCGTGCTCGCCGCCGACCAGGCGCTCGACCACTGCTGTGACACCCGCGGCCCGGTGGCGATGGTCGGAGTCGTCGAGACGTTCGAGGCGGCGTTGAGCACCGAGCGCGTCGGCCTCGCGAGTGTCCTCACCCCGTCGCAGGCGAACGCCCAGCGCGCGTGGCAGGAGCTCTCGGCGCGTACCGTCAGCGTCAACTCGATCTTCCGTGCGCCGCGGTCCGGCGCCGATCCCGACCTGCTCGACGCCGTCACCCGCACCAAAGTCGTGCACTTCTCGTAGGCCGGCCCATTAGGGAAAGATCAGGGTCGCCCCTAGGGTGATCCCCAATGGCGCGTTCGCACCCGCGGCGGCAGTCTGTGGTCCATGCCCGCTGACCCGCAGATCGAACCGAAGGATCCGCTTCCTCAACCCGGCCTCGAACCGCGCCGGCTGACGCGCTCGACCACCGACAAGTACGTCGCCGGCGTGGCCGGCGGCCTCGCCCGCTCCTTCGGGGTCGACCCGATCATCTTCCGGATCGCGTTCGCCGCCGCCACGCTGGTCAGCGGGATCGGGCTGGTGGCCTACATCGCGTTCGTCGCCTTCCTGCCCACGGACGACGGCGAGCCGGCGTGGATCGAGGGCCGTTCGCGGGTCACGTCCGTGATCGCGATCGGCGCGCTGTGCGTGATCGCGCTGACGACGCTGGCGCCGCCCGCGTTCTTCCTCGGCCCCGGCCTGCTCGGCGTGGCCGCCGTGACTGCCCTCGGGCTCGTCCTCTACCGCGTCTTCGGCGGCGCTCGCGGCGACGATCCTGCCCGCGCGATCGCCCGCGCGACGCTCGCCCTGATCGCGCTCGCGGCCGTGCTCGGCGCGGCCACCGGCATCGGCCTGCTGGCCGCGCTCGGCGGCGGCCCGGCGATGGCCGCGATCGCCATCTTCGCCGGGCTGATGCTGATCACGGTCGGCTTCCTGGGCGGCCCGCGATGGCTCATCCTTCCGGTCACCGTGCTCGTGCTCCCGCTCGCCGTCGTCTCGGCCGCCGACCTCGATCTGCGTGGCGGCGCGGGCGAGCGCCTGATCCGGCCGAGCACGGCCGCCGAGCTCGAGCCCGAGTATCGGCTCGGCGATCGGCCGCATCGACCTCGACCTGCGCGACGTGGCGCTGTCGGGCGCGCCGAAGACGGTCAAGCTGAACCTCGGGATGGGCGAGGTCTTCGTGCGCGTCCCGCTCGGTACGTGCGTCGTCACGCACGCCCAGATCGGCGCCGGCGCGGCCGACCTGCCGCGGCGCGTCGACGAGGGCGTCAACCTCGACATCGAGCACGGCGCGCCGAAGCGCGCGACGTTGGTGTTGGACGCCGAGATCGGGGCCGGGCACCTGCAAGTGGACGGCGGCGACTGCGCGTGAGGGAGCGGCGTCCCGATCGCACCCTGATCGTCGCGGGCCTCGCGACGGTCGCGCTGGGGACGCTCCTGCTGCTCGACCGCATCGGCACGATCGATGTCCGCTTCAACTACATGGCCCCGGCGGTCCTGGCCGCGATCGGCGTCGTCCTGCTCACCGCGGGGCTGTCGGAGTGAACGAAGAACCGATCACCTCCGTGCGGCGCTACGAGGCGCTGAGGCGCGACCCGGGGCACGGGTACGTGGCCGGCGTCTGCGCCGGATTCGCCGCCCGCCTCGGGATCGATCCGCTGCTGATCCGGATCGGGTTCGTGCTGACGCTGCTCGCCGGCGGGGCGGGCATCCCGCTCTACGTCATCGGCTGGGTGCTGATCCCGGCCGAAGGGCCGGAGCGCCCGGTCGTCGCGCGGCTGCTCAACCGCCGCGACACGTGGCTGGTCGCGGCCGGGATGGGCTGCCTGACGCTGGCCGCGGTCCTGCTGGTGCGCGAGTGGGTGCCGTGGTTCAGCGACAAGATCACCTGGCCGGTGGTGATCGCCGCCGCGGGCGGCGCGCTGATCTGGCGCCAGTCGCAGACCGCCCCCGAGGCTCGCGCGCACCGCAGCCAGCTGCCGCGCGACGCCGTCAACAAGGCCGGCGTCGGCGCCGCGCTGGTGATCGGCGGCGCGCTGCTGTTCCTCTCGCTCAACGACTCGCTGGCCCCCGCGCGCGAAGTGGTCCTGCCGGTCGCCGTCGTCCTGATCGCGGTCACGATCATCCTCGCGCCGTGGTGGATCCGGCTCGTGCGCGGGCTTGCCAGCGAGCGCTCCGCGCGCATCCGCTCGCAGGAGCGCGCCGAGGTCGCCGCACACCTGCACGACTCGGTCCTGCAGACGCTGGCGCTGGTGCAGAAGCGCGCCGACGACCCGCGCGAGGTCGCGGCGCTCGCGCGCCGCCAGGAGCGCGAGCTGCGCGCCTGGCTCAATGACACGCGGCCCGCGGGCACCGAGACGCTGGCGGGCGCGCTCGAGGCCGCCGCGGCCGAGGTCGAGTCAGACCACCACGTGCCGATCGAGGTCGTCACCGTCGGCGACGGCCCGCTCGACGAGCGCGCCGGCGCGCTCGTGGCCGCGGTCCGCGAGGCGCTGGTGAACGCGTCCAAGTTCGCCGGCCCGGAGCCGATCGCGCTCTACGCCGAGGTCGCCGACGGCCGCGCCGAGGTCTTCGTGCGCGACCGCGGCCCGGGCTTCGAGCCCGACGCCGTGCCCGCCGACCGCCGCGGCGTGCGCGACTCGATCGTCGCGCGCATGGAGCGCCACGGCGGTCGCGCTACGGTCCACAGCACGCCTGGGAACGGAACAGAGGTCGAGCTCGTGATGGAGCCATGACGAGCCTGGCCAGCGGTCAACCGATCGCAGGTTTCAGGCATTCCGGGGCGGTGGCAGCATGACCAGCGTCGTTATCGTCGACGACCACTCGCTGTTCCGCGCCGGCGTGCGCGCGGAGCTCGACGGGCTGGTCGACGTGCTCGGCGACGCCGCGACCGTCGAGGACGCGATCGCCTGCGTGCTCGAGCTCGAGCCCGACGTCGTCCTGCTCGATGTCCACATGCCCGGCGGGGGTGGGCTGGAGGTCATCCGCCAGGTCACCGAGCGGCGCCCCGCGCAGCGCTTTCTCGCGCTCAGCGTCTCCGACGCGCCCGAGGACGTGATCGCGATCATCCGCGCCGGCGCGCGCGGCTACGTCACGAAGACGATCTCGGGCGCCGAGTTGGCCGACGCCGTGCGCCGGATCGCCGACGGCGACGCCGTCTTCTCGCCGCGGCTGGCCGGGTTCGTGCTCGACGCCTTCGCCTCGCTGGAGCCGGTCGAGGTCGATCCCGAGTTGGATCAGCTCACGACGCGCGAGCGGGAAGTGCTCCGCCATATCGCGCGCGGCTATCTCTACAAGGAGATCGCCGCGCGGCTCGGGATCTCGACCAAGACCGTCGAGGCCCACGTCTCGGCCGTCCTGCGCAAGCTGCAGCTCTCCACCCGCCACGAGCTGTCGCGCTGGGCCGTGCAGCGGCGGCTCGTCGACTGATGCTCGAGGCGCTGCGGGCGGAGATCCTCGCGCATACGGGGTGTGGCTTCGAGCCGTGCACGACGGCGGCGCGGATGGTCCCGGGGGAGGGCAACCCGCAGGCGCGCGTGATGTTCGTCGGCGAGGCGCCCGGCGCGACGGAGGATTCCTTGGGGCGGCCGTTCGTGGGCCGAGCGGGAAACCTGCTCGGCGAGCTGCTGGCCGAAGCCGGGACTCGAGCGCTCGGACGTCTGGATCACGAACGTGGTCAAGGCGCGCCCGCCCAAGAACCGCGATCCGCGGGCGGGCGAGGTCGAGCACTGCATGCCGTGGCTGGAGCGCGAGCTGGAGCTGATCCGGCCGTCGCTCGTGGTGCCGCTCGGGCGCCACGCGCTCAAGCACTTCGCGCCGAAGGCACGAATCGGCGAGGTGCACGGCCGCGTGCTGCGCGAAGGCGGGCGCGACCTGTTCCCGCTCTATCACCCGGCCGCGGCGATGTACAACCAGACCCTGCGGGCGACGCTGTTCGCCGACGCCCGCGCGCTACACGCCGAGCTCGTCCAGCGAGGCGCGTAGCTCGGCCGCGTCGCGGTAGACGCGGAAGGCGCCCGCGCCCTGCAGCTCGTCGGCGCCGTAGCCGCCGGACAGCAGGCCGATCGAGAGCATCCGCGCGCGGCGGGCCGCCAGCAGGTCCCAGACGGCGTCGCCGACGACGTAGCAGTCGTCAGCCTCGACCTCGAGGCGCTTCGCGCACTCGACGAACAGGTCGGGCTCGGGCTTGGCTCGGGCGACGTCGCCGCGCTCGACGACGACCAAGTCGTCGGCGACGCCGAGCGCCTCGAGGCTGGCATCGATGCCCGGGCGGCGGCCGGAGGTCGCGATCCCGTGCGTCACGCCGCGCTCGCGCAGCTCCTCGAGGACCTCCTTGGCGCCGGGCAGCGGTCGGCGCTCGTCGAGCGGGAGCATCTCGAGAAACAGCCGGTCGTGGACCTCCTGCAGCTCGCTCGCCTCCTCGTCTGAGAGCTCGTGACCGATCTCGCGGCCGACCGCGCGCGTGAACAGTCCGCCGCTCATCCCGATCTTGCGGTGGATGCGCCAGCCGTCGATCGCCATCCCGGCCTCGTGCAGAGCCTTCTGCCAGGCGAAGACGTGGGCGTAGACGGTGTCGACGAGGGTGCCGTCGAGGTCGAAGATCAGCGCCGGCACGCTAGGGCAGGTTAGATCCGGCGCTGCGGAACGACACCCCGGCCGCGCGCTCGCCGAGCGCGAAGTGCGGCGGCAGCGGCGTCCCGCCCTCCCAGGCCGCGGCGAGCCGCTCGGCCATCGCCGGGCCGTGCTTGAAGCCGTGGCCGGAGCCGCCGCCGACGATCCAGACCGACGCGTGCTCGGGGTGCGGCGCGGCGATGAAGTGGCTGTCGGCCGAGATCTCGTAGCGGCAGCATTTCGAGCCCTTCAGGCGCGCTTCGGCGAGTGCCGGGAAGCGGTCGGCGGCGTAGCCGCGCGTGAGCTTCTCGGTCTCGGGTGTGGTCGCCGGCAGCTCGGCGTCGGGGTCGAGCGCCGGGCCCTCCTGGTCCCACGCGATCTTGACGCCGAGCGCGTCGACGTCGCCGGTGCCGTAGGTCGCGCGGTCGTAGTCGACCCACCCGGGCGCGTCGCCCCACGCCGGCCCGCCGTCGAAGAAGAACAGCTCCTGGCGCGTCACGCGCAGCTTGACGAGCCCGGGGAAGAGGCCGCTCAGCCAGCTGCCGCAGCTCCACACGATCCGGTCGCCTTCGAGCGTCGTCCCGTCGTCGAGGACTGCGGTGTCCCCATCCGGCCGGGCGCGGCCGCGGATCAGCGTCGCGCCGCGCGCCGTGGCCTGCGCGGCCAGCGCCTGCACGGCTTCCTGCGCACGCAGCACGCCTGCCTCGGGCTCGTGCAGGATCCACGTCAAGTCGTCGCCCGCGAATGACGGGAAGCGCTTCGCCGCGTCCTCGACCGACCAGCGCTCGGTCGGGATGCCCAATTCGCCCAGCACGCGCTCGGACTGCGCCTCCCAGCCGTCCTCGCGGTGAGCGAACCAGCTGATCCCGGGTTCAACGAGCAGGTCCGCCCCCGCTTCGTCCTCCAGCTCACGCCACAGCGTCCGCGCCCGCCACGCCATCGCCGCATAGTCCGCATTCGCGCCGTGCGATGACCGGATCAGCCGCGTCTCCCCACCCGAGGTCGCCCGCGTGTCCCCGGGCGCGAACTGGTCAACGAGCACGACCTCCTCGCCGCGGCCGGCCAGCTGCCACGCCAACGATGCACCGAACGTCCCCGCTCCGACAATCACCACGCGAGCCATCCCGCCACCTTATTGGGACGGTCCCTTTATCTTTGGGCCGGTGCTGGTTGCCGCTGCCCTCGCGTCGCTCGTCATCGGGCATTCGGTGCAGGGACGGGAGATCCGGGCGACGCGGGTGGGGGAGGCAGGCGCCCCGGTGAACGTGCTCGTGGTCGGCAACATCCACGGCAACGAGACGGCCGGCGAGGCGATCGTGGCCGCGCTGCGGCGGGAGCGGATCGACGGCGTCGCGCTGTGGCTCGTGCGTACCGGGAACCCGGACGGGCGGACACGCGGGACGCGGCAGAACGCGCGCGGCGTCGACCTCAACCGCAACTTCCCCTGGCGCTGGCGGACGGGTCCGCCTGGCACGTACTTCCCCGGGCCGCGGGCGGGCTCGGAGCCCGAGACGCAGGCGCTGATGCGGCTCGTGCGGCGCGTCCGGCCGCAGCTCGGGATCTACTACCACCAGGCGCTCGGGATGACCGTGCGCGCGGGCGGCGCCGATCCGGCCGTGCAGCGTGAGTATGCGCGGCGGTCCGGGTTGCCGGTCCGCTCGCTGCCCGCCTATCGCGGAACCGCGATCGGCTGGCAGAACCATCTGATCCGCGACGGCAGCGCGTTCGTCGTCGAACTGCATTCAGGCCCCGCGCCCGTCCGGCGTCACGTCGACGCCGTGCTCGCGCTGGCGAGGAGGATGAGGCGATGAGGATCGTGCTCGCACGCCACGGCGAGACGGAGTGGAGCGCTTCGGGACAGCACACGTCGACGACCGACATCGAGCTGACCGGCCGCGGCCGCGCCGCCGCCCGCGCGCTCGGCCGCAGGATCGGCGGCCGCGACTTCGCGCTCGTGCTGGCCTCACCGCGGGTCCGCGCGCTGGAGACCGCGCGGCTCGCCGGCTTCGAACCCGAGATCGAGCCGGACCTGGTCGAGATCGACTACGGCGACTACGAGGGCCGCACGACACCCGAGATCCGCGAGGAGCGGCCGGGCTGGACGCTCTGGACGGACGGCTCCCCCGGTGGCGAGACGCTCGCCGCGGCCGGCGAGCGCGCCGACCGCGTGATCGAGCGCGCGCTGGCGGCCGAAGGCGATATCGTGCTCTTCGGCCACGGCCACATCCTGCGCATCCTCGCCGCCCGCTGGCTCGAGCTGCCGCCGGAGCGCGGCGGCAGCTTCGGGCTCGACACCGCCGCGCTATGCGAGCTCGGCTTCGAGCGCGAGACCCGCGTGATCAGCCGCTGGAACGCGACCTGAACGTCTCGCCGGTCACTCGAGTGAAGCCCTGCCCGACCGGCGCGCGGCGCACGGCGGCGTCGTACCCTGCCCGGCGATGAAGCGAGGTCTGCTGCTCCTGATCGCGATCGGAGCGCTGCTGGCGACGGCCGCGGCGCCGCGCGCGCCGGCACCTACCAGATCAAGCGTGCGCCGGCGGCGCCGACAACGGGGCGTGGGTGCCGTTCAATTCCAGCGACCCCGCGTTCGACATCCAGCCCGGCTGCCCGTTCACGGCGATCACGGCGTCCTCGGCGACCGCGGTGGCGGGCTTCTTCGAGGCCGGCTGGTGGCGGCTGACCGCGCCGCCCGGCACCGTCGTCGACCGCCTGCGGATCGCCCGCTACGGCTACCGCTTCATCGATCAGCCCGACAATCCCGTGGGTGGCATCAACCAGGGCGGCTGGATCTCGGAGGCCTACACCGAGGACGGGCCGATCGCCGCGGGCTTCGCCCGCGAGGGCTGCCAGATCGCCGTCGGCCAGTACCTGTGCGACTGGGGCTCGAAGGACCCGGCCGCGGCCGTCGACCTCGACCTCGACGCCGCAGCAGGTGACCTATCAGGTGGCGTGCATCCGCGGCACCGGCTGCCGCAGCGGCAGCGACGCCGCCTTCCCGCTCGCCGCGGTCACGATCCACAACGCCGTGGCGACGATCCGCGACGACACCGCGCCGGCGCTCAGCGTCGCCGGGCCGCTGCTGGCCGGCGGCTGGCGCCGCCCGGGCGACGAGCTCGTGCATCGACGCGCGTCGGACGTGACCGGCATCAGCGCCGTGAGCGCCACCGCCGGCGCGGCGACCGGCAGCCTCGCGACGCCGTGCGCTTCACGCGCCCGTCCCGTGCGGCAACGTCACCGACGCCCGGCTGTCGGCTCGCCGGGCTCGCCGACGGCGCGCACTCGCTCGCCTCACCGTCAAGGACGCGGCCGGCAACCCGACCACGTCGACGCACGCCGTCAACGTCGACGGCACGCCGCCCTCGGTGGCCCTGCAGCCGCCGCGCGGTCGCACGCTCGTGGTCGAGGTCGCCGACGAGGCCTCGGGCGTCGCGGGCGGGCAGATCTTCGTCGCCGGCATGCCGCTGCCGACGACGCTCGTCGAGCGGCCGCCTGACGGCGCGGCTGCCGAGCGGGAACCCGGCCGCGCCGACATCCGCGTCGACCGTCACCGACGTCGCCGGCAACACCGCGACCGGCGTGCCGCCGCGGATCACGATCCGCGAGCGCGTGCGCGCCGCGCAACGGCCGGCCGGTCACGCTGCGCGGCCGGCTCACGACGCCGGCCGGCGCGCCGCTGGCGAACGTCGCGCTGCAGGCGACGGCGACGATCCGCCGCCGCGGCGCGGCCGCTCAGCCCGCCGGCGCGGCGACCACCGACGCGCGCGGGCGCTTCACGCTGCGGCTGCCGGCCGGGCCGAGCCGCACCGTGCGGCTGATCGTCCCCGCCGCCGGAGAGATCCTGCGCGCGTCGCGCGGCGTCTCGGTCCGCGTGCCGGCCTCCTCGACGATCCACGCCTCGCGCCGCGTCGTCGGCCCCGGGCACGCGGGTCACGTTCTCGGGCACGATCCGGCGCGCCGGCCAGCCGCTGCCGCGCCGCGGGCTCGTCGTCGTCGCTGCAGGGCCGGTCGCGCGGGCTCCTGGCTCACGCTTCGCCGACACCCGCACCACCCGCTCCGGCCGCTGGCGCGCGAGCTATCGCTTCCGCGGCGTGCCCGGGCCGCTACCCGGTGCGGCTGCGGATCCGGCGCGCGAACGGCTTCCCGTTCGAGCTCGGCTACTCGCCGACGGCGACGATCCGGGTCCGCTGAGCCGTCTAGGATCGCGCGGGTGAAGGTCTCCGCCAAGGCCGATTACGCGGTGCGCGCCGCCGCCGAGCTCGCCGCCGCGCAGCACACCGGGGCGCCCGTGCGCGCCGAGGCGATCGCGACGGCGCAGGGGATCCCGCAGCGGTTCCTCGAGAACATCCTCTCCGACCTCCGGCACGCCGGCCTGGTCCAGAGCATCAGGGGCGCCGAGGGCGGGCACAAGCTCAACCGGCCCGCGGGCGAGATCACGGTGGCCGACGTGATCCGGGCCGTCGACGGCCCGCTCGCGGCGGTCCGCGGGGAGCGGCCGGAGAGCGTGAGCTACAACGGGCCGGCCGAGCCGCTGCAACGCGTCTGGATCGCGCTGCGCCACAACCTGCGTGAGGTGGTCGAGCACGTCACGCTCGCGGACCTCGCCTCCGGCGCGTTGCCGGCCGGCGTCGACGCGCTGGCCAACGACCCGGAGGCCTGGACGACGCGCTAGTACGTCGCCGAAGGGCGAAACAGTTATTTTCCCATCGGGTTAGTGGACTTCGCGGTAATATCTCGAATCCCCATCGGGGTTCGTCCTATTTCGCAAGAGGAGTCAGCTTTCCCGTGAAGACCACTACTGCCCTGGCGGCCGCCATCCTCGCGCTGGTCGTGGCCGCCTGCGGCGGCGCGAGCGACGAGGTCGGCGGCAGCGGCTCGTCCCAGGCCGCGGCCGGCGGCGAGAGCACCAAGCTCTCGCTGGTCGCCTACGCCGTTCCCAAGGTCGGCTTCGACAAGGCGATCCCGCTCTTCGGCGAGACGCCCGAGGGCAAGGGCGTGTCGTTCAGCCAGTCCTACGGCGCCTCCGGCGACCAGTCGCGCAAGGTCGAGTCCGGCCTGCCGACCGACGTCGTCAACTTCAGCGTCGAGCCCGACGTCACGCGGCTCGTCAAGGCCGGCCTGGTCGACGAGACCTGGAACCAGAACGCGCACAAGGGGATCCCGTTCGGCTCCGTCGTCACGATCGTCACCCGCAAGGGCAACCCCAAGGGCATCAAGACCTGGGACGACCTGCTCAAGCCCGGGATCGAGGTCGTCACGCCGAACCCGTTCAGCTCCGGCTCGGCCAAGTGGAACCTGCTGGCGCCCTACGCCGAGAAGAGCGAGGGCGGCAAGAACGCGGACGCCGGCCTCGCCTACCTGGACAAGCTGATCGGCGACCACGTCAAGGTCCAGCCGAAGTCCGGCCGTGAGGCGACCGAGACGTTCCTGCAGGGCACCGGCGACGTGCTGCTCTCCTACGAGAACGAGGCGCTGTTCGCCGAGCGCAACGGCGAGGACGTCGAGCACGTCACGCCGGACACGACGTTCAAGATCGAGAACCCGATCGCGGTCGTCAACACCTCCAAGAACAAGGCCAAGGCGCAGGCCTTCGTCGACTTCCTGTACACGCCCGAGGGCCAGAAGGCGTGGGCCGAGGCCGGCTTCCGGCCGGTCGACGAGATCCGTCGCGCAGCAGTTCGCGTCCGACTTCCCGGAGCCGAAGACGCTCTACACGATCGACGACCTCGGCGGCTGGAGCAAGGTCAACGACGAGCTGTTCGAGCCCGAGACCGGCTCGGTGGCCAAGATCTACGACGAGGCCACCGGCTAGCGCAGCGATGTCGGTCGCGGCACTGGCACCACGGCCCGCCCGCAGGCGGCGCCACCGCACCGTCGCCGGCGGCGTCGGGCCGATCGGGCTCGGCGTCGCCACGTTGTGGCTCAGCGTCATCGTGCTGCTGCCGCTCGCGGCGGTGCTGGCCAAGTCGCTCGAGAACGGCGCCGGCCGGGCTCTGGGAGGCGGCCACGGCCGGCCCGGCGCGCGCGGCGTTCCTGCTGACGGTGACGATCTCGCTGATCGTCGCGCTGGTCAACGTCGTCGTCGGGACGCTGATCGCGTGGGTGCTGGTCCGCGACGACTTCCGCGGCAAGGGGATCGTCAACGCGGTCATCGACCTGCCGTTCGCGCTGCCGACGATCGTCGCCTCGATCGTCCTGCTCGAGCCTCTACGGCCCGCGCAGCCCGATCGGCCTGCACCTCTACGCCACGCGGCCGGCGCTCGTGATCGCGCTGCTGTTCGTGACGCTGCCGTTCGTCGTGCGCTCGGTGCAGCCCGTGCTGATGGAGCTCGACCGCGAGGCCGAGCAGGCCGCGGCCTCGCTCGGCGCCGGCAACGCCCGGACGTTCCGCCACATCGTCCTGCCCGCGCTGATCCCGGCGCTGCTCAGCGGCGCCGGGCTGGCCTTCGCCCGCGCGGTCGGCGAGTTCGGCTCGGTCGTGCTGATCGGCGGCGGCATCCCGCGCAGCACCGAGGTCTCCTCGCAGTACATCGCCAAGCAGATCGAGATCGACCGGCCGGTCAACGCCGCCGCGGTCTCGGTGTCGCTGCTGCTGGTCTCGTTCGTCGTCCTGCTCGCCCTGCGCTACCTGGCGTCGCGCACGCAGCGCCACGAGGAGGCGTGACGCGATGGTCGTGAGCGATCGCACGCGGGTCCTGCTGCGCACGCTGGCCCTCGGCTACCTGTTCGCGCTCGTGCTCGTCCCGCTGGGGATGATCCTGTTCCGCACCTTCGAGGACGGGCTGGTCGCCTTCTGGGAGTCGGTCACGACGCCGGCGAGCATCGCCGCGATCTCGATGTCGCTGACGATCGTGGCCATCGTCGTCCCGCTTGAACGTCGTCTTCGGCCTCGTCACGGCGCTGGCGCTGGCCCGCGGGCGCTTCCGCGGCCGCGGCGTCGTGCAGGCGATCGTCGACCTGCCGTTCGCGGTCTCGCCGGTGATCGTCGGCGTCTCGCTGATCCTGCTGTGGGGCGTCGGCGGCTGGCTCGGCGGCCTCGCCGAATCGGGGTTCCGGATCATCTTCTCGCTGCCCGGCATGGTCCTGGCCACGATCTTCGTGACGCTGCCGTTCGTCGTGCGCGAGGTCGAGCCGGTGCTGCGCGAGATCGGCACCGAGCAGGAGGAGGCCGCGGCCACGCTCGGCGCGTCGCGGCTGCAGACCTTCCTGCGCATCACGCTGCCGGCGATCCGCTGGGGCGTCGCCTACGGCGTCGTGCTGACCGTCGCCCGCGCGCTCGGCGAGTTCGGGGCGCTGATCGTCGTCGCCGGCGGCGTCTCGGGCGAGTCGCAGACGCTGACGCTGCTCGTGCACGCGCGCTACATCGACGACCACAACGCCTTCGGCGCCTACGCCGCCGCCACCGTCCTGATGGGCCTCGCGATCGTGGCCCTGTTGCTGATGACCTTGCTGAACAAGAAGCGGGAGTCCGAATGATCACGGTCAACGGGGTGACCAAGCGCTTCGGTGACTTCGTCGCGCTCGACAACGTCTCGCTGGAGGTGCCCGACGGCTCGCTGACCGCGCTGCTCGGGCCGTCGCGGCAGCGGCAAGTCGACGCTGCTGCGGATCATCGGCGGCCTCGAGTACGCCGATGCCGGCGACATCTACATCCACGGCGAGGACGTCACCGACGTGCGGCCGCAGAAGCGCGAGATCGGCTTCGTCTTCCAGCACTACGCGGCCTTCAAGCACATGACCGTGCGCGACAACGTCGGCTTCGGCCTGCGCATCCGCAAGACGCCGAAGGCCGAGATCGACGCGCGCGTGGACGAGCTGCTGGGGATCGTCGGCCTGGCGGGCTTCGCCACCCGCTACCCGAACCAGCTCTCGGGCGGCCAGCGCCAGCGCATGGCGCTCGCCCGCGCGCTGGCGGTCGAGCCGCGCGTGCTGCTGCTCGACGAGCCGTTCGGCGCGCTCGACGCGAAGGTCCGCGCCGAGCTGCGCGAGTGGCTGCGCCGCCTGCACGAAGAGGTCCACGTGACGACGCTGCTGGTCACGCACGACCAGGAGGAGGCGATGTCGATCGCGGACAACATCGCGGTCATGGACAACGCGCGGATCGAGCAGGTCGGCGGCCCGCGCGAGCTCTACGACCGTCCCGCCAACCGCTTCGTGATGGGCTTCCTCGGCCCGGTGGCCAAGCTCGACGGCGCGCTCGTGCGCCCGCACGACATCGCGATCTCCGCCCACCAGGACCACGGCGGCCGCGAGGCGCAGGTGCGCCGCGTCAGCCACCTCGGCTTCGAGGTCCGCGTCGAGCTGCTGCTGGAAGACGGGCGAGCCGGTCGTCGCGCAGCTCACCCGCATGGAGGCCGAGGAGCTCGACCTCGCCGCGGGCGACATCGTGTGGCTGCGGACCGCGGGAGGAACCGCGCTCGCGGCCTAGGAGATCCGCGAAGCGATCTCCAAGCGACCGAAGCAGCGGACGCAGTCCGCTCGCGAGGATCGCCTAGCTCTTCCCGGGGACGGCGATGCCGGACTCGTAGGCCAGCACCACGGCCTGGACGCGGTCGCGCAGCCCGAGCTTCATCAGCAGCCGCGCGACGTGGGTCTTGACCGTGGTCTCGGACACGATCAGCTCGGCGGCGATCTCGGCGTTGGAGAGCCCGCGGGCGACGCAGCGGAAGACCTCGAGCTCGCGCGCCGTCAGCTCGTCGAGCCCCGGCGGGGGAGCGGGCGGCGTCGGCGAGGCGGCCGCGAACTCCTGGATCAACCGGCGCGTGATCGAGGGCGCGAGCAACGCCTCGCCCTGCGCGACCACGCGGATGCCGGCCGCGAGCTGCTCGGGCGGCACGTCCTTGAGCAGGAACCCGCTGGCGCCCGCACGCAGCGCCTCGTAGACGTACTCGTTGAGATCGAAGGTGGTGAGCATCAGCACGCGCACGGGATGCTCGCCGGCCTGGGCCAGCAGCCGGCGCGTGGCCTCGATCCCGTCGAGCTCGGGCATCCGGATGTCCATCAGCACGACGTCGGGCTTGAGCTGCCGCACCTGCTCGACGGCCTCGAGCCCGTCGCCGGCCTCGCCCACGACCTCGAGGTCGTCCTCGGCGTCGAGGATCATCCGGAAGCCGGCGCGCACCAGCGCCTGGTCGTCCGCGATCAACAGCCGGATCGTCATGCGGCGCTCAGCTCTCGCACGCCGAGCGGCAGCGCGGCGCGCACGCGCCAGCCGCCGCCGTCCGCCGCTCCGGCCTCGAGCTCGCCGCCGTAGAGCCGCACGCGCTCGCGCATGCCGACCAGCCCGTGGCCCGGGCTCTCCGTGCGAACCGCCGGCGCCCCGTGGTCGCGGACCTCCAGCGTCAGCGTGTCCGCGCTCCAGTCGACCGTCACGGTCGTGGGCGCGCGGCCGGCGTGTTTGAGGGCATTCGTGAGTCCTTCCTGGACGATCCGGTAGGCGGCGAGGTCCAGCCCCGCCGGCAGGTCGCGGCGCTGGCCGCGGACTTCGAGGACGGCCGGGAGCCCGGCCGCGCGGGCGCGCGTGACGAGCTCGCCGATCTCGGCCAGGGTCGGCTGCGGCGCCAGCGCCGCCGGCGCGTCGGCGCCGTGCAGCACGCCGAGCAGATGGCGCATCTCGCCGAGCGCGTCGCGGCCGGTGCGCTCGATCCGCGTCGCCGCCTCCAGCGCGCGCGCCGGGTCGCGATCGAGGATCCGCCGCGCGCCGCCGGCCTGCACGACCATCACGCTCATCGAGTGCGCGACCAGGTCGTGCATCTCGCGCGCGATCCGGCGGCGCTCGTCGACCGCGGCCTGACGCTGCTCCTCGTCGCTGGCTTCGGCCAGCTGCGCGGCGGCCTCGTGCAGCTCGGCGGCGAGCCGCGTGCGGGCGCGCACGGCACGGCCCGCCAGCCACGTGACGGCGCCGAGCACCGGCGGGAAGACGTAGTCGGCCGGTGATCGGTCGCCCATCGTGGCCATGATCAGCGGCAGCGCGACGACGACGAGCACGAGCCCGGCGATCGACGCACGGCCGTCGCGGTGGGCCCCGCATGCGTACGCGGAGCACAGGACCGCGGCGAACGGGACGAAGAGATACTCGACCGACGTCAGCGTCAGCGCCCATGAGGAGCGTCGCCGCGATCACGGTCGCGGTGACCGGCGAGCGGCGCGCGGCGCCGCCAGGCCAGCGGGAGCGGAGTAGGCGAGCGCGACGAGCAGGTTGGCCACCAGCGGCCCGCTGCGATCGGGGGAGACGGCGACCTCGAAGAGGCCGCCGACGGCGAGCACGGTCGCGACGATGCGGGTCGAAGACCTCGGCCCGGCGGAGCCGGCGACGAGCCGGCGCCCGGCGCTGGGGCGGGGGAGGCGCGCGGAGCGGGGCGAGGTCACGGGGCTGACGAGGCGTTGGAGCGCGGCAAGGCGCCGGGCGGCGGGGCGTCGGGGCGCGGGGAGGTATCGACGTCGCGGCGCGAGGCGTTGGAGCGCGGCAGGCGCCGCGGGCGGCGACGTCGCGGCTTCGGGCGCCGCGATCCCCTCGCCGGGTCACCGGCCGGCATGGGCTGGCCGTCGAGCGGCAGGGTCGCGCGGACGACGTGGTCGCCCGAGCGGCCCCGGCCCGCGACCAGGCGCCCGCCGTGCAGCACGACGCGCTCGCGGATGCGCGGTCAGCTCGCGGGCCGTCGGCGCCGCCCCGTCGTCGCGGACCTCGACCTCGAGCGTCGTGGCGCCGTAGCGCAGGCGCACCTCGGCGCGCCCGGCGCCGCCGACGTCCGACGCGGCCGACAGCGCCTCCTGGACGACCCGGTAGGCGGTGACGTCGACGCCGGCGGCGAGCTCGCGCTCGGCGCCCTCGACGTGCACGGTCGCCGGCAGCCCGCCCGCGCCATCGCCCGGCGCACCAGCGACGTCACGTGCCGCAGCGACGGCTGCGGCGCGAGCGTCAGCTCGGCGTCCTCGCGGCGCAGCACGCCGAGCAGGCGGCGCAGCTCGTCCAGCGCCTCGCGCCCGGAGGTCTCGATCGCCGCGAAGGCCGCGCGCGCGAGCTCCGGCCGCGTCAGCGCCAGCCGGCGCGCGCCGGTGGCCTGCACGGTCATCGCGCTCAGCGCGTGCGCGACGACGTCGTGCAGCTCGCCGGCGATCCGCGTGCGCTCGTCGACGACGGCGCGGCCGGCCGCCTCCTCGCGCCGGCGCTCGAGCAGCGCTGCCTTCTCGCGCAGCGCGCCGTGCAGCGCGGCATGGCTGCGCAGCAGGCGGCCGATCAGCACCGGCGCGCCGAGCGACACGGCGAGCGTGAACAGCCCGGCGGTCCACGCCGCCGTCGTCGTACGGGACCTCGCGGCCAACCCGAGCGGGGCGGCGATCAGCAGCCCGGCGAGCAGATCGCGGTGGCCCGCGTAGCGGCCGAGCCAGAACGCGGCGAGAAACGGCGACACGAACGGCAGCAGCAGCTCGTTGTAGTAGACCGGCGTGAGCGCGGGCAGCAGCGCGACCGCGCCGAACACGACCACCACGCCCGGCCAGCGGAGCGCGCCATCCATAGGCCAGTGCGATCGCCATCGCGCCCAGCAGCAGCGCCGCGAGGGCGCGATGCGGCGTTCCCGACCGGGACCCGCACGGCCAGCTCGGTCCAGAACTCGAGCGCGAGCGCCGCCGCGACTGCAGGGAGTCGAGTGCGGGCGGCGGCGAGCATCCGGGGAAGTCTGACGTGCGGGTACCCGTATGTCCTCGTACGCGGGAACGATCCCCGCGTCATCCCTGAGGATGACCCGCGGTCGTCCTCGCGCGGACCGACAATCGTCATCCGGGCCGACGACGCGCGCCGAAGGGCATGGGAACGTTCCGCCATCGACTTCGTGCGGCTCCCCAAGGAAGGCCCAATGACCGCTCTGGCATACGCTCCCTCAGACCTCCCCGAGACCAACCCGGCGGCCGTGTCGGCGACCGCGCTGACGCGCACCTACGGCGAGGGCGGCTCCGCCGTCCGCGCGCTCCGCGGTGTCTCGCTCGAGGTCCCGCAGGGGCAGTTCACGGCGGTCATGGGGCCGTCGGGCTCGGGCAAGTCGACGCTGATGCATCTGCTGGCCGGGCTCGACACGCCCGACGCCGGCGCCGTCCACATCGCCGGCGAGGACATCACGCGCATGTCCGACCGCGAGCTGACGCGCCTGCGCCGCAAGCACATCGGCTTCGTCTTTCAGTCCTTCAACCTGCTGCCGACGCTGAGCGCCGAGGAGAACGTCCTGCTCCCGCTGGCGATCGCCGGCCGCAAGCCCGCGCCCGCCGTCGTCGACGCGCTGCTCGAGCGCATGGGCCTCGCCGAGCGCCGCGAGCACAAGCCCGCGCAGCTCTCCGGCGGCCAGCAGCAGCGCGTCGCCGTCGCCCGTGCGCTGATCTGCACGCCGACCGTGCTGTTCGCCGACGAGCCGACCGGCAACCTCGACTCCGCGGCCGGCGCCGGCGTGCTCGAACTGCTGCGCACCGCCGTCGACGCGGACGGCCAGACGACCGTCATGGTCACGCACGACGCGCGTGCCGCGGCGACCGCCGACCGCGTCCTGTTCCTGGCCGACGGCCGCATCGTCGCCGACCTCGCCGGCCCGACCGAGGACGCGATCCTCAACACGCTCAAGGACGCGGCGTGATCCGCGTCGCGCTCAAAGGCCTGGCCGCTCGCCCGGTGCGAACGGCCCTGACCACGCTCGCGATCGTGATCGGCGTCGCGTTCGTGTGTGCGGCCTACACCATGACCGACACGATGAGCGGTGCGGCGGACTCGCTCACGCACGCCGCCTACGACGGCACCGACGCCGTCGTCGTCGCCAAGACCGCGTTCCGCGGCTCCCAGACCGCGGACATCCGCGCGCAGGCGCCGACGGTGCCGGCCGGCACGCTCGAGCGTGTCCGCAACGCGGACGGCGTCACGCTCGCGGTCGGCGACATCACCGACTCGGCGCAGATCATCGGCTCGGACGGCAAGCCCGTCGGCTCCGGCCCGTACTTCGGCGTCGGCTTCGACGCGCACACCCCGGGCGCCGAGCGCCTGACGCCGTTCCGGCTGCACGAGGGCCAGTGGGCGGCCGGGCCGGGCGAGGTCGTGATCGACCGCGCCACGGCCGAGTCGCAGGGCTACGCCCTCGGCGAGAAGATCCGCGTGGCCGCACGCGGCGACGCGCAGCAGTTCACCGTCACGGGCATCGCCAACTTCGCCGGCGTCAAGTCGCTCGGCAAGGCGTCGGCCGCGGTCTTCGACCTCGAGGCCGCCCGCTCGCTGTTCGCCAAGGACGGCTACGACCGCATCCTCGTCGGCGGCCGCCGGGCCGACCTCGCGGACGCGGCCGGGCCGGGGACCGAGGTCCGCAGCGCGCAGGCCGACGACCGCTTCGCGTTCGACTCGCTCGAGACGTTCGTGGGCATCCTGCGCACGGTGCTGCTGGCGTTCGCCGGCGTGGCCGTGCTGGTGGGCTCGTTCACGATCTTCAACTCGCTCTCGATCACGGTCGCGCAGCGCACGAAGGAGTTCGGCCTGCTGCGGATGGTCGGCGCCACGCGGCGCCAGGTGCGCGGCGCGCGTGCTGCTGGAGGCGCTGGTGATCGGCCTGCTGGCGTCCGCCGTCGGCATCGGCGTCGGCGTCGCCCTGGCCGCGGGCCTCAACAGCCTGTTCACGGCGATCGGCATGCAGCTGCCGGCCGAAGGGCTGACGCTCGCCACGCGCACGATCGTCGTCTCGCTGCTCGTCGGCACGCTGGCCACGATCGCGGCGGCGATGATCCCGGCCCGCCGCGCGACCAGGATCGCGCCCGTGGCCGCGTTGCGCGACGCGAGCCACCCGGTCAAGGTGCGGCTGTTCGCGCGCGGCGTGCGCGCGGTGGCCGGCGTCGTCGGCCGGCCCGCGGCCTGGCTCGGCGGCGCCGCCGGCCGGCTCGCCCGCGACAACGCCATGCGCAACCCGGGCCGCACCGCGGTCACGGCGAGCGCGCTGATGATCGGCGTCGCGCTCGTGACCGCCGTGACCATCGTCGCCCAGGGCCTCGAGCAGCAGGGACGCGGCCAGCTCGAGGACACCGTGCGGGCGTCGACGATCGTGACCGCCACGGATGGCTGGTCGCCGATCGACCCCGGAATCGAGCGCGCGCTGGCCGGCGTCGGCACCGTCAGCTCGCTGCGCCAGGACGGCGCGCTCGCCTTCGGGCAGCAGGAGGGCATCAACGCCGTCGATCCGGCATCGATCGGCGGCCTCTTCGACTACGACATCAAGGAGGGCGACCAAGAGGCACTGACAACCCTCGGCCGCGACGGCGCGATCGTCAACGACGGCTACGCGTCCGAGCACGGCCTGAAGGTGGGCAGCACCTTCGCCATCACCTCGATGCAGGGCACGCAGCTGAACCTGACCGTGCGCGCGATCGAGCGCTCGCCGAGCTTCGACGTCCTGAGCCTCGGCCCGATCACGATCTCGCACGCGGCGTTCGACTCCGCGTTCGCCCAGCAGCGCAACCGCCTGACGTTCGTCGACGGGCCGCAGGACGCGGTGGCCAAGGCGCTCGGGGCCTTCCCGAGCGCCAAGGTCGAGGGCAAGGACGCCTTCATCGACTCGCAGACGGAGTGGATCGGCATGATCCTGGCGGTCCTGTGGGTGCTGCTCGCGCTCGCCGTGATCGTGTCGCTGTTCGGCATCGTCAACACGCTCGTGCTCTCGACCTTCGAGCGCACGCGCGAGCTCGGCACGCTGCGCGCGCTGGGCATGAACCGGCGCCAGGTGCGCCGGATGGTCCGTCACGAGAGCGTGATCACGGCGCTGATCGGGGCGGTGCTCGGGATCGCCGCCGGCCTCGTGCTCGCGGCGGTGATCGTCGGCTGGCTCGGCAAGTACGGGCTGTCCTACGCGATCCCGGCGCCGAGCCTGGTCGCGGTCGCGGTGATCGCCGCGCTGGCGGGCATGCTCGCCGCCGCGCTGCCCGCCCGCCGGGCCGCGCGGATCGACGTGCTCAAGGCACTCGCGTACGAATGAGCCGCGTCTAGGTTCGCCGGACGCGGATGGCGTCGAGCGTCGAGCGCACCGCGCGCAGCAGATCGTCGCCGTCGAACGGCTTCGCGAGGAACGCGGTCGCCGGGTCATTGGACCCGGCGATCGACGTGTTCCCGGTGTAGCCGGACACGAACACGACGGGCAGCTCGGGCCGGCGCTCACGCGCCGAGACCGCCAGCTCGACGCCGCTCATCCCCGGCATCACGACGTCGGTGACGAGCACGTCGGCCGCGTCGAGGCGCTCGAGCGCGACCGCGCCGCTCTCGACCGAGACGACCTGATAGCCGGCGGCGTAGAGGATGCGGCCGGTGAGGACGCGCACGGCGTCGGCGTCCTCGACGACGAGCACGGTCTCGCCGCGCCCGCGCGGCGCGCTCGGCGAGGCCTCGTCGTCGCTGGCGCGCCGGACCGCCGGCAGCAGCATCGTGACCGTCGTGCCGTCGTCCGGCTCGGACTCGAGCTCGATCCGCCCGCGCGCGTTGGTCACGATGCCGTAGACCGTCGCCAGCCCGAGCCCGACGCCGTGGCCGGAGACGGCCTTGGTGGTGAAGAACGGCTCGAAGGCGTGCGCGGTCACCTCGCGCGCCATGCCGCGGCCGGTGTCTGAGACCGCAAGCTTGACGGCACGGCTCGACGGCCCCTCGGCGTCGCGCATGACCGCGTTCTCGGCGATGATCGTCAGCTCGCCGCCGTCGGGCATCGCCTCACGCGAGTTCATCGCCAGGCTCATCAGCACCTGCTCGAGCTGGCTGCGGTCGGCTTCGACGTCCCACAGCCGCTCGTCGCACCGGACCGTCAGCGTGATCCCGTCGCCCAGCGTGCGCTGCAGCAGCAGCTCGACGCTTTCGATCACGCGCCGCAGCGACAGCACCTCGGGCGTCCCGGCCTGGCGGCGCGAGAACAGCAGCAGCCGCCGCGTGAGCTCGGACGCCCGCCGCGAGGCGGTGATGATCTGGTCCACGTCGCCCGCCGCGCGCGAATCGTCGGCGAGCTCCTTGCGCACGAACGCGGAGTAGTTGGCGATCACGGCCAGCAGGTTGTTGAAGTCGTGCGCCACGCCGCCCGCGAGCTGGCCGACGGCCTCGAGCCGCTGCGCCTCGCGCAGGCGCGCCTCGAGCCGCGTGTGGTGCGTGATGTCGGTCGCGACGCCGCCGACGCCGTAGACCTCGTCGCCGTCGATCAGCGGGAACTTGAGCGAGAGGAACGTGCGCGTCTGCTCGCCGTGCGTCACTTCCTCCTGGAGCTCGATCGGCTCGCGCTCGGACATCACGCGCAGGTCGTCGACGCGCATCCGCTCGGCGACCTCCGGCGTGAGCACCTCGCGGTCGAGGCGGCCGATCAGCTCGGCGGCGGGCCGCCCGTGCAGGCGCTCGAACGCACGGTTGACGAGCAGATAGCGCCCGTCGGGGTCCTTGAGGAAGATCGCCGCCGGCGTGTTGTCGAGGATCGCCCGCAGCGCGCGCGGGTCGGCGTCGCGCAGCACGACGCAGCTCGTAGGCGCCCATCGGCGAGCGCGAGACGTCGAGCGTCGGCGGCAGCTCGCCGAGCGGCTCACCGACCGGATCGCGGCCGAGCAGCGCCCGCGCGCGCTCGTTCGCGAACACGGTGAGACCTGAGGCATCCGTCCCCACCATGGCGTCGGGAACAGCCTCGAGCAGGTCCTCGAACTTCGGTGGGCCGTGGGGCAATCGCGGCCTCAGTGTAGGCCGGAAATCACGCGCGGAGACGTCGCGCGGCTTTCACGCGCGCCACGGCCTCGAGCTCGACCTTGCGCAGGCGCACCGCGTGCGGCGTGACCTCGACGCATTCGTCCTCGCGAACGAACTCCAGCGCCTGGTCGAGCGAGAGCTTGCGCGCGGGCACGAGCCGCACCAGCACGTCGGAGGTCGAGGAGCGCACATTCGTGAGGTGCTTCTCCTTGACGGCGTTGACGTCGAGGTCCTCGGCGCGGGCGTTCTCGCCCACGATCATGCCCTCGTAGACGTCCTCGCCGGGCTCGACGAACATCGTCCCGCGCTCCTGCAGGTTGAACAGCGCGAAGCTCGCGGTCTTGCCCTTGCGGTCGGCCACGAGGCTGCCGGTCGGGCGCAGCCGCATGTCGCCCGCCCATGGCTCCCAGCGCTCGAAGACGTGGTGCAGCAACCCGGTGCCGCGCGTCTCGGTGAGGAACTCGGTGCGGAAGCCGATCAGGCCGCGCGCGGGCACGAGGTAGTCCATCCGCACCCAGCCCGTGCCGTGGTTGATCATCTGCTCCATGCGGCCCTTGCGCAGCGCGAGCATCTGCGTGATCACGCCGACGTAGTCCTCGGGCACGTCGATCGTCAGCCGCTCGACGGGCTCGTGGCGCGTGCCGTCGATCTGACGGATCACGACCTGCGGCTTGCCGACCGTGAGCTCGAAGCCCTCGCGCCGCATCAGCTCGACCAGGATCGCGAGCTGCAGCTCGCCACGGCCCTGGACCTCCCAGGTGTCGGGGCGCTCGGTCGGCAGGACGCGGATCGAGACGTTGCCGATCGTCTCCGCGGCCAGCCGGTCCTGGATCTGGCGGGCCGTCAGCCGGTCGCCGTCCTGGCCGGCCAGCGGCGAGTGGTTGATGCCGATCGTGACGCTGATCGACGGCTCGTCGACCGTTATGACCGGCAGCGGGCGCGGGTCCTCGGGGTCGGCCAGCGTCTCCCCGATCGTCACGTCGGCCAGGCCGGCGACGGCGATGATCTCGCCCGGCCCGGCCTCGGCGGCGTCGACGCGGTCGAGCGCCTCGGTGACGTACAGCTCGGCCACGCGCGCGCTCGTGACCGTGCCGTCCGCCCGGCACCAGGCGATCGGCGCGCCCTTGCGGATCGTCCCGTTGTGGACGCGGCAGATCGCCAGCCGGCCGACGTACGGGCTCGCGTCGAGGTTCGTGACGTGGGCCTGCAGCGGCGTGTCGGGGTCGTAGGACGGCGCCGGGATGTGCTCGACCAGCAGGTCCAGCAGCGGCTGCAGCGTCGTCCCGGGGTCGGTCGGCGTGAGCGAGGCGCGGCCGGCCCTCGCGTTCGTATAGACGATCGGGAACTCGATCTGGTCCTCGGTCGCGCCGAGGTCGATGAACAGCTCGTAGACCTCGTCGACGACCTCGGCGATGCGCGCGTCCGGGCGATCGACCTTGTTGATGACCAGGATCACCGGCAGCCGGCCCTCGAGCGCCTTGCGCAGCACGAACCGCGTCTGCGGCAGCGGGCCCTCCGAGGCGTCGACCAGCAGCAGCACGCCGTCGACCATCGTCAGCCCGCGCTCGACCTCGCCGCCGAAGTCGGCGTGGCCCGGCGTGTCGACGATGTTGAGCTTCACGCCGCCGCGGCGCACCGCCGTGTTCTTGGCCAGGATCGTGATGCCCTTCTCGCGCTCGAGGTCCATCGAGTCCATCACGCGGTCGTCGACGGCCTGGTGCTCGCGGAAGGCGCCCGTCTGCCAGAGCATGGCGTCGACCAGCGTCGTCTTGCCGTGATCGACGTGCGCGATGATCGCGACGTTTCTGAGGTCTTCCCGGAGCGCCATGGGCGGCGTGCACAGTAGAAGAGCTACGTTGCCCATGCCGAGCTGTCACGCGACGCCACTCCCGCGGGCGTCCCGCCCGAGCCCTACGCGCGGCTCTACAGCGCGCTGTAGGAGCGCGGCCGCGACGCAGACGGCGCCGACGGCGGCGATCGCGAGCGCGATCCCGTCGAGCAGGTCGTCCGGCGCGGTCGCGATCGCGGACACGACCGGGATCCCGAGCGTGATGCCGACCTGCTGGCTCATCGACGTCAACCCGGTCGCGAGCCCCTGCTCGCGATCCGGCAGGCCCGAGGTGGCGACGACCATGAAGGCGACGATCGCGACCAGGTTGGCGACGCCGCCGGCGAACATCGCCACCAGCAGCGGCGCGATCCAGGCGCCGTCGGTCCCGAGCGCCACCAGCGGGAGCGTCGCCGCGGCCTGGACGAGGAACCCGCCGGCCAGCGCCCGGCGCGCACCGACGGCGGCGATCACGCGCGGCCCGAGCAGGCCGCCGAGCACCGTGCCGGCGCCGAGCACGGCGAACGCGGCGCCGGTCGCCAGCGGCGAGTAGCCGAGAATCTCCTGCAGGTAGAGCGTGAGCAGGAACACGAGCCCGGTCTCGGTCGCGAACGCCAGCAGCCCGGCGGCGTTGCCGACCGCGACGCTGCGCCGGCGCAGGATCGCCAGCGGCACGAGCGGCTCGGCGACGCGCGCCTCGACGGCGACGAACGCGGCGAGCAGCAGCGCGGCCGCGGCCACCGGCGCCCACTCGCGCTCGCTCAGCCCGTACACCAGCGCCAGCAGCGCGAGCGTGACCAGCACGGCGCCGAGCGGGTCCAGCCGCGGCCGCACGCGCGGCCGGCTCTCGGCCAGCACCAGCGGCGCGACGGCGAGCACGACCACGGCGACGGCGACGTTGACGAAGAACGCCCAGCGCCAGCTCAGCACGTCGGTCAGCAGCCCGCCGAGCACGGCGCCGGTGGTGAAGCCGGCGGCCATCAGCGCGCCGTTGAGCCCGAGCGCGCGCTCGCGCAGCGGGCCCTCGGCGAACGTGGTGGTGAGCAGCGACAGCGCCGCCGGGATGACCGCGGCCGTGGCCAGGCCCTGACCGGCGCGGGCGGCGAGCAGCAGCCACGGCGCGCTCGCCAGCCCGCCGGCCAGCGACGACGCCCCCAGCAGCGCCATCCCGGCCAGGAACAGGCGCCGGCGCCCGAACAGGTCGGCGATGCGCCCGAACAGCAGCGTGAAGCCGGCCGCGCAGAGCGCGAACGTGGTCGCGATCCACTGCAGGTGGGCGAGGCCGAGCCCGACGTCGGCGCCGATCACCGGCAGCGCGACGTTGAGGATCGAGAAGTCGACGGCGAGCGTGAAGCTCGCGGCCAGCAGGACCGCGAGCGCGAGACGTTGACGAGGCATGGCGCCGACTGTGCTCCGCCGCGCGGCGCGCAACCAGACCCCTGCGCTGCCTGGCACTCACAGGGTCACCCGGCGCACGCCGCGACCGGTCACCATGGAGGGCATGGACGATCTCGGCGACTTCCTCCGCAGCCGGCGCGCCCGGCTGACGCCCGAGCACGTCGGCATCGTCTCCTACGGCGCGCGCCGCGTCCCCGGCCTGCGGCGCGAGGAGCTCGCGCAGCTCGCCGGCGTCAGCGCGACCTACTACACGCGCCTCGAGCAGGGCCAGAGCACGAACGCCAGCGAGTCCGTGATCGATGCGCTGGCCCGCGCGCTCGAGCTCGACGACGACGAGCGCGCCCACCTGCACCGCCTGGCGCGGCCCGGGCCGCCGCCGCGCCGCCGGCCGCGCCGGCGCGAGACGGTCCGGCCGAGCACGGTCCGGCTCGTCGAGGCGATGGCGGTCCCGGCGGTCGTGCTCGGCCGCCGCACCGACGTGCTGGCCTGGAACGCTCGCGCGCACGCGCTGCTGGCCGGCCACTACGGGTTCGACGCGCGCCCCAACCTCACGCGCATGCTGTTCCTCGACGCGCACACGCGCGAGCTCTACCGCGACTGGGACGAGGAGGCCGCCCGCGCCGTCGCCTCGCTGCGGCTCGTGGCCGGACGCTTCCCCGACGACCGCGAGCTGGCCGAGCTGGTCGGCGAGCTGTCGGTCAAGAGCGCCGAGTTCGCCGCGCTGTGGTCGCGCCACCCCGTCGCGAACTGCGTCTCGGGCGTCAAGCATCTGCGCCACCCGGAGGTCGGCGAGCTCGAGCTCGAGTTCCAGGTGCTGAACCTGCCCGACGACAGCGGCCAGCGGATCCTGACCTACACCGGGGCGGACCTCGAGCTGCTCCGGTAACTCCGACCTCGTTGGTAGGCTTTAGGGCCGATGATCTTCACCACGAAGGCCGAGTACGGCGTCCGGCTGCTGATCCAGCTCGGGCGTCATGGCAACGGGCATCCGGTCTCGCTGAAGGCGATCGCCGAGGCGGAGAACCTCCCGCTCGCGTACTGCGAACGGATCGCCGCGCTGCTCAAGAAGGCCGGGCTGGTGCAGTCCACGCGCGGCGCGCACGGCGGCTACGTGCTGGCGCGGCCCGGCGGAGGAGATCACGATGGACCAGGCGGTGCTCGCGCTCGAGGGCGCGATCGCGCCGATGGACTGCTTCCTCGACGACCACGACGGGCGCGTGCAGTGCTCGCATCACGGCGAGGCCGCGGGGACCTGCTCGACCAAGCTGCTGTGGACGCGCGTGCAGATGGGCGTGATCCGCTCGCTGCAGCGCACCACGCTCGCGGAGCTCGTCGAGTTCGACGCGCGCGCGCCGACCGCGCATCCCGACTTCCGTACCGACTTCACCAAGGACACATGGGCGAGCTCCAGATCAAGAACCTTCACGTCAGCGCGGGCGACAAGCAGATCCTCAAGGGGGTCGACCTGCACGTGCGCGCGGGCGAGTTCCACGCGCTGATGGGCCCGAACGGCTCCGGCAAGTCGACGCTGGCGAACGCGATCATGGGTCACCCGAACCTCGAGGTGACCGAGGGCCAGATCCTCTTCGACGGTGAGGACATCACGGAGGCCGACCCGGACGAGCGCGCCCGCGCCGGCCTGTTCATGGCCTTCCAGTACCCCGTCGCGATCCCGGGCGTGACCGTCGCCAAGTACCTGCGCATGGTCATCAACGCGCACCGCGAGGGCCGCGGCGAGCAGGCGATCTCGCTCAAGGACTTCCGCAAGACCGTCGAGGCGGCGATGGAGCTCACCGCAGGTCCCGAAGGAGTTCTCGAGCCGCTACCTCAACGACGGCTTCTGCGGCGGCGAGAAGAAGCGCATGGAGATCCTCCAGCTCGCGCTCACCAAGCCGACGCTGGCCGTGCTCGACGAGACCGACTCGGGCCTCGACATCGACGCGCTGAACACCGTCGCCGCACGGCGTCAACTCGGTCGCCGAGGGCACCGACATGGGCGTGCTGATCATCACCCACTACCAGCGCATCCTGCACATGGTCACGCCGCAGTTCGTGCACATCATGTTCGAGGGCCGGATCGTCAAGGAGGGCGGGCCGGAGCTCGTCACCGAGCTCGAGAAGCACGGCTACGGCTGGATCCGCGACGAGGTCGCCGCGGCCGCGCTATGAGCCTCGCCGTCCCGACCTCGGCCGAGTTCCCGATCCTCGCTCGGGACGGTCTGGTCTACCTCGACACCGCCGCCACGGCGCAGACCG
Organism: uncultured Solirubrobacteraceae bacterium; assembly: GCA_963755275.1. Lineage (GTDB taxonomy): Bacteria > Actinomycetota > Thermoleophilia > Solirubrobacterales > Solirubrobacteraceae > Solirubrobacter. The sequence goes on along the minus strand of CAVWJU010000017.1, from coordinate 141,500 downwards.
TGCGGCCGGCGCTCGAGGCGATGGACCGCTACTACGAGACCTACCGCGCGTCGATCCACCGCGGCATCTACCCGCTCGCCGCCGAGGCCACCGACGCCTACGAGGGCGCGCGCGACAAGGTCGCCGCGTTCACGAACTCGACGCCGGGCGAGACGGTCTTCACGCGCAACGCGACCGAGGCCATCAACCTCGTGGCCCACGCCTGGGGCCGTGCGAACGTCGGCGCGGACGACCTCGTGGTGATCACGCAGATGGAGCACCACTCGAACATCGTCCCGTGGCAGCTGCTCGGCTGCCGGCTGGCCTACGTGCCGGTCACCGACGACGGCCTGCTGGACCTCGACGTGCTCGACGAACTGCTCGCGCAGCGGCCCAAGCTGGTCGCCGTCGCGCACGTCTCGAACGTGCTCGGCACGATCAACCCGATCGCCGAGATCGTCGAGCGCGCGCACGCCGCCGGCGCGCTCGTGCTGGTCGACGGCGCGCAGGCGGTGCCGTCGCTGCCGGTCGACGTCGCCGAGCTCGGCGTCGACTTCTACGCCTGGACCGGCCACAAGGCCTACGGCCCGACCGGCATCGGCGTCCTGCACGGCCGCCGCGAGCTGCTGCGAGGAGATGCCGCCGTTCCTCGGCGGCGGGCACATGATCGCCCGCGTCGGCGACTTCGAGTCGACCTGGGCCGAGCCGCCGGCCAAGTTCGAGGCGGGCACGATGCCGGTGGCCGAGGCGATCGGCCTCGGCGCCGCCGTCGACTGGCTGGCCGAGACGGGCATGGAAGCGGTGCGCGAGCACGGCCGCGACGTCACGGGCTACGCGCTCGAGCGCCTGGCCGAGGTCGACCGGGCTGACCGTCCACGGCACGACCGACCTCGACCAGCGCGGCTCGCTCGTCAGCTTCGCGCTCGAGGGCGTGCACCCGCACGACGTGGCCGAGATCCTCGGCCGCGAGGGCGTCTGCGTGCGCGCCGGCCACCACTGCGCGCAGCCGCTGATGCGCCGGCTCGGCGCGCCCGGCCTCGACGCGCGCGTCGATCGCCGTGCACAACACGCGCGAGGACATCGACCGCCTGATCGACGGCCTCGGCACGGTCCAGGGGATCTTCGCCTAGCCATGGACGACCTGTATCGCGAGAACATCCTCGAGCACTACAAGCGCCCGCATCATTGGGGCGAGCTCGAAGACCCCGACATGGAGTTCTTCGACACCAACCCGCTGTGCGGGGACGAGCTGAAGGTCCAGATCAAGGTCGGCGACGGCAACGTCGCCGACGTCGCCTTCTCCGGCCACGGCTGCGCGATCTCCCAGGCCGCGGCCTCGATGGCCTCCGACGAGCTGATCGGGATGCCGGTCGAGCAAGCTGCTCGAGCTCGATCGCGAGTTCGTGCTCGACCTGCTCGGGATCGACATCTCGGCCACGCGCCTGAAGTGCGCGCTGCTGTCGCTGAAGGTCATCAAGTCCGCGAGCCTGGGGCACGCGGCCGGCTGGGAGACCGAAGCGGCCTGACGCTACCGGCCGCCGCGGTGCTGCTTGGGCATCGCGCGCGACTGCGGCTTGAGCGCGGGCCGGGGCGCGCGCTTGGGCGGCAGCAACGGGCGCTTCTTGCCCACGGGCTGGCGAATACCTGGGGTGCGCTGCATGTCGTCGCTCCTTCGCTTCGAGGTGGGGCGGCGAGCGGCCGTTCGCACCCGCCGCGGCGACCATCGATGCGGGCGGCGGCGAGGACGGCGGACGTCATGAACTGCGGACGGCCGGGGCACGCGCTGTCGGCGTGCGGGGTTCGAGGCGCGTCAGAGAATCGTCATGACGCGGCCGATGGTACGCCCGGTCATGGCCGGTGACGGTGCGGCTGGCACTACTCCTTGGCCGTGTGACAGATTGAGGGCGGCATGGCCGACAGCGAGCGCATCGCCGAGCTCGAGCGCGACCTCGCGGAGTCGCTCGAGCGCCAGTCGGCCGCCGACCGCGTGCTCGAGGTGCTCGGGCGCTCGACGTTCGAGCTCGAGCCGGTGTTCGAGACCGTGCTCCAGCAGGCCGTGCGGCTGTGCCGCGCCGACGCCGGGCTGATCTACGTCCTCGACGGCGACGTCTACCGCTGCGCGGTCACGCTCGGCGCCTCGCAGGCCTACCGCGACTACATCATGGGCGTGCCGCTGCAGGCCGGTTCGGGCACGGTCGTCGGACGCGTCGGCGTCCGAGCGGCGGACGGTCCAGATCCGCGACGCCCGCAACGACCCGGCGTACACGATGGCGCGCGCGCTCGAGCTCGGCGGCTTCCGCACGATGCTCGGCGTGCCGATGCTGCGCCGAGGACCGCGTGCTCGGCGTGATCGTGCTCTGGAAGGCGGCGATCGCGCCGTTCGGCGATCGCACGATCGCGCTCGTGGACACGTTCGCGACCCAGGGCGCGATCGCGATCCACAACGTGCAGACCTCGCGCGCGCTGGAGATCGCGAGCGGCCACAAGTCCGAGTTCCTGGCCAGCATGTCGCACGAGCTGCGGACGCCGCTGAACGCCGTGATCGGCTTCTCCGACGTGCTGCTCGAGCGCATGTTCGGCGAGCTCAACGAGCGCCAGGAGGAGTACGTCCGCGACATCCGCGACTCCGGCCGCCACCTGCTCGAGCTGATCAACGAGATCCTCGACCTCTCCAAGGTCGAGGCCGGGCGGATGGAGCTCGAGCCGGCCGCGCTGTCGCTGCCCGAGCTGCTCGAGCAGGGCGCTGGCGCTCGTGCGCGACCGCGCCGCGCGCCAGGGCCTCGACCGTCGAGCTCGAGGTCGCACCCGAGGTCGGCGTGGTGTGGGCGGACGAGGTCAAGCTCAAGCAGGTCGTCGTGAACCTGCTCACCAACGCGGTCAAGTTCACGCCCGAGGGCGGGCGCATCGACGTCGCCGCGCGCGTCGCCGGGCGACGAGGTCCAGGTCTACGTGCGCGACACCGGCGTCGGCATCGCCGAGGCCGACCAGGCGCGCATCTTCGAGGCCTTCCAGCGCGGCGACCGGCGCGTCAGCGTCGAGGGCACCGGGCTCGGGCTGACGCTGTCCAAGCGCTTCGTCGAGCTGCACGGCGGGCGCATCTGGGTCGCCAGCGCGCTCGGCGAGGGCAGCACGTTCGGCTTCGCGATCCCGCTCGAGCGCGCCCCGAGCCGGCGCCGGGCCCCGCGAGCCCGGGCCGGCACGTGCTGGTGATCGAGGACGACCGCCGCTCGGCCGAGCTGCTCGAGCTCTACCTCGACGGCTCGGGCCTGCGCGTCGTGCTCGCGCGCGACGGCGCGGAGGGCCTCGAGCTGGCCCGCGCGCTGCGCCCGCGCGCGGTGATCCTGGACATCCTGCTGCCGCGCCTGGACGGCTGGGACCTGCTCGGGCGGCTGAAGGAGGACCCGGCGACCGCGGACATCCCGGTCGTGATCGTCACGATGCTCGACGAGCGCGGGAAGGGCTCGCGCTGGGCGCCGTCGAGTACCTGGTCAAGCCGGTCAGCCGCGAGGCGATGCTGGAGGCGCTGGAGGGCGTGCTGTGACCACCGTCCTGATCGTCGAGGACAACCCGCGCAACCTCAAGCTGGTGCGCGACGTGCTCGGCCACGCGGGCTACGAGACGCTCGAGGCGCCGACGCCGAGGCCGGCCTCGCGCTCGCCCGCGAGCGGCGCCCCGACCTCGTGCTGATGGACATCAACCTGCCCGGGCATGACCGGCATCGAGGCGCTGGCGCGGCTGCGCGCCGACGCCACGACGGCCGTCGATCCCCGTCGCCGCGCTGACGGCGTACGCGATGAAGGACGACCGCGCGCGGATCCTGGCCGCCGGCTTCGACGGCTACCTCGAGAAGCCGGTCGACGTGCGCGCGCTGCCGGCGCAGGTCGAGGCGCTGCTGAAGCGGTGATCCTGGTCGTCGACGACCTGCCGCAGAACGTGCGGCTGCTGCGCGCCGTGCTCGAGCCGCGCGGGCACGAGGTGGCCGAGGCGGCCTCGGGCGAGGCGGCGCTCGCAGCGCCTCGCCGCAGGGCGGCGATCGACCTCGTCCTGCTCGACGTGCTGATGCCCGGGCATCGACGGCTACGAGGTCTGCCGGCGGATCCGCGCGAGCAACCCGCGACCGAGTTCCTGCCGGTGGTGATGATCACCGCCTCGGGCGAGCAGGAGAAGCGGCGCGCGATCGAGGCCGGCGCCGACGACTTCGTCACGAAGCCGTTCGACCAGGCCGAGCTGCTCGCGCGCGTGCGCTCGCTGCTGAAGGTCAAGCGCTACCAGGACGAGATCGAGGCCTTCAACCGCGGGCTGCGGCGCTTCCTGCCGCCCGCAGGTGGCCGAGCTGGTCAAGGCCGACCCGTCCGTGCTGGGCGTCCACCGGCGCGAGATCGCGGTCGTCTTCTGCGCGCTGCACGGCTTCGCCGCGCTGGCCGAGCAGGCCGAGCCCGAGGACGTGATGGGCGTGCTCGACGCCTACCACGCCGCGCTCGGCGAGCTGATCGCACGCCGCCGAGGGGACGCTCGTGCGGCTGACCGCCGACGAGCTGATGGTCGTCTTCAACGACCCGCTGCCGTGCGAGGACGCCGGCGGCGCGGGCCGTCCGGCTGGCGGTCGCGCTGCGCGACCGCGTGTGGGAGCTGGCCGAGGGCTGGAGCCGGCTCGGCTTCGAGCTCCAGCTCGCCGCGGGCGTGGCGCTCGGGCACGCGACGATCGGGCGGATCGGCTTCGAGCACCGCTGGGAGTACGCGCCGGTGGGGACGGTGCCGACGCTCGCCGAGCGGCTGTGCGAGAGCGCCGGCGCGCGGGCAGATCCTGATCGGCCAGCGCGTGTTCGCGGCCACCGAGGGCGTCGCGATCACGCAGCCGGTGGGGGAGCTGGCGCTGCGCGGCTTCTCCAAGCCCGCGCGCGCCTACGACCTGCTCGGGCTCGAGACCTAACCGCCGCCTCCGCAGCCGCCGCCGCCGCAGCCGCCGCCGCCGCCGTCGCCACCGCCGCCGCCGAGTCGCCGCCGAAGCCGAAGAAGCCGAAGCTGCTGGCGCCGCCCTCGACGCTGTTGCCGGTCCAGCGGCTGCGCTTGCGGCCGCGGCGCCTGGCCTCGGCCTGCGCGGCCGCGCGGCGCAGGCGCCGCAGGTCGGTCTTGGACCAGTGCGTAGCCGTCGAGCCCGGCGTCGGTGTCGGCGGTGAAGAGCACCATCGGCAGGTCGTGCTCGTCGACGAGCGCGATCGTCTCGCCGAGCAGCTCGTCCATCGAGACGTCGAGCGTCGAGTCGGGGCTGTGGTGCAGGTAGCGGCCGAACGCCGCTGGCAGAACCAGGCTCGTACTCGCGCGTCATCAGGATCATCTCGTGCCAGGCCTCGTCGACGGCGTGGGAGGGCATCCCGATCAGCGGCCGTCGGCGTAGAGGCAGGCGAGGTACCAGCCGCGCAGGCCGTCGAGGGCGATGTCGGCCGTGCGGCTCGTCGCCGAGCTCCTCCTGCAGCTTGATCGTGCAGAGCCGGCGAGAACTCGTACGTCTCGATGAAGCGGCGCCGGCCCTTGCGGCGCATCCTTGTCCTGATCATTCCCATGGCGGGCATGGTCGGGCGCGAGCGGGCCCGCGGGTACCAACCCTAGGTGGTACGTTCACCACCTGCCGCCGCCATCCGGTCGGCGAGCGTCTCGAGCTCGTCCTGGAGCGCGGCCAGGCGCTCGCCGGCGGTCGCATCGTCGGTCAGGACGCGCCCGCGGACGGTCTCGAGCTCGAGCAGGATCCGCTCCGTCTCGGCGTCGAAGGCCGCGAGCGCGGACTGCATCCGCCGCTGCACGGCGAGGTGCTGCGCGAGCGCGGCGACGAGCTGGGCCTTGCCCGGATCGCGGCCGGCGCGGACCTCGGCCAGGCGCCGCTCGATGCTGCTCCGGCGGCGTCTCGGTCAGCGCCTCGCGCAGCAGCCGCGCGCGCTCGGCGGCGTGCTCGAGCGCGGCCAGCAGCGCGGCGGCCTGCGCGGCGATCGCCGGGCTCGGCGGCGGCGCGGATGCCGCGCTCGGAGCGGCGGGCGGCCTCGAGCGGCTCGCTCGGCTGCGATCCGCCGGCGGCCGCCAGCGCCGCGGCGCCCAGCGCGGCGCCGCTGCTCGAAGCGCTGCGCCGGGTCCTTGGCCAGCGCGCGGGCGATCACGGCGTCGAACGCCGGGTTGCCGGGCACCGGCGGCGGCGGGTCCGAGAGGTGCGCCCACAGCTTGCGCTCGGCGGCGTCGAGCGGGAACGGGACCTGGCCGGTGAGCGCGTAGAAGAGCAGGCAGCCGAGCGCGTAGACGTCGCCCGGCGGGCCGTCGCCCTCGCCCTTGATGCGCTCGGGCGCGATGTAGTCGAGCGTGCCGACGACGTCGCCCGTGCGCGTCTGGCCGGAGGTCTCGTCGAGCGCCTTGACGAGCGCCGAAGTCGGTCAGGTACGCGTGGTCGCCGGCGCCGACCAGCACGTTGGCGGGCTTGACGTCGCGGTGCACGAGCCGGCGCGCGTGCGCGGCGTCGAGCGCGGCGCCGACCTGGGCCGCGATGTGCGCCGCGCGCTCGGGCGCGAGCGGGCCGTCGCGGTCGACGAGCGTCCGCAGGTCGTCGCCGTCGACGAAGCGCATCGCCAGGTACAGCTCGCCCGTCCTCCTCGCCGGCCTTGAACACCGGCAGGACGTTCGGGTGGTCGATCGAGGCCGCCAGCCGCGACTCGGTGATGAAGCGCTCGCGGAACCCGGGCTCGTCCGCGCGCTCGGGCGCGACGAGCTTCGAGCGCGACGGTGCGGCCGAGCGCCTCGTCGATGGCCTCGTAGACCACGCCCATCCCGCCGCGGCCGAGCAGCCGCACGATCCGGTGGCCGGCGACGACCGAGCCGATCAAGGGCCGCTGCCGCTCGAGCCGGCGCCGTGCGTCGCCGCGTCCGGCGCCGATCCGCTCCGCCTCGGCGGCGAACGCCTCCTCCATCGGCAGGACCGAGTCCGCCGGCCAGCGCGGTCGGCAGCGCGCGATGTCGAGCACGCCGCGCAGCGCCATCAGCCCGCGCAGGAACGGCGGGTGCGACGACCGTGCGCGAGCGCTTCTCGATCGCCGCTCACCGTGCGCGCGATCGCGGGCTCGAGCGGCCACGTCTTCGCCAGCGGCGTCGGCATCCGTGCCTGCGCGCGCCGCGAAGACCGGCGAGCGCTCGCCGGCCGCGACCATCGGCGTGTCCAGGAACAGGTAGTAGGCGACGCCGACGCGTGACGCCGTGCGGGCGCAGCTCGACCCGCAGCGCGCGGCCGAGCGCCTCGACGCCGGCCTTCGACGCGCTGTAGGCGCCGAGCCCGGCCGTCGGGCAGCACGGCCGCGGCGGAGGCGACCAGCAGCAGGTGCCCGCGCCGCTCGAGCACGTGCGGCAGCGCCGCGCGGGCGGTCCGCCAGACGCCGAGCAGGTTGACGTCGATCGTGTCCTCGACGGTCTCGGGCTCGACCATCCGCAGCGGGCCGCCGGTGCGCGATGCCCGCGTTGGCCACCGCGACGTCGATCCCGCCCAGGCGCCGCGCGAGGTCGTCGATCGCCGCGGTCAGCGCCGCGGCGTCGCGCACGTCGGCGACCGCGGTCTCGGCCTCCGGGACGATCGTGCGCGAGCCGCGCCTCGTCGATGTCGATCAGCCCGATGCGCATGCCCTTGCGCGTGAGCTGGCGCGCCAGCTCGGCGCCGATGCCCGACGCGCCGCCGGTGATCAGCGCCGCGCGTCCCTCGAGATCCCAAGCCATCGCTGGGGAACGCTACCTAGCCGACGTGGCGCTGGAGCCAGATCTCGAGCAGCCCGAGCTGCCAGAGCGTCGAGCCGTCGAGGTTCGTGCGGTGCTCGTTGGGGTCGGAGAGCATCTTCTCGACCGCCTCGCGCTTGAACAGCCCGCGGTCGGACGAGCGCAGCGCCTCCTCGACGAGCTCGAGCACCGGGCCTTCGAGGTGCGTCAGCGCGGGCACCGGGAAGTACCCCTTCGGGCGGTCGATGACGGCGTCGGGCACGACGCCGCGCGCGGCCTCCTTGAGCACGCCCTTGCCGCCGTGCGCGAGCTTGAGCTCGGGCGGGCAGGCGGCGGCCAGCTCGACCAGTTCGTGGTCGAGGAACGGCGTGCGCGCCTCGAGGCCGTGGGCCATCGTCATGTTGTCGACGCGCTTGACCGGGTCCTCGACCAGCATCACCTCGGTGTCGAGGCGCAGCGCACGGTCGACGGGCGTCTCGGCGCCCGGGCGCGTGAACCAGTCGCTGGGCGAAGGCGCGTGAGACGTCGTCGTCGGGCGCGTCGGCGAGCAGCTCGCGGACGCCCGCGTCGTCGCGGTCGAAGAAGCTCGCCGCGTAGGTGTCGAGCCCGTTGTCGGGCGCGTCGAGCAACGGCGGATACCAGGAGTAGCCGCCGAGCACCTCGTCGGCGCCCTGTCCGGACTGGACGACCTTGCGCTCGCGCCGGACGGCTTCGGAGAGCAGCCAGAACGCGACGCAGTCGTGCGAGACCATCGGCTCGCTCATGGCCTCGATCGCCAGCGGCAGCGCGTCGATCAGCCGGTGGCGGTCGATCCGCATCTGGCGATGGTCGGTCTCGAACTCGCGCGCGACGAGGTCGGAGAACTCGAACTCGTCGCCGGAGCGCTCGCCGACGTCCTCGAAGCCGATCGAGAACGTCGTCAACCCGCGCTGGCCCTCGCGCGCCAGCAGGGCGACGATCAGCGACGAGTCCAGGCCGCCCGAGAGCAGGATGCCGACCGGGCACGTCGGCGACCATGCGCCGCTTGACCGCGCGCTGCAGCGCCTCGCGCATCGCGCCCGGCCAGTCCTCGACGTCGAGGTGACGCTCGAACGGCGGGTCCCAGTAGACGTGCTGGCGGCGCCGGCCGTCGGGCTCGACGACCATCAGCGTGGCCGGCGGCAGCTTCTGCACGCCGCGCAGGATCGTGCGCGGGCCGGGCACGATCGAGTGCCAGCTCAGGTAGTGGTGCAGCGCCACCGGGTCCACGCGCGTGTCGATCCCGCCGCCCGCCAGCAGCGCCGGCAGCGTCGAGGCGGCGCGCAGGGCGCCGCCGACGTCGGCCAGGTAGAGCGGCTTGACGCCGAGCCGGTCGCGGCACCAGGACGGTGCGCCCGGAGCCCTCGCGCAGCGCGAACGCGAACATGCCCTTGAGGTGGTTGGGCATGTCCTCGCCCCACTGCGCCCAGCCCTTCAGCAGCACCTCGGTGTCGCTCGTGGACTTGAACTCGTGGCCGAGCCCGGTCAGCTCGGCGCGCAGCTCGTGGTGGTTGTAGATGCAGCCGTTGAAGACGATCGTGGTGTCGCCGTCGCGCATCGGCTGCGCGCCGAGCTGCGAGAGGTCGATGATCGCCAGGCGCCGGTGGACCATCCCGGCGCCGCCGTCGGTCCACAGGCCGGAGCCGTCAGGGCCGCGCGGCTCGAGCACCGCGCCCATGCGCTCGAGCGCCTCGCGGTCCGCCGGCCCGTCGCGGCGGACCTCGACGCCGAAGCCGCACATCGCCTACGCCGCCACGTCCAGCCGGTCGCCGGCGGCGGCGGCCACGAGCGCCTCGAACAGCCGCGGGTGGGGCGCCGCGGTCGAGCGTCTCCGCGTGCCACTGCACGCCCAGCACGAGCCGCTCGCCGAGGGCCTCGATGCCCTCGACCGTGCCGTCCGGCGCCCACGCCACCGCGCTGCAGCCCGTCGCCGAGGCGGTCGACGGCCTGGTGGTGGAACGAGTTCACCCACGGCGCGTCGGTGCCCAGGATCGCGGCCAGCCGCGAGCCGGGGTCGACGCGGACCGGATGGGTCTGCTCCCACCCGGGCGCGGTCTGGCGATGCTCGATCGGAGTGGTCGGTGATCGCCGGCAGGTGCTGATGCAGCGTGCCGCCGCGCGAGACGTTGAGCGTCTGCGCGCCACGGCAGATGCCGAGGATCGGCAGCCCGGCGGCGTCAGCGACGCGCGCGACCTCGAGCTCGAAGACGTCGAGCGCCGGCTCGACCGGCCCGAGCTCGTCCGACGGCGACGCGCCGTATTCGTTCGGATCGAGGTCCGGCCCGCCGGACAGGCAGATCCCGCGCAGCGACGCCAGCAGCGACGGCACGGCCTCGACCGGCAACGGGGGCAGCACGATCGGGATCGCTCCCGCGCGCGCGAGCGCTCGCACGTACGGCATGCCGAGCGCCATCTCGTGCTGGGGCGGCTCGCCCTCGGGCAGCGGCTGCGTCTGCTCCGCGCGCCGCACCTCGGAGGTCGTCACCCCGACCAGGGGTCTGCTCTCCATTCCGGCGAAGGCTACCCAGGTGGCCGGAGGGGCCGTCGATAGAATCCATACCTCCGGAATCGGATTTTCCTGCGTTGAGTCCCTTGATCGACATCTGCCCCCTCGAAGAGCTGCCGCCAGGCGAGCAAGCGCCTCGTCACGTGGGAGGACCTCGAGATCGGCATCGTCAACTGCCGCCGGCGAGATCTTCGCCATCGAGGACCGCTGCTCGCACGACGACGGCGAGCTGGTCGAGGGCGAGCTCGACGAAGAGGACTGTGCGATCGAATGTCCCCGGCACGGGTCGCGGTTCGACCTGCGGACCGGAAAGCCCCTGAACCTGCCTGCGTACGTGCCCGTCGACACCTTCCCGGTGCTCGTCGAGGACGGCGTGATTCGAGTGGAGGTCGACTGACCTGATGGCTACTCCCGAAGTGATCGCCGAACAGCAGGCGCTGGTCGGCATCAACGCCGACTACAAGGAGAAGTTCGGGTTCCACGACCCGGAGACGGGCTACGCCTTCAAGGCCCCGAAGGGCCTCTCGAAGGCGCTCGTCGAGCAGATCTCCGAGTTCAAGAACGAGCCGCAGTGGATGCGCGAGTTCCGCCTGAAGGCGCTCGAGCACTTCCTCGTCGCGCCCGCAGCCGACCTGGGGCTCGCCCATGCTGGCCGAGGTCGACTACGACAACATCCACTACTTCGTGCGCGCGTCGGAGAAGTCCTCGCGCACGTGGGACGACGTCCCGGACGACATCAAGAAGACGTTCGACCGCCTCGGCATCCCCGAGGCCGAGCGCAAGTTCCTCTCCGGCGTCGGCGCCCAGTACGAGTCCGAGGTCGTCTACCACCAGGTGCGCGAGGACCTCGAGAAGCAGGGCATCGTGTTCATGGACATGGACTCGGGGCTGCGCGAGCACGAGGACCTGGTCCGCGAGTACTTCGCGACGATCATCCCCGCCAACGACAACAAGCTCGCGGCGCTGAACTCCGCGGTCTGGTCGGGCGGCTCGTTCGTCTACGTGCCGCCGGGCGTGCACGTCGAGATGCCGCTGCAGGCCTACTTCCGGATCAACACCGAGAACATGGGCCAGTTCGAGCGGACGCTGATCATCGCCGACGAGGGCTCCTACGTGCACTACGTCGAGGGCTGCACGGCCCCGGTGTGGAGCTCGGACTCGCTGCACTCCGCCGTCGTCGAGCTGATCGCCAAGCCGGGCGCGCGGATCCGCTACACGACCGTGCAGAACTGGTCGCAGAACGTCTACAACCTCGTCACCAAGCGCGCGATCGCCGAGACCGACGCGACCGTCGAGTGGGTCGACTGCAACCTCGGCTCCAAGCTGACCATGAAGTACCCGAGCGTCTACCTGACGGGCGAGCGCGCGCACGGCGAGGTGCTCTCGATCGCCTTCGCGGGCAAGGGCCAGCACCAGGACGCCGGCGCCAAGATCATCCACGCGGCGCCGAACACGACGTCGAACATCTTCGCCAAGTCGATCTCCAAGGACGGCGGCCGCTAGCTCCTACCGCGGCCTGCTCGAGGTCGCCAAGGGCGCGCACGGCTCGCGCTCGAAGGTCGTCTGCGACGCGCTGCTGCTCGACGAGCACTCGCGCTCGGACACCTACCCGACGATCCGCATCGGCGAGGACGACGTGGACGTCGGGCACGAGGCCTCCGTGTCGAAGATCGGCGAGGAGCAGCTCTTCTACCTGATGGCGCGCGGCATCCCCGAGGACGAGGCCGGCAAGCTGATCGTCAACGGCTTCATCGAGCCGATCGTCAAGGAGCTCCCGATGGAGTACGCGGTGGAGATGAACCGCCTCATCGAGCTCCAGATGGAGGGCTCCATTGGCTGAGCTGGCCACCGTCCGCGAGCCCGAGTGGCTGAAGGAGCGCCGCAGCGAAGCGGCGCGCCGCGCCGCCGAGCTCGACCTCCCGCGCTTCAAGGGCAAGGCCGGGTGGGAGTTCACGGACATCTCCAAGCTCGACCTGGCGTCGTTCGTCGCCGCGGCGCCCGGCGAGGGTGATGCGAGCGCTGTCGATCGCGTCGAGACGCTGCTCGAGGCGCCCGAGGGCGCGCACCATCTCGGGCAGGTCGACGGCCGCGTGATCGACGGCGGCGACGCCCGCCGACGACCTGCTCGTCCTGCCGCTGACGCTGGCCTGCGAGACCCACGCCGAGCTCGTGCACGAGCACCTCGGCAAGGTCGTCGACACCGAGCAGGACGTGTTCACGGCGCTCAACGACGCCGGCTGGACCGGCGGCGCGTTCGTCTACGTCCCGCGCAACGTGCGCGTCGAGCAGCCGATCGTCCTGACCGCGATCTCCGACGCCGCCGGCACCGCGCTGCACCGGCGCGTGCTGATCGTGGTCGAGGAGGGCGCCGAGGCCGAGGTCTGGGAGCAGCACCTGTCCGGCTCGACCGACGCCGAGACGCTGCTGACCTCGATCGTCGAGCTGCGCGTCGGCCAGAACGCCACGCTGCGCTTCGTCGGCGCCCAGGACATGAACGAGCGCTCGTGGGTGTTCGGCTCCCAGCGCGCCGAGGTGGCCCGCGACGGGCACCTGGACTGGGTCACGGCCGGCTTCGGCTCCGGCAACGGCAAGGTGTTCACGGAGACGCTGCTGGCCGGCGAGGGCTCGCACGCGCAAGGTCACCGGCGCCTACGCCCCGCACGCGCGCCAGCACGTGGACTTCCACACGCTGCAGGAGCACGGCGCGGCCAACACGACCTCCGACCTCGCGTTCCGCGGCATCCTCGCCGACCGCTCGTCCGCGGTCTGGCGCGGGATGATCAAGGTCGACCCGGGCGCCCAGCAGACCGACGCCTTCCAGGAGTGCCGCAACCTGCTGCTCTCCAAGAAGGCGCACGCGGACGCGATCCCGGGCCTCGAGATCCTGGCCAACGACGTGCGCTGCACGCACGCGGCGGCGATCGCCCAGATCGACCCCGAGCAGGTCTTCTACCTGCGCGCCCGCGGGCTCGACGACCCGCAGTCGCGAAGCGGCTCGTGATCGAGGGCTTCATGGCCGAGCTGGTCGAGCGCTTCGAGGAGGGCCCGATCCGCGAGGCGATGGCCGGCGCGCTGGAACGCCGCCTGGCCGTGCTGCTCGACTGACGGTACGAGGGGGTGTTCCGTTTTCGTTCACCCCCTCTGAACGAATACCGGAACACCCCCCGTGGTTCAGGCGCTGATCGCCTGCGGCTGCAGCGCGGCGCGGATCTCGCTCGCGACCTCCTCGTGCAGGCGCTTGGAGACGTCGACGACGCCCTGCATCCAGTAGAAGCCGTGGATCATCCCGTCGTACTCGCTGTAGGTGACCGGGACGCCGGCGTCGCGCAGCTTGGCGGCGTAGGCGCGGCCGTCGTCGCGCAGCGGGTCGTACTCGGCGGTGACGATCAACGCCGGCGGCAGGCTGGAGTGGTCGGCTGCGCGCAGCGGCGAGACGCGCCAGTCGTCGACGACCGACTTGTCCGGGACGTAGTGGTTCCAGAACCAGCGCATCGACTCGCGCTGGAGCAGGTAGCCCTCGGCGTTCTCGTGCGCCGACGCGGTGTCCCAGCCGTGCTCGCCGGCGGGGTAGATCAGCGCCTGGAAGGCGATCGGCGGCCCGCCCTCCTCGCGCGCCCGCAGGCACATGACCGCGGCCAGGTTGCCGCCCGCCGAGTCGCCCGCGACGCCGATCCGCGCGGCGTCGACGTTGAGTGTCGCCGGCGTGCTCGAACATCCAGGTCGGTCGCCGCCCAGCAGTCCTCGTAGGCGGATCGGGAACGGGTGCTCGGGCGCCTTCTGGTAGTTGACCGCCACGACGACGCAGCCCGTGCCGTTGGCGAGCGCGCGGCGTCGGCTCGTGTCGCAGACCTCGATGTTGAGCACGACCCAGCCGCACCGCATCGTGTCTCCGTCGCCTACGCGGACGGGCGAACGGTACCGCGCTCGATGCCCTTCGCGATCCGCGCAGGCGCTCGATCAGCTCGGGCGGCTCGTGGACCTCGTAGGGCGCGGTGAGCATCGCGATCCGCATCGCCAGCCAGTCGAGGTTGTCGTCGCTCGTGCGCAGCTCGCAGCGGTCCTCGTCGAGCGGCGTGACGTCGCCGCCGAGCCAGCGCCGGCCCTGCAGCTCGGCGGCCGGCGCACTCGACGGTCACGCGCGCCTCGTAGCGCGACGGGTAGGACTGCAGGCTCTGCGCGACGAACGCGGCGGCGTCCTTGGCCGGCAGCTCGCGCGGCGTGAAGCGGACGCCGGTCGAGGCCGGCTTCGCGATCCGGTCGACGCGGAACGTGCGCCAGTCCTCGCGGCCGCAGTCGCAGGCGACGAGGTACCAGCGGCGGCCGGCGTTGACGAGCGAGTGCGGCTCGACCTCGCGGCGGCGTGTCGGCGCGGTCGCGCGCGGTGTAGGCGAAGCGCACGCGCTCGTGGTCGCGGCACGGCGGCGGCGAGCAGCGTCAGGCACTGCGGGTCGACCTGCGGGCCGCCGTAGACCTGCAGCGTCTGCGTCGCGTCCTGCAGCGCCTGCACGCGGCGGCGCAGGTGCGAGGGGAGGACCTGCTCGAGCTTGACCAGCGCGCGCACCGCGGTCTCCTCGATCCCGGTCACCGACCCGCCGGCGGCGGTGCGCAGGCCGACGGCGATCGCGATCGCCTCGTCGTCGTCGAGCAGCAGCGGCGGCATCGCGGTGCCGGCGCGCAGCTGGTAGCCGCCGGCCGGGCCGGTCATCGACTCGACCGGGTAGCCGAGCGTGCGCAGCCGCTCGACGTCGCGCCGGATCGTGCGCGGGGAGACCTCCAGGCGGTCGGCCAGCTCGGAGCCCGGCCAGTCGCGGCGGCCCTGCAGCAGCGACAGCAGCGTCAGCAGGCGGCTCGAGGTCGTCTCGCTCATCCGTGCGGCTAGCACGATAGTTTGCAGTTGCGGACAGATCCTGGCCTGAATCTTCGAGAGCCTTCACGGCATGCGAATGAACGAAGAGCCGGCCATCAGCGTCCAGGGCCTCGTGAAGTCGTTCGGGGCCGTGCGGGCCCTCGACGGCGTCGACCTGGAGGCCGCGCCGGGGACCGTCCTCGGCGTGCTCGGGCCCAACGGGGCCGGCAAGACGACCACGGTGCGCGTGCTCACGACGCTGCTCGAGCCCGACGCGGGCACGCGCGCGCGTCGCCGGGCTCGACGTCGTCGCGGACGCGGCGCGGCTGCGCGCGCGGATCGGGCTCGCGGGCCAGTACGCGGCGGTCGACGAGAACCTGACCGGGGTCGAGAACCTCGACGATGGTCGGGCGGCTCTACGGCGAGCGGCGCGCGGCGGCGCAAGCGGCGCGCGCACGAGCTGCTCGAGCGCTTCGCGCTCACCGACGCCGGCCGACCGCCCGGCCAAGACCTACTAGCGGCGGCATGCGGCGGCGGCTCGACCTCGCGGCGGCGCTCGTCGCGCACCCGCCGGTGCTGTTCCTCGACGAGCCGACGACGGGCCTCGACCCGCGCTCGCGGATCGATCTGTGGGAGACGATCGAGGACGCTGGTGGCCGACGGCACGACCGTGCTGCTGACCACGCAGTACCTCGAGGAGGCCGACCGGCTGGCGGACCGGATCGCGGTCGTCGACCACGGCCGCGTGATCGCCGAGGGCACGGCGGACGAGCTCAAGGGCGCGCGTCGGCGGCCAGCGGCTCGAGGTCACGCTCACGCACCCGGCGGCGGCGTTCGCGGCGATGGCGGCGCTCGAGGGCATGAGCGAGGAGCCGCCGCACGCCGACGGCACGCTCGTCGCGCTGCACGGTCGCCGAGCGCGACGGCGCGATCATGGAGGCCGCGCGGCGGCTGAGCGCGCGCCGGCGTCGGCGTCGAGGACCTCGTCGTCCGCCGCCCGACGCTCGACGACGTGTTCCTGTCGCTCACCGGCCACGCGGCCGAGGCCGCCGACGTCGAGCTGAGAGGTGGCGGCATGACGCGCGACACGCTCGTGATGGCGGAGCGCAACCTCGTGCGGCTCCCGCGCAACCCGGACATGCTGCTGGCCTTCACCGTCCAGCCGATCATGTTCGTGCTGCTGTTCGCGTACGTCTTCGGCGGCGCGATCGCGACGCCGGGCTTCGACGACTACATCGACTTCCTGATCCCCGGGATGATCGTGCAGCAGATCGCCTTCGGCGGCTTCGCGACCGCGCTCGGGCTGGCCGAGGACATGACCAAGGGCCTGATCGACCGCTTCCGCTCGCTGCCCACGGCGCGCGCGTCGGTGCTCGCCGGCCGCACGCTGGCCGACGTCGCGACCAACCTGCTGTCGATCGTGATCCTGGTCGCGACCGGCCTGATCATCGGCTTCCGCTTCGACGCGACGCGCGCCGGAGATCCTCGCCGGCCTCGGCCTGCTGCTGCTGTTCGGCTTCGCGTTCTCGTGGATCTTCGCGCTGATCGGGATGAGCGTCTCCTCGCCCGAGGCGGCCAACGGCGTCGGCTTCACGCTGATCTTCCCGATCACGTTCATCTCGTCCGCGTTCGTGCCGGTGGAGTCGATGCCGGCCGGCCTCGAGCAGGTCGCCGACGCCAACCCGGTCAGCGTCGTCGTGGACGCGATGCGCGCGCTGTGGCTCGGCGCGCCGGCCGGCAACAGCCTCTGGCTGTCGGTCGTGTGGTGCGTCGTGCTGATCGCGGTCTTCGCGCCGCTGGCCGTGGCGCAAGTACCGCAGGGCCGCGGCGCGCTAGCGCCGCGCGGTGTAGCGCTTCCCGGCGCGCAGGGTGATCGTCTTCCGCTTGACCGAGTCGCGGACGGAGACGACGCCCTGCGTGACCCGGATCGAGCGTGGTCGTGCAGGTGTCCTGGACGAGCCACTTCGTGCCGCGGACCGTGGCCGCGCTGTAGCTGGCCCTTGGTCCGGAACTTGCCCTTGCCGTCGCCCCACAGCTTGCGCGACTTGGGCTTCTTCTGCGGCCGCGCGCGCCTGCGCGGAGCAGTCGAGCGGCTCGTTGAGCGTCAGGTCGGTGATCGCGCCCGCCTGGGTGACCCGGAACATGCCCTCGGAGAAGCGCGCCGTCTGCGGCGGCGCGCCCGGGGCGGAGAGCGAGGTGAGCTCGACCACGCCCTTGCGCGCGTCGACCGTCGAGCCCAGCGGGATCGCCGTCGCCGGCCGCGAGCCGGCGTGCAGCCGCGTGTCGGGCTTCGCGCAGACCTGGACGGTCCCGCTCGACCGGCGCGACGACGACGTCCTCGTTGAACTGCGGGACCGGCACCTGCGTAGGCGCGGCCGTCGGGGCGGCGCCGCAGCCGTCGGGACCGGCGGTCGGCCGTCGGCGCCGCGCGAGCCCTGGCGGACGCACGACGACGAACGAGGACGTGCTGGCGTCGGTCCCGCGCCGCCGCGCGAGCGTCCACCGCGCGCACCCGCGAACGCGTGCGCGCCCGGCGCGAGCGTGTCGGTCGTGTGCGGCGACGTGCAGGCGCTGAACGCGCCCGTCGTCGACGCGGCACTCGAACGTCCGCCGGCCTCGCTCGAGCCGAACGCGAACGTCGACTGTGGTCGTGCCGATCGTGCCCGATCGGCCCGACTCGATCGTCGTCTCCGGCGCGTGCCGCGCCGCCTCGGTCGTGTAGTTCGAGCGAGCTGCACCGCGGGCGTGTCCGAGGTCGTGGCCGCGGTCAGCCGCTGCGGGCCGGCGGCCGCCGGATTGGTCACGTCGCCGAACGTCAGCCGCAGCTGGGATCCGCCGGCGACGGCGCTGGCCGGTGAACGAGGCAGCACTCGACGCCGAGTCCGACCGGCGCCGAGCAGTTGCCGACGTCGACGCCGCGCGTGAGGTCGTGCACGCGTCCCGCCGCTCCAGCCCGTGAACGTCGTCCCGGCCGGGAACGTGACCGTGATGCGGCTGTTGGCCGCCGATGAGCCAGCCCGCCGGTGGCCGAGGTCGTCGCGCGCACGACGTAGCGCGTGCGCGCGGACGGGCGCGAGCGAGCCGACGACGACGCCCACGGTCGACAGCGATCCGCCGCCGACGACGTCGAACGGCGCCGAGCGCCGTGGCCTGCCGGTCCGACGTGGTGGCGACCGTGACGACCTTGTCCGGTGCCCGCGGCGGCCGGGTTGGTCACGCCGTCGAACTCGATCGCTGACCGGCGCGCCGGCGGCGATCGTCTGGCCGGTGAAGAGCGCGCACTGCGCCGTCAGCCCGACCGGGGCCGAGCAGTTGCCGACGGCGGTGCCGCCCACGCTCACGGTGCCGCCGGCCCAGCCCGCGAACGTCGCTGCCGGCGGGGAACGTGACGTCGATGCCGGCTGTTGGCGTCCTCCGACAGCCCGCCCGTGGCCGAGGTCGTGAAGCCGACGACGTAGCGCGTCCGCGCGCCGGCCGCCGCCGACGGCGCGCCGTTGACCGACGGTCACCGCCGTCAGAGCGCGCCCGCGGGCACGACCGTGAACGGCGCCGACGTCGACCGGCGGCGCATCCGACGTGGTCGTGACCGCTGAGCGTCTTGTCCGCGCCCGCGGTGGCGGGGTTCGTGACCCCGTCGAACGTGATGCCGTCACGGTCGCGCCGGCCGCGATCGCCGGCCGGTGAAGAGCGAGCACTGCACCGCCAGGCCGACCGGGCCGGCGCAGTTGCCGACGTCGGCGCCGGCGACGCTGATCGTCCCGCCGGCCCAGCCCTCGAACGTCGTGCCGGTCGGGAACGTCACGTCGATGCGGCTGTTGGCGGCCTGCGAGAGCCCGCCCGTCCCGGAGAGCGGCGAAGGTCGCGACGTAGCTCGTGCGCGCGCCGGCGGCGTTCGTCGGCGCGCCGATCTGCACCGCGGCCGACGCCCATCGGCTGCGGCGCGACGACCGTGAACGGCGCCGATCGGCTGCGGCGCCCGGTCCGACGTCGTGCCGATCTGCGCACGACCTTGTCCGGTGCTCGCCGTCGCGTCGGGTTCGTGACGCCCGCGAACGTGATCTCCACGACCGAGCCGCGCGGCGACGCTGCGGCCCGTGAACAGCGAGCACTGGACGGTGGTGTTGACCGGGCCCGCGCAGTTGCCGACGTCGGCGCCGGCGGTGACGTCGCGCACCACGCCGCCGGCCCAGCCGAGCGAAGCCGGTCCCGGGCGGGAAGACGGCGTCGATGCGGCTGTTGGCCTGCGCCGAGAGCCCACCGGTGCCCGACAGCGTGAAGCGGGCGACGTAGCGCGTGCGCGCCCCTGCCGCGCTCGACGGCGACGTGTTGTCGAGCGTGAGCGCGCTCAGCTGCCCGGCGGCGTCGATGGTGAAGACCGGCGATTGGACGGCATCGGCGTCGGCGCTCGTCGTGACCGTGAGCGTGGTCCGGCCCGGGGTCGCGGGGTTGGTGACGCCGTTGAACGTGATCTGCACGGTCTCGCTCGCGGCGATCGTCCGGCCGGTGAAGAGCGCGCAGTCGACCGTGTTGGTGGCGGTGATCGGGCCCGAGCAGTTGCCGATCACGGTCGCCCGGTGGACGCGGCGCGCACCTCCCCGCCGGCCCAGCCGCTCGAGCCGGTCCCGGCCGCGAACTGGACCGTCATGCGGCCGTTGGGCTCGACAGCCCGCCGGCCGCCGACGTCGTGAACGCCACGACGTAGCTCGTCCGCGCGCCCGTCGCGCTCGACGGCACGGCGTTGGCGACCGTGACGTTCGAGACGCTGCTCGCGAACGCCGGCGACGCCAGCGTCAGAACGGCGAACAGGGTCGCGAACAGGACGCGCATCGCCGAACACTAATCGGGTTCGAGTGCGCGCGTGGGCTTCTTCAGGTGATCAACAGGCCGCCGTCGACCGGAAGCTGGATGCCCGTCACGTAGGAGGAGGCGTCGCTGGCCAGGAAGACCAGCGCCGCGACGAGCTCCTGGGGATCGCCCGGACGGCCCGCGGGCACGCGCACCATCATCTGTGTCGAGGTAGCCGTCCGGGTACTCGTCGGTCATCTCGGACGGGAAGAAGCCCGGGGCGAGCGCGTTGACGCGGATGCCCTTGCGGCCGGTCCACTGCTGCGCGAGGTCGCGCGTGAGCCCGAGGATCGCGGCCTTGCTCGCGCTGTAGGCGGCCTGCGGCAACGCGGCCGTCGTCGTGCCGAGCACCGAGCCGATGTTGACGATGCTCGAGCCCGGCTCCATCACGCGCCCGCAGGCCTGCGCCATCCAGTAGGAGCCGTTGAGGTTGATGTCGATCACGCGCCGGAACTCGTCCGGCGTCTCGCGCGTGGCCGGCACCGCGGTGCCGATGCCGGCGTTGTTGACCAGCACGTCGACGCGGCCGAGCTCGCGCACGGTCTCCTCGACCACGCGCGTGCAGTCCTCGGGCACGCCGACGTCGGCCGGGATCGGCGACGCAGCGGCGGCCGAGCTCGCGCACGCGCTCGGCGGTCTCCTGCAGGCGCTCGGCGCGGCGGGCGCAGATGGCGACGTCGGCGCCGGCTTCGGCGAGGCCGGTGGCGAAGGCGGCGCCGAGGCCGGAGGAGGCGCCGGTGACGACGGCGACCTTGCCGTCGAGCCGGAAGCGATCGATGATGGACATGGGCACACATTGCCCACGCGAAGTGGGTAGCACGCGCTTCATGGCCGGCAAGCCACTCTGGCGCAAGGGGTTCGATGCCGTCGACCGCCGGATCGCCACGCCCCTCGAGGCGGCGACGCGCAGCGACGCCTTCGGCGATGCGCTGACGGTCGCCTGGCGGCTGCGCGGACGCGCCCAGCGCGAGGTCGAGAAGCAGTCGCGCCGGGCCCTGCACCTCGTCAACCTGCCCGCGGCCACCGACGTGCGGCGGCTGTCCGAGCAGGTCGCGGCGCTGCGGCGCGAAGTGCGCGAGCTGGAGCAGCGGCGGCCATGAGCCCGGCGCTCTCGCCCACCGACGTGCTCGGCCGCGTCGAGCGCGACGTCCGCCGCGCCGCTCGGCGCAGCCGCAACGGCCTGCGCTACGCGGCCGGCACGAGCCGGCCGAAGGTCGGCCGCACGCCGAAGGACGTCGTCTGGCGCCACCACAAGGCCGAGCTGTGGCGCTACCGCAACGACGACGTCCGCCACTCGCCGCCGGTCGTGATCGTGCACAGCCTGGTGAGCCGCAGCTACGTGCTCGACCTCTACCCGGGCAACAGCGCGATCGCGTTCCTCCTCGGCCAGGGCCTCGACGTCTTCCTCGTCGACTGGGGTATCGCCGACGAAGCCGAGGCGGCCAACACGCTCGAGACCTACAGCGAGGGCTACCTGCCCGAGGCGATCGCGGCCGCGACGGAGGCCGCCGGCGTCGACGAGGTGACGCTGCTCGGCTACTGCTTCGGCGGCGTGCTGAGCCTGCTTTCCGCGGCCCGCCGGCCAGACCTGCCGATCCGCAACCTCGTGCTGATGGCGACCCCGGTCGACTTCGACGGCATGCAGGCGATCACCGCGCTCGTTCGCGACGGCCGGCTCGAGCCCGAGGACGTGATCGACGCGACCGGCAACGTCCCGCCGGAGGCGGTCGAGAACGCCTTCCGGCTGCTCAAGCCGACAGCCGAGTACAGCCAGTACGCGAACCTCTGGCAGAACCTCTGGAACGACGAGTACATGGAGGGTTACCAGGCCATGGGCCAATGGACGCGCGATCACGTGCCGTTCCCCGGGGCCGCGTTCCGGCAGACCGTCGAGCAGCTCGTGCGCGCCAACGGGCTGATGGACTCGAGCGTCGCCGACCTGTCGAGGATCTCGGTTCCCGTCCTCAACGTGATGGCCGAGCGCGACCACATCGTGCCGCTGCCCGCCGCCGAGCCGCTCGCGCGGGTGGTTCCGCAGACGGAGGAGCTGCGGCTGACCGCCGGCCACGTCGGCCTCGTCGCCGGGCGCGCCGCGGCCAAGGTCACGTTGCCGGGCATCGCCGGCTGGATCGCCGGCCACAGCGAGGCGCTGTGATGGACGTCCGGCGCCCCGGCCCCGACGACGTCGACGCGCTGCTCGGCTTCTTCGAGCGCATCCCGGCCGCCGAGCGCACGTTCTTCAAGGAGTCCGTGCTCGATCGCGCGACGGTCGAGAGCTGGACCGGCGGCGCGCGCGCCTTGGCGTGCGAGGGCGGCGAAGTCGCCGGCTACGTCGCCGTCGTGCCGCTCGGCGGCTGGTCCGATCACGTCGGAGAGGTCCGTCTGGTCGTCGACCCGAAGTGGCGCGGGCAGGGGCATGGGCGCGCGCTCGCGCGCTGGGCGCTGCTCCAGGCCATCGAGCTCGGCCTGCGCAAGCTCTACGTCGAGGTCGTGGCCGATCAGCAGGGCGCGGTCGCGATGTTCCTCGCGCTCGGCTTCCAGGCCGAAGGGCTGCTGACCGACCACGTGCGCGACCGCGACGGCGAGCTCCGCGATCTCGTGCTGCTCGCCCATCCGATCGCCGACCAGTGGGCGGCGATGGCGAGCGCCGGGATCGACGACGCCGTGACCTGACCCGTTCCGCCGAGTTGCTCGGCCGAACATTCGCCGCCGCAGCGTGGAAGGATGCGCGGCTTCAGGTGAGGTCGGGAGAGGGAGTGCGATGCAGCCGGTGATGGAGAAGTTCCTGCGGCGCAAGCCGGTGGCCGCGATGACCGCGGAATCCGGCACCGACGACGCCGAGAAGGGCGAGCTCGACCGCTCGATCGGGCTCTTCCAGCTCGCGACGTTCGGCATCGGCGCGACGATCGGCACCGGCATCTTCATCGTGCTGACCCAGGCCGTGCCCGTCGCCGGGCCGGCCGTGATCTGGTCGTTCGTGATCGCCGGCGTGGTCGCCGGGCTGACCGCCATCTGTTACGCCGAGCTGGCGAGCGCGGTCCCGGTCTCGGGCTCGTCGTACTCCTACGCGTACGCCACGCTTGGCGAGGGCATCGCGATCATCGTCGCGGCCTGCCTGCTGCTCGAGTACGGCGTCGCGTCGGCCGCCGTCGCCGTCGGCTGGTCGCAGTACCTCAACGAGCTGCTCGACAACCTGTTCGGCTTCACGATCCCCGAGCAGCTGTCGAGCGCGCCCGAGCAGGGAGGGACGCTGAACCTCCCGGCCGTGGTCCTGATCGTCATGTGCACGCTGTTGCTGATCCGCGGCGCGAGCGAGTCGGCGAAGGTCAACGCGGTGATGGTGCTGATCAAGGTCTCCGTGCTGATCCTGTTCATCCTCGTCGGCCTGCAGGGCTGGGACTCGGACAACCTCTCGGACTTTGCCCCGTTCGGGCTCGACGGCGTCACCTCGGCCGCCGGGATCATCTTCTTCTCCTACATCGGGCTCGACGCGGTGTCGACCGCCGGCGAGGAGGTCAAGAACCCGCGCCGGACGATGCCGCTCGCGATCATCATCGCGCTGATCACCGTGACCACGGTCTACATAGCGGTCGCGGTCGTGGCCGTGGCCGCGCAGCCGATGGCGGAGTTCGAGGGCCAAGAGGCCGGGCTGGCCGCGATCCTCGAGGACGTCACGGGCTCCAGTTGGCCGTCGACCGTGCTCGCCGCCGGCGCCGTGATCTCGATCTTCAGCGTGACCCTGGTCAGCATCTACGGCCAGACGCGGATCCTGTTCGCGATGGGCCGCGACGGCATGATCCCCTCGCTGTTCCACCGCGTGAACCCGCGCACGCTGACGCCGGTGCCGGCGACGATCATCGTCGCGGTGATCGTCTCGTTGCTGGCCGCGGTGCTGCCGATCGACTTCCTGGCGGAGATGACGAGCATCGGCACGCTGGTCGCGTTCCTGGTCGTGTCGACGGGCGTGATGATCCTGCGCCACACCGCGCCGGACCTGCCGCGCGGCTTCAAGGTGCCCGGCTACCCGGTGACGCCGATCCTGTCGATCGCGGGCTGCATCTGGATCATCTCAGGACCTGCGCGCGATCACGATCTGGGTCTTCTTCGGCTGGGCCGCGGTCGCGCTGCTGTGGTACTTCACGTACGGCATCCGGCACTCGAAGCTGGGCGCCGCGCGATGACGTACGTGGTCGGATTCGCCCCCGACGGGCGCGGGCGCGGAGCGCTCGACCTCGCGGGGATGCTCGCTCGCTCGCGCGACGAGGACCTGCTGGTGGCGGCGATCGTGCCCGCGCCCTGGGCGCCCGGGCCCGCGCGCGTGGACGCCGAGTACCAGGCGGAGCTCGAACAACTCGCGACCGCCGCGCTCGAGGAGGTGCGGCCGCGGCTTCCGGCATCGACGCGCGTCGTCGTCCACCACGCGCGCTCCGCGTCGGCCGGGCTGCTGGAGCTCGCCGAGCAGCACGACGCGGCCGCGATCGTGCTCGGCTCCGCGTCGAGCGGCGCGCTCGGCCGTGTCGCGCTCGGCAGCGCCTCCGACGGGCTCGTCCACATGTCCTCGATTCCGGTCGCGCTCGCGCCGCGCGGGTTCCACTGCCGTCCCGACGCGATCGTGCGCCGGGTCACCGTGTCCTTCGGCGGCTCGGACGAGTCGCTCGTCACCGCCGCCGCCGAGGTGGCCGAGCGCGTCGGCGCGTCGCTGCGGATCGCGTCGTTCGCCGTGCGCCCGCGCGCGCCGATCCAGGCCGGCGTCGGGACCGACACCGAGCGGGCGGTCGTCGCGCAGTGGGAGCGCGACGTGCGCGCCGCCCTGGACGCCGAGTACGAACTCGTGGTCGGTCGCGGCGAGACCTGGGAGGACGCGCTCGAGGACGTCGAGTGGGAGGACGGCGACGTGCTCGTGGTCGGGTCGAGCTCGGTCGGGCCGATCGCGCGCGTGTTCCTCGGCTCGCACTCGGCGAAGATCGTCCGGCACTCGCCGGTGCCGGTCGTCGTCGTCCCGCGCGGGGCGATCGGCTGACCAGCGCGAGCGAGCCGGGATCGTCCGGGACTCGCGGTCGCGGGGCGATCGGCTGAGCAGCGCGAGCGGGCCCGGGACGTCCGGCACCGCAGTCGCCGGGCGATCAGCTGAGCAGCGCCGTCGCGCCGCAGCGCTCGGCGGCCTCGTGTGCGGCTCGCAGCCGTTCGGGCTCGCCCGTGGCCGCGCCGAGCGCCGCCAGCGCGCGGGCGTGCTCGAGCCGCGCCGGGGAGTCGGCGAGCACCGCGACGGCGGTTTCCAGCATCTCGACCTCGCCGGTGATGCGGCCGAGCGCGAGCAGCCCCATGCCGTGCTCGCGCGCGGCTCCGAACTCGCCGGCGAGCTTGATCTGCTCGTCGCAGACGTCGAGCGCCTCGCTCGTGCGCCCGGTCGCGGCCAGCGCGGAGGCGAGCGTCGAGCCCCAGGCCAGGACGCCGGGGTTGCGGATCCCGGACGAGCGCTGCCGGCGGGCGCACTCGCGCGCGACCCGCAGCGCTTCACCGGCGCGGCCCTGGGCCAGCCGCAGGCGGGCCAGGCTGTCGAGCAGGTAGGAGAACCCGAGCGTCTCGGGCCAGTCGCGCTCTTGGGGCAGGACGCGCTGTGCCTCGTCGAGCTCGCCGCGCTCGACGAGCGCGTCGACCAGCGGCGCCACCATCCACGGCTGCGAGACCGCCCGCCCGCGCAGGTCGGCCGCGACCTGGGCGACCCGGCCCTGGCGCATCCGGACCATCGCCCGCAGCGCGACGGCGTAGGACTCGGGCCGGGCGGCCGCGACCGCGTCGGCCTGCTCGAGCCGGCCGGCCGCCATCAGCTCGATCAGCGTGTCGCTCGTCGCGGCCACGACACCATCATCCACTCCGTCCCGGCGGCGAGATGCATCCGCCGACGGGGCTCGTGCGTAAGCACGAGTGCGTGTCGCCGAATGCGAGTACCTCCGGTGCCCCGACGAGGGCCACAAGACTGACGTGTTACGCGTCGGAGAGACCGCCGGCGCGCCAAGGCTGCGTACGGCCGCGTCGTACATCTGCGTATACGGCCGTGCGGGCGCTGATCGCTGGTTACGCTGATTCTCTGCTTGTTGGTCTGAGGACAGTTGCGCTCGCGCTAGCACTGGCGGCGCTCGCGCTCGCCGGAGCGCCCGCGGCTGCTCAGGAACGGACGCCGTCGCCCGAAGAGCTGTGGGAGGCGTATCCACTCGACCCCGGCAGCACGCCGCTTCCGGCTGACCCGGACGCCGAGATCGTGCGCTCGCAAACGGCCGCGGGATCGGACGACAGCCTGCCGCTGATCGTGCCGATCATGCTGATCGCGCCGCTCGTGCTGATCGCCGGGCTCGCTCTCCGCTCGCGGCGACGGGCGCCGGCCGGCGGGTCGATGCGCGCCGCCGAGTCGCCGCGTCAGGCTCGGGCCGCGGACCCGGCGCCTCGGGTCCCGGCCGCCGAGCCGGCGCCTCCGGCCCGCGCCGACGAGCCGGCGCCTCCGGCCCGCGCTGGGGCGCTGGCGCCTCCGGTCCGCGCCGCCGAGCCGGCGCCTCCGGTCCGCGCCGCCGAGCCGGCGCCTTCGCCTGGCGACCCCGTGCCCCGCCGCTTCGACTGGCGCGAGTATCCGCGGCCGGTGCGACCGGCCCCGCCGCCGCCAGGGCCGGCGGGCGGAGCCACGGCCACCGCGACCCCGCTGCGCTCGCCGTGGACACGGAGCGCGTGGCGCGCCGAGATCGTGTGGGAGGACGGCTTCAAGCTGCTGATGCTCGAGCCGGGCCGCCCGGCACCCGTCTCGAACGGTGGCGGTCCGGCCGAGGAGCCGGAGGCCGTCGCCGCTTTGCAGGACCTGCAGGCCGCGCTGGAGGCCGAGGGCTGGACGCCCGCCGGTCGCGCCGAGCCGTGGTACGGCCGGCGGTTCGTGTGGCAGCACCCCGATTCGCCACCCGGACAAGGAGGACCGCGATGATCACCCGCAAGGCGGCACTGGAGGCCGGCGCCGTTGCGCTCGGCGGCGCGCTGGTGGGAGGGGTCGTGCTCGGCGAACACGCCGACCCGGCGCTCTCGAAGCCATCCGCGAAGCAGGACGCCGAGATCCTCAACTTCGCGCTCCTGCTCGAGTACGTGCAGTCGGCGCTGTACGCCGAAGGGCTGCAGCGGGCGCGGCTGAGCGGCGAGCTCAAGACGTTCGCGGAGACCGCGGGCGGGCATGAGCAGGAGCACATCGCGCTCCTCAAGCAGGCGCTGGGCTCGGCCGCGCGCCAGCCGCCGAAGCTCGACTTCGGCGACGACACGGCCGATCCGGAGCGCTTCGGGCTCGCCGTGCTCAAGCTCGAGGACCTCGGCGTCGCGGCGTACACGGCGCAGGCGCCGAACCTGACGAAGGGGACGCTCAAGGCGGCCGCGCGGATCGTGTCCGTCGAGTCGCGCCACGCCGCGTGGATCCGCGACCTGCGCGGGCATCAATCCCGCTCCCGACGCGTCCGAGCCTCCGCTCGACGCCGAGCGCGTGATGGCCACCGTCAAGGGCAGCGGGTACGTGCAATGAGGCTCGCCGACATCGACCGCGACGACGCCATCGCCGAGGCGCTCGACGCGCTGCACGGCACGACCCGGGCGACGTTCATCCGCCGCTCGCTGATCGGCAGCGCGGCGCTGCTGGCGGCGTCGGCCGCGCCCGCCCAGGCCCGCCCGAGCCGCCGCGACGAGGCGATCCTCAACTACGCGCTCACGCTCGAGTACGTCCAGGACTCGTTCTACAGCGAGGTCGAGCGGCTGCGCACGCTGTCGGGCGGCCTGGCGGAGCAGGCGCGCGTCGTCGGCGCCCACGAGCGCGCGCACGTGAAGTCGCTGCGCGAGGTGCTCGGCTCGCGGGCGGTCAAGCGCCCGCGCTTCGACTTCCGCGGGGCGACCGAGGACGCCGACAGCTTCCGCAAGACCGCGGTCGCCTTCGAGGATCTCGCCGTCGCCGCCTACAAGGCGCAGGCGCCGCTGATCCAGAGCCGCGCGCTGCTCGTGCCCGCGCTCGGCATCCACTCCGTCGAGGCGCGCCACGCGGCCTGGATCCGCCGGCTGGCGGGGATCGTCCCGGCCGCCGACGCCTTCGACGAGCCGCGCTCGCGGCGCAGCACGCTGGCGATCGTCGACGACACGAACTTCGTCATGCGCACGCGCAGTCGCCGCAAACCGAAGTTCACGGGGTGAACACGCCGGCCGCGCCCGACGAGCCGGCCGGGCCGCGCCGAACCGTTCCGGCCCGGCCCGGCGAGCGCGGCGCAGCGCGCCCGCTGGTCGCCGTCGGCTCCGTCGCGAGCGGGTGCGGCGCGCCCGCTGGTCGCCACCGGTCTGCTCATCGCGGCTGCGGCCCTGCTCGCCGCCGGGCTGCTCTCGCGCGCGCCCGATCCGGCGGCGCGCTCGCCGCTCCCCGCGTCGCCGACCGTGCGGCTCCCGCCCGCCCCGAAGGCGGCGTTCGAGATCGGGCCGCCGGTCAAGCTGGCGCGCCACCGTGACGAGACGACGTGGGCCGCGGTCCGGCGCGACGTCACCGCTCGCAAACGGCCCGCGCGCTCGGCGCGCGCCGTCGGCGTGCTGCGCGCCCGCACGCCCGAAGCCACGACGAACATCGTCCTCCCGCTCGCGCGCCGGCGCGCCGGCGGGCGGCTGTGGGTTCGCGTCCGCCTCCCGGCACTGCCCAACGGGACGACCGGCTGGATCCCGCGCGCGGCGCTCGGCGCCAACGGCACCGTCCGGACGCGGCTGACCGTCGATCTGGCGTGCGCGGAGGCTGACGCTCCGGCGCGACGGCCGCGTCGTCATGCGCGTGCCGGTGGGGATCGGGACCGCCGACGCCCCGACGCCGCGCGGCGAGTTCGTCGTCCGCAACCGGCTCACGCGCTACCGGAGCGCGTTCTACGGGCCGATCGCGCTCGGCACCAGCGCGCGCTCGGCGGCGCTGACCGACTGGCCGGGAGGCGGCTACGTCGGCATCCACGGCACCGATCGCCCCGACCTGATCCCCGGTGCCGTGTCGCACGGCTGCCTGCGGCTGCGCAACGCGGACATCGTCCGGCTCGCCCGGCACGTGCCGGTGGGAACGCCCCTGACGGTGCGCTGACGGAATGCCGCGCCTGGGCCGGCGTCGTAGAGGGCGAACGGTTCCGACCCCCGGAGGTCTCGATGTCGCCCCGTTTCGCCAAGTGCCTGCCGGCCGCCGTCGTGGCGCTGGCGCTCGCTGCACCGTCGCCCGCCGCGGCGATACCCGGCCTGCAGCTCACCCAGGGTGATTCGCTTTCCAATCGCGACGAGCCGTTCAAGCTGGCCAGTGCGAAGTGCCCGCTCGGCAAGCTCGTGGTCGGCGGCGGCGCGCAGGTGCTCGACGGTGACCGCAAGCTGGTGCGGCTGAGTGGCCTGTGGCCCTACAAGCCGGAGGACCCCACCACGGGCAGGGCGAGCTTCAGCGCGACCGCCGAAGCGGTCAACCACACGCGGGCGTACGACTGGTCGCTGCGGGCCTACGCCGTCTGCGCGACTCGCGAGGCGCTGCCCGGCTACTTCATCGCCCGCGACACGTCGCCGTACTCGGCCAAGAGCGTTCGAGACCGCGGCGGCGATCTGCCCGTCCGGGACGTTCGCCTACGGCGCCGGGGCCACGGTCCACACCAGCGCCGGTTCCTGGGGGTCGGGCAAGGTCTGGCTGCAGCTGAACCGCACCTCGGGTCCGCTCGACATCTCGCGCGCGGCGGCGCGCGTGCTGCCAGGGTTCGGCGGGCGCTGGGAGCTGCAGTCGTACGCGATCTGCGCGCAATGGCGCGACCAGTTGTTCGCCGACGGCACCGTGGCGCCGGGCGCCGAGGCGACCGACCGGTGCTTCATCGGCTTCACGCACGGCGTCGGCGGCGGTGGCGGGCTGACCGACGGCGGCCCGGTGTGGCTGGAGAAGATCCAGCCCCACGCCGACCTGCGCGGTGTCGACGTGGCGCTGACCGGCGCGCTGCACCCGTCGATCGGCGGCATGGTGGCGCACCAGACGTGCGCGTTCTGATCAGTCCTCGCGGCGGCGAACGAGCGTCATCCCGTCGTTCAGGCCCAGCAGGACGGACTCGACGCGCTCATCCTGCGTGATCCGCTCGTTGAGCTCGGCCATCGTGCGCCCGCGCTCGTCCTCCGGGGCGAGCACGCGGTCGCCGAGCAGGGTGTTGTCGAGCACGACCAGCCCGCCCGGGCGCAGGCGCGGGACGATCGCCTCGTAGTAGCCGGGATAGCCCGTCTTGTCGGCGTCGACGTAGGCGAGATCGATGTGCGGCGTCTCGGGCAGCGCGGCGAGCGCCTCGCCCGCCGGGCCGACCTCGACCGTGGCGCGGTCGGCGAGGCCCGCGGACTCGAGGTTGCCCCGCGCGACCTCGGCGATCTCGGCGTCGACCTCGAAACACGTCAGCGTGCCGCCCGGCGCCAGCCCGCGCGCGATGCAGATCGCGCCGTAGCCCGTGAAGGTGCCGACCTCGAGCGCGACGCGCGCCTCGAGCATCCGCGCGAGCAGCGTCAGCAGCGCGCCCTGGTCGGCCCGCGACTGCATCCCGGCGTTCGGCCGCTTGCTCGTCTCCTCGGCGACGCGGGCGAGCTCGGCGTCCTGGCCGGCGTGCCGCGTCAGGTAGTCAGCTCTGTCCATGCGGGCATGATCTCAGCCGCCCTCGAAGCCGAACTCCGAGCCCTTGGCGGCCTTGGCCGGCGGGGGCGGCGGGCTGCCGGCCGCCGCCGCCCCTGCCGCCGCCGCCGTGCCGCCGCCGTGCGTCGGCGGCGCTCGCGAGCGCCGCGGTGGTGGGCGCGGGCGCGGCGCCCGAGCCCGAGCCCTCGAAGCCGAACTCGCCCTTGCTCGCGCTGCTCTTGCTCCGCTTGGCCGTCGTCGTGGCGGTGCGCTTGCGCGTGACCTTGGCCGTGATGCGCTTCCGCGGCGGGCTCGGCGCCGGCGTGGCGGCCGCCGCCGTGGCGACCTTCGGCTCTGAGATCTGCTCGGCCGGCCGGGCCGGCTCGCGCTGCGGCGTTCGCTTCGCCGCTTGGGCTTGTCCGTGGCCTTGGGCGTCTTCGGCTTCGGCTTGCTCTGGACGTGCTCGATGATCGGCGGCGCCGGCAGCGCGCCGGTCATCACGCACGCCGCGCCGGCGCCGACGCCGCTCAGGCACAGGCCGACGAGCGCCGCGGCCGGCCCGAGCCGCCCACCCCCGTTCGAGGCCGCCCAGATCGTCGTGCCGACGTCCGAGCGCGACAGCAGCCGCGCGAGCCAGCCGAACGGCAGCAGCAGCGCGAGCCGGCGCGTGCGCGAGAAGCGCAGCTCGCGCACGCTCGCGCGACAGGTCGCGCAGTGCCGCAGGTGCGGGCGCAGCGAGAGCACGTCGTCGCGCGTCGCCGTGCCGGCGGCGAGCGCGCTCAGCGCCGCGGCGTGGTTCTCGCACGCCTCGCCGGCCTCGATCCCGCGGAAGGTCTTCAGGAAGCGCGCGCGGCCCTCGGTCACGGACCGGTTGACCTTCGTGTAGGACCATCCGAAGCGATGGCCGATCTCCTGGTAGGACAGCCCTTCGGCCTTGAGCAGCAGCGCGCGGGCCTCGTCGGGCTTGAGCGCGCGCAGGGCGTCGACCGAGCGATCGACGCGCTCGCCGCCCGCGACCGCGTCGTCGATGTCACGCAGGTTGCCGTGGACCTTCTCGTCCAGGTCGACGTCGTCGCGGTCGACCGAGTCCAGCCGCGCGCGCCGGATCGCCATCGCCTCGTGCTTGACCACGACGCGCAGCCAGGCCCCCTCGGTGGCGGGGTCGACGCTGTCCATCCGGCGCAGGAAGATCTCGAGCGCGCGCTGATAGGCGTCGAGCGCGTCGTCGTGGCAGAGCGAGAACTGGTTGGCCACGCGCAGGACGGCCGGGCCGTGACGCGCGACCATCGCCTCGACCCTCCGCGCGCTCTGTTCCGCGGGCTCCCGCTCGCCCAGTGCCGCCACTGCAGTCCTCTCCGCTCGCCCTCTGCCGCATTTAGGCGGATGGCGCGCTTTCTCGCCCCTTCCCACTCGGTGAATCGTGCGCAAATTGCGCACTTTTTCGTGCGCTACCCTCCCGCGCCGGGAGTCGGCGAAGGGGGGAGCCTCGTGAACGTGATCGGAGACCTGCGGCGGGACATCGAGCAGCGGCTCAGGCAGGTCGAGAGCGAGCTCGAGACCTACGAGCCGCTGCTGCGCGAGCGCGACCGGCTGCTCGCGGCGCTCTCGCGGCCACCGTTCGCGGCCGCGGCGCGCCCGGCGACGAAGGGCACCTCGGCGCACAAGAGCCGCACCCGCGCGCCGCGCGGCGCGAACCGGGAGGCGATCCTGAGCGTCGTCGGCGAGCGGCCCGGCGTGAGCGCCACGGAGATCGCCGACGTCACGAAGATCTCGCGCCCGGTCACGTACAACACGCTGGCCAAGCTCGTCGAGCAGGGCCGGCTCACGAAGACCCAGCTGCCGGGCGGCCAGACGGGCTACCGGACCCCGGCGGACAGCGGCCTATAGTCGCTTCCATGCCCCCGACGGCGACGACACCCGAGATCAAGGACTCCATCCTGGACACGGTGGGCGAGACGCCGCTCGTCCGGCTGAGCCGCATCGCGCCGGGGTGTGCGCCGCAGATCGTGGCCAAGATCGAGTACTTCAACCCGGGTGGGTCGATCAAGGACCGGGTGGCGATGCGGATGGTCGAGGCCGCCGAGCGCGACGGGCGACTGCGCCCGGGCGGGACGATCATCGAGCCGACCTCGGGCAACACCGGTACGGGCC
The DNA here is from genome assembly GCA_963755275.1 of uncultured Solirubrobacteraceae bacterium. Taxonomy (GTDB): domain Bacteria; phylum Actinomycetota; class Thermoleophilia; order Solirubrobacterales; family Solirubrobacteraceae; genus Solirubrobacter. The sequence continues at coordinate 108,785 of CAVWJU010000017.1, read as the reverse complement.
TGGCGATCGCCGCGCGCTTGAAGGGCTACCGCGTGATCGCGGTCATGCCGGACAAGATGTCGCGCGAGAAGATCGATCTGCTGCGCGCCTACGGCGCCGAGGTCGTGGTCTGCCCGACCGACGTGTCACCGGATTCGCCGCAGGCCTACTACCGGGTCGCCGACCGGCTGACGAAGGAGATCCCCGGCGCCTTCCAGCCCAACCAGTACGCCAACCCGGCGAACCCCGAGACGCACTACGCCTCCACCGGGCCCGAGCTGTGGCGCCAGTCGGCCGGGCAGATCACGCACTTCGTGTGCGGCGTCGGCACGGGCGGGACGATCACGGGTGTCGCGCGCTACCTGAAGGAGCACAACCCGCGCATCGAGGTCATCGGCGCGGACCCCGTCGGCTCGATCTACTCCAACGAGGAAGTGCACCCGTACCTGGTCGAGGGCGTCGGCGAGGACTTCTGGCCGGCGACCTACGACCCCTCGGTGGTCGACCGCTACGTCACCGTCTCCGACCGCGACGCGTTCCTGACCACGCGCCGGCTGGCCGAGACCGAGGGCCTGCTCGTCGGCGGCTCGTGCGGGCTGGCCGTGCACGCCGCGCTCGAGGTCGCTGCTCAGATCAGCGACAGCGAGGCGATGGTGGCCGTGATCCTGCCCGACGGCGGCCGCGGCTACCTGTCGAAGATCTTCAACGACGAGTGGATGACCCAGTACGGGTTCCTGGAGCGATCCGCCGACCGGACCGTCGGCGACGTGCTGCGCCAGAAGACGGCCGCGGGCGAGATCCCGCGCTTCGTGGTCGTCGAGACGCACCAGCACGTCAAGGACGCGATCACGCTGCTGCACGAGCACCGCGTGTCGCAGCTGCCGGTCGTCTCGGCCGAGGACCCGTACACGGTCGTCGGCAGCCTCGGCGAGCGCGGGCTGCTGAAGGCCGCGATGGGCGACCCGCAGATCATGTCGGCGGCGATCGGGGACGTCATGGAGGCGCCGTTCTCGGGCGTCTCGACCTCTGACCCGGTGCGCGAGGCGGTCGAGCTGCTGACCGGCGAGTCGCAGGCGCTGATCGTCTCCGAGCACGGGCGCCCGGTGGGGATCGTCACGCGCACCGACCTGCTCGAGTCGCTCGTCTGATGCGCTTCGCCACGCGCGCCGTCCACGCCGGGCTCGAGCCCGATCCGACGTATCGCAGCGTCGTCCCGGCGATCCACCAGTCGACGACCTACGTGCAGCCCGCGCCGAACTCCTCCTTCGAGGACTACGACTACTCGCGCTCGGCCAATCCGACCCGCTCCGCGCTGGAACGCGCGCTGGGTGATCTCGAGGGCGGGCTGGGGAGCGCGTTCTCGTCGGGCATGGCGGCCGAGCACGCGCTGATCACCGCGGTCTGCTCGGCCGGCGATCATGCCGTCATCCCCGACGACCTCTACGGCGGTACCTACCGGTTGGTCGACAAGGTGCTGTCGCGCTGGGGGCTCTCGTACACGATGGTCGACCAGACCGATCTCGACGCCGTCGCCGCCGCCGTGCGGCCCGAGACGCGCTTGGTCTGGGTCGAGACGCCGACCAACCCGACGCTGAAGGTGATCGACCTCCGGGGCGTGATCGAGCGCGCGGGCGGCGCGTTCGTCGCGGTCGACAACACGTTCGCGACGCCGGTCTACCAGCGCCCGCTGGAGCTCGGTGCCGACGCCGCCGTGCACTCGACGACCAAGTACCTCGGCGGCCACTCGGACGCCATCGGAGGCGCGGTCGTCGTGCGCGACGCGGACGCGCATGCAGCGGTGCGGTTCGTCCAGAACTCGATCGGGGCCGTGCCGGGGCCGCTCGACTGCTTCCTCGTGCACCGCGGGCTGCGCACGCTGCCGCTGCGGATGGCGGCGCACACGGACAACGCGCGCGTGGTCGTCGCCTGGCTCGAGGGCGTCGAAGGTGCGTATGACGTCCGCTGGCCCGGGCTGAGCGGGATGGTCTCCTTCCGGCATCCCGACGCGGTCGGGATCGTGTCGCGCACGCGCGTGTTCTCGCTGGCGGAGTCGCTCGGCGGGGTCGAGTCGCTGATCGAGGTCCCGCAGGCGATGACGCACCAGTCGGTCGAGGGCTCCGGCGCCGCCGTCCCGGCCGACCTCGTGCGGCTCTCGTGCGGGATCGAAGCCGCCGAAGACCTGGTCGAGGACCTCGAGCAGGCGATCGGGTGACTCAAGTGACGCCGCCCGCCCGCCGATGCACTGCCCGGTGGGAATCTTTAGCTCACAGCGAGGGACCGCTGGCCACCCTAAGTGGATGCTGCGGGTCGCGCTAGCCGCCACGACGGCCGGACTGGCCACGCTCGGCGCGGCCTGGGTGGCGCTCGGCGCCTCCGAACCGGCGCCCGACGAAGGCGCGTGACGTCGGCGATGGTCGCGCCCGCGGCCACGCAGGAGCCCTCCGCCGACCTGCCGCCGCTGCCGGAGGCCTCGCGGGCGAAGCTCGTCGAGCCGGTGGCCGGCACCGTCACCGCGCAGCCCGACGACGCGGCCGCCGCCGACCCGGGCCTGACCGGCACGGACGCGAAGCCGACCCGCGCCGCCTCGTCCGCCGCAGCGGGGCAAGACCCCGGCGTCCGGTGGCTCGAACGCGGTCGACAAGGCGATCGCCCTGGGCAACGGCGTCGCGCTGCCGCCGCTCGAGGCGCCCGAGGCCGTCAAGAAGATCATCGAGGCCGGCAACGGGATCGCGCGCACGCCCTACAAGTGGGGCGGCGGACACGGCAAGTGGCAGGACACCGGATACGACTGCTCGGGCTCGGTGTCGTTCGCGCTCGCCGCCGCGGGCCTGTTGAGCGGGCCGCTGGCGTCCGGGCCGCTGATGTCGTGGGGCGAGGCCGGCAAGGGCAAGTGGGTCACGATCTGGGCCAACGACGGGCACGTCTTCCTCGAGGTGGCGGGCATCCGCTTCGACACCTCCGCGCAGCGCATCACGGGTTCGCGCTGGATCAACGAGATGCGCTCCACGTCCGGTTTCGTGGCGCGGCATCCCGCGGGTCTCTGAGCTCCGCCGCCGCCTTTGGGTGCGCCGCTGCGCCTGAACGAGGCGCTGGCGCTCCGTCTGCGGCCCTCGCCGCATAGCCTGAGAGAGGGAAGGGCAGACTGTGCCCGATGCCTTCCCTACCGAAGAAACTGATCGACAAGGCGATCGAGGTCGGCACCGATCTCGCCGGGCGCCTGCTCCGCGACGAGGGCGATTCGACCGTTCCCCCGCCGGCCGAGAGCAGTGGCTGCTCCGGAGAGCGTCGGGGCGCCGAAGCCGGGTGCGCCGGCGCGCCGAAGTCCGCGACGGCGAAGCCCAAGCCGAAGGCCAAGGCCAAGGCAGCGGCCAAGAACAAGCCGGCCGCTGCGAAGGCCAAGCCGGAGCCGGTGTCGACTGCCAACGCGGCGGCCGCGACGCCGACCGAGGCCGCTGTCCCGACCGGCGAGGCTGCGAAGAAGCCGGCGGCGCCGAAGCCCAAGCCCGCCGGCGCCAAGCCGAAGCCGAAGCCGCCCGGTGCGAAGGCGAAGCCGAAGCCGGCGGCTGCAAAGCCCAAGCCGGAGCCCGTGACGACCGCGAACGCCGCGGCGGCCGCGCCGACCGAAGCCGCGGTCCCGACGGGTGAAGCCGCGAAGAAGCCGGCGGCGGCGAAGCCCAAGCCGGCGGGAACGAAGCCGGCGGCGACGAAGCCGAAGCCGGCCGCCGCGAAGCTGACGGCCGAGACCGGTCGCGACGTCGCGCAGGCCGGCGCCTACCCGTCACAGCCCCCCGAGACGCCGAAGCCGGCGGCGGCGAACCCCAAGCCGGCGGGAACGGAGCCAGCGGGAACGGAGCCGGCGGGAACGAAGCCGGCGACGACGAAGCCGAAGCCGGCCGCCGAAAAGCTGACGGCCGAGACCGGTCGCGACGTCGCGCAGGCCGGCGCCTACCCGTCACAGCCCGCCGAGACGCCGAAGCCCGCGGCGCCGAAGCCGGAGGCCGCCAAGACCGCCGAGGGCGATCGCGAGGACTGACGTCAGCGTGAGCGCGGCCCGGTTCGCCGGGCCGCGCGTCTCCATTAAGGTCCGAGGCCATGCGCCCCATCCCCGCGACCAGCCTGGGACACGCACACGGCCTCCTGCGCGCGATCGACTCCCGCGGACGGTTGCGGACGGACGAGTTCGTGACGGAGTTCAGCCTCGACGAGCTGTTCCCGCCCGACCTCGAGAACGCGCTCGGCCGCTTGCGGCATTTCGTCTCCTACGGGCGCGCGGCGGGACTGGTCAAGGAGGATCGCGGGGTCGTCGAGCTGACCGACGTCGGCCGGCGGTACATCCGCGCCGGCGACGCCGCCGCGCCGTTCGAGATCTCTCCGCAGCAGGCCGAGTGGCTGCGCCGCCAGCTGCGCGAGAAGCACATGACGGACTCGATCTTCCACGGGCTCGCGATCGGCCTCAGCCTGCTCGCCTCGTGTCCGCCGGGATGCGCGTGTCGACGATGGACTTCGGGCGCTCGATGGCCTACCTCGGCCGCGCCGGGTGGGACAACGACAACACGTTGCTGATCCAGGGCGAGCGGCACCTGCTGCTGCTGCAGCAGATCGAGCTGATCGACGCCGATCACCGGCTCACGCCGACCGGCGAGCAGGCGCGCGGTGACCTCACGCTCCCGATCCACATGTCGCTGATCGACATCGCCGCGCAGCTCAACCCGGGCGGCGCCGACGCGGTCCGCGAGGCCGCCGAGCGCGAGTGGGCGACGGTCGCACCGCCGCCTCCGCCGGTTCCCGACGCGCCTCCGGTCGCCGCCGAGCCGGAGGACGAGCCGGAGGAGGAAGCCGCGTACCACACCGTCGGGCTGTCGGCGGTCGAGGACCCGACGCGCCCGCCGGTCGTGCCGCGCGCCGAACCCCCGGCGTACGCCGGGGACCAGCTGCCGCCGGCGGTATCGGCCGGAGATCCCGTCGCCTACGAAGTGCCCGTCGAAGCGCCGGGCTTCGCGATCGAATCAGCCGCCGACGCGCTCTCGAGCACGCCGCCGCCGAGCGGCCCTCAGGTGTCGCCACCGGTGGCGCCGGACGAGCGTGCCGCGTCGGACGTCCCGCCGGTGTCGCCGCCGGCCGTGGCGCCCGTGGAGTCGCCGGCCGAGCCGGTGTCGAGCGCGCCGCCGTCGTCGCCGCCGGCGGTGGCGCCCGTGGAGTCGCCGGCCGGAGCCGCTCCGCCGGTGTTGCCGCCGCCCGTGGTGCCCGCCGAGTCGCCGGCCGGACCCACGGCGAGCGCGCCACCCGCCTCGCCACCACCGATCGTCTTCGACAAGACCGTCGTCACCCCCGGCCGGACGTCGCCGTTCATCGACGCCTGGTCGATCCGGGCGGCCGCCGAGAGCGCCGGGTTGCGGTTCCCGGACGCCGTCCACGCCAACATCGCCGGCGCGCTCGCGGCCGGCAAGCACGTGCTGCTGACCGGCAAGCGCGGAGCGGGCAAGACCGCGCTCGCGCTCGCCGTCGCGCGCGCCGCCGCGCAGGCCGGTCGCGCCGACGGGGCCACCGTCGTCACCGGCGCACCAGCGAACGAGCTCGTGGTCGACGCCGCGTCCCGCGGCCGCTGGTTGATCGCCGACGAGCTCGACCAGGCCGACCCGGACGCCGCGCTCGCTCCGCTCTCGACGCTCCTCGCCGGCGTCCCGATCACGCTCGGCGACGACGAAGCAGTCCCCGCCGACGGCTGGCGCCTGATCGCGACGTGGAACGGCGACGCGCCCCCGAAGGCCGCGATCCTCAGGCGCTTCGCGGTCGTCGAGGTGCTGCCGCCGGCGAGCGACGAGCTGCGCCGGCTGCTGGACGAGGCCGCGAACGGCGACGCCGTCGCGATCCGCGCCGCCGAGCGCCTGAACGAAGCCGGCCTCGGCGCCGGCGTGCTGATCGACGCCGCCCGCCACGCCGCGACGCGCCACGCCGTCGCTCCCGCCGACGAAGCGACGCTCGCGCAGGAGCTGTTCGCCGCCTACGTCGCCCCGCTGCAGCCGTGACCTCGTAATGGACCCCGCCGCGCTGATGGCGCTCGCCCGCCACGGCGAGGAGGTCGCGACCGTCCGCGCGTTCCAGCAGAGCTCACAGGCCACGCGCGTCGTCCTGCTGCTCGAAGCGAGCGGCCGGGCGACGATGATCGAGGCGGACGCCCACGGGATCGAGATCACGGAAGGCGAAGCCGTCGCCTTCATCCCACCGACCGCCGCCGTGCCGGCGACCCCGAAATCGTTGCCGGAGATCCGCCCGGCGCCGGCCACTGCGGTGCACATCGACATCGACACCGGCGAGCTGGCCGCGCCGCTCGGGACCGTCGAGCACCTCGCAAGCTCGACGCTCGCGCTGGCCCGCGCGTTCGGCGGCCTGACCGTCGCGACCGCGGAATTCGCGACCGACGACCCCGAGTCCCCGATCACGTTCGCCGCGCGCGAAGGCGAGCCGGTCGTGCTGGCCGCCGGCGACGCGCAATTCGAGCTGTGAACGTCCGGCCGGAGCAGCCCTCCGACTACCCAGCGATCCGCGAGCTTCACCGCGCCGCGTTCGCGCCGAGCACCATCGAGGCCGCGATCGTCGACGGCCTCAGAGCCGACCGCGACCACGTGCCGGAGCTCTGCCTGGTCGCCGTTGACGGCGACGCGCTCGTCGGCCACGTGATGCTCAGCGTGGCGCACGTCGAGGAGCACGAAGCGCTCGGTCTCGGCCCGATCGCGGTCGCGGTCGAGCGCCAACGGCGTGGGATCGGCGGGGCGCTGATCGAGGCCGTGATCGAGCGCGCCCAGCCCACCCGCTACGCCCTGATCGGCTTGCTCGGCCACCCGGCGTACTACCCGCGCTTCGGGTTCCGGCCGGCGGAGGAGACATTCGGCGTCACGAGCGTCTACGAGGCGCCGCCGGAGGCCTGGATGGCGCGCGCGCTGCCCGCCTACCGGCCGCAGGTCCGCGGCCGTTTCCGCTACGCGGACGCCTTCGACCGGTAGGTCCGCGCCTTCGCGCGGTTCCCGCACACGCGCATCGTGCACCACGTGCGTGAGCGGTTGCGGGAGAAGTCGTAGAACGCCCAGTGGCAGTCGTCGGCGGGGCAGCTCTTGAGGCGCTCCCACGTCCCGTCGGCGGCGGCCGCGGCACAGATCGCGAGCACGCGCCCGACGACGTCGGCCGCCGTCACTCGCGGCGCACCATCCGGCAGGAAGGTCACCATGACCGGCCCGGAGAGCACCGGATCGGGCTCGCCCGTGAGCAGCAGCTTCCTGAGCGCCTCGCGTACGGCGCGCACGTGATCGAGGTCGACCGCCTCCCCGGGCGAGGCGAGCCCGTGCTCCACGAGCCACGCGACCGACAGCACGTCCGACCCATCGTCGACGTCGAAGGTGTTGATCAACCGCTGCACGCGCCACAGCTCGCCTGGTGCCGGTCGATCCCACTCGTGCATAACCAGCAAACAAGTATAGGAGGTGATACAATAACTGCTGTAACCGAAACGGTGGTGATGTCATGCTTCCCCATCCAGCACTTGCACGCGCCAAGGGTCTCGCCGCGCTGACGCGCACCGTGGACGAGCCGCGGCTCGGCGCGCCGGAGCTGCCCGCGCTCGGGCGCTTCCTCAGCCTGCGCGCCCAGCGGCTCGGGTACGCGTGATGCGCTCGCTCCGGCTCGACGAGCTCGACCCTCGCCGCGACGACGACACCGGCGCCGACTGGCTGACGCTGCGCCACGCGCTCGGGGTCAAGGCGTTCGGGCTCAACGCCTGGCGCGCGCCCGAGGCGGGCGTCGAGGTGATCGTGCGCCACGATGAGTCCGACTGCGGCCACGAGGAGGTCTACGTGGTGCTCAGCGGCTCGGCCCGCTTCACCGTCGATGGTGAGGAGATCGAGGCCGGCGCGGGGACGGTCATCTTCGTTGACGACCCACGCGCGGAGCGCGTCGCGATCGCCGAGGAGGCCGGCACGACGATCCTCACGATCGGCGCCGCCCCGGGCAAGGTGTTCACCCCCTCGGAGTGGGAGACCGATTCGATCGCCGCCGATTGAGCGGGAACCTGGTCATTTGCGTAGTCCTGGGGGAGAACGTCTGATCGCGACGGATGAGGGGTACCCGTACAGGGGACCATGCTGCACCAGCGTCATTACACCGCGGAGCAGGCCAATGCGCTGCTCGGAGAGGTCCGCACGACGGTCCGCCGCCTGCAGGACGCCAAGCGGGTGCTGCAGGGCGAGGGCTTCGACACCGGCTTCGCCACGCTCTCCGACGTCGTCGGCGGCGCCTATCCCGGCCGCGTCCGTGCCCGCGCCGCGGTCACCGCGACGCTCGGCTTCGAGCACCTGGAGGCGCTCGACCTGCTCGTCCGCGACCTCGAGGCGGGCCTGATCGACTTCCCCGCGCTGCGCGACGGCCGCGAGGTCTACCTCTGCTGGCAGGTCGAGGAGACCGAGGTCGGGCACTGGCACGGCGCCGAGACCGGCTATCCGAGCCGGCTGCCGCTCGATCCCTGGTCCTAGGGTCGATCGCCGCGTTCTTACGCCGTTCTCAGCTCGACCGCTGAGGATGCGTATGTGCGCATCCTGGTAGTGGATGACGAGCCTTCCGTCCGCGACGCGCTCGATCGCGCCCTGCGGATGGACGGCTACCGCGTCCAGCTCGCCGCCGACGGTCGCGAAGCACTCGACGCGCTCGCGCACGCGCCGCCCGACGCGATCGTGCTCGACGTCCTGATGCCCGAGCCCGACGGCCTCGAAGTGTGCCGGCGGCTGCGGGCGGCGGGCGACCGCACGCCGGTGCTGATGCTGACCGCGCGCGACGGCATCCCGGACCGCGTGCGCGGCCTCGACGCCGGCGCCGACGACTACCTGAGCAAGCCGTTCGCGCTCGAGGAACTGGGCGCGCGCCTGCGCGCGCTGCTGCGGCGCAGCGGCCGGCCGGCGGGGGAGACGCTCAAGCACGCCGGGATCGAGCTCGACCCCGCGGGCCACACGGTCACCCGCGACGGGCGCTCGGTCGAGCTCACCCGCACCGAGTTCCTGCTGCTCGAGCTGTTGATCAACCACCCGCGCCAGGTGCTCACGCGCGGCCAGATCTTCGAGCACGTGTGGGGCTATGACTTCGGGCCGACCTCGAACTCGCTCGAGGTCTACATCGGCTACCTGCGCCGCAAGCTCGGCGAGCCGCGGGTGATCCAGACCGTGCGCGGCGTCGGCTACGTGCTGCGGGAGACGTGAGCTTCCGGCGCCGGCTCGCGCTCTCGTGCGGCGCCGCGGTCGCGGTCGTCGTGGTCGTCGGGTCGGCGCTCGCGTACTGGATCGTGCGCGACACGCTGCGCGGGCAGATCGATGCGTCGCTGCGCCAGCAGGCCGAGGTCGGGGCGGTAAGCATCGAAGGCGGCGACCGCATGCTGCTGACCGAGGAGCCGCGCGCGTTCACGCGCGTGCTGACCCGCGAGCGGGGTGCCGAGCCGTTGCCCGCGCCGCTCGACGACGACCCGGACTACACGGCCGTGGCGGAGGGCCAGCAAGGCGCCGTTCTACGCCGACCGTGAGATCGGCGACGTGCACGTGCGCGTGTACGTGAGCCGCGGCCCGGACGGGGCCGCGGTCATCGCCGCGCGGCCGCTGACCGAGGTCGACGGCGCGCTCGGCACGCTGCGCTGGGCGCTCGGCGCGCTCGCACTGGTGGGGATCGCGCTCGCCGTCGTGCTCTCGCGGCTCGCCACCCGCACCGCGATCCGGCCGGTCGCGAAGCTCACCGAGACCGCCGAGCACGTCGCCTCGACGCGCGACCTCTCGCGCCGGATCGAGGCCCAGGGCGAGGACGAAGTCTCGCGGCTCGCGACCTCGTTCAACACGATGCTCGAAGCGCTCGAGCGCTCCCAGCGCGCGCAGCGCCAACTCGTCGCCGACGCCTCGCACGAGCTGCGCACGCCGCTGACCTCGCTGCGGACCAACCTCGAGGTACTCGCCCGCGGCGGGCCGCCGGACCCCGGCGACCGCACGCGGCTGCGCGCCGACCTGGTGGCGCAGCTCGAGGAGCTGACCGCGCTCGTCGGCGACCTGGTCGAGCTCGCCCGCGACGACGCGCCCGACGCGCCCGCGGTCGAGGACGTACGGCTCGACCGGCTGGTCGCGTCCGCGGTCGAGCGGGCACGCAGACACGCGCCGGGCGTCACCTTCACCACCGAGCTCGAGCCGGCGCTGGTCGAGGGCGTGCCCGCGCGGCTCGACCGCGCCGTCGCCAACCTGCTCGACAACGCCGCGAAGTGGAACCCGCCGGGCGCGCCCGTCGACGTCCGGTTGCACGACGGCGAGCTGACGGTGCGCGACCGCGGGCCTGGGATCACGGCGGCCGACCGCGGCCTTGTCTTCGACCGCTTCTATCGCGCCGACGCGGCACGCGGCCGCCCCGGGCTCCGGGCTCGGGCTGGCGATCGTGCGCCAGACCGTCGAGCTGCACGGCGGCACGGTCGCCGCCGAGGCCGCCGACGGCGGCGGCGCGCTGCTGCGCCTGCGCCTGCCGGTCCTCTCAGCAAATCCCTAGCTTCGGCTGAAGGACATCTCATTCCCGCCCGGCTGGATTGCGGGCATGAACACTCGTCTCATCCTCGCCGCCGCTGCGGCGACCGCGTCGCTCGCCGCGTGCGGCGGCGAGGACCAGCCCGCTTCCGCCGGCCGCGAGGCGGCGAACCGCAAGGCGCTGCTCGACTTCGCCCGCTGCATGCGCGAGCACGGCGTCGACATGCCCGACCCGCAGTTCAGCGGCGGGCGCGTGACGATGCGCGCGGGTGGGCGGGGCGAGGATCCGAAGACGATGCGCGCCGCCGAGCAGGCGTGCGCGAAGTACCGCGAGGCGGTCAAGCCGCCGGAGCTCTCGGAGTCCGAGAAGCAGGAGTTCAAGCGCCAGGCGCTCGCCAACGCGCGCTGTCTGCGCGAGCACGGGATCGACGTGCCCGACCCCCAGTTCTCCGGCAACGGTGGGGTGCGGATGGAGCTCGGGCGCGGAATCGATCCCGACTCGCCGAAGTTCAAGCGGGCACAGGAGGCATGCCGCGACACGCTGCCGCAGGCTCACGACCGAGGGGGAGGAGCGATGAAGCTCGCCGCCGGTGGAGCGGCCTGCGTCGCGCTCGTGGCCGCCGGGGCGCTGGTCGCGGGCGGCGACGAGCCGACCCGCGCCGCCGACGGCGGCCCGGCGCGGACGACGGCGGTCGTCGAGCGCCGCGACCTCGTCGACCGCGAGGACCTCTCCGGGACGCTCGGCTTCGCCGCGCCGAGAACGCTGACAGCCGAGGTGTCGGGGATCGTGACGTCGCTGCGCGAGCCCGGCGCGGTCGTCACCCGCGGGCACTCGCTGTACGCCGTCGACGGCGCCGCGGCGGCGTTCCTGCTCTACGGCGAGCTGCCGGCCTGGCGCGACTTCGCGCCCGGGATGGACGACGGCGACGACGTCCGCCAGCTCGAGCGCAACCTGCGCGCGCTCGGCCACGCTCCGGGGACGGTCGACGGCGACTGGGATGCGGACACGACCGCGGCCGTCGTGCGTTTCCAGCGGGCGCGCGGGCTCGACGACGACGGCACGCTGGCGCGCGGCGAGCTGGTCTTCCGGCCGGGCGCGACCCGGATCGGCGAGGCCAAGGCGGCGGTCGGCGACCAGGTCTCGCCGGGACGGCCGCTGGCCGAGGTCTCCTCGACCGACCGGGTCGTGACCGTGGCGCTCGAGGCGTCGCGGCAGCGGCTGGCGCGCGCGGGCGACCGGGTGACCGTCACGCTGCCGTCCGGGCGGACGGTGAACGGCCGCATCGCCGACGTCGGCAAGGTCGCGACGAAGCGCGAGGAGGACGTCACGGTCGACGTGACGATCACGCTGCGCGGACGCGCCGGGAACCTCGATCAGGCGCCGGTCGACGTCGGCTTCGCCGTCGAGCGCCGGCGCGGCGTCCTGGCGGTGCCGGTGAAGGCGCTGCTGGCCCGTCAGGGCGGCGGCTATGCGCTCGAGCTGGCCCGCCGCGGGATGGTGTCGGTCACGCCCGGCCTGTACGCCGACGACATGGTCGAGGTCTCGGGCTCCGGCCTGCGCGAGGGCCAGCGGGTGGTGACGGCGCAGTGACCGCCGTGCTGGCGCTCGAGGACGTGCGCAAGACCTATCCCGGCGGCGTCGAGGCGTTGCGCGGGGTGTCGCTGCGAGTCCAGGACGGCGAGGCCGTCGCGGTGATCGGGCCGTCGGGCTCGGGCAAGTCGACGCTCCTGCACGTGATGGGGACGCTCGAGCGGCCGTCGGGTGGTTCGGTGCGCGTGGCCGGCGAGGACACGGCGGCGCTCGGCGAGCGCGCGCTGGCGGCGCTGCGCGCGCGCTCGATCGGCTTCGTGTTCCAGCAGTTCTTCCTGCTCGAGGGCATCAGTGCGCTCGACAACGTCGCCCTGGGACTCCTGTACGCGGGCGCGGGCCACGCCGAGCGGCGCGCGCGGGCGCGCTCGGCGCTGGGCGCGGTGGGGCTGGAGCACCGGCTGGCGCACCCGCCGTCGAAGCTGTCGGGCGGTGAGCGCCAGCGCGTCGCGATCGCGCGGGCGCTCGTCGGGCGGCCGGCGATCCTGTTCGCCGACGAGCCGACCGGCAACCTCGACAGCCGCACCGGCGCGGGCATCCTGGCGCTGCTGCAGGAGCTCCACGGGGCGGGCTCGACGATCGTCGTGATCACGCACGACGCCTCGATCGCCGCCGCCTTCCCGCGGCGGGTCGAGCTGCGCGACGGGGCACTGGCATGACCGCGGCCGACGTCCTGCGCACCGGCGCGCTCGGGCTGCGCACGCGGCGGGCACGGGCGGCGCTGTCGGCGCTCGGGATCGCGATCGGCGTGGCCTCGATGGTGGCCGTGCTCGGGATCTCGGAGTCCTCGAAGGCCGACCTGCTGGCGCAGATCGACCGGCTCGGCACGAACCTGCTGCGGGTCGCGCCCGGCCAGTCGTTCCTCGGCGATGCGGCCGTGCTGCCGGAGTCGGCGGCGTCGATGCTGCGGCGGGTCCCGGGAGTGGGGTCGGTGGCCGCGACCGCGGTCGTGCCGGGCCAGACCGTGCGCCGCAACCCGTACGTCGACGAGGCCGAGACGGGCGGGATCGCGGTCACCGCCGCCGATCCGGCGCTGCGGGCCGCGGTCGGCGCGACGCTGCGCCACGGCACGTTCCTGAACGCCGCGACCGGGCGCTATCCGGCGGTCGTGCTCGGGTCCGAGGCGGCCGCGGTGCTGGGGATCGACGACACCGGGTCGCGCGTGTGGCTCGGCGGGCGCTGGTTCAGCGTCGTCGGGATCCTCGAGCCGGTCGCGCTGGCCGAGGGCCTCGACAGCGCGGCGCTGATCGGCTTCGCCGCCGCCGCCTCGCTGTTCGGCGCGGAGGGCGACCCGTCGACGGTCTACGTGCGCGCCGATCCCGAGCGCGTGAGCGCGGTACGTGAGGCGTTCGGGCGCGACGGCGAACCCGGAGCGACCCGAGGAGGTCGAGGTCTCGCGCCCGTCCGACGCGCTGGAGGCGCGCGCGGCGGCCAAGACCGCGTTCACGTCGCTGCTTCTCGGCCTCGGCGCGGTCGCGCTGCTGGTCGGCGGCGTCGGGATCGCGAACGTGATGGTGATCTCGGTGCTCGAGCGCCGCTCGGAGATCGGCCTGCGGCGCGCGCTCGGCGCCACGCGGCGCAACGTCGGCGTCCAGTTCCTGTCCGAGTCGCTGCTGCTCGCCGGCGCCGGCGGGGCGGTCGGCAGCCTGTTCGGCGCGCTCGTCACCGTCGCCTACGCGAGAACCGAGGGCTGGACCGCGGCGGTGCCGCCGATCGCGCTCGCCGGCGGCGTGCTCGTCGCGGTCGTCGCCGGCGGCGTCGCCGGGCTCTACCCGGCACTGCGCGCCGCCCGCCTGTCCCCGACCGATGCCCTCCGCGCGACCTAGGCTTGGGCGGATGCACGGCCTGCCGCCCGGACCGCGCGAGCCGACAGCGCTCCAGACCGTCGAGTGGATCGTCCGCCCGACCGCGCTGTTGCGGCGTGCGCAGGCGCGCTACGGCGAGCCGTTCACGCTGCGCACGGCGTGGTCGGACGCGCCGCTCGTGCTGATCTCGGACCCGGCGGAGATCAAGCGGGTCTACGCGGCGCCGCCGGACGTCCTGCAGGCCGGCGACAGCTCGGCGTTCCTGGAGCCGTTCGTCGGCCCGCGCTCGATCCTGATCCTCAACGGCGAGCCGCACCTACGCCAGCGCAAGCTGATGCTGCCGGCGTTTCACGGGGACGCGCTGCGTGGCTGGACGACGACGATCGCCGAGATCGCGAACGCCGAGCTCGACACGTGGGAGTCCGGCCGGCCGCTGAAGGCGCTGCCGCGGATGCAGGCGCTGACGCTCGAGGTGATCCAGCGCGTGATCTTCGGCAGCCGCGACCCGGAGCTGCGCGACGCGCTGCGGGCGGCGCTCGATCTGACCGGGTCGACGCCGCGGCTGATCGCGATGTCGCTGGTGCAGCGCGAAGTCGGGCCGTACGGGCGCTTCGTGCGCGCGGTGCGGCGGATCGACGAGCTCGTGTACGCGCGCGTGGACGCGGCGATGGCCGCGGCCGGCGAGGTCGCGCCGGGGGTGGGCGACGGCGCGCCTCGGGAGCGCGGCGAGGTCGCACGCAAGGGCGCCGGTGCGGCGCGTGACGCTTCGATCCTGGACGCGCTGGTCGCGTCGGGCGCGACGCGCGACGAGCTGCGCGACCAGCTCGTGACGCTGCTGGCCGCCGGCCACGAGACGACGGCGACGGCGCTGGCGTGGGCGCTCGAACGGCTCGCGCGCCATCCGGCCGACCTCGGCGACGACGCCCACATCGACGCCGCCGTCAAGGAGGTCCTGCGCACCCGGCCGGTGCTCTCGATCACGGCCCGCAAGACGCTCGCGCCGTACCGGCTCGGCGGCTACACGCTGCCCGCGGGCGTCTACGTCACGCCGTGCCTGTACCTCGCCCACCGCCGCTCCGGAACCAACTTCGACCCGCGCCGCTTCCTCGACGGCGACGCGCCGGAGCCGTACACGTTCGTCCCGTTCGGCGGCGGCACGCGCCGCTGTCTCGGCGCCGCGTTCGCCACGCTCGAGATGCGCGAGGTCCTCAGAGCGGTTTCACAACGCTTCACACTGCGCCCCGACCGCCCGCAACCAGAACGGATGCGGCGCCGCGGCGTCACGCTCGCGCCCGCGCGCGGCGGCTCGATCGTCCCGGTTACGCGCTAGCGTAAATCTCCGCATGCCAGGCATGTTCTGCCGTCACAACCGGCTCACGTCCAAGTGCCCGATCTGCTCGCGCGAGCTGGAGGAGTCGCTGCGCAGCCAGGCGCCCGTGCGGCACGTCACGCCGCGCAAGCCCGGCGCGTCCTCGAAGCCGCGCGCGCGCTCGTCCTCGGGCGGCCGCTCCAGCGGTCGCCTCGTCACGCGCCAGCTCGCCCGCGCCGCCGACGACGGCTACCGCAATCCGCTGGTCCCCGGCCTGCGCGCCACCGCGGACGCCGAGCGGCTGGCGATCGCCGTCACCGACGCTCACAACCGCCTCGAGCCTCCCGGCCCGTACCGGAAGATCGACGAGGAGGCCGATGTCGAGCAGGCGACGTGGCTGGCCTTCCTGTTCGCGCTCGCACCCGAGCTCCAGGCGGAGATCGAGCTCGCACTGCCGTCCTGGGAGCAAGCCGACACGTCCTCGCTGCCTGAGGCCAAGGCGCGCACCGCCGCCGCCTACCGTGCCTGGGTCGAGCGTGCGGGCTCGCAGGAGCAGGCGTTCACCGGCGATGAGAGCTGGAGCCCGGAGCGGCGCTTCGGGCGCGTCTTCGAACGGCTCGCGCTGCCCGGCTTCACGCGCGCGATGCGCTACGACCTGCTGACCGCGCTCGGTGCCGCCGACATCTACCCGCTCGAGGGCGACGGGCTGCACTTCGTCGAGGACGACGCCACGACGCTCGCCGCCAAGCGCGCGCTCGTGTCCGGCGACCGCATGTTGCTCGAGCGCCGCGCGCGCGATCTGGCCGACGCCGCCGGGCTGCCGATCGCCGCCTTCGACCGCGGGCTCGCGGTCTGGGGCACCCCGACTGAGCACGTCGACCTCACGGCGGAGCCGCACCCGGGGATCGCCGCCGCACTCGGGGTCGACCGGCCCTCGACGTGAGGTAGATGGCGTTCGCGTCCCTGACCGCGCTGGCCCCGGGCGCCTCGCGCATGCTCGAGCGGCTGGCGCCGCCGCCCGAGGCCGCACAGGCGCAGGACGAGCCCGCGCGGCCGTGGAAGCTGCTCGTGCTCGGCTGCCTGGCGCTGTCGGCGCTCACGCTTTTCCTGCCGAGCGTCCCGACCTACGACCCGTGGGCGTGGATCATCTGGGGCCGCGAGATCGCCCACCTCGACCTCGTGACCACCACCGGCCCGTCGTGGAAGCCGCTGCCGGTGCTGTTCACGACGCCCTTCAGCCTCGCGGGCGACGACGGCGCGCCGCTGCTGTGGCTGTGGATCGCACGCGCCGGCGGCATCCTCGCCTTCGCGATGGCGTTCCGGCTCGGCAAGCGCCTCGCGGGGCCGGTGGCGGGCGTGATCGCCGCCGGCTCGCTGTTCCTCGCCGACGAGTTCATCCGCAACTTCTTCCGCGGCAACTCCGAGGGCATCCTGGTCGCGGTCTGCCTGTGGGCGATCGAGCGCCACCTCGACGGCCGCCGCCGCGACGCGTTCCTGCTCGGCCTCGCCGCCGCGCTCCTGCGGCCCGAGGTGTGGCCGTTCATCGCGCTCTACGGGCTCTACCTGATCGCCGCCGACTGGCATCGCGCGAGCGCGCTGCCCGTCAAGACGGTCGCGCTCGTGCTCAGCGGCGGCCTCGGGCTCGGGATCCTGTGGTTCGTCCCCGAGTACCTCGGCTCGGGTGACTTCCTGCGCGCCGCGGCCCGCGCCCGCAAGCCCAACCCCGACAGCGCGGCCTTTGCCAACCACCCGTTCATCGAGGTCTTCCGCCGGTCCTCTTCGGTGCTGTCGGCACCGGTCTACGTCGGCGGCGTGCTGGCGGTGATCGTGGCCGTGCGCGCATTCATCAAGGACCGCACGGAGGGCCTGTACCTCGCGATGGCCGCGATCGCCACCGTCCTGATGGTCGCCGTCGCCGCGATGACGCAGGCCGGCTTCGCCGGCAACCTGCGCTACGTCGCGCTCCCCGCCGCCTTCGTCTGCGTGCTCGCGGGCGCGGGCTGGGTCTGGGTCGTGCGCCACACCAAGGCCCGCTTCGGGACCATCGCCGCCACCGCGCTCGCGCTCGTCGTCGTCGTCGCCAGCGCGCCCTTCGTGATCCAGGATCTGCGTGAGCTCGACATGGCCGCCAAGCGCATCCGGGCCGAGGCCGGCCTCTACGGCACGATTCCCGACGCGATCGCCGCCGGCGGCGGGGAGGCGAAGTTGAAGTCCTGCGGCAGCGTGTACACCGGAAACTTCCAGACACAGGCCGTCGCGTGGTACATGCACCTGCACGAGATGCAGGCCGAGATCTTCGCCTTCCCGCCCGGCTCGACGATCGCCCCCAGCTACTCGGCCCTGTCCACCGACCCGCGATTCCCGACGATCGCGACGACCCGCAAGTGGGTCATCGGCTCGTCCTGCGCGCGCTGATGTCGACCTACGCCTCCAGACCGGCGTGGAGCCTGCGACGGCCGCGGGTGGTGACCAGCGCCTGGGTCGCTGGTCCCGCTCGGGATCGGCGCGCTGATCGCGATCTCGCTGCTGCTGCGCACGAGCCAGCTGACGATCGGCTTCTGGATCGACGAAGGGCTCTCGGTGGGGATCGCCGACCGCCCGCTGGGCGACATCCCGCTCGCCTTGCGCGAGGACGGGTCGCCGCCGCTGTACTACATGCTGCTGCACTTCTGGCTCGACGTCGCGGGCCGCAGCGAGGCCGGCGTGCGCGGGCTCAGCCTGCTGTTCGCGCTGCTCGCCATCCCCGCGGGTTCTGGGCCGGTCGCGTGATCTGGGACAGCACGAAGGCGGCCTGGTTCGCGGCCGTGCTGATGGCCTTCAACCCGTTCCTCGCGCAGTACGCGCAAGAGGCGCGGATGTACTCGCTGGTGGCGTTGCTGGCGATCCCGGCGACGGCCTGCTTCATCCGCGCCTACGCGCTCGACACGCCGCGCCGCAAGCCGTGGATCGCGGGCTTCGCGATCTCGGTGGCGGTCGCGCTGTACACGCACAACTGGCCGATCTTCTTCACCGTCAGCGCCGCGCTCGCGTGGGCGCTGCTGTGGTGGCTCGCGGACAAGCCGCGCCGCCGCGAGCTCGTCCGCGACGGTCTGCTCGGCTTCGGCGGCCTGTTCCTCCTCTACCTGCCGTGGATCCCGACGACGCTCTACCAGGCCGCCCACACCGGCGCGCCGTGGGCCGACGCGCCGGAGTTCAACTCGCTGCTGGGCGTTCCCGGGGTGCTGCTCGGCCGGATGCCGCAGATCGTGCTGCTGATCTGCGCCGGCGCGGGGCTGTTGATCCTGATGCGGCGCCCGCTCTCGCCCTACGGCCGCGCGGCCGCCGCGCTGATCGTGCTCGCCGTGCTCACACCGACGATCGCGTGGACGATGTCGCAGGCCTCGCCGGCGTGGGCCAACCGCTACCTGGCCGTGGCCTTGCCGCCGTTCGTGCTGCTGGCCGCCGGCGGGCTCTCGTACGCGCGCCGGCTCGGGATCGTCGGCCTCGTGCTGGTGGTGATCATGTGGGCGCAGGACGCCGCGCCGGTGGAGAAGAGCAACGTGCGCGCCGTCGCGCAGAACATCGGCCCGAGCCTCGCGCCCGGCGACCTCGTGATCTCCACGCAGCCCGAGACGATCCCGGTGCTGCACTACTACCTGCCGGACGGCCTGCGCTACGCGACGCTGACCGGCGCGCTGACCGAGATCGGCGTCTGGGACTGGCGCGACGGCGTCGAGCGGCTCGAGGCGACCTCCCCGGAACGCGACCTGAAGTCGGTGATCGACGCGCAGCCCGTGGGCTCGCGGATCGTGCTCGTGGAGCCCATCACCTGGACGCTCAACCGCTGGCGCGCGCCGTGGACCGAGCTCGTCCGGATCCGGTCGAAGGAATGGGCGCAGTACCTGTCGAACGACCCGCGGCTGGAGGTCACCTCGATCCAGCCGACGAACTTCACGCCGCCGCGGCCGAATCCGGTGCGTGCGACGGTGATGGTGAAGACGGGCTAGCCGGCAGTTCGAGCACGAAGCAGGCGCCGGGCCCGAACGTGTCCTCGAGCTTGAGCGTGCCGCCCATGCGCCCGGCCAGTTCGCGCCCGATCGCCAGCCCGAGCCCGAACCCTGATTCCACGCTGGTCGCCTTGCCGCGGTGGAAGCGCTCGAAGATGTGCTCGCGCTCCTCGGGCGGCACGCCGGGGCCGCGGTCGGACACGCGCACCGCGACGCGGCCGGCGATGTGCTCGGCGGAGATCCGGATCGGCTTGCCGCGCGGCGCGTAGCGCAGCGCGTTGTCGATCAGGATCCGGACCACGCGCGCGCAGGCCGCGGGGTCGGCGCGCGCCCAGCACGGGCCGGGCGAGTCGACCTCGAGCGCGACCGAGCGCTCGTCCGCGCGCAGCGAGAACTCGGCCGCGACCGCGCGCGCGATCTCGCCCAGCTCGACCGGCTCGGAGCGCAGCTGCACGGCGGCGTCGAGGCGCGAGAGGTCGAGCAGCTCGGTCGCGAGCACCGACAGCCGCATCAGCTCCCCGCGCGCGCTCTCCACCTGCTCCTGGGCGTCCGTGAGATCGCCGCCGTCGCGCAGGTCCTCGTCGAGCAGCTCCATCGTGCCCTGGAGCATCGTCAGCGGCGTGCGCAGCTCGTGCGAGGCCGTCGCCACGAACGAGCGCCGCGCCGTCTCCTGGCGCCGCAGCTCCTCCTGCATGCGCCCGAGCGCGCGGGCGAGGTCGCCGACCTCGTCGCGGCCGCGATCCGTCGGCGCGGGCGCCTCCGGTCCGTCCTTGGTGATCCGCAGCGCGGCGCGCTGCAGGCGCTTGAGGCGGCGCGTGAGCGTGCCCGAGAGCGCCAGACCGAGCCCGATCGCCACGGCCAGGCTGATCGCGGCGGCGGTGAAGAGCGCGTTGCGCACGAGCGCGACCGTCGTCGCGACCTCGGTCAGGCTGCGCTGGGCGACGACCACGCTCACGACCTCGTTCTCGTGGAAGATCGGCATCGCGAACAGCAGCTCGTCGTCGACGATCTGGGTCTCCGACGAGCTGTCGATCGATGCGTTGATCGCGAGCTTCAGCGCGCTCTCGTCGGGGAGATTCTGGAAGTCGGTGTCGAACAGGAACCCGGGCGAACGCCCGAGGCGATCGGTGAAGCTCAGATCGGCGATCAGCACGCGCGCGCCGCCGCTGCGCTCGCGCAGCTCGAAGGCCGGCTCGGTCAGCGAGGTGGCGCGCTTCTCGAGGCGGAGCGCCTCCTTGGAGGCGTACTGCTCGTCGTAGGCGCCGCCGGTCCGCGGCAGGTTCTTGCCCAGCGGCGTCGCGAACTCCGACCGCATCGCCTCGGTCGTCTCCTGCAGCGCCGTCGCGCTCTCGTCGCGCAGCTGCGACTGCAGCGGCCCGAGCGTGATCGCCGCCGCCACCGCCAGCGTGACCGCACTCGTGGCCACCAGGGCGAGCAGCAGCCGCCCCCGCAGGCCTCGGAGTGCGGTGCGGATCATGCCTCCCGGAAGCGGTAGCCCTGGCCGGGGACGGTCAGGATCAGGCTCGGCTCCTCCGGCCGCGGCTCGAGCTTCTCGCGCAGGTGCCGGATGTGGACGTCGATCGCGCGCGGGTCGCGGTAGGCGGAGTCGCCCCAGATCGCGCGCAGCAGCTCCTGGCGGTTGAAGGCGTGGCCCGGGCGCGACATCAGGCAGCCGAGCAGCTCGAACTCGCTGAAGGTCAGCCGGACCGGGTTCTCCTCCATCGTCACCCGCCGCAGGTCGCGGTCGAGCATGACCGGCCCGACGCGCAGGTTGCCCTCGACCACGCGGCCCTGGGCGCGCCGCAGCACGGCGCGGATGCGGCTGCGCAGCTCGGCCAGGCCGAACGGCTTGGTGACGTAGTCGTCGGCGCCCGCCTCGAGGCCCTGGACGGCGTCGGCCTCGGAGTCGAGCGCGGTCAGCATGATGATCGGGACGACGTCGCGGCGGCTGCGGAGCATGCGCGCGACGTCGTAGCCCGTCGGCCCCGCGCCCAGTGCGACGTCGAGCAGAACGACGTCGTAGGAGCGCTCCTGCGCGGCGTCGAGCGCGGTCTCGCCGTCGGGGACGGCGGTCACGCGATGGCCTTCGCGCTCGAAGGAGCGCGTCAGCATGTCGCGCAACGGCTTGTCGTCGTCGACGAGGAGGATGTCCAAAGCGGAGGCGGCCTGCACGGTCGTTGAGGTTAGAGGCTGGGCTTAAGGCCTGTTAGCGGCCTTTAGCAAAGGGCGGGAAACGCCGGTCGGGCGGGCAAGGTGTGGGCCATGTCCACGGTCGACTACACGCCGACCGACGCTCCGCGTCGGTTCCGGCCCGAGAAGCCGGTCGCTGTCCTCGGCGGCGGCCCTGCCGGCCTCACGGCTGGATATCTGCTCGCCAAAGAGGGGCGTCCCGTCATCGTGTTCGAGGCGGAGGATCAGGTCGGAGGCATCGCGAAGACCGAGGTTCGCGACGGCTATCGCTTCGATCTCGGCGGCCACCGCTTCTTCACCAAGTCCAAGGAGGTCGACGACCTCTGGCACGAGGTGATGAAGGAGGAGTTCCTGCGCCGGCCGCGCATGTCGCGCATCTACTGGCGCGGCAAGTTCCTCGACTACCCGCTCAACGGCCAGGACGTGATCAAGAAGCTCGGCCCGGTCGAGCTCACGCGCTGCCTGCTCTCCTACCTGTGGGCCGCGGTCAAGCCCAAGGGCCGCGAGGACAACCTCGAGCAGTGGGTCTCCAACCGCTTCGGCAAGCGGCTCTACCAGCACTTCTTCATGTCCTACACCGAGAAGGTGTGGGGCGTGCCGGCCTCCGAGGTCCGCGCCGAGTGGGCCGCGCAGCGGATCAAGGGCCTGTCGTTCTTCTCCGCCGCCAAGGCCGCGTTCTTCGGCAACAAGGGCAACAAGATCAAGTCGCTGATCAACGAGTTCCACTACCCGCGCTTCGGCCCGGGGCAGATGTGGGAGACGATGGCCGACGAGATCATCGCCAACGGCGGCGAGGTGCGGATGAACTCGCCCGTCACCAAGCTCGAGGTCCGCGACGGTCGGATCGTGGCGCTGGAGGCCGGCGGCGAGCGGATCGAGCCGTCCGAGGTCATCTCCTCGCTGCCGCTGCGCGCGACGGTCGGCCTCTCGGGCGCCGCGGCGCCGGGCGTCGTCCAGACCGCGGCCCAGGGCCTGCGCTACCGCGACTTCCTGACGATCGCGCTGGTGATCGACGGCGAGGACCTGTTCCCCGACAACTGGATCTACATCCACGAGCCGGGCGTGGAAGTCGGCCGGATCCAGAACTTCCGCTCGTGGTCGCCGTGGATGGTCCCGGACCAGTCCAAGGCCTCGATCGGCATGGAGTACTTCTGCTTCAAGGGCGACGAGCTGTGGGAGTCCTCGGACGAGGACCTCGTCGAGCTCGGCAAGCGCGAGATCGAGCAGCTCGGCCTGGCCCAGGCCTCGAAGGTCGAGCGCGGGTTCGTCACGCGCGTCCCGAAGGCCTATCCGATGTACGACGCCGACTACGCCGAGCGCGTCACGGTGATCAAGGACTGGCTGGCCGGGATCGGCAACATCCAGCAGGTCGGCCGCAACGGGTTGCACCGCTACAACAACTCCGACCACTCGATGCTGACCGCCATGCGCGCGGTCGAGAACATCATGGCCGGCACCAAGCACGACCTGTGGGCGGTCAACGCCGAGTCGGCCTACCACGAGGAGCACCAGGAGCCCGAGCAGCCCTACAAGCGGGTCCCGAGCACGGTCTACGAGCGTGAGCCGCTGCACGTCTCCGAGGAGGCGGCCGCCTAGCGGACAGATGTCCGATTGGCCCTTCTCCGGTCTGATGCCAAGCTGATCGCGGTTCGGTACGGATCGAGCTTCTCCTACGGAGGGGGCAGCGGAAGGATTCGCCGGTGACGGCCGCGACATCGTCGCGGCCGTTTCTCGTTAAGGTCGGCGCATGCCAGTGATCGCCGATCTCGCCGGCTCCGACGCCGAGCGCCAGGAGCACATCGTGAGCGTGCTCGTGGAGGCCTTCGAGGACCTGATCGAGCGCGACCCGCGGGCCTTCCGCGGCAAGTTCCGCAAGATGGCCGCGGATCCGTTCGCGTTCTACCGCGGCAGCGCGCCGCTGTTCTACTCCGACGCCTGCCGGCTCGACGACCCGTGGGTCGACGACGCCACCTCGCGCGTCTGGATCCAGGGCGACCTGCACGCCGAGAACTACGGCACGTACATGGACTCGGCGGGCGTGCTGGTGTTCGACGTCAACGACTTCGACGAGGCCTACATCGGCCACTACACGTGGGACCTGCAGCGGATGGCGGCCTCGCTGGCGCTGCTCGGCTTTCGCAAGGCGCTGTCGGACAAGAGCATCCACACGCTGATCGAGACCTACGCGCGCGCGCTACGCCGACACCGTGCACCTGTTCGCGACCTCGGAGGTCGACCGCGACTTCCGGCTCACGCTCGAGACGACCGAAGGGCCGCTGCGCCAGGTGCTCCAGGTCGCGCGGATGGAGACGCGGGTGACGCTGTTGAACCGCCTGACGGCGTTCGAAGCCGGCGATCGCGTGCTCGCCGAGGGGGCGGGCGCGCGCCGGCTCGACGACAGCGAGCGCGAGGCCGTCCTGGCCGCCTACCAGGAGTACCTCGGCTCGATCCCGGAGGCCAAGCGCCAGCAGAGCCTCTCCTACGCGGTCAAGGACGTCTACGGCCGTTCCGGGTTCGGGATCGGCTCGGCCGGGCTGCAGGCCTACTCGCTGCTCGTCGAGGGGCGGACACAGGCGCTCGAGAACGACGTCGTGCTGTCGATGAAGCAGGCCCAGACGCCCGCCGCCAGCCGCGTCGTGCGCGACGAGAAGATCCGCTCGTACTTCGAGCACGAAGGGCACCGCACGGCGGTCTCCCAGCAGGCGCTGCAGGCCCACGCCGATCCCGTGGGTCGGCTGGTGCACGCTCGACGGCGTCGGCCAGGTGATCAAGGAGCTCTCGCCCTACGAGGCCGACCTCGAGTGGGACGCCCTGACCGAGATGGACGAGATGGTGCCGCTGGTGCGCGACCTGGGCCGCGCGACGGCGAAGATCCACTGCGTGTCCGACGCGGACTCAGAGCACCCGCTCGTCGACGTCAACGTGGAGCAGAAGATCACGGCGGTGATCGGTGACCGCCGCGACGAGTTCGCCCGCGACCTGGCGACGTGGGGCGCCGACTACGGCGCGCTGACGCGCGAGGACCACCGGCGCTTCGTCGATGCGTTCCGCAACGGCATGATCCGCGGCGTCGAGTCCGATTAGACCGGTTCAGTCCAGGCGCTCGTTGATCGTGCGGATGTTGCCGGCGGCGTCGCGGGTCTCGATGCGCAGCCGGATCGTCCGCGGGCGCGCCCGCGTGGCCAGGCGCAGGCGGATCACGGTGCGGCGGCCCGGCGTGAGCTCGGCCGTCGCGGCGCGGAAGCGGGCGCCGGCGGTGATCCGGGCGCGGCACGGCTCGTCGCTGCGTAGCGCGATCGTGATGTAGCGCCGGCGGGCGAGCGCGCGCAGCCCGCTGACGCGCGTCGTGACCGCGCACGGGCGGAGATCGCGCGGCGCGGCCGCCGGCGTGGCCGGCGGCGCGGTGGCGGCGGGCGCCGGTGGGGGCGTGGCGGTCGGGCCCGGCGTGCGCGAAGGGGTCGCCGCGGGCGCGGGAGTCTGAGTCGCCGGCGGCGGCGTGGCGGTGGGCGGGGGAGTCGCCGTCGGAAGCGGCGTGGGGGTGGGCGTGGGCGCCGGACCGCCGCAGGGCGTCGCCGCGCC
Organism: uncultured Solirubrobacteraceae bacterium; assembly: GCA_963755275.1. Taxonomy (GTDB): domain Bacteria; phylum Actinomycetota; class Thermoleophilia; order Solirubrobacterales; family Solirubrobacteraceae; genus Solirubrobacter. Next base: position 83,826 of record CAVWJU010000017.1, on the reverse strand, counting down.
GTCGACGAGCCGGTACACCGGGCCACTCAGCGACACGACGAGCACGCGCCCGCAGGCGTCTTCCCCGAACGAGCTCAGCGACTGCACCGAGAGGCCGACGGCGGCGTCACCGGCGGGATTCGCGAGCGCGAAGGAGCGCAGCGGGGCGGCGCAGTAGTCGCCGTAGAGGTAGCGACCGACCAGCGTCGGCAGGCCCGGATCGCGCACGACGTAGCCGCCGACGATCGAGCAGAAGAGATCACCGCCGCCGTGGGTCTTCTCCAGCACCGGGTCGTGGAGCGGGACGGTCTGACAGCCCGCCTCCGGGCGGAACGCGTGCATGCCCTCCCGGCACGGCCAGCCGTAGTTGGCGGCGAGGCCGACGTTGACCTCCTCGTAGGCGCCCTGGCCGACGTCGGCGATCACGATCTCGCCGCCGGGCGTGAACGAGAAGCGCCACGGGTTGCGCAGGCCCTGCGCGAGCTGCTCGACGGCGCCGGTATCGCGGTCGACGCGCAGCAGCTTGCCGAGCCGCGAGGCGGGGTTCTGCGCGTGTCCGTACTGGTTGTTCGCCCCACCGCCGTCGCCGGTCGCCAGCCACAGCTTGGAGTCGGGGCCGATCTGAAGCTGCCCGCCGTTGTGGTTCGGGGCGTCGGTGTGGGGGATCGCGAGCAGCAGGCGCCCGCTGGCCGGGTCGGCCACGTTCGGGTCCGCGGAGCGGCGGTACTCCCAGATCTGGATCTCGCCCACCGGCGCCCGTGCGGTCAGATAGACGTAGAAGCGTCCGGAGCTCGCGTAATCCGGCGCGAAGGCCGCCGACAGCAGCCCGCGCTCGGACTCGTTGGCCCGCGTGATCGACGTGACGTCCAGGAACGGCGTGCTCTGCACGATGCCGTCGACGATCAAGCGCACGCGCCCGGCCCGCTCGGTGACGAACACGCGCGAGGGCTCGGCCGCCGGCGCGCCGGCCCACGTCGGCGAGGCGAAGCTCCCGAGCGAGACGAGCGCCGGCGCGGCCGAAGCCGGCGCGGCGAGCGCCAGCACCGCGACCACGGCGAGGCCGACCGCCCGCACGGCGCGCCCGGCCGTCATCGCCGCGCCTCGCCGGAGGTCGCCGCCCGCCCGCGCGGCGCGCCCGGCCGTCATCGTCGCGCCTCGCCCGGGGTCGCCGCCGGCCCGCGCGGCGCGCCCGGCCGTCATCGCCGCGCCTCGCCCGGGGTCGCCGCCGGCCCGCGCGGCGCGCCCGGCCGTCATCGCCGCGCCTCGCCGGAGGTCGCCGCCCGGCAGCACGGCGCGTCAGCCCCTCACCCGCGCCACGCGCGCGAGCGTCGCGGCGTTGCCGGCCGCGTCGAGCGCCCGCACGTTCACGGCCACCCGCAGCGATCCGCGGCGCCGCACGGCGCTCCGCACCGCGCGCGTCCCGCGGACGGTCAGCCGCAGCCGGACGACGCTCCGGCGCCCCGCGACGAGCGAGCGCCGCGCCGAGCGGAACGTCGCCACGCCGCGGATGCGCGCGGCGACAGTCGCCTGGCAGGCCTCGTCGGTGCGCAGGGTCACGGTCAGCCGCCGCAGCCGGCGCACGCTGCGCAACCCGGTCACGCGCGCCGACAGCGCGCACGCGCGGGTGTCCCGTACCGGGGCGGGCGACCCGGGCGGCGCACCCGCGGCGGCGCACGGCGACGGCGAACCGTCGACGAGCCGGTAGACCGGCCCGGCGAGCGACACGACGAACAGCCGTCCGCACGCGTCCTCGCCGAACGAGCTCAGGCTCGGCACCGAGAGCCCGGTCGGCGCGTCGCCGCCCCCGCCGGTGAGATCGGCCGAGCGCAGCGCGGGCTGGCAGAAGTCGCCGTACAGGTAGCGGCCGAGCAGCGTCGGCAGGCCGGGATCGCGCACGACGTAGCCGCCCGTGATCGAGCAGAAGCCTTCGAGGTGCGACTTCTCGACCGCCGGCGCGGCGGTCCCGGCGTCGCAGGCGGGGTTGGCGGCCTTGCGCATCGAGCCCTCGAAGCACGGCCAGCCGTAGTTCGCCGCCAGCCCGAAGTCGATCTCCTCGACGTCGCCCTGGCCGACGTCGGCGATCACGATCTGCCCGGTCGCGCGATCGAACGAGAACCGCCACGGGTTGCGCAGCCCGCGGGCCAGCACCTCGGGCGACCGGCGCGGCCGGGTCGAGCCGGATCAGCTTGCCGAGCAGCGACCCGGGATCCTGCGCATGCCCGAACTGGTCGTTCGAGCCGCCGCCGTCGCCGGTTCCCAGCCACAGCTTGCCGTCGGGCCCGAACTGCAGCTGGCCGCCGTTGTGGTTGACCGCCTCGTCGTGGCGCACTGCCAGCAGGAGCCGGGCGCTGGCCGGGTCGGCGACGTCGGGATCGGCCGCCGAGCGCCGGTACTCGCGCACCTGCAACTCGCCCTCGGTGCCCGTCGTGGCGGCCGCCGCCTTCGCCGTCAGATAGACGTAGAAGCGCCCCGAGGTCGCGTAGTCGGGCGCGAACGCCGCCGACAGCAGCCCGCGCTCGCCGCCGCTCGAGGTGATCGCGGTCAGGTCCAGGAACGTGCGGCACCGCGCCGTCGCGCAGCACCTGCACGCGCCCGGCTTGCTCGGTGACGAACACGCGCGAGGCGTCGCCGCCGGCCCACGTCGGGCTCGCGAAGTCACCGATCTTGACCAGCGCCGGCGCGGCCGCGGCGGGCGCGGCGAGCAGCGCGAAGGCCAGGATCAGTGGTCCGCTACCGAGCCACCCTCGGGCTCGAGCGGCATGCCACGTGCCTCCCACTCGACCAGGCCTCCGCTCATCGTGTACGCGTCATACCCGGCGCGCCGGAACGCGTTCGCGGCCATCGCCGAACGCCCGCCGACGCGGCAGTAGAAGACGACCGGCGTCTCGCGGTGGATCGTCTCGGCCTGCGCCGTCAGCTCGCCGAGCGTCAGAAAGCGCGCGCCCGGGATGCGCCCGGCCTCCCACTCGTAGGGCTCGCGGATGTCGATCAACTGGATCGACCCTTCCCGCTGCAGCTCGGCCACCTGCTCGGGGTCGACGTCCATCATCTGGACGGTACCGTCACGAACGTGGAGTGGGTGAACTGGTCCGGCTCGCAGCGTGCGACACCGACGCGCTTCGAGCGGCCGCGCACGCGCGCCGAGCTGGCCGAGGCCGTGGCGCGCGGCCCTGGCCCGGTGCGGGTCGCCGGTGCCGGCCACTCGTTCAGCGCCGGAGCGGTGACCGAGGGGACGCTGCTGTCGCTCGACGCGCTCGACCGCGTGCTCGACGTCCAGGACGGGCTCGTCCGCGTCGAGGCCGGGATCGGCCTCAAGGCACTCTCGCGCGAGCTGCACGCGCGCGGCCTGGCGATGCCGAACCTCGGCGACATCGACGCCCAGTCGCTGGCCGGCGCGCTCGCCACCGGCACGCACGGCACGGGCACGATGCTCCCGAACCTCTCGGGGCAGGTCGCCGGTGTCGAGTTGATCCTGGCGGACGGCTCCGAGCGCACGATCGACGACGGCGACCTCCTGAAGGCGGCGCGCGTCTCGCTCGGCGCGCTCGGGGTGATCGCCGCGGTCACGCTGCGCTGTGTGCCCGCGTTCCGCCTTCGCCACACCGATCGGCCGGAGCCGCTCGAGCCGCTGCTCGCGGAGTTGCAGGAGCGTGCCGACGCCCACGACCACTTCGAGTTCTGGACCTTCCCGCACACCGACGTCGCGCTGACGCGCACGTTCGACCGCACGGACGACCCGACCGACCGCCCCGGGCGGGCGAGCGCCTACGTCAGCGACGTGCTGCTCGACAACCACGCCTTCCGCGCCGTCAACGTCGTCGCGCGGCGCGTCCCGCGCGCGATCCCGCGGCTCAACCGCTTCGCGTCCGCGGTCGCCTCTTCGCGCGAGCGCGTCGACTGGTCCTACGCGATCTTCGCCTCGCCGCGGCTCGTGCGCTTCGAAGAGATGGAGTACGGCGTGCCGCGCGAGCAGGCCGTCCCGGCCGTGCGCGCCGCGCGCGCGGCACTCGAGCGCCACCCCGTGTCGTTCCCGATCGAGCTGCGCTTCACGCGCGGGCGACGACGCGCTGCTGTCGCCCGCGCACGGCCGCGACAGCGCGTTCGTCGCCGTGCACGTCTTCCAGGGCATGGAGTACGAGCCGGCGTTCCGCGAGGTCGAGGCCGCCCTGTCCGCGCTCGGCGGCCGCCCGCACTGGGGCAAGCGCTCGTTCCTGTCCGCGGCGGAGCTCGCCCCGCGCTACCCGCGCTGGGACGACTTCCAGGCCGCGCGCGCCGAGCTCGATCCGGGCGGGCGCTTTGCCAACGCGTGGGTCCGCCACGTGCTGGGATGAACGCCATGAAGACGTTCAACATCTTCGCGCCGGCGATCGAGTACGACCCCGAGGACCCGGAGGGCTATCACGCGGGCATGGACCGCTTCGGGCCGAAGATCGGTGCGAGCCGGATCGGCGCGTCGGTGTACGAGCTGCCGCCGGGGCAGGCGTTGTGCCCGTACCACTACGAGTCCGACGAGGAGTGGATCGTCGTGCTCGAGGGCCAGGTCAGCGTGCGCCACCCGGACGGCACCGACGTGCTCGCGCCGGGCGACACGGCTGCATTCGAAGCCGGCCCCGCGGGCGCGCACAAGGTGTTCAACGATTCCGGGGAAACCGTCCGTTTCATCATGCTCTCGACCAAGGACGAGCCCGCCTTCGCGATCTACCCCGACTCGAACAAGATCGGGATCTGGACCGGGCGCCGCGAGGAGCACACGCTCGTTCGGATGGGCGAGAACCTGGACTACTACGACGGGGAGACGTAGCAGCGCTCGGATAGCCGCGGTGGGGCCAGCGAACTGCGCCGGTAAAGGAGGTGGTCAGGCCTGCGGGGCCGGCGATCCCTCGTCGGCGCGTCGCAGTGGCGAGAAAAGCACCGCATCGGTGCTTTTCTCGCCACTTGGTCTCGGGCGCGAGCGGCAACGCGCCACCTGGTCACTTACCGTTGCTCTACAACGTCAAGTGACCACTCCATTCCGCGCGACCGCGGCGACGCGTATCGCGGCGCGTTGCGCAGCGCGAGGCGGCCGATCCGACCACACCCTTACCGGCGCAGTTCGCCGGCGTTGCCACGCACGCCCAGCCCTCAAAGGAACGTCTTCCCCTCGCCCCGGTACGTCGGCACCGTCTCCACCAGCTCCTCACCCCGCACCAGGTGCACGACGTCGAAGCGCTCACACAGCTCGCCCGCCTTGGCGTGCCGGAACCAGACCCGGTCGCCGACCCGCAGCTCCGCCGCCGCCCGGCCCACGAGCGGCGTCTGGACCTCGCCCGCGCCCTCGCGCGCGTCGAGCTTCGAGCCCCGCGGCAGAAACGGCCGCGGCAACCGATCGCGCCCGGCGGGCCCTGAGGCCGGATAGCCCCCGCCGAGCACCGTCGCGAGCTTGCGCCGAGGGCTTGCGCACCACCGGCAGCGCGAACAGCGCCGCGGGGCGCGGCGTGAACGCGCGGTAGCTGTCGAACAGCGTCGGGCCGAACAGCCCGCTGCCGGCCGCGACCTCGGTCACGGCCGGCTCGGCCGCGGTGCGCTCGATCGAGCCCGTGCCGCCGCCGTTGACGAACCGCAGTGGCGCGACCGAGCGCACCGCGTCGACCACTTCCGCGCGCCGGCGCGCGAGCTCGCGCGCGGACAGCGCCTGCACGACCGGGAGCGCGAGCCGCAGCAACGGCTTGCCCGGCGGCCGGTCGCCCACGCCGGCGATCTGCGCCTCGTAGGCCATCAGCCCGTCGAGCTCGAGCTCCGGTCGCGCGACGATCTCGCTTGCAAGATCTGCCACATGACGGGGATCGTGCAGCGGCGAGCGCTTCGCGCCGATCGCCATAAGACCGACGCGCCAGCCGGCGTCCACGTCGATACAGACCTTGACCGGCGCCCCGGGCCCGCCGCCGGCGGCCGTGATCGCGTCCAGGTGCTCGCGACAGTCGACCATCACCGTCACCCGCTCACGTGCGTTCGAACGCGCCAACTCGCGGAGCGCCGCCCGGTTCACTGTCGGATAGGCGACCACGAGGTCATCCCAGCCGTCCGCGGCCAGCCACAGCGCTTCGGGGAGCGTGAAGCAGAGCGTGCCCGTGAAGCCGCGCTCGAGCGCGCGAGCCTGCAGCGTACGGACCCTCAGCGACTTCGAAGCCAGGCGCAGCGGAACGCCACGGGCACGCCGAACCAGGTCGGCGGCGTTGGCGTCGAAGGCGTCCAGGTCGACCACCGCGAACGGCGGATCGAGCTCGCTAGTGGCGATCTCGAACGTGCTTTGGAGAGGTGTCTGGAAAAAGTTCACCCGATCGGGGGACGCCATCCGCGGGAAGATGAGCTAGAGTGCCGCGCGGATCACGGGACATAACGCCGAACCGCGAGTAGCTGAGGCTACAAGCGGGCGGGGGAACCAAGAGTGTGGGGCAGGGGTCACTGCCCCAGGGGCGAATCGCCGCGATCATGCGGTGTAGCGCGACGCTTTCCGCGCGAGCCCGACAGCTAACCCCGTAGGCGGTCGGAAAGAGGAGATCGTCTTGTCACGCTGTCGCTCGCTATGTGCGGGCCTGCTTTTAGCTGTATTCATGCTGCCGGTAGCCACGGCAGATGCTCGCCGCATCGTCTTCGGCGAACGCGACCTGCGCCAGGGAATGCGCGGGACCGATGTTCGCGTCCTCCAGGACTTCCTGACGAAGGCCGGGCTCAGGACCACGGTCGACGGGCACTACGGCCGCTATACCGCGCGCCGGGTCCGGTCCTGGGAGCGCCGGAGCTCGCTTCCGGTCGACGGCCGGGTCACACGTCAGGACGCGGCGACGCTCCGCGGTCAGGTCGAGACCGGCGGCGCCGGGCTGCAGACGGCAGGAGCCGTCGCGCCGGCCGCGGCCGCGGCGCCGACGGCGGCGGCGACCTTGGGGTCCGACGGGAGGGCGATCGCGCCGGCCGGCGCGCCGCCGCAGGTCGTGGCGGTGATCGCCGCCGCGAATCAGATCGTGGGCAAACCGTATAAGTACGGCGGTGGCCACGGGGATTGGGAGGACTCGGGTTACGACTGCTCGGGGTCCGAGAGCTATGCCCTTCACGGCGCCGGCCTGGTCAGCCGACCGCTGATGTCGACGGAGTTCATGTCATGGGGCGAGCCAGGGCCGGGTCAGTGGATCACGAGCTACGCCAACAGTGGGCACTCCTTCCTCGTGGTCGCCGGCCTGCGATTCGACACCGGCTACAACAACGGCGGCAGCGGGCCGCGGTGGAGCGACAAGATGCGCCCGACGGACAGCTACACCGCCCGTCACCCCACCGGGCTCTAGTAGTACTCGCGCCTCGTGACCGGGCGGTCCTCGACGACCGCCCGGCGGCGGCGGGCCGGGGCCAGGTACAGCAACGAGATCACGAGGCCGATCACGCCGACGACCATCAGGATGATGCCGACGGTCGAGATCTCGATGCCCGAGATGCTGGCTTCGACGGCGAAGGTCAGGATCGCTCCGACGGCGATCAGAAAGAGTGACGTTCCAAGTTCCACCTCACTCGTCTCCCCGGCGGTTCTGGGCGGCAAACTAAGCTGCCGGGGATGCCGACAACCGCCGTTGACACCTACGCGCTGACCCCCGAGCAGGTCGATTTTCGCGACACCATCCGCCAGATCGTGCGCGAACGCGTAGCTCCGCGCGCGGCCGAGATCGACGCCAAGGCGGAGTACCCGTGGGATCTGCGCAAGCTGTTCGCCGAGCAGGATCTGCTCGGCCTGCCGTTCGAAGAGGCCTACGGCGGCACCGGCACCGGCACGCTGATGCTCAACGTCGCGGTCGAGGAGATCGCGCGCGCCTGCGCCTCGAGCGCACTGATCCTGATGATCCAGGAGCTCGGCACGCTGCCGATCCAGCTCTTCGGCTCCGAGGAGCTCAAGCAGCGCTTCCTGCCCAAGTGCGCGTCGGGCGAGTGGTCGCCGGCGTTCGCGCTCTCCGAGCCCGAGGCGGGCTCGGATCCCGGCGGGATGATCACGCGCGCCGTCAAGGACGGCGACGAGTGGGTCGTGACCGGCACCAAGAACTGGATCACGAACCTCGGCGTCGCCGATTTCTACGTCGTCTTCGCCAAGACCGATCCCAGCGCGGCGCGCTCGCGCGGGATCAGCGCCTTCGTGGTCGAGGCCGACCGCCCGGGCTTCTCCGTCGGCAAGCTCGAGCACAAGCTCGGGATCAAGGGCTCGCCGACCGGCCAGCCGATCTTCGACGACGTCCGGATTCCCGCCGCGAACCTGATCGGTGAGGAGGGCAAGGGGATGAACGTCGCGCTCGGGACGCTCGATCACTCGAGGCTCGGCGTCGCCGCCCAGGCCGTCGGGATCGCCCAGGGCGCGACCGACCACGCCGCAGCCTACGCCGCCGAGCGCAGGCAGTTCGGCCGGCCGATCGCCGAGTTCCAGGGGATCCAGTTCAAGCTCGCCGACATGGAGACGCGGACGGCCGCCGCGCGCGAGCTGCTCTACCGCGCGTGCGCGAAGATCGACCGCCACGAGCCCGACCGCGGCAAGTACTCGGCGATGGCCAAGCTGTTCGCGTCCGACACGGCGATGGCGGTGACCGTCGAGGCCGTCCAGGTGCTCGGCGGCTACGGCTACGTCAATGAGTACCCGGTCGAGCGCTACATGCGCGACGCCAAGATCACGCAGATCTACGAAGGTACGAACGAGATCCAGCGCGTCGTGATCGCGCGCGCCCTCAGGTAGCCTCAAACGCATGCTTTCACGCTGGCCGACCGGGCGCCGGATCGCCTTCACCACCGTGATCTGCCTCGCGGTCGCGCTGACCGTGGCGGTGTTCGCGCAGGGCGGGCTGTCGCAGTCGGGCTGGCTGCGGATGTTCGAGGTGCTGGCCGTGGTCGTCTCCTTCGGCGCCGTCGCGGCGCTCGTGATCGGCTTGCTCGTCTCCAAGCTCGCGCACTATCAGGACCCGGAGAGCGAGGCCGAGTTCGAGCGCCTCGTCGTGCGCTCGGAGGAGCTTGCGCGCGAGAACCTCGCCGCCGAGCCCGACGAGGGCGAGTTCCTCGAGCTCGACCCGTACGACCCGGTGGACTTCGAGACGCTCGTGCGCGAGGCGCTCGACGACCTCCCGGACCTCCTCATCAAGGCGCTCGAGCGCGTCCCGGTCGTGATCTCAGACAAGGGGCGCAAGGCGCGCGCCTACGGGCTCTACCAAGGCGACACCGTCGCGCGCGACGACTATCACGACCGCATCATCATCTTCCGCGACACGCTGCTGCGCGATTTCGGGCACGACCCCGATCTGCTGCGCGAGCAGGTGACGCGGACCGTCCGGCACGAGCTCGCCCACCATCTGGGCGCCGACGAGCTGGGCGTCAGAGAGCTCGGCTTGTGAGTAGTACGATGGGTATCGAACATGCACGCCGATGAGCCGCTGATCGACGATGTCACGCTCGCCGCGGTGATGGCCGCGCTGAGCGATCCGGTACGGGTCGCGATCGTCCGCGGCCTGGCGGCGGACGGCGAGTGCACGTGCGGGGCGTTCGACCTCGGGATCTCGAAGGCCACCCGCTCGCATCACTTCCGGGTGCTGCGCGAGGCGGGCCTCACGCACACGCGCGCCGAGGGCACGCACCGCCATGTGTCGCTGCGGCGTAACGAGGTCGACGCCCGCTTCCCGGGACTGCTCGGCGCCGTGCTCACCGCCGCCGAGCGCGAAGCGGTTACCGCGGTCCCTTCCTGATCGCCTGGTTGGCCATGCTGACGAGCAGCCGCCGCTCGGTGCGCTTGTCGCCGACGTTGGCCGCGATCCGGTAGACGACGCCGCGCTCGCCCCACTCGATCGTGGGCGGCGAGCAGGAGGCGCCGCACGTCAGCGGCTTGAAGCGTCCCTTGCGCCCGTTGGCCAGCGTCGCCTTGCGCGGGCCGAACGGCCGCCCGCCGCGCTTGGCGCTGAAGTCGGCCACGAAGCAGGCCGTGGCGCCGCCGCAGTCCTCGATCGCCGCGAGGCCGATCGAGTACTCCCGCCGGCTGCCGGCGCCGGAGGGGTACAGCGGGTCGATCTCCGTGCTGATGCCGTCCGGCAGCAGGATCGGAAGCGACGTCTGCTGCTTGACGTCGGCGACCGTGGGGGTCAGGAGTCCGGGCAGCAGGGCGACGGTGGCGAAGGCGGCGGCGAGCATGATCGGGCGAGCCTAGGGCGGTGCGGGGGCGCGTGCATCGGGGTTAACCCCAGAATGCGGCGTCCTGCTCGCCCAGCGGCGTGCTGGGCGGGGCGTCGCTCCAGTACTCGCCGCCGAGCCGCGCCCAGTCCGCGCCCGCCCGCAGCTCGCCGAGCGTGCTCAGGACCAGGCCCTCCATGCGGCGCATGAGCAACGCCTGGGGCGGGATCGTCTCGCGCCGCATCGCCTCGAAGAACTCCGACCGCGGACTCGAGCCGCGGTCGATCAGGTCGGTGACGTAGGCCGGCGTCAGGCGCCGGAAGCCCGGCTCGAGGTACCACTCGCCGGCGGTGCGGATCTGGGCCAGCAGCCGCTCGGGGTCGAACGTGTCCGGCTCGGGCAGGTAGCCGAGGGTGGTCAGGCGCTCGTGCACGGCCTCGGCGTCGCCGCGCTCGACGGCCTGCGCGAGGGCGCGCTCCGCCTCGAGGTAGTCGGCGTCGATGACCCGCATCAGGCCGAAGTCGAGAAAGCCGACGCGGCCGTCGTCGAGCAGCAGGTAGTTGCCGGGATGCGGGTCGCCGGCCGCGCGGCGCAGGTGCTTGAGCGTGCCGAAGAAGAAGCGGAAGACGATCTCGCCGTAGCGGTCGCGCTCGGCTTCGTCGAGCGCTTTGACGGCCTCGAAGCGCCGGCCCTCGATGTAGTGCGTGACGAGCACGCGGCGGCGCGAGCGGGCGGTGTCGACGGGCGGGACGAAGACGAACGGGTGCCCGCGCCAGGCGCGCGCCATCGCGCGGTGGTTCTGGGCCTCGACCTCGTAGTCGAGCTCGTCGCCGATGCGCTCGCGCAGCTCCTGCGCCAGCGCCTTGACGTCGAGCCCGGGCGCGAGGCGCTTGACCAGCGGCAACAGCATCTGCAGGTTGCGCAGGTCGGTCTCGACCGCCTCGGCGATGCCCGGGTACTGGATCTTGACCGCGACGTCCGTGCCGTCGGTGGTGGTGGCGCGGTGGACCTGGCCGATCGAGGCCGCGGCGAACGCCTCGTGCTCGAAGTCGGCGAAAACGTGCTCGAGCGGCTCGTCGAGCTCGTCGCGCAACAGCTTCTCGACGCGCTTGAAGGGCAGCGGCGGGACGTCGTCGCGCAGGCTCGCGAGCGTGGTCTTGAACTCCTCGCGCTCGGACTCCGGGATTGCGGTGAAGTCAACGGTCGAGAGGACCTGGCCGACCTTCATCGCCGCGCCGCGCATCTGGCCGAGCTGTTTGACGAGCTCGCGCGCGGTGGCGGCCGCGCGCTCCCCGGTGGCGGCATCGGCGCGCTCGTCCGAGCGCAGCGTGTTGGCCGCGCGAGTGCCGGCCCAGCGCAGGCCCTGGCCGGCGACCAGCCCGCCGAAGCGGCGCGTACGGGCCACGCGCGAGGTGGGAGGGGATTCGGAGTCGGCCACTTATTGGCGTACGGAAGCGGACATTTCTGAGATGAGCTTGACAGATCGACTATCGCGATATATCGTTGATGCATCGGAATACATCGACACGAAAGGAAGTCCGATATGCATGCTGTACCAGCATCATGCGACTGGGGCGGTCCTCGTGAGCACCGCCACCGGCATCACCACCACCGCGGACCGCGCGGCTGGGAGGACCTGATCGCGTTCATGACCGGCCGCGAAGGCCCCTTCGGGGACCCGCGGCAGTTCAAGGCGCTTTTCTGGGGCCCTGGCGGCCCGGGTCACCATCGCGGCGGCGGTCGCGGACGCGGCCGTGGGCCGCGCGCCCGCCGGGGCGACGTCCGCGCCGCGCTCCTGCTCCTGCTGTTCGAGCAGCCGCAGAACGGCTACCAGCTGATCCAGGAGATCGAGCGCCGGACCGAGGGCGTCTGGAAGCCGAGCCCCGGCTCGGTCTACCCGGCGCTCCAGCAGCTCGAGGACGAGGGCCTGGTTCAGGCCGCCGAGTCCGAGGGCAAGCGCGCCTACGAGCTCTCGCCCGAGGGGCGCGAGTACGTCGACGGCAACCGCGAGGAGCTCGGCGATCCGTTCGAGGCCGCCACCGGCGGCATGGACGAGGGCGTCGCGGACCTTCGCGGCCTGATGTTCCAGGTCGGCGCCGCGGCCATGCAGGTCGCCGCCGCCGGCCACACCGAGGAGGCTCGCAAGATCCTCGGCGACACGCGCCGCGCGCTCTACCGCATCCTCGCCGAGGACGACCCCGGCGACAGCGGCGACGCCGCCTAGGGCGGCGACCGGCCAGGCCGGCACGTCGCGAGCCGTCCGCCTGGCGGGCCGGCCGTCGCGGCCACTCCCCGCCGGTCCGCCGAGCTCCCCCGGCGGGCCGGCCGCCGCGGCCACTTCCCGCCGGCCCGCCGCTCCTCCCCGCGGCGGGCCGGCGGTCCGCGCGACGTCCTAACGTGGACGCGCGCATGGTGGTCAACGAGGAAGTCCGCGCGGCGCTCGACGAGGGCCGTCCCGTCGTCGCGCTCGAGAGCACGATCATCGCCCACGGCCTGCCGCGGCCGGACAACCTGCGCGTGGCGCGGGAGATCGAGGCCACGGTGCGCGAGCACGGGGCGGTGCCGGCGACGATCGCGATCCTCGGCGGCGAGGTCCGCGTCGGGCTCGACGACGACGCGCTGCAGCGGTTGGCTGCGTCCGAGGACGTGGCGAAGTGCGGCGTGCGCGACCTCGCGCCGGTCGTCGCGCGCGGCGAGGACGGCGCCACCACGGTCGCCGCGACCTCGCACCTGGCGGAGCTCGCGGGCATCCGTGTGTTCGCCACCGGCGGGCTGGGCGGCGTCCACCGCGGCGCGCGGGACACGTTCGACGAGTCGGCCGACCTCGGGACGCTGGCGCGGGTCGGGATCTGCGTCGTGAGCGCGGGCGTGAAGTCGATCCTCGACATCCCGGCCACGCTCGAGCGCCTCGAGACGCTCAACGTGACCGTGCTGGGCTACCGCACCGACACGTTCCCGGCGTTCTACCTGACGTCGTCGGGCGTGCCGATCACGTGGCGCGTGGAGACGCCCGCGGAGGTCGCCGCGGTGCTGCGGCGGCGCGAGGAGCTGCGAATGCCGGGCGCTGTCGTGGTCGCCAACCCGCTCGACGAGCAACTCGACCCGGAGCTGCACGACCGCACCCTGCGCGAAGGGCTGCAAGCCGCCGCCGAGGCGGGCGTCAGCGGCCGCGACGTGACCCCGTTCCTGCTCGAGCGCTTCCACACGCGCACCGGCGGCGAGTCGCTGCGCGCGAACGTCCGGCTCGTGCTGCGCAACGCCGCCCTGGCGGCGGAGATCGCGGCGGCATGATCGTCGTGCTGGGCGAAGTGATGCTGGACGTCGTCGCCGTCCAGGACGGGCCGCTGGCGCCCGCCAGCGACACGCCGGCGCGGATCACGCTGCGCCCGGGCGGCGCGGGCGCGAACACCGCCGCCTGGCTGGCGCACGCGGGCGTCGAGGTCGCGCTGGTCGCGCGCGTCGGCGACGACCCTGCGGCCGAGGTTGCGCTGCGCGGGCTCGACGGCGTCGACCTGCGCGTCACGCACGACCCGGAGCACCGGACGGGCACCTGCATCGTGCTCGTCGCGCCCGGCGGCGAGCGCACGATGCTGCCCGATCCCGGCGCGAACACCGCGCTGTCGGCCGCCGAGCTGCCCGACGACCTGTGGGCACAGGACGCGATCCTGCACGTCTCGGGCTACTCGCTCATGCGCGCCGGCTCGCGCGCCGCGGCGCTGGCGGCGATGGACCGGGCGCGCGAAGCGGGGATGCGGATCAGCGTCGATCCCGCGTCGGCCGCGCTGCTGCGCGCCGATCCCGCCTTCCTCGACCGCGCGCGGCCCGTCGATCTGCTGCTGCCCAACGCCGACGAGCTGGCCGGTCGCTCGGCGACGGGCTGCCCGGCGTGAAGGAGACCGTGGTCAAGCTGGGCGCGGGCGGAGCGCGCTGGAGCGACGGCGTGCGCACGGTCTCCGGGCCTGCGATCGGAGTCGACGACGTGATCGACACGACCGGCGCCGGCGACGCCTTCGCCGCGGGCTTCCTGAGCGCCTGGCCGGGCGAGCCGGAGCACGCGCTCGCGGCCGGTGCGCGGCTCGCCGCGCAGGCAGTGGCGCTCCCCGGCGGCCGGCCCTCATAGCATTCACGGCGATGCCTGAAGCCGTGATCGTCGATGCCATCCGCACGCCCATCGGGCGCGCGGTCAAGGGCTCGCTCAAGGACGTCCGCACCGACGACCTGGCCGCGGTCCCGCTGCGCGCGCTCGTCGAGCGCAACCCCGAGGTCGACTTCGCCGAGACCGCCGACGTGATGATGGGCTGCGGGTTCGGGGTCGGCGAGGCCGGCCACAACGTCGGCCGCGTCGCGACCCTGCTGGCGGGGCTCGACCATCACGTCCCGGCGACGACCGTCAACCGCTTCTGCGCCTCCTCGCTGCAGACGCTGCGGATGGCGTTCCACGCGATCAAGGCCGGCGAGGGCGACCAGTACATCGCGGCCGGCGTCGAGGCCGTCAGCCGCTTCCCGCAAGCCCCGCCTGCGACGCCGCACCCGCAGCTCGACGGCTCCGAGGGCGCGCCGTACAACGTCTACATCCCGATGGGGCTGACGGCCGAGAACGTCGCCACGCGCTGCGACGTCAGCCGCGAGGCGCAGGACGAGTGGGCGAAGCTCTCGCAGGACCGCGCGGTCGCCGCGCGCGACTCCGGCCACTTCGACGCCGAGATCGTGCCGGTGGGCGACGTCAGGCGCGACGACGGCCCGCGCGCCGGGACGACGCTCGCCAAGCTCGCCGAGCTCAAGCCCGTCTTCGACCCGGAGGAAGGGACGGTCACCGCGGGCAACGCGTGCCCGCTCAACGACGGCGCGGCGGCGATCCTCGTGCTCTCCGACGAGAAGGCCGCGCGCCTGGGGCTCAAGCCGCGGGCGCGGATCGTCGCCTCCTCGGTGGCCGCGATCCGCCCCGAGCTGATGGGCCTCGGCCCGATCCCGGCCGTGCGCCAGGTGCTCGCGCGGGCGGGCATGACGATCTCGGACATCGACATCGTCGAGCTCAACGAGGCGTTCGCGGCCCAGGTCATCCCGTGCCGCGACGAGCTCGGGATCGATCCCGACAAGCTGAACCCGTTCGGCGGCTCGATCGCGCTCGGGCACCCGTTCGGGATGACCGGCGCGCGGATCATGACGACGCTGCTGAACGGGCTCGACGCGACCGACGGGACGCTCGGGCTGGAGACCATGTGCGTGGCCGGCGGCATGGGCCAGGCGATGATCGTGGAGCGGTTGAACTGAACCGCATCCTCTTCATCTGCATGGGCAACATCTGCCGTTCGCCGACGGCCGAGGGGGTCATGCGCCGCCTCGTGCGTGAGGCCGGCCTCGAGCACGAGTTCGAGATCGACAGCGCGGGCACGGGCTCCTGGCACACGGGCGACGCGCCCGACCGGCGCGCGACCGAGGCCGCCTCGCGGCGCGGCGTCACGCTGGCGGGCGCCGCGCGCCAGGTCCGCCCGCGCGACTTCGAGCACTTCGACCTGCTGCTGGCGATGGACCGCGAGAACCTGACCGAGCTGCGGACGTTCTCGCCCGACGGCGACGCCGCGGGCAAGGCGCGGCTGCTGCGCGAGTTCGACCCGGCCTCCGCCGGCGCGCCGGACCTCGACGTCCCCGATCCGTACTACGGCGGGCCGGACGGCTTCGAGACCGTGCTCGACCAGGTCGAGGCCGCCTGCCGCGGCCTGCTCGATCGCTTGACGTGAGCCTCGAAGCGGCCGTGCGGGAGGCCACCGGCCGCGACGTGCGGCGGGTGGAGCGGGTCGGCGGCGGGGACATCAACGACGCCTTCCGGGTCCAGTTCTCCGACGAGTCGTTCGCCTTCGTCAAGACCCGCGCGGACGTCGCGCCGGGCGAGTACGAGGCCGAGGCCGCCGCGCTGCGCTGGCTGGCCGAGCCGCGCGCGCTGCGCGTGCCCGAGGTGCTCGGGGTGACCGCGGACGTGCTCGTGCTCGACTGGGTCGACGAGGGCGGCCGCGGCGATCCGGCCGCGTTCGGCGCGGGCCTCGCCGAGGTACACGCGGCCGGCGCCGAGGCGTTCGGCGCGACGCCGCCAGACGTGCGCCGGGCCGCGCCGGCACGGCCGTGCCAGCGGCGCGAGCCGAGCGGCGATGCGGCGACGGCGGCGAGGCCGCCGCCGCGGCGCCGCTGCGCCTTGCGTCGCTGACGCTCCCCAACGACCCCGCGCCGGACTGGGCCACGTTCTACGCCGAGCGGCGCCTGCTCCCGCTGCTGCCGCACGCGGGCCTCACGCGCTTCGGGAACAAGGCCGTCGAGCGCGTCTGCGAGCGCATGGACGAGCTCGCCGGGCCGCCCGAGCCGCCCGCGCGACTGCACGGCGACCTGTGGAGCGGCAACGTCCTGTGGGGCCGTGACGGCCGCGCGTGGCTGATCGACCCCGCGGCCTACGGCGGGCACCGCGAGGTCGACCTGGCGATGCTGCGCCTGTTCGGCTCGCCGGGCCCGCACTTCCTCGCCGCCTACGAGGAGCGCCACCCGCTCGCGCCCGGCCACGAGGAGCGCGTCGAGCTCTACCAGCTCTTCCCGCTGCTCGTCCACGCCGCACTCTTCGGCGGCGGCTATCGCGCGTCCGCGGAACGCGTCGCCCGCCGCTACGCCGGCTAGTTTCGTTCGGCGGATGTTCGATCTTTCGCCTGCGCTAGACGAAAGTCCAAGGGCGGCTCCCCGGCGCTTCCTAGCGTCCCGCCCATGCGCCGTCTTGTCCTCATCGTGTTCGCGATCCTGCTCAGTGCCCCGACCGCCGCTCACGCGGGTGCGTTCGACGCGCCCGTCGCGCCTGCAATCGCGGGCACGTTGCCCGCCGGCTTCACCGAGACGACGGTCTGGAACGGGCTCGGGAATCCGATGGCGCTCCGCTTCGCGTCCGACGGACGGGTCTTCGTCGCGAGCAAGAGCGGGATCATCAACGTCTTCGACGACCTCAACGACACCACGCCGACCGTCTACGCGGACCTGAGCGCTCGCGTCCACGACTACTGGGACCGCGGCCTGCTCGGACTGGCCCTCGATCCCGCCTTCACGCGCGGACGGCCCTACGTCTACGTCCTGTACGCCTACGACAAGGCGCCCAACTCGCCGACCACCCCGCGCTGGAACGACGCTTGCCCGACGACGCCCGGGCCGAACAAGGACGGCTGCGTGATCACCGGCCGCCTCTCGCGGCTCACCGCGACCGGCGAGGAGAAGGTGCTGATCGACGACTTCTGCCAGCAGTATCCGAGCCACTCGCTGGGCTCGATCGACTTCGGCCCGGACGGCATGCTCTACGTGAGCTCCGGCGACGGCGCCTCGTTCACGTTCGCGGACTACGGCCAGAAAGGCACCCCGGTCAACCCCTGCGGCGACCCGCCGGGCAGCCCGCTGACGCCGCCGACGTCGCAGGGCGGCGCGCTGCGCTCGCAGAGCTTCCGCCGGCCGGCCTCACAATCGGCGGTGCTCAACGGCGCGATCCTGCGCGTGAACCCCAACACCGGCGCGGCCGCCGCCGGCAACCCGGCGATCTCGGATCCCGACGCGCAGCGCCGCCGGATCGTCGCCTACGGCTTGCGCAACCCGTTCCGGTTCACGTTCCGGCCCGGGACCAACGAGGTCTGGTCCGGCGACGTGGGCCTGGACACTTGGGAGGAGATCAACCGCACCCAGAACGTGGCCCAGGTTCGCAACTACGGCTGGCCGTGCTACGAGGGTGCGGGGCGGGCGGGCGTCTACGACTCGCTCGAGCTGAACAGCTGCGAGACCCTGTACGCCGACGGGGCAGCTGCCGTGACCGAGCCGTACTTCGCCTACAAGCACGCCGACAAGGTCGTCGCGGGTGAGAGCTGCCCGGTCGGCTCCTCGTCGATCTCCGGGCTGGCCTTTTACAGCGGCGACGCGTTCCCGGCGGCCTACAAGGACGCGCTGTTCTTCGCCGACTTCTCGCGCAAGTGCATCTGGGTCATGTACAAGGGCGCGGACGGGCTGCCGGACCCCGCCACGCGTACGACGTTCATGAGCGACGCGGCCGGCCCGGTGTTCCTGACCGAAGGCCCTGACGGCGCGCTCTACTACGCCGACCTCGAGGGCGGCACGATCCGCCGGATCGCGTCCGACAGCAGTGCGCCGACCGCGCGGATCGCCGCCAACCCCACGACGGGCGCGGCCCCGTTGGCCGTCGCGTTCGACGGGCGAGGCTCGAGCGACCCCGAGGGCGACACGCTGACCTACGCGTGGGAGCTCGACGGCGACGGCGACTTCAACGACTCGACCGCCGCCACCGCGAACTTCACGTATGCCAACCCGGGCGCCGTGACCGTTCGGCTGCGCGTCAGCGACCCGAACGGTCGGCACGGCACAGCGTCGACGGTGATCACCGCGGGCGGGCCGCCGACGGTCACGATCACCGCGCCGTCGGCCGCAACCACCTGGGCGGTCGGCGACTCGATCAGCTTCTCGGGCAGCGCGCGCACCAGCGCCGGTGAGGCACTTG
This sequence comes from uncultured Solirubrobacteraceae bacterium, assembly GCA_963755275.1. GTDB lineage: Bacteria > Actinomycetota > Thermoleophilia > Solirubrobacterales > Solirubrobacteraceae > Solirubrobacter. The sequence continues at coordinate 65,177 of CAVWJU010000017.1, read as the reverse complement.
CGGCGAAGGACCTGGTCTGGTCGCTGTCGATGCGTCACTGTCCGAGCAACTGTCACACGCACCCGATCGAGAACTACGTGGGGGTGGCGTCCGGGAGCCTCGTCGCGCCCGATCACGAGTACCCCTCTCACCTGCTGCTCTCGCTCACGGCGACCGACAGCGCCGGCCTGAGCGCGACGGAGACGGTCCGTCTCGACCCGCGGACGGCGAACATCGCCCTGAACAGCTCGCCGCCGGGCCTGACGCTCTCGTTCGCGAGCGAGACGCTGACGACGCCGGCCACACGGACGGTCATCGCGCGCTCGGAGACCACGGTGAGCGCACCGTCATCGCAGCTGCTCGGCGCGGCCCGCTATCTCTGGCGCGCCTGGAACGACGGCCTCGCGCAATCGCATGAGATCACCGCGCCGGCGAGCGGGACCGCCAGCTACACGGCGACCTACGCGCCTGAGGCGACCGTCACGCCGGAGTCCGGAACCCACCGCTACGCCGGGACCGGAGTCCACCGCGCGCCGCGCGCCCGAGGTCTCGGCCACGCCGACGCCCACGCCGAAGCCGGCCGGGCCGATCGGCGCCTGGAGCTTCGACGAGGGCCGCGCGCGCGGCCGCTTCGGCGGCGCGCTCGACCTCGACGGTCGCGACCGCGTGACGCTGCGCGCGCCGAAGCCCGGGCGAGCGCTCACCGTCGAGGCCTGGGTCCGGCCCGAGCGCGCCGGCGGCACGCTCGCCGCGCAGGGGTCTTGGAGGATGACGGCCACCGCCGCCTCGGTCGGCACGCGGTCCGCCCGCGGGCGCCGCGCCGAGGCTCGGGCGCTGGACCCATCTCGCCCTGACCTACGACGGCCGGACGATCCGACGCTACGTGAACGGTCGTGCCGCCGGAACCCGTGCGGGCACCGGCGGCCTCGTCAACACCGGGCGCTCGCTGCGGCTCGGCGAGGGCTTCCGCGGCCGGCTCGACGAGCTCCGGATCTACGACCGCGCGCTCACCGCGGCCGAGCTGCGCGCCGACATGGCGGCGCCGACGAAGCGTTAGAGCGTTCAAGTTCCGGAGGCGGAACTCGCCGACACGAGGCGCGCCCGCCGATCCCGGCGGGCGCACACCGCTTACGGGCTGGTCGTCGACAACGTGAACGTGAGCGTCTTGCTGTAGGTCCCGGTGCGCAACGCCTCCTCGGCGCCGATGGTCTGCGAGAACGCGATCTGCACGGGGTCGTTGGACACGGGCGAAGTCCAGGACTTGACGACGGCCGGCAGCGGGCTACGGCCCACGAGCAGCGGCGACGCCAGCGAGAACGCTCCGTTGACGAGACGCCCGGGTGCCATGGTCGACGGGTCTGTGACCGACAGCGCCGCGTCACCCGCGGTCGAGATCACGTTCGCCGTGCCCGTCGCGTTGTAGGTGTGGTTCACGCCGGGTGTGAACACGCCGAAGCTCGGCGCCGGCCCAAGCGTCAGTGAGAGCGTCGCCGGCACGGCGCCGCTGACGCCGCCGCTCGCGGCGCGTGCCAGCTTGGCGGCGAAGAACTCGATGGCCAGCTCCGCGACGTGCTGCTTGACGGTGTCGACGGTCAGGCCGGTCGTCGGAACATTGGTCGGCGTGACCGCGAAACCGTTCGCCGCGAACAGCAGTCCGGTGACGTCAGTCGGGCTCGTGAATGCGGAGTACGGGCAGTAGTCCTGGGTCCGCCCCGAAGTCGGATGGGTCGCCATGAGGTCGAACGTGTGCTTGTCGAGCCTCCGGGTCGGGTCGGCCGTGGCGATCGCCCCCGACGACTGCGCCTGGTCGCAATAGGTCGAGTCGAACGTTCGGTGGTGCGCGTTCGGGATCTCGACGTAGCGCTTGTCGACGCTCGAGATGGTGTCGTAGGCGAACTTGCTCACCGAGGGCGGGGACGTCGCGTCGAGTGCGCCGGCGGCAAGCAGCGCCGGTGCCTTGACGTTCGTGAGCGAGACCTGGCCGGCGAGCGCCTGCACGCCGATCGACACGCCCATGATCGCCTGCACGCGCGGCTCGGGTGCGACGCCCCACACCGTGCTCCCACCCGCGGCGGTGAGCGCGGTGAGGGTGCCTCGAGAATGTCCGAAGACGCCGGCTTGCGCGACGTCGACGCGGCTCCCGAGCCACCCCGGCAGCGCGTTCAGCACGTACGAGACGTCCCGGACGCGGTCGGCGATGCTGTTCGGCACGTTGGTCTTCGAGCAGTCGCCGGGACCGAACGTCGCGCGCGGCGGCAGCCCGTCATTGCAGGCGATCAATCGCGTCCCGGCCTGCTGATTGATGAAGTCGATCCGCACGTCATCCCCGGAGTTGTTCGCGTGATACGGCGCGGCCACGACGAACCCGGCGGCGGCGATCAGCTCGAGCGTGTGCCCATAGTCGATCGGGTCGTTCTGATTGCCGGTCGAGAACACGATCACCGGGTACGGCTTGCCCTGCTGGGCGATCGCGGCTTCACGGGCGATCTCGGCGTCGACGCTCCAGGACAGCGGCTTCCACCCCGCGGGGATGCGCGTGTCCTCGTAGAGCGCGGAGCGGTAGACGGTCGGGGCGGCCTGCGCGAAGGCGGCGGCGTCGGCCGGATACCACAGGTGGACATCGACCGCCCGCAGCTCCTGCGGAAGCGTTCCGGGCACGGTGATGCGCTTGACCGTGTGACCGACTCCAAACGCGGCGGATGCGCTCGCGGGAGCGAGCAGCAGCGCCGCGGTCACGGCGACGAGCGTTCGGGTGCGCATCGCGTCTCCTTTGACTGCCGAAGGGCGACTATCTCACAATCGAACCGCTGCGCGCTCAAAGTACTTCTACGCGGTCACGCCGACTAACCAGAACGCCCAACGCATTCCGCGCTCGACAATCAGGCGTCCGTATCAGGTGAGCGGGGTCAGGCCCTCGCTCGGTTGGCCCTCGTCGCGGGCGACGAGCGCGGCGTAGCGGCCGCCGAGCGCGAGCAGCTCCTCGTGGGTGCCGCGCTCGGCGACCCCGCCGTGGTCGAGGACGACGATCTGGTCGGCGTCGCGGACGGTCGAGAGGCGGTGGGCGATGACGATCGTCGTGCGGCCCTCCTCGAGGTGCTGCAGCGCCTCGCCGACGGCGCGCTCGGTGGCGACGTCGAGTGCGCTGGTGGCCTCGTCGAGCACGAGCACCGGCGGGTTGCGCAGGATCGTGCGGGCGATCGCGATCCGCTGCTTCTCGCCGCCGCTGAAACGGAAGCCGCGCTCGCCGACGACCGTGTCGTAGCCGTCGGGCAGGGCGGCGATCGTGTCGTGGATCTGGGCGGCGCGCGCCGCGTCCTCGATCTCCGTATCGGAGGCCTCGGGGCGGGCGAAGCGCAGGTTCTCGCGCACCGAGGCGTGGAAGAGATACGTCTCCTGGGAGACCACGCCGACGGCCGAGGCGAGCGCGTCGAAGGTCAGCTCGCGCAGGTCGACGTCGTCGATCCGCACCGCGCCGCGCTCCGGGTCGTACAAGCGCGCCGCGAGGTAGCCGAGCGAGGTCTTGCCCGCGCCGGTCTCACCCACGAGCGCGGTGCGGGTGCCGGGCGCGACGACGATGTCGACGTCGCGCAGCGTCCACTCGTCGTCGTAGCGGAACCAGACGCCGTCGAAGCGGACCTCGCCGCGCACATCGCCCAGCGAACGCGAACCGGGCTCGATGTCGACCTCGAGGTCGAGGTACTCGAACACGCGGTCGAACAGCGCCGTCGAGGTCTGGATGTCGACGCCGACCGAGAGCAGCGACTGGACGGGGAAGAACAGCCGCGTCTGCAGCGTCGTGAAGGCGACGATCGTGCCGATCGAGGCCGCGCCCGGGGCGAGCCCGGCGAACAGGTAGACCAACGCCGGCATGACCGCGAACGACGTCTGGATCGCGGCCATCATCCAGCGGCCGGCCATCCGCGAGCGCACTTCGAGGTCGGCGAGGTTCTCGGACTCGCGGTCGAAGCGCGCCGCGAGCTCCGCGCTGCGGCCCATCGTCTTGCCGAGCAGGATCCCGGAGACGCTCAACGACTCCTGCACCAGCGACGAGATGTCGGCCATCGCGCCCTGCTTGACCGACGTGATCTTGCGCCGCTGGTTGCCGACGCGACGCGCCAGCAGCACGAAGAACGGCAGCAGCGCCAGCGAGAACAGCGCCAGCCGCCAGTCGAGCAGGAACATCGCCACCACGGACGCGACCACCGTCGTCACGTTGGAGACGATCGAGGCCGCGGTGCTCGTGACCACGCTCTGCACGCCGCCGATGTCGTTGGCGATCCGCGACTGGATCTCGCCCGTCCGCGTGCGCGTGAAGAACGCCAGCGAGAGCCGCTGCAGGTGGCGGTAGACCTGCGTGCGCAGGTCGTGCATCACGCGCTGGCCGACGACGTTGGTCAGCCAGGTCTGGCCGACCCCGAGCACGCCGGTGGCGATCGAGATGCCGATCATGCCGCCGACGAGCGCGAACAGCAGCTCGTCGCGGTTCTCGGGGATCGCGACGTCGAGGATGTCGCGCAGCAGGAACGGCGAGACCATCCCCAGCGCGGCCGAGATCGCGATCAGGACCAGGACGGTGAAGAGCCGGCCGCGATAGGGCCGGAAGAGCTTGAAGATCCGGCGCGCCAACCCCCGGGTCAAGGGCTTCCCGGGAGGGGGTTGGAGGCGACGCCCTCCCGGGCCGTCGCCTCCTCCCTCATAGCGCCGGAAGGCTGCCGTCACACAGCCACCGTATTCGGCGCAGGCTCCAAAGCCAGCTCGAGCACCTCGTCGATGCTCATCACGGGGTGGAACGACATCGCCTCGCGCACGTCGGCCGGGACGTCGTCGAGGTCGCCGCGGTTGCGCTCGGGCAGGATCACGGTCGTCAGGCCCGCGGCGTGCGCGGCCAGGACCTTCTGCTTGAGGCCGCCGATCGGCAGCACGCGGCCCTGCAGCGTGACCTCGCCGGTCATGCCGACCGTGTGCTTGACCGGGCGCCCGCTGAGCAGCGACGCCAGCGCGGTGGTCATCGTGATGCCGGCGCTCGGGCCGTCCTTCGGGATCGCGCCCGCCGGCACGTGGACGTGGAACTCCCTGTCGGTGAACGCGTCCTCGCCGATGCCGAGCTCGTCGGCGTGGCCGCGCACGTAGGACAGCGCGATCCGCGTCGACTCCTTCATCACGTCGCCGAGCTGGCCGGTCAGCGTCAGGCCGCCCTCGCCCTTGCCGTTCATGGCCGTGGCCTCGATGAACAGCACGTCGCCGCCGGTGCCGGTCACCGCGAGGCCCGTGGCCACGCCCGGGACGGCCGTGCGCAGCGCCGCCTCCTGGAAGACCTTCTGGCGGCCGAGCGCGTCGCGGACCACGTCGATGTCGATCGCCACCGGCGCCTCGGCCTTGCCGGACGCGATCCGGGTCGCGGTCTTGCGCAGGATCGTGCCGAGCTCGCGCTCGAGGTTGCGCACGCCCGCCTCGCGCGTGTACTCGGAGACGATCTGGGTCAGCAGCTCGTCGGAGATCGAGACCTCGTCCTCGAGCAGCCCGTTGCGCTCGCGCTGGCGCGGCCACAGGTAGCCGCGGGCGATCGCGGTCTTCTCGGCGACGGTGTAGCCGTCGAAGCGGATGACCTCCATACGGTCCAGCAGCGGGCCCGGGATCGTCTCGGCGACGTTCGCGGTGGCGATGAACATGACCTGGCTGAGGTCCAGCTCCACGTCCAGGTAGTGGTCGCGGAACGAGTGGTTCTGGGCCGGGTCGAGCACCTCGAGCAGGGCCGCGCTCGGGTCGCCGCGCCAGTCGGCGCCGACCTTGTCGACCTCGTCGAGCATGATCACCGGGTTCATCGTCCCGGCGTCGCGCAGCGCGCGCACCAGGCGGCCCGGGAGCGCGCCGATGTAGGTGCGCCGGTGGCCGCGGATCTCGGCCTCGTCGCGCACGCCGCCGAGCGACATGCGGACGAACTCGCGCCCGGTCGCGCGGGCGATCGACTCGCCGATCGAGGTCTTGCCGGTGCCGGGCGGGCCGATCAGGGTGAGGATCGCGCCGGAGCGCTTGTCCTCCTGGATCCCGCGCTCCGTGCGCAGCTTCTTGACCGCCAGGTACTCCGTGATCCGGTCCTTGACGTCCTCGAGCCCCGCGTGGTCGGCGTCGAGCACCTCGCGCGCCGCCTTCGGATCGAGCTTCTCGTCGGAGCGCTTGCTCCACGGCACCGCGATCAGCCAGTCGAGGTAGGTGCGGATCATCGACGCCTCGCCGGACTGCTCGCCCATGCGCTCGAGCCGCGCGAGCTCCTTGGTGGCCTGCTCGGCGACGGCCTCCGGCATGCCGGCCTCGGCGATCTTGGAGCGGTACTCCTCGGCGACCGACGCGCCGTCCTCGCCCAGCTCGCGCTGGATCGACTCCATCTGCTTGCGCAGGATGTACTCGCGCTGCTGCTTGTCCGCGCCGGACTGGACGTCCTCGCGGATCTTCTTGCGCAGCTGCAGCTCGGTCAGGCGCTCGCGCTGGAGCCGGACGACGAGCTCGAGGCGGTCGGCGACGTCGAGCGTCTCGAGCGCGCGCCAGCTTGTCCTCGAACGAGACGTCGGGCGCGTAGCCGATCGTGTCGGCCAGCGGGCCCGGGTCGGCGATCGCGCGCAGGAACTGGGCGATGCGGTCGTCGGCGCCGCGCAGCTCGAGGATCTCCTCGATGATCGCGCGGTACTCGCGCTCGAGGTTGCGGGTGCGGCCGTCGACCGGCTTGTCGTCGGCGTGCTCTTCGACCTCGATCATGAGGCGCCCGAGCTCGTCGGTGCGGGCGGCGCCGGCGACACCGCGGGCGACGCCGGAGAGGGCGACGGCGCGGCCGCCGCCGGGAAGGCGGATGTGGTCCGTGACCTCCGCGATCGTCCCGACCTTGGCGAACTCGCCGTCGTGACGCGGGATCAGCAGGACCCGCTCCTCATCGCCCACGTGGACGGGAAGCGTCACATCCATGGTGGGGAAGACCACCGTGTCGTCCAGCGGGACGAGCAGCAGGGATGTCATGGCGTGCGGCTTCACTTTCTGTAGCAACTTACCTTTGGTAGGTGCCGCAGAGAGTACCAGATCTCAGCCCGATCGACTGAGATGATGTTATCTGGGCGCCATCCGCAGCGCCCCGTCCAAACGGATGACCTCGCCGTTGAGCATCGCGTTGGAGGCGATGTGGACCGCGAGCGCGGCGTACTCGTCGGGGCGCCCCAGGCGCGAGGGGAACGGGATCGAGGCGCCGAGCGACGTCGCGGGCCTCCTCCGGCAGCCCGGCCAGCAGCGGCGTGTCGAACAGGCCCGGGGCGATCGTGCACACGCGGATCCCGCTCTGGGCGAGGTCGCGCGCCGCCGGCAGCGTGAGGCCGACGATCCCGCCCTTGGACGCCGAGTAGGCGACCTGGCCGATCTGCCCGTCGAAGGCCGCGATCGACGCCGTGTTGATGCACACGCCGCGCTCGCCGCCGTCGTCGGGCTCGTTGCCCAGCATCGCCGTCGCCGCGAGGCGCAGCACGTTGAAGGTCCCGAGCAGGTTGATGCGGATCACGCTCTCGAAGCTCTCGAACGCGTGCGGGCCCTTGCTGCCCGGCGATCTTCTCCGCCGAGCCGATCCCGGCGCAGCAGACGCTGATCCACAGGCCGTCGTCGCCCGCGGCGTGCGCGACCGCGGTCGCGACCTGCTCGGCGTCGGTGACGTCGGCGGCGACGAAGCCCGCGCCCAGCTCGTCGGCGAGTGCGGCCCCGCGGTCGGGGTTGAGATCGGCGATCGTGACGTTGGCGCCGGCCGCGTGCAACGCGCGCGCCGTGGCCGCGCCGAGCCCCGACGCGCCGCCGGCGACGAGGGCGTTCCTTCCGTCGATTTGCATCGCTGTAACGTCGCACGCAGGACGGCGGCGTGCCAGCCCGGGTGAACGCTCAGCCCAGGCGAGCGGTGCGGGTCCGCGACGTCTTGTCGGCCAGGACGTCGTTGCCGCCGAACTTCGCGCCGATGCGCAGGCGGCTTGCCGTCCGCGCGGCGGAACCGGAAGGTCGACCTGGTACTCGCACGTGCGGCTGAGCGTGGCCCGCTTGGTGGAGACCGTCCGCGAGCCGCGCTTGGCGGTCACGACGACCGTGCCCGAGCACCCCTGCGAGGGCGAGACGAACTCCGGCCGCACGAGCCGGCCGCTCACGCGGAAGGCGTACGGCGCGCGGCGGTCGCGGCCCGGGCGCAGGGTGGCGGTCAGCTCGCGCGCCTCGAAGCGGCGCACGCTGACCGGGCGCACGACGCTCGTGGTCTGGTTGGCGCCGTCGATGGCGACGGCGATCAGCGTGTTGCGGCCGACGTCGCCGCCGCGCGGCCGGTACGCGCACGTGTACGGCGCCTCGGTGTCGTCGCACACGACGCGGTCGTCGTCGAGGAACTGCACGCGCGCGATGCCGCGGTCGTCGGTGGCGTTGACCGCGAGCGTGGTCGCGGCATTGGCCGTGAGGGTCACGCCCGCGGCCGGCGCGGACCAGGCGATGTTCGGCGGCCGGTCGTCGAACGGGCCGCCCGGCGAGGCCTGCGTCTGCACGATCTCGCAGCTCGGCGAGATCGTGTCGAGCGTGTCGGCGACCACGGTGTCGATGCCGCCGTTGCAGACGACGGTGTCGGGCGAGCCGTCACGCGAGGACAGCGTGTCGTCCTGCGGGCCGCCCTCGAGGAAGTCCGCGCCCTCGCCGCCGACGATGCTCGCGCGGCCGAACGAGACCGCGAGCCGGTTCGCGCGCCCGTCGCCGCTGATCCTGACGGTCTGTGAAGCGTCCTCGGCCGCCGCTTCGATGCCCTCGACGTCGGTGCCGATCAGGTCGTTCTCGCCCGGCCGTGCCGTCGTTGGCCAGGCCGTCGAGCGTGAAGGTCGGCGAGACGCGCCGCGCCGTAGGAGGCGATGTCGACGCCGTCGCCGCCGGTCACCGTGTCCGTCCCCGTGTTGGGCCGCAGCGTGTCGTTGCCGTCGCCGCCGACCAGCGTGTCGTCGCCGGCGAAGCCGTCGATGTCGTCGTCGCCCGGGCCGCCGTCGAGCCTGTCGTTGCGCGGCGCCGCCGACCAGCGCGTCGTTGCCGTCGCCGCCGGCGATCGTCAGCGGGACCGCGATGACGGACGCTTGCCCGTCGATGAAGCCGGCGTCAGACGATCGCTCATGTCGCCGGCCTCGAGCTCGCCGCGGGTGACCCCGACACACGTGCACGGGAGCCCGGCGCCGCGGCAGCCCGCGCCGGCGTGATCGGGTCGTTGTCGCCGGTGCCGCGGGTGACCGACGACGGTGCCCGGCGTCGGTCTCGGTGAAGGTGACGTTGCTGATCCTGCCGGGCGTCGCCGTGTACCGGAGCACGCCGCCGCTGACGGTCAGGCTCGCGGCCTGGGCCGTCGCGGGCATCACAAGAGTGAGCGCGACCAAGATCGCGAGCCGGCGGAACACCGTTTCGAGGCTAGCGGCTGGTTGCGTAGCGAAGGAACAGTTCTTGCTCGCTCCGCAGCACCCAGCGCAGGTTCATCCGGGTGGGATCCGCGAGCCGCGGGCCGGAGAAGATCGCGGTCTCGGCCTCGTCGCCCGTCAGGAGCGGCGAGAGCGTCAGGAACAGCTCGTCCACACGCCCCGCGGCCAGGAAGCCGGCGAACAGCGTCGGACCGCCCTCGCTCAGCAGCGCGCGCACACCCCGGGCGCGCAGGTCCTGCAGGGCCGCGGCGGGCGTGCACTCGTCGAGCCGGACGACCTCGACCGGCGCGGCCACCTCCGGCGCCTCACCCGCCGAGCGCGAGGTGTAGACGATCACGGGCTGGTCGGGGGCGGCGAACAGGCCCGCCTCCCAGGGCACGTCGAAGCGGCGCGAGATCAGCACCGCGGGCGGCGGCAGCGGCCGCCGCGCCTCGCCGACCAGCCGCGCGTAGCCCTCGGCGCGGACGGTCCCCGGCCCGATCAGCACCGCGTCGGCGACGGTGCGCAGCGACAGCAGCATCTCGAGGTCGGCCGGCCCGCCCAGCGGCCGCGTCGAGCCGTCGAGCGCGGCGCGGCCGTCCAGCGTCGCGACGAAGTTGAAGAACGTGTGCGGGCGCTCGTCGGTCGCCAGCGAGCCGAGCTCGGCCGACGCCAGCGCCTCGGCGGCCGTGACCTCCTCGCCGCCGTCAAGGCGCTGGAACATGGCAGCCCTCGAAGTGGTCGTCCACCAGCCCGCAGGCCTGCATCAGCGCGTAGGCCGTCGTCGGGCCCACGAAGCGGAAGCCCTCCTTCTTGAGCGCCTTGGCCAACGCCTTCGACTCCGGCGTCGTGGCCTGGCCGTCGGCGCGCGTGCGCGGGCGCGGGGGACGCGGGTCGGGCGCGAAGGACCAGATCAGCTCCGCCAGCGGCACGTCGAGCGCGGCGCGCGCGTTCGCGATCGCCGCCTCGATCTTCGAGCGGTTGCGGACGATCCCGGCGTCGTCCATCAGCCGCGCCACGTCGGCCTCGCCGAACGCCGCCACGGCCGCGATGTCGAAGCCCGCGAACGCGCGCCGGAAGCCCTCGCGCTTGCGCAGGATCGTGATCCACGCCAAACCGGACTGGAAGGCCTCCAACGTCATCCGCTCGTAGAGCCCTTGGTCCGAGCGCACCGGCCGCCCCCACTCGTCGTCGTGGTAGGCGATGTACTCGGGCGCGGACACCGCCCAGTAGCAGCGCGGGCGCCCGTCGGCGCCCTCGACCAGGGCGGGCTCGCTCATCCGGCGGCACGTTATAGGCTCGCCCGTGCATGAACCTCGGCCGCCTCGGACGCGGGGAGTACCTCGCCGTGCTCGGCGGCCTGTTGCTCACGCTCGGCCTGTTCCTGCCCTGGTACGGCACCAACCCGGACAACCGCAACGCCAACATCGACGGCGTGCGCGGCGCCGTCTCGGGGTGGGAGGCGCACCCCGTCCTGCGCTGGCTGCTGCTGGCGGCGGCGATCGCGCCGCTGATCCTGGCCTGGGTCATCGTCCGCGACCACGAGCTGTCGCTGGCCGCGCGGTGAAATGACCGCCGTCGTGGGCATGATCGCGCTGGTGCTGGTCCTCTACATCGGCCTCGTCGATCGCCCCGGCACGCCGTCGAGCCAGATCTCGCTCAAGCTCGGCTGGTTCGTCTCGCTGCTCGGCTGCGCGGCGATCGTCGTCGGCGGCGCGATGCGTGCGAGCGGCACCGAACGTCCCCGAAAGCCCCCTGGAGTCCTATGAGCACCTCTCGCGACCACATGCCCCCCGATCGCAACCTCGCGCTCGAGCTCGTGCGCGTGACGGAGGCCGCGGCGCTGCAGGCCGCGCGCCTCGTCGGCATGGGCGACAAGGAGGCCGCCGACCAGGCGGCCGTCGACGGCATGCACGCCGTCCTGCACACGATCCACATGGACGGCGTCGTGGTGATCGGCGAGGGCGAGAAGGACGAGGCGCCGATGCTCGCCAACGGCGAGGTCGTCGGCGACGGGACGCCGCCGCACGTCGACATCGCGGTCGACCCGCTCGACGGCACGCGGCTGACCGCCCAGGGACGCCCGAACGCGGTCAGCGTGATCGCGCTGTCCGAGCGCGGCACGATGTTCGATCCCGGCCCGGTCTTCTACATGGAGAAGATGGCCGCCGCCGACGGGCCTCGTCGACCTGCTCGACCTCGACCGCCCGCTCGGCGAGACGGTCGAGCTGATCGCCGAGCGCCGCGGCGTCGAGGTCCGCGACGTGATGGTCGTCGTGCTCGACCGCCCGCGCCACGAGGAGGGCATCAACGGCGATCCGCGAGGCCGGCGCGCGCGTGCGGCTGATCACCGACGGCGACGTCGCCGGCGCGCTGCTGGCGGCCGCGCCCGACCGGCCCGTCGACCTGCTGTGGGGGATCGGCGGCACGCCCGAGGGCGTGATCACCGCCGCGGCGCTGAAGTGCTACGGCGGCGGGATGATCGGGCGCCTGTGGCCGAAGGACGACGACGAGCGCCAGCGCGCCGAGGACGCCGGCTACGACGTCGAGAAGGTGATGACCCACGACGACCTGGTCAAGGGCGAGAACTGCTTCTTCTCGCGCCACCGGCGTGACCGACGGCGACGTGCTGCGCGGCGTCCACTACGAGGGCACGCGCGGCGCGACGACCGAGTCGCTCGTGATGCGCTCGCGCTCGGGCACCGTGCGCCGGATCGCCTCGCCGCCACGACCGCACGAAGCTGCGCGAGCTGACGGGGTACCGGCACGGATGAGAGGCGCAGACTCGCGCGAGCGGCTCGGGCGGCTCCCGCCGCGCGTGCAGCGGCGGCTCTCGGGGCGCCCGCCGATCGTCATCGACGGCCAGCGGCTCGAGGCCGACGTGCAGCTCATGCTCGCGCTGCGCGAGCGCCTCGGCGAGCCGGTCTGGGACGAGCACCTGAGCGTCGAGCGCGCGCGGGCGCTGACGCGCGAGGAGGCCGCGGTCGCGCGCGGGACGCGCACCGTGCCGGTGGGCGCGGTCGAGGACCTGCACCGTCGAAGGCCTGCCGGCGCGGCTGTACACGTCGGCCGAGCCGGGCGAGAAGCCGCTGCTGCTGTACCTGCACGGCGGCGGCTTCGTCGTCGGCGACCTCGACACCCACGACGCGCCCTGCCGGATGCTGTGCCGGCACGCCGGCGTCGACGTGCTCTCGGTCGAGTACCGCAAGGCGCCCGAGCACCCGTTCCCGGCCTACGTCGACGACGCGCGCACCGCGTTCCGCTGGGCCGCGGAGCGCTACGAGCGCGTCGCCGTCGGCGGCGACAGCGCCGGCGGCAACCTCGCCGCCACGGTCGCGATCGAGTTCGACCCCGTGCTCGCGCTGCTGATCTACCCGGTCGTCGACGCCACCCAGGTGCGCCGCTCGCGCGAGCTGTTCGGCAAGGGCTTCTTCCTCACCGACGAGCTGATGCAGTGGTACACGGGCCACTTCATGCCCGAGGGCTCGGACGCCGCCGACCCGCTGCGCTCACCGCTCCTCTCACCGCGGCTCGGCGAGTCGGCGCCGGCGCTGGTGGTCACCGCCGGCTTCGACCCGCTGCGCGACGAGGGCGAGGCCTACGCGCAGGCGCTGCGCGAGGCCGGCGTGAAGGTGCTCGAGCGCCGCTTCCCCGGCCTCTTCCACGGCTTCATCAACTCCATCGGGCGCCAGCCCTTCTTCTCACGACGCGCTCGTCGAAGTCGCAGGGATGACACGAGCACTCCTACGATCAGCGTGAGCGCGGCCACGCCCTGCCAGGGCGTGTCGCCGACGTTGATCGGCCCTTGCGCTCGCCGCTCGGCGAAGCGGCCGACGGCGGACTCCTCGAGCTCGAGCCGGGCCAGCGAGCGCAGGAAGCCGTGCGTGACGAGCACGTGGATGCGCGACTGCGTGTTGACGTAGAACCAGCGCGCGACCCAGGTCGCGATCGCCGGATAGAAGTTCGCGACCTCGACCTCGACGTGCACGCGCGCGTAGCCCTGGCGGTCGGACTCCATGCGCTTGACGTCGATCTCCAGGTAGCCCTCGTTGCGGCGCGAGACGAGCAGCCCGTCCTGGATCCGCCACTGCACGATCCCGCGCTCGGTCGGAGATGTCGTACTCCGGCGCGTGGAAGCGCAGCAGCACGAACGGGCGGCCGATCACCACGACCGCGCGCTCCTGCTCGGTGTAGGTGACGCGGATGATCCCGAGCGTCACGCGCGAGAGGTACTTCCAGTAGGTCCGCGCCAGCCGTTCGAGGTTGATCGGGTTCCACAGCTCGATCAGCTCGGCCTCGGGCATGTCGACGTTGGCGGCCTGGATCGAGCGCACCGCGCCGCTCTCGTCCATCACCGTGTGCTGCTCGGGGTCGGCGATCACCGCGTTGGCGATCCGGCGCTCGTCCTGGCGGTTGAGCAGCTTCATGCCAGCGCCGCGCGCACCGCGTCCTCGAAGCCGAGCGGATCGTCGTTGAGGCCCGGGCGGCGGTTCGTGGTCGACGACCATCTCCGCCCCCAGGCCGTCGACGAGCGGCCTGACGAGCCCGTAGGAGACCGGGGTCACGAGAGCGACCCAGTAGGACGACAGGCGCGGCGTGAGCACGGGAACGCGGATGACGAACGGTGGGCGACGGCCCATGAGCGGTGCGGCGCGGCGCATCATCTCACGATAGGTCAGCACCTCGGCGCCGCCGAGCTGGAGCTCGCTCGGCGCCTCGCTCGCGCTCGGCCACGTCGGCCAGCGCCCGGATCACGTCCTGCAGCGCGATCGGCTGCGTGCTGGTGTCCAGCCAGCGCGGGACGATCATCACCGGCAGCCGCTTGACCAGGTGCTCGAGGATGTCGTAGGAGGCGCTGCCGGGGCCGATGATCATCGCCGCGCGCACGTACACGAAGCGCTCCTGCAAGCGGGCGCGCAGCAGCTGCGCGACCTCGTGGCGGCTGCGCAGGTGCTCGGAGTCCTCCGAGCCGAGCCCGCCGAGGTAGACGACGCGCTCGACGCCGCTTGCCGCCGCCTCGGCGAAGTTCGCCGCCGCCTGGCGGTCCTTGGCCGCGAAGTCGCCGCCGCGCGCCCATCGAGTGCACGAGGTAGTACGCGGTCTTGACGCCCTCGAGCGCCTCGGGCAGGCCCTGGCCGGAGAGCACGTCGCCCGTGCGCGCGTCGCCCGCGCCGGCGCCGCGGCGGCTCAGCGTGCGGACGTCGTGGCCGCGCGCGAGCAGCGCGTCGGCGAGCTTGGAGCCGACGTAGCCCGTCGCTCCGGTGACAAGGATCGGATCGGCATTGTCGCATGGAACCGGTTACAGCTACCCGACGCGGAATCCGGGAATCCCAATCGGGCGCGGCGCCGTACGGTGACACAGGCGATCCGTGAAGAAACTCGCGATCAAGGACCTGGCGGAGACAGACCGGCGTGGCCGCCGGGACGATCCGCATGTGGGAACAGCGCTACGGCTTTCCCGAGCCCGCGCGCACGGCCGCGGGCTACCGCGTCTACACCGAGCAGGACGTCGTCGCGCTGCGGCGCGTCGTCGCCTACCGCAACCGCGGGCTGTCGGTGCCCGCGGCGCTCGATCGCGCGCGCTCGCTCGAGGGCGCGACCGACCGCCCGTCGATCTTCGCCGCGCTGGCCTCGGGCGAGCAGCCCGTGCGCCCGCAGCGCCTGCGACAAGCCGACGCTCGTCGCGCTCTCGCGGGCGATCGAGGAGGAGGCGATGGCGCGCGCCGCCGGCCCGGTCGTGATCGCCGCCTTCCAGTCCGAGCGCAACTACCGCGCGGTCGAGCACCGCTACCGCCGCTTGGCGCACGTCGCGGACGCCGTCGGCGTGTTCGCGAGCTTCGCGGGCGCGAAGTTCGGCGACGAGGACGAGCCGGCCGAGATCCCGATCGACGCCTCGGACGCGCTCGGTCACGAATGGGCGGTGATCGTCGACGCGCCGGGCTACGCGGCCTGCCTGGTCGGCTGGGAGACACCCGAGCGCGACGGCGGCCGGATCTTCGAGGCCGTCTGGACGATGGACGCCGCGGTCGTGCGCCGCGCCGCGCAGGTCGGCGCCGCGCTGGCGGCGCGCAGCGCGCCGGTGTGGTCGGAGCGGCTGCTGGCGATGCTCGCCGACCGCCCGCTCGCGGTCGAGTCGCCGGCGCCCGGGCTGACCGCGCTGACGAACCGGATGATCGGCTACCTCGACGCTACGGTCGCGGTAGACGGTCGAACGTCCGCTTGAGCACCTGACCGCCGACGGTCAAGCCGATCTGCGCGAGCTCGCCGGCCGCGCGGATCGTGGTCGTGACGAGCTCCGTGCCCGTGGGCGCGCCGAGCGGCCTCGGCGGCGGCGCGTCGGTGACGCGCGCCGAGTGCAGCGGCGGGGAGGCGGGACGGATGGCGGCGGGCTTGGAGGCGCGCGGCTTCGCGGCAGCGCCGTTGCGCGTCGCCGGCTTGGTACTCGCGCCGTTCGCGTCCGCCGCTGCGCGCTTCGCGCTCGTGCCGTTCGCCTTCGCCGGCGCGCGCTTCGTCGCAGCGCCGTTGCCGGCTTTCGCCGCGGCCTCGCGCCGCGGCCGGCCGATCCGCTCCGGGCGGCTCGCCGGCAGCGTGCCGAGCACGCTCTGCTCGGCCTTCGCCTTGCCCTTGGTGACCTTCTCCGCCATCGGTCTCCGAGTGTACGCCTGGAACGGATGGCACCCGCGTGGGATCATGTCGGGCGAGCGACCACCCAACGCACGCGCAGCCCTGCGCAGCGCCGGATATCGGACCGGCTTCAAACTGCGGGTGGAAGTCGACAATCGCAGCGCCTAGACTCAGCCACGACGGCCGTCGGGGAGGAGGGTCCAAACGCCCGACTCGCGACCGCCAGGCACATAATCAGAATGGCAATGGCCGGCTCTCTCACGGAGCCACGCTAGAACGGGACATCCATGTCTGTTGTGGATCTGCAAGAACTCGAAGAAGTCAAAGGGCTGATCCTCAAGGGTCAGCAGGTGGGCGTCCTCACCTTTGCCGAGATCACGACCGCCTTGTCCGAGATGGACGTCGACGAGTCGGACCTCGAGGAGCTGCACGCGTTCCTCGAGCGCTCCGAGATCGAGCTGGTCGAAGAGATCGACCCGGCGCTGGCGGCCGGGCAGGAGGATCGCGCGCCCGACAAGCGCGGTCGTCGCAAGGCCAAGGCGACGATCGACCTCAAGCCGGACATGACGACCGATTCCCTTCAGCTGTTCCTGAAGGACATCGGCAAGGTACGCCTGCTCACCGCGCAGGAGGAGGTCGACCTCGCTCGCCGGATCGAGCGCGGCGACCTCGACGCCAAGCAGAAGATGGTCGAGTCCAACCTGCGGCTCGTCGTCTCCATCGCGAAGAACTACCGCAACCAAGGCCTGCCGTTCCTGGACCTGATCCAGGAGGGGACGCTCGGTCTCGTTCGCGCGGCGGAGAAGTTCGACTACCGCAAGGGCTTCAAGTTCTCGACCTACGCGACGTGGTGGATCCGCCAGGCCATCGCCCGCGCGCTCGCCGACAAGGCGCGGACGATCCGGATCCCGGTCCACGTCGTCGAGAAGCTCAACAAGATCGGCCGCGCCGAGCGCAAGCTCGTCACCGAGCTCGGCCGTGAGCCGACCCCGGACGAGATCGCCGAGGTCACCGGCATCGACCCCGAAGAGGTCGACTCGATCAAGCGCTCCGCCCAGGCGCCGGTGTCGCTGGAGAAGCCGGTCGGCGACGAAGAGGAATCGGAGTTCGGCCAGTTCATCGCCGACGAGCGTGCCGAGTCCCCGTACGAGCGCGCCGCGGAGATCCTCACCAAGGAGGCCCTGCGCGAGGCGCTGGAGAACCTCTCCTACCGCGAGCGCCGCGTGCTCGAGCTGCGCTACGGCCTCGGCGGGGAGCACCCGCGCACGCTCGACGAGGTCGGGCGCACGTTCAACGTGACGCGCGAGCGCATCCGCCAGATCGAGAACCAGTCGCTGAAGAAGCTGCAGAGCCTCGCCGAGGCGCAGAAGCTCCGCGACGTGGCGCAGCGGTGACACATGGCGCTTGACCCGGAGGGACGAGTGCCGCGATCGCATCGTCACTGGGGTGAGCGTCAGCAGGTTCAAGACCGCCTGATCGAGGCCGATGACCACGGAGGTATGGCTTTCGATCTCGATCATGCGCTGCGCTATCTCATCGCGGCCGAAGGTTCCGACCTGCACCTGAAGGTCCCGTCCTACCCGCTCATCCGGCTGCACGGGAAGCTCGAGCCGATCGCCGGCACCGAGCGCCTGTTCCCCGAGGACACGCGCGCCGCGCTCCAGCAGATGCTCGTCGACCCGGAGAAGGTCGGCGAGTTCGACGCCGAGAACGAGGTCGACTTCTCGTACTCCGTCGAGGGCCTCGGGCGCTTCCGCGTCAACGCCTTCCTGCAGCGCGGCTCGATCTCGATCGTCATGCGCGCCATCCCCGTCATGATCAAGTCGGTCGACGAGCTCGGCCTGCCGGACGCGGTCACCTCGCTCGCCACCCAGGAGCGCGGGATCATCCTGCTCACCGGCACGACCGGCTCGGGCAAGTCGACCACGCTGGCGGCGATGATCGACCACATGAACCGGACGATGCACAAGCACATCGTCACGATCGAGGACCCGATCGAGTTCCTGCACCGCGACCGCAACTCGATCATCAACCAGCGCGAGGTCGGCCAGGACACGGCGTCCTTCAAGCGCGCCCTGCGCCGCGTGCTGCGCCAGGATCCGGACGTGATCCTGGTCGGCGAGATGCGCGACGAGGAGACCGTGCACACCGCGCTGTCCGCCGCCGAGACCGGCCACCTCGTGCTCTCCACGCTGCACACCGTCGACGCGCCGGAGACGGTCAACCGCATCATCGACTTCTTCCCGCCGCATCAGCAGCAGCAGGCCCGCGCGATGATCGCCGGCACGCTCAAGGGCATCGTCTCCCAGCGCCTGGTCAAGACCGCCGACGGTGACGGCCGCGTCGCGTGCTGCGAGATCATGGTCATGACCGGCCGCGTGCACGACATGATCCTCGACCCGAAGCTCACCGGCCAGCTCCGCGAGGTCGTCGCCGAGGGCGCCTACTACGGGATGCAGACCTTCGACCAGCACCTGCTCAAGCACCTGCAGGCCGGCCGGATCACCTACGACGAGGCGATGCGCGCCGCGACCTCGCCGCACGACTTCAAGCTGATGGTCGCCGCCGCCGGCCCGATCGCCCAGCCCGCAGCCCCAGCCCGAGCCCGAGCTCGCGGCCGAGCCGGCGATCGAGGCGACGCTCTCGCCGTCGGCGCCCCCGCCGCCCTCGGCCCCGCCGCCCGGCGTCGCGGTCTAAAGCTAGGCGCGGCTCCGGGGCGGGTAGACCCGCTCCGTGGAGGAGGCGCGGATCGGCTTCGCCGGACTGGGGAACATCGGGTTGCCGATGACCCGTGCGCTGCTGCGCGCGGGCTTCGACGTCGTCGTGCACGACCGCGCCTCCGAGAAGGTCGCACGCGCCGTCGAGCACGGCGCGCGTGCCGCCGATCGCTTCGACGGCTGCACGGTGCTGGCGATCGCCGTCCCCGACGACGACGCGGTCACCGAGGTCCTCGACGGCGCGCTCGCCGATCTCGCCGCCGACGCGATCGTGCTCGTGCACAGCACGATCCTGCCCGGCACCGCGCGGCGACTCGCCGCGCGTGCGTCCGAGCGCGGCGTCGGTCTGCTCGATGCCCCGGTCTCCGGCGGCGCGGACCGCGCGCTCGAGGGTGCGCTGACCGTCATGGTGGGCGGTGAGGAGGCGGTCCTCGCCCGCGCGCGGCCGGTGCTCGACGCCGTCGGCCAGGATGTTCGCCACCTCGGCCCCTCAGGGGCGGGCGCGGCTGCGAAACTGGCCAACCAGCTGATGATGCTGAGCGCGTTGGCCGGCGCCTACGAGGCGCTCGAGCTCGCCGCGGCCTACGGCATCGACGCGCAGGCCGTGATCGACACCGTCGCCACCGGCACCGGCGATTCCTGGGTCGCGCGCAACTGGGGCTTCTTCGACGACGTCGCCCGCGCCTACGACGAGGGCGGCACGCCGGTCCGCGAACGGCCGTGGAGCAAGGACCTCTGGGACGTGGTCGCGGCCGCGCGCGAGGCCGACGTCGATGTACCGGTCGCGGCGCTGCTCTCGCAGCTGCTGGCCGCGCGCGTCGAGGCGCGCAGCTAGACACCGTCTGACGTCTCAGCCTCACGCTTCAGTTCGTGAAGCTTTGCGGCTAGACTGGTCAATCGATGCCCGACCCCTCGTGTCCAGTCTGTCGCACCGCTGAGATCGTCTGTGGCAAGTGGACCCTGTTGATCATCCGTGACCTGGCGGAGGGCCGCTCGCGCTTCTGTGAGCTCGAGCGCTCGCTCGGCGGGATCTCCCCGCGCACGCTGTCGCTGCGGCTGCGCGCGCTCGAGGAGGAGGGCATCGTGCACCGCCGGACGTTCCCGGAGGTGCCGCCGCGCGTCGAGTACGCGCTGACCGAGAAGGGCCGCGCGCTGGTGCCGATCATCGACTCGATGCGCACCTACGGCACCGAATGGCTCGGCGCGGACTGCGTGGCCGAAGCCGTCGCAGCGTAGTTTCCGTCCGAGCCGCCTGCTGCAATGCGCGGTGCTCTGGGCAGGAGTGCGCCTGCCTGCGCCGAAACGGCCGCGCATGCACAACCGGGCGCTGCACGACTCCCTTGCCGCCTTCGTGGAGGAAGCGGCCTGGCAGCTGGCCGATGAGGTGTCCGCCGGCGCGGAGATCCCGTTCGAGCTCGACGCCACGCCCACGCGCTCGTCGCCGCTGTACTGCTACCGCCCGCTGACCGGGCGCTTCATCGCCCAGCGCATCGGGATGCTCTCGCGCCTGCCGTCGTACCCGGCCGCGGCCCAGGGACTCGGCGCGCTGCCCGACCTGCCCGGCTACCTGCGCCGCCGCGGCCGGCGTGTCCCGGCCGCTGAACAGCGTGCGCTCGCCGACTGCGCGCTGCAGGCCTTCCTCGGCGCCGTCTGGGCCGACGCCACCGACTTCGTCTTCGACGCCGAGCGCTTCCGGGCCGCCTACGGCGAGCTCGAGGAGAGCGCGTACGCCGGCTGCGAGCTGTCGGTCGTGGTCACGCCGGTCGAAGGGCTCGTGATCGAGTCCGACGAGGTGCCGCTCGGCGACGGGCTCGCGCTCGTGCGCGGCACGACGCTGGCGAACGCGCCCGCCGGGTTGGCCGACGATCCGCACGCGACGGTCGCCGTGCTCGCGCTCGAGACGCAGGCCGGCGACGGGCGCGCGCTCGAGAGCGCCGGCCGCCGTCTGCGCCGGCTGCAGACGGCATTGCGCCTGTGGGACGACGCCGAGCCCGCGCTCGGCCCGACGGCCTGGGCGCGCACGGACGGCAGCGCGTGGATGGCGGTCCCGCTCGCCACGGGTCTGCGCCGCCCGGCCGGAGACTGCCTGCTCTCGGCCGAAGAGGAGGACCCGCTGCGCGCGTTCTGCGGGCTGGTCGCGCGCCGGACGCCGCACGCGGGCGAGCTGGCCTGGGCGCTGCGGCGCTTCGAGCTCGGCTGCGAGCGCCCGAGCGTCGTCGAGGCCCTCACCGACTGGCTGCTCGCCGCGCGTGCGCTGTTCGCCGACGGCGGCTACGACGGCGTTGCCGAGCGCGTCGCGGCGATCTGCGCGGAAGCCGACGACCGGCCGGGTCTCGAGAGCCGTGTGCGCGAGGCGATCGCGCTCGAACGGGCGGCGATGGCGGGCTTCGTGCGCCCCAGCGACGAGGTCGACGCGCTCGTCTCAGAGCTCGGCGGCTGCCTGCGCGCGGTCCTGCGCGACGTCCTCTGCGGGCATCTCGACCCCGCGCTGCGGCGCGTCGCCGACGGATTGCGCGAGTCAATCGAACAGGTGTGAGCGCACCCGCTCGAGGCCGTCGAAGTCGTGGACGTCCTCGTCGAGCTCGGGGACGACGATCGCGGGCGGGTCGCCGAGCCGGTCGCGCAGCCGGCGCACGTTGGCGGCGTCGCGCGCGGCCAGCGCGGCCAGCTCCTCCGTCGCGATGGTGACGCGCTCGGCGAGCGCGGGCCCGAGGTCCGCGGCGACCGCCGCCGGAAGTTCCGCTGCGGGTGGCTGGTGGACGCGGTTGATCACCAGCCCGCCGAACGGCATCCCGGCCTCGCGCAGCTTGCGGTGGAAGTAGATCGCCTCCTCGACCGGGTCATGGCGCGGAGCGGTGACGATCAGGAACGTCGTCGCCGGGTCCTCGAGCAGCGCGCCGACGCGGCGGGCGCGCTCGGTGAAGCCGTCGATCATGCCGCCGAGTAGGCGGAAGAAGACCGAGAGGTCGTGCAGCAGGTCGACGCCGGTGACGCGCTCGAGCACCCCGAAGACGACGCCGGTGCCGCGGCCCAGAATGCGTCCCGAGAGGCCGGCGGGGCGCAGGAACATGCGGATCGCACGGCCCTGGAAGAAGCGCGTCAGGCGGCCGGGCGCGTCGAGGAAGTCGAGCGCGTTGCGTGACGGCGGGGTGTCGAGGACCAGCACGTCCCAGTCGCCCTCGCGGTCGAGCTCGTAGAGCTTGGCGATCGCCGTGAACTCCTGCGAGCCGGCGACCGCGCTCGAGAGCTGCTGGTAGATCTGGTTGGCGAAGATCTCGTCGCGCGTGCGGGCGTCGGGTGCGAGGTGCTCGATCAGCTGGTCGAACGTCCGCTTGGCATCGAGCATCATCGCCCACAACTCGCCACGTACATCGATGTCGACCCGGCGCGGCTCGTTGTCGAGTTCGTCGAGCCCGAGCGCGTTCGCGAGCCGGCGCGCGGGATCGATCGTCACGACCGCGACCTTCTTGCCCTCCTCGGCGAGCCCGAGCGCCACGGCGGCCGCCGTCGTCGTCTTGCCGACGCCGCCGGAGCCGGCGCAGATCACCATTCGCCGACCCGCGACGAGCGGGTCGATCGAGGTCAGCATGCGGACAAACTGATCGGCGGCACCACCTAAGGGTGCCAGGCGCTCAGATCAGGCCTTCGCGAACCGCGAACGCCACGGCCTGGGAGCGACTGCGCGCGTTGAGCTTGGTCACCACGTCGTGCAGCACGTTCTTGACGGTGCGTTCCGAGTACGACAGCTCGAGCGCGACCTCGCGGGTCGGGTGGCCGGCGGCGATCAGCGCCAGCACCTGCTGCTCGCGATCGGTCAGCCGGGCCGGCGCGGTGCGGGGCGCGCTGCCGTTCTCGGACAGGTTCGCGAGCAGGTGCGCGAGCAGGTCGGGGGTGACCACTGACGTCCCGTTGGCGGCAGCGCGGATGGCGGCGGCCAGCGTCTCCGGGGTCAGCTCGTCCTTGCGCAGATAGCCCGCGGCGCCCGCCTGCAGAGCGGACAGGGCGGCCTCGCGGCCGCTGTCGGAAGCACACACGATCACCCGCGCGCCGCTCGCCTCGCGGACGGCCGCGACGAAGTCGCGCCCGCCGGGCAGCGAGGGATCGATCAGCACGAGGTCGGCTCCGAACAGCGCGGGGTTCTCCCACGCGTCGCGCACGGAGTCGGCATCCGCCACGGACTCCACCTCGTCCAGCAGGTCGAGGCAGGCCACAAGTCCTCGGCGGTAGATCGTGTGGGTGTCGAGGACGAAGAGCTTCACCCTTGGGAGTGGTTGCTGAGTGCGGGGTCGCTGGCGATACTACGCGCAGCCTCAGCGCAAGGAAAGGGCCATTGCTCCCGATCGCCGACACCCCGCCCCGCCGACCGGCTTCGCCCCGGGTCCGGCGCGCTGATGCCTCATCCGGGTCAGAGGACAGAGGAACGCAGGGATGCCTGAGGTAATGAAGACAGTCGGCCGCTACGAGATCCTCCGCGAGGTGGGTCGTGGCGGCATGGCGATGGTCTACCTGGCGCGTCAGACCGACCTCGATCGCTTCGTCGCGCTGAAGGAGCTCGGCGCGTTCCACGCCTCCGATCCGTCGTTCGCGCATCGCTTCCTGCGCGAGTCGCGCGTGGCCGGGTCGCTCTCGCATCCGAACATCGTCACCGTGCACGACTACTTCGAGCACGACGGCACGCCGTACATCGCGATGGAGTACGTCGAGCGCGGGTCGCTGCGGCCGTATGTCGGGCGCATGAACCTGGCCCAGATCGGCGGCGTGCTCGAGGGCCTGCTGGCCGGCCTGACCCACGCGGAGACGCAGGGCATCGTGCACCGCGACCTCAAGCCCGAGAACCTGATGGTGACGGCCGACGGGCGCGTGAAGATCGCCGACTTCGGGATCGCCAAGGCGACCACGAAGATGCAGACCGGCGCGTTCCTGACCGCGACCGGCACGACCGTCGGCACGCCGACCTACATGGCGCCCGAGCAGGCGATGGCGCAGGACATCGGGCCGTGGACCGACCTCTACTCGGTCGGCTGCATGGCCTTCGAGCTGTTCACCGGCAACGTGCCGTTCCACGACTCCGACGCGCCGATGGCGATCCTGCTGCGGCACGTCAACGAGCCGATCGCGCCGGTCAAGTCGCTGCGGCCGGAGGTCGACCCGCGGATCTCGGACTGGATCGAGCAGCTGCTGGTCAAGGAGCCCGCCTCGCGCACGCAGAGCGCGAACGACGCGTGGGACGACTTCGAGGAGATCCTGCTGACGCTGCTCGGCCCGCGCTGGCGCCGCGAGGCGCGGCTCGTCGAGCGCGCCGACCAGGAGCCGTCGGCCGCGAAGCCGCTGACGCCGGCGCCGTTCCCGGGCACGTCGACCGGCGACGTGGCGTCCGAGGAGTTCAAGTCGTTCGCGTGGGGCGCTCCCGCGTCGGACAGGCGCGGCGCGCCGCCGATGTACACGCCGCCGCCGTCGGAGTCGACGCCCTCGATCCCCGAGCCGGTCGTCGGCCCGCCGACGCCGATGCCCTCGCAGGCCGTGCCCGCGCCGCCCGCACCGGAGCCCGAGCCGGCCGTCGACAGTGGCTTCGTCACGTTCGGCCAGCCCGCGCCGGCGCCGCCGACCGACGCGCTGATCCCGCCCGCGCCGCCGAGCCCGGCAGGCTTCGACGGGTCGGGTGGCTTCGCAGCGCCGTCCGGGCTCGTCGACGCGCACGAGGATTCCGACGACGCGGCGCGGAGTGACAATGCCGCCGCGCGCGGCTGCGGCCGCGACGGCCGCCGATGGGACGTCCGCCGCTCCGCCTGCCGATGGCGCTCCGGCCGCGACCCCCGCCGATGCCGCCGCGACCGCGACGCCCAGCGATGGGACGTCTGGGGATGCCGCTCCGACGGCGACGCCTCCCGGTGGGACGCCCGCTGCTTCTCCCGCTCCCGCCGGTTTCGACGGCTCGTCGGGCTTCGCCGGTCCCTCGGCTTCGCCGATCCTCCGGCCGATCTGACGCCGTCGCAGCGCCCCGGCTTTGAGACCTACGTCGCGCCGCCGGCCTCGCGGCCGCCGACGAGCGAGCCGCGCCTGACGCCGGCCGCCCGGTCGAGGCCGCTGCTCCCGCGCCGGTCCCGACGCCCGCGCCGGCCCCGGCGCCCGAGCCGGAACCGGCCGCGGCGACGCAGATGCCGCAGCGGGTCCGGCCCGAGCCTGCGCCGCCGCGGCCGCCGCGCGACGACGCCTCGTCGAACCGCAAGTTCGTCATCCCGGCGGCGATCGCCGGTGGCGTCGCGGTCGTCGCCGTGATCGGCGCGCTGGTCGGCCGGCGGCGGGGACGACACGCCGCCGCCAACGGCGACGCCGAGTGCCGCGACGCCGACCGGGACCATCCCGGCCTCGACCTCGGGCATCGCGCTCAAGGTCCCGGCCGGCTGGTCGGACACCGGCGAGGGCATCCAGGTGCCCGGCCTCGAGGACGGCGCCGCGGCGCTCGGCGGCCCGAACGGCGCCGTCGATCGCCTTCGGCATGGCCGACAAGACCGCCGCCAACTCGACGCTGCTGCCCGACGCGCCTGCGCGCCGGCGAGCTGCCCGACAAGCAGATCGTCGACCTCTCCGACGGCGTCCAGGCCGCGCGCTACGACGACCTCAAGATCGGCGACAAGACCGCGTCGGTGTTCGCGATCCCGACCACCGAGGGCGTCGCGACGCTCGCCTGCGCCGCCGACGCCGAGACGTGCTCGACGATCGCCTCGTCGCTGCGGATCACCGAGGGCAAGACGTTCCCGGTCGGCCCGAGCGAGAAGTACTCCAGCGGCGTCGAGCGTTCGCTGCGCCGGCTGGAGTCGCGCGAGAAGTCCGCAGCCACCGATCTCAACCAGGCGCGCCGCCGTCAGAGCCAGGTCGCCGCCACCGCCGCGCTCGCGAGCGCCTACACCGGCGCGGCGCGCTCGCTCGACGGGCTCGACGTCAGCCCTGCCGACGCGCTCGTGAACGCGCAGCTCGTCTCCGCGCTGCGTTCGGCCGGCACGGCCTACAAGAAGGCCGCGGCCGAGGGCCGCGCCAAGGATCGCGCCGGCTACCAGCGCCAGGGCTCCGCCGCGCTCGCCGCCCGCGGCGACATGAACAAGGCGCTCGAGGGCCTGGCGACCGCCGGCTACGAGCTGCCCGCCGGCACGGTCAAGGGCGCCGCCACGTTCACGCGCCTGCCGACGCTGATCAAGGACAAGCCGAAGCCCAAGCCCGCGTCCTCGTCCTCCTCCTCGTCTTCGGGCGAGTCCTCGTCGCCGCAGACGGAGCAGCAGAACCAGACCCCGCAGCAGAACACCACGCCGCCGCAGACGCAGACTCAGACGCAAACCCAGACCCAGACGCAGACGCAGCCCAAGACCCAGACCCAGACGCAGACGTCGAAGCCCAAGACTCAGACCGAGACGGGCGTTTCCGGCGGCGGCGAAGGCTGAAAACCGCGACGGCGCGCCGCGGGGCCAAGGCGTGCCGCTGATCTGGTAGCCGGCTACGAGAGCAGCTTGCGCGCCTCGGCGAGGCGCAGCTGGTAACGGCCGCGGAACTGCTCGGCGGGGCGCTCGACGTCGGCGATCCACTGGCCCCACTTCGCCGGGTCCTTGCCGAAGTCCGCGTCGCCGGCGGCGATCCGCTTGCGCTTGAGCGCGATCGCCTGGTCGACGAACCACTTGGCCTGCAGCTCCGGCTTGTCCGGGTAGCCGGCGTACGGCGCCCTGGTTCCAGATGCCGGTGCGCATCTGGAAGAAGCCGACCGAGTCGCGCGTCGCCGAAGTTGAGGTTCTTCACGCCGGACTCGACGAGCGCGGCCATGACCGGCAGCTCGGGCGGCAGCCCGGCCTTGTCGGCCTGCTTGGCCAGCCACTTCGCGAGCGCCTCCTGGCCGGCGTTGTCGCCCGGGTACTCGGTGGCGGCGTCGGAGAGGTCGACCGAGACCGCCGAGACCGATTCGGGTGGCGGGGCCGCGGCGGCGGGCGCGGCGGGCGTCGCGGGAGCGGGAGTGGCCGGAGCGGCGTCGGCGGGTGGGGCGGACGCGGGCGCGGCGTCCGCGGGTGCCGGAGCTGCGGGTGCGGCGGGCGCGGCGAGCGGCGGCCGGCGCCTCCGGTGAGCGCCGCTTCGCTTCCGAGGGGTCGACGGCCCGCAGGAACATCTGCGAGCGGGTGTACTCGCGCTGCTTGGTCGCCTCCTCGGCCTTGACGGCCATGAAGAGCTGCGAATCGCTGCGCCGGACCTCGGCCGCGTCGCGCGCGACCGCGGCCTGGGCCTTCGCGACCTCGGTCGGGTCGACCGCCGGCGCGGCCGCCGCCAGCGCGGCGGGGGCGGCCGCTGGAGCAGCCGCGGGGGCGGCGGGCGCGGCGGCGACCGGGGCGCTCGAGTCGAAGCGGCGGCCGCCCGCGAACTGCTGCGTGTAGTAGGGCTCGCTGAGGCTCGAGACCTTGACCACGTCGCCCGTGCGCGGGGCGTGCAGGAACTTGTCGCCGCCGAGGAACATGCCGACGTGGTGGACGTCGCCGGCGTTCGAGAAGAACACGAGGTCGCCGGGCGCCAGGTCCTTCTTGTCGGCGATCTCGGTGCCGTTGGGCGCCTCGATCTGGGTGTAGGTGACGCGCGGGATCTGGACACCGGACTGCGCGTAGCTCCACTGCATCAGGCCGGAGCAGTCGAAGCCGGTCTGCGGCGTCGAGCCGCCCCACTTGTAGTCGGTTCCGAGGTACTTCGACGCCTCCTCGATCGCCGCCAGCGCCTTGGCCCCGGGCGGGTGGCCGCTCGTGATCGCCTCCTGCACCGGCCCGGCGATCTCCGCCGGCAGCTTCGCGTTCCCGACGGCCGCGGCGCTCGCCGCCGCGGCGGCGGGATCGGCGGCCGGCGCGGCGGGCGCGGCGGGCTGCGCGGGGGCCGCGGACTTCAGCAGACCGTTGGCCTCCTCGAGCCGCTGCTGGTAGCGGCCGCGGAACTGCTCGGCGGGGCGTTCGACGTCGGCGATCCACTCGCCGAAGCTGCTCGGGTCGTCGATCGGCTTGCCCGCCACGAGCCGCTGGCGCTTGACCGCCTCGGCCTGGTCGAGGAACCACTTCATCTGCAGCTCGGGCTTGTCCGGGTAGCCGGCGTACGCACCCTGGTTCCAGATCCCGACGCGCATCTGGAAGAACCCGACGGAGTCGGCGTCGCCGAAGTTGAGGTTCTTCAGGCCGGACTCGACGAGCCCGGCCATCACCGGCAGCTGCGGCGGCAGCCCGCGCTTCTTCGCCTGCCCGGCCATCCAGGCGGCGATCTGCTCCTTCGAGGCGCTGTCGCCGGGGTAGGCGTCGGGCGCGGCCGAGGCCGCGGCGGCCGCGGCGTCGGCGGCGGGGGCCGCCGGCGTCGCCGGCGTCGGCGGGAGCGGCGGCGGGGGTCGCGGCGGCGGCGCCGGCCGGCGGCGGCTCGACCGCCTTCATGAACCCCAGCGATGCGCTGCCGGACTTCTTGCGCTCCGCCGCGGCGGCCTCGGCACTGACCGCGCGCATGAACGCCTGTGAGCCCCGCTTCGGCGGCTCGACGGGCGCCGCCGCCGGCGCGCCGGGCGTGGCCGCGGCCGCCAACGCGGCCGGCGCGCCGGGCGCGGCCGCAGGGGCCGCCGCCGCAGCGCCCGCGGCCACGTCGGCGGGCGGCTTCCAGTCGGACGGGATCTCCTGTTTGAAGCCGACGTGGAGGTGGTTCTGGTGGGCGCCGTCGGTGAAGTAGCCGGGGCCGGCGATCGCGAACGGCGAGCCGATCTCGTTCGGCCGGTAGTCGGCGTCGAATGTCGAGAGCTCGCTGGCGACCTCGCGGGCGAGCGGGCTGCCGGGGCCGACGATCTCGCCGTCGATCGCGGCGATGTCGAGGCCGCGGCCGAGGTGGTGGTTGGAGACCGAGCCGCCGGAGGTGAACTTGGAGTGGTCCGAGCACATGCAGGAGACGGTGATCTTGTGCTCCGGAGCTGAGCTTGGTCAGCACGGCGATGATGCGCGGGTCGATGCGGCCGTCCTTGATGTCCTTGACGCCGACGTCGTCGAGCACGACGTTCTTGTTCTTGAGCAGCGCGGCCGCTTCCGCCGACGGCTCGCCGCCGCTGCCCTCGGCGCCGAAGTCGCTCGGGTCGACGGGCGTCGACGGCGCCGGCGCGGCGGCGGGCGCGGCCGGGGCGGCCTCGACGGGAGCGGCGCCGGCCGGGGCGTTGCCCTCGATGCGGATGAACTTGATGTTCGCGCCGCCCATCTGCCGCTGGAGGACGTTGACCTTGTCGGCGTTGTTGCCCTCCAGAGCGGTGAACTTCCCGTCCTTGACCGTGCTCTCCAAGAACCCGATGTGGCCGTCGGCGCCGAAATCGCTCTGGCCGCCCCAGTCATAGGCGACGATGTCGCCGGGCCGCGCCTCGTCGGCGCTCACGACCTTGAGGCCGTTGTTGCCCTGCTCTGCGTTGCGCACCCAGGTCGCGACGGCGGCCCAGCCGCCGCCCGGCATCTTGTGCCCGGCCTTCTCCAACGACCATGCGATGAACGACGCGCACCACGGGTTGCCCGGCGCGACGCCCGCCGCTTGGAGGTATTCGTCGACCTTCGGCCCCGTGTTCGTCCCGACCTCGCGTACGCCCTTCTGCGACTGGGCGATGGACAGCGCCGCCGCGCCGAGCGAGCTGCTGCCGCCACCGCCCGGCGAGGCGGCCGCCGCGGCGTCCGCCACGGGTGCGGGCTGGGCGGCGGCCGCGAGCGCGGGCGCCTCGGCCGGGCGGCTCTTGAGCAGGCCGCGCGCCTCGTCGAGCCGCAGCTGGTAGCGGCCGCGGAACTGCTCGGCGGGGCGCTCGACGTCGGCGATCCACTCGCCGAAGCTGCTCGGGTCGTCGATCGGCTTGCCCGCCGCGATCCGCTGCTTCTTGACCTGCTCGGCGGTGTCGAGGAACCACTCCATCTGCAGCTCGGGCTTGTCCGGGTAGCCGGCGTACTCGCCCTGGTTCCAGATCCCGACGCGCATCTGGAAGAACCCGACCGAGTCGGCGTCGCCGAAGTTGAGGTTCTTCATCCCGGACTCGACCAGCGAGGCCATCAGCGGCAACTCCGGCGGGAGCCCGCGCTTCTCCGCGAGGCCCGCCATCCAGGCCGCGATCTGCTCCTTGGAGGCGTTGTCGCCCGGGTAGGTCTCGGGCGCCGCGGCGGCGGCGCTCGCGAGCGCCGCGGGGTCGGCGGCCGCGGCCGCCGGTGCGGCGGGAGCGGCGGCGGCGCTCGCCTTCGGCGCTTCGACGGCCTTCATGAACCCCATCGACTCGTTGCCGGCGGCGCGCTTGCGGTCGGCGTCGGCGGCCTCGGCGGTGACCGCCTGCAGGAACGCCTGCGAGCCCTTCGCGGCCTTGGGCGGAGGCTCGGCCGCAGCGCGCGGCGGCGACGGCGGGCGCGGGCGCAGGAGCCGCGGGCGCCGGTGCGGGGGCGGCGAGCGCGGCAGCCGGAGCGGCCGCCACGGGCGCGGCCGCCGGTGCCGGCGCGGCCGCGGGGCTCGCCGCAGGCTCGGCGCCGTCGGCGGCGACGTCCTTGGGCGGCTTCCAGTCGCGCGGGATCTCCTGCTTGAAGCCGACGTGGAGGTGGTTCTGGTGCGCGGCGTCGGTGAAGTAGCCGGGGCCGGCGATCGCGAACGGCGAGCCGATCTCGTTCGGCCGGTAGTCGGCGTTCGAACGTCGAGAGCTCGCTGGCCACCTCGCGCGCGAGCGGGCTGCCGGGTCCGACGATCTCGCCGTCGATCGCGGCGATGTCCAGGCCGCGGCCGAGGTGGTGGTTGGAGACCGAGCCGCCGGAGGTGAACTTCGAGTGGTCCGAGCACATGCAGGAGACGGTGATCTTGTGCTCCGGAGCTGAGCTTGGTCAGCACGGCGACGACGCGCGGGTCGATGCGGCCGGCCTTGATGTCCTTGACGCCGACGTCGTCGAGCACGACGTTCTTGTTCTTGAGCAGCGCCAGCGCCTCGGGCGACGGCTCCCCGCCCTTGCCCTCGGCGCCGAACTCCGACGGGTCGATCGCGCGCCGCTTCGGCGCGGGCTCGACGTCCACGGCCGCAGGCGAGCGCCGGCGCGCGGTCCCCGCCTCGGCCGCCGCCTTCGCTTTCGCCCCGACCGGCTCCGTCGACTCGAGCCCGGGCGCCGCCTCGGTGGGCAACGCGTTGGCGGGCGGGGCCGGCGAAGGCGCGGGCGGCGTCTCGGCCGTGGGAGCAGGCGGCGAGGCCGGCGCAGATCCCGCCGCGGGAGCGGGCGCGGTGGCGGCGCCGCGGCGCGCCTCCGCGGCGGCGAGCCGCCGGCGCGGGCGGCGGCGCGGCCGGCGCAGCCGCCGCGGGCGCGGCGCGGCGGCGGCGTGGCGCGGCGGCGCCTCCGGCGCGGCGGCGCCGGCGCGGGCGCAGGCGGTGCTGCGGCGCCGTCCGACGGCGGCGCGGGCGCCGGCGGTGCTGCGGCGCCGTCCGACGCCGGCGCGGCCTCGGGTGCGGGCGTCGGGGTGGCCGGCGTCGCGTCGCCCTTCGGCAGGTCCGACGACTCGGGCAGGCCGGTGGCGCGCTCGTCGAGCGCGGCCGCCGTCTCGTCCTGCGCGCGCTTGCGCTCGGCCTCCGGCGAGTTCTCCTCGGCGATCTTCTCCGCGGCCTTCTGCGCCTCGCTCTTCTCCGGCTTCTTGTCCGCGGCGTCGGTCGCCGCCGGCTTGTCCTCCGCGGGCTTGTCCGCCGCGTCGGCCGCGGCCGGCTTGTCGTCCGCGGCCGGCGCCTCCGGCGGAGGCGTGGCAGCAGGCGGAGGCGCAGCCGCCGCCCCACCGCCGCCGGCGGCAGCCGCCGGCTCGCCCGCCTCGGCCCCGAGCGGATCGTCCTTGGGCGCCGCCGCCGGCACGGCGCCGGCGCTCTTGGGCAGCGGCTTGTCGAGCACGTTCGGCACCGCCGGCAGGTCGACGCGCGAGAGCACGTCGGCGATCTGTCCCGGGATCTCCTCCAGATGCGGGAGCACGTTCTCGGTGAACTGGTAGATCGCCACGCCCTCCATGGCGGCGGCCATCATCACGCCGGCCAGGCTCGACTTGGACTCGCGGATGTCGAGCGTGTGCATCGCCTTGCCGACGCCCGCCGACATCTCCTCGGCGAGGCTCTCCAGCCCCGCCTCGCGGCACGCCGCCGCCGGATCGCGGCGGAAGCGTGCGCGGAACGCCGGGTCGGCGAGCAGCCGCTCGAGCAGCCGGGCGGCGACGTCGGCTTCGGAGCGCGGCCACCTACCGCCCCCGCACCCGCTGCCACAGCGGCTTGCCCAGCACGAACACCACCGGCAGGAAGAACGCCGCCCACAGCGTCCCCATCACGCCGTAGACGACCGACTCTGGGAGCTCCGCCAGGAACGCGTCCTTGAAGCGCAACGTCACCGCGACCGCGAAGCACCCGGCGACCACCAGCCAGACGACGCCCCACAGCGAATAGCGCGCGAGCACCGGCGAGTCCGTCGACGCGCCGCCCCCGCGCAGCCTGCGCTCGAGCTGCTCCTTGGCCCGCCGGCGCAGCCCGGGCTCGTCCAGCAAGTCGACGAGCATGTGGTAGCCGTCGCGCTCGATGAACGGATTCAGGTTGAAGAACCCGCCGACGTAGGCCGCGAACGCGAGGTTGAAGAAGATGTCGCGCACCACGCCCTCGGGCAGCCCCAGCGCACAGAGCGCGAACACCGCGCCGAGCGCGAAGTCCGACAGCGGCCCCGCGGCCGAGACGAAGATCCGCCGCCGGCGCGGCTCGAACCACGCCTCGGACGTGTCCACGAACGCGTACGGGAAGACGAAGATCGCCTTCAGCCCCGCGCGCTCGATCCGGCGTCCGAACGACGCCATCGTCAGCCCGTGCGCGAGCTCGTGCACGGCCACGACCGCGAAGCGCCCGAGCAGGAACACCAGGCCGCCCCAGCCGAACTTCGACGCGACCACGAACGGCGTCCCGTAGCGGCCCGCGATCAGCGCGATGAACGTCGCCAGCCCGGCGACGATCAGCACCGCCAGGAAGATCAGCACCGGCCGCGTGAAGCACACCCAGCCGCCGTGCCGGTAGACGCGCTCGATCACGCGCCCGACCCCGCCGAAGACCATCTCGCGCGGCTTCACCAGCCGCCGCCACCACTTCGCCGGCGGCTCGCGCGACCGGCTGCCCGCCGGCCACGCCCTCGAGGAACCCGCGCTCGCCGAGGTCGGTCAGCAGCCGCGCCAGCCGCGCCGGGCCGGTCGGCCCGTAGTGCTGCTCGGAGAGCCCCACCAGCTCGACCAGCGAGTGCGTCCCGTCGAGCATCTGGAACACGCCCGCGTCGTTGTCGGAGAGCCGCAGGAACGTCCCGCTGGCCAGGTCGCGCAGCACCCAGCGCTTGCGCCCCTCCGACGCGTCGAGCCGCTTGAGCGCGTAGCCCGTGCGCACGCACGGCTTCATCCCGAAGTGCGTCCCCGCGGCCGGCGGGACGGCGCGAGCACCGCGCCCTGCGTGCACGACGATCGTGCGCGCGGCCTCGGTCGCCTCGCGGCGGCGCTCGACGCGCAGCTCGGCGTCGCCGAGCCGGATCTTGGCGCCGTCGCGCAGCGGCAACGGCCCGGTCACGCGCACGCCGTCGAGCCACGTGCCGTGGCTCGAGCCCGGCGTCCTCGAGCACGGCGTCGGCCGAGATCCGCGCGTGCACGCGCGAGACCGAAGGATCGGACAGCACCAGCGTCGATCCCGGCGCCCGCCCGATCGTCAGCTCACCGACGACCGGGACGCGCGTCGCGTCGGCCAGCACGAGCTCCAGCGACGCCGCGCCGCCGTTCAGGGGCGTGCCACAGCTGCCGCAGAAGCTCGCTCCGCGCTCGAGCTGGCGGCGGCAGCTGGGGCACAGCACGTGCTCAGCCTCCGAGCGGTCAACGGCTGGAACGACGGGTCGTCGCCCGACGCGTTCAGCTCCTTCGGGTTGCGCACGTCAGCCGACATCCACCCGCGCGACGACGGCGACGTCCTCCCCGCACTCGGCATCGCCCTGGACGACGAGCACCTCCTTGCTGTCGCCGCGCCACGAGACCTTGCACGTGCGCACCGGCGTCGCGCTTGGCGCGAGGACATCGCGAAGTCCTTCGGGTCGTCGGCGAGCCACAGCTGGAACGACGCCGAGCCCTGGTTGGAGACCAGCGCGAGCCGCTTGCCGTCGGGCGAGACCTCGGCGTCGAGCACGCCCTTGCCCGGCGTGTCGATGTCGGTCAGGAAGCGGCCCTTGTTCCAGTCCTTCGTGTCGGGCGAGAACGCCGGCTTGTCGCTCTTGACGCGCCAGCGCACGATCCCGAACTGGCCCGAGCCCTCCGGCAGCTTGACGCCGACGCCGAGGATCGAGCGCCCGTCCTTGGCCCAGTGCAGCGAGCGGATGACCGCGAACGACGGCTCCTTGAGGCAGCTGACGTCGGTCGCGTCGTCCTTGACGTTGGCCAGGCAGAGATCACTGTCGGCGCCGTCCTTGGGCACGCTCGTTCATCGCGATCAGGTTGCACGTCGGCGGTCGGCGCCCACGCGAGGTTCGCGAACTCGTCGCCGGCCGGCGTGAGCGGCACCGCCGCCGAGTTCTTCTTCGTCAGGTCCTTGAGCATCACGCGCCCGTCGGCGGTGTAGGCGACGTGCTCGCCGTCGGCGGCCCAGGTCGGGTCCTGCTCGTCCTCCGGGCTCGTCGCCACCGGGTCGAGCTTGGCGCCGGTGGCGCCGTTGAGGCGCAGGATGTTCTTGCCGTTCGTGTACAGGACCTCCGGCTGGCCGGCCGAGACCAGCACCTTGACCTTCGCGCCGTTGGCCACCTTGGTGCCGCCGGGCGGATCGGTCGCGAACGGCGTTCCCTGCTTGGCGTCGTTGAACTGCTTGACGACCACGGGGACGATGCCGAGGTCGCCGAGCTTCTTGGCGTAGGCGTCGAGCGTGTCGTCCTTGCCGATCGCCGGCACGACGATGTCCGCGGCCTTCTCGCCGCCGGCCCCCGCGGCTCCGGCGCCCGCGCCGCCCTCCTTTTCCTGCTCCTTCTTCTTCTCCGCGGCCTTCTTCTTGTTCGCGGCGTCGGCCGGATCGGGATAGAAGATGTCGACCGGCGTGCCGCCCTTGACGACCTCCTCGGCGGCCGGGATCTGGGAGACGATCTTGCCCTTGGGGTCGACCGGCTGGGGCGAGGCCTGGCCGAGCGTGAGGTTCTTCTCGCGCAGCGCCTTCTCGGCCTCCTCGGCGGTCATCCCGACGATGTTGGGGACGTTGACCTTGCCCGAGCCGACGGCGATCAGGATCGTCACCGGCTGGCCCTTCTCGGCCTTCGCGCCCTCTTCGGGCGTCTGCCCGATCACGGTCCCGCCCGCGACCTTGTCGTCGACCTTCTCCTTCTGGTTGGGATCGAGCTTGAGCTCGGCCTTGGTCAGCTTCTCCTCGGCCTTGAACGCCGACGCCTCGCCGACCACCTTCGGGACGAGCACCTCCTGCGGCAGGCTGCGGAAGAGCAGGAACGCCAGCAGCGCCAGCAGCAGGATCACCGGGATCAGCCACCACGGCAGCCACGGCTTCTGCGCGAACGTCCCCTGGGTCGGCAGCAGCGGCCCGGCGGGCGCGCTCGACGCGCCGCGGCCGGAGAGCATCTGCTTGCCCATCTGGCCGGCGTTGAGCTGGCCCATCTGCGGCCCCTGCACCTGCGGCGCGCGTGAACTGCGGCATCCGCACGTTCAGCCCGCCCGGGCCCATGTTGACGTCGGGCGGGTAGAGCTGCGGCTTGAACACGCGCGGCGGATGCATCCCCGGCACCTGCGGCGGACGGCGCCGGTACCACTTCTTCTTCGGCGGCGGCCCCTGCTGGCTCAGCACGTCGGCGCCCACGGGCTCGTCCGCGGCGCGCTCGGCAGCCTCGTCACCGGTGATCGTCTTGACCTCGAGCCGGCGCTCCTGCCCGCGCCCGATCCAGATCTGCTTGGGCGGGCGAACCCGCATCTGCGAGGCCACCGACGCGCCCGCCGGGATCTCGACCGGCGGGCGATTGAAGCCGAAGCGCAGCTCGCCGTCCGGGTCCTCGCCGTCGAGCGCGACCAGCACGGGCGCGTTGGCCTTGTTGGTCACGGTCACGTCGTAGGTCGCCTTGCGGCGGCCCTTGCGGCGCTGCGGGCGCAGCGTCGTGGCCGTCTCGATGTAGGGCTGGATGTGCAGCGCCAGCGGCGCCTGCGCGGCGACCGCGCCGATTGGCCTTGGAGTCCGCGACGACCTGCAGCTCCCACATCCGCGCTGCGGCCTCCGGCGAGCGCGGCGGGTGCAGGTGGATCTCGACCTCCTGCTCGTACGTCCCGCCCGAGCCGAACGGCACCAGGTAGACGGTGCCGGGGTGGATCGACCACCACTCGCCCGGCAGTCCCTCGATGCGCAGGTCGTAGTTGTCGACGATCCCGCTCTGGTTGCGCACCAGCGCCAGCACGCGCTCGCGCTGCCCGGGCTCGACGGACTGGTGCAGCACCTGGCCCTTGGCCGGCTCGCCCTCCGGCAGCCGCAGGACGATCGTCGCCGGGTCGCTCGCCGGTGCCGGCGCCGGCACCGCGCCGCGCACCAGCGTCCGCGCCAGCGGCCGCTCGGCGGGCGGCTCCGGCGGCTGGGCGCGCTGGATCACCGGCAGCGAGTTCGCGGTCGGCGGCGGAGGCGCGGGCGGCGGCGCCTGGTGGCCGTTGCCGGCCTCGGGCGGCGCGGGCGGCGGGGGGGGCGGCGCGGCCGGAGGCTCGGGCGGGGCGGTGGCGCGGCCTGCCGGGCCGCCTCGGCCATCTCCGGGGTGACGGCCTGGACGAAGCCGGTCGGCTCCCAGCGCAGATACTCGCCGCAGCTGCAGAAGTCCCGGTCGTCCGGGTTCTCCTTGCCGCAGCTCTGACACGTCCTCATGACTCGACCTTCCGCTTCGCTGCCTTCACGCGCAGCCGATACGTGCTGTGAACCGGCTTGTACTGCTCGATGCAGCGGGCGATCGCCGCCTGCACCGGTTCCTCGACGGGGACGTCGCAGTAGACGACGAAGCTCGAGGAAGGCTTCGAGGCCGGGCCCGGGATGCCCGTGCCAGATCACGCCGCCGTTGTCCTCGACGCGCATCGGCACCTCGGGGAAGTGCAGCTGCAGCGCCAGCTCGAGGCCCTTCACCGTGCCGCGGCGGCGGCCGAGCTCGGCGGCCCGCAGGACCATCTCACGCTGGTGGCGGATGTCCTGGGTCTCGTCGAGGTCGACGCCGAGCCAGGCCGCGATCAGGTTGAGGATGTCCGGCGGGGCGTGATTGGGGTCGAAGTGGTAGGGCAGCCCGTCGAGGACGGCGACGATCGGGTCCAGGAGCTCCTCGAGCGCGCCCACGAAGCGCATGCCGAAGTCGCCGTCCTGGTAGAGCGCGGGCAACCCGTTGCGCAGGTACGCGCGCGTCGAGGCCACCGGCGGCGTCTCCTTGGGCCCGGACGCCATCTGCACCATGAGCGTGCCGAAGCCGGTGCCGGCGAACGTCTTGTGGCCGTTCTCGACCGCGCCGTTGCCGGAGCCCGGGCCATTGCGCCCGGCGCCGTTGGTGCCGTCGCCGTTCGGCTTGTACTGCTCCGGCACCTAGTCCTCGCGATGCGTGGCCTTGACGATGTGCAGGCCGGACGCCATCAGCTCGTCGGGCTCGAGCACGATGTGCGTCCCGGCCGGCTTCGCCGACTGCTCGCCGGTCTCGAGGTTGGTCTCGTACAGGCGCAGGATGCGCACGAACTCGACGCCGTCGACGGCGTGCACGACGCCGTAGAGCTCGCCCTGGTTCAGGGCGCGGCCGAACGGCCAGCCCGCGCCGGGGCCGGTCGGGTTGCCGCCGACGAGCGGGTTGAGATACGTGTAGAGCGCGTGCGCGACGTCCTCCTCGACGCGCGCGGTGTCCGCCAGCGGGCGCGCCTGCAGGTTCACGACGACGCTCAGGCCGCGGTAGCGGCACGGCTTGAGCTCGACCGTGGTGCCGATCAGGCGCCGCTCGTCGAGGTACTCCGCGACCTCGGTCAGCAGCTCCTCCTCCGGCATCAGCTCGGCGAAGTCCAGCCGGCGGTCGGCGGGGTAGATGCGCGGGATCAGGTGCAGCGGCACCGGGCCGCCGTCGCGCGGCGGGATGCAGACCGCGCGCGCGACGCGCGGGCTCGCCTCGCCGGCCAGGAACTCGAAGTCCTCGGCGGTGACCGCGCGGTAGCGCGAGCGGATCTCCATCGACGCGCGCTGGCGCGCGTGGGTGATGATCTCGGCGTCGACGCCGCCGGTCGCCGGGTCCGGGTTCATCACCGTGTCGATGCCGGCGATCGTGCTCTTGAGCACGCTCAGCGTGCCCGCGGTGACGTTGCCGTCGCGGCCGCCGCCGTGCCGGTAGCGCGTGAAGCGCAGCACCGCGCCCTTCGGCGGCACGGCGCCGTACTGCGTCCAGCCGCCGTGCGTCTCGCGGATCGCCGGGCCGAACTCGACCTCGCCCGACACGAGGTCGAGCACGAAGTGGCGGTCGAACTCGGTCGAGCCGACGAAGTCCGGGCGCGATTCCCAGCGCGCCCAGTCGCCCGACTCCGGGTCCTGGACCTCGAGCGTCTCGCCCGTGCCGAGCTTGAGCACCGGCTGGTTGCGCAGCGGGAGGATCTGGCCGGGCGTGCCGTCGGAGACGCCGATGGTCTCGCGCTCGATGCGCGCCGCGTGCGTGGCCGGCAGCCGCGCGCCCATCGGGGTGGCGGAGATCGAGTAGATCTCGGGCGCGTGCGAGTAGCTCGCGCCGTCGCGGCCGGAGACGCTCGTCTCGGCGATCCGGCAGCGCAGCCAGTGCAGCCGGTGGCCGCCGAGCGGCGCGACCACCGAGCGCGGCGGCAGCTCGAGCTCGACCGTCCCTGAGCCGTAGTTGAAGCCGCCCGTCAGGTCCTCGAGCACGGTCGCGGGCGCCCACTCGCCGTCCGGCTGGGAGACCTCCCAGCGCAGCGGCGGGTCCTCGGGGTTCACGCCCGCGCCGCGCGCCTGCGACGCGTCGACGTCGATCTGCACGATCAGCCGGTCGAGCGGCTCCTCGAAGCCGAGGTAGAGCGCGTCGCCGACCTGCGGCGGGGTGCCGAACGCGAGCTGGTCAGAGCCCTGCGGGCGCGCCTCGCCGTCGGCGGTGCCGACGTCCTTGATCTGCCCGTGGCGCTGCAGCACGTACGCCGCCGGGCTCATCGCGGGGATCGTGAAGTCCTCGTCGACCTGGAAGATCACCGACTCGTCGTGGGCCGTGCGCGGCGTGCCGACCTCGGTGTTGCCGCCCTCGATCAGGATCGGCTCGGCTGGGCGCGTCGGCGAGCCGGAAGCGCAGGCTGGTGGTCGCCGCGCTCGGGCCGTCGAGGCGGATGCCGAGCAGGTCGAGCAGCGCCACGTGCAGCTTGTCCGGCACGCGGTTGAGCCGGTAGATCGTCATCTCGGTCATCCACGCGAACAGCTCGATCAGCGTGATGCCGGGGTCCGACACGTTGTGCTCGGTCCACTCGGGGCACGAGCGCGCGATGCGGGTGCGCGCTTCGGAGACGAGATCCTGGAAGCGGCGGTCGTCGAGCTCGATCTCGGGGAGCCTCACTCCATCTCCTCAGCCGGTATGACGTAGAACGGATGGACGAGGTTGCGCTCGGTGTTGGTGGCGCGAACCTTGTAGGTGATGTCGATCGTCAGCAGGCCGCTGCCGGCCTGCGAGAGGTCGAAGCCGACGGACTGGACCTCGATCCGCGGCTCCCAGCGCTCGAGCGCGGTCCGGATCGCCTCTTCCATGCGCCCGACGGTGTTGGCGTCGATCGAGTCGAAGACGAAGTCGTGGACCCCGCAGCCGAACTCGGGCCGCATCGGGCGCTCGCCCGGCGCGGTGCCGAGAATGAGCTGGATCGCCTGGTCGATGTCCTGCTCCTCGCGGGCCAGGGCGATGCCGCCGCGACGGTCCACCTGGAGCGGGAACGCGAGGCCGGATCCGATGATGTCCGTCACGTCGCGACTCTAACCAATGTTGATGATCGCGCCCTTGATGTTCACCGGGCCGGAGCCCTGGATGTCCACCGTGGCGCCTTTGAGGGTCAATGCTGCGGAGGCCTCGACCGTCACCGAGACGCCCTTGACGGTCATGCTCGTGCCGGCCTCGACGGTGTAGCTCTGGGCCTTGAGCTTGCCCGTGCCGGTCGTCTCGTGCGTGTAGCTGCCCTTGACGGTGTGCTTCTCGTCCTGCTTGATCTCGACGACCATGTTCTGGTCGGACTTGATCTCGATGTCCTTCTTGGCGTGCTGGTGGATCTTCTCGTTCGAGAGCAGGGCAAATGAGCCGTCGCGGTTCTGCAAGAGGTCGGCGCCGGGCTTGTCGCGGCCGTTGAAGAGCGAGCCGACGACGATCGGCCGGCGCGCGTCGCCGTGCTCGAAGCCGACGATCACTTCCTCGTTGGGCTGCGGCAGCATCAGCAGGCCGCGCATGTTGCCCGCGCTCGGGGTGGCCACGCGCGCCCAGGCCGACTCCTCGCTGTCGCTCAGGCTCGGGTACTTCACCCGCACCCGACCCATCTGCTCCGGGTCGTTGTTGTTGGTCACCACGCCGACCACGAGGTTCGCGGACCAGTCGCGCTCCTTCGGCGGGCGCATCAGCTCGAGCAGCGTCCGGCTCGAGCGGCCGGAGATCTGGAACGTGGTCTGGTAGCCGGTCGTGCCGCGGTAGCTGTGCGTCGAGGACGTGACGGTGTAGGTGCCGCTGAACTGCGTGCCGACACCCTTGATCTGGACCTTGGAGCCGGCCTTGATCGCCGGCTCGCCGAACGCGACCCCGTCGGCCTCGAAGAACGCATCGGCCATGCGGCTGAGCGTCGCCTTGGCGAGCGCGTTGGCCTCTCCGTTGTTGGCCGCGACGCGGTCGGCGATCGCGGTCGTGCCGCCGCCCAGGTCGTTCGACACCTTCGAGCGCTGCACGCCGGGCTGCGAGCTGGTCTGCGGGCTGGACGCGCTACCCGTCACCGCCTGCTTGTTCTTCGGATCCCAGGCGCGGATGTTCACGGTCTTCGGCTGCTGGACGCCGGACATCCGCGGGCGGAACGAGATCATGTTGTCCTGCCAGGTGAGCGCGGTCGCGGCGCCCGCGGTCTCGTTGGCCGGGCGGAACTCGAGCGCGGTGTCGACGACGACGATCTCGTAGTCGTGCATCAGCGCGAGCCGCCAGCAGAAGTCCCAGTCGGTCTCGTTGCTCTGCTGGAAGAACTCGTGGACGACGGACGTCGATTTGATCTTGGGAGAAAGGCCGTTCTCGCCCGCGATCTTCCTGACCATGTCCGACGCCGACATCTGCTGGAACGTGCGCGTCTTGCGCTGGCGGTTGAGCTTGTGCGCCTTGTCGTAGGCGCGGATCGAGATGATGCAGCCCTTGGCCGTGAACTCCGGCTCGACGGCGGCGATCTGGCCCTTGAAGATCGAGGTGGTCGCGTTGGCGCCCTTCGCGGACGTCTTGATCTCGATGTCCTTGCCGAGCTGCAGCGGGTGGCTGTCGACGGCGTCGCCCTTGGGATCGGAGAGCCGGACCATCGCCATGTCGGGCAGCGTCAGGCTGTCGACGACCTTGACTTCGAGCGTCAGGTCGCGCCACTTCGGGTCCAGCTTGGTGCCGGCGACGAGGACGTCGATGCCGGAGACGTGCTTCTCTGCCTGGGCTGCGGGCATCAGGTCATGTCTCCAGCGTCGGCAACGAGAGCGAGCTGCCGCGGCGCAGGTGCATCGGGTTGTCGACGCCGTTGGCCTCGGCGATCAGCCGCCAGCGCGTCGCGTCGCCGTAGGCCTTGTAGGAGATCGAGGGCAGCGTGTCGCCGTCGCGGACGGTGTGCATGCTGAAGCCGGACCGCGCGCGCGTGGTCGGGTTCTGGCCCGGCACCGTCGCGGCGGCCTGCTTGAGCGTCAGCTTCACGTCCGCGCGGATCGGCTCCCCGTCCGGGCGGAAGAGCTTGTACGCGCAGCTGAGGGTCGTCATCGCGCCCTTGAACAGGACCGGTCCCCACTGGAAGGTGACGAACGGCGGGACCGCCGTCGGCGTGCCGCCGCTCTGGCCGGACGGCACCTCCATCGCGTCGAGCAGCGCGGCGGTGGCCGCACGAACCGTCATCGTGTACGGCGGGAACGTCTGGTCGAAGAGCAGGCTGAGCTCCATCTGGCGCGGCTGGCCGCCGGTGAACTCGGGCTCGGTGAAGCTCGTGCCGGTGACGTTCTCGTACTTCCACTCGTTGGATTTCGTGAGCGAGTACTCGGTCGGGTTGAAGTAGCAGTCGAGCGTGGCGCCGCCGTCGATCAGCAGCTTGGCCTTGACGAAGTTGGCGGCGGGGGTGGGAGGCGCGGCCATCACTGCACCGTCATGCCGGTGTGGGCGACTTCGAGCGACTCCGTCACGAACTCCGTCCCGCCGGCGTTGAGGTCGCCGCCGGTCCACTTGACGGGGTAGGCGTTGCGGAAGTTCCAGGTCCTGATCGGCTTGTCCTGGGTGTCATTCAGCGTCACCACGAGCGTCACGGGTTGCGCCTCGACGACCGTCTTG
The DNA here is from genome assembly GCA_963755275.1 of uncultured Solirubrobacteraceae bacterium. GTDB lineage: Bacteria > Actinomycetota > Thermoleophilia > Solirubrobacterales > Solirubrobacteraceae > Solirubrobacter. Next base: position 22,898 of record CAVWJU010000017.1, on the reverse strand, counting down.
TGGTACCAGTCGACCAGTGCCTTGTCAGAGGTGATGACGCCGCGTTTGAGCGTGATATTCCCCTGCTTGGTGCGCGAGGGGAGGCGGTGCACGAACGTGTTCTGTCCACCCTCGGGGTACTCGAGCACGTCCACCTGCGACGAGAAGCCCGTGATCTGGGTGAAGTAGCCGAGCTTCACGTTCAGGCCTTGGAGGTCGACCACGAAGTTCTTCGCGTGGTGGACCGGCGGCAAGGGGTCAGCTGCAATCGTCATGCGTCGCTCGCTAGGGGTTGTCGATGATCAGGTGGCCGAGCTGTTCGCGCTCGATCAGGAGGTCGCGCTTGAAGCGGTCGAGGAAGTACTCGTAGAGCGTCTCGGGGTCCATCGCGGGCTGGTGCTCCGTGCTCGCCGGCGTTGCCGCGGGGGATTCCTGCGGCGGCGCCGACGGTGGCACGGGGTCGCTCAGCTCGCGCGAGATCGTGTAGGGCTGGTGGGAGGTCGAGATGCCCTCGGACGGCGCCGGGAAGTGCACGGTGCTCAGCCCACCCTCGCCCTGCTCGAGCGCACCGCCGGTCTGCGCCGCGAGCCGCTCCGCGGCGACGCTGCGTGCGAGCTGCGATTGGGCGGCGGGCTCGGGGGTGACGAGCGTCAGGTGCGGCCGCTGCGCCGGCTGTTCGGCGCTCGCGGGGGCGGCCTGGGCGGCCGTGCGGCGAGCGATCGCCCGGGCGGCGGCGCCGATCCGCGGCGCGGCGCTTACGGTCGCCTGGCCGGGGAGGGTGGAAGGCTCGCTCGTCGTGCCGTACGAAGTGCGATCAGCGGGGATGACGACGGGCGTGTGCGGCGAAGCGACGCGAGCGACCGCCGGACCGGCTGCGGGTGTGGCCGGCGCGTCGGGGGAGCCGGTTCTGGCACGGGGCGGGGCGGCGGTGGGTGCGGCCGACGAGTCGCCGGAGGTGGCGCGAGCGATCGTCCCGCGCGCCGCGCTGGTGGCCGGCGAGTCCGCGGAGGCGGCGGTCGGGCCGGAAGTGGTCGCGGCCGGCGAGCGGGCGATCGCCGGGCCGGCCGTGGCGGCGGTCGGCGAGTCCGCGGGGGCGGCGGTCGGGCCGGGAGTGGGTGCGGTCGGCGAGCCGGTCGCGGCACGGGCGGCCCTTGAGCCGGGGGTCGGTGCGGTCGGCGAGCCGGTCCCCGTACGGGCGACCGTCGGGCCGGGAGTGGGTGCGGCCGGCGAGCCGGTCGCGGTACGGGCGACCGTTGGGCCGGGAGTGGGTGCGGCCGGCGAGCCCTCCGAGGCGACGCTTGCGCTCGCCGGGCCGGGGGTGGGTCCGGACGGCAGTTCGGTGTCGGTGCGGGGCGACGCCTCGGTCGTCGCTTCGGCGGGCGAGTCAGCGACCGTGCGGGCGATCGTCGGCCCGGCCGCGGGTGGCGCGTCGGCGGAGGAACTGCCGGCGGTCGTCGGGCCACCGGCGGGTGCGGTCGGCGAGCCGGTCACCGTGCTGGCGGGCGCACCGCCGGCGGGTGCGGTCGTCGGGTCGGCAGTGGTGCGGGCGAGCGCTGCGCCCCTCGGCGGTGCGGCGGTGCGGCCCACCGTTGCGCCGCTTGCCGGGCCGCTGCGGGGCCCCGCCGGCGCGGTCGTCGCTGCGCTGCGAGCGACCGCCGCGCGGCCGGCCGCAGCCGGCGAGTCGACGGCGCGCGACGCGCTGCCGGCGGGTGCGGGGGGCGTGACCGGAGCGCTCGTAGCCACGCGGCTCACCATCGGACCCGTGGCGTCGGGCGAGGGCGTGGTCGATTCATCGACGTCGACCAACTCGTCGGACGTTTCCGGGTGCGGGGTCGTCGCTTCGTCGTCGCCGCGGAACGCGTCGCGCATCCGCCGGAACAGGCCGCGCTTGGGCGTCGACGCGTCGTCACCCGGTCCGACGGTCCGGGCCGGCGCTTCCGGCATGGATACCGCCTCGACGGCCGGCGGCTCCTCCGGGACGACCGGAATGATCGGCGGGTCGCTCGCACGCGCGACACGTCGAACGACGGCCCGTCGCGGCTCCACCGGTGCGCCTTGCGGGCGACGCGAACGGGACCGGCCGGGGCCGTGGGGGAAGGCGGGTGGCCGGCCGAGGCGTTCGAGGGCGAGGGGTCGGCCATCGGCGTACTGGACGCGGCCGACGAGAGCGACGCCGGCTCGGCCGGCGTGCGCGCGACGGTCGCCGCGCCCGGCATTGCCGCGGCCGTCTCGTTCGCCGGTCCGGGATCTTCCGGCTCATAGGGTTCGTCCGGACGGCGCTCGACCGTCGGCTCGACCGGCGAGTCGGACGCTGCCCGGGCAACGGTCGATTCGGACGAGCTCGCGGGCGGTGCGGCCGTCGACTCGGCCGGCTTGCGCGCGATCGTCGAGCGGGTCGGCGGCGTCGCGGCCTCCGCAGGCGCGACGGTCGGGCGGACCGGCGGTGTCGTTTCGGCGGGTGTGCGCGCGACGGTCGGGCTGGAGGGCGTCGAGGTGGTCTCGGCGGGCGGGGCCGAAGGCGTATCGGCCGGTGTGCGCGCGACGGTCGGGCCGGAGGGCGTCGACGTGGTCCGCGCCGTCGAGCCGCTCGGGGCCGCGGCACTGTCGCCGGGCGTGCGCGCGACGGTCGGGCCGGAGGGCGTCGAGCGTGGTCTGGGCGGTCGAGCCGCGCGAGGCCGAGAGGACTGTCGGCTGGTGCTGCGCGCGACGGTCGGGCCGGAGGGTGGCGACGTGGTCTGCGCCGCAGCGGCGCCCGAGTCGGTTGTGGAGCCGGGGGTGCGCGCGACGGTCGCGCCGGAGGGAGCCGGCGAGCTCTGGGCCGGCGCGGCGCCCGAGTCGATCGGGGCCGAAGAGGTGTCGGCCGCTTTGCGCGCGACGGTCGGCCCGGAAGAGGCGACGTGGGCTGGGCCGGCGCGGCGGTCGAACCGGGGGCCGAAGGGGTGTCGGCTGGTGTGCGCGCGACGGTCGGGCCGGAGGGGGTCGGCGCGGCGCTCGGGCTGGTCGGAGCCGCGGGGATATCGGCGGGTGTGCGAGCGACGGTCGGGCCGGAGGTCGGCGCGGCGCTCGGGCTGGTCGGGGCCGCGGGGGTGTCGGCGGGCGTGCGAGCGACCGCGCGCTCGGACCGCGCGGGCGTTACGGGAGTGGGGTCCCCGGGCCCGGTTCCCGCGGGCGTGCGCGCGACAGCCGGCCGGCCTCCGGTCGAGGCGCTGCCGGCGACGGGCGGACCCGTGGTCGCCGGCGCGGAGGTGCCGTCCGCACCCGACGTCGAGCCCACCGGCGGCGGGACGGCGCCCGGCGTTCCGGCGGGCGTGCGCGCGACCGTCGGCTGCGCGGGCGTCGACGCGGGGCCTTCGGCGGGCGTGCGTGCGACCGTCGGCTGCGCGGGCGTCGACGCGGGGCCTTCGGCGGGCGTGCGTGCGACCGTCGGCTGCGCGGGCGTCGACGCGGGGCCTTCGGCGGGCGTGCGTGCGACCGTCGGCTGCGCGGGCGTCGACGCGGAGCCTTCGGCGGGCGTGCGTGCGACCGTCGGCTGCGCGGGCGTCGACGCGGAGCCTTCGGCCGGCGTGCGTGCGTCCGTCGGCTGCGCCGGCGTCGACGCGGTGCCCTCGCCCGTGGCCGGCGATTCACTCGCGGCGCGCGAGACGGACGGGGCGCGGCTCGTCAGCCGGCTGGCGGGCTCCGCAGGGCCTGCGGCGCTCGTGTCCGGCGCGGGTGGCGACGTGTCGGGCAGCGGCGCGCGCGCGAGCCTCTTCGGGCCCGGTTCGGGCACGCCGAGCTCCTCGGAGGGGATCGGGGTGCCGGTTCCGGCACCCTCGACGATGCGCGCTCCGCGGGAGCGCTCGAGCCCGCCGCGAGCCAGGAAGCGCGCGATCTTCTGCTCCTTGGTCGCCGTCTCGGGCAGCTTCGCGGCCTCGGACATCGACATCAGGTCGGCCGACGCGGCCTGCTGGTCGCCGAACATCCACTCCGCGGCGAAGTCGCTCATCCACGTCGGCGCCCAATCCGGCCGCTGGCTCGCCGGAGCGGGCGGGCGGCGCCGGCGCCGGCGCCGGCGTCTCAACCGAGGGCGCCGCGGCCGCAGGCGGAGCGGGAGGGGGAGGAGGCGCCGGCGTGCGCGAGAGCCGCGTCGCCGCGTCCAGGTGCTTGGGCCGGTGAGACTCCGCGACCTCGCGCGCCAGCGCGCGCCCGCCGTAGCGCCCCGCACTGTGGCGCGCTACGACACGCAGCCCCATGCGCACGGGGCGCCGGGGCTGGGGTTCGGGTGTCTTGTCGGCCATTCGTGCTCAGTCCTCGTTCACATACTCGAAGTCGCCTGAGGCGACGGCCAGCGACTCCGCTTCGCGCAGGAACCGGCGGCGATCGGCGTGCTCCAGATCCAGGATCGTGTCGAGTGGCCACTTGAGGTGATACGCGAGGCGGGCCGCCTCCCCGAGCAGTTGCTCGGGGGACGGCCGCATCATTCCCCCAGGCGCCCGTCCTCTATTTCCGTGAGGTCCACCTCGAACTCTTCCGAGCACACCGGACACGCCACCACCCCCACCGCCTGGCCGTCGGAATTGATCCGCTCGTAGAGGCGCTGGAGGTGGTCGAAGTCGGCGGCGTACAGGCCCTCCACCAGTTCGGGGGTGATGTCCGTGAACTCCCCGATCCGTGTGACCGTGCGCGCGAGCAGCAGGACCGACAGGTACGCCTCGTTCTGGCGGACCTCGATCGACCGCAGCGGCTCGATCTCGTCGCGGGCCGTCGCCAGCCGCATCGTGCCCTCGCGGTGCACGGTGCCGGCGCTGTCGACGAGCCCGCGCGGCAGGGTGAAGGCGTACTCCGACTTCACGTCCCTACTTGATCTCGAAGCCCTCGTGGCAGAGCGTGATGCCCTCCACGGCCACTTCGTTCGAGTCGGCCTTGAGGCCGACGCCCGTGTACTTCTTCGGCCACGCGTTGATGATCGAGTACGTGACGACGGGCGAGCCCATGTAGTCGAGCATCGTCACCGTGCAGTCCTTGCGGGCCTCCTTGAGCTGCCCGTCCACGATCATCTTGCGCCAGTTCCACAGCGTCTTGTCCTGGTCGACGCCGCGCTTGAGCTCGATGTCGCCCCACTTGGTGTTGCCCATCGCCTTGATCACGTCGGTCTTGCCGTTGGGCATCGACCGCTTGATCTCGGTGACCTCGCTCTCGGAGTCGAAGCCCGTGGCCTCCTTGAAGAACCCGGCGGCCTCGGCGCCGCCGATCTTCAAGGTGAACCAAATTGGGACATGTGCTTCCTTGTCGTTGGCCGGCATCCCGGTCGTTTCCTTTCTGCTCGAAGAACCTGATTACTCGGTGACGGCGGAACCCTCGCCGCCGCTGAACTGGCTCAACCTGAAGATCACGAACTCGGCCGGCTTCACCGGCGCGATCCCGATCTCGCAGATGACCTGGCCGGCCTCGATCACTTCGGGCGGGTTGGTCTCGGCGTCGCACTTGACGTAGAACGCCTGGGCGGGCGTGGAGCCGAACAGCGCGCCGTCGCTCCAGACCCGGGTGAGGAAGTTCGAGGCCGCGATCCGAAGCTGGATCCACAGCTTCTCGTCGTTGGGCTCGAACACGCTCCACTGCGTGCCCTCCATGATCGACTCGGAGACGAAGTTGAAGAGCCTCCGGACGTTGATGTAGCGCCACTCGGGATCGCTCGACAGCGTGCGCGCGCCCCACACCCGGATGCCGCGGCCCGGGAACGCGCGGATGCAGTTGATCCCGACCTTGTTGAGGCCGCCCTGCTCGGCGTGCGTGACCTGGAAGCCGAGCCCGTTGGCGCCCATGCAGACCTCGTTGGCCGGCGCCTTGTGGACGCCGCGCGTGGAGTCCGTGCGGCACCACAGCCCGGCCATGTGGCCGGACGGCGGGACCATCATCGGCTGGTTGGTCAGCGGGTCCTGGACCTCGATCCACGGGTAGTAGAGCGCCGCGAACTTCGAGTCGTAGCCGGCGGTGTTCATCCGCCACTCGAGGATCTCCTGCGGGAGCATGTCCGGCGGGCAGTCGAGGATCGCCATCCGGTCGCCCGCGTTCTCGCAGTGGGCGATCATCTTGCCCTGGAGGTCGCGGATCTGGACGTCGTCGCCGTCGTCGGAGGCCAGGGTCATGATGTCCGGCATCACGACCATCGTGATCTCGTCGACCGCGGCCAGGCCGCCCATGCCCTTGCGGCGGGCGACGTCGCCCTCGAAGTGCGTCGGCTTGACCTTGCTGGGGTCGATCGACGGAGCCGAGAGCTTGAACGTGCCGGTCGACGGCGCGCGCTGGGCCTCGGGCAACGACGCGCCGGTGTCCTCGATCTTGATCAGCTTGGACTGGGCGTTGACCTTCGTGGCGAGGTTCGTGCGGCCCTTCTTGGTCGAGAGGCCGGTGAACTCCTCCTTGCTCGGCGCCTGCCGTCACGCGCACCGTGTAGGTCTTGTCGGCGCCGTCGCCCGCGGAGGGCTCCTCGGCGATCTCGACCTCGACCTCGCCCGGGCCGAGCGCGACGGCGCTGTAGGTCTCGACCGCGGCGTCGGACGCCGCCGGCAGCGCGGCGCGCGCCACGGGCCCCGACCCGTTCGAGCCTGCCGTCCTCGCCGACGCGCACGATCCAGCACAGCGTGCCGCCGTTCTGGAAGAACCCGTAGACGCTGTGGGCCAGGTACGCGCCCTCCATGAACGGTCCGTTGTCGGGCTCGTTCGGATCGCCGTAGATCTTGGCGAACTGCGTCCAGTTCGAGATCCGCATCGGCGTGTTGACCGGGCCGCCCGGCGCCAGGCCCACGAACGCGGCGACCGAGGTGCTCACGCCCTCGATCGGCTTGTTCGCGGACGGGACCTCCTCGACGTAGACGCCGGGAGTCAGGTACGTGGGCATGTCACTCCTTCACTTGTGGACGTGCTGGCCGCTCAGTTCACTCCGGAGCCGCTCCACGATCGGAGCGGCGGCGGAGCGGGATGCGCTCGAGGCCGGCTCGAGGACCTCCATGAGGTCCTCCTCCCGGGCCCAGAGCACGACGGTGGTCTCGGGTGAGGCGCCACGCACGAGGTGGGCCAGCTCGCGCGAGGATCCGTTGTCGAGATCGAGCACCACGAGGTCGGGGCGCAGCCGGTGCGCGGCCCCGACGATGGCGCTGGGCCGGTCTTCTTGACCGACCACGTGGCAGCCCTGCTCGCTCAGGACGCGGGTCATGCCGAGACGCATGATCGGCCCGAGGTTGCCGAGCAGGACGCAGGGACGCGGCTCATTCGCCATGTCCCCACCTTTCCGTGCCGCCGTCGCGGCGGCCAGGGGCTGCGAGGCAGCCATTCGGGCAATCCGGCTCTACCCGTTCGGTCATCCGACCACCAGGTCGGCGCCGCTGCCGGGAACTTCGAGGTGCGCGTCGGCCTCGTGGCCGTCGGCGGTCCGCGCCAGCAGCCGGTGGCGGCCCGGCGGCAGGCGGTCGAAGCGGAAGCGCCCGTCGGCGGCGCTGGAGGTCCAGGCGCCGACGTCGGGGAGCGTGACCCAGACGTTGGCCAGCGGCTCGCCCTTCGTGTTGGCGACGCGACCGACGCTGCGGTGCATCTCGACGACCGCTCGCGCGGGCCCGTCGGACAGCATGGTGCGCACGGTCTGCGTACGGACCTCGGGCCCGCGCTCGAGCCGCGCGCCCGGACTCCACCGACAGCCGCACGACGTAGTCGAGCGAGACCTTGTACTGGCCGCCGACCGCGCTCCAGAAGTCCGACTTCTCGCCCTTGTGCTGCCCGACGCGGGCCTTGATCGGCCACGCCTGGGAGCCGTTGGCGAGGCGGCCGTTGAGCGAATCCTGCGGCAGCTCGGGGAACGCGTAGAAGATCGCCAGCACCTGCGAGAGCAGGCGGTGCTCGTCCTCGACGGCCTGGGTCCACGCCGTGACCGCGTAGGAGCACTCCATGACCATCGGCGGGCGGCCCTCGAACGTGCGCCCGTCGCGCTTGACCCGCGACCATTCGCTGGTGCGCTGCGTCTCGGACTCGCGCAGGTCGTACAGGAACAGGTTGACCGTCGGCTTGGAGAACTGGCCCGACCAGTCGCGCGCGGGGGCGTCGAACGCGATGTCGACGCCTTCGAAGCCGTGCCGTTCGAGCTGCGAGCGCAACAGGCCGCGGAGTGTCTCGTCGAGGTCCGCGAGCATCGTGTTGAGCGGGACTTCGACGATCAGCACTGGCCGACCCTAACCGCATGAGCGTTCGATGGTGTGAAAAATGCAGACGGCATGCCCGAGTTCGTCTACGACGCCGTCCGATACTCCAATTATCCGTATGCGCAGACGCATCCGGAGCGGCTCGCGACCGTCGCGATCCTGCACGGCCTGACGCCGCCCGACCCGTTCTCCGCGCGCGTGCTCGAGATCGGCTGCGGCGCCGGCGGCAACCTGCTGGCGATGGCTGCGGCGACGCCGGGGATCCGTGCGCTCGGCGTCGACCTCGCCGCCTCGGCGATCGCCGAGGCGAGCGCGGCGGTCGAGCGAGATCGGGCTGGGCAACGTCGCCTTCCGCCAGGCCGATGTGCGTGCGCTGACCGGCGGCGCGCCTGGGCGAGTTCGACTACATCGTCGCCCACGGCGTCTACAGCTGGGTTCCGGAGGACGCGCGCGACGCGCTGCTGGCCACGATCCACGACGCGCTCGCGCCCGCCGGGATCGCCTACGTCTCCTTCAACGCCCACCCCGGCGGCTACTTCCGGCGGATGCTGCGCGACGTCGGCCACTGGCACGCCCGCGACGCCGACGGCGAGCTGGCCGTCGCCGAGAAGGCGCAGGAGCTCTACAAGTTCCTCAAGCAGCATCGCGTGACGACCGCCGACCCCTACGGCGCGCTGCTCGAGCGCGAGGTCCCGGCGCTCGCCGACGGCCCGCTGTACCGGCTCGTGCACGACGACCTCGGCGAGTTCTGGCACCCGCTGTGGTTCGCCGACTTCGCCGCGCACGCCGGTCGCCACGGCCTCGGCTACGTCGGCGAGGCCGACCTCTACGGCCTGCGCACCGGAGATGCTGCCCGAAGGCGTCGTGCCCGAGCTCTGGCAGCTCGCCGGCGGCGACCGGATCGCGTTCGAGAACCTCAGCGACCTGATGACCGGCGCCACTTCCGCCAGAGCCTGTTCGGCCACGCCGACAAGCCGGCCGACGTCGATCCGGCGCCCGAGCGCACCGCGCGGCTGCACTGGGCCGTGCGCCCGTCGGCCGAGCCGCTCGAGGTCGGCCTGGTCTCCGACGTCTTCGCCGTGCTCGACGAGCGCCGCCCGCGGACGCTGTCCTTCGCCGAGCTGCAGGAGCGCCTCGGCGCCGATCCCGCCGCGCTGGGCGAGGCGCTGCTGGACGGCTTCCGCCGCGAGCGCCTGATCCCGCACGGCGGGCCGCTGGGGATCGCGAGCGAGCCCGGCGAGCGCCCGCGGGTCTCGTCGCTCGCGCGCTGGCAGGCGGCCCGCGGGCCCGACATCACGTCGCTCGTCTACACCACCGTGCGCATGGAGGAGCCCGCCGCGCGGCTGCTGATCACGCTGCTCGACGGCACGCGCGACCGCGCGGCGATCCGCGCCGAGCTGCGCGAGCGCGCCGGCCTGGACCTCAGCGAGGCCGACCTCGACAACAACCTCGTCGAGCTCACGCGCCTGTTCCTCATGGAGCCGTAGCACCACACGGCATGACGACGCGCCGCAGCGCGCGGTATTCCCTAGCCGGTCCGCGCGCCGACGCGGATCACGTCGTGGAAGCGCTCGAAGTCGGCCTCGAGCGTCAGCCGGCCCTGCTTGCCGTACTCCTGGGCGACGGCGCGCACGAGGTGGCGCATCGAGATCGGGCCGTCGTCGTCGGCGGCCTGGAAGGCGGCGGCCAGCGAGCAGTTGCGGATCGCGCCGCCCGAGAGCTTGAACTTCTCGCTCAGGAAGTCGAGGTCGACGTCGTCGGCGCGCGGCGCCTCCTCGGGCAGCACGCGGTCCCAGATCCGCCGGCGGTCCTCGGCCTCCGGGAACGGGAAGTCGATCACGAAGTCGAGCCGGCGCACGAACGCGTCGTCGATGTTGCGGCGGAAGTTGGTGGCCAGGATGACCGCGCCGGGGTAGCCCTCCATCTTCTGCAGCAGGTAGGCGACCTCGATGTTCGCGTAGCGGTCGTGCGAGTCGCCGACCTCCGAGCGCTTGCCGAACAGCGCGTCGGCCTCGTCGAAGAACAGGATCGCGTTCGAGCCCTCGGCGGCGCCGAAGATGCGGTCGAGGTTCTTCTCGGTCTCGCCGATGTACTTCGACACCGTCGTCGCGAGGTCCACCCGGAAGATCTCCAGGCCGAGCCCGGCCGCCAGCACCTGCGCCGCCATCGTCTTGCCGGTGCCGGACTCGCCCGCGAACAGGACCTTCAGACCCTGGGTGCGGGCGACGGTCTTCTCGTAGCCCCAGTCCGACAGCACGCGGTCGCGGTGGCGCAGGTAGGCGCTGATCGACTGCAGCAGCTCGCGCTGGCGCTCGGGGACGACGAGGTCCTCCCAGCGGTAGCCGGGCGGGAGCCGGGCGGCCAGCTCGCCCAGGCGGGAGGAGGAGGCCTGGCGCGCGCCGAGGTCCATGTCGGCCGGTGTCGGCGTCGCCTCGCCGCGTGCGGTCGAGGCCAGCCGCGCGACCTCGGCGGCCTCGACGATCTGGGTCATCGAGAGCCGGAACTTCGCGGCCACGTCGCCGGTCTCGGACGTGCCGGTGAGGTCGGCCCAGGCCTGGCGGCGCTCGGCGAAGCTCGGCGAGGCGGCCTCGACCAGCAGCACCGTGCGCTCGCCCGAGCGCGAGCGCGGCGGTGCGCGTCGGCGCGGCGATCACGGTCCGCTCGGGGCGCTGCTCGATCGCGCGCAACAGCCGGGCGCGATCGCCGGGCTCGATGTCCTCGAGCCCTTCGAAGACCACCGGCCGGTTCTCGAGCGCGGCGATCAGCGCGGCCTCGGACATCACCTCGCGGTCGCCGAGATCGCGCACGTGGACGGCGACCAGCGGGCGGCCGAGCGCGATCGAGAGCAGCGAATCGGCGTCCGGGCCGGCGAGCACGACCGGCAGGTGGCTGGGGCGCTCGAGCAGCGCGGTCATGGTCGCCACCGCCGCTTCGCGGCCCGGGTCGTGCGCGGGCGGCTCGACCAGCCGCAGCCGCATCGGCTGGGCGGACTCGTCCATGCGCCCGCCGAGCAGCACCGCCGCCAGCCGGTCGGCGATCTTGACCGCGCGCTCGGCGAGCGGGGTCTGCGCGTCGCCGAGCAGCTTCAGGGCGCCGAGCCGGCGCAGCCGGCCGGTGGCGTCGAAGGCGCCCATGACGTCGGCGGGCGAGAGCCCTTCGCCCTCGAGCAGTTGCCCGACCAGCCGCGGGCTCGGCAGCTTGCGCGTGACGTCGTCCTGCAGGTACGCGTACAGGCGCCCGTAGCGCGGGTTGAGCTCGGTCGCGGCGCAGACCGCCAGCACCGCGGCCTCGAGCAGGTCGAGGCCGAGCGCCTGCACGACCTGCTGGAGCCGCTCGTCGGCGTCCGAGACGCTGTCGCCCTGCGTCAGCCGCAGCGCGACCTCGTCGGAGATGTAGAGCCCGCGGAACGGGTCGCCGGGGTCGGGGTCCGAGCCCGCGACGCGCTCGACCGCCGCCATCACGCGGCGATCGATGAAGCCGAAGGAGATCTCCGCCACTTACAGCGAGTCCGCGATCGAGTCCGCCTCGGTCTCCATCGCGTCGCCCGGGTTGGAGACGGTCAGCGGGCCGCTCGTGGATGCCCCGCGCTGCTGGACGACGTGCGCGAGCTCGTGCGCGATCAGGCGGTCGCCGTCCGACGTGTTCGGTTTGTACTGGTCGTTGGCGAAGTAGACGTCGGTGCCGGTCGCGAACGCTCGCGCGGCGACGGAATGATTGAGGTCGTGCGCGGTCTGGTCGGTATGCACGCGGACATCCGAGAGGTCGCCGAGCGTGGGTGAGAGGCGGTCGGACACGCCCGAATCGAGCGCCTGGCCGGCGCCGCGCGTGGAGTCGATCGTCGACTGGACGCTGGGATGGACCTCGCCGCTGGGCATGATGCCCGCGCCCTGCGAGCGCGCGATCGCGCCGCCGAAGGCCTGATTGCCGACGTCCGAGACGAACGCGCGCAGTGGGCCGGCGGGATCCTCGGCCGGCTCGGGCTGGTGCTCCGGCGCTCTCGGCTGCTCGTGCTCGTGGATGCGCTCGGGATCACTCACAGAGGCGAGGATACGGGCGCGCGCTCGCCGCGCGCAAGGGCCGTTCGACCGTCCATTCGGGAAGATGTATGCTCGGGGCATATATGTCGGGTGCCACCAGAAACCAGCGCAGAGCCTCGATCCTGGAGATCCTCGGCGCCTGGTTGCACCTCTGGACGGCGCCGCGTGACGTTGCGATCCCGCCCGTGCCGTGGCGCAAGCTCGCGCTCGGTTTCGGCCTCGCCGCCGTCGCTGCTCGGCGCCGCGCTGGCGGTGATGATCCCGCGCATCGACGAGGGCAAGGACCAGCGTGCCGCCGAGGCGCGCGCCGAGCAGGCACGCAACGCGGCCGCCAACCGCGCCCGCGTCATCCGGCTGCAGACGCCGCGCGCCGGGGCGGCCGCGCAGCTGCTGCCGGCGGCGGGCGCCTCGGCCACCGAGGTGAGCGCCGCCCGCGACGACCTGTTGCGCACCGTCGAGTCCGCGATCACCGCCGACGCGCAGGCGCGCGCCGCGAAGGGCGAGATGTCGTCGGTCAAGGGCCCGACGACCTGCGAGCCGGCGGCGGGCGCCAACGACGGGGTGTTCGACTGTTACACGGTCGTGCGCGACATCCCGAAGGTCGAGACGAACGCGGCGGGCTCGATCGGCTACCCGTTCCGCGCCGTGCTCGACTACGACGACTTCTCCTACGCCTTCTGCCGCGTCGAGCAGTTCCCGGGCGAGATGCTCGTGCCGGACCCGCGCAAGGTCGTGCAGCTCCCCGCCGCCTGCCGCGGAACATAGCCACGCTATATTGCGAGGCTATGGAAAGCCTCGCCGAGGAACTCGACGCCCGCCTGGCCGCACTCTGGCGCACGCTCGGGCGGCGCGGGAAGCGCGAGTTGAGCCGTACCGCGACGTCGGTCCTGGCCATCCTGCGCGACACCGGGCCACGTCGCATCACCGAGCTGGCCGAGGCCGAGGCCGTGGCCCAGCCGACGATCACGACGCTGGTCGGCCGGCTCGAGCGCGACGGCCTCGTGCAGCGCCGGCCCGACGCCGAGGATGCGCGCGCCGTGCGCGTGCACCTGACCGGCGAGGGACGCGCGCGGCTCGCCGAGATGCGCGCCGCGCGCGCCGCGCTGCTCGACCAGCGGCTCTCCTCCTTCACCGCCGACGAGCGCGCGACGCTCGCCGCCGCGCTGCCACTGCTCGATCAATTGACCAGGACGACAAATGAACCTCCGTGAACAACCCAAGGCCGTCTGGGCCGTCGCCTTCGCGTGCGTGATCGCCTTCATGGGCATCGGCCTCGTCGACCCGATCCTGCCCGTGCTGGCCGAGGACCTCAACGCGACGCCGAGCCAGGTCTCGCTGCTGTTCACGAGCTACTTCGCCATCACCGGCGTCTCGATGCTCGTCACCGGCTTCGTCTCGAGCCGGATCGGCCCGCGCAAGACGCTGCTCGGCGGCCTCGTCCTCGTGATCGTCTTCAGCGCGCTCGCCGGCGCGTCGAGCACGATCGGCGAGATCGTCGGCTTCCGCGCCGGCTGGGGGCTCGGCAACGCGCTCTTCATCGCCACCGCGCTGAGCGTCATCATCGGCTCCGCCACCGGCGGCGTCTCCGGCGCGATCATCCTCTACTGAGGCCGCGCTCGGCCTCGGCATCGCCTCCGGGCCGCTGCTCGGCGGCTTCCTCGGCGGCATCTCCTGGCGCGGCCCGTTCTTCGGCACCGCGGCGCTGATGGCGATCGCCTTCGTCGCGATCCTCGTGCTGCTCGAGGAGATCCCCAAGCCCGAGCGCAAGGTCGGCCTGAGCGAGCCGCTGCGGGCGCTGCGCCACCGCGGGTTGCTGATCACCGGCCTGGTCGCGCTCCGTTCTACCGAACCGTCTCGGCGTCCCGTCGAGCGCCCGATCGCCTCCTCCGCCTACTCGTTCGTGCGCTTCGCCGGCGGCGCGGTCGCGCCGTGGCTGGCGGGCAAGCTCGCCGAATGGGTCGCGCCCGACGCGCCGTTCTTCGTCGGCGCCGCCGCGGTCGTGGTCGCGCTCGTCGTGCTGATCGCCGGCCGCCGGTACTTCACCGATCGCGTCGAGGTCGTCGCGGGCCACGTGTCCGAGCGGCCTTCTGCGTCGGTGGCCGTCGCCACCGCGTAAAGGATTCCCGGCGCGCGGCGCGAACGAGGGGGCCGATGGGTTCCTGCGACTGCGAACGGAGCGTGCCGTGGCCAAGGTGATCGCCTTTGCCAACCAGAAGGGCGGCGTGGCCAAGACCACGACGACCCTCAACCTCGCCGCCGCCTTCGCGGAGGAAGGTCACCGGGTCCTGTGCATCGACATGGACCCGCAGGGCAACCTGACGATGTCGCAGGGCATCGACCCGGAGACGCTCGACGAGTCGATGTTCGACGTGCTCGTGCACGACATGCCGATCACGAACGTGATCCGGCACTGTGAGGTCGACGTGGCGGTGGCCTCGATCGACCTCGCCGGGGCGGAGATCGCGATGTCGATGAAGATCGGCCGCGAGCGCTCGCTGGACAAGGCCTTGAAGCCCATTCACGGTGATTACGACTTCATGTGCATCGATACGCCGCCGTCTCTGGGACTCTTGACGGTGAACGCGCTGACCGCGGCCGACAAGGTGATCGTCCCCGTGCAGTGCGAGTATCTCTCGATGCGCGGGCTCCTCCAGCTCCAGAACACGCTTTCCATGATCCGCGAGAACCTCAATCCGGACGTCGACATCATGGGCATCCTGCCGACGATGGTCGACACCCGGACGCTGCATGCCAAGGAAGCGATCGAGATCCTCGAGGAGAACTTCGGGGACCGGGTGTTCGGGGCGCGCATCAAGAAGACCGTCCGCTTCGCGGAAGCACCCGTGAAGGGGATGTCCGTCCTGAAGTACGACCCCAAAGGGCAGGCGGCCGACTCGTATCGCCGGCTGGCGAAGGAGGTGCTCTCGAATGGGTAGCGGCAAGCGGGCGAGCATGCGGGAAGGCCCGTTGGCCAACCTGTTCCGCAAGACGGAGACCGAGGGCCTGCCCGAGTCTCAGCGCGCGGGCGAGCCGCCGGCGCCGGAGCGGGCGACGCCGACGCCGCAGGAGCGGCTGCGGCACGCGTTCTCGAGCGAGATCCCCGGCGACATGATGGCCCCGGTCGACGAGCGCGAGGTCCCGCCGCCGTCGGCGGCGGACTACCAGTGGGGCTCGGTCTCAGAGCCCGGCGTCGGCACGCCGCAGTTGCGCGTGGTCGGCGTCGGCGGCGGCGGCGTCAACGCCGTCAACCGCATGATCGAGGCCGAGGTCGGCGGCGTCGAGTTCGTCGCGCTCAACACGGACGCGCAGTCGCTGCAGCAGTCGTCCGCGCACGTGACGCTGCAGATCGGCGCGGACATCACGCGCGGGCTGGGCTCGGGCTCCGATCCGGATCGCGGCCGCGCGGCGGCGATGGAGGACTTCGACCGCATCAAGTCCCTGCTCAAGGGCTCGGACATGGTCTTCATCACCGCCGGCGAGGGCGGCGGCACGGGCACCGGCGCGGCGCCGGTGGTGGCGCGCGTGGCGCGCGAGCTCGGCGCGCTGACCGTCGGCATCATCACCAAGCCGTTCGGCTTCGAGGGCACGCGCCGGCTGCAGGCCGCGGAGGCCGGCATCAAGGCGCTGGCCGAAGAGGTCGACACGCTGATCGTCGTGCCCAACAACAAGCTGCTGTCGGTGCTCGACAAGCAGACCTCGATGGTCGAGGCCTTCCGCGTCGCCGACGACGTGCTGCGCCAGGGCGTCCAGGGCATCTCGGACCTGATCACGCTCCCGGGCCTGATCAACCTCGACTTCGCCGACGTGCGCACGATCATGGCCGAAGCCGGCAACGCGCTGCTCGGCATCGGCATGGGCCAGGGCGAGAGGCGCGCCGTCGACGCGGCCGCGCAGGCGGTCTCCTCGCCGCTGCTGGAGACGACGCTCGAGGGCGCGAAGTCGATCCTGCTGTCGATCACGGGCGGCCGCGACCTCTCGCTGTGGGAGGTCAACGAGGCCGCGCGCGCCGTGCAGGAGACCGCGCACCCGGACGCCAACATCATCTTCGGGGCGATGGTCGACGAGAAGCTCGAGGACGAAGTCTGGGTGACGGTCGTGGCCACGGGCTACGAGTCGGCCAAGCCGACGCGCACGCCGCTGCGCGAGCCGATCGGCGAGCCGCGCGTGATGCGCAATCCCGCCTCCCAGCAGCGGGCCCGCGTCGCGGACGTCGACGTGCCCGAGTTCATGCCGCGCTTTTAGGTTGGGAGGTCGGTCGGGGTGGCCGAACGCGGCGTCGTCGCGGCCGGCCACCCCCTGACCGCTCGCTCCGGCGCCGAGGTCCTGCGCGCCGGAGGGAACGCCGTCGACGCCGCGCTGGCGGCGCTGATGACCTCGTTCATGACCGAGCCGCTGCTGACCGGCCTGGGGGCCGGCGGCTACATGCTCGTGTCCGAGCCGGGCGGCGAGCCGGTGCTGCTCGACTTCATGGTCGCCGCGCCGGGCGAGGGCGAGCGCTCGCCGCTGGACGCGGTCGTGATCGACTTCGGCGACGCCGTCCAGATCTTCCACATCGGCGCCTCCTCGTGCGGCGTCTACGGGATGCCCGCCGGGGTGGCCGAAGCGGCCGCGCGCTTCGGCAGCGTGCCGCTGACCGAGCTGGCCGCGCCGGCGATCGCCTACGCCCGCGACGGCATCGAGGTCAACCACACGCAGGCGCTGCTGTGGGACCTGCTCGGGCCGATCGCGTTCTCGACCGAGGAGTCACGCGCGCGCTTCTGCATCGAGGGCCGGACCCCGCGCGCGGGCGACGTGATCCGCGATCCCGACCTCGCCGACGCGATCGAGCGCCTCGCGCGCGACGGCGCGGCGCCGTTCTACAGCGGGGACATCGGCGCCGCGGTGTCGGACTGGGTGCTCGAGCGCGGCGGCACGCTCGGCCGCGCCGACCTGGCGGCGTACGCCACGGTCCCGCGCGAGCCGGTGCGCGTCCGCTACCACGGCCGCGAGGTGCTGACCAACCCGCCGCCGAGTGCGGGCGGCGTGCTGATCGCCTACGCGCTGGCGCTGCTCGAGCGCGGTGCAGGCCCTCCGGGCGCGGCCGAGATCGTGGCCGCGATGGAGGCCGCCCAGGCCGAGCGCACGCCGGCCTTCCTCGAGCAGCTCGCGGCGCCCGGGTTCCTCGAGACGTTCATGGCCTCGCGGCTCGGGTCGACGACGCACGTGAGCGTGCTCGACGCCGACGGCTGGGCCTGCGCGGTGACGACGACCAACGGCGAGGGCTCGGGGATCGTCGTCCCCGGCACGGGCTTCCACGTCAACAACATGATGGGCGAGCAGGACCTCTCGCCCGCGGGCTGGTTCATGCACCCGCCCGGCCGCCGGCTGCCGTCGATGATGGCCCCGACGGTCGTGCTCGACGAGGGCACGCCCGAGCTCGTCCTCGGCAGCGCGGGCTCGAACCGCATCCGCTCGGCGATCCTGCAGGTGATCGTCAACGCGATCGACCACGGGATGGAGGCGCAGGCCGCGGTCGACGCGCCGCGGCTGCACTTCGAGGACGGGCTCGTCTACGCCGAGCCGGGGATCGACGACGCCACGCTGCGGGCCGCGGGCCGCAAGGTCGCGTGGTTCCGCGAGCGCAACCTGTTCTTCGGCGGCTGCCAGGCGGTCGAGCGCCACCACGAGACGCGCGCGTTCAGCGGCGGCGGCGATCCGCGGCGCGGCGGTGCCGTCGTGCGCGCCTAGTCCAGGGCGTGGTTGGCGGTGAACACGTCGCCGCCGTCCACCCGGGCCTTGACGGCGCGCAGTGCGCGCAGCCGCCGGCCCTCGAAGAGGCGCTCGGCGCGCGTCGGCTTGTCGGAGAAGTTCAGCAGCGAGCGGCCGGCGTCGAACGGCGCGGTCGCCGCCATCAGTCCTGACAGCGCGGCGTCGATCGCCATCGCCGACTCGGCGTCCATCGGGACGCCGATGGCGAACAGCGAGAAGCCGTTGACCGGCAGCCGGCCGCCGAGGTGGCGCAGCTCGACCGCGACGAGCTCCGGCCCGGCGGCGGCGACCAAGGCGGCGATCGCCTGCGGCGACGCGTCGTCGATGACCCGGTGATCGCTCAGGCCCGGCATCGGCTGCTTGGGATCGTTGTGGATCTCGATCAGGGCGGCGGGCGGGATCGGCGCGACCATGTCGAGCTCGGGCTCGAGCGCGCGCAGCGGGGCGAGCAGCTCGGCCGCCGCCCAGGATCGCGGCCTCGACGACGACGAAGCTGCGGCCGCGCAGCGGCTCCGGGACGTCGGGCAGCGGCGGGACGTTCAGCAGCCGGCACAGCGAGGTCACCTCGTCCGGCACGGTCTGCGTCCACTCGCGCCAGGCGTTGAAGATCTCCTCGGCGCGCTCGCGCGGCCACAGCAGCGCGCCGCCGGTGAGCTCCTCCACGGGGTAGAGCTTGAACTCCATCGCGGTCACCACGCCGAAGTTCCCGCCGCCCCCGCGCAGGGCGTCGAACAGCGCCGGGTCGTTCTCGGCGTCGGTGCGGACGTGGCGGCCGTCGGCGGTCACGAGCTCGATCGCGGTCACGCTGTCGCAGGCGAAGCCGTGCTTGCGCGCGAGCCAGCTCAGACCACCGCCGAGCGAGTAGCCGACGACGCCGACGTCGTGCGCGGAGCCGGCCAGCGGCGCGAGCCCGTAGGCCGAGGCGGGGGCGGTCACGTCCGCCCACAGCGCGCCGGCGCGCACGCGGGCGCGGCGGGCCTTCGGGTCGATCCGGACGCCGCGCATGTGCCGGGTGGAGACGAGGATCGTGCGCTCGAGGCTGCGGATCGCGGACGCCCCGTGGCCGGTGGTCTGCGGCGCGACGCGCAGGCCCTCCTCGCGGGCGAAGTTCACGACCTCGACGACGTCGGCGTCCGTGAGCGGGAACGCGACCGCGGCCGGGCGCTGATCGACGGCCAGGTTCCAGGCACGGCGGGCCTCGTCCCAGCCGGCGTCATCAGGACCGAAGACCTCGCCGTGGAGGCGGGCGCGGAGGGACTCGACGTCGAAGGAGGGGAGGTCCGTGATCAGCATGGCGCCATGGTCTCGGCCATGGCGCCAGGGCGCATCAGGGGATCCCCTAAAGCGAGCCCGCGGCCTTCGGCGGCCAGTAGGAGGCGACGGCCTTGCCGACGATCCAGTCGCGCGGCACCGGGCCCCAGAAGCGGCTGTCGTCGGAGTTGCCGCGGTTGTCGCCCATCAGGAAGTACTCGCCGGCGCCGATCGTGATCGGGTTCAAGTTGCAGTTGGCGTCCGAGCAAGAGGAGGCGAACGGCTCGCTCGTCCGCCGGCCGTTGCGGACCACATGGCCGTCGACGACCGCGATCGTGTCGCCGGGCATCCCGACCACGCGCTTGACGAAGGTCTGCTGCGAGCGCGTGCGGGTCGGCTGCGAGCACGAGCGCCGCGTCGCCGCGCCGCCGTCGTAGAACGGGCCCTCGCCCGCGCGGCCGCAGTCGCTCGTGTCGGCGCCGTGCGGCGGGTAGAAGACCGTGACGTCGCCGAGCTTCGGGTCGGCGCCGAGGCGGTGCGAGAAGCGGTTGACGATGATCCGCTGTCCCGGGCTTGAGCGTCGGCTCCATCGACCCCGAGGGGATCCGGTAGGGCTTGACGGCGAACGCCTGGATCGTCAGCGCGAAGAAGAGCGCGGCGGCGACGATCAGGACGAGCTCGACCGTCGAGCGCAACGGCTTCGTCTTCACGGAGATTGAGGGTAGTGGCCGGTTACGGGATCAGCAGCAGCTTGCCGGTCGAGCGGCGCGCCTCGAGGTCCTCATGTGCGCGCCGCGCGTCCTCGAGCGGGTAGCGCGCGCCGATGCGCACCTTGAGCGAGCCGTCCGCGATCCAGCCCAGGACGTCGCCGGCCCGCTGCAGCAGCTCCTCGCGGGTCTGCGTGTAGCCGGGGAGCCCGGGGCGGGTGAGGTAGAGCGAGTTGGCCTGCAGGCGCTGCGGGTCGTAGTCCGGCGCCGGCCCGGACGCCATGCCGTAGAGCACCATCATGCCGCGCGTGCGCAGCGCGTCCATCCCTTCCTCGAACGTCGTCGCGCCGATCGCGTCGTAGATCACGTGCGCGCCGCCGCGCGCGCGCACGTGCTCGCCGAAGCCGTCGTAGGGGATCGCCTCGTCAGCGCCCGCTTCGAGTGCGAGCTCGGCCTTGCCCGCGGACGACGTGGTCGCGATCACGGTGCCGCCGCGGGCCTTGATCATCTGCACCAGCAGCAGCCCGACGCCGCCGGCCGCGGCGTGGACGAGCGCGAGGTCACCGGGCTGCACCGGGTAGGTCGAGTGCGACAGGTAGTGCGCCGTCATGCCCTGCAGGATCGCGGCCGCGGCGCGCTCTGAGGACGTGCCGTCGGGCACCTTGACCGCGTTCTCGAGCGGCACCGCGACCTGCTCGGCGTAGCTGCCGTCGGCGGCGGCCCACGCGACCCGGTCGCCCTCGGCGAACTCGCCCGCGCCGCGCAGGACCGTGCCCGCGCCCTCGGCGCCGATGATCCGGGGCACGGGCGCGCGGCCGTACGCGGCGCCGCGGCCCTCGCGCTCGTAGACGTCGCGGTAGTTGACGCCGACGGCCTCGACCGCGACCAGCAGGTCGTCCTCGCCCGGTGTCGGCTCCGGCTCGTCGCTCAGCTCGAGAACATCCGGCCCGCCCTTGCTCCTGATCACGATCGCGCGCATGGGAGCATTGTGGCCATGCACGCCGCGATCGAGTTCGTCACGGCAGCGACGTCCGGTCGGCGGGCGCGCGCCGAGGCGGTCTACGACGACGCGATCGCCGGCGATCCGTGGGTGCGGCTCGTGCGCGGCGAGGGCTGGGAGGGCGATCCGTCGGCGCCCGGCGGGCCGCGCGGGTGGGCGCCGCTGCTGTACGTCTGCCACTCGGTCTTCGCCTCGGCGGACCTCGCGCGCTCGCTGCTCGAGCGCGGCGCGGACCCGAACGTGACGTTCACGAACGAATACGGCGAGATGAGCGCGCTCTACGGCGCGGCCGGCGTCGTCCACGACCCCGAGCTGACGCGCGTCCTGCTCGAGGCCGACGCGGACCCCGACGACGGCGAGTCCCTCTACCACGCCACCGAGGCGCCTGACCCCGCGTGTCTGCGGGCCTTGCTCGACTACGGCGCCACCGCCGAGCCGATCCATCTCGCCCACGCGCTCGACGACGAGCGGCCCGAACACGTGCGGCTTGCTGCTCGAGTTCGGGGCCGACGCGTCGGACCTGCTCGTCCATGCCGTGCGGCGAGGACGCGGGCCGGAGTACCTGCGGCTGCTGGTCGACTACGGCGCGGAGCTCGAGCACCGCGGCGGCGAGGCGTGGCGCGATCCCGAGCGGCTCCGCACGGCGTACCAGCACGCGGTGCTGCGGGGCGCCGGCGAGTCGGCGGCGTTGCTCGCCTCGCTCGGCGCGGACACCGACCGTCGACGCCGACGATCTCGCGGTGGCCGCGATCGTGCGCGGCGAGCGCCCGGCCGACGTGCCAGGCGGGCTCGACTACGACCAGCAGGAGGTGCTCATCCTGGCCGCGCTGAACGGCGGGCGGATGGAGCTGGTCGTCGAGCTGTTCGGCCCGGACATGCGCGGGGTGGTCGGCGGCTCGCCCGAGGGATCGCTGCTCGAGCACACGGGCTGGGTCGGGAACCCGGGCCACGCCCGGACGCTGCTCGAAGCCGGCGCCGCGGTCGGCGACGCGCTGGACTGGACCGCGCTCGGCTCCCAGTACCACGCGCTGCCGGGGCGCGACTACGTCGCCGTCGCGTCCGCGCTCGTCGCTGCCGGCGCGGTCATCGCGCCGCGCCAGCTCGAGGTCGCCGACGGCCCGCTCGCCGCGTGGCTCGAAGCACGACTCCCACGCTGAGCCCGAAGGCCACGTGATCGGCCCACTGCCGTCCTTGCGGCAGGGCGGCGATCGGCGCGAAGAAGCGACCGAGCAGCCCGAGGTCGAGCGCGGCGATCCCGAGCCCGCCGATCGCCCCCAGCGCGGGCTCCGCCCGCTCCGGCAGCAGCGCGCCGAGCACGCCCGCCCAGCCGAGCGAGAGCGCCAGATGCACCGGCGCGCCGGCGGCCAGCAGCACGACCGTCCGCTGCTCACGCGGCAGCAGCGCGCGCCCGAGCGCACGGGCGCCCTCGAGCGGATCCCCGCCCTCGGCGAGCGTCCACACCGTCGACGGAGCGCCGGACACGATCGCGCCGACCAACCCGGCGACGAGCACATCCTCACTCCGGGGCCACATGCCCCCAAGCTAGAGGAACTACGCGGTGAGGAAGGCGGCGATCGCAGTGTCCTCGCGGTCGGCGGCGGCGCGATAGGCGGCGTAGGCCTCGCGCTTGGTGCCGTAGGGCGCGTGGCACCAGACCCGGAAGGCGAGGTGGGCGTCGTCGCGCGCGGCCTCCCAGGCCAGGCGACGGTCGTCAGCGGCGAGCGTGGGATCGGTCATCACCTCAAGAGAGGGCGGAGCCGGTGCGCTGATACAGGCAACGCATTAGGCTGCGCCGCCTGCGCTCGCTCGGGAACAGATGGGTCGCGCCGAGCCGCTAGGGGTCTGTCGAAGAATGGTCGGTGCGCCTGATGTGGTGCAGCCGTGGATGCCTCGGGCCGCACGCGATAGTGATGCGTGCCTCTGGCACGTGAGCCTCGTGGGTGGCGCGAGGCGCCGCGGATGTGCCGCAGCAGGCGTATCGGAATTCTTCGACAGGCCCCTAGGCGTG
>CAVWJU010000016.1:0-240624 GCA_963755275.1 uncultured Solirubrobacteraceae bacterium | reverse complement strand
GCCCGCGCAGGCGCGCGATCCGGTAGGCCAGCAGCTGCAGCGGGATGACCGCCAGCAGCGGCTGGAGCATCCAGTCCGTCGCCGGCACCGGACAGGATCTCGTCCGCGTGCTCGCCGAGGTCCGTGCCCTCGGTCGCGACCGCGATCACGTGCGCGCCGCGGACGCGCACCTCCTGCATGTTGGAGATCACCTTGTCGAGCACGGGCGAGTCGGTGGCGACCACCACGACCGGCGTGTCCTCGTCGAGCAGCGCGATCGGACCGTGCTTCATCTCCCCGGCCGCGTAGGCGTCGGTCGCGATGTAGGAGATCTCCTTGAGCTTCAGCGCGCCTTCGAGGCCGACCGGCAGCCCGACGTGGCGGCCGAGGTAGAGGAAGAAGTCCTTCTGGTAGTGGCGCTCGGCGACGCGGTCGATCGTCGGCGGTGCCGCGCTCGAGCATCGCGCCGATGTCGTGCGGGATCCGCTTCGAGCTGCGTGACGAGCTCGCGCCGGCGCTCGGCGGACAGCGTCCCGCGCAGCTCGGCCATGCGCAGCGCGAGCAGGTACATGACCGCGACCTGGGCGACGAACGTCTTGGTCGCGGCGACGCCGATCTCGAGGCCGGCGCGGGTGTAGAGCGTCGCCGTCCGCATCGCGCGTGGCCTGCGAGCCCATGATGTTCGTGACCGCGAGGACGGTCGCGCCGCGCTCGCGCGCGAGCCGCATCGCGGCCAGCGTGTCGAGCGTCTCGCCGGACTGCGTGATGCCGATCACGAGGTCGCCCGGGCCGACGACGGGGTTGCGGTAGCGGTACTCGGACGCGATGTCCATCTCGACCGGGACCCGCGCCCACTCCTCGAGCGCGTAGCGGCCGATCAGGCCGGCGTGGTAGGAGGTGCCGCAGGCCACGATGACGATCCGCTTGGCGCACGCGACAGCAGCTCGTCGTCGAGCTCGGGCAGATCGACGCCGTCCGGGCGGACCGTGCGGTCGGCGATCGTCTCGGCGACGGCGTCGGCCTGCTCGTGGATCTCCTTGAGCATGAACGTCTCGTAGCCGCCCTTCTCGGCGGCGTCGGCGTCCCAGTCGATCTCGTGCGTCTCGCGCTCGAACGGCTCGCCGTCGGCGCGTCAGGAACTCGCGCCGTCGGCGGTCAGCACGACCAGCTCGTCGTCCTCGAGCGCCTGCACCGTGCGCGTGTGCGCGAGGAAGGCGGGGATGCCGGAGGCCGAGGAACTGCTCGCCGTCGCCGCGGCCGACGATCAGCGGGCACTCCTTGCGGGCGCCGACGAGCACGCCGGGCTCGTCCGCGGCGACCGCCACGAACGAGTAGTGGCCGCGCAGCCGGTTGTACGTCCGCCGCGCCGCCTCGACGAGGCCGTGCTCGTCGAGGTCGCGCGCGATCAGGTGCGCGATCACCTCGACGTCGGTCTCCGAGGTGAAGACGGCGCCGGCGGCCAGGAGCTCCTGCTTGAGCTCCATGTAGTTCTCGACGATCCCGTTGACGACGACGTGGACGCGATCGTCGTCGTCGTAGTGCGGGTGGGCGTTCTCCTCGGTCACGCGCCCGTGCGTCGCCCAGCGCGTGTGGCCGATGCCGGTCGTGGCGGGCGGCGCGAGCACGGCGACCGCGCCGTCGGCGTCGCGCTCGAGCCACGGCCGCCTTCAGCTGCGAGAGGTTGCCGACCGCGCGCACGGCGTCCAGGCCGACCGTCCGCCTGAATCGAGATGCCCGCGGAGTCATAGCCCGCGGTACTCGAGCTTCTCCAGGCCGGCGAGCAGGATCTCCTGCACCGCCCGATGTCCGACGTATCCGACGATGCCGCACACGGCCGGCCTCCTTTCCGGCAACCTGTTCGCGAGACGCAGGTCCCGTCCTGCGCCGCGTCATTCTACGAGGCCGGCATGCGCGACCTGCCCTAGACCGTCGCGGAGTCCGCGCCCTCGAGCCAGACCCGTGGGCGGCCCGAGCCGTCCGCGTTGACGACCCACGTCCGGTCCTCGTCGCCGTAGAGCAGGTGGCCGTCGTCGAGCCAGCTCGAGCTGGTCGTCGATCGACCGCGTCTCCGCGAGCGGCGGTCTCCTCGCCCGTCGCCAGGTCGAGCACGTGGAAGCGCCAGACCGTCGGGTCGTGCGACGACCGCCTTCTTGTAGCCGATCCGCGTGCCGTCGGGCGAGAGCGACGGGCACTCGACGTTCGCGTGGATCGTGTGCGCGCGTGCGGGCCTTGATCGAGCCCTTGATCAGCCACGTCCTGCCGCCGGTCGCGAGCGTGGCGTAGAACGTGTCGCCGTCGCCGGCGAACGTCAGGCCCCAGTAGTTGCGGTCGCGCGCGTCGACGACCTTGCCGCCGTTGGTGACCGTGAAGTCCTTCTCGAGGTTCGCGACCGGCTTGCCGGTCCTGAGGTCGATGATCGTCGTCGCGGTCGAGAACTGGCCGGGCGCCGCGTACGCGTGGCCGACGATGAACGCCGTCACGCCGCCCCAGCGCGCCGTCGGGCGAGATGCGCGCCCGGCTCGGGATGCCCGGCAGCGTGAACTGACGTGCTCGACCTGCAGCCGCGCGTCGAGCACGTCGACGCCCATCTCGGTGCCGAGCACGTCGAGGCACAGGCCGTGCCCGGCGCCGAACGCGACGCGCTGGCACGCCGGCCCGGCGAGCGCGGCCGGCCCAGGCGCACCGTCCGTCGAGCGCGGCGACCGCGATCCGGCCGTAGTGTCGACGGCTGCTCGGCGGTCGAGCGTGCGGAAGACCGCGAACGGCTTGCCGCGCGTCGAGGATCTGCTCGGCGCGTGGGCGCGCTCTGCGGCGACGGCCTCGTGGCCGACTTCGCGTCCGTCGCGCGCGCGCCGAGCGACCGCGACCGCGGCGGACGCGCAGCGGCCGCGACGCAGACCACGGCGAGCACGGCGAAGGCCAGCCGGCGGCTACGCATGCGCGATCCGCAGCCCGCGGACGGCGAGCACCATCGCGGCGACGAGCGCCGGCGGCGAAGAGCGCGATCGCGGTCTCGAGCCCGACCAGCGTCCAGAGCACGCCGAACAGCGACCGACGCCGACAGGCGCGTGATGCTCGTCGCCGTGCCCGAGCAGCGCGAGGCCGCTGCCGCGCAGCGCCTCCGGAACGTGCGCGCTGCCCATCGCCATCAGCACGCCGTCGGTGGCGGCGTAGTAGGTGCCCAGCAGCGCCGAGCACGGCGATCAGCGAGATCAGCGCCGGCCGACGGCGCCATCAGGATGCAGTAGACGGCGAGCAGCAGGATGTAGCCGCCGATCAGCACGCGCCCGCGGCCGACCGGTCCGACAGGCGGCCGAGCGGCGCGGCGAGCAGCATGTAGAGCAGCGCGGTCCCGGTCGCCAGCAGCGGGAAGAGGCTGTCGCTGAAGTCGACGCTGCTCGCGCAGCATCAGGTAGATGAAGCCGTCGCTGGCGGTCGCCAGGCCGAGCGCGCTGCCGGCGATCATCAGCGCGCGGAACTCGCGGCCGCGCAGCAGCTCGGCCGCGGCCTTGAGGTCGGGCTTCGCCGCCGGCCGCGCGCTCGCGCACCTGCGGCTCGCGGACGAGCAGCGCGATCACGCCGAACCCGAGCAGCGCCGATGAAGAACGAGATCAGGAACAGCGCGCTGAACGCGTCCGGGCGCGAGCGCCAGCAGCGCGAACGCGACGATCGGGCCGATCATCGCGCCCGCGGTGTCCATCGCGCGGTGCACGCCGAACGCGAGCCCGAGGTCGCGCTTGGGCGCGGTCAGCGAGATCATCGCGTCGCGCGGCGCCGTGCGGATGCCCTTGCCGGTGCGATCGAGCAGGATCAGCGCGCTCAGGCCGGCCCACGCGCCGCCGACCACCGCCAGGCCGAGCTTGCAGACCGCCGACAGGCCGTAGCCGACCGAGGCGATCACCTTGTGCCGGCTCGTGCGGTCGCCGAGAAAGCCGGCGGCGAGGCGCACGAGCGCGCTCGCGCCCTGGTAGATCCCGTCGATGATGCCGTACTGCAGCGGCGAGAACCCGAGCGTCGCGACCAGGTAGAGCGGCAGGATCGCCGACACCATCTCCGACGAGATGTCGGTCAGCAGCGAGCACGTGCCGAGCAGCAGCACCGTCCCGCCGACGCGCTCGCGCAGGCGTCCGGCGCGCATGCGCGCTGCGCGCGCGCCGCAGGGTGGAGGTGCTCTCGACGGCGTACACGGCTATCGAGACAACGCGCCGCGAGCGCGTCGACTTCCGCCGAGACTCAGCCTGCGGCGGACTCGAGCACGCGCGACCAGGCGCTCGCAGGTGGCGGCGGCCTCCTCGGCCGTCGGCGCCTCGACCATCACGCGCACGAGCGGCTCGGTGCCGCTCGGGCGCAGCAGCACGCGGCCGCGGCCCTCGAGCGCGGCCGACTCGCGCTCGACGGCCGCGCGGACGCTCGTCGGCCTCGGCCGAGCGCCTTGTCGCGCACGCGCACGTTGACGAGCGTCTGCGGCAGCTTCTCCATCGCGTGGCGGTCGGCCAGGTCGCTGCTCGCCGAGCGCCTCGAGCGTGAGCAGCGCGGCCGCGATCCCGTCGCCCGACGGGACGAAGTTGCGGTCGATGATGTGGCCGGACTGCTCGCCGCCGAGCGCCCAGTCGCGCTCGCGCAGCGCCTCGAGCACGTAGCGGTCGCCGACCGGC
Organism: uncultured Solirubrobacteraceae bacterium; assembly: GCA_963755275.1. Lineage (GTDB taxonomy): Bacteria > Actinomycetota > Thermoleophilia > Solirubrobacterales > Solirubrobacteraceae > Solirubrobacter. The sequence continues at coordinate 235,990 of CAVWJU010000016.1, read as the reverse complement.
GGTGGTCGCGACCTCGACGCCGTGCTCGGCCATCGCGGTGTGGAAGCCGTAGTTGGTCATCACCGTCACGGCCACGCCGTTGCCGGGCAGCCGGCCGGCGTCGCGCAGGTGCAGCGCGGCGAGCGCGATCAGCTCGTCGCCGTCGACGACGACGCCGTTGCGATCGACCGCGAGCATGCGGTCGCCGTCGCCGTCGAACGCGAAGCCGGCCTCGTCGTCGCCGGTCTGCATCGCGGCCTGCAGGCGGTCCATGTGCGTCGAGCCGCAGTTCTCGTTGATGTTGCGGCCGTCGGGCTCGTGGGCCAGCACGCCGATGTCGGCGCCGAGGCGGCGGAAGATCTCCGGCGCGGCGCGGAACGTCGCGCCGTTGGCGCAGTCGAGCAGGATCCGGCTTGCCGCTCAGGTCGAGGTCGGCGAAGCGCTCCTGCAGCGCGCGCAGGTAGTCCTCGAGCGCGCCGTGGAACGTCCGCACGCGGCCCGGGATGCTCCGGGACGGCGTGCGGCTGCTCGAGCGCGGCCTCGATCTCGGCCTCGGTCGGCGTCCGAGAGCTTGTAGCCGTCGCCGCCGAAGAACTTGATCCCGTTGTCGCGGTACGGGTTGTGCGAGGCCGAGAGCACGACGCCGAGGTCGAACCCGTGGCGCGCGATCAGCAGCGGCGCGCCCGGCGTCGGCAGGATGCCGCCGAGCAGCGCCTCGCCGCCGGCCGCGGCGACGCCCGCGGCGACCGCGGCCTCGAGCATCTCGCCCGACTCGCGCGTGTCGCGGATGATCAGCACGCGCGCCGGGCGCTCGTCGTCGCGGCTGGACGCGCGCCGTGGCGGCGCGCGCGAGCGCGAGCGCGAGCTCCGCCGTCAGGAACTCGCCCGCGACGCCGCGGACACCGTCGGTGCCGAACAGCCTGCGGGCGGCGCGGTGGGCGCCGCGCCCACTAGCGCTTGCGAGAACTGCGGCCGCTTACGGGCCTTCTTGAGGCCGGCCTTCTTGCGTTCCTTCACGCGCGCGTCGCGCGTGAGGAAGCCGCGCCGCTTGAGCTCGGAGCGCAGGTTCGGGATCGGCCTCCAGCAGCGCCTTCGAGACGCCGTGGCGCAGCGCGCCGGCCTGGGCCGACACGCCGCCGCCGTGCATCGCCGCGACGACGTCCATGCGGGTCTCGTAGCCGACGGTCTCCAGCGGCTGGCGGATCGTGCGCTGCAGCGTCGCGCGCGGGAAGAACTCGTCGAGCGACTTGCCGTTGATGATGTACTCGCCGGTGCCGGGCTTGAGCGTGACGCGCGCGACGGCGGTCTTGCGCTTGCCGGTGGCGCGGTAGCGCGCGCCGGCGGCGAGGTCGATCGACGCGTCGGCGATCGTCTGCGGCAGCTCCTCCTCGCCGTCCTCGGCGGCCGGCTCCTCGTCCTCGTCGAACGGATCGTCCTCGCTGTAGCGCGGACGGCCGCCGAGCGACGTCGTCGCCCTCGCGGACGATGTCGACCTCGAGGTCCATGCCCGGGATCGCCGGCTTCTCGCGCGGCGTCTCCTCGATGTACTCGAGATCCTCCTCGGTCGAGCCGCTGCCGGCGAGCGAGGTCTCCTCGGCCGCGCGTCTGCTCGGACTCCGCCACGGGCTCCTCGACGATCGCCTGCTCGCGATCGAGCGCGTCGGCGCTCGGCGTCTCCTGGCCGCCGACGACGTCCTCGGACGCGATCTCCTCCGGCTGCTCGGGCTGCTCGTTGACGTTCGTCGTTGCTCTCGGCCATCGTCTCCTACTTCGTCTCGATCAGCGCCATCGGCTGCGGCTGCTGCGCCGTGTGCGGATGGTCGGGGCCCGCGTACACCTTGAGCTTCGTGAGCTGCTTGCGGCCGAGGCGGTTGCGGGGCATCATCCCCTTGACCGCGAGGCGGATGACCTCTTCCGGCCGGCGCTCGAGCATGTCGTTGAGCGTGCGGGACTTCAGGCCGCCCGGGTAGCCCGAGTGGCGGTAGTACATCTTCTCGGTCCGCTTCGGCCCCGGTCACCGCGATCTTCTCCGCGTTGACGACGACGACGAAGTCGCCCGTGTCGATGTGCGGGGTGTAGGTCGGCTTGCGCTTGCCGCGCAGCGCGTCCGCGATCTGGGTCGCGAGACGGCCGAGGGTCTGGCCCTCCGCGTCGACGACGAGCCAGTTGCGCTCGCGGTCCGTGGGTTTGGCGACGTAGGTCTTCACGATCAGTCTCTGGCCGAGGGCGTAGGACAGGCCACGCGAGGGCCGCGCGGCGGCCGAGACTATAGCGAGCGAGCCGCGGCGGCCATGGCGGCGACCGCCGCGGACCTCATGCGGCGTCGGACGCTACTTGGCGAGGCTGACGAGCGACTTCAGCGCACGTCCAGATGCGGTCGACCGGGAGCGCCTGCGACCAGACCTGGACGCCGTCGACGTCGCCGGTGAGCGTGCAGATCGCACGATGCACGCACCGGCGTAGCTGCCGATCTGGCCGTCGTCGTCGGTCGAGGTCGTAGTCGATCGTCGCGCGGGCGCCGGCGTGCCGTCGCCGACCTGCGACGCCGTCGACGAAGAGCCGGACCGTCGCTGCCGTCGAACGTGCCGGCGACGTGGTGCCACTTGCCGTCCCAGATCGTCGCCGGCGGCCTGCGGGCGAGACGAAGTAGTGCTCGGGCGCGTAGATCGGCGATGTAGAACGCCATGCCGCCGCTCGACGCCGGTGTAGAGGCCCCACGACGCCGTGTCGCACGGGATCGAGCCCTTGGACACGACGTAGCGTAGCGGGCCGGGCGAGCCGTTGCCGCGGACCCAGGCCGCGACCGTCAGGTTCTGCGGCTCGAGCGCGACGCGCGATGGCCGGGATCGTGACGAAGTCGTCGCCGCCGAAGCGCAGCGCGGAGCCCAGGAAGACGCCCGCGGATCCAGCTCGGATCGTTGTCGTCCACGGCGGTCGTGCTGCCGAGGAAGCCGTGGTTGCCGCGACCGGACCAGTCGCGGACGGTCTGGCCGGACCCTTCGTTCATGGGCCACCAGCCCACGAGCGGGAAAGTGTTCGCCTGGGCCGCGGACGGGGCCGCGAGTGCGAGTGTCGCCGTCACCGCGGCGAGAGAGACCTTGCGGAAGTTCATGACGGCAAGACTCGACTCCCCTCGGGGTACGGGGCACTGGTCATCTGGTCAGCCTTCCCCGAGCGTGGACGAATGGGCGACTGAGACCTCGGTGAAGCGGCGTTGGCCCGTACGCTCTGGCGGGTGCGCGTCCTCACCGTCGTCGGCAATCGCCCGCAGTTCGTCAAGGCCGCGGCCGTGTCCATCGCGGTTGCGATCGGTCGCGACCGAGGTGCTCGTGCACACCGGGCCAGCACTACGACGACGAGCTCTCGCGCGTGTTCTTCGACGAGCTCGCGCTGCCGCGGCCCGAGCACCGGCTCGAGCTCGGCGGCGGATCGAACACGGCGCAGACGGCGCGGATGCTGGCCGAGCTCGAGCCGCTGCTGGCGCGCGAGGCGCCGGACGTCGTGCTGGTCTACGGCGACACGAACTCGACGCTGGCCGGCGCGCTCGCGGCGGCGCAGGCGGGCGTGCCCGGTCGCGCACGTCGAGGCCGGGATGCGCTCCTACGACCGGCGGATGCCGGAGGAGCTCAACCGGGTGCTGACCGACCACGCGGCGTCGCTGCTGCTGTGCTCGTCGGCGGCGGCGGCGGAGACGCTGCGCGGCGAGCGGGTGGTCGGCGAGGTCGTGACCGTGGGCGACGTGATGGTCGACGTCTTCGAGCTGCTGGCGCCGCGGGCCGACGCGTCGATGCTCGAGCGGCTCGGGCGTCGCGCGCGGCGAGTATCTGCTCGGCCACCGCGCATCGCGCCGGCAACGTCGACGACCCGGCGCGGCTGCGGGCGCTGGTCGATGTCCTGACCGGGATGCCGCTGCCCGTCGTGCTGCCGCTGCACCCGCGCACGCGCGCGCGGCTGGAGGCCGCCGGGCTGCTCGCTCGACGGCGTCGTGACCGTCGCCGCCGCTGGGCTATCTGGAGTTCACCGGCGCTGCTGCTCGGTGCGCGGGCGGTGCTGACCGACTCCGGCGGCGTGCAGAAGGAGGCCTACCTGGCCGGCGTGCCGTGCATCACGCTGCGCGACACGACCGAGTGGCGCGAGACGGTCGAGGCCGGCTGGAACGTGCTCGTCGACCTGGACGCGCGAGCGGCGCGCGCGGCGCTCGAGCGGCCCGTGCCCGCCGAGCGGCCGCCGCTCTACGGCGACGGCCGCGCCGGCGAGCGCGTCGTCGAGGCGCTGCGTCAGGATGGCGGGATGATCGACGAGACCGCGGTGATCGCCGAGGACGCGACGCTCGGCGCCGGCGTGACGCGTCGGGGCGTTCGTCGTGATCCACGCGGGCACCGTGATCGGCGCGGGCGTCGAGATCCAGGACGGCGCCGTGCTCGGCAAGCCGCCGAAGCTCGCGCGCGCCTCGACGCGCGGCGCACGGCGCCGCTCGAGCCGCTGGTCGTCGGCGACGGCGCCGTGATCTGCTGCCGGCGCGATCGTGTTCGCGGGCGCGCGGCTCGGCGACGGCGTGATCGTCGGCGACCAGGCGTTCGTGCGCGAGCGCGCCGTGATCGGCGAGCGGACGCGTGATCGGGCCGCGGCAGCACGGTCGACAACGACGTCGCGATCGGCGCGCGCGTGAAGGTCCAGACCGACGTCTACCTGACGGCGTACTCGGTCGTCGAGGACGACGTGTTCGTCGGTCCGGGCGTGTGCACGACCAACGACGACACGATGAGCCGCCACGACCGCGCCGTACGCGCTGCGCGGGCGCGCGTGCTGCGGCGCGCGTGCCGGGTCGGCGGCGGTGCGGCGCTCTGCCCGGGCGTCGAGGTCGGCGAGGAGGCGTTCGTCGCCGCCGGCGCGGTCGTCACGCGGACGTGCCGGCCGCGCGGCGGTCGTGATGGGCGTGCCGGCGCGGGTCGTGCGCGAGGTCGGCGACGAGGACCTCCTGGAGCGCTGGCGCTGAGGTCAGGCGGCGGCGAGCGCGCCGGCGGCGGCGACGACCTCGTCGACCTGCTCGCGGCTGAGCACCGGGCTCATCGGCAGCGCGAGGTTCGTGCGCGCGGCCTCCTCGGTGCCCGGAAGCTCGACGGTCGGCGGGTACGCGCGCATCGCCGGCTGCAGGTGCGTCGGGACGCGGTAGTAGGCGGCGGCGCCGATGCCCGCGTCCTTGAGCGACGCCGACGAGCTCGTCGGCGCGCTCGGAGCGGACGACGTAGAGGTGCCAGGCGGGCTCGGCGTCCGGGGTCGGGCGTCGGGAGCGAGACGAGCTCGCCGAGGCCGGCTTCGGCGTAGGCGGCGCGCGGCGGCGCGGCGGCCGTCGGACCAGGCGTCGAGGTGCGGGAGCTGGACGCGCAGGATGCCGGCCTGCAGCGCGTCGAGGCGGGAGTTGTGGCCGACGAGCTCGAACGTCCGCTTGTCCTGGGAGCCGTGGAAGCGGAGCGTTCGAGACCGTGTCGGCGAGGTCGGGGTCGTTCGGTCGTGATCGCGCCGCCGTCGCCGAACGCGCCGAGGTTCTTGGACGGGAAGAACGAGAAGGTCGCGATCGTGCCGAGCGCGCCGGGGCGGCGGCCGTCGGTCAGGCGGGTGCCGGCGGACTGCGCGGCGTCCTCGATCACCGGGACGCCGAGCGCCTCGATCTCGGCGATCGGCGCGACGTTGCCGAACAGGTGCACGGCGATCACGGCCTTGGTCCGCGGCGTCAGCACCGCGCGGACGGTCTCCGGCGTCATCACGAACGTCGCGGGGTCGATGTCGCACCAGACGGGCGTGGCGCCGAGCGAGCGCGATCGGCTCGGCGGACGCGAAGAACGTGAACGACGGGACGATCACCTCGTCGCCCGGGCCGACGCCGAGCGCGCGCAGCGCGAGCAGCAGCGCGTCGGTGCCGTTGGCGACGCCGATCGCGTGCTTGGTGCCGATGTAGGCCGCGAACTCGCGCTCGAACGCCTCGACCTCGGGCCCGAAGATGAACCGCTTGGAGTCGATGATCTCCGTCACCTTGGCGCGGATCTCGGCGTCGAGCGGGGCGAGCGGGGTGGCGGTGTCGAAGAGCGGGACGGCCATGCGCGCTGACCCTAGCGAGCGGCGCTGGTCGCGGCGGCGGCGCTTGCGCGCGCTCGTCGATCTCCTTGAGCAGCAGGAAGACGACGGCGCCGCCGAGGATGCCGCTGACGACGCGCGGGCAGCCAGCCGGTGCGGGGCCGAACGTGGCGATGTAGAGCACCGCGAAGACGCGCCATGATCAGACGCCGGTGTGCCGGAAGCCCGAGCGACGTCGTCCCCGGGCGCGCTTGTCGTCGTCTACTCCCACTCGATCGTGCCCGGCGGCTTGCTCGTGATGTCGAGCACGACGCGGTTGACCTCGCGGATCTCGTTGATCATGCGCGAGGCGATCTGCTCGAGCAGGTCGTACGGCAGCCGCGCCCAGTCGGCGGTCATCGCGTCGTCGGACGTGACGGCGCGGATCGCGACGACGTAGCCGTAGGTGCGCTCGTCGCCCTGCACGCCGACCGTGCGGATGTCCGGCAGCACGCAGAACGACTGCCAGAGCTCGCGGTACAGGCCGGCCTTGCGGATCTCGTCCTGGAGGATCGCGTCCGCCGCGCGCAGCGTGTCCAGGCGCTCCTTGGTGGCCTCGCCGCCGACGATGCGGATCGCGAGGCCCGGGCCCGGGGAACGGCTGGCGCCAGACGAACTTCTCCGGCAGGCCGAGCTCGGCGCCGACCGCGCGCACCTCGTCCTTGAACAGCGCGCGCAGCGGCTCGACGAGCTCGAACTGCAGGTCCTCGGGCAGGCCGCCGACGTTGTGGTGGGACTTGATCGTCGCCGCGCCGTGCCGCCGCCGGACTCGATCACGTCCGAGTACAGCGTGCCCTGCACGAGATAGTTGGCGTCGCCGATCCTGGCCGCCTCCTCCTCGAAGACGCGGATGAACTCGGCGCCGATCGCCTTGCGCTTGGCCTCGGGCTCGCTCAGCCCCTTCAGGCGCGCCAGGAAGCGCTCCTCGCCGTCGACGGCCACCAGCGGCACGTGGAACTGGTCGCGGAACGCGGCGATCACCTGCTCGCCCTCGTTCTTGCGCATCATCCCGTGGTCGACGAACACGCACGTCAGCTGGTCGCCGACCGCGCGGTGCACCAGCAGCGCGGCGACGCGACGAGTCGACGCCGCCCGAGAGCGCGCAGATCACGTTGCCCGGCGCCGACCTGGGCGCGGATCGCCGCGACCTGCTCGTCGATGATCGACTCGGCGCTCCAGGTGCGCGCGCAGCCGCAGATGTCCTCGAGGAACGTCGTCAGCACGTGCTGGCCGTAGGGCGTGTGCACGACCTCGGGGTGGAACTGGATGCCGTACAGCCCGCGCGCGACGTCCTCGACCGCCGCCACCGGCGACTCGGTCGACGACGCCAGCGCGGTGAAGCCCGCGGGCGCCTCGTACACCGTGTCGCGGTGCGACATCCAGCACGCCTGCGAGTCCGGCGTCCCGGCCAGCAGCCGCCCGGGCTCGGTGACCGTGAGCTGCGAGCGCCCGAACTCCCCCACCTCGGCGCCCTCGACCCGGCCGCCGAGCGTCAGCACCAGCGCCTGCATCCCGTAACAGATGCCGAGCACCGGGATGCCGAGCGACAGCAGCTCCGGATCGAGCCGCGGCGCCCCGGGCGCGTACACCGACGCCGGCCCGCCGGAGAGGATCAGGCCCTTGCGGCGCGCGCCTGCGCACCTCCTCGACGCCGACGTGGTGCGGCAGCAGCTCGGAGAAGACCCCGAGCTCGCGCACCCGCCGGGCGATCAGCTGCGAGTACTGGCCGCCGTAGTCGAGGACGACGACCTCGTCGGTGGCGACCTCGCGCTCGAGCGCGAGCTCCTCGACCGGCTGCTCGGCCGGCAGCGAGGAGCCATGCCCCAAGACGAGTCATCGGGGTCGGAGCGCCTTCATGTCAGTCGGCGACAAGCGCGACTGCCCCGCCGCGGGCGCCCATGCCGATGGCCTGGTCGCGCTGGAGGTGCTTGCCCTCGGTCTGCAGCGCGGGCGCGACCATCAGCTCGGCGCGGTTGAACTCCGCGATGTCCTGGTAGCCGCAGGTGGCCATCGAGGTGCGCAGGCCGCCCATCAGGTTGAACGTGCCGTCGTTCTCGCGCGCCGGCCCGTTGACGATCTCCTCGAGCGTGCCGTTCTGCGTCGTCTTGACGCGCGCGCCGCGCGGGAGCGTCGGGTGGAAGGTCGCCATGCCCCAGTGGAAGCCGTGGCCGGGCGCCTCGTAGGCGCGCGCCAGCGGCGAGCCGACCATCACGGCGTCGGCGCCGCAGGCGATCGCCTTCGCGACGTCGCCGCCGGTGCGCATGCCGCCGTCGGCGATCACGCGGATGTACTCGCCGGTCTCGAGCATGTGCTGCGAGCGGGCGGCCGCGACGTCGGCGATCGCCGTCGCCTGCGGGACGCCGATGCCGAGCACGCCGCGGGTCGTGCAGGCCGCGCCGGGGCCGACGCCGACGAGCACGCCCGCCGCGCCCGTGCGCATCAGGTGCAGGCCGGTCGAGTAGGAGGCGCAGCCGCCGAGCACGACCGGGATCGGCAGCTCGCGCACGAACTCCTTGAGGTTGAGCACGTGGCCCTGCGAGGAGACGTGCTCGGCCGAGATGACCGTGCCCTGGATGACCAGGATGTCCAGCCCGGCGTCCAGACAGAGCTCGTAGTAGCGCTCGACGCGCTGAGGAGTCAGCGAGGCGGCGGCGACGACGCCGTGGGCCTTGATCTCCTGCGATGCGCTGGGCGATCAGCTCTTCCTTGACCGGCTCCTGGTAGATCTCCTGCATCTCCCGGGTCGCCTCGTCCTTGGGCAGCCCGGCGATCCGCTCGAGGATCTCGTCCGCGTCCTCGTAGCGCGTCCAGATGCCCTCGAGGTTGAGGACGGCGAGGCCGCCGAGCTTGCCGATGATCCCCGCCGTCTCCGGCGAGACCACGCCGTCCATCGCCGAGGCCAGCAGCGGCAGCTCGAAGCGGTAGGGCCCGAGCGTCCACGTGATGTCCACGTCGTCAGGGTCGCGCGTCCGGCGGGAGGGGACGATCGCGACGTCGTCGAAGCCATACGCGCGGCGAGCCTTCTTGCCGCGGCCGATCTCAATCTCCATGACGGAATCCTAGGAGTGGGGTGCGGACGGGCACCCGTACGTTAGAGCGTTGTTATGTCCCCCCGGTGGGGCGACCGAGGGCGCTCGACCTCGACCTCGCCGAGCAGCCGCTCGACGCGCTCGGGGTCGACCAGGCCGGCGCCCAGATGCTGGGTGGACTCGGCGCCGCAGGCCACCCCGTAGGCCAGCGAGTCCTCCATTCCGGCCCTGGTAGCGGGCGGCGACGAAGCCGGCCAGGAAGGCGTCGCCGGAGCCGACGGTCGCGCGCGGCTCGATCGCCCCGCCGCGCACGCGGACCCGGTAGACGCTGGGCTCGGACGCGCCGTCGTGCGACAGCATGCGCGCGAACACGCCGTCGGTCATCGTCATGATCGCCTCGCGCGCGCCGAGCTCGCACATCTCGCGCACGGCGTACGTGCGGTCCTCGTCGTCGTTGAACTCGTGGCCGACGAGCTCCTCGGCCTCGAGCACGTTCGGGCGAGATGATGTCCGGCTCCGCGCGCACCGCGCGCCGCAGCGGGTCGCCGTCGGTGTCGACCACGGTCGTGACGTTCAGGCGCCGCAGCTCGCGGATCAGGTGGGCGTAGATGTCGGTGTCGACCTCGCGCGGGAGCGAGCCCGCGAACACGCACACGGTCGCGCCCTTGGCCAGGTACAGCAGCTTGTCGACGAACAGCTCGACCTCGCGCGGCGTGACCTTCGGGCCGCGCTCGTTGATCTCGGTCTGCTCGCCGGTCGTCGGGTCGATCACGGCGGTGTTGGTGCGCGACTCCTCGCCGATGCGCACGAAGTCGCTCAGCACGGAGAGCTGCGTGAGCTGGTCGACGATCCGCGTGCCGGTCGCGCCGCCGGCCAGCCCGGTGGCGATCACCGGCGCGCCGAGCGTCTTCAGCACGCGCGCGACGTTGACGCCCTTGCCGCCCGGCATCGTCGTCTGCTCGACCGTGCGGTGGCGGCGCCCGAGCCGGAAGTTGGGCACCGACAGCGTCTTGTCGATGGCCGTGTTGAGCGTGACGGTGACGATCATGCGGCGCTCGCCTCCCGGGGCCGCCGGCCGCTCTGGCCGCGGCGGCGTGCGAGCAGGACCGTAGCGCCAACGTGCGGCGATCGCGACGCCGAGCAGGATCCACGGCGTGCTCGCGGCCGACTTCGTGCGCTGCGCGACGCTCGCGGCCGGGACCGAGCCGTGGGCGATCAGCGGCACCGTCGCGACGAGCCGGCCGCCCTGGCTGACCTCGACGCGGCCGAGCCGCTGGCCGCTGCGGATCGGCCCTTCGACGACCGACGGCGCGTGGACGGCGACCTTGACCGTCGTCGCGCTGCGCCGCGCAGGACGATCCGGCGCACGGTGCGCGACGCGACCAGCTCCAGCTCGGCGCCGGCGCGGTAGCGGATCTGGGCCGTCGCCAGCGCGCGGCCCTTGATCACCGGGCGGATGCGCTGGAAGCGCGGGAACGCCCAGTTGAAGAGCGCCATCGTGTCGCTGTCGCGGGCGGCCTCGCTCGGCGTGCGCGAGCACGGCGCTGACGAGCTGGATGCCGTTGCGGCTGGCGGAGCCGACGAGCACGTAGCCGGCGCCGCGGGTGTGGCCGGTCTTGACGCCGTTGACGAACGGATAGCTGCAGCACGAGCCGGTTGCGGTTCGTGAACGTGCGCGGGCGGACGCCGGTCTTGAGCGTGCCCGTCGGCGAGTCCACGACCTTCTTGAAGAAGCGGTTGGTCCGCAGGACCGTGGCCAGCGTGACCAGGTCGCGCGCCGAGGAGTAGTTGCCCTCCTGGTCGAGCCCGATCGGGTTCGCGAAGTGCGTGTGCTTGAGGCCGAGGCTGCGCGCGCGGCGGTTCATCTCGCGCACGAACGCCTTCCGCGAGCCCGAGACGCCCTCGGCGAGCGTCACCGCGGCGTCGTTGCCGGACTCGAGCAGCAGCCCGCGCATCAGGTCGGAGACGCTTCATCCGCTCGCCCGGCTGCAGGCCGATCTTCGACTCGATCGGGGCCGCGTTGTAGTCCGCCGCCGTGAACGTCTGCGAGAGCTTGGCCTCCTCGAGCGTCAGCAGCGCGGTCATCAGCTTCGTCGTGGAGCCGATCGAGCGGCGCTTGTCGGCCGCGCGCTGGCAGGCGACGGTGCCGGTCGAGACCTCGATCACGATCGCGCTCGGGGCGCCGACCGACTCGGGGCAGGCGGGCGTCTTGGCCTGCGCGGGGTGGGGAGCGCGAGCGCCGCCAGAATGGCCGCGCCGCGTGCCGGCGAGCCGCTTCACCGGCTGAGCCTGAGTTTCTGGCCCGGCGACAGCGTGTCGGCGCTGGGGGTTGAGGTCCCTCAGCGTCTCGAGCGACACGTTCGTCTTCTCGGCGATGCCCGAGAGCGTGTCGCCCGACTTGACCGTGTAGGTCTTGCGCTTGCGCTTGGAGGACTTCTTCTTCTTGGAGCCGCTTCGGACGCGTTGGGCGTCGCGGTCGCGCCCGCCGGCGTGCCGCTGTCACCGCCCGCGGGCTCGCGGGCAGTCCTGGACCACGGTGTACAGCGCGAAGGCGACCGCGACCAGCGCGATGGGCGCGAGGAACCGCGCGGGGCTGCGACGGGCCATCCGCATCGATTCTATCCGAGGTCCCAGGCCTGTCGGCGCAGGCGCTCGGCCTCGGCGCGGGCGGCCTCGGGCGGATGCACCGCCGGCGCTGAGTGGGCGTTGGCGATCGAGCGCGAGGCGGTCACGAGGCCCGCCGGCGCGTGCCCGGGGCGAACGCCGGCGCGAGCGCCGCGACGTCGCCGCCCTGGGCGCCGATCCCGGGCAGCAGGAACGGCGTCGTGCGGCATCAGCTCGCGCAGCCGCGCGAGGTGCTCGGGCTCGGTCGCGCCGGTGACGGCGCCGACGTCCTGTGAGCCCCGACGGGCCCGGCTCCCCCAGCTCGTCGACGAGCGTCGCGAGCCGCTCCCACAGGCGTTCGCCGGTCGCGAGCTCGGCGTCGAGGATGTCCGCCGCGCCCGGGTTGGACGTGCGCACGAGCACGAACGCGCCGGCGGCCTGGGCGCGCGCGGTGGTGACCAGCGGCTCGAGCGCGTCGCGGCCGAGCAGCGGGTTGGCGGTGAAGGCGTCGGCGCCGAGGCCGCTGACGGGGCCGAACGGCGACGGCGTGCTGTCGACGAGCGCCTGTGCGTAGGCGGCCGCGGTGACCGGGACGTCGCCGCGCTTGCCGTCGGCGAGCACGAGCAGGTCGCGCGCCGCGGGCGTGCTCGCAGACGTGCTCGAGCGCCAGCCAGCCCGGGGCGCCGAGGCGCTCGAAGCAGGCGAGCTGCGGCTTGACCGCGACGCACGCCGGCCCCGCGGCGTCGATCAGCGCGCGGCAGTGCGCGAGCACCGCCGCGGCCGTCTCGAGTCGTGAGACGACGCCGGCGGCGCTGCGGCCGCTCGAGGCGTCGCCGACGCCGCCCGCGGCGTCCTCGGCCTCGGACAGCGTCGAGGCGAGGCGCGCCCGCGCCTCGCTGGTGGACTCGACCGCGGCGGGCCACAGCTTCGCGGGGTCGGGATCGATCCCGAGCACGATCTGCGACTCGCCGGCCGCGACCGCCTCGGTCAGCCGGTCGCCGAAGTTCGGCGCTCTGGGACGGACGGCCGTTGCCGTTGGGCGCGGTCACTGGTTCGCGCCCTCGTCGCCCGGTCGGGCGCCGGCGGATCTGCACCGGCGCCCCTGGTGGCGTGTTACTTGACGGCCTTCTTGAGGCCGGAGCCGGCGGTGAAGCGCGGCACCTTGCTCGCGGCGATCGTCATCGTCTCGCCCGTGCGCGGGTTGCGACCCTCGCGGGCGCCGCGCTCGGCGACGTGGAACTTTCCGAAACCGGTGAAGTTGACTTCCTCGCCTGCACCCAGAGCGCTCTCGATCGCACGGATCACGGCGTCAACCGCGGAGCCGGCGTCCTTCTTGCTCAGTCCGCGCTCAGCAGCGACTCGGTCGACGAACTCGTTCTTCGTCATGCGTCCTCCTGTGTATCCCTCGGGGGATTTGGTGGAGGCTCGAAGCTAACAGTGGGTCCAGACGGGATCGGCGCTCCAGAGCCGAAAAACCCGCAATTTGCGAACTTTCTAGCGGCGCAATTCGGACGATCAAACGGCTCTAGGACGCCGGAAACGTGCGGCCAGAAGGGCGTCTACGACCGGTTGCGGGACTGCGCGTCGGTGCCGCGTCAACCGATGGACCGCCACCCAGCGCGGCAAGCGCGGTGCAGAGGTCGTGACGGGTCAGGCGAGGGAGCGCATGAGGGCCGGTGACGGCGACGATCGCGTGGCGGGCGTCGCGGGCGGCGTAGGCCGCGCCGTCGGGCGTCGAACCGGTCGAGCAGCGTCGCGTCTTCGGTGCGGCGTCGAGGACTGCGCGGGCGGGCGCGGCGAGCGTCGGCGGTCCGGCGAGGCAGTTCGCCGCTCGCGTCGAGCACGACGGCGGCGCGCAGATCGGCCGACAGGGCGTGCAGATAGTCGAGCGCGAGGGCCGGGGTGAGCGGGGCCGTCATCGGCGTCCGCGACAATAGCCCGCGGTCATGTCCAAGCTCGCCCGCATCTCGTGGCTCGTCACCGTCGCCATCTGCGTGATCGCGGCCCTGATCCTGCTGCTCTCCGGCTACGACGGGTACGCCGGCGTGGTGCTCGCGGTCGCGCTCGCCGCCGCCATCAACCTGTTCTGAGGGCGACCTCGTCGGGACGCACGCGGTCCTCGGGCTCGAGGTGGATCAGCACGTCGGCGCCGTCGAGCTCGTGCTGGATCGCGTCCTGGAGCTGGTGGGCGGTGTAGTGCGCCTCCTCGAGCGTCGTCCCGTTGCGGAACTGCACGTGCAGGTCGACGTAGCGGCGCGCGCCGGCCTTGCGCGTGCGCAGCTGGTGGTAGCCGACGACGCCGCGGTCGCCGAAGGACTCGATCTGGGTCCGGATGCCGTCGAGCTCGTCGTCGGGCAGCGCCTCGTCGACCAGGACGCGCAGCGAGCCCATCATGATGCGCACGCCGGTGACGACGATCGCGGCGGCGATCACGAGCGCGACGACCGGGTCGAGCCAGTCCTGGCCGGTCACGCTCACGAGCGCGAGCCCGACGAGCACGCCGATCGACGTGTACGCGTCCGTGCGCAGATGCGCCGCGTCGCCCTCGAGCGCGGGGCTCTGCGTCTCGCGCGCGCGTGCGGAAGAGCCAGCTCGAGACCGCGAGGTTGGCCGCGCTGGCGACGCCGATGACGACGATGCCGATGCCCGAGGTTCTCGAGCTCGGGGCCGTGCGATCAGCGAGCGCACGGCGGCGAAGACGATCACCGCCGAGCCCGCCAGGATCAGCATCCCCTCGGCGGCCGCGGCGGCGTTCTCGTACTTCTCGTGGCCGTAGCGGTGGCTGGCGTCGGCCGGCTCCTCGGCGCGGCGGACCGAGAAGAAGGCGATGAAGCTGGCCAGCAGGTCGATGCTCGAGTGCAGCGCCTCGGTGAGGATCGCGACCGAGCCGGTGAGGATGCCGGCGACGACCTTGAGCGCGATCAGCGATCGTGTTCGAGACGATCGAGACCGCGGCCGCGCGGCTGCGGGCGCGCTGTGCGGTGGCCGCTGTTCAGCGCGTGTTCAGCCATGCCAGCAGCTCCCGCGCGGCGTGGCCGCGGTGCGAGATCGCGTCCTTCTCGTCGTCGGTCAGCTCGGCCATCGTGCGCGTCGGCGTCTCGTCGGCGACGAAGATCGGGTCGTAGCCGAAGCCGCCCGCGCCGCTGGGGCGTCTCGGCCAGCGTGCCCTCGCACGTGCCCTCGAACAGGTGCTCGTCGCCGTTCGGGGTGACGTGGGCGATCACGCACACGTAGCGCGCTCGGCTGCCGGGCGGCGCCTCGCTGGTGCAGCTTGGCCAGGTTCTCCCGGTCGGTCGCGTGCTCGCCGGCGAAGCGGGCGGTGCGGACGCCGGGCGCCCATGCAGCGCCTCGGCCTCGATGCCCGAATCGTCGGCGAACGCCGCGCGCCGGTTGCGTGGCGTCCGCGGCGGCGCGGGCCTTGATCAGCGCGTTGGCGGCGTACGTGTCGCCGGTCTCCTCCGGGCTGTTCAGGTGGGCCGGGCAGCGGATCGAGGGTGACGCCGGGCAGCAGGCGGGCGAACTCGCGCAGCTTGTGGTCGTTGCCCGTCGCGAGCAGCAGCCGGTCATCGCAGGGCGTGTTCCTGCGCGGCCCGCAGGCCCTCGATCCCGGTCTGCGCGAGCGCGAGCAGCTCGTCGAGGTGAGCGCGCGAGAGCGGCGTGCGCTCGGCCGTGGCCTGGACCTCGACCAGCCCGCCGTCGCCGGTCATGACGACGTTCGCGTCGACCTCCGCGCTCGAGTCCTCCGGGTAGTCGAGGTCGAGCAGCGGGACGCCGTCGACGACGCCGCACGAGACCGCGGCGATGCTCTGCGTGAGCGGGCTCTTCGTGAGCAGGCCCTGGTCCTGCAGCTGGCGGGTCGCGAGCGCGAGCGCCACGTAGCCGCCGGTGATCGCCGCGCAGCGCGTGCCGCCGTCGGCCTCCAGCACGTCGCAGTCGACGTAGATCGTGCGCTCGCCGAGCGCGTCGAGGTCGGCGACGCCGCGGAGCGCTGCGGCCGATCAGGCGCTGGATCTCGATGCCGCGGCCGTCCTGCTTGCCCTTCGTGATGTCGCGCTGCTTGCGCTCGCCGGTGGACGCGGGCAGCATCCCGTACTCGGCGGTGAGCCAGCCGCGGCCCGGCCGGCCATCCAGCGCGGCACGGACTCCTGGACCGATGGCGGTGCAGATCACGCGCGTGCCGCCGCAGGAGATCAGCGCCGAACCGGTCGCCGTGCGGACGAAGCCGGGCTCGATCGTCACGGGCCGCAGCTCGTCGGCCGCGCGGCCGCCGGGCGCTCGCGCACCTTGGTCATCACGAGCTCCGCCTGCAGCGCGACGTGCTCGACCGGGCCGACCGGCAGCTGCAGGAAGCGCGTGCCGGCCGCGCGCAGCGCCTCCGGGTCGCCGGAGGTCAGGAACCGGTACTCGCCCTCCACGCTGGAGGGGTTGCCCAGCCCGCGGCTGCCGAGCACGTGCTCGACCTGCCGGGCGATCGCGCTCGCCGGAGCTGACGATCTGCACGCCGCGGCCGAGCATGCGCTGCAGCAGCGGCCGCGATCAGCGGGTAGTGCGTGCAGCCGAGGATCACCGTGTCCACCTGCGCCTCGCGCAGCGGCCGCGTGTAGTGGCGCACCGCGTCGACCATCTCGCTCGTCGAACGGCGACGCCGCGCTCGATCAGCGGCACGAGGCCCGGGCAGGCGACGCCGGTGACGGTCACGAACGGGTCCGCGGCCGCGATCGCCTTCTCGTAGGCGCCGCTGTCGACCGTGGCCTGCGTGGCCAGGTAGCCGACGCGGCCGTTGCGGGTCGCGGCCACGGCCTGCACCGCCCCGGGCTGCACGACGCCGAGCACGTCGACGCCGAGCGTCGTCTGCATCATCCGGTCGCGCAGCGCGGGCAGCGCCGCCGAGGAGGCGCTGTTGCACGCCACCACGAGCAGCTTGATCCGCCGCGTCGAGCAGCTCCTCGGCCACCTCGAGCGCTGAACGCCTCGATCTCCTCGCGCGGACGCGGGCCATACGGCACCCGCGCCGAGTCCGCGAAGTACACGAAGTCCTCGTTCGGCAGCTGCACGAGCAGCTCGTGCAGCACCGTGAGCCCACCGACCCCGGAGTCGAACACGCCGACGGGACGACGGCGCAGCGCGTCGGGCGCGGACGGGGGCACTGGCGGCGCGACCACGCCGCCAGTCTGGCACGCGCCCCGGACCGCGGCCGCGCTGGGCTGACGCGGCGCTGGGCGGACGCGGCCACGCGGCGGAAACCGCGGTACCGGTCGGGCAGGCGGCCCGGACCGCGGCCGCGCTGTTGACGCGGCACTGGTCGATGCGGCGACCCGTGATGGCCGCGCGCAAGGGGTGCGCGCAACTGTGCCGTCGGGACCGTTTGTTCATCACCGCGGCGTCGCGGCTCGGACGCGGCTCGGCCGAGCGGTCGCGACCGTCGCGAAGCGCCGGGCAGGGTGGATCGGCTGCGCCGCCGCAGGTCGCCGCGCCGCATCGGGCCGGTCGGCCGGCTCGGCGCGCGATGCCGGCGCAGGAACCGACTTGCCGGCGAGGACTGTTGCCCACCCCGCGGATCGCGCCGGTCGTCCGTGAACGATCGCGGGCCGCGGCGGCGGCTCGCGCCGGCGCGTTCGCCAGTTGCGCTGCGCCGGCGAGTCGACTAGCGGCGTACCGCCGAGCGCGACGGGCCGAGCTGTCGACGCGCGTCCGTGGTCGTCGCAGAGGCGAGCGCGGATCAGACGCATGCCGCGCGACGGATTCCGCCACCGGCTCCGTGGCCCGTCGGCGCTTCCGCGGTCGATCGCTGCCAACCGCGTCCGCGGGTCGAGCCAGTGCGCGTCGCGACCACGGCTCACCTCCGGCGGTCGGCGAGGCGATTCCTAGCCCAGGTCGTCGATCGCGCCCTTGAGCTTCTTGACGATCGAGTCGGCGATTCCCGTCTCCTTGAACTCGCCGC
Organism: uncultured Solirubrobacteraceae bacterium; assembly: GCA_963755275.1. Classification (GTDB taxonomy): domain Bacteria; phylum Actinomycetota; class Thermoleophilia; order Solirubrobacterales; family Solirubrobacteraceae; genus Solirubrobacter. The sequence continues at coordinate 218,326 of CAVWJU010000016.1, read as the reverse complement.
TCGCCTTGACGACGCCGGCGATCAGCACCGCGACGAGCAGCACCAGCCCGACGTACTCGACCGTCCCCTGCCCGCGCTCGCGAACCATTGCCGCGTGCGCGCGGCCCATCAATTCGTACATCCGACGCCTCCTGAAATCCCGTGCCCGCACCATGCGGGGCACGGTCGGGAGTCTCGGTGTGGCCGCGGTGACGGATCTACGCGCGTTCGTGCCGATTGTGTGCCGATTCTGTGCCAAAAGTGCGCACCGCCCTAGGGTGGGATCGGTGCGCGTCCTGGTGGTCACGAACATGTACCCGTCGCGCGAGCGGCCGTGGCTCGGGCCGTTCGTGCGCGACCAGGTGGAGGCGTTCCGGCGGCGCGACGACCTCGAGGTCGAGCTGTTCGCGTTCCCGCCTGGGCCGCGGGCGCTGGTCGGCGCGGCCGTCGACGCTGCGCCGCCGCTATCGCGGCCAGCGGTTCGACATCGTGCACGCGCACTTCGGGCTCACGGCCTGGCCGGCGCTGCTGGCGCGGCTCGGGCCGGTCGTGGTGACCCTGCACGGCAACGACCTGCTCGTGCGCCGCTCCTACCTCGTCACGCGCGCGGCGCTCCCGTTCACGGCGCTCGCGGCGGCCGTCTCGCGCGAGTTCAGCCAGAACATGCCGGGGGCGGGCGTGAAGCGGCGGGTCGCGGTCCTGCCGGTCGGGATCGACATGACGCGCTTCCGGCCGATCCCGCGTGCGGAGGCGCGCGAGCAGCTGGGCCTCGACCCCGACGGTCCGTACCTGCTGTTCCCGCACGATCCCGTCGCGGCCGCTCAAGCGCCACGACCGCGCCGTCGAGGCGGCGGGAGATGTGCCGCTGCTGACCATGGGCCGCGTCGCGCCGGACGAGGTGCCGTACTGGATCAACGCGGCCAACGCCGTGCTCGTGCCGTCGGCCGAGGAGGGATTCGGGCTTTCGGTGATCGAAGCGCTCGCGTGCGGCGTGCCGGCGTTCGGGACGCCGGTCGGGATCCATCCGGTCGCGCTGCACGGGATCGAGGGCGCGTACTGCGCGCCGTGGGACCGCGACGCGTGGCGCGAGGCGCTGCGGCCGCACCTCGAGAACGCCGATCCGCGCGTCGACGGGCGCGCGCGGGCGGAGCTGTTCTCGGCCGACGCGATGGCCGCGCGGGTGGTCGACGCGTGGCGCGACCTGCTCGCCGAGCGCGCCGCCTGAGGGGCGAATCAGAGTCGACCGCGCGGGTGATGAAGCGCGCGCCGTGCGCGTCGCGAGCGCCGCCGCCTGAGAGGCGCGATCAGAACGCCGCGCGGGCGATCAAGCGCGGCGTCACATGCGCGCCGCCTGAGGGCGATCAGAACGCCGCGCGGGTGATCAAGCATGGTGCGAGTTGGTCGCCGAGCGCACCTCCGGACGGGCCGATCCGTTCAACCGTGTCGTGGGATCGGAAGCCGACCCTATACTCGACCGCTCGGGGCTCCGAGCCGACGAGGTGTCCCGACGACCTATGAGCGGCCTGTTCCGAAAGCTGTCCCGCGGGCGCTCCGCAGGTCCCGAAGGCTCCAAGCCGCCCGACGGCGGAGAGCACGGAACCGCGGACGCAACCGCCACGCCCCCCGCCGAAGCCGGCGGTCACATCTCGCTGCTCAAGGACCCGGCGGCCGACGCAGGCCCGCGTGATCGCGCGAGGACGACCCGCCCGCTCCGGTCCTCGGGCGCCGCCGTCCCGTTCGTCGCCCCGGTCGCTCCCGTCGCGCCGCGGTGTCCCCGGCGCCGGTCGCGCCGCCGCCTCCGGCGGAGGCCGTCGCCGATCTGCCCGCCGGCCTCGATCCCGACGAGCTGGCCGCCGTCCCCGCGACCAGCGCACGCCGCAGCAAGCTGCGCCGCCGGATCGCGTTCCTGCGCGCCGCGCGCGAGCTGCTCCTGCGTGACCTCGGCGGCTTCATCTACGAACTGCATCGCACCGCCCACGACATCGAGCACGAGGCGCACCGTCGCCTGCGCGAGACGAAGCTCGCGCGGCTGTCGCGGGTCGACGCCGAGCTGCACGAGCTCGAGTACCGGCTCGACGACGTCCGCCGCCAGGTGCTCGTCCGCGAGCCCGGCGTGGGCGGCGAGTGCGCGCACTGCGGCGAGCTGTTCGCGAGCTCGGCGCACTACTGCGCGAACTGCGGCAACCCGCTGACCGAGTCGGCCCGGCGCCAGCTCGCGAAGGCCCAGGCGCAGCCGGCGGGCGAGCCGGTGGCCGAAGCGGGCGCGCCGGTCGCGGCAGCGAGCGCCCGGTCGTAGCCGCAAGCACGCCGAAGGCGGCAGCGGACCAGCCGACCCAGGAGATCGCGCGGCACGACCCCGACCACCCGGCCGCCGAGTTCCAGTGGCCGAACCGCAGCGTCGCCCGGCGCCGAGGAGAGAGAGCCGCGTCGGGGGCGAGACGTCCGCGACGGCGAGCGGTGAGGCTGCGGGCGGCCGAGGGCGGACGCCGGCGACGGCGAGCAGTGAAGCCGCGGGCGCCGCGAGCGAGACGCCGGCGACGCCGGACGGCGCAGCCGACGGGACGCCGGCGCGACGACGCCGGCGACGCCGAGCGGCGAAGCCGCGGGCGCCGAGAGCGCGAGACGCCGGCGACGACGGACGGCGAAGGCACGCCGGCGCCGAGCGCGAGACGCCGGCGAGACCGGGCGGCGAGGCCGCCGGCGCCGAGAGCGCGACGACGGCGACACCGAGCGGTGAAGCGGCGGCGCACGACGACGAGGCCGCGACGGGCAGCGAAGCCGCGACCGCCACGAGACCGACGGCCGCGACGGGCAGCGAGGCCGCGACCGCCACGGACCAGACGCCCGCGACGGGCGGCGAGGCCGCGACCGCCACCGACCAGACGCCCGCGACGGCGAGCGGCGACGCTGCGGCGGCCGAGGGCGGGACGCCCGCGCGAGCCGAGCGGCGACGGCGCGCCGGCCGGCGAGCGACACCGCCTGCGGCGCGCAACGGGTCCGTGCCAAGACGACACGATCCTTCACCCCGTGGAGCGCCGCCAGTGAGCACGATGGAAACTCCCCCGCCCGACGCGACCGTCCCGCCCGCCCCGCCCGAGCGCCGCTGCCCGCGCTGCGGGAGCACGCTGGCGGCCGATCAGGAGTGGTGCCTGTCGTGCGGCGCCGCCGCGGGCACCGAGGTCGTGGAGGCGAAGGGCTGGCGGGTGCCGCTGTATCTCGGCGGCGGGCTCGCGGCGCTGGCCGTGATCGGCGTGATCCTGGCGATCGTCGCGCTCGCGAGCCAGAAGGAGGAGGTCCCGCCGAACGCGAGCGCGACGCCGTCGGCGGCTCCGCCGGCGGCGACGCCGAGCGCGCTGCCGACGCTGACGCCCGCCCCGACGCACGGACCCGAACCCGAACGCGACGCCGACGCCGGACCCGAACGACCCCAACGCGACGCCCACGCCGGTGCCGACCACGACCCCGACCCCGAGCGCGGAGCCCACGACCGCAGCCGAGCACGAGCACGTTCCCCGGCTGGACGACGGCGACGGCGGACGATCATCATCGAGTCCGCAAGACGCAGGAGGCGCCGAGAAGGTCGCGCAGCAGGCGCAGGACGCCGGCGAGACGTCGGGGTCCTCAACTCCGACGACTACTCCTCGCTCAACGGCGGCTACTGGGTCGTGTTCTCGGGCGAGTACACGAGCAAGTCCGACGCCGAGGACGCGCTCGACGGCGTCCGCGCCAACCACTCTGACGCCTACGTGCGTCAGGTCAAGCAGTAAGGCTCGGCCACCAGCGGCCCAGCCGCTCGAGCGCCCGCGACGCCAGCGGGTGCATCGTCAACCGCCTCGACGACGGGCGTCGAGGCGTCGACCAGCACCGGCATCAGCGCCGCCATCGACCCGGCGAGCGCGCCGAGGTCGTAGCCGCCCTCGAGGATCAGCCCCACCGGCGCGCCGACGTCGTCGGCCGCGCGCCGCAGCGAGGCGGTCATCGCCGCGAACCCCGCCTCGGTGACGCGGCAGGTGGCCAGCGGGTCGTCGCGGTGCGCGTCGAACCCGGCGCTGATCAGCACCAGCTCCGGCGACCACTCGCGGATCAGCGCGCAGGCCACGTGCTCGACCAGCGAGCGGTACACCGCGTCGCCCGACCCGCCCGGCACCGGCAGGTTGACGGTGAACCCCTCCCCCGCGCCGGACCCGACGTCGGACGCCGGCCCGGTCCCCGGATACAGCGGGTACTCGTGGATCGACACGAACAGGACGTCGTCGGCACCGTGGAAGATGTCGTTCGTCCCGTTGCCGTGGTGGACGTCCCAGTCGACGATCAGCACGCGCGAGAGCCCGTGCGCGGACGTCGCCCGCCGCGCCGCCACCGCGACGTTGCCGAAGAAGCAGAACCCCATCGCGCGCGCCGGCTCGGCGTGATGCCCGGGCGGGCGCACCGCGCTCACGCCCACGTCCGCGCCTCTCCACCCAGCACCGCGTCGACCAGAGCGACGGCGCCGCCGCAGGCGCGCAGGGCCGCGCCGTACGTGCCCGGCATCGCGTACGTGTCGGCGTCGATCGCGCCGCCGCCCGTCAGGCACAGCTCCTCGATCCAGTCCACGTAGCGCGCCGGGATGGACGAGCTCCAGCACCTCGCGCTCGACCGACGGCGCCTGCACGCGCTGCGGCGCCGAACCACCCGTGCGCGCTCATCTCCGCCTCCAGCGCCCGGATCCGCGCCGGCCGCTCGGGATGCCCGGGCACGTCGTGGGCGAAGATGTCGTCGTCGCGCAGCCAGATCGCGCGGCGTGACTTCCCTCCATCGCGAGCACCGTACTAGTCTTGCGGTGTGCGATCCGACCTCGTCGTCGTCGGTGCCGGCGCGGCCGGGCTCTTCGCCGCGCTGACCGCCGCCCGCGAGGGCGCGCGCGTCACGCTCGTCTCCGCGCGTCCGCTGGCCGAGACGGCGTCCTACTGGGCGCAGGGCGGCGCCGCGGCGGCGCTCGCGGTCGACGACTCGCCGGAGCTGCACCTGCAGGACACGCTCGAAGCCGGCCGCGGCTTGACCCGCCGAGCCGCCGCCGAGGTGCTCACCAACGAAGCCGCCGCGCGCGTGCGCGAGCTGCAGGAGCTCGGCGTCAACTTCGACGCCGACCGCCGCGGTGAGCTCGCGCTCGGCCTCGAAGGCGGCCACAGCCGCCGCCGGATCATCCACGCCGGCGGGAGCGCGACCGGCCGCCGCATCCTGCGGGCGCTCTCGGCCGCCGCGGCGGCCCACCCGCGCATCGACGTCCTCGAAGGCCAACGAGCAGCGGCGATCCTGCGACGACGGAGGCGTGCAGCTCGAGAACCGAGCGATCACCGCCCGCGCGACGATCCTCGCCACCGGCGGCGCCGCGGCGCTGTGGTCACGCACGACGAACCCGCCCGGCTCGTTCGGCTCCGGGCTGCTGCTCGCCCGCCAGGCCGGCGCGACCCTCGCCGACCTCGAGTTCACCCAGTTCCACCCGACCGCGGTCGTCGGCCTCAAGGGCCGGGAGGGCTTCCTGATCAGCGAGGCCGTCCGCGGCGAGGGCGCGACGCTCCACGGCCCCGACGGCGAGCGCTTCGTCGACGAGCTCTCGCCGCGCGACGCCGTCGCGCGTGCGATCTTCCAGCTCTTGCAGCGCACCGGCGCCACCCACGCCGAGCTCGACATGACGATGGTCGACGAAGGCCGCTTCCCGAACATCGTCGGGGCGCTGCGGGAAGCGGGGCTGGACCCGATGACGCAGCGCGTGCCCGTCGCCCCCGCCAGCCACTACGTGATGGGCGGGATCGTCACCGACCTCGCACGGGCACGCCCTCGACCGCCTGTACGCCGTCGGCGAGTGCGCCTGCACCGGCCTGCACGGCGCCAACCGGCTCGCCTCGAACTCGCTCAGCGAGTGCTTCGTCTTCGGCCGCCGAGCGGCGCTGAAGGGCCTCGACGAGCCGCCCCCCGGCGCGCCGCGAGCCGCACGCCGGCGACCCGATCGAGGCGCCGAGCCGCGAGACCCGCAAGGCCGTGTGGCGGCACGCCGGCCTCGAGCGCGACGCGCACGGCCTCGACAGCGCTCAGTCACGACCCCCACCCGCTGGCGCGGCTCGTCGCCGTCAGCGCGAAGGCCCGTGAGGAGACGCGCGGCGCCGCACGCCCGCGCGGAGTTCCCCGAGCTCGACCCGCGCCTCGACCGCCGGCACACGCTCCTCGACCCCGCCAGCGAGACCCCGCGCTTCGAGACATGGCCCTAGACGCGCTGCTTGATCGACTGGGGCGGCGTGCTCACCACGAGCATGCTCGCGTCCTTCGAGGCCTTCGGCGCGCGCGAGGGCTGCGACCCCCGCACGCGCGTTCCGCGACGACCCGGAGGCGCGAGGCGCGCTGATCGACCTCGAGAGCGGGCGGATCGACATCGAGGCGCTTCGAGCGCCGGCTCGCGCCCGCGCTCGGTGTCCCGGCGGACGGCCTCGCGCGACGGCTGACCGCCGAGGTGCGCCCGGACGAGGAGATGCGCGCGGCGGTCAAGGCCTTCCACGACGCCGGGCATCCGCACCGCGCTCGTCTCGAACTCGTGGCGCGCCGACGACTACGACCTCGACGATCACTTCGACGCGATCGTCCTCTCCGCAAGACCTGGGAATCCGCAAGCCGGACCCCGAGATCTACCTCGTCGCGGCCCGGCGGCTCGACGTCGACCCCTGAGCGCTGCGTGTTCGTCGACGACCTCGGCGGCAACCTCAAACCCGCCAAAGCGCTGGGAATGACCACAATCCGGCATGTTGCGGCCGCAACCACTCTCGCCGGATCTCAAACGTCTACTTTGGCGCGTCGAGCCTTCTTAACGCGAAGTCAACAAACAAGACGTTCCAGTTTTCACGAGTGCGGCAAAGACTCCCGCACCGGGCCACGGAGGGGACCGCCGCCGGAGACGGCGATCCCGGGGAGACAACGATGTACCACTTCAGCCGTTCCATCTATCGCGAGCTTGCTCCTGACATCCTCGAGGAGCGAGCGCAGAACCACGAACGCGTGCTGCGCTCATGCGAGACCTGCGTCGAGCGACTCGCCACGGACTGGCACTACTTCGCCAGGCCGACGAAGACGCTCTTCAACGACATCCGGATCTACTTCCCGATGTCGGCGCAGGCGCGCGTCTACAAGACCGTCGATCGCTACATGTGCTTCGCCCGCGAGTACTTCGCGAACAACCCGGTGGCCGAGCGCCTCGAGTGCCGGGCGACGACCCGCCGCGGCACGCCGTGCCAGCGGACGCCGCTGCCGCACAACGGCTACTGCCCGTCGCACCAGCACCTCGCGGAGACCGAGGAGGTCCAACTCGCGGCGTGATCAAGCGGGGATCGGCGCCGGCGCGACGTCGCGCGCCGGCGACCCGAACCACAGGCGCTCGGCGGGAACGTCGCGGGTCACGACCGAGCCCATCCCGACCATCGCGCGGGGACCCACGACGCGACCCTCGCGGATCAGCACGCCGCTGCCGACGTAGGCCGCGGACTCGATGCGACAGCCGCCCCCGAGCCTGACGCCCGAGGCGATCGTCGCGAAGTCCTCGACGACGACGTCGTGTGTCAACACGACCTGCGGCATGACGGCCACGTGGCGGCCGACGACGACGTCGCAGGTGAGGACGACCTGCGCGAGCAGGACCGATCCGCGGCCGATCCGGCAGGTCGAGCCGACGCTGGCCGCGGGATGGACGATCGTGGCGTAGCGATGCTCATCGAGGCCGAGCCGCGCTTCGATGCGCACACGGCTCACGTAGTTGTCCGGACGTCCCGTGCAGAGGACGACGGCGGCGTCAGGCCGGTCGTGCACGGCGTCGATCGGGCCGATCACCTCGACGCCGCCGACGCTCGTCCCGTGCCGCGACGGATCGTCGTCGAGGAAGCCGAGCAGATCCCATGTCGGCTGCAGCACGTTGACGGCGCGCACCGCCTCGGCGGTCTCGCGGGCGAAGCCGCTGGCACCCAGAAGGAAGAGCGGGGTCTCCTCCCCGCTCGTCACGTTCCGCCCCAGGACACCGCCGGATCATAGTTCTCAAACCTCTGGGCGCGATCGTCGTCCCCCCGGTAGCGTCCCCGCGCGATGCTGCTCGGCGTGGATGTGGGCGGGACCTTCACCGACGCGGTCCTGGCCGTCGATGGCCGGCTCGTGACCGCCAAGGCGCCGACGACGCCCGAGGACCAGTCCGAGGGCGTCCTCGCCGCCGTCGAGGCCGTGCTCGAGCGCGCGGGCGCCGACGCGAAAGACGTCAAGGAGTTCGCGCACGGCACGACCGCGGCCACGAACGCGCTGCTCGAGGGCGAAGGCGCCCGCACCGTGTTCGTGGCCACGAAGGGCTTCGAGGACATCGTCGAGCTCGCCCGCCAGGCGCGCGCGGATCTCTACCGGCTGTGCGCTTCGCGGCCGGCGCCGCTGGTGCCGCCCGAGCGCCGCGTCGGGGCCGTCGAGCGGATGACCCCCGACGGCGTCCAGACGCCGCTCGAGCTCGACGTCGACGCGATCAAGGCGCTCGAGCCGGAGTCGATCGCCGTCTGCCTGCTGCATGCCTACCGCCACCCCGAGCACGAGCAGCAGCTCGGCGAGGCGCTGGCCGAGGCGCTGCCGGACGTCCACGTCTCGCTCAGCCACGAGGTCGTCGGCACGTTCCGCGAATACGAGCGCGCGGCGACCACCGAGCTCGACGCCGCGCTCTCCCCCCTGCTCGCCGCCTACCTGCGCAACCTCACGGAGCGAGCGCAGGACGCCGGGCTGCCGGAGCCGTCGGTGATGCAGTCCAGCGGCGGCCTGGCCGAGCTCGCCCAGGCCGCCGACCACGCCGTGCTGACCGTGCTGTCCGGCCCCGCGGGCGGCGCCGCCGGCGCCGCGTGGGCGGCCGCGGCGGCCGACGAGCCGGACACGCTGTGCTTCGACATGGGCGGCACGAGCTGCGACGTCTGCGTCGTGCTCGACGGCGAGGTGCGCGAGGCGTCCGGGCGCGAGATCGGCGGCCGCCCGGTGGCGCTGCCGATGCTCGACATCCACACCGTCGGCGCCGGCGGCGGCTCGATCGCCTGGCGCGACGCCGGCGGCGCGCTGCGCGTGGGTCCGCGCAGCGCAGGCGCGAAACCGGGGCCGGCCGCCTATGGCCACGGGGGCGAGGAGCCGACGGTCACCGACGCCAACTACCTGCTCGGGCTGCTGGGCGGGATCGCCGGCGGGATCGAGCTCGACCGCGAGGCCGCCGAGCAGGCGGTCTCCAAGCTCGGCGACGCGCTCGGCCTCGATCAGCGCGAGACCGCCGAGGGCATCATCCGCGTGGCCAACGCCGAGATGGTGCGGGCGCTGCGGGTGATGACCGTCGAGCGCGGCGTCGACCCTCGCTCGCTCGCGTTGATGGCCTTCGGCGGCGCGGGCGGCCTGCACGCGGCGGCGATCGCCGAGGAGCTCGGGATCAAGAAGATCCTCTGCCCGCGCGCGTCGGGCGTGCTCGCGGCGCTCGGGCTCGTGGTCTCCGAACGGCGGCGGGACGTGCAGCGCAGCGTGCTCCTGCGCGAGCTCGAGAAAGCTCAGGAGCAGGCCGACGAGCTGGCCGAGAAGGCGCGCGAGGAGCTGGGCGGCGAGGCCGACGTGCGGATCGTCGCCGAGCTGCGCTACCGCGGACAGGCGTTCGAGCTCGCGGTCGAGTTGAGCGACCATTTGGAGGAGGATTTCCACGCCGCGCACGAGGAGGCCTACGGCTACCGTGACCCTGAAGCTGAGGTTGAGCTTGTGACGCTGCGGGCCACCGCGACGCAGCCCGGTCCGGAGATCGACCCGGACACGGTCGGGAAGGCCGCCGAGGGCGCCGAGCGCTCCCGCCGCGAGACCGTCTACGGCGACACGGAGATCATCCGCGGCGAGCCGGAGCCCGGCGAGAAGATCGAAGGTCCGGCGGTTGTGGAGCTGCGGGAGGCGACGCTGGCCGTGCCGCCGGGCTGGAGCGGCGAGGTGCTGGCGTCCGGCACGATCCGGATCGAGAAATGAGCCTCGACCCCGTCACCCTGCGCGTCGCCTCCGGCGCCCTGCGGGCCGCCTGCGAGGAGATGGGCGCGGTCCTGATCCGCGCCAGCCACTCGGCGAACATCAAGGAACGGCGCGACGCGAGCTGTGCGCTGTTCAGCCCGGACGGCGACCTCGTCATGCAGGCCGAGCACATCCCCGTGCACCTCGGCGCGATGCCGGCCGCGGTCGCGGCGGTGGTCGGCGAGGACCACGAGGAGGACGTCAGCTGGGTCCTCAACGACCCCTACGCCGGCGGCACCCACCTGCCCGACATCACCGTCGTCACGCCCGCCTTCGCCGACGGCGAGCTGATCGGCTTCGCCGCCAACCGCGCGCATCACGCCGACGTCGGCGGCCCGACGCCGGGCTCGATGCCGGCCGACTCGCGGACGCTCGAGGACGAGGGCGTCGTGATCTCGCCGCAGCGGCTCGACGAGGACGCGATCAAGGAGCTCGCGGACCAGATGCGCCAGCCCGCCCAGCGCCGCGCCGACCTGCGCGCGCAGCTCGCGGCCAACCGCACCGGCGTCGCCCGCCTGAAGGAGCTGCACGAGCGGATGCCGCTGGCGGAGGCGATGGACGCCACGATCGACTACGCCGAGCGGCGCACGCGCGCCGCGATCGAGGACCTCTCCGACGGCGAGCGCCATGCCGACGACGTGCTCGAGGCGGCCGACGGCGACCTCGAGCTCAAACTGACGGCGACGGTCGACGGCGACGAGCTCCATCTCGACTTCACCGGCACGCCGACCAGCACGACGGCAACCTCAACTGCCCGCTGGCGGTGACCGTGTCCGCCTGCTGGTTCGCCGTGCGCGTGCTGACCGACCCGGACATCCCGCCCTCCAGCGGCGCGATGCGCCCGGTCACGGTGACCGCGCCCGAGGGCTGCCTGCTCAACGCGCGCTCGCCGGCCGCGGTCGTGGCGGGCAACGTCGAGACCTCCTCGCGCGTCGCCGACCTCGTGCTGGCTGCGTTCGGGCGCGCGCTCGGCCAGGGCACGATGAACAACCTCACGCTCGGCAACGACGAGTTCACGTACTACGAGACGCTGGGCGGCGGCCAGGGGGCGTGCGAGGACGCCGACGGGCCGAGCGGGGTCCATGTGGCGATGTCGAACACGCTCAACACGCCGGTCGAGGCGCTCGAGCTCGAGTTCCCGCTGCGGGTCGTCACCTACGCGATCCGGCGCGACTCGGGCGGCGAGGGCGAGCATCGCGGCGGTGATGGCGTGATCCGCGAGCTGGAGGCGCTGTCGGAGATGGACTACTCGCTGCTGACCGAGCGCCGCCGGCACCAGCCGCCGGGCGCGAACGGCGGCGAGCCGGGCGCGGCGGGGAAGAACCTGCTGGACGGCGAGGAGCTCCCGCCGAAGGCGCGCGGGACACTCGAAAAAGGGCAGCGACTACGGATCGAGACACCGGGAGGTGGCGGGTTTGGCTGACAAGGTCGGCTTCATCGGGCTCGGGATCATGGGCTCGCTCCAGGCGATGAACCTGGCCAAGGCGGGCTACGAGCTGACTGTGTTCAATCGCACACGGGAGAAGGCCGACGCGTGGGTGGCCGAGCACGGCGGGACCGCGGTCGACTCGCCGCGCGAGGTCGCGGAGGCCTCGGACGTCGTGATCACGATGGTGGTCGACGGCGCCCAGGTCGAGGCGATGATCGACGCCGCGCTGCCCGGCGCGCGCGAGCACACGCTGTTCATCGACATGTCGACGATCGCCCCGGGCACCGCCCGCGAGCTGGCCGAACGCGTGCGCGGCGACGGCCACGCCTTCGTGGACGCGCCGGTGACCGGTTCGTCCCCCAAGGCCAAGACCGGCACGCTGACGATCATGTGCGGCGGCGAGCCGGACGACATCGAGCGCGCGCGGCCGCTGTTCGAGATCATGGGCGAGAAGATCGTGGTCTGCGGCGAGGCCGGCCAGGGGCAGGCGGTGAAGGTCATCTCGCAGGCGATCACGGCCGTCAACTGCGCCACGCTCGCCCAGGGCCTGGTGCTGGCGCGCCAGGCCGGCGTCGACGTCGACGCGCTGCTGCAGACGATGGACGGCGGCTCGTCGGACTCGACGATGCGCCAGCTCAAGGGCAAGCCGATGCTCGAGCACGACTTCACGCCGTTGTTCAAGCTCGCGCACATGCTCAAGGACGTCCAGCTGTGCCTGGCCGAGGCGCGCACGGCGGGCGGCGCGTTTCCCTTCGCCGGGCTGGCCGCGGAGCTCTACGGCGCGGGCGTCGGGCGCGGGCTCGGCGAGCAGGACTTCGGCGCCGTGCTCGAGGTCGTCGAAGGCCTCACCGGCACCCGTCTGTAGCGACTTGGCGCGTTCGCGCTCATGCGCGAAAATCGCCGTGCGCGTAAGAAATAGGTCAATTTGCAGCGCTATTTTGAGATTTCCCGGGCTTGTGCATAGTATGTGACGCGTTGACCGGGGGTTTCACGGTCGTAGTCCCGGGCAGGGTCGCAGCGCAAGTCCTCTGTATGGGGCTGGCAGGTCTTCTCAACCTCTCTTTAACCCACCTCTATGCCGATCGCTTTTAAGGAATGGGCCGTCACCGTGCGCGCTCTCGCCGAGGGTGAGCAACTGCTGACCCTGCGCAAGGGCGGCATCCGCGAGCCGGACAGGCACTTCGCGCTCGATCACGACCGCTTCTTCCTCTATCCCACGTTCGATCACCAGCGCAACGACCTGGTCCGGGAGTCGCATCAGCCCGAGCTCAGGCGCGCCCTGGAGGAGGGTGTCTGGCCGGAGGGCGAGCCGCCGGCCCGCGCGCTGACGATGGACGGCGGGATCCCGCAGCCCGACCGGGTGCGGATCCGCGCCTGGGCCGAGGTCGCCGGGTCGTGGACGATCACCGACCGGCGCGCGCTGGACGCGCTGTGCCCGTTCCACGTCTGGACCACGGACTACGCCGAGAAGCGCCTGGCGTGGAAGCGACGCCATCCGCTGCACGTGCTGCTGCTGCGCACGTATCGCATTCCACGGCCCGTCACGGTGCGCGTCCGCGAGGACTACGGCGGCTGTCGGTCGTGGCTGGAGATCACGCGTGATCTGCCCTTCGAGGGCACGCCCGGTGCTCTCCGACGAGGAGTTCGAGCGGGCCTCCGAGGAGATCGCGGGCATCGCCGCCAACAACGGCGCCCCGGCGTACGCGTAGCACCCTCGGGCCGTCGCTAGCGTAGGCGGCGATGGCCTGGGTCGACACCGCCTCGGACACCTTCCTCGCGCGCCATGACGAGCGCGACGAGGACGATGCCGCGCGCGTGCTGGCGCAGCTCGAGTTCGCGCGCACGCGGCTGGAGGAGCGCTTCGAGACGCGGCCCGGGGAACTCGCCGTCGTCCTGCACAACTCGTCCGCGCAGCTCGACGCCGCGCAGCCCTGGGTCCCGCTCGCCCGCCGGCTGACCGCGCCCGCAGCGCGGCGCTACGTCGTCGGCTGGGCCGGGCCGCGCGAGTTGCACGTGCTCTGCCCGCGGCTGCTCGCGCACCGGGCCTCGAACGTCGAGGGCTCGCTGGAGATGCTGATGCTCGCGCCGTCGGCGCTGCTCGCCCGCCGCTACGTGGCGGCCAACCACCCGCCGCTGCCGCCTCCGGTGTCCCCCGCGCGGCTCGCGCGCTGGTCGCGCTGGGCCTGGCTCGTCGAGGGCGCGGCGCAGTGGCTGGCGGGGCAGACGCGGCACGTCCGCCCGGCGATCGCGCGGCGACTGAAGGAAGGGTCCGCGCCGAGCTTCCCGCCGTCGCGCGCCGATGCGCTGCTGCTCGGCGGCTCGGTCTTCGACCTGCTGGCGCGCGAGGAGGGCGACCGGGCGTGCGTGACGCTCGCGCGCGGGCCGCACCCGGACGGCCCGCTGCGCGCGCTCGAGATCGCGTTCCCGCGCTCGGTCCGGCACACCGAGAGCGCGTGGCGCTCGCACCTGGCGCGGCTGGCCGAGGGGTAGGCCGAACGGCGACGCTGGCCGGAGCGTCTGGCGCGGCTGGCCGAGCCCGTGCAGCGGCGAGCGTCGACGTCAGCCGAGCCTCGCACCAGGCGCGGCTCGTCGAGGGTCAGTCGAAGCAACGGGACGGCGACGCCGGCCGCGAACGCGACGAGCACGATCAGCGAGAGCGTGACCGCGAGTGCCCGGACCCAGGCGGGGTGCCGCTGTGGGGGCATGCGGCGTCCGTTGCGGCGGTCACCGAGCAGCTCGTGCGCGGCGTCGAGGCCGGAGGCCGCGACCATGATGTCGCGCGGGCCCGCGGCGAGGAAGTCGGGCACGTCGAAGCCGCTCGAGCGGCGCGCGAGCGAGGGGATGCCCTCCTCGAGCAGCAGGCCCTGGACGAGCTCGGCCTCGGCCTGGTTGCGGACCCAGGCGGCGCGCACGAGCGGGCCCTCGGCGTAACCGGGCCGGATCTTGCGGGCGCGCAGCGCGAGCTCGGACTTCGGCTTCGGCGGTTCTCCCGCGTCGCCGTCCGCGTGCACCAGCGGCAGCCCGCAGCCTTCGCAGAACCGCTCGTGAGCCCCGTGCGGTGCGTCGCACACCGGGCACACGAGCGGGCCGGTCAATCGATCACCTGGAGCTCGAGCTGCTCGACGTCGTTGCCGACGATCGACCACAGCCGCAGGTCCGGCTCTGCGCCCTTCACGCCCACGATCAGGTAGAGCGTGCCGGGGAACGCGGGAGCGTCGCTGTCGCCGAGCTTGGCGAGGTTGATGTCGGTCTGGGACGGGATCGGGTCAGAGCGCGTGTGCGAGTGGTAGATCACGCCGAGGTCCAGCCCGGCCTCGTCGATGCCGGTCTGGAGCCGGTACTGCTCCATCGGGTCCATCGCGTAGCGCAGCGCGCTGGCGGCGGCGTTACGGGCGCGGTGGACGGCGACGGCCTCGCCGTCGCGCGTGGCGATCATCCCGCAGCACTCCTTCGGCGCCTCGGCGCGGGCGTGCTCGACGACCTCGTCGAGGAGCTGTCGCGAGATCCGCAGGGCTACTTGGCGCGATGGAGGGGCGGGGAGACGTCGGTGTCGTCGTCGTCGTGATGGCGGTCGCCGCTGATCGACTCCTTGAACTCGCGCATCCCGCGCCCGAGCGACTTGCCGACCTCGGGCAGGCGCTTCGGCCCTATGACGAGCAGCGCGATGACGAGCACAATGATGAGCTCCATCGGCCCGATGTTGTTGAACGGCATCGATCGATCCCCTCTGGCGGTGGTCCTCTAGGTTACCCGGCTGCAGTCTCGCGCTGAAGGATGAAAAGGTGCTGGGCGTGCGAGGCGAGGACCGTCGCCGCCGTCATCGCGATCTTGGCGTCCGGCAGCGAGGGCAGCGCGCTGCGGTAGAGGGCGACGAGCTCCTGCTCGAGCGCCACGGCGGCCGGCAGGGCCGTCTCGCGGCGATCCGTGCGGGCGAGCGTCTCGGCGGTCACGTCGATCTGCGACGCCCACTCGGGCGCGACCGGCGTCGCCAGCCCGACCGCCGCCAGCAGGGTGGCCAGCGCGGCGGCGTGATCGGCCTCGTGGCCGCGCAGGGTCGTGAGCACGGGATCGAGGTGCGCGACGCGGTCGTACGCGAGCGAGGCGCCCATCTCGCGGTGCCACAGTCCGAGCAGCAGCCCACCCTCGTCGGTCTCCGCCCGGGCCACCGCCGGGGCGGCCATGCCCGCGGCGAGCACGACGGCGCCGGCGCGGAGCATGGCGCGCCGGTCGAAGGCCGAGCCGGCGCGATGACCGGCGGACCGCGGTGAAGACGACTCGGGCATCACGCGGGCGACCCAAGCAGGGACGTGGACCGCGGTGAGGACGGCGCGGGCATCAGACGGGCTGGCCCGGGAACGCCGTCGGGATGGGCGGGCGCCCGAGGCGACCGAGCAGGGCGGACTGGCTGCTCGCGGTGCCGGCGATCAGCCCGGCGAGCAGGTCGCGCCACTCGCGCTGGTCGAGCTGGCCGACGGCGGCGACATGACCACGCAGGGCAGCGCTTTCAGCGTCGAGAGCGCCCGCGGAGCCCGGTCGGGCCGGCCTCGGGAGACTCGGACGGGGTTCCGCCGGCGCTCCGCACGGCGGCCTCGAGGCGCCGGACGCGGGCCTGGGCGGCCACGCGCAGCCCCGCGGCATCGGGAACGCCCTCGTACGCCGCCGCGGCGGCCTGGGAGAGCCGGAGCTGCTCGTCGAGCACCTCGGCGGGGACGACCTCGGGCTTGTCCGGCGGCCCGCAGCCGGCAGCGGCCAGCGCGGCGGCACCGGCGCCGAGCAGCGCCCGGCGCGTGATCACCGCAACCGCCAACTCGTCGCGGACGGCGAGTGGCAGTGGCGGCCTACCACCAGACCGTGGTGTCCAGGTTCTCGAGCTCGTCGACCGGGGTCGTGTAGAGCCCCGACGACAGGTACTTCCAGCCGTCGTCGCAGACGATGAAGACCACGTTGCCCTCGTCGAGCTCGCCGGCGATCCGGACGGCGATCGAGGCGATCGCGCCCGTCGAGACGCCGGCGAAGATGCCCTCTTCCTCGAGCAGCCGCTTGGTCCACACGATCGCGTCGTGGTTGGTCACGAAGATCTTGCGGTCCAGCAGCGAGAGATCGATGATCGGCGGGATGAAGCCGTCGTCGAGCGACCGCAGGCCCTGCACGGGCTCGCCCTGCATCGGCTCGGCGGCGACGATCTTGACCGCGTCGCCCAGCTCCTCGCGCAGCCGCCGGCCGACGCCCATCAGCGTCCCGCCCGTGCCCAGCCCGGCGACGAACGCGGCGACCTCGTCGAGCTCCTCGAGGATCTCCGGCGCCGTGCCGTGGTAGTGCGCGCCCGGGTTCGCGGCGTTGCCGTACTGGTAGGGCATGTAGTACGACGAGTCCGACGCGGCCATCTCCAGCGCCATCGCCACCGCGCCGTTGGAGCCCTGGTCGCCGGGCGAGTAGACGATCTCGGCGCCGTACATCTGCAGCAGCTGCGTCCGCTCCGGCGTCACGTTGTCGGGCATCACGACCTTGAGCCGGTAGCCCTTGCGCGCACAGATCATCGCCAGCGAGATCCCGGTGTTGCCCGAGGTCGGCTCGAGGATCGTCTGGCCCGGCCGGATCGCGCCCTTGGCCTCCGCATCCTCGATCAGCGCGCGCGCGACGCGGTCCTTGACCGACCCCGTCGGGTTGTGCGACTCGAGCTTCGCCCACAGGCGCACGCCGGGCTTGGGCGAGAGCCGCTTGAGTTCCACCAGCGGCGTGTTCCCGATCGCCTGGATGATGTCGCCGTAACGCCCGCCGCAAGGACGATTCCGCAGGTCCTGGACCATGACTTCACGAAGTGTAGTGCTGCAAGCGATCAAGGCGTCACTGACCGAACAGCTCGCCGGGCTGCGCGGTGTGGACGCGCGCGAGCTCCCGCCCGCGCTGCTCGACATCAGCGTCCGGCGCGTCGGCGACGACTACTACCTCTGCCCCGCCGACTGGGAGCAATTGCGCCACGAGGAGGGCGGCGCCGGGCGTCCCGTGCCCTACTGGGCGCGGCCCTGGCCGAGCGGCATCGCCCTCGCCGCCGCGGTCAAGGCCGACCCGCCGCGAGCCGGCGCCCGCGTGCTCGAGCTCGGCTGCGGGCTCGCGCTGCCCAGTGTCGTCGCGGCCAAGGCCGGGGCGGGCGTGCTCGCGACCGACGGCGCCGATGACGCCGTCGCGTTCGCCGCCCACGTGCTCGCGCTCAACGAGGTCGAGGGCGAGGTGGCGCAAGCGGACTGGTCGGCGCAGGGCGCCCAGCTGGTCGAGCGCGGCCCGTTCGACCTCGTGCTGGCCGCCGACGTCCTCTACACCAAGGCCAACGTCGAAGCCGCCCTGCGCCTGTTCCCGCGGCTGGTGGCGCCCGGCGGCGAACTGCGGCTGGCGGACCCCAACCGCGCCGGGGCGAAGAACTTCCTGAGCGCTGCCCGCGCGTTCTTCGAGCTCAGCACGGAGCGCGGCGAGGACGTGTCGCTGCATGTGCTGCGACCGCGGGCGCGCTGACGCCGGACCCGCTATTGCTATGCGCGTGCGTCACACACTGAGGCGGTCCGCAGCGCTCGTCGGCCTGGCCGCCGTGCTCGCGCTGCTCGCCGGCCGGTTGCTCCCGGCCGTGGCCGGCACGCCGGACGGCCGCTGGCCGAGCGGGGTCGTGAACGTCTATGTCGCCGGCGACATCCCCGACACGGTGATCGCCGCCGCCGAGCGCTGGACGCAGTCGGGCGCCGAGGTCGCCGTCCGGGTCGTGCGGCACGAGCGCGACGCCGACGTGATCGTCCGCATCGACGACGAGCGGCTGGAACGGCTGTGCGGGCAGGAGTGCCTCGGCCACACGACGGCGATCGGGCGCCGACCCGGCCGCCGCAGCGAGATCCTGCTGCGCTCGTCGCTGACCGGCACGGTCCGGCCGCTGTCGGTCTGGGCCACCGCGCACGAGCTCGGGCACGTGCTCGGCCTGCACCACCGCGGCGGGCATGACTGCTCGCTGATGGCGCCGCGCGCATTCGACAGCGCCTGCGCGCCCGCGCTCGGCTTCTCCTATCCGACCGAGGAGGAGCTGGCCTGCGTGCCCGCGCCGGCCGACGTCGACCGCGTCGCCTCGCTCTACGGCGGCGCCGCGGCCGCGCGGCCAGTAGCGTGCCGGACGTGATCGCCTCACGTCTGTCGGGCTTCGGCACGACGATCTTCACCGAGATGTCGGCGCTCGCCGAGCGCACCGGCGCGATCAACCTCGGCCAGGGCTTCCCCGACGAGGACGGCCCCGCGGCCGTGCTCGAGGCCGCCCAGGCCGCGATACGCACCGGCCGCAACCAGTACGCGCCGCTGCCGGGCGTGCCGGCGCTGCGGCAGGCGATCGCCGAGCACCAGCGGCGCTTCTATGGGATCGAGCTCGACCCCGGCACCGAGGTCCAGGTGACGATGGGCGCGACCGAGGCGATCACCGCCGCCGTGCTCGGCCTCTGCGAGCCCGACGACGAGCTGATCGCGTTCGACCCGAGCTACGACTCCTACGGCGCGGCCGTGCGGATGACCGGCGCGCGCTTCGTCCCCGTCCCGCTGCACCCGCCGGCGTGGGCCTTCGACGCCGACGAGCTGGCGGCCGCGATCACGTCGAAGACGCGCGCGATCCTGGTCAACACGCCGCACAACCCGACCGGCCGCGTGCTCGACCGCGCCGAGCTCGAGACGATCGCGGCGCTCTGCATCGAGCACGACCTGATCGCGATCACCGACGAGGTCTACGAGCACCTCGTCTTCGACGGGCTCGAGCACGTCCCGCTGGCGACGCTGCCCGGGATGGCCGAGCGCACGCTGACGATCTCCTCGCTCGGCAAGACGTTCAGCGTCACGGGCTGGAAGGTCGGCTGGGCCACCGGTCCGGCGCCGCTGGTCGCCGCCGTGCGCGCCGCCAAGCAGTTCCTGACCTTCGCCGGCGCCACGCCCTTCCAGCACGCCGGCGCGGCCGCGCTGCGCATGGACGACGCCTGGTACGCGGCGTTCGCGCGCGAGCTCGAGACCAAGCGCGACCACCTGTGCGCGGGCCTCGAACGGGCCGGGCTGACCATCACGCGGCCGCAGGGCACGTACTTCGCCAACGCCGACGTCGGCACCGACGCGACCGAGTACGCGCGCGAGCTCCCGCAGCGCGCGGGCGTGGTCGCGATCCCGACCGCGGTCTTCAGCACCCGCGCCGACGAGCTGCGGCCCTACCTGCGCTTCGCGTTCTGCAAGAAGCCCGCGGTGATCGACCGCGCAGCTGCGCAGCTCGCCGCCAAGGCGTAGCATCAACCACACCGTGCGGACGCCCGTCTGCGACCGGCTCGGGATCGAGGTCCCGATCGTCTGTGCCCCGTTCGGCCCGTGGAACCAGGTCGAGCTGTCGGCCGCGGTGTGCCAGGCCGGCGGGCTCGGCAGCCTCGGCACCGCGGTCCGCAGCGCCGGCGAGCTGCGCGCCGAGTGGGAGCGGCTGCGCGCGCTCACCGACCGCCCGTTCGCGATCAACCACACCACGCGGCCGTTCGACGAGGAGGCCTTCGCGGCCACGCTCGAGTTCGGCCCGGCCGCGATCTCGTTCCACCTCGGCGTCGCCCCCGAGCTGATCGCCCGCGCGCATGACGCCGGCATCCTCTGGATCCAGCAGGTGATGGACCGCCGCCAGGCCGAGGAGTCGCTCGCGGCCGGAGCGGACGTGCTGGTGGCGATGGGCGGGGAAGGCGGCGGCAACGGCGGCTTCGTCTCGACGATCGTGCTCGTCCCCGACGTCGTCGACGTCGCGGGCGACGTGCCGGTGCTGGCCGCGGGCGGGATCGCGGACGGGCGCGGGCTGGCCGCGGCGCTCGTGCTGGGCGCGCAGGGCGCCGCGCTCGGCACGCAGGTTCCTGGCCTCGACCGAGATGGCGATCGCGCAGGACTGGAAGGACCGGATCGTCGACGCCGAGGCCGCCGACGCGGTCAAGGTGCTTCACCACGAGCGCGTGATGCCGCCGTTCAACCTGCCCGCCTGGCCGTCGGCACCGCGCGCGCTGCGCACACCGCTGATCGAGCAGCTGCAGAGCGCGCCCGAGCGCGTCGACCCGGACGAGGTCGTGACCGCGCTGCGCGCCGGCGACCTGCACCGGCACCTGCCGTTCGCCGGTCAGTCCGCCGCGCTGGTGCACGAGATCCTGCCGGCGGCGGAGATCGTGCGGCGGGTGGTCAGCGAGGCGGAGGCGGCACTGCGAGCCGCCGCAGCGCCCAGTGCGTGAGCTCGACGATCGGCCTGCCGCGCCGCTGGCACCGCTCATCCGCCTCGCCATCAGAGGCTGACCGCGCGAGCCTCCTCGGCGGCGCGGTAGAGCGCCTCGATCGTGCGCGCCTGGCCGACCGACTCCTGCCGCCCCAGCCGCGGCTCGCGGCCTTCGCCGATCGCGGCCGCCATCTCGTCGAGCTCGGCGGCGTAGGGGTCGACGCCAGGCGGCTCGATCGTCTCGACCTCGTCGCGGACGAGCAGGATCTTCGGGCCGACCCAGGTCTGCCACGGCTGCGGGACGTGCAGCGAGCCGGTCTCGCCGACGATCTGCAGGCCCTGGTGGCGATGGACGTCCATGCCGCAGTCGAAGGTCGCGATCGCGTCGTGCTCGAAGCGCATCAGGCCCGCGAAGCGGATGTCGACGCCGTCGCCACCCAGCACCTGCTCGCCGCTGACGCGCACCGGCTCGCCGCACAGCAGCCGCAGCGCGCTGACGCAGTAACAGCCGACGTCCATCAGCGCGCCGCCCTCGAGCGCGGACTGCAAACGGACGTTCTCGCCGACGAGCCCGCCGAACGCGAACGCGGCGTGGACGTAGCGGACCTCGCCGATCGCGCCCTCGCGCACGAGCCGTACGAGCTCGTCGGTCTGCGGGTGAAAGCGCCACATGAACGCCTCCATCAGCACGCGGCCGGCGCGCTCGGCCGCGTCGAAGGCCTGCTCGACCGGCCGCGGGTCGCGCGCGAGCGGCTTCTCGCACAGCACGTGCTTGCCCGCCTCGAGCGCCGTGATCGACCACTCCGCGTGCAGCGAGTTCGGCAGCGGGATGTAGACCGCATCGACCTCGGGATCGGCCAGCAGCGCCTCGTAGGAGCCGTGGGCGCGCGCGATCCCGTGCTCTGAGGCGTAGGCCTGGGCCCGCGCGCCGTCGCGCGAGCCCACGGCCACGATCTGGGCATGCTCGGAGAGCCGCGCGCCCTCGAGGATGCGTTCCGCGATGCGCGCGGTCGAGAGGATGCCCCAGCGGATCATCTGCCGGTTGCGGCCGCCCTTCTGCGCGAGATGGCGTCCACGCTGGCGGCGAGCAGGAGCACGAGGCCGTTGATGATGAACTGGACCCCGGACTCCTGGGTCACGAGCGGCAGGCCGTTGGCGATGATCGCCACCACCAGGCCGCCGGTGACGGCGTCGTAGATCTTGCCGCGCCCGCCGAACAGCGAGGTGCCGCCGATCACGGCCGCGCCGACGGCGTAGAGCAGCGTCTGCGCGCCGCCGGTCGTCGGCGAGACGCTGTTGTCGCGCGAGGCGAGCAGGATGCCGGCCACGATCGCGAGCGTCGAGCCGAGGATGAAGCACATCGTCTTGATGTTCGCGACGTTGATGCCGGCGCGGCGCGCGGCCTCGGCGTTGCCGCCGACGGCGTAGACGTGACGCCCGAACGAGGTGCGCATCAACAAGAACGCGAGCGCGACGACCAGCGCCACCACCAGCGGCACCACCCACGGCACGCCCTGGATCACGATCGGCGCGTTCTCGCGCTGGCGCTCCTGGTTGAGCAGCCAGAAGCAGATCAGCACCGGGATCGCCAGCCCGACGACCTTGGCCACCCGACCGAGAGCGCCGCCGCCGGCAGCCCGGCCTTCTTGCGCCGCCGGATCCCCAGGAACACCGACGCCGCGAAGCCGGCGATGATGATCAACGCCAGCAGCCACCCCAGGCCGACCGGCATGTTCTTGTTCATCACCGCCAGGATCTGCTCGTTGCGGATCGGGATCGTCCCGCCCTGCCGATGATCAACAACATCGCGCCCTGCAGGCCGAGGAAGTAGGCCAGCGAGACCACGAAGCTCGGGATCCCCAGCCGCGCGACCAGCACCGCGATCGTGAACCCGATCAGCACGCCGGTGGCCAGCGCGGCCAGCACCGAGAGCGGCCACGCCCACCCCTTCTCGGTCAGCGTGACGCCGAGGATCGCGGCGCCCATGCCGGCCGTGAAGCCGGCCGACAGATCGATCTCGCCCAACAGCAGGACGAAGACCAGGCCCATCGCCAGCACCATGATCGCCGCGCCCTGGTTGATCAGGTTGGCGAAGTTCTGCTCGGTCAGGAACGAGTCCGGCTCCATCACGCCGAACACGATCACCAGCACGACCGCGCCCAGCACCGCCGGCAGCGAGCCGAGATCGCCGCCCTTGACCTTGTCCCAGTACGCCCGCGTGGCGTCGCCGAGGCTCGCTTCCCCCGGCATCGTCTCGACGTCGAACTGCGAGACCTGCTGCTCCGTCGAGGTGCTCATACCGCCCCCACCTCGGCCGCCTTCTCCGGCTGCAGCCCCAGCTCGCCCGAGCGCCCGGCGGTGATCAGCTCCACCACCTGCCCGTGGTTGACGTCCTTGGTGCGCACCTGCGCCGCCATCTGCCCCAGATACAGGCAGGCGATCGAGTCCGCGACCTGGAAGACGTCGTTCATGTTGTGCGTGATCAACACCACGCCCAGCCCGTTCTCCGCCAGCCGCCGGACCAGGTTGAGCACCTGCTCGGTCTGGGCCACGCCCAGCGCCGCGGTCGGCTCGTCGAGGATCACCAGCTTGGAGTTCCACAGCACCGCGCGCGCGATCGCCACCGTCTGGCGCTGACCACCCGACAGACTCGACACGTGCTGACGCAACGAGCGCAACGTCCTGACGCTCAGCGACTTCAGCGTCTCCCCCGCGCGCTTCTCCATCGACGTCTCATCCAACGTCACCCCCGAGTGCAACTCGCGCCCGAGGAACATGTTGTGCACGACATCGAGGTTGTCGCACAACGCCAAGTCCTGATAGACGATCTCGATCCCCAACGCGTTCGCGTCCTTCGGACCGTGGATCGTGACCGGCGAGCCCTCGAAGACCATCTCGCCGTCGTCGAACGGGTGGATCCCAGCCACGCACTTGATCAGCGTGCTCTTGCCGGCGCCATTGTCCCCGACCAGCGCTGTCACTTCGCCCGGCCGAACATCCATGTCCACGTCCCGCAGGACGTGGACGGCACCGAAACTCTTGTTGATCCCCCGGAGGGACAGCAGCTCGCGCTGCTGTCCCCCGGCGGTCTCGGTCATCCGGTTATGCCGTTCTCTTCGCAGGCCTTCTTCAGCGCCGCGCTGGTGCAGATCTTGTCCGCGCTCGTGAAGCCATCGGCGATCACGTCCTTGACGTTCTCCGGGAAGATCGCCTGCGGATCCAACAACACCGCCGCCACCTTGGTGTTGAGCTCGGTGTCATCGACTGAGCCCGTGGCCTGCGCCTTCGCGCCCGCCTCATCACCCTTGGCCAGTGCGATCGCCAGCTTGGCGGCCGCGTCGGCCTCCTTCTTGATCGCCTTATAGACCGTCATGCACTGCGTGCCCAACAGCACGCGCTGCAGGCCCTCGTCGGTCGCGTCCTGACCCGTCGTCGGGATGTCCTCGGTCGCGCCTTCGCGCTTGAGCACGCTCGCGACCGCACCACCCAGGCCGTCATTCGCGGCCGCGACACCGACGAAATCGCCGTTGGCCTTGGTGAACATCTGCTCGAAGATCGTGCCGGCCTTCGTGTTGTCCCAATCGGGCACGCTCTGATCGGCCGCCACCTCAAACCCGGCGCCCGTGATCGCCTTCTCATAACCCGACTTGAACAACGTCGCGTTGTTATCCGTCGGCGAGCCATTCAGCAGCGCCACCGGACCCGACGTCTTGCCGTTGTCCTGCATGCACTTCACCAGACCCTCACCGATCCGGGTCCCGACCGCCACGTTGTCAAACGACACGTAGTACTGCGCGCCGCCACCCAACGTCAGGCGGTCATAGTCGATCACCGGCACACCCTGCTGCTTGGCCTTGGCGATCACCGCCGCCGCGCTCGGACTGTCGAGATTGACGATCAACAACACGTTCGCGCCGCTGTTGAGCATCTGATCGGCGATCGTGGCGAACTTCGCCTTATCCCCGTTCGCGTTCTGAATATCCGACTCCACACCGGCCGCCTCAAACGCCTCACCCAGGAACTTGCGATCCGCTGTCTCCCAGCGCGCCGAAGACGCCGCGTCGGGCAGGATCACGCCGACCTTGGCCTTCGCCTCCGGCGTGGCCTCGCTCGACGAACCGCCACCGCCGGAATCGTCGTCACCGCACGCGGCGACGGCGAACGCGAGGGCGCCGATGGAGAGGCCCGCGGCAAGGCGCGTTGACCACTTGTGCTTCATGTACTCCCCTTCCTCCGTTTACCGCAGAACTGGCGACTATCTGCGAATTCGAAGTATTCATAGCCGAATAGGGCGCTGTCAAGAGTGCGAGGTGGCCTCTGCGCCGCGCCCTAACACAAGCGCAACAGCGCCCAACACTTCGGCACGATCACCGAGTTCTCCTTGCACGATCGTGACATCTTCCGCGGCTGAGCGGATCGCGCCACGCCCCAGCGATTCCCGCAGCGGGCCGAGCAGCAGCTCGCCCGCCGCCCCCAAGTCCCCGCCGACCACGACCCGGTGCGGGTTGAACAAGTTGCACAGCGTCGCCACCGCGGTGCCGATCGCCCGCCCGGCGTCGGCGATCGCACGCTGGCAGCCCGCGTCGCCGCGGCGGGCCAGCGCGACGGCCTCGCCGAGCGCCAAGCCCGTCGCCGTGGACGTCGCGCAGCGAGCCGAGCAGCGCCGGCGCGCCGGCATAGGTCTCGAGGCAGCCGCGGTTGCCGCAGCGGCAGATCGGTCCGCCGGGGTCGACCACGGTGTGGCCGAGCTCGCCCGCGGTGCCGCCCGCGCCGACGTACGGCGCCCCGGCGACGATGAAGCCCGCGCCGATGCCGGTCGCGGCCTTGACGTAGGCCAGGTCGTCGGCGCCGCGGCCGGCGCCCCACATCCACTCGCCGAGCGCGCCGAGGTTGGCGTCGTTCTCGACCTCGACCGGCACGCCGAGCGCCGCCTGGACGGCCGGCGCGGCGCGCGTGCCGGCCCAGCCCGGGAGGATCGTGGAGTTGCCCAGCTCGCCCGACGGGCGGTGGACCGGGCCGGGCAGGCCCATGCCGACGCCGACGACCTCGTCGCGCAGCACCTCGGCTTCCTCGAGCGCGTCGTCGAACAGGCGGACGGCGAGCGCGATCGCGTCCTTGGCGGGCAGGTCGGCGTCGAGCGGGAGGTGGCGCTCGGCCAGCAGGGCGTGCGAGAGATCCGAGAGCGCCAAGCGCACGTGGCGCTTGCCGAAGTCGAGCCCGGCGACCACACCCGCCCGGCGATGGAGCGCGATCAGCACCGGCGGGCGGCCGATCGCGCCGCGCTCGTGCCGGCGGACGGGCTCGGCGGGCTCGACCACCAGGCCGGCGGCGTGCAGCTCGCTCACGACCGCCGAGACGGTCGAGGGCGCGAGCGCGGCACGGCGGGCGAGCTCGGCGCGGGACACGGCGCCGGCCTCGGCCAATACCCCGACGATCCGCGCCCGGGCGTCGCGGCGAGACGTCCTTTCCATCGTTTCGGACACGCTACACCCGAAAGTGTCGGGACGCCAACACTCCTTTGTTCGCTGGTGAGCTAACCCGCGAGCGCGAGGCCGGTCGGGAGCGCCCGATCGGCCTCGGAGACGACCAGCGCGAGCGCACCGAGGACCTGTGCGCGTTCCCCGAGCACGCCGACGACGAGCTGGGCGCCGCGCGAGGTCTCGGGCAGCGCGGCGCGCGCGATGGATTCGCGGATCCCGTCGAGCAGCAGGTCGCCGGCGCCGGCGAGCTCGCCGCCGACGATCAGCATCTCGGGGTTGAGGACGTTCAGCAGCGTCGCCATCACCTGGCCGAGCGCGCGGCCGGCGTCGCCGATCACGCGGCGCGCGTCCGGCGTCGCCGTCGAGGGCCGACGCGATCATCGCGCCGACCGTGAGGTCGTTCGCCGTGGCCGCCGCTCAGCTCCTCGACGAGCGCGCCGGTCCCCGCCACCGTCTCGAGGCAGCCGCGGTTGCCGCAGCGGCAGACGATGCCCTCGGGGTTCACCAGCACGTGGCCCAGCTCGCCGGCGAGGCCCGCGCTGCCGCGATAGAGGCGGCCGTTGAGGATCAGGCCCGCACCGATCCCGGAGGAGACCTTGAGATAGATCAGGTCGCCCGCGTCGCGGCCCGCGCCGAAGGCGGCCTCGGCGAGCGCGCCGAGGTTGGCGTCGTTGTCGACCATCACCGGGAAGTCGAGCCGCTTGCGCAGCTCGGCGGCGGCGGTCATCCCGATCCAGCCCGGCAGGATCGCGGACGAGCCGACCGTGCCGTCGCCCTGGTCGACCGGGCCGGGCAGCCCCATGCCGGCGCCAATAACGGTTTCGCGCGAGACACCGGCGTCCGCCAGGGTCTCCACGACGAGCTCGGCCGCCATCTCCAGGCCCTGCTGGGCATCATGGTCGGTGTCGAGCGGACGCGTGCGCTCCGCGAGGATCGTCGAGGCGAGGTCGGAGACCGCGACGCGCAGGTGGCTGTGGCCGAAGTCGACGCCGACGGCCGCGCCCGCGGAGGCGTCGAACGAGAGCAGGATCGGCGGGCGGCCGCCCTGGGCGCCGTAGGCCAAGCCGGGCTCCGGGCGCTCGATCACGAGCCCGTCGGCCTGCAGGTCGGCGACGAGGCTCGAGACGGTGGACCGCGACAGGCCCGTGCGGCGTGCGATGTCGGCGCGCGAGATCTGCCCCTCGTCGCGCAGTGCTCGGATCACGCGCAGGCGATTGAGGCGGCGGAGCGATTCGAGTGAGCCGGCACGACCAGGAGGCATGTAATCGGTTCCATTGGAGCGAAACAGGGACGATCCGTCAACTTAACCGACCGACGGACCCCCCGACCGGACTAATAGGGGGTACGTGGAGAACGCACCCGGCGACCGGACTAATAGCGATACGCGTCGACCGGCACCACCACGTCCTTGGCGACCTTGTCGTGCCAGCACTGCTTCTCCGGGTCCCAGATCATCCAGAAGTAGCCGAGGTTGAACGGAATCCCGCTGACGATCCGCATCAGGTAGCGGATGAACGCGCGGCCGTAGCCGATCGAGCCGCCGCCGTTGATGTCGACGATCCTGATCCCGCAGATGCTCTTGCCCGGCGTGGCGCCCTTCGGGCCGCCGTCGAAGACGACGTAGTAGGCGATCGAGCCGATCGTGACGACGATCAGCATGAGCACCATCAGCGCCGGCGAGTCGATGACCGCGGCGATGATGATCAGGATCACCGCGGCGATGCCGACGATGATGCCGTCGAGCAGGTAGGCGCCGAAGCGGATCCAGAACCCGGCTCGGGGTCCGCTCGGACCCGGGCCACCACCGCCGTAGCTGTCGGGCGGAGGCTGCGGGGCGGACTGCCACTGCTGAGACATCGGTCTCCTCTCTACTGATCGCTCTCGCGCAGCTTCCCACGCGCCTTCGCCGCGGCGAAATACTCCAGGAACGTCTCATCATCCAGTCCCGGTCGCGCGCCCGCAACCAGTGGGCGCAACCGCCCGGCGAGCTGGGCGGCGAGCGCGCGGCGGGCGCCCGGGCGCAGCTCGGTCCGGCGCTCCAGGAACGAGCGCACGGCGCCGGCCTCGGCGTCGCCGACGCCGGTGACATCCCAGGTCGCGACGCGCTCCGGCTCGACGCTCGCCGGGGCCGGGCCCGCGACCTCGTGTCGGGCGGCCTCGCGGACCACGAGCGTGCCCCCGGCGTGATCGCCGAGCCGCTGGTTGTTGCGGCTGGCGAGCACGGAGATCATCGCCGGCACGTAGAAGAGGGTCAGCCCTTCGACCAGCAGGAGGATGTTGCGGATCAAGCTGCGCCGCAGGCCGACGGCCGCGCCGCCGTCCGAGACCACGCGCAGGCCGGCGGCGCGCTTGCCGATCGTGCGCCCGCCGCCGAGCACCTCGAAGACGACGTTGTAGCCGATGTAGAAGACCAGCACGGCGAACGAGCCCACGATCGCGACCGGCAGGTCCCCGGCGAGCGCGGCCAGCGCGAGCAGCACGACGACCAGCGCGGTGAACTGGATCACGAGGTCGAGCGCGAGCGCCATGAAGCGCGAGCCGATGTTCGCCAGCGGCAGCGCGAGCTGGACGCCTTCCGGCGTCGAGATGACGCGCCGGTCCTCATACTCCATGGCGCGATGATGACGAGTCCCGAGCGCTTCGTGGCCGAGCGCGGCCCGGCGTGGGAGGAGCTCGACGCGGCGCTCCGGCGCGCCGGGGACCGGCCGGAGAAGCTCGGCCGCTCGGGCGTGCGGCGGCTCGGGCGAGCTCTACCGGGCGACCGCGGCCGACCTCGCCTTCGCGCGCCGCAGCTTCCCCGGCGAGCCGCTGGTCGCCCGGCTGGAGGCGCTGGTGCTGCGGGCGCGTGCCGCCGTGTACTCGCGCGCGGCGCCGCGGGCCTCGCTGTGGCACTTTCTGTCGCGGGGATACTGGGTCCGGCTGGCCGAGCGGCCGCGACTGCTGGCCGCGGCCTGGCTGCTGCTGCTCGTGCCCGCGGTGGCGGGCGCGGCCTGGGGCGCGCTGGACGCGCCGGCCGCCGCCGGGTTGATTCCGGCGGACTTCCAGTCGGCCGCCGACCCACCGGTCGAAGGGCGCGACTTCGACTCGGCGACCGCCTCGGCCTTCTCCTTCGGCGTCATGGCCAACAACATCCAGGTCACCCTGCTGGCGTTCGCGGGCGGGATCACGTTCGGGCTGCTGACGGTCTACGCGCTGTTCTTCAACGGCCTGCTGCTGGGGACGATCGCCGGGATCGCGATCGGCGCCGGCAACGGCGTCGCGTTCCTGCGGCTGGTCTCCTCCCACGGGCCGCTCGAGATCTCCTGCATCGTCGTCGGCGGCGTGGCCGGGCTGCGGATGGGCTGGGCGCTGGTCCGGCCGGGGACCCTGCGGCGCGCGACCTCCCTGCGGCGCGCGGCGCTGCCCGCGGTCGAGCTCGCCGCCGGCACCGTGCCCTGGCTCGTGCTGTGCGGGTTCCTCGAGGGCTTCGCCACCGGGCCGGACCTGCCGGTCGCGCTGCAGACCGCGCTCGGGTTCGCGCTGTTCGCGCTGTTCTGGGGTCTTGTGCTCGTGCGCGGTCGTCAGAACACGGCGCGCGACTTCGCCCGCAGGTAGGCGGCGACGAGCGCCGCGGGCAGCCGGTCGGGCGGCGCTTCGAGCACACGCGCGCCCGCGGCCTGGACCCGCGCGGCGGCGCGAGCACGGGCGTCGAGGACGTCGCGGGCGATCGTGGCCCGGGCCGCGGCGAGTGCGTCGGACTGCCGGCCACGCCGTCCGCGGCGGTCGGCGACCGGCGCGGCGCGCGCCTCGCCCGATCGCGCCGCTCGGTCGACCGGCTCGGCGCCACGCGCGACGGCCTCGCCGGAGGGCGCCGCGAGCGCGAGCAGGGCCGGGTCGGACGGGCTCGCGACGATCACCGCGTGGCGGCGGGCGAGCACCGGCACGGCCGCGATCAGCGGACGCGCGGCGGTCTCCTCCAGCAGGTCGCAGAAGACCACGACGAGCGCGCGCTTGCTGCCCTCCGCGCGGCGGAAGGCGAGCTCGTAGTCGCTGTCGACGGAGCCGCGGCTCGAGGTCGAACAGCGCGCGCACGACGGGCTGGCCGCCGGCGCGCCGCGGCGGCAGCGCGGTGCGGACGTGCTGGTCGAACGCGATCGCGCCGGTGCGGTCGCCGAGCTCGTCGGCCACGAAGGCCAGCGCCGCGGCGGCGTCGAGGCCGACGTCGAGGACCGTCGTGCCGTCGGCGTCGAGCGGGGCGGCCGAGAGCCGGCCGGCGTCGAGCAACAGCAGCAGGTCGCGGTCCTGCTCGAGCCGGTAGTGGTTGCTCATCGGCCGCCCGAGCCGCGCCGTCGCGCGCCAGTTGACCTGGCGGATGTCGTCGTCGGGCACGTAGTCGCGGATCAGCTCGAACTCGGTCCCGAGCCCGAGCGGGCCGCGCGCCGTCGACCCTTGGTCGCGGAAGCGGCCGCGCGCGACGGCGACCGCGAGCCGGCGGGCGGTGCGCAGGTCGGGGAAGACGCGGACCTCGGCCGCCTCACCGGGCTGGTGATCCCAGCGGGCGAGGCCGAGCGGGCCGGTGGCGCGGGTGGCGACGGCGGGCAGGACGTGCCGTCCGCGCCGCTTGGCGCGTGACGCTCGGTGCGCAGCGTCCCGTCGCCTTCGCGGCGCTCGAGCGCGAGCGCGGCGGGCGCGGCCTGGCGCACGCGCGCCGAGCCGCCGGCCGGCGGGCGGGCGATCACGTCGAGCGGCGCCGGCACGCCGCGTGAGAGGACCTCGGGCGCATGGCGCTCGACGCGCGGGACACGCTTGGCCGCGCGCGCATCGACGATCGTCGCCGCGACCAGCGCCGCGACCGCGAGCAGGACGAGGGCGATCGGGACGATCAGCGCCGCCAGCGCGAGGACCGCGAGGGCCGCGACGGCTCGTGGCGCCGGGGTCATGGCCCAGCTGCGGCCGGGCGGCGGCGAGGCGGCGCCGGCGCGGCCGGCGCGCCGTGGCGAGCAGGCACGGCCGGCGTGCCGCGGCGAGCAGGTCCTTCGTCACCGCGGCACCGGGACGTCCTCGAGCGCGGTGCGGATCGCGCCCGCCGGGGTCGCGCGCTCGAGCTCGGCCTCGGGCGTCAGCACGAGCCGGTGGCGCAGGACGGGGGCGGCCATGCGGGCGACGTCGTCGGGGGTGACGTACGAGCGGCCCGCGAGCCGTGCGGCGGCCTTCGCGGCGCCGAGCAGGTGGACCGCGGCGCGCGGCGAGGCGCCGAGCGCGACGCTCGGCAGCTCGCGCGTGCGGCGCACGACGGCGACGACGTAGCCGACGACGTCGTCGGTGATCTCGGTCGCGTCGACCTCGTCGCGCGCCGCCCGCAGGTCATCCGCGCTGACCACCGGCCGGACGTCGTCGAGCGCCGTGGGCGCGACGCCGTGGCGCGCGAGCCGGAGCATCGCGCGCTCCTCCTCGGCCTCGGGGTAGCCGATCGCGACGTGCACGAGGAAGCGGTCGCGCTGGGCCTCGGGCAGCGGGTAGGTCCCCTCGTACTCGACCGGGTTCTGCGTCGCCAGCACGAGGAACGGATCGGGCAGGGCATGCGAGACGCCGTCGACGGTGACCTGGCCCTCCTGCATCGCCTCCAGCAGCGCGGCCTGGGTCTTCGGCGGCGTGCGGTTGATCTCGTCGGCCAGCACGACGCCCGCGAACACGGGCCCGGGCCGGAACACGAGCTCGCCGCCGCGCAGCGCCATCGTCCCGGTCACGTCCGAGGGCAGCATGTCGGGCGTGAACTGCAGGCGCCGGAAGTCGATCCCCAGCGCGCGCGCCGTCGCGCTCGCCAGCAGCGTCTTGGCGACGCCGGGGACGCCCTCGAGCAGCACGTGGCCGCCGAGCGCGAGCGCGGCCAGCATGTCCTCGAGCGCCTCGGCGTGACCGACCACGACCTTGTGCACCTCGCCCGCGACGCGGGCGTGCAGATCCTTCACTCAGCGCTCCTCCGGTCCGGCCCGCACCAGCGCGGCGGCGAGCGCGTCGACGTAGTCCGCGCGCGGCGGGGCGGGCTCGTCCTCCGGATCCTCGGGCGGCCCGAAGCGCCGGCCGACGGACCAGATCGCCACCAGCGCGGTCAGCCCGAGCCCGATCAGCGCCCAGCGGACGTTCGCCGGCAGCCCGGCGAAGCCGCGCGCGGCGCCGTAGCCGTGCACGGTCTCGAGGAACGCGACCGGCGCCGCCGCGCCGCCAGCGCGAGCCCCAGCGCCGCGCCGTCGGCGCGCGCGAGGCCGCGGTTCTGCAGCGGCGACGGGTCGGCGAGCAGCGAGACCGTCCCGCGCCCGCTGCGCGCCGTCACGAGCAGCGGCGCGTCGGCCGGCCCGACCACGGGCAGCCCGCCGCCGAGCTCATGCCAGCCGCCGCGGTCGCCGGTCACGACCTCCTCGACCGCCGGCACGGGCGACGAGCGCCCGCCGTCGCGTCGGCCCGTCCCCCGCCCACTCCGGCGGCTCCTCGAGCACCGACTCGAGCCACGAGGCGTCGCCGACACCGCCGGCCACGAGCCGCCCGCCGGCGCGCACCCAGTCGCCGATCGCGCGCGCCTCCTGCGGCTCCATCACGTCGGGATCGAGCACGACGAGCGTCTCGCCCGCGCGCGGCTCGCGGTCGGCGATCGGCGTCCGCACCCGCCGCACGGGATGCCCGTTGCGCTCGAGCAGCGAGGCGTAGGCCGCGAGCCCGGCGGGCGAGGTCGCGTACGACGACGAGGCCGGGCCCTCGGGCGCGGGCGAGAGCCGGTCGATGATCGCGAGCACCACGCCCAGGGCCACCAGGCCGCCCACGATCGCGAGCGCCAGCCGGACGCGCGGATCGCGTGGCAGCGTCACACGCGCTCCCAGCGCTCGCGCGCCTCGGCGACGTCGGACGGCGCCGGCGGGCGGCCGCCGTAGACGACGTCGTCGAACGTCGCCGCGAGCGCGTCGAAGTCGGCCGAGTCCAGCCGGTCGCGGACCTCGTGGGTCGAGATCGAGGGGCGGAAGACGATCGCGCCGCGCGCGTCGAGGCGCAGCAGGCCGGCGCGGAAGCGCAGGCGCAGCGCGGCCTCGAGGTCGCCCGCGGCCTCGGCGGCGTCGGCGCGGCGGTCGAGCTCGCGCGGATCCTCGTCGCGGGCCGCGAGCGCGCGCCGCTCGGCGCTGGCGGATGCCCGCACGCGCCCGGTCAGCAGCGAGCGCGCGACGAGCGCGCCGGCCAGCGCGAAGAGCGCGCCGAGCACGATCCAGACGATCGATCGCCCGCCGGGCAGGAGGTCGTCGAGCCATTCGAGGCCGATGTCGGGGATCCGGTCGCCGAGCCACTCGAGCACGCCGCGGAACGGCCCGGGCACGCTGCTCTGCTGAAAGCGATCCTCGGCCAGGATCTCCCGCGCGTCGGCGCGCGGATCGCTCGCGGCGGCCGGCGGACGTCCGCGAGCGCGGCGAGCAGCGGCCAGGCGCGCCTCGAGCGCCGCGCCGCGCGCCCCGCGCAGCGCGCCGGCGATGTCGGCGCGCCGGCCGTCGACCGAGTCGACCTCGCGCAGCCGCGCGAGCGCGGCCGGATCATCGGCGGCCGCGGCGGCGAGCGCGCGCAGCTGCGCGGAGGAGACCTCGGTCGCGCGCGCCGCGGCGGGCGCGAGCAGCCACGCCGCGGCGAGGAGCAGGAGCACGACGCCCGCGACGCGGGCGCTGCTCACAAGCCTCCTGGCCCGCGTGGCGCCTCGGGCGGAAGCCAGCCGGCGCGATCCGGGTCGCCCTCGGGCTCGTCGGGCTTCTTCAGCGAGACGCCCTCGTCGGCGGACGCCGGCGCGGCCTCCGCCGGCCTGCGAGCGCTCATCGTCCCCGGCGGTGGGCGACGGCTCGTCGTCCCCGGCCGCGTACGGCGACGACGCCTTCGGCCGCGCGGCGCTCGACCAGCCCGCGCCGGCCCGCGACGGCTCATCGCCGGCGGACGGCGCCGACCAGCCGCTCCCGGACGACCACTGCGGCGGTGGCGCCTGCGGCGGCGGTGGCGTCCAGCCCGGCGGCGGCGGCCAGTACGGCGCCGCGGCCCGCTGCTCGGGCGTGTACCGCTCGTCCCGGCCAGCGGCGCGGGCAGCGGAGCGTCCGGGTCGCGCTCGGCGCCGACGCCCTCGGCGAGCAGCTGCAGGTCGAAGCCCTCCTTGCGGACGCGCTGATCGAAGTACAGGATCGTCAGCACCGCCGCGTAGTACGGGATAGATGATCACGCCGCTGAGCGTGGTGCCGACGACGGTGGCGATCGCGTTGGCGAGCGCGTTCTCCGGCGCGGCCAACTCGGCGACCACCGACGGGACCGCCTGCACCACGCCGCCCAGCAGCCCGATCAGCAGCGAGCACACGAGCATCGAGCAGGAGCGTCGCCCACCAGCGGCCCTTCACCAGCGTGAACGAGCGCGCGAGCGACCGGAACGGCCCGGTGCGCTCGAACAGCAGCGCCGGGACCGCCAGCGACCACGCGATCGCTGAGCCAGATCGCGGGGATGATCAAGGCGAACAGCGCGAGGATGATGCCGACCAGCCACACCAGCCCCAGCACGAACGTCGCGGGCGCGCGCCGCAGCCCGAAGCGCAGCGAGCGCCCGACGTCCGGCTGTCGTCCCCAGCCAGGCGTCGCAGACGGCCTTGAAGCAGGCGATGTTGACGACCAGGAACGTCACCATCGACAGCGCGCCGGTGATCGCCAGCCCGGCGAGCTGCGCCGAGTCCTCCTCCCCGAACGCCGGCGCGGCCTCCGGCGAACAGCTCGAGCTGGTCCGGGTCGATCGACGCGATCGCGAGCGCCGAGATCACGGAGAGCGGGAACACGAACAGCACGACGCACTTGGTCAGCGCCCGCCAATGGCGCGCGACGACCTTGATCCCCGCGTCGAGGATCTCGCCGATGCCGAGCGGCCGCAACGTCGAAGTCGCCACGGCCGCGAAGTTACTCCGTCCGGCGGCGATTAAGCCGCGCCGCCGGCCATCGCCGGCAGGATGACCAGCGTGTCCGAATCACCGACGGACGTGTCCAGACCGTTCAGGACGCGTACGTCCTCGTCGTTGAGGTACACGTTGACGTAGCGGTTGAGCTGCCCGTCGGCGCCGAACAGCTGCGACTGCGTGGCGGGGTGCTGGTCGGCGAGCGCGCGCAGGACCGCGCCGACGTCGTCGCCGCCGGCCTGCACCTCCTTCTCGCCGCCGACACTCGGACGCAGGACCGGTGGAATCTTGATCTTGGCCATAGTCAGCGCGTCACCCTAGCCCGCGGCGGCGCAGAACGCCTCGTAGTCGGGGAAGACGCCCAGCTGCGACTCGTCGATCTCGGACGGGTCGATCGAGCAGATCGGGCACTCGGGGTCGCGCCGGACCTTGAGCTCGGTGAACGTCGCGCCGAGCGCTTCGTAGAGCAGCAGGCGCCCGATCAGCGGCTCGCCCGCGCCGATGACGAGCTTGACGACCTCGGTCGCCTGCAGCAGGCCCATCGTGCCCGGCAGCACGCCCAGCACGCCGTTGGCCCCGCACGACGGCGCCAGCTCGGCGGGCGGCGGCACGGGATAGAGGCAGCGGTAGCACGGGCCGTCGTGCGGCTTGAAGACGCTCAGCTGGCCGTCGAAGCCGAGGATCGACGCGCTCACCACGGGGATGCCGAGCCGCACCGTCGCGTCGTTGAGCAGGTAGCGCGTCGGGAAGTTGTCGACGCCGTCGACGATCACGTCGTAGCCGTCGATGATCTCCATGATGTTGGAGGCGTCGAGGCGCGTCTGGTACTTGACGACCTTCACGTCCGGGTTGATGCCGTTGATGGCGATCTCCGCGGAATCGACCTTCGGCGTCCCGATCCGATCGGTGGTGTGGATGACCTGGCGCTGCAGGTTCGAGAGGTCGACGTCGTCGTCGTCGACGACGCCGAGCGTGCCGACGCCGGCGGCCGCGAGATACAGCGCGGTCGGCGAGCCGAGCCCGCCGGCGCCGAGCAGCAGCACCTTCGCGTTGAGCAGCTTGGTCTGGCCCTCGAGCCCGATCTCCGGCACGAGCAGGTGGCGCGAGTAGCGCTCGCGCTGCTCCTTGGTCATCGACACCGGGACCTCGACGTCGTAGCCGCGGTCCTTCCAGAGCGTGATGCCGCCGTTCATCGAGGCGACGTCCTCGTAGCCGAGCAGCTGCTTGAGCGTGTTCGCGGCCAGCGCCGAGCGCTGCCCGGAGGCGCAGTAGATGACGACGCGCTGCGAGCGGTCGGAGCCCACGACGCCCTCGACGCGCGACTCGAGATAGCCGCGCGGGACGTGCTTGGCGCCGGGGATGTGGCCGGCGTCCCACTCCTCGCTCTCGCGCACGTCGAGCAGGACGACGCCGTTGCCGTTGCTCAGCGTGGCCTTGACCTCGGAGGGGTCGACCTCCTCGATCTGGCTGCGGATCTGGCGGATGACCTCCGCACCTGACGGACTCATGCGATCGGTGTCCTTACTTGCAAAGCGGATCGGGATTCAATACTTCACGAAGTGTAGCGCCGCATGGGGTATCGACCGGAGCCGTTTCTGCCGATGGGGACGAGAGGCGATGCGCACCCGAACCCTCCTGTCCCAGGTCCTGGCGGTCAACACCGTCGCTCGTCGCCGCG
This sequence comes from uncultured Solirubrobacteraceae bacterium, assembly GCA_963755275.1. Lineage (GTDB taxonomy): Bacteria > Actinomycetota > Thermoleophilia > Solirubrobacterales > Solirubrobacteraceae > Solirubrobacter. The sequence continues at coordinate 181,551 of CAVWJU010000016.1, read as the reverse complement.
ACCGCGATCGTCGCCGCGCTGCTCGCCCCTGCCGGCGACGCCGGCGACGTGGCCACGCTCCAGCGGCTGCTGCTGATCGGCGCTCGCGGTCGTCAGCGCGGTGCTGCTCAACACGTTGCTGCTCAAGCGCCGGCTCGCGCCGCTCGACCGCCTGATGCGTGACGATGGAGCACGTCGACCTCGCCTCCCCCGGCCAGCGCGCCAAGGCCCACCCCACCGCGCCGCGCGAGATCCAGCGCCTGACGCGCCGACTTCAACCGGATGCTCGCCGCGCCTCGAGGAGGAGCGCGTCGCGGCGCGGCCGCGCCGTCATCCGCGCGCAGGAGGAGGAGCGCGCGCGGATCGCGCAGGACCTCCACGACGAGGTCAACCAGTCGCTGACCGCGATCCTGCTGCGGCTGCAGGCCGCCGGACACGACGTCCCGCCCGGGCTGCGCTCGGAGCTCAAGGAGATCCAGTCGCTCGCCACCCAGGCCATGGAGGAGCTGTTGACGCTCGCCCGCACGCTGCGCCCGACCGCGCTCGACGACCACGGCCTCGTCCCCGCGCTCGCCAGCCAGGTCGCCGACTTCGGCGACCGCACCGGCATCCGCTCGAGCTTTCACCGCCACGGCGACGCGCCGACCCTGTCCGACGAGGAGCAGCTCGTGCTCTACCGCGTCACGCAGGAGAGCCTTTCCAACGTCGTCCAGCACTCGGGCGCGAGCGCCGTCCGCGTCGAGCTGTCGTCCGTCGGGCGCACCGTCCTGCGCGTGCGCGACGACGGCTGCGGCTTCCGCCCCGACGGCCGCAACGGCCGCCTCGGCGTCTCCGGCATGCGCGAGCGCGCGCTGCTCGTCGGCGGGCGCCTGAACGTCTTCTCCGCGCCCGGTGAGGGCACGACCATCGAACTGACCATGGGAGCGTCATGAGGATCCTGATCGCCGATGACCACGGGATCGTCCGTGGCGGCATGAAGCTGCTGATCGAGCGGCAGCCGGACATGGAGGTCGTCGCCGAGGCCGGCGACGGCGTCGAGGCCTTCGAGAAGGCGCTGGCCGACCAAGCCCGACCTGTGCGTGATGGACGTCTCGATGCCGCGCATGACCGGCCTGCAGGCCGCGCGCCAGATCCGCGCGCACCTGCCCGAGACGCAGGTGCTCGCTCTGAGCATGCACGACGACGAGCGCTACGTCTTCGACGCGCTGAAGGCCGGCGCGTCCGGCTACGTGCTCAAGCGCGAGGTCGACCAGGCGCTGCTGAACGCGATCCGCGCCGTCAGCCGCGGCGACGCCTTCCTGACCAACGCCGTCGAGCGCACGATCGTGCGCGAGTGGATGAGCGACTCGAGCTCCGGCCCCGAGGAGCCGCTGTCGCCGCGCGAGCAGGAGGTGCTCAAGCTGATCGCCGAGGCCTTCACCAACAAGCAGATCGCCGAGACGCTGCACCTGGCCGAGAAGACCGTCGAGTCGCACCGCGCCAACCTGCTGCGCAAGCTCGGCATGCGCGACCGCGTGGAGCTCGTGCGCTACGCGATCCGCCGCGGGCTCACCGAGGCGTAGGGCGCCTACGCTGTCCGCGTGCTTCCCGCACGCGTCCAGCTCGCGCTCGTCGCCCTGACCGTCTGCGCCGCCGCGGCGGTCGCGGGCGTGCTGCTCGCCGACCGCGACTCGAACGCGGCGCAAGGGCTGGAACTCACCAATGGGTGGGCGGGGGCGGTGCGCCCGCCCGGCCAGCGGGTCCCGGACTTCACGCTCACCGACCAGGACGGCGAGACGGTCACCGCCGCCTCGCTGCGCGGCAAGCCGACGGTGTTCGCGTTCGTCTACTCGACGTGCCGCGACACCTGCCCCGCGCAGGTGCAGACGATCCGTGGCGCGCTCGACGACCTCGACGACCCCGACGTCAACGTCGTCGGCATCTCCGTCGACCCCGCGAACGACACGCGCAAGCTGGCGCAGTCGTTCCTGCTCAAGCAGCAGATGACGGGGCGGATGCGCTTCCTGCTCGGCACGCGCGAGCAGCTGCAGCCGGTCTGGGAAGGCTTCGCCGTGCAGCCGCAGTCGGACCGGCTCGAGCACTCCGCCCACACCGTGCTGGCGGACGGCGCCGGCCAACAGCGCGTCGGCTTCCCCTTCGATCACCTCACCGGCCCCGCGCTCGCGCACGACCTCGGCCGGCTGGCCGGCTAGGCCACGCCGGCCAGGGAAGTCTCGGTGTGCGCGAGTGCGTCCTGCGCGGCGTCCTCGCGGTCCTGCGCCGCGCGGTAGGCGGCGTAGGCGTCATCGCCGGGTGCGGCGCGCCAGCGCCCGAGCGCGTCGGCGGCCTCCTCGGAGGCGTCGCGCCAGGCCGCGAGCACCGGGCTCCACTGGTTGTCACGGCGCAACACGATCTCGAACGTGTCGGGCACGTCGTCGAGGAGTGATCGGAGGTCGCCGGTGCTCATCCCGTGGGAGGAATTCCCGATCACACGGCGCTGACACCTGATCCGCGCCGGTGGTTGGGATTCGGACTTAGCCACGTCGGGTTCGTCGTCGGTGTAGTGGCGGCCGCGGAACTTCGCCCACAGGATCGCGATCACCATCGCCAGCACCGGCAGGATGTACAGGAGCTGGGCGAGCCAGTGGCCGGCGTGGGCGAGGACGGTCATCCGTTCAGCGCCGCCGAGAGGAGCCACAGCCCGAGGCAGGTGAAGGCCACCATCAGGATCAGCATGACGATCTGCGAGCGGGTCGCGTCACGGGCTGAGCCGTAGAGCTCGAGCGCGCGGTCGTGGGCGAGCACGAGCGCCGCGACGTGGCCGGTGACGAGCGCGGCGACCTGCACCCACCAGATGCCGGTCGCGCTGACCACGCCGTAGTCGATGCTGCGCTCGGCGGCGCCGAACAGGTCCGAGCCCTTGCCCAGCGGGTCGCTGGCGAGCCGCCACAGATCCTGCCCGTTGTAGGCCAGCAGCGAGAAGTAGTGGGCGACGAGGTAGCCCGCCGCGATCGGGATCAGCGTGTGGGCGAACGCGCGCGCAAGCGCGCCGCGGCTCGGCGCATCGGCGGTCGGGCCGCATGCCGGCCATGCCGAGCGTCCAGATCCCGCCGACGATCGCGATCGCCCCGACCAGGCCGACGACGAACGCGAGCTCGAGCCCGACCGCGAGCGAGAAGCCGAGGTCGGCGAAGAAGCGCTGCAGATCCTGCGCGAGGTCGTTGAACAGCGCGCCCTCCTTGGCGCCGTCGAACGCGGTCGAGGCGACCGAGACGATCAGCACCGCGCTCGTGCCGGCCGCGGCGGTGACCCGCGCGGCGCCCGCGAACGGCACGCGCAGGAGCAGCCGGCCGTCGGGCGCCCGGCCGACCGGTGCGAGCGAGCCGATCAGCCCGAACAGGACGCCGAACGCGTCGGCGTTGCGCACCCACGGCTCGACGCCGAACAGGCTCATCCCGACCAGCATCGCGACCAGGTAGACGAGCATGAGGAGAGCGAGCGGCCCCGGCTCGGTCGCGCGTGCCCAGCACAGCTCGCAGATCGCGAAGCCGAACAGGCCGAGGGCGGCGGGGAAGCGGCCCAGGCGCTCGGGGTAGTCGAGCGGCTCGGGCAGCGCGCCGAGCCGGCCCGCGACCCAGCCGGTGCCGCGGCCGATCGCCCGCCACGGGCTGAGCAGGCGGAAGACGTCGCCGAACAGCAGCGAGGCGAACGGCACGCCGACCCAGAAGCCGACGTAGACCGCGGTCGGGGCGAGGTTCTCGCTCTGGGCGCTCGTGCCGGCGATGCCGGCGTAGACGACGAGCGCGAAGACGAACACGCCGAGCGCGCCGAGCAGGACCTCGACCGCCCTCGGGATCGCGAACAGGCGGCGCTCCGGCAGCGCGCGCAGATGCGGGCGCGACCACCCGAGCGCGAGCGCGACGAACGAGACGACCAGCACCGCCGCGGCGGCGGCCGCGAACCATCTCACGGGGAGCGGGATGTCGGCCCGGCCGACGATCCCGTGCGCGAAGAGGAGCACGCGGCGAGTCTATGAACGACGACGGCCCCGCAGTGCGGGGCCGTCGAATGAGCTCAGGTGTGCGCGGTGCTACTTGGAGCACTTGGCCTCGGCGGTGTCCGAGGCCGAAGAGGCGGCGGGCGGGTTCGGGTTGGGGACGAAGTCCACCTTGACGCCGACCTTGTGCGCCTTGGAGGCGCAGGTCGTCGAGCGTGACCAGGGCCTTGTCGCCCTTCTTCTCCGACAGCTCGACCTGGAGGCCGAGGAGCGCCGAGTAGGTCCCCGGAGCGGGCTGCTGCAGGAACGTCGGGATCGCGATCGTCATCTTGCGGCCGGAGATCTTGCCGTGCAGGATCGCCTTCACGCCGTTGGGCTGGAGCGAGCCGTTGCTGTCGACCTGGGCCAGGTAGAAGAGCAGCTCCTTGTTGCCGACCATCGGCGTCACGCGGAAGTTCAGCGGCGCCGGGGCGGTCGCGAACGGGTTGACGAGCGCGTTCGCCGAGCCCTTGCCGGCGACCGACTTCTTGCAGGAATCCAGGTCGGCGAGGAGCTCGTCGTCGGTCACCTTGCACTGGTCGAGGCCGCTGGTGCTGACCTTCAGTGAACTCGGGAGCGTGATCGTGATCTTGCTCGCCGTCGTCTTGCTCTCGGCGCTGTTCTTGACCGAAAGCTTGAGCTTCTCGGACTTCGGCTTGGACTTCGTGCCGGCCTTGGACGGCGAGACGCTGGCGGTCGCGTCGACGACAGGAGCAGGGGTCTGGGCGTAGGCGGCGCCGGCCATACCGAGAGCGAGCGTCGCCGTGGTGGCGACCAGAAGGGACTTGCGCAAGGAGGAACTCCGTTTTCTTCGTCTGGACTGAGGGCGCAGGGCGGACCGCACCGCGCCGCGGACTGCTAGTAACAACACGTCAACCGCGAAAAGGTTTCGCTGCTAGTGTCGCGACTTGATGCGAGCCGACACTCCCAGCATCGGCGCCCCGCCCTTTCCACTCAAGCTGCCCTGGGTCAACGTGGCGATGCTGCGCATGGACCAGCTGCACGGAACGGTCGTGCTGGTCGAGTTCTGGGACTTCTGCCGCGTCAATTCGCTGCGCACGCTGCCGTATCTGAAGGCCTGGCACGAGCGCTACGAGCAGGCCGGCCTGCGGATCGTCGGCATCCATACCGGCGGGTTCGCTCCGGCGCGGATCGAGGAGAACGTGCGCCGCGCGGTGCAGCGGCTCGAGATCCCGTGGGCGGTCGCGATCGACACCGAGCTCGAGGTGTGGAACCTCTACGGCAACCGGGGCTGGCCCGCCCGCTACCTGTGGGATCCGGACCAGGTGCTGCATTCGCTGCACTACGGCGAGGGCGCCTACGCCGAGACCGAGCTCGAGATCCAGTCGCTGCTGGGCGTCTCGCTGGAGCCGCTCGCGCCGCTGCGGCCGGAGGACGCGCCGGACGCGCTGATCGCGGTCCAGAGCGAGGACGTGCCCGGGCCGTACTCCGGCCCCTACGAAGCGGGCGGCGTGTGGGCCGTGGTCGACGGTTCCGGCACGCTGATCGTCAACGGCGAGCCGCTCGCGGTCACGGAACCTGGATGCGTCTCGCTGATCGAGCACGAGCGCCACACGGCGGGCACGCTGACGCTCGAGCCCGGCGAAGGCGTGACCGTCCACGCCACCTGCTTCACCCCGGGTCTCGCCTGAGTTCCTCGTGACCGCGGTCGCCGAGCAGGCGGACGAGCCGCGGCGGGCCGACGTCGTCGACGATCGCCGCCGTGCCCGGCCAGTACGGCGAACGGTTGGGCTCGGGCGAGAGGAAGTGCGGCTGGTAGACCCACGAGCCGGTGTTGAGGATGCGCGCGCCGCCGGCCGCGGTCCACTCGGCCGGGTCGTCCTCCGGCCACGGGCCGGAGCGGTGCGAGTGGCCCCAGATGACGTGCGCGGCGTCGATCCCGAGCCGCGCGACGACCTCGCGGATGCCGTGCAGGTAGCCGCGCCGCAGCGCGGCCGGTGACAGGCTCGCCTGCAGCGGGCCGAGCCCGGCGAGGTTGAGCGTCGCGACCGCGCCGCGGTAGCCCGTGCCGAGCGCGAGCGCTCGCAGCGGCCGCCGGTGGCGGTCCTTCGCCGTCAGCTGTCGCGAACGTGCGCGCGGAGGCGCTCGCGCCGGCACTCACCACCGTGTGGTCGGCGCGCTGCGTGAGCGCGTGCAGCCAGGCGTACAGCGGGCTCAGGATCGCCTCGTAGTCGTCGGGCGTCGCGCCGTGCTCGGGCGAGCCGGGTGACGTAGCGGGCCATCGCGCCCGCGGCTACGCGCTCGAAGGTCGGCACGGTGGCGTGGACGTCGGAGTAGTGCCCGTGAAAGGCGTAGACGTCGTCGCGCAGCCACAGGCCGGGGTAGGCGATCTGCATCCGGGCCGGCGCGGCGGCCTCGGCCAGCCGGCGCGCGAGCGGCCCGGCCTCCGCCGGCTCGAAGCGCTGCTCGAGTCCCAGGAAGCCGGAGGGCTCGCTCTGCAGGCGCGCGTCGATCCAGCCCGCGGCGATCCCGTGGTCGTGGTTGCCGGCGAGCACGATCAGCTCCTTGTGCTCGCCGAGCGCCTCGCCGACGGCGGCGAAGAACGGGCCGGCGGTGTCGAGCGCGTCGCGGTGCGCGGCCTCGCGCAGCTCGAGCCCGTCGCCGAGGATCACGAGCCGGTCGACATCGCTCAGTGCCTCGAGCAGCGGCGCGCGCAGCTCGTCGCGCCTGAGGAGGTCGGCGCGGTCCTTGCGGCCGAGGTGCAGGTCAGAGACGACGAGCGAACGCATACCGGTCATCTAGTGTGCCGCCGATGCCCTCCCCGCTGGACGGGATCCTCGTCGCCGACTTCTCGCGCGTGCTCGCGGGCCCGCTGGCCGCGATGCTGCTCGGCGACCTCGGCGCCGACGTGATCAAGGTCGAGCGCCCCGACGGCGGCGACGACACGCGCGCCTGGGGGCCGCCGTGGCACGACGGCGACAGCACCTACTACCTCGGGCTCAACCGCAACAAGCGCTCGCTCGCGCTCGACCTCGCCGACGAGGACGACCGCGCGCTGGCGCGCGAGCTGGGCCGCCGCGCGGACGTGCTGATCGAGTCCTTCCGGCCCGGGCTGTTCGCCTCCTGGGGGCTCGACGGCGACGCGCTGCGCGCGGACGGCAACCCGGGCCTCGTCTCATGCTCGGTGACCGCGTTCGGGACGACGACGGAGGAGGCGACGCGGCTGCCCGGCTACGACTTCCTGCTGCAGGCCATGGGCGGGCTGATGGCGGTCACCGGCGAGCCCGACGGGCGCCCGCTGAAGGCGGGCACCGCGGTCGTCGACCTCGTCTGCGGCCTGCTCGCGGCCAACGGCATCCAGGCCGCGCTCGTCGAGCGCGCGCGGACCGGCGCCGGCCGCCACGTCGAGGTCTCGCTGATGGACTCGGCGCTGACCTGCCTGCTCAACCAGGGCTCGGCCTGGGTCGCGGCCGGCGTGCGCGGCCGGCGGCGCGGCAACCGCCACCCGAGCATCGTCCCGTACGAGACCTACCGCACCGCCGACCGCGAGATCGCGATCGCCGTCGGCAACGACCGCATGTTCGCGCGCCTGTGCGACGTCGTCGGGCTCGAAGCGGACGAGCGCTTCGCGACCAACGAGGCGCGTGTCGCCCACGCCGACGAGCTCGCCGCCGCGCTCGAGGCCGCCTTGGGCGACCACCCCGCCGACCACTGGCTCGAGCGCCTGCGCGAGGCCAAGGTCCCGGCCGGGCCGATCAACGGGATCGACGAGGCCTTCGCGCTCGCCGAGGAGCTCGGCATGGAGCCGACCGAGCCGCCGCTGATCCGCCCGCCCGTGCGGATCGACGGCGAGCGCCCGCCGATCCGCCACCGCCCGCCGCGCCTCGACGAGCACGGCGACGACCTGCGCGCCTGGCTCAGACCGGCTGGACGTGGGTGACGAGGGCGTCGCCGAGCAGGACGTGGACGAGGATCGAGGGCGGCTCGGTGGTGAGCACGACCTCGTCGGTGGCGAAGTCGAGCCCGGCCTGGACGTTGGTCGACGTGCAGGTGACGACGCCGCAGCCGCCGAGCGTGGACGCGACCGTGCGGTGGACGTGGCCGGCGACGACGCGCTTGACCTGGGGCGAGCCGCTCAACAGCGATGCCAGCGCGTCGCGGTCGGCGCCCGGGAGGCCGAGCTCGTCCAGCCAGGGCAGCCCGACGTCGATCGGCGGGTGGTGCATGGCGACGATCGTCGGCGTCTCGCGATCCTCCGCGAGCCGCTCGGCCAGGCCGCCGACGTCCAGCGCGCCGTCGTCGCGGCCGTCGATCGAGGTGTCGCAGACCACGAGCCGCAGCCCGCCGGCCTCGGCGACGTACTGCATGCGCTCGCCGAACCGGTCGTGGTTGCCCGCGAGCCAGTGCACGGGCATCGGCAACGGCGCGAGCAGCTCCCGCGCCAGCGCGTACTCGCGCGGGTCGCCGGTGTCCGCGATGTCGCCGGTGAGCAGCACCGCGGCCGGGAGCGGGCTGAGCGCCAGGACGCGGTCGACGGCGGCCGCCAGGGCGGACCGGCCGACCTCGTCGCCGAGGCGGAGGTGGGGGTCTGAGAGCTGCGCGATCAGGGGCGGGGTCACGCGCCGGACCCTAGAGGCCAGCACCTGCTGCCGCCGGCGACTCGCCGGCCGCGCGCGTCCTGCACGACGCCCGTGGCCCGGAGCACATCGTGCTCGGCCGTACTAGCGCGTCGACCGGTGGAGCCGCCGCGCGGCGGTCGCCGTCAGCACGCCGAGCCCGATCAGGACCGCGATCGCGGCCCACAGCAGCGGGTCCGACGCCGACAGGTCGCCGAGCGCGTGCCCGAGGTAGGTGGCCGCGGCCGTGATCGGCAGCACGCCGACGAACGACGTCCACGTGTAGCGCCAGACGGGCACGCGCGCCGCGCCCGCGAGGTAGCCGACGAGGCTGTAGGGCACGAGCGGGATCAGCCGCGCGAGCAGCAGCGCGGGCGCGCCCGTGCGGTCGATCAGCTGCTCGGCGGACGCGACGCGGCGCTCGCCCGCGAGCCGGACCGCGAGCGGCCGTCCGGCCACCGCCCCGAGCCAGTACGCGATCAGCCCCGACAGCACCCACGACACCATCACCAGCGGCAGCGCGACCCAGAACCCGTAGGCCAGGCCCGCGGTGGCGTTGACGATCTCGGCCGGGAAGAACACGACCGCGTGCACGAGGATCAGCGCGACGATCACGAGCGCGCCCGTCACCCCCATCGAGCGCAGCTGCAGCTGCAGTGCGTCGACGTCGCCGGAGACGGCGTGACCGAGCGCGGTCCGCAGCGGCTCGATCGCCCACACCGCGAGCGCGGCGAGGACGAGGGCGGCGAGGGTCAGGAGCAGGCGGCGCACGGCGGGCGGGACTTCCTCGAAGACGTCGCGCCCGCCCCGTTCATTTCACCGGGTCAGGCGTCGGCGCGCGGTCAGCGCCTGGCGGATCGGCTTCGGCAGCATGAAGCGCACATCCTCGCGCAGGACCTCGAACTCCGACACGTCGGTCGTGCCGCGCGCGCGGAAGAAGTCCACGAGCCGCTCCACGAGCTCCTCGGGCGCGGAGGCGCCGGAGGAGATGCCGACCACGCGGGCGCCCTCGAGCCACTCCTCCTGCACCTGGTCGGCGCCGTCGATCAGGTAGGCGGCCGTGCCGAGGTCGCGCGCGACGTCGACCAGCCGGTTCGAGTTCGAGGAGTTCTTGGAGCCGATCACGAGCACGAGGTCGCACTGCTCGGCCATCTGGCGCACGGCGGCCTGGCGGTTCGTGGTCGCGTAACAGATGTCGTCCGTGCGCGGCCCCGTGATGTGCGGGAAGCGCTCGCGCAGGCGGGCGATGATCGAGCGCGTCTCGTCGACCGACAGCGTCGTCTGCGAGATGTAGGCCAGCTTGCGCTCGTCGGGCGACCTCGAGCGTCGTCGACGTCGGCCTCGGACTCGACGAGCACGATGTGGTCGGGCGCCTCGCCCATCGTGCCCTCGACCTCCTCGTGGCCGGCGTGGCCGATCAGCACGATCGTGTAGCCCTCGGCGGCGAACTTCAGCGCCTCGCGGTGGACCTTGGTCACGAGCGGGCACGTCGCGTCGATCGTGCGCAGCGCGCGGCGCTCGCGCGTCGGCGTGGACCGCGGGCGAGACGCCGTGGGCGGAGAAGACCGTGATCGCGCCCTCGGGGATCGAGTCGTCGAGCTCGTCGACGAAGATCGCGCCGCGCTCGCGCAGGCCGTCGACGACGTGCTTGTTGTGCACGATCTCCTTGCGCACGTAGACCGGCGCGCCATGCAGCTCGAGCGCGTGCTCGACGGTCTGGACCGCGCGATCGACGCCCGCGCAGTAGCCGCGCGGCGCGGCGAGCAGGAGCTTCTCGGGAGCGTGCATCAGACTCCGATGGTAGACGCCATGCTCGAGCGCGCCCTCCACCATGCCGAGGCCTATCTGGCCTCGCTGCCCGACCGCCCCGTCGGCCCGCCCGGTCGATCCCGGACGCGCTGCGCGCCGCGCTCGCGCTCGAGCTGACCGACGAGGGCGTTCCCGCCGAGCAGGTGATCGACGAGCTGGTCGCGGCCGCCGACCCCGGGCATCGTGGCCAGCGCCGGCCCGCGCTACTTCGGCTTCGTCACCGGCGGCGCGCTGCCCGCGGCGCTGGCCGCCGACTGGCTGGCGTCGGCGTGGGACCAGAACGCGCACATGTGGGTCGGCTCGCCCGCCGCCTCGGTGGTCGAGGAGGTCGTCGAGGACTGGGTGCTGTCGCTGCTCGGCCTGCCCGCGGGCGCGAGCGTCGGGATCGTCACCGGCGCCCAGATGGCCAACGTGACCTGCCTCGCGGTGGCGCGCGACACGATCCTCGCCCGGGCCGGCTGGGACGTCGGCGAGCCACGGGCTGATCGGCGCGCCGCCGATCACCGTGATCGCCGGGCAGGAGGCGCACGCGACGGTCTTCGCCGCGCTGCGGCTGCTCGGCCTCGGCCGCGACGCCGCGCGGCTCGTCGCCACCGACGACCAGGGCGCGCTGGACCCGGACGCGCTCGCGCGCTCGACGGCCCCGCGATCGTCTGCGCCCAGGCCGGCAACGTCAACAGCGGCGCCTTCGACCCGCTGGAGCCGATCGCGCACGCTGTGCGAGCAGTCCGGCGCGTGGCTGCACGTCGACGGCGCGTTCGGCCTGTGGGCGGCCGCCTCGCCCCAGTACCGCCACCTGACCCGCGGCGTCGAGCGCGCCGACTGCTGGGCCACCGACGCGCACAAGTGGCTCAACGTGCCCTACGACGCGGGCCTGGCGATCGTCAAGGACCGCGCCGCGCACCGCGCCGCGATGAGCGTCTCGGCCGCCTACCTGGTCGCGGGCGACCAGCGCGACAACTACGACTACACGCCGGAGGCCTCGCGCCGCGCCCGCGGCTTCGCCGCTCTACGCCGCGCTGCGCTCGCTCGGCCGCCGCGGGCTGGCCGAGCTCGTCGAGCGCAACTGCGCGCAGGCGCAGCGCTTCGCCGAGCTGCTCGCGGCCGGCGGCGCCGAGATCCTCAACGACGTCGTGCTCAACCAGGTGCTGGTCGCCGCGCCGCCCGACGCGGTCGCGCGGATCCAGGCCGACGGCACGTGCTGGGTCGGCGGCACGGTCTGGCGCGGGCGCGACGCGATCCGGATCTCGTGCTCGAACTGGGCGACGACCGACGCCGACGTCGAGCGCTCGGCGCGCGCGATCCTCAGCGCGCTCTGAGGAACTCGAGCACGGCCTCGCCGCTCATGTCGAGCGACTTCTTGGAGACCGCGGAGAGGTCGTCGCAGGTCTTGTGCCAGCACGGGAAGTTGAAGTCGATCAGGTCGATCGACGGCACGCCGCGGCGCACGAACGGCGTGTGGTCGTCGTGCACCGTGCCCTGCTTCTCGTCGGGGAACGCGGCGCCCGAGCCGACCGTCTTGGCGCGCCGCTGCGCAGGTCGGCCCACATCTCCGGGTCCGAGCTCCCCTCGCGCGGGATCGCGAGGTCCTTGTCGGCGACGAAGTCGAGCAGCACGACCTCGCGCAGCTCCTTGCGCGTGCTTGCGCGCGTACGGCTTGGAGCCGCGCAGGCCGGTGCCGTAGAAGTCGCGGTCGTCGGTGGCCTCCTCGCCGTCGAAGGCGACGAAGCGGATCGGCGGCGCGTTCGTGGGGCGCTTGGTCTTGCTCGCAGCACGCGGGCGAGCTCGAGCAGCGCCGCCGTGCCGCCCGCGCCGTCGTTGGCGCCGACGAAGTCCGGGATGTCCTTGGTGTCGTAGTGGGCGGCGAGCAGGATCGGCTTGCCCTTGCCCGGGATCTCGCCGACGACGTTGCGCAGCCCGCCGGGCAGCGTTCTCGTAGCGCCCGCCGGGAAGCCGCGCCTTGATGTAGGCGGCGAGCTTGCGCGACGTCGGCGAGCCCGCCGGCCGCGGGCCGAGCTCGACCTGGTACTCGAGCATCGCCCAGGCGCGGTCCTCGTCGAAGCGGTCGACCTTCGCGGCCGCCGCCGGTCGTCCGGCGTCGTCCGGCCACCGTCGCCTGGCCGCGAGCGCGGCGATCACCGCCGCCGCAGGCGGCGATCACGACACCGCGAGACGATCGCGCTAATCGTTGCTGGTCACCGCCTCGAGCAGGTCGGCGAAGCGCTCGCGCGCGGCCTCGCGGCGGGTCGGGACATGCTCCGAGGGTACGTCGTGCGGCTCGTAATCGCGCAGGACCCGGCGCGCGACCGACTGGCGGTGGACCTCGTCGGCGCCGTCGTAGAGCCGCGCGGCGCGCGCGTAGCGGTACATCGCCTCCAGCGGCAGGTCGGTCGAGTAGCCGAGCGCGCCGTGGATCTGCAGCGCGCGGTCGACGACGTCGAAGAGCACGTTCGCGCCGAAGAACTTGATCAGCGAGATGTCCGTGCGCGGCCGCCGACGCGCCCTCGTTGTCCATCCGCCAGGCGGCGTGCAGCGTCATCAGCCGCGCGGCCTGCATCTGCGCCGCGGAGTCCGCGATCCAGTTCTGGATCGTCTGCTTCTCGCTCAGCTTCGAGCCGAACGCGTAGCGCGAGACCGCGCGCTCGCAGAGCATGTCGAACGCCCGCCGCGACACGCCCAGCCAGCGCATGCAGTGGTGGATGCGGCCCGGGCCGAGCCGGTGCTGGGCGATCAGGAAGCCCTCGCCCTCGCTGCCGAGCAGCGCGTCGGCGGGCACGCGCACGTCCTCGTAGTAGATCTCGGCGTGCCCGCCGTAGCGCCCGAAGTGCTCGGCCGGGTGCTCCATCGTCGGGATGTCGCGGACGATGTTCACGCCCGGCGTGTCGACGTCGACGATGATCATCGAGGCGCGCTGGTGCGGCCGCGCGTCGGGGTCGGTGACCGCCATCACGATCAGGAAGTCCGCGACGCGAGCCGTTGGTCGAGAACCACTTGTGGCCGTTGATGACCCACTCGTCGCCGTCGCGCACGGCGCGCGTCTGCAGCAGCGTGGGATCGGAGCCGGCCGTCTCCGGCTCGGTCATCGAGAAGGCGCTGCCGCAGATCGCCCGCGAGCAGCGGGTGCAGGTAGCGCTCCTTCTGGTCCGGCGTGCCCGCCAGCGCGAGGATCTCGCGAGTTGCCCGTGTCGGGCGCGGCGTTGCCGAACACCGCGGGCGCGAACGGCGAGGTGCCGAGGATCTCGTGCATCAGCCCGAGCTTGACCTGGCCGAAGCCCTGGCCGCCGAGCTCCGGCGGCAGGTGCGCGGCCCACAGGCCGCGCTCCTTCACGCGCTCCTGCAGCGGCTTGATCGCGCGCCGGAAGCCCTCCTCCCCGAGCTCGTCGAAGACGGTCTCGATCGGCCAGACCTCGTCGCGCACGAGGTCGCGCATCCAGTCCAGGTGCTCCTGGAACTCAGGGTCGGTGGAGAAGTCCCATGCCATGCGTCGATCATCGCACGGCGCGCTCGACGAACCACAGGATCAGCCCGAAGAGCAGCAGCCCGCCGGCCCACAGGACCAGCTTCGGGTCGTCGACGACCGCTGGACCGCGAGCCCGGCGCAGCGTCAGCGCGCCGAGCCACGGCAGCGCCGTCGGCGCGCGGAAGTGGTCGTGGTCGACGGGCTCGCGGCGCAGCACGAGCAGCGCGACGTGGACGCCGACGAACACGAACAGCAGCAGCAGCACGGTCGTGTCGGCGAGCGTCGTGAGATCGCCGAGGATCGACCAGCACGGCGGCGATCGAGGCCGTGAAGAGGATCGCCACCCACGGCGTCCGGCGGCCCGGGTGGACGCGGCCGAGGACGCCGCGGCACGACGCCCTCGTTCGCCATGCCGTACATCAGCCGCGACGCCATCACGAGGTTCAGCAGGCAGCCGTTGATGAGCGCGAACAGCGCGATCGCGCTGAAGACCTTGCGAGTTGACGCTCGAGCGGGCCCTGCGTGACGACCTCCAGCAGCGGGCCGTCGGACTCCGCGAGCGTGCTCGCCGGGCACGGCCATGCCGGCGATGATCGTCACGATCAGGTAGACCGCGCCGGCCAGCCCGAGGCCCATGAACAGCGTGCGCGGGAACGTGTGCGTGGCGTCCTTGGTCTCCTCCGCGACGTTGACCGCGTCCTCGAAGCCGATCAGCGCGTAGAACGCGATCGAGGCGCCGGCGACGATCAGCAGCGCCGGCGTCGCGTCGTCGTTGAACTCGAGCGCGCGGCGCCGGGTCGCCGCCGCCGTCGAACAGGAACGCGGAGCCGATCACCACGACGAGCACCAGGCCGCCGAGCTCGATCAGCGTGCAGACGACGTTGAAGCCCGCCGACTCCTTGATCCCGCGGAAGTTGATCAGCGATGACGACGAGCGATCACGGCGAGCGCCGACCAGCATCGTCGGCAGGTCGACGAACTCGCTCAGGTAGTCGCCGCCGAACGCCGTGGCCAGCGCGGCGGCCGAGCTCACGCCCGAGCACATGACGGCGAAGGCGACGACGAACGTCAGCAGCGGCCCCTTGAACGCCTTGTGGATGTAGAGCGCCGCGCCCGCGGCCTGCGGGTACTTCGAGACGAGCTCGGCGTAGGAGGCGGCGGTGAACGCGGCGATCACCGCCGGCCAGCGCGAAGCCGGTCCAGATCGCGCCGCCGATCTCGCCCGCGACCTCGCCGGTCCGGGCGTAGATGCCGCCGCCGAGGATGTCCCCGACGATGAAGAGCAGCAGCATCTTCTTGGTCAGCGTCGGGCTGAGCTGGCTCTCGCGTCTCGGCGGGCGAACGTCGGATCGATTCGGCGTGGGCGGCCATGGCGAACGCCGTACCCGCGTGAACGCCGCGGTCGTCAGAGCGCGACCGCCGCGCGCTCCCTGCTGCCGCTTGCGCGTACACGCGCCGCTCGACGCGCGTCGCGGCGGCGAATCGCTCGCTCGCCGCCGCCTGCGCCGGCGTCGTGGCCGGCACGATGCTGCAGGCCGCGACCGGCTTCGGCTTCTCGCTCGTCGCCGCGCCGCTGCTGTTCGCGGCGATCGGGCCCGAGCCGGCCGTCGTGCTGCTGCTCGTGCTCGGGCTCGAGGTCAACCTGCTCACGCTCGCCGCCGAGCGGCGACGGCCGCGGCCGCTCCGCCGCTCGACGGCTGATCATGCTCGCGTTCGCGCTGCCCGGGCGCGCTGGCCGGCGTCGCCGTGCTGCGCGCGCTGCCGGCGGTCGGCGCTGCAGATCGCGGTCACGCTCGGCGTCGCCGGCACGCTCGCCGCGCGGCGGGTGACGAGCGCGCACGTCCCGGCCTGGCTCGCCGGGCTCGCGGCGGGCGCGCTCACCACGTCGACGTCGACCAACGGCCCGCCGATGCTGCTGCACCTGCTGGGCCGCGGCGCGACGCCGGAGCAGGTGCGCGACACGCTCACGGTCTGCTTCATCGGGCTCGCCGCGATCGGCGCCGCCGCGCTGTTCGTCACCGGCGACCCGGAGCTGCCCGACGGCGACGCTCGTCGCTCGCGCTCGTCCCGGCCGTGCTCGCCGGCCACCTCGTCGGCCGGCGCGGCTTCGCGCGGCTGGCGGCGGGCGACCGCTACGAGCCGGTGCTGACCGCGGTGCTCGTCGTCGCCGTCGTCGTCGGTCTCATCGGCGCGCTCTCGGAGACCCGTTAGGCTTGCGCGCGAATGGCGCAGTCGCACGGAGACCGGCTCTCAGCCGTCGACGCCTCGTTCCTGGCGCAGGAGCGGGCGAACAGCCACATGCACGTCGGCGCGGTGCTGATCTTCGAGGGTCCGGCACCGGCGTACGACGACTTCCTCAACCACATCCGGTCGCGGCTGCACCTCGTGCCGCGCTACCGCCACAAGCTCGCGTTCCCGCCGCTGGAGACGGGCCGGCCGATCTGGGTCGACGACCGCAACTTCAACCTCGAGTACCACGTGCGCCACACGGCGCTGCCGCAGCCGGGCTCCGAGGAGCAGCTGCGCGCGCTGGCCGCGCGCATCCACTCGCAGCGGCTCGACCGCGCCAAGCCGCTGTGGGAGACGTGGCTCGTGCAGGGGCTCGAGCGCGGCCGCTTCGCGCTGATCTCGAAGTCCCACCACGCGCTGGTCGACGGCATCTCCGGCGTCGACCTGATGACCGTGCTGTTCGACGCCACGCCGATCCCGCAGCCGCCGCCCCGCACGAGGGCGAGCCGTGGTCGGCCGCGCCCGAGCCGAGCGCGCTCCAGCTCGCCGCGCGCGGCGTCCGCGGGCTCGCGCGGCTGCCGTTCGAGCTCGCCGGCGGCGCGCTCGCGGCCGCCACCCGTCCCGGCGCAGTCGCTGGAGGCCGTCAAGGAGGCGCTCGAGGGCATCGGCGAGGTCGCCTGGGCCGGGCTGAACCCCGCGCCCGTCGACGCCGCTGAACGTGCCGATCGGCCCGCACCGGCGGCTGTCGTTCGTCCGCAACGACCTCGCCGACTTCAAGCTCGTCAAGAACGCGTTCGGCGGCACGGTCAACGACGTCGTGCTGACCGTCGTCGCCGGCGGCCTGCGCACCTGGCTGCGCTCGCGCGGCGTGCGCACCGAAGGGCTCGAGCTGCGCGCGCTCGTCCCGGTCTCCGTGCGCGCCGCCGACCAGCACGACGACCTCGGCAACCGGATCGTCGTCATGCGCGGCCCGCTGCCGGTCTACGTCGAGGACCCGGTCGCGCGGCTGCGCGTCGTGCGCCAGGCGATGGACGGCCTCAAGGACTCAAAGCAGGCCGTCGGCGCCGAGGTCATCACCGGCCTCGAGGCGCTCGCGCCGCCGACGATCCTCGCCCAGGCCTCGCGGCTGCAGTTCTCGACGCGGCTGTTCAACCTGCTGGTCACGAACGTGCCGGGGCCGCAGTTCCCGCTCTACGTGCTCGGGCGCGAGCTCGAGGACCTGTTCCCGGTCGCGTTCCTGCCCGAGAACCAGGCGCTGGCCGTCGCGGTCATGTCCTACAACGGCCAGATGGACTTCGGCCTGCTCGGCGACTACGACGCGCTCGACGACGTCGAGGAGCTCGGCGAGGCGCTCCACGAGGCGCTCGAGGAGCTGGTCGAGGCCGCGGGCGGCCGCAAGCCGCGGCGGCGCCGGCGAGCCGCGGCGCCGAACTCGCGCCGGCGCCTCAGTAGCCGAGCGCGAACTTCGCGTCCTCGGACATCTTGTCCGGGGTCCACGGCGGCGTGAAGACCATGTTCGGGATGACCTCCTCGACGCCGGGGAGCTCGCCGACGAACTCCTGCATCTGCTCGGAGACCTGCGGGCCGATCGGGCAGGCCGGGGTGGTCAGCGTGAACGTGACGTTCACGGTCGCACCGTCGATCTCCACGCCGTAGACCAGACCGAGCTCGACGAAGTCGAGGCCCAGCTCGGGATCGATGACGTTGGAGAGCGCCTCGAGGACGTCGTCTTGATCGATCATCGGCGTCGAGTGTAGGAAACTCAGCGCTCTGTGGCCTGTACGAACCGCACGGTTCGTTGTACCGTCCGCTGATCGTCAGCTTCGATCGCACAGCTCGCGATCCTCCGGATCTGAGGGGGATGAGGACCGGACGACGAGCGGTCGCCGCCGCCGGCCGTTCTCGGCGGCCCTGAACGCGACGCGCGACGTGATCGTCGACCTGTCCGGGCTGACGTTCGCCGACCCGTCGCTGATGATCGACCTGGCGTGCCTCGCGCAGCGCCTGCGCGCCCGCGGCGTGACGCTGTGGCTGGCGCACCCGCAGCCGAACATCCGCACGCTGATCGAGACCGTCGGCCTGCACCGGCTGCCCGCGGTGCGCGTCGACGGCGCAAAGCCTGCCTTCACGCTAGGCGTTCTAGGGTTCAGCGGTCCGCCATGCCGCTGCTGCTCGTCCTCCTCTTCATCGTCGTCCCGATCGCCGAGCTGGCGCTGCTGATCCAGGTCGGCCAGCTGATCGGCGTCTGGTGGACGATCGCGCTGCTGATCGCCGACGCCCTGCTCGGGTCGTGGCTGCTGCGCACGCAGAGCCGGGCCGCGTGGCGGCGCTTCAACGACGCGCTGGCCGCCGGCGGATCCCGCACCGCGAGGTCGATCGACGGCGTGCTGGTGATCTTCGGCGGCGTCCTGCTGCTGACGCCGGGCTTCATCACCGACATCTTCGGCCTGCTGTTCCTGCTCCCGCCCACGCGCGTGCTGCTGCGCGGGCTGCTCGTCCGCCGCGGCGCGCTCAAGCTCGTCGGCGCGATGCCCGGCACGGCGGCGCCGCCCAACGGCCGCGCGCGTCCCGGCGACATCGAGGGCACGGCGGTCGACGTCGACTCCGACCGGCTGGACCCGCCGCGGTGAGCGCGGCCGGGCTCGAGGCGCCGCGCCCGCTGCGCGAGCCGGGCGACACGGACGCGGTCACGTTCTCGTGGGCCGACGCCGAGGCCGGCCTGTACGGCCTCGCGCGCGTGGCGACCGGGGTGGGCGGCGACGGCGTGCCGTCGGCGAGCGCGCTGGCCGTCGCCTTCGCGGGCCGCGAGCCGCTCGGCGTGATCGCCGAGGCCGGCGACCGAGGCGCCGGCCGAGCTCGTCGCCGAGACCGAGGCGCCGCTCGAGCGCTGGACGATCCGGGCCGCGGGCGAGCTCTCGTTCGAGCTCGGCTTCGAGGCGCTCACGCCGCCCGCGGAGTACGGCGGCCGCAAGGGGATCGCCAAGGCGGGCGGCATGGAGGGCTACGAGCAGCTCTGCCGCGTGTCCGGCACGCGTCGGCGCGGCCGGCGCGATGCGCGGGCTCGGGCAGCGCGGGCACTCGTGGGGCAACCCGGACTGGGAGAAGATCGCGCTCACGCGCGCCGTCGGCGCCTGGTTCGAGGACGGGACCGGCGCGCTGGTGCAGAGCGTCCGCCCGGCCAAGGCCGACAACCACGCCGACGAGGCGATCTGGGCCGCGATGCTCGACGCCGAGCGCACGCTCAGCGTCGAGGACCCGCGCCTGTCGACCACGACCGACGAGGCGGGCCGCCAGATCCGCGCGGGCTCGAGCTGTGGGTCGGCGAGGACGACGACTACCCGCTGCGCGGCGTCGGCGAGGTGCTGGCCGGCTCGACGCTCGAGCTCGGCGCCCTGCGCCTCGACGTCGCGTTCTTCGGCTGGCACGTCGAGGGCCGCGCCGCGATCGGCCGCTACGACATCCTGCGGCGCGCGTGATCAAGGCCGTCGTCTCGGACTTCGGCGGCGTCGTCACGCTGCCGCTGATCGAGGCCTTCAAGCGCGCCGCACGCAGGAGCTCGGGCATCCCGCTCGAGGCACTTCGGCCGGGCGATGGCGCTCGCCGCCGACGCGCGCACCCGAGCCGCCGCTGTGGACGCTCGAGCGCGGCCAGCTGAGCGAGCCCGAGTTCATCGACGGGCCTGCGAGCGGCGCTGTCGCGAGGTGCTCGGCCGCCGTGTCGACCTCGACGGCTACGGCTCGCGCCTGATGGGCGAGCTCGAGCCCAACGAGCCGCTGCTGGCCTACTACCGCTCGCTGCGCGACGAGCGCGGCGCTCCAGCTCGCGATCCTGACCAACAACGTCCGCGAGTGGCAGACGCCTGGCGCCCGCGGTTGCGGATCGACGAGCTGTTCGACCTCGTCGTCGACTCGGGCTTCGAGGGCATGCGCAAGCCCGAGCCGGAGATCTACGCGCTGACGCTCGAGCGCCTCGGGCTCCCCGGCGAGGCGTGCGTGTTCATCGACGACCTCGAGGTCAACCTTCCGCCGCGCGCGACGCGGGCATGCACGCGATCCACTTCCGCACACGGACCAGGTGCTGCGAAGAGCTGCGACGCGCTAGTTCTCTGAGCCGAGGCGATCCCAGACGTAGAGCTCGAGGCACTCGGCCAGGAGCTCGGTCGCGCGTTCGTTCGAGAGCCACGGCAGCACGCTCTCGAGCGCCTGCTCCTCGGCGACGCCGGCCGCGAACGCGTCCTCGCCGCGCAGGCCGGCGGCGATCTTCAGCGCCTCGCGCCGGTTCTCGCCCAGCGACTGGAACGCGCCGACCAGGAAGTCCTTGTTGGCGAGCGGCGTGCCGACCTCCATCGACGCGTGCCACGCGGCGAGCATCGACAGGTCGTGCTCGTCGAGGTCGGCCACCGCCTTGGCGTAGTGCGATGCCAGCTCGGACTCCGGGATCTCGTCGACCCAGGCGCGCACGAGCTCGCCGAGCAACTGACGGCGGGCCTCGCGGCCGACCGATTCCGCGATCACGCGGATGGCGTCCTGCGGCTCAATGAAGCACAGTGGCATGACGGCGCTCACGGTACGAGGTGCACCGGACGGCACAATGAGACGGTGGCCGGCCGCTACGAGTCGTGGTTTGTCAGTGCTCGCGACGCCGAGCCGGGCCGCCCGCCGCGCGCGCTCTGGATCCGGCACACGACGCACCGCCGAGCGGCTCGCAGACCGACCTCCGGCGCGCTCTGGTGCACGGTCTTCGACCCCGCCGGCGGGCGCTCCCGCGGCGGTCAAGCAGTCGCTGCGCGGCGCTGCCGGCGAACGGCGCCGGCGCGCACGGCTTCAAGGGCGAGGCACGGGCGCGCGGGCGGATGGCCGAGTGGGAGCTGACGCTGGCCGGCGCCGGCGCGCCGCTGCGCGCACCTCGCGCCGAAGGCGCTCTACCGGCTCCCGCTGCCGCGCACGAAGCTCGAGGCGCCGGTGCCCGACGGGATCGCCAGCGGGCGCCTGGTGCTCGACGGCGCGCTCGTCGACGTCGTCGGCTGGCGCGCGACCGTCGGCCACAACTGGGGCGCCGAGCACGCCGAGCGCTGGGTCTGGCTGCACGCGGCGAGCTTCGAGGACGAGCCCGAGACGTGGCTCGAGCTCGCGATCGCCCGCGTGCGCGTGGGCGGCGCGCTCACGCCGTGGGTGGCCAACGGGGCGATCGCCCATCGCGGCCGGCGCTTCCGGCTCGGCGGGCTGCGGCATCTGGCGGGCGTGCGCGTCGCCGCCGCGCCCGGCCGGCTCGAGGCGACCGTGCCCGGCGACCGCGTGCTCGATCCGCGTCGCCGTCCACGCCGAGCTCGAGCAGACGGTCGGCTGGAAGTACGCCGGCGTGGGCGCGGACCCGGCGCGCGGCGATCGTGAGGTGCTGCACTGCGGGCTCGCCGAGCGTCCGCCTCGGCATCCGGCGGCCCGGCCGCAGCTCGGCCGAGCTCGCCACCGCGGCGGGCGGCGCCTACGAGCTCGGCGGCCGCCGCTTCACGCACGCCGTGCCGCTGCAGCCCGACCCCTGAGGGCCGTGGGTGTGTTGATCGGCTCGCGGATTCCGAGCGCCGGGAAACACACCCCACGGTCAGCGCTTGATCGTGAGCTGGCGCGAGCGCGAGACGGGCTTGGCGCCGGCGTAGGTCGCGCTCACCTTCAGACGAGCACGGAACGAGCGCGGCTTGCCCTGCTGGAGCGCGCGCGCCGCCGCGCTGGAGAGCTTGAGCGTGATCGTCGTCGTCCCGGCCTTGAGGTTGCGCGTGAGCGTGGCCGCGGTGAGCTTGCGGCCGAGACCCAGCCGGCGCGCCGTCGGCCGGTCGACGGTCAGGCTCGCGGTCAGGCGGCAGGGCGCGGCGCAGCGTGACCTTCAAGCGGGCCGTGCGCTTGCCCGACGCCGGCAGGACGAAGCTCGGGGCGGCGGGCGACGGGCTGGGCGTGGCGGTCGGCACCGGCCTCGGCGGTGCGGTCGGCGCGGGCGTCGGGGTTGCGGTCGGCTGTCGGAGGCGGGGTCGGCTGGCCCGCGGCCGGGCGGCCGTACACGGAGAACTCCGACAGGTCGCGGAACTGGCCGCCGGTGGTTGTCCAGCAGCGTGACGCGCACGTAGCGGACGCTGGCGGCGGGGGCCGCGACGTTGATCGGCACGTGGTTGACGGCGGCGCGCCAGCGCGGCGCTCCACGGCCGCGTCCACGACGCCCCGTCGCTCGAGGTCTCGATCCGGATGCGGCTCGTGGCGGAGCTGCTGGTGTCGTTGCAGGTCTCGCTCGGATCGATCGCGAAGCCGCTGACATCCACCGCCTGGGGCAGCGTCAGCACCATCGCGGCGTTGACGTCGTCGTCGGTCGACCACCCGCTGCCGGCCGCTCGTCGAGCGCGGCCTGCGGGCCGCAGCCGTAGTCGACGTACGTCCCGTCGCCGGTGACCGACGTGCCGCCCGAGAGCGCCGCCCAGTTGCGGCGCAACGCCGCGGAGACGGGCGTCGTCGTGCCGGCCGTGACCGTCACGGGCGAGATCTGGCGGTCGTAGCCGGGGGCGTCGAGGACGAGGCCGGGATACGTGTGCGCCGGGACGCCCTCGATCGCGTAGCCGCCGTCGCGCGCCGGTGATGCCGGCGAGCGCGTCCGGGCCGTCGGTGAGCCCGCCGATCGCCGCCTTGCCGTTCGTGATCGGCGCGTCGGTGTCGGCGTCGGTCAGCCGGCCGGCGATCCGGCCGCGCGGGACGCCCGCCGTGGGCGGCAGCGAGAAGTCCGCGACCGGGGTCACGTCGGCACCGTCGTCCGCGGAGGCGTAGAAGCCCATCCCGCGGCGCGCGAACACTTCCCAGATCTCGTCGTGCAGCCCGGTGCCGAACGCCACGTCGGCCTGCAGGATCGCGTTGCGCATGTCCAGGAACGAGGGCTCGGGCGGCGAGAGCCGCATGCCTTGCGGTGATCAGCCGGCGCGCGTTCGGCGACGCCGACCGCGCCGCGCAGGTCCCACAGCGTCTGCGCCCAGATCTCGCCGTCGGCGTGGACCTCGGGCCCGCTCGCGATCCGGCCGAAGTCGCCGTAGGTGAAGCCGCCGCTGCCGGCGCTGCCCGGCGCCGGACAGGCGACCGGCGAAGCGCCGACCGGGCAGTCGAGCGGCTGGTGGCGCAGCGTGTGCGGTTCGGCGTCGACGTAGGCGCCCATGTCGACCTCGCCCGCGGTCGCCGGTGTCGGTCGGGCGACGATGAAGTCCTGCGCGTACCAGTCGCTCCAGCCCTCGCCCATCGCCCCCGCCTGCGGCGAGTTCAGCGCGCCCGCGCCGCCCGCGTCGGTCACCAGCCGGTTCGAGAGCCCGTGCGTGTACTCGTGGTAGACGATCGCGGCGTCGTCGCCGCCGTTGACGGTGCGGTAGTCGCTCGGGCGCCACAGGTACATCTGCATGATCGGCGACCTGCCGTCGGGCAGCGTGAGCATGTTGGCGTTGTTGACGTGCTGCGCATTCGGCAGCCCGCGCTCGTGGCCGCGCCGTCGTTCGTGTGCAGCACGAGCTTGTCGGCGCCCTCGAAGGCGCGGTCGGTGAAGCCCAGCGAGCGCAGGTGGTCGTGGAAGCGGTTGGCGAAGTAGAAGGCCTGGACGCCGTTCTGGCGCCGGTTGTCCTGCCAGCTGTTCGCCGTCGGCGTCCCACGAGCACAAGCGCGCGGCATCGCAGGTCGCGCCCGCGAACGGCGTGAAGGCGGCCACGAACGTGCCGGACTCGCGGGCGATCTCCTCGCCCGGATCCGGCCTGTCGTCGTCGTCGAGGTCGGAGAACGCGCGCACGTTCGGCCCGTCGAGCTGCGGAGCGCCCGCCGCCAGCCAGCCCGGCGGCTCGAGATCCTGCGTCGCCGCGGTGCCGCCCTGCGGCGCGCCGGGATAGCGCTCCCAGACGCGCGCCGGCGCCGCGGACTTGACGAGGTTCGCCAGCCGCAGGACGCGTGCCGCTGCGGGCGTCGACGAACGCGTCGTAGACCGCGTCCGACGCCCGCGCGGTAGGTGACGCGCCACGCCAGCCGCGCCGGTGTAGAGCGCGAGCTCGGCGGTCGTCCCGTCGGCGTAGGTCGTCGCGCGTGTCGCGCCGCTCGGCGGGCCGGCGGCAGCAGCGGCCGGTGGCGCTCGTCGCGTCCTGCACGGCCCGCACCGCTTCGCCGGCGCTCGAGGGCCGGCGTCGTGTCCGCGTCCAGGCCCGAGGCCGGGCGCGCCGAGCACGTTCAGCACGCGTCCGTCGCCGGTCGAGGTTGACGCGCAGCTCGCTGTCGGCGGCCGGGATCCCGTCGACGGCCTGGCGCCAGCGGACGGTCGTGATCTGGCCGGAGGTGGTCGAGGACGGGGGCCGCAGCGTGTCCAGATCGGCCTGCTCGAGGCCGAGCGCGGCCAGGTTGCGCGCGCACGTAGCGCAGCGCGACGTCGTCCGTCGTCGCCGGCGGACGGCCCGCTCAGCGCGCCGTCCAGCCGCGCCAGCATCGCGCGGCGTGCCGGTGCGGTGTCGTCGACGACTGCCTGACGACGGCGCTGCTCGAGCGCGCAGCTGGCCGGCGTCGCGACGCGGCCTGCGTCGCCGTCGAACGCCGCGGCGCCCTGTGCCGGGCAGCGCGAGCGCCGCCAGCGCGATGATGACCCTCCACGTCGTATGCGCGACTCGTAACGCGGTGCGCGATCGGACCTGAATATCCGGCCAGTCTCGCTTCGACCAGCGCGATGTAGGCCTCCATTGCCGCGTCGACTGCCTGCGCGGTCGCCGGTCGCGAGCAGGTCGAGCAGCAGCCCGCGGCTGACCGCCAGGCCGAGCCGCGCCTGCGCGAGCGCCTCCTCGCGCGGCACGCCGTAGGCCACGAAGCCCTCGGCCGCCGGCTCGATCCAGGCGTCGACGATCCCGTCCAGCAGCTCCGTCGTCCCCGGGCGGCCCTGCAGCGCCTGGCCGTAGACCTCGAAGAACAGCCGCTCGTTCGGCCACAGCGAGGCGTCGGAGATGTGCTTCCACCACGCGCGCATCGCCGTCGCCGATGCCGGCGCCGGGGTCCGGCACGACCTCGGCGAGCGCGTCGCGCTGGCGCTCCTCGACCGCGCGGATGACCTCGACCCACAGCGCCTTCGCGGCTGCCGAAGTGGTGGATCAGCATCCGGTGGCTGGTGCCGATCGCGGCCGCCAGCTCGCGCAGGCTGAGGTCGGAGATGCCGCGCGTCGGCGATGTGGTCGATCGCGGCGTCGAGCAGCTTCCTGCGCGGATCCTTGCCAGCCATCGGGCAGAAGTGTACCATGTGGTACATCATGACTCCTCGCAGCCCGTCACCGTCTCCATCGACGTTCCCCAGGACCGCGCCTCCGTCTACGCCTACCTCGACGTGATGGCCAACCACGAGCCCTTCACCGACCACATGCTCACCAACTGGCGCGTCTCCGGCCCGCCGACGGGGATCGGGTCGAAGGCCAACGTGACGGCCAAGGTCGGCGCCATCACCGACGAGTCCGAGATCGAGGTCTTCGAGGTCGAGGACGGCCGCATGATCCGCGAGCGCAGCGATCGCGGCCAAGGGCAAGCGCATCGCGCACGGCACCTACACGCTCAGCGACCTCCCGGGCGGCGGCACCCACATCGAGTTCGAGTTCGCGCTGCAGAAGGTGCCGGCGATCGAGCGGCCGTTCCTGCCGCTGATGCGCAAGATGGTCCGCAAGGGCAACGAGCGCGCGATGGAGCGCCTCGCCGCCCTCCTCAACGACCAAGCGGCCCAGAGGGCCGCCTGAATCGTGATGCGTTTCCGTCCGCGCGCCCGCAGCGCGCTGGACGGCCTACGTGTACTTGCGGATCTCGGCGAGCGCCTTGCGCTCCTTGCCGCCGGCCACGAGCCCGGCGTCGAAGCGCGGGGTCACGCCGCCGAACCACGTGTAGACGTACAGGCGCTTGATCGTCTTGTACTTCTTGGCCAGCGAGAACATGTACTTCGTGGCCTTGACCTGGCAGGTCGTGGACGACTTGCAGCCCTTGTAGGTCTTCTTGGACCAGAACGAGCCGAACTTGTAGAGGCCGCCGGTCTCGGTCAGCCAGTACTCCTTGCAGCCGAGCGCCTTCATGATCGCCGCCGTGCCGGTCGAGCGGAAGCGGTTGACGTCCGAGTAGTTGTGGATGCCGCAGATGTTGCGCTTGACCTTCAGCGACTTGCGGAAGTCCTTGACCCACTTGGCGGTCTCGGTGAACTTCGGGCTCTTGGCGGCGGGATCGTCGGCCTGGTCGAGGATGTCGGCGGCGACGATCTTGCAGTCCTTGCACAGCTTGGCCACGGTGTTCGTGAACTTCGCGGCCGAGGACGGGCTGCGCGACGTGGGCTGCGTGAAGTGGTTGGCCTCGTTCCAGGGCGAGATGACCTTGGCCGTCGGGAACGCGGCGAAGAACGTCTTCATCGCGTTCTCGTAGGCCTTCTGGCTCGGCAGCTTGCAGATGCCCTTGTTGAAGTTCTTCTTCTGGCCGCAGCGCGAGGAATCACCGCGCGTGTGCTGGAAGGACACCAGCGGCTCGACGCCGGTGGCCTGCGCGGCCGCGATGATAGCCCTGGACGCGCGTGTACTCGAGGCCTGCCGGGCTCGCAGCGCGACGTCCCAGCCGGCGATCACGCGCGCCTGCTTGAAGCCGACGCCCCCGAACATCGGGTCGGCGAACATCGAGGGCTGGTTCTCGGAGATGCCGACGCTGAACGCGGCCGAGGCGGTGGACGGCAGCGCCAACGCAAGGACGCAGGCAGCAATGAGGGCGAGGCGAGATGACATCTTCGCTCGGGGTTCCTTTCCGTGTGGGGAGGTGGGCGACCGGCAGTACCAACAGGACAGCCGCCACGGAGTTGCGTCGGAACGAGCGCGCCGGAACCTTAGCGGACGAGCCCGCGGAACAAGCGAACTGCAAACGCAGTTGCGCGCTCGACATCGGCCGGCAGCTTGCGAGCCACCATCAATCGTCCGATCTCCAGTCCGACGGCGACCATCGCGTGCGCGCAGTACTCCCCGTCGACGCCCGGGCGCCAGCCGTCGGCGCAGGTCCTCGCGCAGTTCCTGCAGCGCGAGCGGGAGCACCGACTCGGCGTTGCGCTCGAGGAACGCGAACAGCTCGCGGCTCGGCGGCGATGAAGGCGAAGAACGCGCGGAAGCCCTCGGCCACGAACTCGTCGTCCGGCGCGGCCAGGCGCGCCTCGCGGACCTGGCGGCGGGCTTCGGCGCCGACCTCCTCGACGACCGCGCGGAAGACCGCGTCCTTGCCGTCGAAGTAGTTGTAGAACGTGCCCGGGGCGAGATCCGTGCGGCGGACGACGTCGCGCACCCCGCGCCCTCGTAGCCGTGCTCGGCGAAGACCTCGCGCGCGGCGGCGAGCGATCGCCGCGCGGTTGGCCTCCTTGGTCGCCTCGCGCCGGCTCACGCCCGCTTCGCGCCGCGCTTGCGCTCGCGCTTGAGCTCGTACAGGTAGTCGTCGTAGTCGACCTGCATCGTGTGCCGCTTGGAGGCGACGTAGCGCTTGCGCATGGCCGCGCGCTCGCGCGCGATGTCCTTCAGCAGCGCGGCGCGCGGCGGCAGCGCGTAGCGGCCGGTCAGGTGGTCGCAGATCCACTCGGACTGGGCCTCGGCGAGCGGCATCGTCGCGCCGAGCGGCTGCAGCAGCGCGATGAAGTACAGGCCGGGGAGGTCGGGGTGGAAGACGCGCCGGTAGAGCGGGAGGTCGTTGTCGGGCGCCGACACGAGCCCGGGGTCGAAGAACGGGAAGCTGACCTTGTAGCCCGTGCCGTAGATCACGACGTCGGCGCGCTCCTCGCTGCCGTCGACGAAGACGACCGTGTCCTCGGTCAGCCGCGCGATGTTCGGCTTGGGCGTGATGTCGCCGTGCGTGAGCCGCGTGAGGATCGTGTCGCGAGATCGTCGGGTGCGCCTCCAGCGGGCGGTGGTCGGGCTTCGGCAGCCCGTAGCGCTCCATCGACCCGACGGCGGCGCGCAGCGTCGTCTGCATGAAGCGCTGGCGGACCGCGAGCGGGATCCGCGGCGCGGTGACGAACTGGTCGAGCGGGCGGCCGAAGACGTACTTGGGGACGATCCAGGCGCCGCGCCGGGCGGCCAGGAAGACGCGCTCGGCGTTCTGCGTCGGCCTCGACCGCGATGTCCATCGCCGAGTTGCCCATGCCGCACGATCACGACCCGCTTGCCGGCGAACAGCGACGGGTCGTCGCCCAGGTAGTGGTGCGAGTGCATCTGGACGCCCTCGAACGATGTCCATGCCCTCGAAGCGTCGGCCAGCGCGGGTCCCAGTGGTGGCCGTTGGCCACCAGCAGCGCGCGGTAGTCGCGCTGCTCGCCGCTCTCGAGCGTCACGCGCCAGCCGCCGTCGACCGGCTCGGCGTGGGCTCGACGCCGGTCTCGAACGTGATCCGCTCGCGCAGGCCGAAGTGGTCGACGTAGGCGTCGAAGTAGGCCGCGACCTGGGTGTGGTGCGGGAAGTCGGGATAGTCGGCCGGCATCGGGAAGTCCGAGTAGGCCATCCGGTCGCGCGAGGTGTTGATGTGCAGCGACCGGTAGGCCGACGACATGCCGTTGGAGTTGCCGAAGACCCAGTTGCCGCCCACGCGGTCGGACTTCTCGAAGCAGTCGAACGGCGATCCCGCGCTGGGCGAGCGCCTTGACCGCGGCGATGCCGGACGACCCGGCGCCGATCACGCACACCGAAAGTGACACAGGCGTCAACTTTACCGCGCGAGTACCCTCCCGCGCGATGAACCCGGACGACGCTGAAGTGAAGGCGGCGGGCGGCGTCGTCCGCCGCGACGACGGCGACGATCGCTCGTCGTGCACCGCCCGCGCTACGACGACTGGTCGCTGCCCAAGGGCAAGCTCGACCCCGGCGAGAGCTGGGAGGAGTGCGCGCTGCGCGAGGTCTGGGAGGAGACCGGCCTGCGCTGCGAGCTCGGCGACGAGCTCTCCCCGACCTTCTACGACGACCGCAAGGGCCGCTCGAAGGCCGTCCGCTACTGGCTGATGGAGCGCCGAGTCGGCGGCGAGTTCGAGCCCAACGACGAGGTCGACGAGCTGCGCTGGCTGCCGGCCGGCGAGGCCGCCGAGCTGCTGACCTACGAGCACGACGCCGAGCTGGCGCAGGAGGTCTCCGACCGATGAACCGCGATCGCTTCCCCGCGCTGCGCGAGGGCTGGGCCCGGCTCGACGGGCCCGGCGGGCAGCCAGGTCGTCGACAGCGCGATCGAGGCGATGGCGGACTGGATGCGCTCGGGCTGCCAGGCCAACCACGGCGGGCAGTTCAAGCAGGCGCTCGAGACCGACGAGCTGGTCGCGTCGACGCGCGCGGCGGTGCGCGACGCTGCTCGGCGGCGAGCCCGTCGGGCGTCTGCTTCGGGCCGAGCTTCACGGCGCTGACGATGCGCTTCGCGGCGACCGTCGTGCGCGGGCTCGCGCCGGGCGACGAGATCGTCTGCACGCGGCTGGACCACGACTCCAACGTGCGCCCGTGGGTGATCGCGGCCGAGCGCGCGCGGCGTCGACGGTGCGCTTCGCCGAGCCGGTCGAGGCGACGCTTGGAGCTGCCGGCGAGCGCGGTCGAGGCGGTGCTGACCGAGCGCACCAAGTGGGTCGCGGTGACCGCCGCGTCGAACGCGGTCGGCACCGTCCCGGACCTGCCCGGGATCGTCGCCGCCGCCCACGCGGTCGGCGCGCGCGTGTACGTCGACGCCGTCCACGCCACGCCGCACCGCCGGCACGACCTCGCCGCGCTCGGCGCCGACGTGATCGGCTGCAGCGCCTACAAGTGGTTCGGCCCGCACGTGGCGATGCTCTGCGCGCGTCCGGAGATCCTCGAGGAGTTCCACCCGGACAAGCTCAACCCGTCGCCCGACGAGGCCCCGGACCGCTGGGAGCTCGGCACGCTGCCCTTCGAGTCGCTGGCCGGCGTGCGCGCCGCCGCCGAGTACATGCTCGAGCTCGACTTCGACGCCGTCGCAGCCCACGAGCAGTCGCTCCTGCGCACCGCCCTCGACGGCCTCGCGCGCGATGGACCACGTGACGCTCTACGGCGACGCCGCCGACCGCGCCCCGACGCTGATGTTCACCGTCGCCGGCCACCACCCGACCGACGTCGCCAAGTACCTCGACGAGCGCGAGATCGCCGTCTGGGACGGCAACTACTACGCCTGGGAGCTCGAGCGCGTGCTCGGCCTCGCCCCCCACGGCGGCATCCGCGCCGGCTTCCTGCACTACAACGACGCGGCCGACGCCGAACGCCTACTCGCCGCGGTCGCCGAGCTCGGTTAGCGTCGTCGCCGTCGTCCTCGCCGTCGAAGTAGCGGTCGAGGACGGCCCGGAACAGCGACGCGTCCGGCGGCGGCGCGGGCGAAGAGCGTCATCGAGGAGCGGAGCTTGAGCGCGTCGATGCCGCCGAAGATGTCGAAGGCGGTGAGCCCGGTGTGGTCGAGCAGCGAGCTGGGTGCACTCGCGCAGGCGCGCGCCGAGGACCGGGTGGGCGAGGTAGGCGCGGGCCTCGTCGAGGCCGGTGATCGCGTAGCGCTGCGCCAGTCGGGCTGCGGCCGAGGCCGGCGATCTGCGGGAAGACGAACCACATCCAGTGCGAGGTCTTGCGGCCCGCGCGGAGCTCTGCGCAGCACGCGCTCGTAGACCGGGTCCTGCGCGTCGACGAAGCGCTGCAGATCGACATCAGTCGCGGAAGCCGGCGCCGACGACGCGGTCCCAGGCGCGGTCGGGCAGCGCGCGGCGCAGGCCCATCAGCACGCCGCGCGGAGGCGGTGACCGGGACGCGCGTCGGCGCGCGGGACTTGCTCCAGCGCGTGCTCGATCGCGCGGGCGACGGCGTCGGCGTCGCCGCCGAGGCGCGACAGCGGGCCCTCGTAGACGTCGCGCGTGGACTTCGCCACCGCGCGCGTTGAAGTCCGCGTACGGATCGCCGCTCCGACGGCCGCCACGCCGCCGGCCGCGGTCGCGCCGAACTCGGTCCGGATCAGGCCCGGCTCGATGCAGATGACGTCGATCCCGAAGCGGCCGCACCTCCATCCGCAGCGCGTCGCTCATGGCCTCGACCGCGTACTTGGTCGCGTGGTAGGCGCCGCCGCCCGGGAAGGTCAGCCGCCCGCCCATCGAGGACACGTTGACGATCTTGCCCGCGCCCGCCGCGCGCATCCCGGGCAGGACGAGCTGGGTCAGCCGCAGCAGCCCGAAGACGTTGGTCTCGAACTGGCGCCGCACGGCGTCCATCGGCAGCGTCTCGAGCGCGCCCGACTGCGAGTAGCCGGCGTTGTTGATCAAGCACGCCGACGCCGCCCTCGACCGCCGCGACCGCGGCCTGCATCGAGTCCTCGGAGGTGACGTCGAGCGCGAGCACGCGGCAGCCGCGCGCCTCGAGGTCGGCGAGCGTCTCGGGCCGGCGGGCGCGTGGCGTAGACCGTCCAGCCGCCCGCCGCGAGCCGCGCCGCCGTGGCGTGCCCGATCCCGGTCGAGCAGCCGGTGATCAGGACGGTGCGCGAGGCCATGCGCGCGGAGCGTACCCCGCCGGGCCGGCACAGGACCGGCCCGGCGAGCGAGGACGTGCTAGCGCGTCGTCGGCGTCGCGCCGTGATCGGGTCGGGCAGGTCGTGCCCGCGCGCCGCCGCGGCCGAGCGCTGCTGCGCGGCCGGCGCCGGCGCCGGCGCCGCGCGGTCCGGGATCTGCATCTGCGCCAGCGTGATCAGCGCGTGCGCGGCGGCGTCGGAGTTGAGGTCCAGCGCCCGGTTGGAGAGGTTGAAGAAGTCGTCGCAGCCGAGGTGGTAGCACGGGTCGTACTGCTCACCCGCGGTGCCGCCGAAGATCGCGGCCTGCTCCGGCGTCTTGAGCTCCTCGGCCCCGGTGAAGAGGCCGCCGGCCGGGATGCCCGCGGCGATGAACGGGCCGTAGTCCGAGCGCCCGTCGAAGTCCGTCGGCAGGTTCGGGATCCGCTGGCGGGCGAAGTAGTCGAGGAAGATCTTCTCGATCGTCGGCCGAGAACGGCCGCGCCTCCGGGGCGAAGACGTCCTCCGGGATCGGCGGCGAGTCCGACAGGTCGCCGTCGTAGACGAAGTTGACGAAGTTCGGCGAACCGATCATGTCGAAGTTGAGCATCGCCGCGATCTTGGCCCGCTCGGTCTCCGGCAGGCTCGCGACGTAGTGCCTCGGAGCCCAGCAGGCCCGGACTCCTCGGCGCTGAACCAGATGAAGCGGATCTTGTTCTTCGGGTACACGCCGCGCAGCTCGCGGCGCGAACTCGACCAGCGCGGCCGAGCCGGAGCCGTTGTCGTTGATGCCCGGGCCGGTGCCGACGCTGTCGAGGTGCGCGCCGACGACGACCACCTTGTTCGGGTCGCCGCCGCGGGTCTCGGCGATCACGTTCTCGGTCGGGATCGAGCCCGACGCGGTACTCGACCCGCAGGCGCGCGGTCTTGCCGACGAGCCCCTGGCGGATGCCGCCGGCGAGGTCCTGCGACGGTCGCGATCTGCGCGGCCACGATCGGCACCGTGACGCCCGGCGCCCGTCCATGTCGAACCAGCGCGGGTCGACGCGGTCGTCCTCGGGGTGCGTCCGGGTCGCCCTCGTTGATGTAGACGATCGCCGCCCGCGCCCGCGGCCTGCGCGTTGAGCCACTTGCGACAGCTCGCCGCAGGTGCCGCGCTGGAGCAGGACGATCGCGCCCTGCGGCATGCCGGCGAAGTCCGCGGCCTCGCAGCCGGAGGTCGACGTGTTCGGGCGCCGGCGACGGGATCGTCAGGTCGGCGGCCCACACCGGCGCGGTCACGTCGCCCGAGGGCGAGTTGACCATCGAGCCGAAGTCGCCGCCCGGGATCGAGCCCGCGATGCCCGGGATGTAGCGCTTGCCGCGCCGCACGTCGAGCACCGGCGGCTTCCAGTCGCCGAGCAGCGTAGCAGGTCGTACTCGAACGTCCTGCCGCGTGACGTTGAGCCCGGCGAGCCGCGACTGCAGCGCGACGTAGTCGGCCGACAGCTCGTGCCCGCGCGTGCCGGCGAGCCGGTTGCCGCCCGTGGCGACTCCGATCAGGCTGAACGCCGCCTCGTGGCGCTTGATGCCGTTGACGTCGACGGCCCGGCGCAGCTCCGCCGAGGTGTCGTTCCCGCCGCCCCAGCCGGCCGCCGCAGGCGACGCGCCGACCAGCACTACGCCGACCGCGAGCGCGGTCGCGCCAGAAAATCGCATATACCCCTCCGCATTGGTGCCGCGGCCGTCCCGCGGCAGAACGGGAAGCGTGCTACGCGGCCTCGGCCCGTGTCAAGCGCTAAGTGAGCGAAGCGCGCTGCGGCGGGTCGGCGCCGAGCTCCGGCGAGCCGAAGCGCTCGGACGTGCCCGCGGACTCCTCGTCGCGCGGGTCGCGCGGCGGCAGCTCGCGCAGGTAGCGGTCGGCGACCCGGGCGCACTGGCGGCCCTCGTTGATCGCCCACACGATCAGCGACTGCCCGCGGCGCGCGTCGCCGGCGGCGAACACGCCGTCGGCCGAGGTCGCGTAGGCGCCCGCCTTGGCGTTGCCGCGCCCGTCGCGCTCGACGCCCAGCGCCTCGAGCAGCGGCTGCTCGGGGGACAGGAAGCCCATCGCCAGCAGCACCAGCTCGGCCGGGTGCGTCTCCTCGGTGCCGGGGATCGCCTCGAACGGCGGCGCGCCGCTGTTCTGCACCCAGTGCACCTGCTCGACGCGGCCGTTGCCGGTCAGCTGCGTGGTCGAGATCGCGAAGTCGCGCTCGCCGCCCTCCTTCAGCGCGTAGGAGGTGCGCAGCTTGACGGGCCAGCGCGGCCACGGCGTGAGGTCGTCCGGGCGGCGCTCGGGCGGCTCGCCGAGCAGCTCGATCTGGGTCACCGATGCCGCACCCTCGCGGTGCGAGTGCCCGACGCAGTCCGCGCCGGTGTCGCCGCCGCCGACGACCAGCACGTGCTTGCCGGCGGCCGTGATCGGGTTCTCCGGCGGATTGCCTTCGAGCACGCGCGCGCGGTCGTAGAGGTAGTCCATCGCGAAGTGCACGCCGTCCAGCTCGCGGCCGGGGACCGGGAGGTCGCGCGGGACGCGCGAGCCGGTGGCGATCACGACCGCATCGTGCGCCGCGCGCAGCTCGGCCGCATCGACATCGACGCCCACGTCGACGCCGTAGCGGAACTGCACGCCCTCGGCGGCGAGCTGCTCGAGCCGGCGCTCGACGACCCACTTCTCGATCTTGAAGTGCGGCACGCCGAAGCGCACCAGCCCGCCGCCGGACTCGTCGCGCTCGTACACCGTCACCGTGTGCCCGGCGCGCCGCAGCTGCTGCGCCGCCGCCAGGCCCGCGGGGCCGGCGCCGATCACCGCGACCGTCCGGCCGGTCTCGACCGGCGGCGGGCAGCGGCTTGATCCAGCCCTCGTCCCAGGCGCGGTTGACGATCGAGACCTCGATCTGCTTGATCGAGACCGCGTCGCCCTCGCGGATCTCCAGCACGCACGCCGCCTCGCACGGCGCCGGGCAGAGCTTGCCCGTGAACTCCGGGAAGTTGTTCGTGGCGTGCAGCTGGACGATCGCCTCGCGCCAGCGGTCGCGGTAGACGAGGTCGTTCCAGTCCGGGATCAGGTTGCCGAGCGGGCAGCCGTTGTGGCAGAACGGCACGCCGCACTCCATGCAGCGCGCGCCCTGCTCGCGCAGGCCCTCGACCGGCAGCGTGTGGACGAACTCCTTGAAGTCCGCGGTCCGCGCCGCCGGGTCGCGCTCGGGCGGCTCGATCCGCTCGATCTCCAGGAACGCGCCGATCTTGCCCATCAGATGCTCTGCTCCGTCGTCACGAACCCCTCGCCGCCGGTGGACTCGGCGGGCTCGATCGAGTGCACTTCCTCGCTCTCGAGCTCGGCCAGCGCGCGCTTGTAGTCGTGCGGCATGACCTTCTTGAAGCGCGGCAGGTAGGACTCCCAGTCGGCGAGCAGGCGCTCGGCCACGGGCGAGGCGGTGCGCTCCGCGTGCTCCTCGATCAGGCCGTGCAGCTCGATCGCGTCGGACTCTGAGATCTCGTCGAAGCCGACCAGCCCCATGTTGCAGCGCTCGCCGAACGTCCCGTCCTCGTC
Organism: uncultured Solirubrobacteraceae bacterium; assembly: GCA_963755275.1. Taxonomy (GTDB): domain Bacteria; phylum Actinomycetota; class Thermoleophilia; order Solirubrobacterales; family Solirubrobacteraceae; genus Solirubrobacter. The sequence goes on along the minus strand of CAVWJU010000016.1, from coordinate 146,390 downwards.
GAGCACGTAGGCGACGCCGCCGCTCATGCCGGCCGCGAAGTTGCGGCCCGTGCGGCCGAGGACGACCGCGCGGCCGCCGGTCATGTACTCGCAGCCGTGGTCGCCGACGCCCTCGACGACCGCGCTGGCGCCGGAGTTGCGCACCGCGAAACGCTCGCCCGCGAGCCCGCGGAAGAACGCCCGCCCGGAGGTCGCGCCGTAGAGCACGGTGTTGCCGATGACGACGTTCTCCTCGGCCTTGAACGAGGCGTCCTCGGGCGGGCGCACCGACAGCACGCCGCCGGAGAGGCCCTTGCCCGTGTAGTCGTTGGCGTCGCCGAACAGCGACAGCTCGACGCCCGGCGCCAGCCACGCGCCGAACGACTGCCCGGCCGAGCCGCGCAGCGTGAAGCGGATCGTGCCGGGCGGCAGGCCCGCGGCCCCGTGGACGACCGTCACCGCGCTCGACAGCAGCCCGCCGACGGTGCGGTTGACGTTGCGCACGTCGAAGGCGCCCGTGACCTTCATGCGGTTGTCGATCGCGTCCTTGGACGCCTCGATCAGCGTCCAGTCCAGCGCGCCCGGAAGCGGCGAGTCCTGCGGGCGGCAGCGCCGCAGCGGGGCCTCGTCGCCGACGTTCGGCGCCGCCAGCACGTGCGTGAGGTCCACGCCGCGGCCCTTCCAGTGCTCGATCGCGGAGTCGGACTCGAGCAGGTCGACGCGGCCGACCAGATCCTCGTAGCTGCGGATGCCGAGCCGGCGCATGATCTGCCGCGCCTCCTCGGCCACGAAGAAGAAGAAGTTGACGACGTGCTCGGGCGCGCCCTGGAAGCGCTTGCGCAGCTCCGGGTCCTGGGTGGCGATGCCGACCGGGCACGTGTTGAGGTGGCAGGCGCGCATCATGATGCAGCCCGTCGCGATCAACGGGGCGGTGCTGAAGCCGCACTCGTCGGCGCCCAGCAGCGCCGCGATCACGACGTCGCGGCCGGTCTTGAGCTGGCCGTCGGTCTGGACCCAGATGCGGCTGCGCAGGTCGTTGAGCACCAGCGTCTGCTGCGTCTCCGCGAGGCCGATCTCCCACGGGATGCCCGCGGCCTGGATGCTCGAAAGCGGCGAGGCGCCGGTGCCGCCGTCGTGGCCGGCGATCAGCACGTGGTCGGCGTTGGCCTTGGCCACGCCGGCCGCGACCGTCCCGACGCCGACCTCGCTCACCAGCTTGACCGACACGCGCGCGCCCGGGTTGGCGCAGCGCAGGTCGTAGATCAGCTGCTTGAGGTCCTCGATCGAATAGATGTCGTGGTGCGGCGGCGGCGAGATCAGGCCGACGCCCGGGGTCGTGAAGCGGATCGAGCCGATGTAGCGATCGACCTTGTGGCCGGGAAGCTGGCCACCCTCGCCGGGCTTGGCGCCCTGGGCCATCTTGATCTGCAGCTCGTCGGCGTTGACCAGGTAGTTGATGTTGACCCCGAAGCGGCCGGACGCCACCTGCTTGATCGCCGAGCGGCGCAGGTCGCCGTTCGGGTCGGGCGTGTAGCGGACCGGGTCCTCCCCGCCCTCGCCGGTGTTCGACTTGCCGCCGATCCGGTTCATGGCGATCGCGAGCGTCTCGTGCGACTCGCGCGACAGCGAGCCCAGCGACATCGCGCCGGTGACGAAGCGCTTGACGATCTCGCTCGCCGGCTCGACGTCGTCGAGGTCGAGCCACTGGTCCTCCGGCAGCTCGCGGAACTTCAGCAGCCCGCGCAACGTCGCCCGGCGAGCGGCGTCGTCGTTGACGAGCTTTGCGTACTCGTCGTACGTCGGCTGCCCGCCGTGGCGGACGGAGTGCTGCAGGAGCGCGATCGTCTCCGGGTTCCACATGTGGTGCTCGCCCTCGCGGCGCCACGCGTAGACGCCGCCGACCGGGAGCAGGTCGTCGGTGCTCAGCCCGAAGCCGCGGGCGTGGCGCTCGAGCGTCTCGACCGCAAGGTGCTCGAGCCCGATGCCACCGATCCGCGACGCGGTGCCGACGAAGTAGCGCTCGATCAGCTCCGGCGCGAGCCCGACGGCCTCGAAGATCTGCGCCCCGTTGTAGGACTGGATCGTCGAGATGCCCATCTTCGAGATCGTCTTGAGCAGGCCCTTGGCGATGCCCTTGACGACGTTCTGCTCGGCCGTGGCGTAGTCGGTGAGATTGGGGACCCGCTCGTCGGCGACGAGCTCGGCCAGCGACTCCCACATCACGTACGGGTTGATCGCGCTCGCGCCGTAGCCGATCAGCGTCGCGAAGTGGTGGACCTCGCGCGGCTCGCCGGACTCGAGCACGAGCCCGGTCTGCAGGCGCGTGCCTTCGCGCACGAGGTGGTGGTGCACGCCGGCGACGGCCAGCAGCGCCGGGATCGGCACCCGCTCGGGGCCCATCGCGCGGTCGGACAGGATCACGATGTTGACGCCGTCGGCGAGCGCCTGGTCGGCCTCCGCGCACACGCGCTCGAGCGCGCGCGCCATGCCCTCGGGGCCCTCATCACGCGGCCACGTGATGTCGAGCGTGCGGGCGGCGAAGACGCTCGAGTGCGACGTGGCGCAGCTTCTGCAGCTCGCGGTCGAACAGGATCGGCGTCCGCATCTCGAGCTGGCGCGCGTGCTCGGGCGTCTCGTGGAGCAGGTTGCGCTCGGAGCCGACGCCGGTGCCGACACTCATCACGATCGCCTCGCGGATCGGGTCGATCGGCGGGTTCGTGACCTGCGCGAAGAGCTGCTTGAAGTAGCTGAACAGCGGCGGCTGCCGGTCACTCAGGACCGCCAGCGCGGTGTCGTTGCCCATCGAGCCGATCGGCTCTTCGCCCTTGGCCGCGGTCGGCGTCAGCAGGACGCGCAGGTCCTCCTGCGTGTACCCGAACGCCCGCTGGCGCTCGTGCAGCGGCTCCTTCGGGGCGCCCTGGGGCGGGCCCTCCGGCAGGTCGGCGAGGTGCACGATGCCGTCCTCGTACCACTGTGCATACGGCTTCGCGCCCGCGACCTCGCGCTTGACGTCGCCGTCATCCACGATCACGCCGCGCTCGAGGTCGACGAGGAACAGCTTGCCGGGCTGCAGGCGGCCCTTGCGCTTGACGTTGGACGCGGGCTCGTCCATCACGCCGGTCTCCGAGCCCAGGACGACCCAGCCGTCCTTGGTCTCGAGCCAGCGGCCCGGGCGCAGGCCGTTGCGGTCCAGCGTGGCGCCGATCACGCGGCCGTCGGTGAAGGCCACCGCGGCGGGGCCGTCCCACGGCTCCATCAGGCACGAGTGGAAGGCGTAGAAGCCCTTGAGGTCCTCCGGCAGGTCGTCGCGGTCCTCGTAGGCCTCCGGGATCATCATCATGACCGCGTGCGGGAGGCTGCGGCCGGCCAGCACCAGCAGCTCGAGCACGTTGTCGAACGTGGCGCTGTCCGAGCCGGCGGGGCGCACGACCGGGAGCACCTTCTGCAGGTCGTCGCCGAACAGCTCGGAGGCGAGCTGCGACTCACGCGCCCGCATCCAGTTGATGTTCCCGCGCAGCGTGTTGATCTCGCCGTTGTGGGCGATCATCCGGTACGGGTGCGCGAGCTCCCAGCTCGGGAACGTGTTCGTGGAGAAGCGGCTGTGGACGAGCGCGAGCGCGGACTTCGTGCGCGGATCGGCCAGGTCGGGGTAGTAGCCGAGCAGCTGCGGGCTCGTGAGCATCCCCTTGTAGACGATCGTGCGGCTCGAGAAGCTCGGGATCACGAGCTCCGGGCCGGCGGCGATCTCGGCCACGCGGCGGATCACGTAGAGCTTGCGCTCGAACGCATCCTGGTCTGAGGCGAGCTCGTCGGAGGCCGCCACCACGAGCTGCTTGACGTACGGCGCGTACAGGTTGGCCGTGATGCCGACGTAGTCCTTGTCGACCGGGACGTCGCGCCAGGCGACGACGGTCTGGCCCTCGGCGCGCACCGTCTCCTCGAGCAGCTGCTCGTAGGCGGCGCGCTGCTCGGCGTCGCGCGGGAGGAAGCACATGCAGACGCCGTAGGCCCCGGCCGGCGGCAGCTCCTCGCTGATCACGCCGCGGATGAACTCGTCGGGCAGCTGGAGCAGGATTCCGGCGCCGTCGCCCGTGTTCGGATCGGCGCCCGCGGCGCCGCGGTGCTCGAGGTTCTCGAGCGCAACGATCGCGCGCTCCACGGTCTCGTGCGACGGGACGGCATCGAGCTTGGCGACCATGGCGACACCGCAGGCGTCGTGCTCGTAGGTCGGGTCGTAGAGGCCGATCCGGCCGCTGGGACGTTCAGGCATAGGCGGGCGACGGGTGGGGGTACGCGAAGCCCCATCCGAGTGCTCGGAAGGGAGGCGAAACGGTAGCAGTGGCGCAGGTGGCCACCAAAGTGCCGAGGAGTGGATTACTGCGTCGGACGCAGGTTTCAGCCGCTTAGAGCCGCGTTCTCGCGCAACGATGTTGCGTCGGCGGCCGCGTCGTAGATCTCGGCCACCTGTTCGGCCAGCGCCGGCCAGGCGTAGCGCTCGTGCGCGGTGACCGCGGCGTTGGCCCCGCGGCGGCGGCGTTCGGCGGGGCGGTTGACGGCCTCGACGAGCGCGTTGGTGAGGCTCTGCGACGTCGTCGGGCTCGACCAGCCAGCCGGTCTCGCCGTGGTCGACGATGTCGGCCGGCCCGTAGGCGTCGACGGCGATCGGCGGCACCCCGCAGGCCATCGCCTCGACGATCACCTGGCCGAACTGCTCGCGCACCGACGGCAGCACGAGCACGTCGGTGGCGGCGAAGATGTCGGCCAGCTCCGAGTGGTCGTGCCAGCCGGCGAGGAAGACGTCCGTCGCCTGCGTGCGGCGAATCGCGTCGTAGGGATGCTCGCCCTCCCACTCGCCGGGGAAGCCGCCGACGATCACGAGCGGCGCCGGCCGGCTGAAGCCCGGCCGCGCGCGCTGCGTAGGCCTCGATCAGCAGCGGGATCCGCTTGACCTCGGTGAAGCGGCCGACGTACAGGATCACCGGGTTGTCGTCCTCGAACGCGCTCAGGTCGTCGTAGCGCAGCGTCATCCCGTCGGGCTCCCACCCGCGCGGCTCGTCGGTGAGCATCTTGCGCCAGAGCAGTTCGTGGTCGAGGTGGCGCGGGCCGAAGTGGTCGGGGTTGTAGCCGTTCGCGACCTGGACGCAGCGCTCGGGGTCGATCTTCAGCAGGCGCTCGGCGCGTTCGGTCGCGGTCTCGGTGAGCACGATCAGCGCTCGGCCTGGCTGGCCCAGTGGCGCAGACGCGCCGCCCATTCCGGGCCGTACGGCCAGCGGTGCGGGTCCTCCTCGATCGCCTCCAGCATCAGCAGCTCGGTGCCGTGCAGGTGGCCGACGATCGGGGTGTTGGGAGCGACCCGTTGCGCGGCCTCGTAGAGCGGCGTCAGGTGATGCAGGTGCAGGACGTCGGCGTCGGCGGCGCCGGCCGACTGCAGCGCTCGCGCCCAGGCGGTGACCTGGTGCTCGGCGGCGGCGTCGTCGAGGCGGGCGAAGACGCGGTCGGGCGCGTCCTCGCGGTCCTCGTAGGAGGGATGCAGCGGCGGGTCGGCGGCCAGCGGGTCGCGCTGCTCGAGCGCGCGCGTCATGTCGACCGGGCACACGTCGAGGTCCTTGTAGAACGCGCGGGCGTCCCCGGGGTGGTGCTCGAGCGTCACCGAGCCCGACAGCACGGTCACGTCCCAGCCGGCCTGCGGCAGCGCGTGCGCGAGGTTGCGCGCGACGTGCGACGAGCCCCCGCGGGGATAGAACATCAGGCCCATCAGGGCGCGGCGAGAATGTGAACGAGGAGTTGCCAGGCCGTGAACATACCCGAGCGGCGGGCCACCTCACTCATGCCTCAAGAACGGGTATCGAGGCGGTTTGCGCATCGTGCTCGTTTCCGTGGCCTGCTTCGCCACAGGCGCGCCGCCCGAGTGGTGAGAAAAGCACCGCATCGGTGCCTTTCTCGCCACCGAATCCCGCGCGGTTCGCCGGCGCTAGGCCATCCGCGGAAGGAACAGCAGCGCCGTCGACACCGGCCGCCCACCGACCTCGGGCCGCTCCCACCCGCCGCGCGGTCGGTTGCGCAGGCGGCCGCCGGAGACCAGCGAGGTCGAGCCGCCGCCGTCCAGGTTCAACGCGTCCGAGCATCCCAGCGCCGCCATCAGGGCCGCCAGCTCCTCGAGCGTCAGCCCGGCGTCGAGCCGCGAGCGGCCGTCGCAGGCGACCGCGAACAGCTTGCCGTCCGCCAGCCCGAGCGCCGCCCGTGGGTAGCGCCCGTCGGTGATGTCGGAGTCGAACTGGGCCTGCCCGGCCCGGAAGCCCTCGACGTCCTCGGTGCGGCGGAAGACCGGCGCGCCGTCGCGGACCAGCAGCGGGCCGGCCTGCAGCAGGTCGCCGGGCGGCTGCGAGCGGGAGCTCGGAGCGCCGAGCGATGCTCGCGACGCCCCCGCGCACGTGCACGCACGCGCGCAGGTCAGCCCACGGTGACGCGAACGGGACATAGCGGCGGGCGACCCCGCGCGTGCGCACCTCGCCCAGCGGCGTGCCGTCCGGGCGCACGAAGAAGCCGCCCACGAGTGCTTCCTCCACCCCGCGCGCCGCGCACCACGGCTCGAGCCGGGCCTGCCCGCGCAACACCGCGACGCGCAGCTCGACCTCCGCCGCGTCGTGGCAGGCGACGTGGACCATCGTGCGCGCGCCGTCGAGCAGTTCGAGCCGAGCGCTGCGGGCACGGCCGGTGCGAGGCGGGCGAAGTGGCTCAGCGAAGGCCATGTCCGCAGCATCGTCCGCGACGGCGCGGAGGATGTGAATAGCCCGTTGGGATAGACATCACCGCACGCGGAAGCTCACGTCGCGCTCCGCGTCACCGACCACTCCCCATGCGTCCAGCGCACGACTGTGCCGTCGGCCAGGCGCGCGGCGGCACGGCCGCGACGGGGCTCGCCCCATGGGACGACGCGCACGTCGCGGCGTCGGAGAAGCCCGACGCGGCCACAGTCAGCGTCCCGGAAACGAGCGTTCTCTCGATCCACGCCGCCCAGTTGCGCGCGCAGATCACCCACGGCACCGGCTCGGCTCGCCGCGAAGGGTTCACAGCCTGGTCACCGGCTGTTGCCCGGTTGGTCACAAAACGCCTGCAAGCGCGCCCGATCCTCCAGGGTATGAAGACCAGCCGTGCGGATCTGCACTGCCACTCGACGGCGTCGCAGGTGTCGAAGCTCGGCGTCCAGCGCGCCCTGGGGCTGCCCGAGTGCGCGACGCCGCCGGAGGAGGTCTACGCCCTCGCCAAGCGCCGGGGCATGGACTTCGTCACGATCACCGATCACGACACGATCGACGGCGTCCTCGAGATCGCCGACCGGCCCGACGTCTTCGTCTCGGAGGAGCTGACCGCCCGCTTCCGCGGCGAGCCGCAGGCCGTGCACATCCTCTGCTACGGGATCACCCCCGCCGACCACGAGTGGCTGCAGGCGCACGCCGACGACGTCGAGACCGTCGCGCTGTACCTGCGCGAGCAGGAGATCACGTGCGCGCTCGCGCACCCCTTCTACGCCGTCGAGGCGCCGCTGCTGCCGCGCCACCGGCGCCGGCTGGCGCAGCTGTTCGACGTCTGGGAGGTCCGCAACGGCGCCCGCGCGCGGGAGCTCAACCACCCGGCCGCGATCTACGTCGAGACCCACGGCGGCACCGGCATCGGCGGCTCCGACGACCACGCCGGCGTCGACATCGGGCGCACGTGGTCGGCGACGCCCGCCTGCGCGACCCCGGACGAGTTCCTCGCGCACGTGCGCGGCGGCCGCGTGAGCGCGCACGGCGAGCAGGGCTCGGCGGCGAAGTGGGCGCACGCGGCGATGGCTTTGGCGATCCGCGCGCTCGGGCGCGGATCGGCCGACGACGCTCCCGATCCGGCGGCGGTGCTGCGGATGGTCGAGCGCGTGATGACGGAGGGCGACGCCCGCAGCGGCTCGATCGGGCGCGATCTCGGTCCCGGAGATGCCCAAGCCCTGCTGCGCGCGTGGCTCGACGCAGTGGACCTCCCGCGCATGAGCGAGCGCGACCTGCTCGCCCTCCTCCAGTCCGACGGCTTCGCGCACGCCGACCTCGAGCGCCGCGCACGCCGCTGCCACGAGCGGCGCCTGCGCGAGGCGGTGGCGCAGCCGACCGACCTCGACGGCCTCTTCACCGCCTGCTTCGCCGCGATCCCGTACGCCCCGGCGGCCGCGTTCCTCGGTCGCGAGAAGCTCAAGCTGGTGAGCCGCGACCACGAGCCGGTCCGGGTCGCGCTGGTCGCCGACGGGATCGGCGCCATGCACGGCGTCACGCACACGCTCGACGAGCTGCGCGAGCGCGGCGTGCCGGGGTTCGAGGTCGAGGTGATCGGGACCGACCCGCACGTCGACCGCCGCCTGAGCGCCGTCACCGAGGTCGACATCCCGTACTACGCCGGGCTCAAGATCGGCGTGCCGTCGCTGCCCGCGGTCGTCGACGCGCTGGCCGAGGGGCGCTACGGCGTCGTGCACCTGTGCTCGCCGGGTCCCGCGGGCGTCGGCGCGCTGCTGACGGGACGCATGCTCGGCCTGCCGATCGTCGGCTCCTACCACACCGAGCTGGCCGCCTACGCCCGCCTGCGCTCGGGTGACGCGGCGCTCGCGGCCGGCGTCGAGACCGCGCTCGGCATCTTCTACGGCGGCTGCGACGTCGTGCTCTCGCCGTCGGAGGCCTCGGACGCGCGGCTGAGCGCGCTCGGCATCGCGGCCGAGCGGATCGGCCGCTGGGACCGCGGCGTCGACGTCGGGCGCTTCTCGCCCGCGCTGCGCGAGCGCGCCGCCGACGGCCGCATCCGGGTGCTCTACGCCGGGCGGCTGACGAAGGAGAAGGGCGTCGACCTGCTCGCCGACGCCTTCCTGGCCGCCCAGGCGCGCGACCCACGGCTCGAGCTGCACCTGGCGGGCGGCGGGCCCGAGGAGGACGCGCTGCGCGCCCGGCTGGGCGGCGCCGCGACGTTTCTCGGCTGGCTCGAGGGCGAAGCGCTGGCGCGGGCCTACGCCGACGCCGACCTCTTCCTCTTCTGCTCGCAGACGGACACGTTCGGGCAGGTCGTGCTGGAGGCGCAGGCCTCCGGCGTGCCGGTCGTCGCGGTCGACGCCGGCGGCCCGTCGGAATTGATCGCCAACGGCCGTTCCGGGCTGCTGTGCCCGCCACGTGCGAGTGCGCTGGCGGACGCGCTCGCCGGCCTGGCGGCCCACCCGGGCTCGCGGCGGCGGCTCGCCGGCGGCGGGCTGGCCGCGGTGGCAGAACGGACGTGGGACGCGTCGCTGGCCGCGCTCGGCGCCGGCTGGCGGCGGGCGCTGCTCGATCAGTCGCTCGCGAGCGTCCGCGCGGCATGAGCGCGGCGAGCGAGCGCGGACGGTCGCGGCCCGACCGGCGCCGCCGCCGCGAAACGCCGAGGGCGCGCGGGCGCGATGAGATCGCTGGCGGTGGCGATCCACGACGTCGAGCCCGCGACGTTCGAGCGCTGCGCGCTGATCCGCGACTGGCTCGACGATCTCGGCGTCGCCCGCGTCACGCTGCTGGTGATCCCCGCGCCGCAGCTGCACCCGTTCCCCGCGCGCTCGCCGGAGCTGACCAACTGGTTGCTCGATCGCGTCGACGCCGGCGACGCCGTGGCCCAGCACGGGCTCCAGCACCGGCGCACGGCTCCGCCGTCCCCGCTCACGCGCCCGCTGCGTCAGTGTCAGGGCGGCCGCGCCGCCGAGTTCCCTGGCCTCGATGCCAAGGCGACGATCGCGACCGTCGAGGCCGGCCTGCACGTCCTCACTCGAGCCGGACTGCAGCCGCGCGGCTTCGTCGCGCCCGGCTATGCGTACACCGGACCGCTGCGGGCGCACCTGGCGAAGCGCTTCGACTGGTGGGCGACGCTGCTCGCGCTGCGCGGGCCGCGCGGGACGCGCACGCCCGCTCTCTGCCTGGCAACGAAACGCGCGGCCTTCGTGCGCATCGGCGCCGCGCTCTCCGGGAGCGTGCTGCGACTGGACCTGCATCCGGCCGACTTCGACCACACGCGCCACGTCCTGGCGCTCGAGAGCGTGCTGCAGCGGGCCCGCGACCGCACCGCGGTCACCTACGACGACCTGTGCTCCGCTCGGGCGGGTTTTCGGTCCCGTCCGCGGGGGTAGCGCGGGAGGCGTGAAACTGCTCGTCGTCACCCCGGAGCCGATCGACGCGCCGTTTCTGCGCGAGACCCTCGGCGAGGACGTCAAGGGCGCCGAGGTGCTCGTCCTCTCACCCGCCACGAATCAATCGAAGCTCGCGTTCTGGGTCAGCGATCCCGACGACGCGATCGCCGAGGCCACGACCGCCGAGACCGACACGGTCGAGCGCTTGGAGGAGGAGGGCATCGACGCCGCCGGCGCGGTCGGCGAGTCCGATCCCGCGCAGGCGATCGACGACGCGCTGGCGACGTTCAAGGCCGACCGGATCGTGATCTTCTCCCACCCCGAGGGCGACCGCGACTATCGCGAGGACGAATCGCTCGCGGACGCCGAGTCCCGCTGGAACATCCCCGTCACCCACGCGGTGATCTCTCGCTGAGGCGCTTCGGCGCGGACGGCCCGTTCGGCGACCCGCGACGTCCGCACGGCACCGCGTTCGAGGGCTACTACTGGCGCTTCGCGGGCTCGGACTGGAGCGTGTGCGCGATCGCCGGTGTGTGCCGCGACGCGCGCGGCACGTGGGCGATGGTCACGCTGGCGTCGCAGCCGGGTGAGGCGCGCACCGAGATCGCGCAGAGCGCGCGGTTGGAAGGCCTCGCGGTCGACGCCTCGCCGTATCTGCGCGCCGGCCCGGGCTTCCTGTGCGTGGATGTCGGCGAGCGCCTCGAGGCGCGGTTCGCCGAGCCGCGCGGCTGGCCGCGGCGGCCGTTCGGCCCGCTCGGCCCGGCGCAGGTGATTCCCGGGCTCGGCCAGTACTGGGCCCCGCACCTGCTCGGGGCGCCGCGTCAGCGGGCAGCTTCGGCGACCGCTCGCTCGACGGCACGTCGGTCTACGCCGAGAAGAACTGGGGCGCCGCGTTCGCCGACCACTGGTGGTGGGGGCAGGGGCCCGGCGTCGCCTTCGCCGGCGGCCGCATCCACGGCGTGGCGCCGACGGCGGTCGCGGCGTGGACGCCCGACGGCCTGGTCACGCTCTCGCCGCCGTTCGCCCGCACCGTCACCCGCGCGGGCGGCGGCGAGTGGCACGTACGGGCGCGCTCGCCGCGCTGGCGGGTGGAGATCGAGGGCGAGGCCTCGGATCCGCTGCTGCTGCCGGTACCGCTGCCGGCCGAGCGCCGGCTCGAGGTTCGCTCCCGCCACCACTTGCTCGGGCGGCTGCGCGCTCGCGTCTACCGGGGACGGCGGCTGTGGCTCGACAGCGAAGGCCTGGCCGGGCTCGAGGACGGCGCGACGCCCCAGCCCGTCCGCGCCTGAGGATGGCGACGCGACGGTGGCGTCACGCCCTAGAGCCGGCCTGCTCGGCCCGCTTCGCGGCGAGCTCGAGCGGCTCCGCGCCGACCAGGCGCTCGAACGGGCCGAGCAGCGTCCAGACCGCCTTCAGACGGACGCGCGCGTGGGTGTCCACGGGGTGGACGCGGGCCTCGCTGAAGAGCTCGGCGCCGTGCTCGGTCTCCTTCACCCAGTGCGCGAAGGCGACCCGCACGGTCCCCGGCTCGTCCCAGGTCGCGAAGTCCTCGGGACCGTCGAGTCGCGGATAGTCGCGGGCGAGCGTCCAGATCCGCCCGCACAGGCCGGTGATCAGCGTGTCGTCCGTCTCCTGCAGGACCGTGAAGGGATAGGCGCGGAACAGCTCGTGGTAGGTCTGCGAGGCGTGGACACCGGGGATGCGCCAGCTCACGAGCCTTCCGAGCCGGCGGGTGTCGCCCAGGCGTATCTTCGTCGCCTGCTCCCACAACGTGTCGCGGGGCGCCGTCGCCGCGCGCCGGTGATACGTGCGCACACTCCATTCAGGTAACCAGTGATCCACCTTCCTATCGTGCCCAAGCCATGCGTCTGATCCAGCACAAGCGCGAGGCGTTCTGGTTCTACCGGTTCCTCTCGCTGGGCTACGACCGCTGGGTCAACCCGCTGTTCTGGACGCCCGCGATGCGAGAGCTGGCGCTGGCTGAGGGGCGTCTGGAGCCGGGTCTGCGCGTGCTCGACGCGGGGGCCGGCACGGGCTTCACGACCGAGGGCATCGTGGCGCGCGTGGACGCCTCGTCGGTGACGATGCTCGACCAGTCGCCGCACCAGCTGGCACGCTCGCGTTCGAAGCCCGCCTTGGCGCAGTGCCCGCGGGTGCTGGGGGACGCCGAGAACCTGCCCGTTGCCGACGACGCCTTCGACCGCTACGTCTCGGCCGGCTCGATCGAGTACTGGCCGGACCCGCAGCGCGGGATCGCCGAGGCGTACCGCGTGACGCGCGCCGGCGGGGTCGCGCTCGTCGTCGGCCCGGTGCGCCCGGCGAACCGCGTCGCCCGCGCGCTGGCCGAGACCTGGATGCTCTTCCCTGCCGTCGAGGAGTACACGGGCTGGATGGAGGCCGCGGGCTTCACCGACGTGCGCGTGAAGGAGCTCGCGCCGCCCTGGTACCGCGACCGCCGCGGCCCCTACGCGCTCGCGGTCAGCGGCGTCAAGCCCACGCCGGGGCCGTCGCCGGCACCGCCGCCTGCCCCCGCCGAAGTCCCGGTCGGGCGCCTGCGCTTCGCCGCCCGCTTTGTGGCCGGCTCGGCCGCGGGCATCGCGTTCATCCCGATCGCCGTCGCGCTGACGGTCCGGGACCGGCTCGCCGCGAGGCGCGCGGCGTGAGGGCTCGGCCACTCGATCGGCGACCGCGCGGCACCGGACGGTGGCCGCCTCGCACTACGCCGCCCCGCGGCGCCCTCGCGGAACCGCCCGCGGTTCGCGCCGCCCGGGGCGGGCAGCTTCCCCCTTCTGCGGGCGAAGCCCGCGCTGCTCGCCCCGGGTGGCGCGGACCGCGGGCACGAGCCGCACGAGCCGCAGGAGGCGCCGCGTGACCCTCGCGGACGTCCGCGCCGCCACCAACCCGGCGCTCGTCCTCTGGCGCTTCTCGCGCCCGCACACGATCATCGGGACGGCGCTCTCGGTCGTCGGCCTCTACGCCATCGCGGCCGCCGAGGGCGAGGCCGCCGGTGGCGCCGGCGATCTTCTCGCCACGCTCGTCGCCGCGCTCGCGGTCAACGTCGCGATCGTCGGCGTCAATCAGATCACCGACGTCGAGATCGACCGCATCAACAAGCCGTGGCTGCCGATCGCCGCCGGCGACCTCTCGCTCTCCGGCGCACGCACGATCGTGATCGCCTGCACCGCGCTGCCGCTCGCGATGGGGCTCACGCAGGGCGCCGTCGAGACGGTGGCCGTCGCCGCGGCGCTGGCGGTCGGGGCGCTCTACTCGCTGCCGCCGGTGCGGCTCAAGCGCTTCCCGGTCGCCGCCTCGCTGTGCATCACCGGCGTCCGCGCGGTGGTCGTCAACCTCGGCGTCTACTGGCACTTCACGGGCGAGATCGCCCCGCCCGTGTGGGCGCTGTGCCTGTTCGTGCTGCCGTTCAGCTTCGCGATCGCGGTGCTCAAGGACGTCCCCGACATCGAGGGCGACCGGCGCTTCGCGATCCGCACATTCACGGTCCGCCTGGGCGCGACGCGGGTCTTCCACATCGGCCTGGCCGCGCTGGCCCTGGCCTACGGCGGGATGATCGTGCTCGGTCCCTGGCTGCTCAAAGATTCCGCACAGCCCGCGGTTCTCATCATCGGCCACGTTGCCGCTGCCGGCCTGCTCTGGTATTGGTCGCGGCGAGCGGATCCCCGCGACCGTGTCGGTTTCACGCGCTTCTACATGCGCGTCTGGGCGCTCTTCTTTCTCGAGTATTTGCTCGTGCCGATCGCGTGCCTTTCAGCCTGACCGCGTTGGACGTCAGGTCGAGGACAACCATCAACGGTTGGCCCGAGAGGCGTGGACAAGCCTCCACATGACGGGTAGGTTTGTCGGCAATGTCGATTGCCTCTTCGGCGGATCAGCAGCATCGCCCTGCGCGCACACAGGTGACCCCCACCAAGCGGTTTTCCAGGGCAACGGAACCGAACACCATCACGGCCTCCCAGGCGCGCGCCGCCCGGCGACGGGAGGCCCGGCGGGACGAGCAGGCCGTAGCCGCGTGGCTACGCGAGATCTCCGCCCGGCCACGGTAGTCCAGGCGGGACGCCGCACGCGCCGCGGCGTCCCCGCCTTCACGCTTCGTTAGCCCGGGGCGTAGCTCGGGGAGTGTCAATGTGTGAGGACCCCTCTCTCGAAAGGACCCCCGATGGCTACTCCCCTTCAGCAACTCGCTGAGCACGATCAAAGCGTGTGGATCGACTTCCTGTCCCGCGGCTTCGTGAAGGACGGCGACCTCAAGGGACTGGTCGATGAGGGCGTCGTCGGCGTCACCTCGAACCCGACGATCTTCCAGGGCGCGATCGCCGAGGGCGACGCGTACGACGACCAGATCCGCGAGCTGAGCGCCGACTACGACGATCCCAAGGAGATCTTCTGGCAGCTCGCCAAGGACGACATCCGTGACGCCTGCGACATCCTGCGGCGCGTCTGGGACGACGGCGAGGGCAAGGACGGCTGGGTCTCGCTCGAGGTCGACCCGAACCTCGCCCACGACACGGACAAGACCAAGTCCGAGGCCGTCCGCCTGCACGAGCTCGTCGACCGGCCCAACCTGTTCATCAAGATCCCGGCCACGGTCGAAGGGCTGCAGGCGATCGAGGACACGATCGCCGCCGGCATCCCGGTCAACGTCACGCTGATCTTCTCGCTCGAGCGCCACCGGGCGGTCGCCGAGGCCTACGTCCGCGGCGTCAAGCGCTTCGTCGACGGCGGCGGCGACCCGCGCGGCAAGCTCGCCTCGGTCGCCTCGTTCTTCGTCTCGCGCGTCGACACCGAGGCCGACAAGCGCCTCGACGAGATCGGCGGCCACGACGAGCTCAAGGGCAAGCTGGCGATCGCCAACGCCAAGCTCGCCTATCAGACCTACCAGGAGGTCTTCATGACTCCGGAGTGGGAGGAGCTCGAGGCCAAGGGCGCGACCAAGCAGCGCTGCCTGTGGGCGTCGACCTCGACCAAGAACCCGGACTACCGCGACGTCATGTACGTCGAGGAGCTCGTCGGGCCCGACACGGTCAACACGATGCCGCGCGAGACGGTCGAGGCCGTCCTGGACCACGGCGAGATCCGCGGCGACACGCTGCTCGAGGGCACCGACGAGGCGAGCCGCATCCTCGACTCCTTCGAGTCCGTCGGGGTCAAGTACGACGACGTCGTGCAGGTGCTCGAGAAGGAAGGTGTGGAGAAGTTCGCCAAGTCCTTCTCCGACCTGATCGAAGGGCTCGAGAGCAAGCTCAAGAGCCTGGTGGCCGCGTAATGGCGCACGATCACGACTTCCGCCGCGAGCTCGGCCAGCAGCTGCGCGTCGACTCCGTCCGCACCTCCGCCGCCGCCGGCTCCGGCCACCCGACGTCGTCGATGTCCGCCGCCGACCTGATGGCCGTGCTGCTCGACGGCCACCTGCGGCTGGACTACACGAACCCGGACAACCCGGCCAACGACCACCTGATCTTCTCCAAGGGCCACGCCTCGCCGCTCTACTACGCGGTGCTGAAGGCCGTGGGGGCGATCACCGACGAGGAGCTGCTGACGTTCCGCAAGCTCGGCTCGCGGCTCGAGGGCCACCCGACGCCGCGGATCCCGCCCACCGACGTCGCCACCGGCTCGCTCGGCCAGGGCCTGCCGATCGGCGTCGGCGTGGCGATGGCCGGCCGCTCGCTGGACCAGCTGCCCTACCGCGTGTGGGTGCTGTGCGGTGACTCCGAGATGGCCGAGGGCTCGATGTGGGAGGCCTTCCAGCACGCCGGCTGGGAGGGCCTGTCGAACCTGACCGCGATCATCGACGTCAACCGCCTCGGGCAGACGCGCGAGACGATGCTCGGCTGGGACCTGCACGGCTACGTGCGCCGGATCGAGGCCTTCGGCTGGAAGGCGCTCGCGATCGACGGGCACGACGTGGAGGAGATCGAGGCCGCCTACGCGGAGGCCGAGGCCACCACGGACCGGCCGGTGGCGATCGTCGCCCGCACGAAGAAGGGCAAGGGCGTGCGCGCGGTCGAGGACCAGCCGGGCAAGCACGGCAAGCCGCTCGACGACGCCGACGAGGCGATCCGCGAGCTCGGCGGCGAGCGGGACCTGTCCGTCGACGTCGCCGCCCCCGAGGCGGGCGAGCCCCACGTGTTCGAGACGACGGGCGGCTCGCTTCCCGCGTACGAGCTCGGCGACGAGGTGGCGACGCGCAAGGCCTACGGCGAGTCGCTCGCGGCGCTGGCGGGGATCCGCGGCGACGTCGTCGCGCTGGACGGCGAGGTCTCGAACTCGACGCACTCCGAGGACTTCCGCGAGGCGCACGAGGACCGCTACTTCGAGATGTTCATCGCCGAGCAGCAGCTCGTCGCGGCCGCGGTCGGGATGCAGGTGCGCGGCTGGACGCCGTTCGCGTCCACGTTCGCCGCGTTCTTCTCGCGCGCGTACGACTTCGTCCGCATGGCCGCGATCTCGCGCGCCAAGCTGGTGTTGAGCGGCTCGCACGCCGGCGTCTCGATCGGCGAGGACGGCCCGTCGCAGATGGCGCTGGAGGACATCGCCTCGCTGCGCGCGATCCACGGCTCGACGGTCGTGCACCCGAGCGACGCGCAGCAGACGGCCAAGCTGGTCGAGCTGCTGGCCGACCAGGACGGGATCTCGTTCATCCGCACGCTGCGCGGCAAGACGCCCGTGCGCACGGCGGCGGACGAGGACGTGCGGATCGGCGGCTCGCGGATCGCCCACGAGGGCGACGACGTCGCGATCATCGCCTGCGGGATCACGGTCGACGAGGCGGTCAAGGCCGCCGAGCGGCTCGCCTCCGACGGCGTCGCCGCGCGCGTGGTCGACGCCTACTCGATCAAGCCGATCGACGCCGAGGCCGTGCGCGCGGCGGCGCGCGAGTGCGGCGCGATCGTCACGGTCGAGGACCACGCGCCCGAGGGCGGGCTCGGCGACGCCGTCCTGGACGCGCTGGCCGACGGCGACGAGCGCGCGCACGTCGTCAAGCTCGCCGTGCGCGAGATCCCGGGCTCCGGCACGCCCGAGGAGCTGTTGCACGGCGCGAAGATCGACGCCGACGCGATCGCCGACGCGGCCTCGAAGCTCGTCGCCGCACCGGCCTAGCGGCCGCTCAGCGCTCGTCGCCGCGATCCGCGGCGGCGAGCGCCCTAGGTCGCCGGATCGGTCTCGATCTCGTCGGCCGGTGCCTCCTCCATCGCGTGCACGGTGCACAGGAAGGGCCCGCCGGCCTCACGCCCTTCCTTGATCTCCTGAGTCGTCAGCTCCGCGCCGCAGACGGCGCACTTGGAGGCGATGGTGTCGTCGAGGGTGCGCTCTTCGAGGTCCATGCCGGGACGGTAGCGCGAACGCGCCCCAGGGTCAGCCCGATCAGCCCCGCGGTCAATCCGGTGACCGCCATCAGCGCGTAGGCGCGGTGGAAGTCCGCCAAGCGCGGCCGACGCCCCGAGCACGGCGATCAGCACCGAGATCCCCAGCACCGCGCCCAATTGCCTGAAGCAGGCCGAGATCGCGCTGCCCGTCGCGAACCGCGCCGGCGGCAGCTCGGCCACCGCGGCCGAGCTCCAGCCCGCGAACGAGAGCCCGACGCCCGTGCCGGTCAGGATCGTGGCCGGGAGGAACTCCGACAGGTACGCGGGGGACGGTCCCAGCCCGGTCGCGAACAACAAGCAGCCGAGCGCGAACAGCAGCCCGCCCGGCACGGCCGACACGCGCGAGCCGAAGCGATCGATGACCCGCCCCGCGAGCGCGCTCGCCAGCGCCGCCATCAGCGGCCCCGGCGTGACCGCGAAGCCGGCCTCCAGGATCGAGTAGCCCCAGACCGACGTCAGGAACAGGATGTTGGCCAGCAGCACCGCATAGAACCCGAGGGCGAACATGCCGACGCCCGCACACGCGGCGGCGAACGAGCGCACGCGGAACAGCGACAGCTCGAGCACCGGATGCGGGTGCGCGGCCGAGCGCCAGACGAAGCCCGCGAGCGACACGACAGCGACCCCGAAGGCGAGCAGGACGGGCGTGCTGCCCCAGCCCCAGTCCGGCGCCTCGACGATCGCCAGCGAGAGCGCGCCGACGCCGCCCGCCAGCAGCGCGATCCCCAGCACATCGGGCACCGCGCCGCGATCCGGGTCGCGCGTCTCGCGCAGCAGCCGCCGCGCCGGCACCCAGGCCGCCGCGCCCAGCGCGAGGTTGACGAAGAACACGAGCCGCCAGTCCGCCCACTCGATCAACAGCCCGCCCAGCGACGGCCCGGTGGCCGCGGCGACACCGCCCACGGCGCCCCACAGCGCCGTCGCCGACGCCCGCCGCTCGGGCGGGAACTCGACCAGCAGCAGCCCGAGCGAGGTCGGCACGAGCAGCGCCGCGCCCGCCGCCTGCAGGACGCGCGCGGCCACCAGCACCTCGACCGACGGCGCCAGCCCGCACAGCGCCGACGCGGCCACGAACACCCCGAGGCCGATGAAGAACACCCGCCGCCGGCCGACCAGGTCCGCGAGCCGCCCCGCCGGCACCAACAGCGCGGCGAAGACGATGTTGTAGGCGTTCAGCACCCACGACAGCCCGGCCAGCGACGCCGACGGGAACGCGGCCGCGATCGACGGGAACGCGACGTTGACGATCGTCACGTCGAGGAACGCCATGAAGACGGCGGTCGACGTGACGAGCAGCACCTTCCAGCGCCGATCGAGTTGCTTCATGCAACGCACCCTACACGACAGCGTTGCATCACGCTACGCTCTCCACATGCTGGGTCGGACCTACGAGGGCCAGAACTGCTCCGTGGCCAAGTCGCTGGAACTGATCGGCGAGCGCTGGACGATGCTCGTGATCCGCGAGGTCTTCCTCGGCCATCGCCGCTTCGACGAGATCGCCGCGCGCCTGGACATCGCCCGCAACGTGCTCACCGCCCGCCTCACCCGCCTCACCGAGGAGGGCGTGCTCGAGAAGGTCCGCTACCAGGAGCGGCCCGAGCGCTTCGAGTACCGCCTGACCGAGAAGGGCATCGACCTGTGGCCGGTGATCGTCTCGCTGATCCAGTTCGGCGACCGCTACTACGCGCCCGACGGCCCGCCGATGGTGCTCAAGCACAAGCACTGCGGCGGCTTCGTCGACAGCCACCGGATCTGCAACCGCTGCGGCGAGCGCCTCGACGCCCGCGACGTCATCGGCGAGCCCGGTCCAGGCGCTCGACCCGTCGCCGTCTGAGCTCGAGGATCACGTCGCGCGCCGTCGTCTCCGGCACCAGCGAGACGATCGAGATCAGCCGCTCGCGCCGGCGCCCGCCGAGCAGCGTGATCGCCCACCGCCAGACCGCCTCGAGCCGGTCCTCCCAGCGCGTGAGATAGGCGAGGTGGATGACGCCCCAGGCGAAGTACGCCACGCCGCCGGTGAGCTGCGTCCAGCCGAGGTCGGCCACGGCGCGCCGGCGCCCGATCGTCGCCATCGACCCCTTGTCCTTGTAGCGGAACGGCCCCGGGCCAGGAGCGCCCGCCAGCCGCGCCAGGATCACCGACGCGGCG
Organism: uncultured Solirubrobacteraceae bacterium; assembly: GCA_963755275.1. Lineage (GTDB taxonomy): Bacteria > Actinomycetota > Thermoleophilia > Solirubrobacterales > Solirubrobacteraceae > Solirubrobacter. Next base: position 126,728 of record CAVWJU010000016.1, on the reverse strand, counting down.
TACTCGCCACCCTGGATCGCCCCCTGGGCGACGCCCGGGACGCCCGGGACGGACGCCATGTCGCCGAGCACGAACACCTCGTCGTGCCCCGGCACCGTCAGCTCCGGCGAGACCACGACGCGCCCGGCCGGGTCGAGCTCGACGTCGCCGAGCGCCGCGCCCAGCGGCGAGGCCTTGACGCCCGCGGCCCAGATCACCGTCTTGGCCGTGATCCGGCCCGGCTCGCCGGCGGCCACGACGTCGAGGCCCTTCGGGGTCGATGCCGACCGCGCGCACGCCGAGCCGGACGTCGATCCCCAGCCAGCGCAGGTCCTGCTCGGCCCGCGCCGAGAGCTTCTCCGGGAACGTCTTCAGCACGCGCCGGTTGGAGTCCAGCAGCACGATCCGCGCCTGCGAGGTGTCGACGGACCGATACTCGGACTGCAGGAGCCGCTGCGAGAGCTCCGCGAGCTGCCCGGCCATCTCGACGCCCGTGGGGCCGGCTCCGACGATCGCGAACGTCATCCAGGCCAGCCGCTCCGGGTCCGTCTCGGCCGCCTCCGCCAGCTCGAACGCGCCCAGGATCATCGAGCGCAACCGGTTGGCGTCGTCGACGGACTTCATCCCGGGCGCGAGCACCGCCCAGTCCTCGCGCCCGAAGTAGGAGTGGGTCGCTCCGGCGGCCACGATCAGCGTGTCGTAGGGCACCTCGAACTCGTGCTCGGCGTACACGCGCACCACGCGCCGCTCGAGGTCACAGCCCTCGACCTCCCCGAGCAGCACGCGCACGTGCGGGTCGCCGCCGGAAGATGCCCCGCAGCGCGGGCGAGATCTGCCCGCCCGAGAGCAGTCCGGTCGCCACCTGGTAGAGCAGCGGCTGGAAGGCGAAGTGGTTCGTGCGGTCGATCAGCGTGATCTCCGCCCCGCCGGCCTTGGCCAGCGCGCGCGCAGCGCGAACCCCGGCGAAGCCCCCGCCCACGATCACGATCCGGTGCATCAGCGCGGCAACTCCTGCTCGAGGGTCTGCACGTCCGCGAACAGGTCGCCCATCGTCGCCACCCGTTCGAGCACCTCGTCGGAGGTGAACGCCAGCGCGGAGCCGTCGGCGATGTCGGACACCTCGTCCCAGGTCAGCGGCGTCGAGACCGTCGGCCGCTCCATCGCCCGCAGCGAGTAGACGTTGACCGTCGTCTTGTGGCGCGCGTTCTGGCTCCAGTCCACGAATACCTTGCCGGTCCGCTTGGCCTTGCTCATGTCCGAGACCACGCGCTCGGGGTCGCGCCGCTCGAGCAACTGCGCGAGCCCGCTGGAGAAGGCCCGCGTGTCCTCGTAGGTGACCACGGTATTGAGCGGCAGATAGACCTGCATGCCCTTCGAGCCCGACGTCTTCGGAAACGCCGCCAGATCCCAGAAATCGAACGCGCGCCGCAGCTCGAGCGCCACCTGCGCACACTGGACGACGTTCGCGGGCGGCCCGGGGTCGAGGTCGAAGGCCACGATCGTCGGATGCTGCATGTCGGGCGCGCGCGCCATCGGCGTGTGCAGCTCCAGATCGGCCAGGTTCGCGAGCCAGACGACCGTCGGCAGGTCCTGGCACAGGCAATACTCGACGTTGCCCTCGTTGCGCCCGGACCACACCGAGGCCTTCTCGACCCAATCGGGCGCGTGCGACGGACAGCGCTTCTCGTAGAAGAACTTGTCCTCGACGCCGTTGGGATAGCGCTTGAAGGTCAGCGGCCGGTCGCGCAGGTGCGGCAGCAGCACCGGCGCGATCCGGGTGTAGTAGTCGATCACCTGCCCCTTCGTGAAGCCCACGCGGGGATAGAGGACCTTGTCCAGGTTCGACAGGGACAGCGTCTTGTCGCCGATCGCGACCTCGAGGCGCTTGGCTGCGGGCACGGTGTGACGGTACCGGCGCGCGGGGTAGGCCCGTCTGCATGGCTTCGCAACGTGCCCTGACCCAGTACCTCAACGAGGCGCTCGCGACCGAGCGGGCGCTGATCACCACTCTCACCGCCCACCTCGGGATGACCCCGCGCGGCGAGTATCGGACCCTGCTCGAGCGCCATCTGCGCGAGACGCGCGGCCATGCCGCGGCGCTCGAGGCCCGGCTCGAGCCGCGGATCGACCTTTTCGGCGCGACGATCGGCCTGGCCGAGACCATCGTCGGCCAGGTGCTCAGCCTGGCCAAGGCCCCGCTCGACGTGCTGCGCGGCTCCAACCACGCCGAGAAGCTGCTCAAGAACGCCAAGGACGAGTGCGCCACCGAGGCGCTCGAGATCGCCACCTACGACGCGATCGAGGCCGTCGCAGACCGAGCTCGGCGACACCGAGACCGCGGCGCTGGCCGCCGCGCACCGCGAGGACGAGGAGCGCATGCTGGCCGACCTGCGCGCCCTGATCCCGGCACTCGCCGGCGTGACCCTCGAGGCGCCTGCGGACGAGTTCCCGATCGACGGCTACGACCAGCTCAACGCCGGCCAGGTCGTCGCCCGCCTGGCCGAGCTCTCCCAGACCGAGCTCGCGGTGGTCGCCGCCTACGAGCGCACGCGCCGCAACCGGCGCACGATCATGGAGCGGATCGCCGATCTGACCGCCGAGGAGCCCTGGCCCGGCTACGACAACGCGGACACGACCGCGGTCCTGGCCGGCCTGGACGCCTCCACCGCGGCCGCCGTGCGCGATTACGAGAGCCGCCACCGCCGCCGCGTCGCCGTGCTGGAGGCGGCCCAGAGCGCGCTGGCCAGCTCTTGAGCTCAGGCGAACAGGCGCTCGTACTCGTCGCGCACGACGGTGTAGCACTCGCAGCTCGTGCGCTCGAGCGCTGAGCGGTCGCGGATCTCCACGGCCTCACCGTCATACACGATGCTCGTCAGGCCACTCGTGGCCGCAGCCACGGCGGGATCGGGCTCGCCCAGCATCTGGGCCAGGAACTCGCGGCGCAGCTCGAACGCGTCGGCGTCGACACGGTCGTGCGTCTGCAGGATCCAGCGGCTCGCGCGCTGCTCGACCGAATGCAGCCGGTTGCAGGCCGCGCTGCGCGCGATCTGGGTCATCAGCGCCATTGCGTAGCGCTGCAGCGCCGTGCGCAGCGCCGGCGCGTCGTTGACGGCGTCGAGGAAGTCCGCGGCGTCCATCTCCAGCGCCATCCCCTCCACCTGCGAGAAGGCCATGTGCGCCCCGGTCAGCGTCGCCTGCAGGAAGACCGGCAGGCCGACGAAGCCTTCGCGCCCGACGGTCGCGATCTCGACGGGCCCGCGCCCGTTGTCGGCCACGACCACGAGCGAATAGACGCCCGAAAGGGGGAACACGACCGAACGCACCCGCTTCCCCTGCTCGTAGACCGTGTCGCCGCACGCGGTGGCGGATCGGCTCCAGTCGCGCCGTGAGCCGCTCACGTTCGGCCGCGGGCAGCACGGCGAGGATGCGGTTGTCTTCCACGACCGGCACGTACCCAGCCGGGTCGGCGGTGCGCCGCGACCGGTCAGAGCGGCGACGGTCAGCCCGGCCACGGCGCCGGGCGGACGCCGAACAGCTCGAGCGCGCCGGGAACGGTCACGAGCGCGACCAGGGCCGCGGCGATCCGCGGCGGGTCGAGCACGTGGTCGACGCAGCCCGTCGCCATGGCGTTCCACGGCATCGAGCCCTGCTCGGCCGTCGAGGGCTCCTGGGCGATCACGCGCCCGCCGTGGGCCTTGACCGCCCGAACGCCCGCGGTGCCGTCCTGCAGGCGCCCGGACAGGACCACGGCGAGCACCCGCGGCCCGAACGCCTGCGCCGCCGAGGCGAAGAGCTCGTCCCCCAGCGTCACCCCGGGATGCCCCGGGGTCAGCGAAAGCCGGCGCTCGGCGCTGACATTGACGTGGACGTCCGCCGGTGGCACGAAGACCGTGCCGGGCTCGAGCCGGTCGCCGTCGGCGCCCGTGCGCACCTCGAGCTCCGTCGAGCGGCGCAGCAACGCGGCCGCCGCCGTGCTGGCGCCGGGCGCCCGGTGCTGGGCATAGACGACTGCGGCCGGATAGTCCCGCGGCAGCGCGGCGACGATCTCCCGGCACACCGCGAGCCCGCCTTGCGAGGCTGCGATCACCACCGCGTCGAACCCGGCGTAGCGGTCCACTCCCTGTCTCTACCCGAGGCGCGTACATTTGTAGGAGGTGCAGCTCCAGTCCATCCGGCCGGCGACAGCCCGGCCCGCGCGGGTCATCGGAGTCGCCGCATCCGCCGGAGGGGTGGAGGCGTTGCGGCGGCTGATGTCCCGGCTGCCCGCAGAGCTGGATGCCGCGCTCTGCGTCGTGCTGCACATCCCGTCCACCGGGCGCAGCCTGCTGGCGCCGATCCTCGACCGTTCCGGCGCGCTCGAGGTCGTGCCGGCCGAGGACGGCGCGCCGCTGCGCCGCGGCGTCGTCTACGTGGCGCCCGCCGACCATCACCTGCTGGTTCGCGCCGACCGAGTCGAGCTCAGCCACGGGCCGAAGGAGAACGGCGTCCGGCCGGCCGCCGACCCGCTGTTCCGCTCGCTCGCACGGTCGTGGGGAGCCTCGGCGGTCGCCGTCGTCCTCTCCGGCGCGCTCGACGACGGCGCCGCCGGGGCGCTCGCGATCGCGCAGGCGGGCGGGCAGGTGATCGTCCAGGATCCCGGCGAGGCGCTCGTCCCGGGCATGCCCGCGAGCGCGCTGGCCGTGACCCCGGCTCACGAGGTCCTGCCGGTCTCGGCGATGGGTGCAAGACTGCAAGCGCTGGCCACGTCGAACCCCGGAGAGGAGTCCACGCTGCACGCGGAACCCGATCCGTCCGAGATGGAGCTCGGGCCCAACCGCCCGGACGGCCCCGCCTCCGGCTTCACCTGCCCGGAGTGCAGCGGCGCGCTGTGGGAGCTGCGCGAGGGTGAGCTCGTCCGCTACCGCTGCCGCGTGGGGCACTCGTACTCCGACGACGCGATGATCGCCGCGCAGGGCTCCGCCGTCGAGGCGGCGCTGTGGACCGCGCTCGAGGTGCTCGAGGAACGCAGCGAGCTGCTGCGGCGGATCGCCCGGCGGATGGAGCACCAGCCGCGCACGCACGATCGCTTCACCTCCGGCGCCCATGAGGCCGAGGAGCGGGCCGCGGTCATCCGGCGGATCCTGCACGGCGGCCACGGCGGCGCCGGCCTGAACCTGCGCGACGAGGAGATCGCCGGATGAGCACGGCCGACGACGCAGCCTTCGAGGCCCTGCTCGAGTTTCTCCGGCACAGCCGCGGGGTCGACTTCACGGGCTACAAGCGCCCGAGCCTGCAGCGCCGCTTCGGGCGGCGGATGGACACCGTCGGCTGTAAGTCGTTCGGTGACTACCTGGACTATCTCGAGGTCCACCCCGACGAGTACGAGCAGCTGTTCGAGATGCTGCTGATCAACGTCACGGAGTTCTTCCGCGACGCGCCAGTCTGGGAGCACCTGCGCGAGGTCGTGGTGCCTGGTCTGCTCGCCGCCAAGCGCGACTCGGAGCCCTTGCGGGTGTGGAGCGCCGGCTGCGCCACCGGCCAGGAGGCGTACTCGGCGGCGATCGCCTTCGCCGAGCAGATGGGCGTCGACGCGTTCCGCGAGCGAGTGAAGATCTACGCCACCGACATCGACGAGGACGCGCTCAACGCCGCGCGCCTCGGCGTGTACACCGCCAAGGAGACGGAGTCGCTCCCGGACGATCTGCGCGAGCGCTACTTCGAGCGCGCCGACCACAAGCTGGCCTTCCGCAAGGACCTGCGACGGACCGTGATCTTCGGCCGCAACAACCTCGTCTCCGACGCGCCGATCTCCCGCCTGGACCTGCTGATCTGCCGCAACACGCTGATGTACTTCAACGCGGAGACGCAGAGCCGGATCCTGCGCCACTTCCACTTCGCGCTGCACGACGGCGGCGTGTTGATGCTGGGGAAGTCGGAGATGATGATCTCCCACCGCGACCTGTTCGCCCCCGACGATCTCAAGAAGCGCATCTTCGTCAAGCAGCCGAGGCCGTCGCTGTCCTCACGAGCGGGCGCGTTCGTCAACGGCGAGCGCACCGCTGTCGACGACGAGCGCGTCAGCCGGGATGCCGCGCTCGAGCTCGGGCCCCACGCCCACGTCATCGTCTCGGGTGGGCGGCTGACGTTCGCCAACCTGCCCGCCCGCGCGCTCTTTCGGATCTCGCGCGACGATCTGCTGCGGCCGTTCGCCGATCTCCCGCTGGCGCACGCGCCGATCGGTCTCATCCAGCCGGTCGAGCAGGCTATGCGGGACCGCCGGCGAGTCACGGTCGGCGAGGCGACGTTCGCCCCGGAGCGGGGGGATCCGCGGCGGCTCGACGTCACGGTCACGCCGCTGCTGAGCTCCGACAATGTCGCGATCGCCGCCAGCATCTCGTTCGAGGACGTCACCCGCTACGCCGCGCTGCAGACCGAGCTCGAGGGAAACCGGCGCGACCTCGAGCTGGCCTACGAGGAGCTGCAGTCGACGATCGACGAGCTCGAGACGACCAACGAGGAGCTGCAGTCAGCCAACGAGGAGCTGCAGACGACCAACGAAGAGCTCCAGTCGACCAACGAAGAGCTCGAGACCATGAACGAGGAGCTCCAGTCGACCAACGAGGAGCTCGAGACGATCAACGACGAGCTGCGCGAGCGCACCAGCGAGCTCAATCAGGTCAATGACTTCCTGGAGACGATCCTGACCTCGCTGGGTTTCGGCGTCGCCGTGCTCGACCCCCAGCAGCGCGTGCAGGTCTGGAACCGGCGTGCCGAGGACCTGTGGGGGCTGCGCCAGGACGAGGCCGTCGACAACCACTTCCTCGGTCTCGACATCGGCTTGCCCTCCGAGCAGCTGGCGTCCGCGTTGCGCGCGGTGCTGGGCGGCTCGAGCGAGCGCGAGAGCCGCGAGGTCGAGGCCGTCAACCGGCGCGGGCGGCCGATCATGTGCGCGGCCACCGTGCTGCCGCTCGTCGGGGCGGCGCCGGGCGACGGGACGCGCGTGCGCGGCGCGATCGTGCTGATGGAGAATCACCCGCGCGACGGCGATACCGGCGAGTAGTCTCGGAGCCGATGGAGCGCGACCACGAGGAGACCGCGCGCCTCGCGCGCGAGCGCGCTGAGGACGCTCGCCGCCGGGGCCGCAATGCGGCCGAGCGCGCCAGCCACGCCGCCGACGAGGCGCAAGCGGCACAGGACGATAGTGCTCGCCGGCTGCACGAGCGCGAGCAGCGCATGCACCGCGCGGCTGCGAAGCGCCACGAGGAGGCCGTCGACCTGCACGAGTTGCACGCCGTGCACGAGCACGAGCAGGCCGAACGCGACGCGGCGCGCGAGGAGGACTAAGGCCGCCGCTGGTCGGCGGCCGCGCGCAGCTCGCCGACGTGGCGCTGGCGGCGGGCGCGCAGCTCGACCGTGCGCTGGCGCAGCGCGGCGGTCTCCGCCTGCAGGACGTCGAGGTTCTCGCGGTGGCGCGCGGCCACGGCCTTCGCTGCCGCCAGCGACGACTGCAGCTCGGCCAGGCGGCCCGGAGGAGCGGGACTCGGGCTCGGCCGGCTGCTGCGTCTCCACGACGCGAGGCTGCAGCCGGCGGCGCTGGCGCACGACGTCGGCCGCGTGGGCGCCGGGCACGGCGACGGGCTCGCCCGTCAGCAGCCACGTGCCGTCGTCACGGCGCGTCAGCTGGCCGTCGCGGGCCAGCTCGGCCAGCGCGGTCGACACCGTGGGCCGGCGCGCGCCGACCAGCTCGCCGATCAGCCGGTGCGAGAGCGCGAGCGGCACGGCGATGCCGTCGCGCGCGACCCGTCCCCAGCGCTCGGCGAGGTGCCAGAACAGGGCCAGCAGTCGACGATCGACGCGATTGAGCTGCGAGATCGCCTGCGTGACCGCCAGCCGGTGCGCGCGCTCGGAGAGCCGGTCCACGATCACGGCGCCGATCTCCGGGAAGCGGCCGAGGATCGTGGTGGCCCGGCGATCGATGAGCCCCAGCCGCACGGGCGAGAGCGCGTTCCAGCGCACGCTCAGGACGAGCAGCTCCGGCGGCCCCTCGATGTGCCACGGGCGCAGGATGTCGCCCGGGCCCAGCAGCTCGGTGCTGACGTTCTCGCCCAGCACGACCTCGCGCGCGAGCACGCCGTCGGCGATCAGCAGCCCGAGGTGCATCGGGTCGGCGTCGGCGAGTCGCCCGCCGTCCCATTCACCGACCGGGAAGCTCGAGACGCGCACGCGCAGCTCGTGCTCGGCCGCCTCGCGGCGCTCCGGCGTCAGCAGCTGCCCGAGCTCGGGGTCGAGCTCGAGCAGGGAGCGGGCCGCGCCCGACACGCGTGGGTGGCCGACGACCGACATCTCGTTGTCATCGTAGTGCCCATCCGGCCGGAAGTTGCCGTCGGTCGCCTGACCAGCGCCTCAGCGGCTCGGCGGCGTGTCTAGGCTCGGCGTGTGGGCCCCCAGAAGCTCGTGAACCGAGCTGCGACGCTGCTTGAAGCCGATCCCGCCCTGGTGCGGGAGACCGGCATGCGCAAAGCGACCGCGATCGGCCACGAGCCGATGCTTGCGGTTCTCACCGTGAGCGCCGGACCCTGGACACCGCCCGAGCTCGAGCGTGTGGGCGCCGGGACGGTGGCGCTGTGCGTGCTCGACGGCCTGCTGACCGCGGGCGACGGGCGCTTGGTGGGTCCCGGCGACGCGATCGATCCCTGGGAGGCCGGGGCCTCGTGGACGGCGTGCACGCCGCTGCGGCTCGCGGTCATCGGCGATGCCTACGCGCAGGCGCTGCTCGCGTGGCCGCAGGCGCTTGCCCGGTTGCGTGAGCGGACGAGCGCTCGCTCCCGCATCCCATGGGCGGCGGCCACGGTCGAGGAGCGGCTGAGCGAGTTGCTGTGGCGTATCGCGCTGCGCTGGGGCGAGTGGTCGGCGTTCGGCGTCGCGCTCCCGCAGGCGCTCGACGTGCACGCGGTGGGCCTCCTGCTGGAGCTGCCGGAGCGCGAGATCGCGATCGCGCTCGCAGCCCTGGGCAAGGACGGCGCCGTGGTCCGCCGCCGGGATGCGTGGTGGGTGCTCGCGGACGCCGACGCCCCGGGACCGCATGCACGCCGGAACGCGTTGCGGGCGCGCGCGGCGACACAGATGGCGACCGCCCGCGCGGCCCGCGACGAAACCTTCGCGCTGTGCGAGCAACTCGACCTCGAGTTGCGCCGGCAGCGCGATCTGCAGACGGGGCGCTGATTCGGCGCGTTCGCACGAGGTCAGGGGTATGACGGCGACCCGGCAGCCGGTACAGTGACCGCCGCGCAGGCGCCGCGGCTCCGTTCGGGGCCGGGGGCAGGCGGAACCTCAGGAGGACGATCGACGCTCCGGTGGGGCGGCGAGCGGTCTCCGTCGCCGTTTCACCGACGAGGTCCGCATGTCCGACGATGCCCTGCCGAAGCCGTTCCAGTGCGATGTCACGCACGTCGACGGGTTCCGCGTGGTTGCGCCCCAGCGGCGAGCTCGACATGAGCACCGTGCCGGTGCTCGAGGCGCACTTTCGCCAGGCGCACGCGGCAGGCCACCGGCGGATCGTGCTCGACCTGCGCGCGCTCGACTTCATGGACTCGACCGGGCTCACGCTGCTCACGCGCTGGTCGCTCGGCGCCGAGCGCGACGGCTACGACTTCGCGCTGGTCGCCGGCCGCGAGCGCATCCAGCGACTGTTCGAACTCACACGGCTGAGTCTCGCACTTCACGTTCGTCGACGAGTAGGTTCAGCGGCATGACCGATGCCGCACGGGTGCTGATCGATGCCGCGGGGGGAACGCCGCCCGGCTCGCTGCGGGCGGCGCTGGCCAACGCCATGGTCGGCCTGAAGAAGCGCTATTACGGCCGCGGGCCGGAGGCGGCCAAGGCCTACATCGAGGACGACTACATCTTCGTCGTGCTCGAGGGCGGCATGACCCGCAACGAGGAGACGCTGCTCGCCGCGGGCAAGGACGACCTCGTCCGTCAGTACCGGCTGGCCTTCCAGGAGGTCGTCGGCGAGACCGCGACCAACGCGGTCGAGGAGCTGACCGGCCGCACGGTGATCGGCTACCACAGCCAGGTCGTGTTCGACCCGTTCCGGGCGTTCGAGATCTTCGTCCTCAAACCGGAGACCTGAGCCGGCTGTCCGCAAACGGACGGATGGCGACCCGGGACGGCTGATTTCCCGGCGGAGGGGTACGGAATACCCTTCGATGGCTCAAACTGCGACGGCCGAGCGGCCCCGCGCCGCATCGACGACCCCGATCGATCGTGCCCGCCGCCAGCGTCAGGACCAGCGGCTCATGCGCAAGGTCCAGACCGGCGACGAACGCGCGCGCGAGGAACTGATCGAGCGCTACATGCCGCTCGCGCGCTCGCTCGCGCTGCGCTACCGGCGCGCCAGCGAGCCCCTCGACGACCTGATCCAGGTCGCCTCGGTGGGCCTCGTCAAGGCCGTGGACCGCTGGGATCCGGAGCGCGGGCTCGCGTTCTCCTCCTACGCCGTGCCGACGATCCTCGGCGAGCTGCGGCGCTACTTCCGCGACTCGACCTGGGACGTGCGCCCGGCGCGCGACCTGCAGGAGCTCTGCCTGGCGCTGGAAGAGGCGCGCGAGGCGCTGTGGGGCGAGCTCGGACGCCAGCCGACCGTCGCCGACCTGGCGGGGCGGCTGCAGCGCCAGCCCGAGGAGATCGTCGAGGCGCTGCAGGCCACCGAGGGCCGCTCCGTCCGATCCCTCGACGCGCCCGTCCACGACGAGGAGAACGACTCGGCGTCGGCCGGCGACCTGATCGGCAGCCACGACGAGGAGTTCGACCGCGTCGAGGCCGGCGTCACGATCGAGCGCCTGACCGGGATCCTCGACGAGCGTGCGCGGGAGATCCTGCGCCTGCGCTTCACCGAGGACCTGCTGCAGTCCGAGATCGCCGAGATGGTCGGCTGCTCGCAGATGCACGTCTCACGCATCATCCGCTCGTCGCTGGAGAAGCTCTACGCCTACGGCTCGGGAATGCAGGTGCCGCAATGAACGCCGTGCTCGAGGTCCCCCAGCCCGCGGAACCGGCCACCCCTGCCGTCCCCGCCGAGCCGATCACGCCGGCCGTCCCCGAGGAGCCGACGGTGCCCGCCGACCCGACGCCCGACCGCGAGGCCCCGGGGCCGGACGACCCGACGCCGCCGCAGCCCGACGGCCCCGACGTCCCGCCGCCCGCCGACGATCCCCATTAAGCGGCGATCGTGTCGACGCCGGGCGCGGTCTCGCGCTCGTCGATCAGGTCCAGCACGGCCCGCTCGATCCGCGGGTGGTGCGTCGGGAGGTCGCCGGGCTCGGCGTCGAGCGCCGCGGTGATGACCTTCTGGTCGAGCACGAGCCCGCCGCGGTAGGCGTCGAACACGCGCGGGTCGATGTAGGACGCGCGGCACACCGCGGGCGTGTTGCCCAGGTAGTGCGAGGTCTCCTGGATCGCGCGCGTGATCGCGCGCTTGCGCGAGGTCTTGCTGCCGTGCGCCGGGCCGGAGACGGCCAGCGCCAGCGCGGCGATCACGGTCGCGCTCCAGGTGCGGAAGTCCTTGGCCGAGAAGTCGTCGCCGGTGGCCTGCTTGAGGTAGGCGTTGATGTCGTCGGAGCGGACGTCGACCCAGCGGCGGCCGGCCCTGAACGCCAGCAGCTCGTCGCCGCCGCCGCGGCGGCGCTTGAGCTGGCACACGATCTCGAGCGCCAGCGGGTCGACGACGGCCTGGATCCGGCGCTTGCCGCTCTTGGCCGGGTAGTCGAAGACCATCTGGCCGTCCTCGATCTGCACGTGCTCCTTGCGCATCGTGGCCAGGCCGAAGGACTCGTTGGTCACCGTGTACTCCTCGGTGCCGATGCGGAAGAAGCCGCGGTCGAGCAGGCGGACGGCGCACGCCAGGACGCGGTCGCGCGTCAGCTCGTCGGTGGTCGCGAGGTCGGCCTCGACCTGCTCGCGCAGCCCCGGCAGCGCCTTCGCGAAGCGCGTCATGTCCTCGAACTTCTCGGCGTCGCGGCGCGTGCGCCAGGCGTCGTGGTAGCGGTACTGCTTGCGGCCGGCGGCGTCGACGCCCGTGGCCTGCAGGTGGCCGTTCGGATACGGGCAGATCCAGACGTCCTTCCAGGCCGGCGGGATGCCGAGCTCGCCGATGCGCTCGAGCACCTCGGGCTCGTCGACGCGCTCGCCGTCGTCGTCGTAGTACGCGAAGCCGCGCCCGGCAGCGGCGCCGGGTGATCCCCGGTCCCGAACAGTCGGAGCGGCGCAGCCTCGGCATCTTCTCAGGCTCCCCTGCTCACGCCGGGTTTACGCTTGCGCGGTTGACGAGGTTCTCGTTCGAGACCGAGCTGCGAGGGCGCGCTGGCGGTCGTCGAGCTGCACGGCGAGCTGGACCTGCTCGCGACGGCAGCGCTCGAGCCCGAGCTCGAGCGGCTGGCCGACGAGCCTGGCGTCGACGTCGTCGCGCTCGACCTGCGCGCGCTCGACTTCCTCGACTCCAACGGGCTGCGCGTCGGTTCGTCGCTGCCAACGAGCGGCTGGACGACAACGAGCGCCGGCTCGTGCTCGTGCGCGGCTCCGCGGCGTTCAGCGCGTGTTCGAGATCACGCGCATGACCGAACGGCTCGAGTTCGTCGACGCTCCGTCTAGGCCTTGGTCTTCTCGCGCTCGGACGCCTTCGATTGCGCTTGGGCTTCTCGTCGTCGTCCGGGCGCACGGCGGCGAGGCTGGCCTCGAGCGCGGCCATCAGGTCGGGCACCTTGGCCGGCGCGGGCGCCTCCGGCGCGGCGGTGATCTCCTCGCCGGACGCCTTGCGCTCGATCAGCTCGAGCACCTTCTCGCGGTACTCGTCGCGGTAGCGCTCGGGCTCGAAGTCGCTCACCAGCGACTCGATCAGCTGCTGGGCCATCGCGACCTCGCGGTCTGAGACCTGCAGCTCCTCGGCCCCGGGCAGCCCGTCGATCTCATCCGTCGGCACGACCTCGTCGGCGAAGATCATCGTCTCCATCATCAGCACGGTGCCGTCGCGGTCCGGGCGGATGGCGACGAGCTGCTCCTTGGAGCGCAGGATCACGCGCGCGATCGCGACGCGGCCGGACTCCTTCATGGCGTTCAGCAGCAGCCCGTAGGCCTTCGCGGCGCCCTTGTCGGGCACGAGGTAGTACGGGTGGTCGTAGTAGACCGGGTCGATCTCGGAGAGGTCGACGAAGTCCTCGATGTCGATCGTGCGCGACTTCTCGGGCTCGAGCGTCTCGAGCTCGTCCGGTGTGATCAGGACGTAGCGGTCCTTGGTCAGCTCGTAGCCCTTGACCAGGTTCTCGTACGCGACTTCCTCGCCGGTCACGGAGTCCACACGCTTCTGCGCGATCCGGCTCCCGGTCTCGCCGTTGAGCTGGTGGAAGCGCACGGTCTTCTTCGACACCGCGGAGTAGAGCTTGATGGGGACGTTGACGAGTCCGAACGAGATCGCTCCACTCCACATTGATCGCGGCATCCCTCCATTCTGACGATCGCGTGAGACGGCGGCGCACGAAGTTTTTCCCCGCTGGGAATAAAGCTCGGTTTATCTACGTCGGTGACCGTCATGAAACGGATTCTTATCCTCGCGGCAGCCGTGGTCGCCCTCGTCGCCGCCGGCTGTGGCGAGAGTCAGCAGTTCACGGAGGACTTCAACGAGGCCCAGAAGCCGCTGGAGACGCTGCTCGCCGACGTCTCGAGCAGCGCAGGCTCGCCCGACGGCGCGAAGATGGACAAGCTCGCCGACGGGCCTCGACGACACCGCGGACAAGATCAGCGCGCTCGACGCGCCCGACGACGCCAAGGACGAGCTGGACGCCTTCGTCAAGGAGGTCAACGCCAGCGCCGACTCGATGCGCGAGGTCGGCAAGGCCGTCGAGGGCGGCAAGCCCAAGGAGATGACCGCGCGCGCTCGGTGAGCTCCCGAGAGCATGAGCAAGGTCGGCGACCGCGCAGACCGCGCTCCAGAGCGCCATCGCAGGCAGCCCCGCAGCATCGAACTCAGGCTAGCTCGGGGGCGACGACCTCGGCCGGGTCGAGGTCGTCGCGCAGGCCCTTGTAGACCGGGTGGCGGAGCGTGCCCGCGTCGGTGATCGAGCCGTACTCGACCTTGCGCCACCAGCACGGGCTCGATGAAGTGCGTGGCCTTCTCGGGCTGGGTGCCGGTGAACGGCGTCGTCGTCGCGCGCCAGCGGATCGACGATGCCCTGCAGGCGCCGGAGCTCGGCGTCGGTGAAGCCCGTGCCGACCTTGCCGGCGTAGCGCAGCGCGCCGTCCTCGCTGAAGCCGATCACGAGCGCGCCGATGCGCCCGAGCCGGCCGCCGTCGCCGCCCACCCAGCCGCCGACCACGACGTCGGTCGTGCGGACGTTCTTGACCTTGACCCAGCCCTGTGTCGCGGCGACCCGGGGATGTACGGGCAGTCGATGCGCTTGGCGACGAGGCCCTCGAGGCCCTGCGCCCTGGTGGCCTCGAGCAGGCCGGGGCCGTTGCCCGGTGATAGGCGGGCACCTGCCAGGTCGGGCCGGCCAGCTCGAGCTCGGCCAGCCGCTCGCGGCGCGTCGTCGTAGGTCTCGCCCATCAGCGAGTGCCCGTCGAGCCACAGCAGGTCGAAGATCATGTAGACGACCGGCTCGCTCTCCGACAGCCGGCGCACCTGACCCTCCGAGGTCAGGTGCATGCGCCGCTGCAGGCGCTGGAAGCTCGGGCGCCCGTGCTCGTCGAGCGCGACGACCTCGCCGTCGAGGATCGCCTCGTGCGCGCCGAGCGCTCGGCCCAGCCCGCGCAGCTCCGGGTAGCGCGGCGTGACGTTGTTGCCGTTGCGGCTCTCGAGCTTGAGCCGTCCGCCCTCGGCGTAGCCGATCGCGCGCACGCCGTCCCACTTGATCTCGTAGGCCCAGTCCTCGCCCACCGGCAGCGGCCCGATGCGCGCCAGCATCGGCTGGAACGCGCTCGGGCATCGGCTCGCGCTCCGGGTCCTCCGGCGGGTCCATCCGGTGGATCATCCAGTTCTTGCCGTCGGTCCGGAACAGCACGTACTTGCCGCGCACGCGCTCGCCGTGGAACGTGACCATGACCTCCTTGTCACGCCACTTGTGGACCTCGAACGTGCCGCGATCGAAGATCTTCATCGTGCCCGCGCCGTAGTGGCCGGCCGGGATCTCGCCGTGGAAGTCGAGGTACTCGAGCGGGTGGTCCTCGGTCTGCACGGCCAGGTTGTTGCGCTTCGGGTCGGCCGGGATCCCCTTCGGGATCGCCCACGAGGCCAGCGTGCCCTCGTGCTCGAGCCGCAGATCCCAGTGCATCGCGCGCGCCGAGTGCTCCTGGACCACGAAGCGGCGCCGTCCTGGGCGCGGGCAGCCTCGCCCGCCGGTTCGGGCGTCTCCTCGAAGTCGCGCTTGGCCCTGTAGGCGTCCAGGCCGTCATCCGATCACCAATACCCGTCCAGTGACGTTAGTTGACGCTCGAAGGTGGGTATCGTGCACGGCCGTATGGACGCCAACCCCATCGTGCTGGACGAGAGCGCCGACGACGTCGTGGTCGTCGTCGTCGAGGGAGAGCACGACATCTACACCGCGCCGACGCTGCGCGAGCGGCTCGAGGAGGCGCTCGGCCGCGGCGGCGGCCTCGTCGTCGACCTGACGGCGGCCACGTTCGTGGACTCCTCGGTGCTCGGCGCGCTGCTCGACGCGCGCCGGCGGGCGATCGAAGCCGGTCAGGGCTACGTCGTCTGCGTCGGTGACAGCGTCGAGCCCGGGGTCCAGCGGATCCTCGACATCACGGGGCTGGTGCCCGTGCTGCCGGTGCTGCAGGGCCGCGAGGAGGCCATCGAGGCCGCCCGCTCCACCAACGGCGCAAGCGAATGACCGCGCCCGCGCCCGAGGTGCTGCTGACCATGCCGGCGCGACCGGAGGGCGTCGGCGTCGTCCGCCAGGCGCTCGCGGGCATGGCCGACGCGCTCGACTTCGACGCCTCCGTGCTGGCCGACATGAAGATGGCGGTCACCGAGGCCTGCACCAACGTCGTCGTGCACGCCTACGACGAGGACGCGGGGATGCTCGAGGTCGAGATGCTGGCCGACGAGGCCGGGCTCACGATCGTGGTGCGCGATCACGGCGCCGGCATCCAGCCGCGCCCCGCGCGCGCCGAGCCGCCGGCGCTCGGTCTCGGCCTGCCGCTGATCGCGGCGCTCTCGGACGCGTTCGAGCTCAAGGGCTCCGCCGGCCAGGGCACCGAGGTGCGGATGACGTTCTCCTACGGGCGCGCGGGCGATCCTGCCGAGGCGAACCCGGTCACCGGCAACGTCGGCCCCGACGGCCGCTGGGACCCCGACGCCTAAGCAGCCTGGCGTAGCGCGGCGAGCTCGCGCATGCGGCCCAGGCGGCCGAGCGCCTTGGACTCGATCTGGCGCACGCGCTCGGGCGTGATCCCGAGCTGGCGGCCGATCTCGCGCAGCGGCGTCGGCTCGCCGCCGTCGATGCCGTAGCGCAGCGCGACGACGGTGCGCTCGCGGTCGGGCAGCTCCTGCAGCGCGCGCTTGAGCGTCTCCTGGCGCAGCGAGACGTGCACGACGTCCTCCGGCGCGGGGCCGTCGGACGGCAGCAGGTCGCCGAACGCGGCGTCCTCGCCCTCGCCCAGCGGGCGGTCGAGCGACGTGACGGTGCGGGCGGCGTCGCGCAGCGCCAGCAGGTCCTCGAGCGAGATCTCGGCCGCCTTGGCGAGCTCCTCGTCGGTCGGGGCGCGGTCGAGTTTGAGCGCGAGCGCGTTCTCCGCCCGCGCGACCTTGCGCTGCGTGCGCACGAGGTTGATCGGCAGCTTGATCGTGCGGGCCTTGGCGTCCATCCCGCGCTCGACCGCCTGGCGGATCCACCACGTGGCGTAGGTCGAGAAGCGGTAGCCGCGACGCCAGTCGAACTTCTCGACGGCGCGGATCAGGCCGAGGATGCCCTCCTGGATGAGGTCGAGCAGCGTGAGCTCTGAGCCCTGGTACTTCTTGGCGATCGAGACGACCAGGCGCAGGTTCGCGTTGATCATGCGGTCCTTCGCCTGCAGGTCGCCGCGCTCGATCCGCTTCGCGAGCTCGATCTCCTCGGCCGGCGTCAGCAGCCGGTGGCGGCCGATCTCGTTCAGGAACAGCTGCAGCGTGTCGGTCGTGACGGTCGCGAACTGGGCGTCGTCGATCGGCGCCTCGGGCGCATCCGCGCGCGTGCAGTCGTCGCGCAGCTCGATATGGCGGGCGTGCAGCTGTTCGTAGAGGATGCTCAGGTCATCGTCCTCGAGCTCCAAAGCTTGAACCAGCGCGTCGACCTCCTTGAGGTCGACGCAGCCGCGTTCCTCCCCGCGGTCGATCAGAGCGGAAAACGGCCCGCTGTACGCGTCACGCTGCTCAGCCATGGCTGCCTCTTTGACTCACCGCTCAGGGCTTCCGGTAAACCAGCCAGAAACCGGGGCATCCAGGCGCACCGCCGGACGTCTGGAAAGCAACTTCGACGGGTAGCCCAAAACCGTGAGAGGCGCGATCCCTATGTCCCGGACCCCTGACATGGTCCGCCTTCTGGATGTGGACCCCGATCTGGGGGTTTTGCTACCGGATTCGAGGCGCGACCAAGCTGAGCGAGAGCTCGTCGTACGCACCCACCGGCTGCCGGTCGGCCCGTGGGACGTCTCCCGGCTCGCCGGGGCCACCGCGGACCACGTCGGCCTGCTGATCATCGACGGCATCCTCTCACGTGAGCTCGTCGTCGCGGACCACGTCAGCGCGGAACTGCTCGGCCCGGGCGATCTCGTGCGTCCGTGGCAGCCGGTGTCGCGCACCGGGCTGCTGCCCGTCGACGCCGTCTGGACCGTGCTCTCGCCGCTTACCGTCGCCGTCCTCGACCGCCGCTTCGCGGGTGAGATGACGCGCTACCCGGAGATCACGGCGTCGCTTTTCGACCGCCTGAGCGAGCGCTCGCTGCGGCTGGCCACGACGCAGGCGATCTCCCAGCTCACGCGCGTCGACCGCCGCCTGAAGGCGCTCTTCTGGCATCTCGCCGAACGCTGGGGCCGCGTCTCAGGCGACGGCGTGATCGTGCCGCTGGCGCTGACGCACCGGATCCTCGGCCAGCTCGTCGGCGCGCGCCGGCCGACGGTCTCGACCGCGCTGTCGGAGCTCGCGGAGCGCGAGGAGCTGATGCGCCGGCCGGACGGCTCGTGGCTGCTGCGCGGCGACCCGCCGGACGCCGAGTCGCTGGCGCGTAAGCCGGGGCAGGCCGGGCAGGCCGCTCGCCCGCAGGACCTGATGCGCCCCGCGCGCCGGTTCGAGCGCGAGCAGACCGAGGAGCCCGAGATCCTGACCGCGATCGAGCGCCTGCGCGAGGCGCTCGAGCCCGGCCAGCTTCGCGAGCTGCTCGACCGCCGACGCGACGAGCCCGGCGAGGGACCTGACGCAGCCTGAGCCTGAGTGGGTAGTCCCCTCTTATGGCTACTACACGAAGCAGCGCTCAAGGCATCCTCTCCGACGACCGCGCCGAGACGCGCGAGGAAATCATCGAGATGCTGACGAAGGCGTACTGGATGGAGATGGAGACCGTGATCAACTACGTCACGAACTCCGTCAACCCGGACGGCGTGCGTGCGCAGGAGATCATCGAGTCCCTGCGCGACGACGTCCAGGAGGAGCTCGGGCACGCGCAGCAGTTCGCGACCCGGATCAAGGAGCTCTACGGCGTCGTCCCGTCCTCGGTCGACTTCACGCCCGAGCAGACCTACCTCGCGCCGCCGGAGCACCAGACCGACATCGTCCACGTCATCAAGGGCGTGATCGAGGCCGAGACCGGCGCGATCGAGCACTACAACGCGATCATCGAGGCGACCGAGGAGACCGACCCGGTCACGAACGACATGGTCATCGCGATCCTGCGCGACGAGGAGGGCCACCGGCGCCTGTTCGAGGGCTTCCTGCGCGAGTACGAGGCCGAAGGTCTCGCCTGAGGATCCAGTGAGGCGTAGGCTCCGTCTGCCGTGAGCGCCGCGTCTCTCCTCACGGTCGAGATCGAACCGATCCTCGACACCCTCCCTGTGCCGTTGCTGCTCGTCGAGCCGGGGAGCGCACGGCTGCTGTTCGCCAACGCCGCCGCCCAGCAGCTTGCGGGCGGCGCGTTGGACAGCCCGTTCCACGACGCCTCCGGGCGCGCGCTCGGACCTGACGAGCTGCCGACCGTGCGTGCCGCGCGCGGCGAGCGGCTCGAGCACGTGCCGTTCGACTGGGAGACGCCCGGCGGCCTGCGCACGGTGCTCGCCTCGGGCACGACGATCGGCGGCCATGTCACCGTGGTGACATTCGAGGACGTGACCGTGCTCGAAGGTGCGCGCCGGCGTTCCTCGCTACTGGCCGACGAGCTGCGGGTGCTGCTCGACAACGTCGCCGATGCGATCACCGTCCAGTCGCCCGACCACAAGCTCGTCTACGCCAACCAGGCCGCCGCGCGGTTGTACGGGATTCCGCGTGGCCGGGCGCTCGACGGCTTCTCGACCGTCGAGTACCTGCAGGCGTTCGAGACCACCGACGGATCCGGGCGCCCGCTGGACCTCGCGCGGCTGCCGGGCCGGCTGGCGCTGGCCGGGCTCTATCCGGAGCCGGTGATCATTCGCGCGCGCTCGCGCGCGACCGGCGAGGTGAGCTGGGCGCGGGTCAAGGCCTCGGCCGTCCGCGACCCCGACGGCGGCGTGCGGCTGGCGATCAACGTGATCGAGGACATCACCGAGCTCAAGCGCACCGAGGAGGCACAGCGCTTCCTGGCCGAGGCCTCGCGGCGGCTGTCGGGCTCGTCGCTGGACTACGAGCGGACGCTCGCCGCGGTGGCCGAGCTGGCGGTGCCCGCGATCGCCGACCGCTGCTCGATCCTGCTGGCCGACGACGAGCTCGGAGCCGAGGCGCTCGAGGTCGTGCGCACGGGGACGGCGTGGCTCGAGACGACGCGGATGATCGTGCCGATGACGGCCGGGCGCGTGATCGGCGTGCTCGAGCTGTCGGTCGACGAGCGCGCCTTCGACGCGCAGGACGTGCTCGTGGCCGAGGACTTCGGGCTGCGCGCGGGGGCCGCGGTCGAGAACGCGCGGCTCTACCGGGCGGCGTCGGAACTCGCGCGCACGCTGCAGACGACACTGCTGCCGCCGGTGCTGCCGGAGGTGCCGGGGGCGGCGCTGGCCGCCGCGTTCCATCCCGCCGCGCACGGGCTCGAGGTCGGGGGCGACTTCTACGACGTCTTCGCGACCGGTCCGGGGCAGTGGTACCTGGTGATCGGCGACGTCTGCGGCAAGGGCGCCGAGGCGGCCGCGGTGACGGCGCTGGCGCGCTACACGCTGCGCACGGCGGCGGCGCGCGAGCGTTCGCCGGCGGCGATCCTAGGCTGGGTCGGGCAGGCGATGCTCGAGCAGGACGCGGCGCGCGGGCGCTTCTGCACGGTCGCGTGCGCGCAGGTGGACCTCACGCGCTCGCCGGCGCAGGTCACGGTCTCCTGTGGCGGGCATCCGCTGCCGCTGCTGCGGCGGGCGGACGGCGTCGGTCGAGGCGCTCGGCACGGCGGGGACGCTGCTCGGGCTGCTGCCCGATCCCGAGCTCGAGGATCGCCGCACGGAGCTGCGGCCGGGCGACACGATCGTGCTCTACACCGACGGCCTCACCGAGGCGCGCGCGCCGCACGCGCTGTGGGGCTTGCCCGAGCTCGAGGCCGCCGTTCGCGCGGCGCCGATGGATGGGCCCGTGGGGCTGGTCGAGAGCCTGATCGCAAGCGCCGTCGGCGACCGCGTCGGCCTGCGCGACGACCTCGCGGTTCTGGCGCTCAAGCTCGACGGTTAGCTCGGCGCTTCACTCGCCGTTGCGCGGGTTGCCCGTCGCCTTGCCGTCATCGTTGTCGTCGGCCTTGCCGCCCTGGTCAGACTTTCCGCCGTCGCGCTGCGGCGTGCCCTCGGCAGGCGTATCATCGACCGCAGGCGGCTGCTCTTCCGGATATCCGATATCCGATTCGGTGGTCTCCATTCCCCGCTCCTACCCCCATTCGGGGATGTCGCAAGCCGGGTGCGGCTGGTAGGACCGGGTGCGCCCTTGCAACAGGGCGTGACCTTATGCAGTTCAGCTTCCAGTTTCCCCCCGCCGACGACGCTCCCGCCCAGGCCCGAGCGGCACTCGAGGTGTTCGATCAGATCCTCTCCCCGGAAGGGCTCGAGGACCTCCAGCTCGTGGTCTCCGAGCTGGTGACGAACTCGGTCAAGTTCGGCCCCAGACGGCCCATCACGCTGGCGCTCAACGTCGGCACGGACGGCATCGTCCGGGGCGAGGTGATCGATCAGGGCGACGGCGAGAAGGCGAAGATCGAGATGACCGTCGAGCCCACCGTCGACGGTGGCTGGGGGCTGCACCTCGTCGACCAGGTCGCGATGCGCTGGGGCGTCCATGAAGGTTCCACCCACGTCTGGTTCGAGATCGGACCGCGCCGCCCTATTTCGTGACGAGGATCTCGCGGTTGCCGGATATGCGATATCTGCTTAGATATCTGCTGTGTCCGATCGCTCCGCCCTCTTCGTCCGTCTCACTCCTGACCAGGCCAAACGCCTCGAGCGTGCCGCTGCGGCCGTGCCGGCGCACAAGAAGGATCTCATCGGCGGGCTCGTTGATCGCTACGTCGACGCGTCTTCACCGGCCGGTGTGGACGCGCTGCGGACCCTGCTGGTGACCGCCGGCACCCGTCCCCGCCGGGTGACCGTCGACCTCGGTTCCGAGGCCCCGGTCGTCGGCCACCACGACTTCCGCCCGGCGCCGGTCCCGGAGGTCCTCGACGCCGCTCAGGCAGCCGAGCTGCTGGCCGTCGACGAGACGGCGATCCGCGAGCTCGCCGAGGCCGGCGAGCTCCCGGGGCGCTGCATCGCGGGCGCCTGGCGCTTCTCCCGCGTCGCGCTCCTCGCCTGGCTCGCGCACTCCTGAGGAGACGGTTCCGTTAACTAGCGCAGCGGGCCCGCGAGGGGCCCGCTGTGCAGCGATAGATAAGGGACTGTCCCTTGAGGTTCAGGTCTTGCGTTCGAGGTCGGCGACCTCGTCGGCCTTGCTGTCGGCCCGTTCCTCGCTCTTGGCCAGTTCGTCCTTGGCCTCGCCCTTGCGCTCTTCCTGGCGGCCCTCGCGACGCATCGAAGCGTCGTCCGTGAGGTCGCCGGCGGCCTTCTTGATGCGGCCTGTGACCTTGTCCGTGATGCTCATGCCTGGAGGCCTACCCGGGTTCGGAGCGCTTCAAGGACGTCGTGCACCGTGATGGTCAGCAATCCGCTGTCGGGGGTTTGAGCATGTGGATCGCCGGTCCGGCCGGCCCACAGCACCGTGTGCTGCGGCCGGTCGGCGGGCGGGCCCCATTCCGCCGGCGGGGTCGGGCCGAAGAGCACGACGCTCGGCGTCCCGAACGCGGTCGCGAGATGGGCGACGCCGGTGTCGCCGCAGAGCACGCGGCCGGCGGCGGCGACGGTCGCGGCGAGGCCGAGCAGGTCGGTCTCGCCCGCGAGCACGGTCCCGACGCCGACCGCGTCCGCGAGGTCGCGCTCCTCGGCGCTGCCGGTGATCACCACCTCGCGGCCGGCTTCGGCCTCCGCGTGCGCGACCGCCCGCCAGCGCTCGACCGGCCAGCGGCGGGCGGGGCTCGCGGCGCCGGGATGGATCGACGGTGGCGCCGGGCGCGAACGGCGGCTCGCCGGGGGAAGGCAGGTCGAGGTCGTCAGGGTCGGCGGGGATGCCCGACTCCTCGAGCAGCCGGCACCAGCGGTGGACCTCGTGCTCTCCCGCGCGCCATTCGATGCCGTCCTCGCCGAAGGCGATCAGCCGGCGCGGGCGCGCGGCGCGCAGGAGCGCATGCGACTGCGGGCCGCGGCCGTGGAGGTTGACGGCGACGTCGGCGCCCGCCGGCGCCGGCCCCAGCGGGGCGTGTATCGACGACCTCGTCGACGGCGCCGCTGAGCCTCGCCAGCGGCGCGAGCGCGGCGGGCGCGGCGAGCACATGGTGGTGGTCCGGGAACGCGCGGGCGAGCGCGCGTAGTGCGGGCACGCCGGTCAGGAAGTCGCCAAGGCCGAGCGCGCGATAGGCCAGGACTACGGCCACGAGGGCTCGCCCGCGGGCGTCACCAGCAGCTCGCGCAGCTCGACGCCCGGCGGCTGCCGGAGCGCGAAGACGACGCTGCGGGCGACGTCGCGCGGGTCGTTGAGGAGCTGGTCGGCCGCGGGCTTGAAGTTCTCCGGGCGGTCGTCGAAGAAGTGCGTCCGCATGCCGCCCGGGATCAGCATCGTCACGCCGACGCGGTCGCCCATCTCGATCGCCAGCGCGCGCGTGAAGCCGACGACGCCGAACTTGCTCGCGCAGTACGCGGTGGCGGCGGGCAGCGCGCGCAGGCCGAGCGTCGAGGCGACGGTGACGACGCGGCCGCGCGAGCGCTCGAGGTGCGGGAGCGCGGCGCGCACGACCGCGGCCGTGCCCAGCAGGTTGACGAGCACGACGCGGTCCCAGTCGTCCGGGTCGACGTCGCCGATGTCACCGCAGGCGTCGGTCCCGGCCGCGGTCACGATCGCGTCCAGGCCGCCGGCGCGCTGCGCGGCGCGCTCGACGGCGGCCTCGGCCTCGCGCGCGTTCGCCAGGTCGACGCGCTCGAACGCGAAGCCGTTCGGCGGCGGGTTGCGGTCGAGGACGACGGCGGAGCCGCCCTCCTCCTCGACCGCCGCGGCCACCGCGGCGCCGAGTCCCGAGGCGCCGCCGGTGACGAGGACGGTGCCGAGCGGTCGGTCAGACGGCACGAGCGAGAACCTCCGTGATCAGTCGGGTCGTTGAGCGGCCGGCGACGTAGGGGACGATCACCGCGCGCCCGCCCCACTCGGCGAGCGTCTCGGCCTCCGGCAGCTCGGCCACCGCGTAGTCGCCGCCCTTGGCCCACACGTGCGGGCGCAGCGTGCGCAGGACCGCGCGCGGGTCGTCCTCCTCGAAGATCGCGACGGCGTCGACGCAGCCGAGCGCCGGCAAGCACCGCGGCGCGATCGTCCTGCTCGACGAGCGGGCGATCGTCGCCCTTGAGCCGCCGCACGGACGCGTCGGAGTTCAGGCAGACGACGAGGCAGTCGCCGAGCGCACGCGCCTGCTCGAGCATGCGGACGTGGCCGGCGTGCAGGAGGTCGAAGCAGCCGCCGGTCGCGACCACGGTGCCGCCGGCGGCGCGGACCCGCGCGGCGATCGCTGCGGCGTCGCCGGGCGGGACGGGCGTCTCGCGCGCCCCGGCGCCGCCGGCGGCGACGAACGCCGAGGCGGCCTCGACCGCGGCGCGCACGGCCTCGGACGGGCAGCGCCCCCGCGGCGAGCCGGCCCGCCGCGGTCGCCGCGAAGCAGTCGCCGGCGCCGCACGGGTCACCCGTGACGCGTGGCGCGGGCACGGCGAGCGCCGGCCCGTCACCGGAGACCATGACCGCCCCGCGCGCCCCGAGCGTCACGCACACCGCCACCGCCCGCCAGCGCGCGGCGAGGGCGCGCCCAGCGAGCTCGCCGGCGGCGAGCGGGGATGAGGCGTGCGGCGACGAGGCGGCGGTGCGAGCGACGGGCGACGGCGGCGGTGGGCGACGACGAGTCGCGGCGGCCGGCGCGAGCGGCGGACGGCGGCGGCGGGGGCGACGGCGAGGCGGCGGCGGGCGACGGCGAGGCGGCGGTGGGCCGCAGCGGCCGCGGGCGGCGGTGGGCGACGGCGAGGCGGCGCCGGCGACGAGGCGATGCCGGAGGCGGCCGGCCCGCGGTCGGCGGCGGCGGTCGCCTCCTTGAGGTTCGGGGTGACGAGGGTCGCGCCCGCGATCGGGGCGGGGCCCTTGGGGTGGGGGTCCCACACGAGCGGGACCTCTCCCGGGAGCGACGCGCAGGGCGGCGCGCACGCTCGGCTCGGCGGCGACGCCGCGGCCGTAGTCGGACACGAGCACGGCGTCCGCACCGTCGAGCGCGCCCGCCGGCAGCGGGCCGCAGCCGCGCGCGACGCCGCCGTGGTCGAGCCGGACGACCGGCCGTCCGCCCGCGAGCACGCGGACCTTCTCCGGCGTCGCGCCGTCGAGCCCGAGGTCGACGACGGTGACGCCCGCCTCGGCGAGCAGCGAGGCGAGCTCCTCGCCCGCCAGGTCGCGACCGAGCGCGCAGATCAGCGTGACGTCGAACCCGGAGCGCGCCGCCAGCGTCGCGGCCAGCCCGGCGCCGCCCGCGCGCGGGCGGGCCTCGATCGCGTCGACGACCGGCACCGGCGCGTCGGGCGCGAGGCGCTCGGCGCGGCCCTCGAGGTCGCGGTCGAGCAGGGCGTCGCCGACGACGGTCAGCCGGGTCATCCGAGCGCCTCTTCGAACGCCGCGCAGATCAGGTGGATCGCGACCTGGTGGACCTCCTGCACGGTCGCGGTGTGCGGCGATTCGACGCACAGGGCGTCGTCGCAGAGCGACGCCAGCGGGTTGCCCGAGCG
The DNA here is from genome assembly GCA_963755275.1 of uncultured Solirubrobacteraceae bacterium. Taxonomy (GTDB): domain Bacteria; phylum Actinomycetota; class Thermoleophilia; order Solirubrobacterales; family Solirubrobacteraceae; genus Solirubrobacter. Next base: position 101,270 of record CAVWJU010000016.1, on the reverse strand, counting down.
GCCGGTCAGGCGCCCAGGTCGTCAGCCCGGCCTCCTCGGCCGCCGTCGACCGCGGCGAGCACGTTCGGCGAGCGGCCGGAGGTCGAGAGCGCGACGAGAACGTCCCCGGGCCGCCCGTGCCCGCGGACCTGGCGCGCGAACAGGTGCTCGATGCCGTAGTCGTTGCCGATCGCGGTCAGCGCCGACATCTCGGTACACAGCGCGAGCGCCGAGAACGGCTCGCGGTCATCGCGGTAGCGGCCGACGAGCTCCGCCGTCAGATGCTGGGCCTGGCAGGCCGAGCCGCCGTTGCCGACCGCCAGCAGCCGCCCGCCGCGCCCGAGGACGCCAGCGAGCTCGCTCCCCCAGCGCTCGAGCCGCTCCGTCTCGCCGTAGAGCCCGGCGAGCACGGGCATCAGCGCGTCGAGATGGCGCGTGGCGCCGGCTCGGGCAGCGCGCGGCGATCACGGAGCGGCACCGCGTCCGGCGGGCGCGGCATCCGCGCGGTCGTCAGCGAGCTCGCGCGTAGACCTGGCGGGTGGAGCGCGCGATGCGCTCGAAGCCGTAGCGCTGCTGCGCCCGCGCGCGCCGCCGCCTCGCCGTAGCCCGACGCGACGCCCGGGATCGGCGAGCAGCGACGCGCAGGGCGCCGGCCAGCGCGCGCGGATCGCGCGGCGGGACGTGCACGCCGGTCGACGCCGTGCACGACGGAGTCGATCTGCCCGCCGACCGCGGTCGCCACCACCGGCACGCCGCAGGCCATCGCCTCGAGCGGGACGATCCCGAACGGCTCGTACCACGGCACGCACACGACGGCGTCGGCGGAGCGCAGCAGCGGCGGCATCTCGTCGCGCCCGACGCGCCCGCGCAGCACCAGCCGGTCGGAGACGCCGAGACCGGTCCGCGAGCGAGCGCAGCCGCTGCGCCTCCGGATCGGCGTCCAGCGCCGCCGCCTCCGGCCCGCCCGCGACGTGCAGCTCGACGTCCGGGACGTCGGCCAGGGCGGTCACGGCGTCGGCCAGGCCCTTGCGCTCGACCAGCCGGCACGCCGCCAGCAGCCGCGGCCGCGGCCCGCGCGGCTCGACCGGCCCGCGCGACGTCGAAGCGCTCGAGATCGACGCCGCACGGGACGACCGTGACCCGGTGCCGGTCGGCGCCCATCCGCAGCAGCTCGAAGACCTCGTCGGTGCAGGTGGCGACGATCCGGTCGACCGAGCGCGCGATCCAGCGCTCGAGCTCGATCCGCTGCGGCGGGCTGACGTGTCGCGGTCGCCCTGGTGGCGGCGCTTGACCGTCCCGAGCGCGTGGAAGGTGTGCACGATCGGGATCCCGAGGCCGTCGCTGGCCTCGAGCGCGGCCAGCGCGGACATCCAGAAGTGCGTGTGGACGACGTCCGGCCGCTCGTCCAGCCACTGCTCGCGCAGATCGGCCGCGAACGCCGCCATGTGCGCGAGCAGCTCGTCCTTGGGGACCTCGGTCGGCGGCCCGGCGTCGACGTGGTCGACCTCGACGCCCGGCGCCAGCTCGACCCGGCGGGCGAGCCCGGGATCGTCGCGCCGCGTGTGCACGACGACGTCGTCGCCGCGGCGGGCGAGCGCGCTCGCGAGCGCGGCGACGTGCACGTTCTGGCCGCCCGCGTCGACGCCGCCGAGCACGGCCAGCGGGCTGGCGTGCTCGGACACCATTGCGATCCTCATCGCGTCACCTCCGCGGGGACGAGCAGCTCGTCCCAGTCGGCGAGGAAGCGCTCGAGGCCGTAGCGGGCGAGCACGTGCGCGCGGGCGAAGGCGCCGCGGGCGCGGGCTTCCTCGGGGTCGTTCACCAGCCGCCGCAGCGCGCTCGGCGAGCACGTCGACCCGGGTCGAGATCGCGCCCGCCTCCGGCGGCACCGCCTCGTAGGCCTCGGTCGTGCCGAGCACGACGACCGGCATCCCGAGGTGCATGGCCTCCAGCAGCGAGAGGCCGAGCGACGTCCAGCGGATCGGGTGCAGATAGACGCGCCGGCGCGCCATCGCGGCGTGCAGTTCGGCCTGCGACAGGTCCTCGCCGCCGAGCGAGGGGGCGTCCATGCCGAAGAGGTCGATCGGCGCCGCCTCGCCGAAGCGCGGCAGCAGGTCGGTGCCGGTCACCCGGCCGCGGCGGCGCGCCTCGTTGATCACGACGGCCGCACGCGCGAGCTCACCGCTATAGCAGCGGCCCCGGATCGACGATCCCGTGTTCGATCACCCGCACCGGCGTCGCTCCCGCGTCCCAGAAGAGCGCGTTGAAGTGGGTGACGTGGACGAGCGTCAGATCGTCGCGGTCGGCCACGGGGTGGCGCATGTCGGCGATCCGGCCCTGGGGCGCGTTGTGCTCGACGTAGATCGCGCGCAGTCGCGCTCGCCCAGCCACGACCGGGCCAGCTCGAGCTCGTGCGGGCGCTGGAAGATCGACGACGTCGAAGTCCTCGTCGCGCAGCTCGGCCGGCGAGAGCTCCGTCACCGTGTCCGGCCAGTCGTAGGTCCGGGCGATGCCGACGCCGTCGGCGCCGCGGTCGGGCAGCACCGGGACGACGTACTCATGGCGCCCTTGGACGAACGCCGTCGTCCACGCGCCGTGCACGTGCCAGAGCAGGATCCTCATGCCGCCACCGCCGAACCAGGCGCTCGACCGCGTCGACGACCTCGCTCGACGCCGACGCCCTTCAGGCACGGATGACCGACGACCGGGCAGACCCGCGCGCGACACCCGGCGCACAGCACGTCCACGTAGAGCAGCTCGTGCGGGACGCCCCACGGGCGCCAGCGCACGGGCGGGACGGTCGGCGCGAAGAGCGACACGACCGGGGTGCCGACCGCCGCCGCGAGGTGCGCCGGGCCGGTGTTGCCGACGACCACGACGTCGGCGCCCGCCAGCACGCCGGCCAGCTCGGCGAGCGTCGTGCGCCCGCCGAGGTCGACGCCGGAATCGCCGGCGACGCGCGCGGTCAGCTCCCGCTCGCCCGGGCCGCCGGTCACGACGACCGTGCGGCCGCTCGCCGTGAGCGCCTCGACGAGCTCCGCGTTGCGCTCCGGCTCCCATGCCCGCGCCGGCACGCTCGCCCCGGGATGGACGACGACGTCACGTAGCGCGAACCTTAAGGGGACGGTCCCCTTGACCTTCAGGCGATTGTCCGTCGGGCGGATCGAAGCCGGCGGCGTGGATCAGCGAGAGGTTGCGCTCGACCTCGTGGATGTCGTCGGAGACGCGATGGCGCAGGTCGAGCAGCGAGCCCGGGTAGTCGACCGAGATCGCGCCGATCCACGGCACGTGCGCGAGCCGCAGCAGCAGCGCGGTCGGCAGCGGGCTCTGGTGGAAGGAGCCGAAGATCAACGCGCGATCGATCTCCAGCGCGGCGAGCCGCGCCGCCAGGACGAGCACGTCGGCGGAGTCGACCGGCCCGGGCTCGGGATCGATCCACGGCGCGCGCCAGCAGATGACCTCGTCGACGCCGGGCAGCAGCTCGGCCGCCTGCCGGCCGCGCGGGCCGCACAGCAGCGTGACGCGGTCGGCGCCGGCGGCGAGGGCGCGGATCGCCGGGCCGGCCAGCAGGACGTCGCCGTCGTTGTCGAGCCGCACCGCGAGCACGTGGGTCATGCCGGCACCAGCCGCTCGACGGCCTCGAGCAGGTCGCGCGCGCACTCGGGCGCCGCGGCGACCTCCTCCGAACGCGTGCGCGGCGTCGGCACGAGCACGGCGCGGGCGCCGGCGGCGCGCGCGGCCTCGACGTCGCCGCCGATGTCGCCGATCACGACGCAGTCGCGCGGGTCGACGCCGAGCCGGGCGGCGGCGCGGACGATCAGGCCCGGCTCGGGCTTGCGGCAGCCGCAGCCGTCGGACGGTCCGTGCGGGCAGTACTCGAGCGGCCCGAGCGGGCCGAGCAGCTCCTCCATGCGCGCGTGGACGGCGAGCACGTCGTCGTGCTCGAACATGCCGCGGGCGATCCCGCTCTGGTTGGACACGACCGCCGTGCGGATGCCCGCGGCGCGGAGCCGAGCGAGCGCCTCCACGCGCGCTCGGCATCGGCTCCACGCGCGCCGGATCGCCGTTGTAAGGGACGTCGGCGATCAGCGTGCCGTCGCGGTCGAAGAGGACCGCGGCGGGCCGCGGGCGAGGCCGCGGGGCGGCCAGCTCGCGCAGCCACCATCCCGTGGCTGCGAAGGGCATCAGCACGCTCGTCCAGACCATCGTCGCGATCTCGCGAGCGGTGCGCGGGCCGGGCGCGATCCGCGCCCACGCGAGCTCGGCCGTGCCCGCCAGCCAGCCCGGCCCCGAGGAGGAGCGGCGAGCCGCGCGCGGCCGGGGAGGCGACGACGGCCGCGGCGACGGCGCGGCGGCGCCGGACGCGGGCCGCGCTCGGCGCGCGCGGCGATGCCGGCCGCGACGCAGGCGCGCCCGAGGCCGGCGGCCGCCGTCGCGAGGTGGCGCGGGCGGCGGCCGCGCGGGACGCCGGCGCGCTCGCGCCAGTCGCGCCCGTGGATGCGCCGCATCAGCACGTCGTCGGCGTTGCCGGCCTGCTTGGCCACGCGAGACCCAGGCCGGCGCCGGACGCACCGGGTGCACGACGTGGCGGCTCGCCGTCGACGATCCGCCAGCCGGCGGCGGTGACGCGCAGGCCGAGGTCGGCGTCCTCGCGATAGGCGCGCGGGAAGCGTTCGTCGAAGCCGCCGACCGCCGCGAGCGACGTCGCGCCGGTAGGCCATGTCCGCGGTCGCCCACTGCGCGCGCTCGAGCCCGGCGACGTTGCGCTCCCAGTCGGTCGGCCGCGCCGGCACGGGCACGACGATCCGGCCCTGGGTCGCCGCGACGTCCGGACCCGCGGACGCGAGGTCGGCCTCGAGCCGCGCGCGCCAGCCGGGCGGCGGCACGACGTCGTCGTCGAGGAACGCGACCCAGTCGGCGCGCGCCGCCCGCCAGCCGGCGTTGCGCGCGGCGGCCGGGCCGCGCGCCGGGCCGGGCACGACCACGACGTCGCGCGGCTGCCGACGAGCAGCGGCTGCGAGCGGTCGCGGCGGTCGTCGACGACGATCACGTCCGCGGGGCCGATCGCGTCGAGCAGCGTCGCCAGCGACGCACGGCCGGAGGTCGGGATGACGATCTGGTACGTCACGCCACCGCCTCGTGCGTGCGCCGCCCGCACGCCACGCCGCTGCGGCGTCAGCAGGAACGGGCCGATCGCCAGCGCGTCGACCGGGCAGGAGCCGAAGCACTCCAGCGCATCGCGCGGGTCGTCGACCATCGGCCGGCCCGCCGTGTTCAGCGAGGTGTTGACGACGACGGGCACGCCGGTGCGGGCCTCGAAGCACTCGAGCATCCGCGCCACCAGCGGCTCCGACGCGCGGTCGACGGTCTGGATCCGCGCGGTCCCGTCGACGTGCACCACGGCCGGGATGCGTTCGCGCCACGCGTCGTGCACGCCGTGCGTGAAGAGCATGAACGGCGACGGGATCGGCCCGTCGCGGAAGATCTCGGTGGCGCGCTCGGCGAGCACCATCGGCGCGACCGGCCGGAACTGCTCGCGGCCCTTGATGTCGTTGAGCTTCTCGAGGTTCTCGGGCCGCCGCGGGTCGGCCAGCAGCGAGCGGTGCCCGAGCGCGCGCGGGCCGAACTCCGAGCGGCCCTGGAACCACGCGACGACGCCGTTGTCGGCCAGCACCTCGGCGACCGCGTCGGCGATGTCGTCGGGCTCGCTCGAACACCAGGCCGGCCGTCGACAACGCGGCGGCGAGCGCCTCGTCGTCCCAGCCCGCGCCCCAGCGCCGCGGTGCGCATCGGCGCGACCCGGTCTCCCAGCTCGTGAGCCACCTGCAGCGCGGCCCCGAGCGCCGTGCCCGAATCGCCGGACGCCGGCTGCACCCAGACGCGCGCGAACGGCCCTTCGCGCCAGATCCGCGAGTTCGCCACGCAGTTCAGCGCGACGCCGCCCGCGAGCACGAGGTCGTCGTGGCCGGTGCGCCGGTGCAGCCAGCGCGCCAGCTCGAGCAGCACCTCCTCGAGCCGCCGCTGCACCGAGCACGCCAGCGCGGCGTGGGCGACCGAGAACTCCTCGCCCGGCCGCAGCGGCGGGGCGAAGTCGGCGAACGAGAACGGCTCGACGCGGAAGCCGCCGACGCCGTCGGCGTAGACCAGCGAACGCAGATCCTCCAGGTACGCCGGCTCCCCGTAGGAAGCCATCGCCATCACCTTGTACTCGTCCGACGAGCGCCGGAAGCCGAGGTGCGCGGTCAGCTCCTCGTAGAGCAGTCCGAGCGAGTGCGGCAGCGCCTGGCGCCGCCAGCACCTCCAGTTCGCCGCCCTCGAAGCGACCGGCGAGGTGCGAGCCACGTTCGCCGCGGCCGTCCAGCACGAGCACGCTGCAGGGATCGAAGCCGGACGCGAACGTCGCCGAGGCCGCATGCGCGACGTGATGGGGCACGAAGCGGAAGTCGCCCTCCCAGCCGCCCAGCGCGGTCGCGAGAAAGCGCGGCGCGCGCTCGACGTACAGCGTGCGCAGCCCTTCCCACTCCGACGCCGTGATGTCGGCGCCGGCGGGGACGCCCAGCGAGGGGTCATAGGAGTACGCGACGGCGTCGAGCTCGCGAGCGGACAGCCCCGCCTCGGCCAGGCAGAACGCGATCGCCTGCTCGGGCAGCTCCCAGGTCGAGAACGCGACCGGCGACTTGCCGTGCTTGCGCCGCGAGAAGCGCTCCTCTTCGGCCGCGGCGACGGTCTCTCCGTCGACCACGAGCGCGGCGGCGGGATCGTGGAAGACGGCGTTGATGCCGAGAACTCGGGCCATTGGCCGCAAGCCCTCTCCGAGAACCGCTTCAAACGAAACGGGGCGGGTCAGATGGGTAACTGCCGAAAGCGGTTATCCCCCTGGGGGTCAACCGCTTGATGCAGTGAAGCTACCCTGAGTGATCGGCCACGGTCCGCAGGCGCTCCAACGCCCGCCGGATCAGGCGTGACACGTGCATCTGAGAGACGCCGACGCGCTCGGCGATCTCGGCCTGGGTCATGTCCTCGACGAACCGCAGGTGCAGGACGATCCGGTCACGGACCGGCAGCGCCTGCAAAGTTGGCGCGATCGTCGCGCCGTATTCGACGAGCTCGAAACGCTCGTCCTCGACGCCGATCGATTCGGCGTAGGTCTCGCCGTCGCCCTCGTCGCCGAAGCGGTAGGACTCGAGCGAAACGGCGTCGTAGGCCGACGCGGCCTCCATCGCCTCCAGCACCTGCTCGGTCGTCAACTTCAGTTGCTGCCCCGACCTCGGCGGCCGAAGGCGAGCGCCCGAGCCGCCGTGACAGGTCTTTGACGGCGTTGTCGACCTGCATCACGCGCTCCTGCATCCCGCGCGGGACGTGCACCGCCCAGCCGTTGTCGCGGAAGTAGCGCTTGAGCTCACCGAGCATCGTCGGCACGGCGTAGGAGGAGAACGCGGTCTCGCGCGCGGGATCGAAGCGATCGATGGCCTTGATGAGCCCGAGCGTCGCGACCTGGACGAGGTCGTCGAGCGGTTCCTCCGAGCGCCGGTACCGGCGCGCCATCCGCCGCGCGAGCGGCAGCAGGCGCTGCACCAGCTGCTCGCGCGCCGCCTGGTCCCCATGCCGGTGATACCGGATGAGCAGGCGACGGTCTTCCTCTGACCGGCTGGGACCATCTTCGGGCCGTCCCGCAGGGACGGAGGTCATCGGGTGGGCCTTCTCCTCTCGAACCGAGCCGATCCGCCTCGGCCTCGAGCGAGGAAGCGCGACCGGCGAGGTAGCTTCGAGAGTATCCATAGCAGCGTCCGTCGATGGTGGGTGCCGGACGCCTCCCGTGCCGGCCTGCAAGGGCGAGTAACCCCTTCAGGTCGCGTTCAAACCCGCAGGACCGTCTCCTCCAGCCGCGAGCGCAGCTCCTCCACCGAGGTGAAGACGCTCGAAGCGCCCGCGTCGAGCAGCTCGTCTTCGCTGAAACCGCCGGTCAGAACCCCGATCGATTTCACCCGGGCGGTCTTCGCCGCGCGGCAGTCCCAGGTCGAGTCGCCGATCAGCACGGCGTCCTTGGGCGCGGCTGCGGCCTTCTCGAGCGCGGCCAGCACGAGGTCGGGCGAGGGCTTGGTGCGGGCGACGTCGCCGGAGTCCGTCCAGTCGTCGGCCAGCGAACGCGCGTCGAGCAGCGTCAGGTAGTGCTCCAGCTCCTCGGTCTTGGCCGACGAGGCGAGGATGACCGTGTGGCCGGAGCCCTTCGAGGTCCTCCATCAACGCGCGCGCGCCCGTGAGCGGCTGGACCTCGCCGATCAGCTCGGCGTAGAGCACCTTCTCGGCCGCACGGACCTCGTCGCCCTGCCGCGAGTCGAAGCCTTCACCGGCGAGGGCGGCGACGAGCTGGTCGCCGCCCATCCCGATGTGCCGGTGGATCCGCCACAGCGGCAGGATGAAGCCGTGCTGGCGGAAGGCCCTGAACCATGCGACCGCGTGGTGGTAGTTCGTGTCGACCAGCGTGCCGTCGATGTCCAGGACCGCGGTGGCCACGGCTAGGAGACGCTCGACGCCTGGCCCGCGTGCTTGCCCTCGGCGAACTCCTCGACGATCTTCGCGCAGAACGCCGGCAGGTCGTCCGGGCTTGCGCGAGCTGGTCAGGCCCTCGTCGACGTGGACCTCCTCGTCGACCCAGGTCGCGCCCGCGTTCTCGAGGTCGGTCTTGATCGAAGGCCAGGAGGTGAGCGTGCGCCCGCGGACGACGTCGGCCTCGACCAGCGTCCACGGCCCGTGGCAGATCACGCCGACGGGCTTCTCCTGCTTGAAGAAGTCGCGGACGAACGACACGGCGTCCTCGTCCGAGCGCAGGAAGTCCGGGTTGGCGACGCCACCCGGCAGCACGAGCCCGTCGTAGTCGCGCGGCGTCCGCGTCCGCGACGGTGCGGTCGACCGGGAACGTGTCGCCCTTGTCGAGATGGTTGAAGGCCTGCACCTCGCCGTCCTCCAGCGAGATCAGCTGCGGCGTCCCGCCGGCCTGCTCGACGGCCTTCCAGGGCTCGGTGAGCTCGACCTGCTCGACGCCCTCGGCGGCCAGGAACGCGATCGTCTTGCCTTTGAGTTGATCAGCCATGTCATTGGCGCTACCCAGCCGGAGCGTCGTTTCATCGCGCGCGGCGATCGGGTAGCCGCATCTGTATGGGTTATGTGATCGCAGCCGTGCTGGTGCTCCTGATCGTGGCCGGCTTCGTCCTCTTCCTCGTCACCAACGCCACCCGCAAGAGCAACGTCTCCGACGCGGGCGACCCGGGCGCCGATCAGAACTCGCTGGGGATCATCGGCGGCGACGACGAGACGCCCGCGGGCGATACCAGCGAGCACGCCGGCGAGCAAACCGAAGAGGGCCGGACCGTCGGTGGGCAGGACGCGGAAGTGCATGGCGGCACGGGTGCGCCGCCGGACCGCGGGGCGCCCAGCGCCGACTCCCCGGACGTCGCTCGTCCGGTCGTCGGTGGCGAAGCCGAGGGTGAACGGTCCTCGCACTGACATTTTGGACGTCTTACGGAATTGTTGAGTTGGCGTTGGTTTGAACGTCAACCATCATGGGGAATTGAGAGCTGTCGCGTTGTCCCGGATGCCCTCCACTCTCCTGGCCTGCGCGCTACAACCCTCCTCCTCAGTGAACGGGGCGCCCTGGGCGCCTCGTTTGCGTTGAGGGGCGCTGGGTAGGCGTCTCGAGATGACTCCCGACCCCCGCCCGCCGACGCCTGGGCCCGACCCGCAGCCGCCGTCACCCACGCCGGACCCGATGCCGCTGCCGCCGGATCCCAACCCGCGCCCGATCTAAGTGGAGCCCGTCGAGCACACCCCGACCGAGCTCGCCGACTACGCGGCGCTGTCGGCGCTCTACGGCGCGCTGCTCGCCGGGACGGCTGTGAGCGCTCACTCCAAGCCGCCGATCCCGAGCTCCGAGTTGCCCGCGTTGGCCGCGGCCAGCTTCGCCCTTTCCAAGCTCATCGTGCACGAGAAGGTCGAGAGCTGGGTGCGGCGGCCGTTCGTCGACGAGCGCCGCCGCAAGCCGAAGGGCCGCCGGCTGCGCTACGCGGTGGGCGAGCTGCTGACCTGCACGCGCTGCATGGGCGCCTGGAGCGCCCTCGGGCTCGTCGCCCTGCGCATCCACTCTCCTGCGGCCGGCAAGACCGTTTCCGCGGTGCTGGCCGCCAGTGCAGGGAACGACCTGCTGCAGGCGGGGTTCCAATACCTGTGCGCCAACGCCAACGCCACCAAGCAGGTCGCCGAGGACCCGTCCCTGCGGCGCGTGGCCTGACGGCGACGTGTCATCCTTCGGACGGCAAGAATTCGACCCCGGCCACGGTTACGGCGCAGACCGCCAAGGGTACGAGCACGCGAGAACGTCCATGGGCAGCCCTGCACAGACCGAGTTCCGAGCCGTCTCCGTGATGGAGCGCGTAGCGACGGACGTCAAGCTCACGCTCCCGGCCCGGCCGGAGAACGTGTCCGTCATCCGTCATGTGCTGGGCGCGTTCGCCGAGGCGTTGCAGCTGTCCGACGAGGTCGTCGAGGACCTGCGGCTGGCGGTCACGGAGGCGTGCACCAACGTCGTCCGCCATGCCTATCCCGCCGATCGCCCGGGGCCCGTCGAGGTATCGCTCCGGCCGCTGGACGAGCACATCATCGTGGTCGTCGGCGATCGCGGGCGCGGCATCGGCACCAGCTCGGACACGCGCGGGCCCGGTCTCGGACTCCCGCTGATCGAGGCGATCGCCGAGGCGGTCGACGTCCAGCCCGTTGCTCGCGGCGGCAGCCGCGTGACGATGACGTTCTCCCGGCAGCGCCGCGGGGACCTCGCGTGACGGCGCAGCCGGTGGGCGTCGACGCACCGACGACCGTCTCGATCGCCGCCGGGCCGCTCGTGGGCCCGATCCTCCGCCGCGTGGTCGGCATGCTGGCCGCGCGCGCCGACCTCCCGCTCGACCGCCTCGACGACGCCGTGCTGGTCGCCGACCTGATCGCCGCGCGGGCGCCCGCGCACGTGCTGCACGGGACCGTCGACGTCGCCTTCGAGCCCGGCCCGCGCACGCTCTCGCTGCGGGTCGGCCCGCTGCGCCCGGGCGGCGGCGACGCGCTGGTGGTCGACGCCGCGGTGCCGGGCGTCGGCAACGTGATCGAGCAACTCGCCGACGAACTGCGGGTCGCTCCCGAGGGCGAGCGCGAGTTCCTGCACGTGCGCCTCGAGTACGCGGGCGCCGCGAATTAGATTGAGATCGGCCCGCGCGGGGGATCACATCCGGCGATGGCCATGGCTTTTTCAATCGAGGACCGGCCCGTCGACGACGCCACCCACGTCATCGCGGTGACCGGAGAGATCGACCTCTTCACCGCTCCCGAGTTCAAGCAGCGCGTGTCCGCGCCGATCGACGAGGGCCGCACCAGCGTGATCGTCGACCTCACGGAGACGACCTTCATCGACTCGTCGTCGCTCGGCGTGCTGATCGGCGCGCACCGGCGGCTGCGCCGGCTGCAGGGCTCGCTCGCGATCGTCTGCAGCAACGAAGCGATCATCAAGACCTTCCGGATCACGGGGCTCGACGGCGTCTTCACGATCGTCCCGACGCTCGACGACGCGCTCGACGGCGATGCCGTAGGCGCTTAGCTAGCCTCGGAGCCGGATGAGCACCGGCTCCCCTTCGCAAGACGCACAGCACGACTTCAGCCGCGCCCGGCGGGCGCGGCTGCTGTCGGACATCGCCCGCCGGCTGCGCCGTGAGCCGGGCGACGTGGCGCTGATCCTGCCGTTCGAGGAGGTCGTGGAGGCGCTCGGGCGCACGGGACAGGTCGACCGGGGTCTGCAGGTCGTCGCGCTCGACGACATCGTCGGGACCGTCGACCGCGCGGCCGACTTCGACCGCGGCTTCCGCCCGACCTCGCAGCGGCTGCGCTCGCGCTGGGAGCGGATCGCGGCCGCTCAGCGCCGCGGCGAGGCGATGCCGCCGGTGTCGCTGTACAAGGTCGGCGACCTCTACTTCGTGCGCGACGGTCACCACCGGGTGTCGGTGGCGAAGTCCCAGGGGCGCGATGACATCGACGCCTACGTGACCGAGGTCACGACGCGGCTGCCGCTCTCGGACGACCTGCGCGTCTCGGAGCTGCCGCTCAAGGACCACGAGCGGCTGTTCCGGGAGCGCGTGCCGCTGACGACCTCCCAGCGCGAGCGGATCTCGCTCTCGGACCCGTGGGAGTTCGGCTGGCTGGCCGAGATGGTCGAGGCCTGGGGCTTCCGGATGATGCAGGAGCGCGGTCACTTCGCCGACCGCCGCGAAGTGGCCGCGCGCTGGTTCGAGCAGGAGTACGTGCCGGTCTCGGACATGCTCGAAGAGGGCGGGCTGACCGAGCGCGGGGAGACCGAGGCCGAGGCCTACATGCGGCTGGCCGGCCAGCGCTACCTGCTGCTGCGCACGCACGAGTGGTCGGACGACGTCGTCCGGCGACTGCGCAGCGACGACAAGCGACGCCGGGCACCGCGGCGGAGCCGTCGCCGCCGGATCAAGTAGGCGCTCGTTTCACCTGGGTGCCCTTGGGTAGCCGTGAAGGTATGAAGACTTTGTTCTCGTTCGCGCTGGGCGCGGCCACCGGCGCCGCCGCCGCGCACTTCCTCGATCCCGACAGCGGGCGAAAGCGCCGCAATCAGGCGCGCGAACAGGCCACGTCCAAGGCCTCCAGCGCCGCCTCCGTCGTCTCGACCCAGGCACAGCACGCCGCCGGCACGGTGAAGGGCGCCGCCAGCTCGGTGACGCCGACGCGCTCGGGCGACGTGGACGACGCGACACTCGCCGATCGCGTGCGCATCGAGATCTTCCGCGACGCCGACGCGCCCAAGGGCGACGTGTCCGTCGACGTCCAGGCGGGCGTCGCCTACCTGCGCGGCGAGGTCTCAGACCAGGCCTGGATCGACCGCCTCGGCGACGAGGCGCGCAAGGTCGACGGCATCAGCGCCGTCAAGAACCTCCTGCACGCGCCGGGCACGCCGGCGCCGTCGGCGGAGCCGCGCGGCCTCGCCTCCGAGCAGCACAACTCCTGACGACGTGCTCAGTCCCGTGCGCCCGGGTGGCCATCCCCGGGCCACGGGGCGAGCACGATCAACAGCCGCGCGTCGCTGATCGCCTTCGCCGCGTGCCGTTCCCTGGGGTCGAAGACCACGGCCGTCCCGGGCCCGCCCGTGTGCCCGCCGAGCTCGACCTCACCGTCGATCACGACCACGTAGGCGCGTTCGTGCACCTGGTGCTCCTGCAGCTCCTCGCCGGCGGGAAGGTAGATCAGGATCGACCGCGCCTCACCGCGGGCGGAATGCAGGATCTTCGGTTGATGCGGCTCGATCTCGAGCGTGCGCAGGTCCCAGTGCTCCATGGCGCGGCAGATTACGCTTCGGTCGCGGCTTCGCGGAGCCGCACGATCGCCTGGCGGAGGATCCGCGACACGTGCATCTGCGACACGCCGATGCGCGCGCCGATCTCGGCCTGCGTCAGGTCCTCCTCGAAACGCAGGCGCAGCACCTCGCGCTCGCGGTCGCTGAGAACGCGCATGAGGCGCTGGACGGTGGCCGCGTCCTCGGCCTCGCCGAACCCCGGGTCCTCGATGCCGAAGGCGCCCGAGAGTCCGTCGCTGCTGTCGTCGTCGTCGTCGCGCGGGCGATCGAGCGAGACGGCCCGGTAGGCGCCCGCGGCCTCGCGCGCCTCGAGCACCAGCTCGAGCGTCGTGCCGAGCCGCTCGGCGAGCTCGTTCGGGGTGGCGGCGCGGCCGAGCTCGCGCGCCAGCTGCTCTCCGGTCGGCTCGAGCCGGACCGCGAGCTCCTGGAGGTCGCGCGGGACGCGCACCGACCACCCCTTGTCACGGAAGTGGCGCTTGAGCTCGCCGAGGATCGTCGGCACGGCGAAGGAGCTGAACGCGGTCTCGCGCGTCGGATCGAAGCGGTCGATCGACTTCAGCAGTCCGAGCGACGCGACCTGGATCAGGTCGTCGAGCTGCTCGCCGCCGCGCTGGTAGCGTCGAGCGAGCTGGCGGGCGAGCGGCAGGAAGCGCTGCACGAGCTGTTCGCGCGCGGCCTGGTCGCCCCGGTGCGCGCGCTCGAGCAGCGCCCGGTCGGCGCGGGTGCGAGCCGCGCGACTCTCGGAATCGGGGGGATATGCTCGCGGCGCGCTAACGCCCACGGTGGGATCGTCCAGATGCTCCAAGGCCCGACACTCGTCTCGATGCGGAGGGTCGCGCCGGGTGGCAGGGACGCGAGATTCCGTCCGGCGGGGTCTCGGCCGGGGCACTGCAAGTGTAGAAGAAGGTTTCAGAAATGACACACACCACTGGCACTACGAGCGAGAAGAATCTTCGGATCTTGCTGGCCAACGAGCGCGAGGAGGACTTACGCGCGCTCGGCGACGTGCTCGACCGGCTCGGGCACGAGGTGACGCCGTTCGCGGTCTCGGTGCGCGAGGCGGTCGAGCTGATCGCGCGCGAGGACCCGGACCTGGCGTTCGTGGTGCTCGACGGTGACGACGAGCACGGGCTGGCGCTGATCTCCGAGACCGTCGAGTACGCCGACGGTCCCGTGCTGGTGAGCGTGCGCGAGGCCGAGAGCCCGCGCACGATCGCGAAGGCGGCCGAGATGGGGATCGCGGGCTACGTCGACTCGTGGGCGCCCGAAGACGTGCAGGGGGCGATCGAGGTCGCGCTGCGCCGCCATCGTGAGGAGCAGCGGCTGAACGAGAAGGTTGCGCAGCTCGAGTCGGCGCTGGAGCGCCGTGCCGTGATCGAGCGCGCCAAGGGAATCCTGATGGAGCGCCATTCGGTCGACGAGCGGCGCGCGTTCGAGCTCTTGCGCGACACCGCCCGCTCGAGCGGGCGGCGCGTGGTCGACGTCGCGCAGACGGTGCTCGACGGGCATCCGCTGCTGCCGAAGCGTTAAGCAATCAGGGCGACCAGCTCGTCAACCACGATTGACGAGCCCGCGATGTGCCAGCGCGTCTCCCGCTCGATCACCGTGGCGCGTGCCGCCGGCCTCGGTCACGAGCAGCGCGCCCGGGAACCAGTCCCAGGGGTCGGTGTCGGGCTGGATCCAGGCGTCGAGGCGTCCGGCGGCGACCCAGGCCAGCTCGAGCGTGCCGGGGCCGGCGTGGCGGATCAGCCCGGCCGCGTCGAGGATCCGGTGCGCGGTCTCGCGCACGCCGGGCTTGACGAGCCGGTCCTGGCGGAAGAAGGCGGCGACGTGGGCCTGGGCGAGCGAGCCCGGCTCGCGCACGTGCGTGGCGGCGCCCTGGCCGCGGGCGGCGGTGTGCAGCTCGTCGCCCGCCGGGTCGTAGACCGCCGAGGCGAGCGGCCCGTGCTCGTCCTCGAGCGCGACCGCGCTGCACCAGCTCGCGATCCCGGAGGCGAAGGCGACCGTGCCGTCGATGCCGTCGACCCACCAGCGGCGGCGGCCCGAGCCCTTGTGGTCCGCGCCCTCTTCGCCTTCGATCGCGTCGTCGGGGCGGTGCTCGCGCAGGACCTGCACGGCGGCGGCCTCGGCGCGCGCGTCGGCGTCGGTGACGAGGTCGGCGCTGACGCTCTTGGCGCGGGCGCGCAGCGGCTCGGCGCGCGCGTGCTGGGCCGCGTCCGCCGCGGCTCTGACCGCGACGATCGCGACCTCGAGATCCGACTGTTCGGTGGGAGCGGGCATCGTGCTCGTCTGGCTGTGGGTGACGAATCTGGCGTTCTGTTGGGCCGAGCTCAACGCGGTGGTGGACCTGCGGCGCTCGAAGTACCTGCCGGAGTCGTATGACGGACCGGTGCTCCCGGCCAAGGAGCCGGCGGAGGCCTGAGCGTCGCGCTCTGCGGGTGGCTGCAGAGCGCCTTGCGCCCGGGGCAGTCGCCGCACAGCTCGCGGTGGGGCGTGTCCGTGACGTCGTAGCGGTGCTGGAGCAGCCCTTGTGCGAGGTCCTCGAGCGCGCTCGCGAGCTCGGGTGCCTCGTGGGCCGTGTAGGTCGTGGTGACCGGCTCGTCGGGCCGTTCGAGCAGGCAGTAGGCGACTTCGACGCGCGGGGCGCCGGCGCGCAGGGCCGCCAGCGCGTACACGAGTCGCTGGGTGGCGTAGTTGCGCGCGATGTAGTCGGCCGGCGTGGTGTCGTCGGGCACGTGGTCGGTCTTGTAGTCGACGACGAGCTGCGCGCCGTCGGCCTCCTGCGCCAGCACGTCGACGATCCCGCGCACGAGCGGGCCGGAGCCGTCGGGCTCGAGCGCGTAGGCGAACCAGGCCTCGCGCGTGACGCGGGTCGCGTTCGTCAGCCGCTCGCGCAGCGGTGAGTCGGTGAAGGCGGTGACGAACGCGCGGATCTCCTCGACCTCGTCGTCGCGGAGCTCGATGTGCGTCAGCTCGCGCACCGTCTCGGGATCGGGTGCGCGAGGCGCTGTCGAAGTCGAGCCGCTCCAGCGCGGCGTGGACGATCGAGCCGCGCGTCCGCGGGTCGATGCCGACGTAATGTCTCAGGCTCGACTTCAGGTGGAGGTGGGTCGACGTCGGGGAGTCCGAGGACGCGCCGCAGGTAGAAGCGGTAGCCGCAGCGGCCGTAGTCGCTCAGCTGCGAATACGACAGCCGCTGCGGCATCGGCCGGCCGCGGGCGGGCCGCGGCGGGACGAACGCCGGCTTGACCGGCAGCGCCGTCGTGGGCGCCGCACGGCGCGCGCGCGGGCGGGCGTGGAGGGCCCGGTCGGGCAGCACGCCGCTCTCGGGGGTGTTGAGCTTCGCCAGCACGCGGGCGTGACGACCGTCCCATTCGCGCGTGATCAGCTCCTCGTCGCTGTTGAGGGTCCTGCCGGCGATCGCGGGGACGATCCAGTCGATCGGCGGGCCGCCGGGACGGGACGTCGGCCACTTCGCGACGTCGGTGCCGCCGGAGAGGATCAGCAGCTCCTTCGCGCGGGTCATGGCGACGTAGAACAGGCGCCGCTCCTCCTCGGCCTCGGCTTCGAGCTCGGCGGCGTTGAGGCGCTCCCACGCCGTCGTGGGGATCGTGTCGCCGCCGCCGAGCGGCGCCAGCCGCAACCCGGCGGTGCCGTCGTCGCCGACCAGCAGCGGCGAGCGGCTGCCGCCCGCCTTGCGGCCGAGGTCGGCGAGGCACACGACCGGGAACTCGAGGCCCTTGGCGCGGTGGATCGTCATCAGCCGGACCGCGTCCAGGCCCTCGGACTCGAGCGCGGCCTCGCCCTCCCTGGCCTCGGCGAGGTCGCGGGCCTGGGCGTCGGCGATGAAGCCGCGCAGGTCGCGGCCCTCGGCGCGCTCGTACTCGCCCGCGAGCCGCATCAGCTTGCGCAGGTTCGCGAGCCGCCGGTCGCCGCCGGGGCGGGCGAGGATCGCGAGGTCGTAGCCCGTGGCGACGATCGCGTGCTCGAGCAGCACTTCGAGCGGGGCGCGCTGGGCGCGTTGTCGTTCGCTTTGCAGCAACTCGGCGACCGGGCTGTGCGTGGCCTGGAGTGCGGCCCAGAGGCTGCCGCGAGCGCGGCCGTCCTCGCTCAGGCGGACGAGCTCGTCGGTGCCCGCGCCGTGGAACGGCGAGGACAGGACGGTCAGCAGCGCCTCCTCGTCGTGCGGGTTGGCGAGCACGCGCAGCCAGGCCAGGCCGTCGCGGACCTGCTCCTGCGACCAGTACCCGCGGCCGCCGACGACGTAGGTCGGGACGCCCTGCTCCTCGAGCGCCTCCTCGAGCAGTCGCAGCGACGTCGTCGCGCGGACGAGCACGACGATGTCGCCGGCGCGCCGTCCGCCTTCGTACTCCGTGCGCAGGCGGTCGGCGATCAGGCGCGCCTCGGCGCGGCGCCAGGGCTGGTCGCCGCCCTGGGCCAGGCCGAGCTCATGGTTGTCCCAGCCCTGGGTGCCGGTGACGTAGAGCTCGACGTGCGGCGGGCCGGCGGGCGGGTCGAGCGCGAACAGCCGCAGCGCGCCGTGGCGGTCCTGCGGGA
The DNA here is from genome assembly GCA_963755275.1 of uncultured Solirubrobacteraceae bacterium. Taxonomy (GTDB): domain Bacteria; phylum Actinomycetota; class Thermoleophilia; order Solirubrobacterales; family Solirubrobacteraceae; genus Solirubrobacter. The sequence continues at coordinate 83,332 of CAVWJU010000016.1, read as the reverse complement.
TCGCTTTGCGACCGGCTCTCAGCGGCGTGAACCGAGGGCCGAGCTCGGGCGCGAAGCCGGCGTTGAGGACGTCGAGCAGCTCCTCCTCGGAGCGGAAGTTGACCGCGAGGTTGCGCACGTTGGGCGGGCCGAGCGCCTTGGCGCGGTCGCGGAAGATCGTCACGTCGGCGTGCCGGAAGCGGTAGATCGACTGGAACTCGTCGCCGACCGCGAACAGGTTGTCGCGCTCCAGCGCCTCCAGGATCCCGAGCTGGACGGCATTCGTGTCCTGGAACTCGTCGATCATGATCAGCTCGAAGCGCTCGGCCCAGCGTTGACGGGCCTTCGCGTCCTCGAGCACCTTGCGGGCGCGCAGCTCGAGGTCGTCGAAGTCGACTGCCGCGCGCTCGGCCTTGGCCTGGTCGTAGGCGGCGCCGAAGCGGTCGAGCAGGGCGTCGAGGAGCGTGAGCGCGGTGCGGGCGTGGAAGTCCGCGCACGCGGCGCGATACTCGCGCCAGGCCGTGCGATACGCCTCGCACGGGCCGGAGGTGAGCGCCTTCGCGCCACCTTGAGCTCGGCGGCGCTGAGAGCGCCGGGCCAGGGGACGCGCGTCGCGGCCGCGCCGCCCCCGCCCGCGCCCTCGCCGCCCGCCGCGACCTCGCCGCTCCCGCCGCACCCTCGCCGCTTCCCCGTGCGGTCTCGCCACCCTCGGCGGCCAACAGCTCGCCGCACACCTCCAGCGCGTCCCTCGCCGCGGTCACGCGGGCGCCGGCTCCGGCCAGGAAGAGGTCGCGGAGCGCGGCCTCGCGGGCGGCGGCGAGCGCGGACGGGTCCGGCTGCGGCGTGGGCGGTGGGATGACCAGCCGCGGGCGGGCGTGGCCGCGGGCGCGCAGCGTCGCGTACGTGTCGAGGATCAGCTCGCGCAGCGCCGGCCCGTACGAGGCCGCGAGGTCGACGGCGTCCGCTCCGGCCGCGCGTGCCCAGCCCTCGAGCGCGCGGTCGTAGGCGGCGCCCGCGAGGCGTTCGGCCGCGGGCTGCTCGAGCACCTCGAAGCGCGGGTCCAGCCCGGCGGCGAGCGGCTGGGAGCGCAAGAGGCGCGCGCAGAACCCGTGGATCGTGCCGATCCAGGCGCCGTCGACGGCGCGGGCGTGCTCGGTCTCGCCGAGCTCGATCAGCCGGCGGCGCAGGCGCTCGGCGAGCTCACCCGCCGCCTTCTCGGTGAAGGTCAGCGCGAGGATGCCGCTGACGGGCACGCCGTCGTCGCGCACCGCGGCCGCGATCCGCTCGACCATCACCGCGGTCTTGCCGGAGCCGGCGTTGGCCGCGAGCAGGGACGAGCCGGTGCGGGCGTCGATCGCCGCGCGCTGCTGGGGCGTGAAGGCCGGGGGCGTCATCCCGCGCGGCAGATCCCGGGGTGGGCACAGCCGCCGTTGTAGGCGCAGCGGTCGGGACACGGCTCGATGCGGCCGGCGCGAAGGTCGGCGGCGGCCTTCGCGGCGATCTCGCGTGACGCCGCCAGCCGCTCGTCGAGCGTCTCGCCGTCGCTGACGTCGCCGTTCACGTAGCGGCCCGGGACGTCGTCGCGAACGATGCCGCGCGGGCGCTGGTCGGCGCTGCCGATCGGCTGATAGAGCGCGCCGACGACGTCGAGCCCGAGCTGCTCGCGGACCGCGAGCGCGTACAGCGCGGCCTGGATCCGCCCGTCCTCGGCCCAGCGCGCCCCGGCGTAGACGGTGCGGCCCTTGTAGTCGCGCACGATCGCGCGGTCGCCGTCGCGATCGATGCGGTCGACGCGGCCGCTGACCGCGACGCCGTCGATCATCAGCGCGTCGAAGCTCCACTCGAGCTGGTCCGGCTCGTAGCCGGCGCCGGTCGTCGCCTCGTGGCGGATGTAGCGCTCGAGGTCGACCTCGAGCGCGCGCGCCGCCGCCTTGGCGGGCGTCGTGCGCTGGGCGGCGGAGAGCTCGGCGATCGCGGCGTGGAGCGCCTCCAGCGCGGCGGGCAGCGTGTCCGGCGTCAAGCGCGCCGACCCCGTGCGGGCCCTCAGGCCGCGCAGCGTCGCCTCGAGGACGGCGTGGGCGTGCGAGCCCTTGCGGACGGCTTCAGGGTCGGGATCGACCGGCCCGGGCCGCAGGACGTTCTCGATCAGCCACTTGACGGGGCAGGTCGCGAACGTTTCCAGCCCGCGCGCGGACTCACGGTCGCGGGCCTCGAGCAGCCGCAGGACATCGGGGGCCGCGGGCGCGGCCAGCGGCGCCGGCGCAGCGCCGTCGGCGCCCGCCGCCTGCGCGCGGCGGAGCTCGTGGGGCGTCGGCGCCTCGCCCGGCTTCCACGTGATCTCGGCCAGCAGCCGCCGGCCGCGGTCATCCCACAGCTCGTCGGTGAAGAGCGCCCGCACGTCGTCCAGGAACGGCGACGGCTGCTGCGGACCGCCCTCCTCGTCGGAGCTGCGGAAGGACAGGAACAGCGCCTCCTCGGGCCGCGAGACGCAGGCGTAGAAGAGCGAGCGCTCACGCGGGAGCGTCGCCTCGTGGCGCGGCAGCACGAGCCCGGAGGCGATCGCCAGCGCGGCTCGCGAGTCGTCGTCGAGGAACGGCTCACCCTGCGGGCGGCGCGGGAGCTCGCCCTCCTGCAGGCCGCACACGAAGAGCGCACGGAAGCGGCGGGCGCGGATCGCGAGCGGGTCGGCGAGCAGTACGCCGGGCGCGGCGTCGCTCACCGGCTCGCGCACCTCGGTCCCGGCCAGCGCCTGCAGGATGTCGTGGACGTCGCCGACGAGGGCGGGGTCCTTTTCATGCAGGCGGAGCAGCTCCTTGACGGCGGTCCGCAGTGCCCGGGCGGCGCGGGCGTCGGCCTCGGCGTCGGCGTCCAGCACGTCGGCCTTGCGGACGTGCGGCGCGGTCCAGATCGCCTCGGCCTCGGCGAGCAGGGCCGCGAGGAACGTCTCGGGCTCGTCGGCGGCGGTGGCGAGCGCGTCGAGCTCCGTGAGGTCGCGGCCGCCGAGCTTCGTCCAGTGGTAGCGGGCATCGCGGGCCGTGCGGCCCTCGGAGCGGCGGATCGCGACCTCGAGGCGGTCGGCGCTCGGTGTGGGCGGCGCCGGTGGCAGAGAAGCGGCGTCGCTCGGCGGGACGAACTGCGCCGGTGAGGGCGGCTCGCGCGCGCCCGGCGGCTCGACGCCGCCTGCAGGGACGAACTGCGCCGGTGAGGGAGGCGGCGCCACCGACGGCGCCGGCGAGGCCAGCGGCGCGACGGACCGCGGCCGCGAGTCGGCCGGCGACGACGCCAGTCCGCCCCTCGCGGCCTTGTCGCGCTGCGCCGGCTCGCCGAGCGATGCGTCGGCTCGCAGCGCCGTGTCGCCCGACGACGTCGCGTCGCCGGTGAGCTTGCCGGGCGTCCGCAGCCAGGTCACGACGTCCATCGCGGTGCCCCCGCCGAGCGCTGCCCGGGCGAACGCGAGCAGGCCCGTGCCGAGGCGGGTGTGGGCGAACGGGGTGCGGCGCTCGTGGGCGACGGGGATCGCGTAGCCCTCGAGCACCTGGGCGAACAGCTCGGCGTTCGAGCGGACGAGGACCGCGATGTCCTCGGGGGCCATGCCGTCGCGCAGGAGCTCCAGGATCGACGCTCCGACGAGCTCGGCCTCGGCGCGCTCGCCGCCGGCCTCGAGCAGCCGGACGGCGCCGTTGGGTGCCACCTGCGTCGGGTCGGGCTCGAACAGCGAGCGCTCGAGGTGGTGGAGCGCGCCGCGGGCGCTCGGCGCGTAGTGCTCGGAGCGGGCCTCGAGCAGCACATGCTCGCTCGCGAGCGGCTTGAGCAGCTCGACCGTCGCCGCGCTGCCGGCGAGCGCGGCGCGGCCCGGCTCGTACGTGAGCGCGACGGTGACGGCGGTGTCGGTGTGGCGGACGAGCGTCTCGACCAGGTCGAGCTGGGCGGGCGTCAGGTCGTCGAAGCCGTACAGCAGCAGCGGCCGCCCGTCCCAGGCCTCCCGCAGCCCGTCCAGGGCCGCGCGGGCGAGCCCGTCGGGATCGACCGCGCCGAGCGCCTCGAGGCGCCGGTGGTAGGCGGAGTACAGGGCGGCGAGCTCGCCGGCGTGCGGCGGCGCGGTCCCGGCCTCGCGCCAGGCGCGGACCGCGGCGCCGAACCGTCCCGGCGAAGCGAGCGAGCGCTGAAGCTCCGCGAACAGGTCGCCGAGCGCGTCCGCGAAACCCGGGCCGGCGGCCGAGGCGGCGAGCGCGCGCAACTCGACGTCGGCGATCGCGGCGCGCACCACCCTCCCCCGCGCGAGCCTCCCGAGCGGGCGCCCGCCGACGCCGGCCGTGCGCGCGATGTCCGCGATCAGACGCGGGAACGTCGTGACCTCGGCGCCGAACACGACGCCGGCGCCGGCGAGCTCGCGGGCGTAGTGCTCGGCGTCGGCCGCCGTCGGGACGACGAGCACGGGCCCACGCGACAGCGCGGCGCGCAGGCGCTCGAGCACGGCGCCCGCCTTGGCGGCGTTGGCCGGACCGGTGATCAGCGTCAGAGGCATGAGCGGCTCCATAGGGTCGCGCGAGGACCGGCTGGAATGACAGCGACCGTGCTCTGGACGAATATCCGACAGCGTGCGACGTTAAGAGTTGCGACCCTGAGATCCAGTCCAACGAGCCCTCTCCGGAGGCACTGATGCCGACCCTGCACCTCCCCGCCGCCCACACCGACACGGACGTCGCGCTCGCCACCGAGTTGGCGCACGTGGTCGGCAGCCATGAGCTGTACGTGACGTGGACGCACGGCGAGGGGCCCGGGCTCCCGCCGGAGGTCAAGACCGTGACCGCGGACGACCTGGCCGCGAACGCGATCTCGCCGTTCGCCGAGGTCGTGGTCGCGATGGTGCAGGGCATCTCCGCGCTCTGGAACGCGTTCCTGCACCCGCCGAGCACCCGCGCCCAGCTTCCCGCGCCGCGCGACGACCGGCGCGCGTCGCGCTCGGCCGACGCCGAGCCGACGTCTCTAGCCGCTCGGGCACACCCGCGGCGCGTAGGCGAGCGAGGAACAGCCGCGGCCGCTTGAGTTGCGCGCCGGTGACGCGGATGACGCGCTCGCCGGCGGCTTCGAGCTCGGCCTGGCGGCTCGCGTCGTCCAGGCGCGCGAGCGGGTCGTCGTGCCACTCGCGGCTGTCGACCTCGACGATCAGCCGCAGCTCCGGCCAGCGGAGGTCGGGATAGACCGTCCGCGTCGCGAGCCGGTACGGCGCGTTGACCTCGGACGGCGGCTGGAGCCCGCCCTTGACGACGACGTCGAACGCGGTGTCCTCGAGCGGGCTCACCGTCGGGACGGCGCCGAGGGCGAGGATGCGTTCGGGGAGTTGGGCGAGCTCGGCGGGGCTGAACCGCGCTTGGCGGAGGGCGCGTTTGACGGTGCGATCGTCGGCGGCCTTGGCGAGGTCGATCACCGTGCGGAGCTTCGGGGTGACGGGGATGCCCTTGTGGATCGTGCGCTCGATGTGGTTGCTGCGGTGCGCCGTGATCCGCGGGTGGCTGGTGCTTCGACGGGGCGGTGATGTCGATCGGGCGGCCGTCCCACTTGACGAGCTCGTGGAGCGCGGCGGCGGCGTAGTGGGACAAGACGGCGAGGATTCCGCATGCCTTCACGGCGGCAAGCCAGTGGCCTTCGATCGGGATGTTGTGGTGGCCGACAGCGAAACACCCCGCGATAAAGGGGGTGGAGGTTGCCCCGCCTGCACGCGGACACGGATCGCTTCCGGCGGTCAAGCCCGCACTCGAGCAGCTCGCGGCGGGTGACGACGCCCCACTGCCTCGCCGCGAGCCGCGCGACCGCTCGATCGGCCGGGAGTGGTCGCTGTAACGTGCCCTACGGCGCTATTCTCGACCACTCGCCGGACATGCGGGGAGGTTCGCGCCCCCACCCGCAACGGAACAAGACGCGTTTGTGACTTAAGCGGCTTCTGATTGCGACGAAACTGCGGCGGCGGCGGCCGCGTCGTCGCCCTCGGGCGGCTTGGCGCCCTCGCGGGCCCAGGGCTCGTCGAACTCGACGCGCCAGCGACCCTCGTCGGTCTGCAGCAACGCCAGGCGAGCGCGGAACGAGCGGCCGGAGCGGCCCTTGAAGCCGGTGACGGCCTTCTCGGTGCGCCCGCGGGCGATCAGCTCGCGGGCGACGGCCGGCGCCAGGGTCTTGCCCGCCTTGTTCTTCCAGATCACGAACCCGCACCCGGGATCCTCGCGCGACCAGCAGGAGAAGCCCTTGCGGTTCTCGACGATGTCGTGCCCGCAGACCGGGCAGGGCCCGAGGTTGGCGCGCGGGATCCGCACCTCCTTGAGCTTCTCGTCCAAAGTCGTGACCGTCGCGCCGGCGAACTCGGCGATGTCGGCCATGAAGCGCTCGCGCGCCTCCGAGCCCTGCTCGATCCGCCCCAGCCGCTGCTCCCAGTCGCCGGTCAGCGACGGCGAGGTCAGCGCGTGGTCGTCGAGCAGCCGGACCACGCCGAGCCCTTTCTCGGTCGCCACCAGCGAGCGGCCGTCGCGCTCGACGTAGCCGACGTCGATCAGGCGCTCGATGATCGCGGCGCGCGTGGCCGGCGTGCCGATGCCCGAGTCCTTCATCGCCTCGCGCAGTTCGTCGTCGTCGACGAGCTTGCCCGCGGTCTCCATCGCCCCGAGCAGCGACGCGTCGGAGTAGCGCCGCGGCGGCTGCGTGATCTTCTCCTCCGACGCCACCTCGAGCACGGACACGTTCTCGCCCTGCGACCAAGCGCGGGAGCGTCTGGGCCGCGCCCTCGTCGGAGTCCGAAGCCCGCTCCTCGAGACCCTCGCCGTAGACGCCGCGCCAGCCGGCCTCCAGCAGCACACGCCCGGTCGTCCGGAAGACATGTCGAGACCACGGTCGTCTCGAGCCGCGTGTTCTCGAACACCGCGTCCGGATGGAAGACGGCCAAAAAGCGCCGGACGACCATGTCGTACACGCGCCGGTCGTCGTCGGAGAGCTTGTCCACCCGCTGCTGCGAGTTGGTGGGGATGATCGCGTGGTGGTCGGTGACCTTGGCGTCGTTGATCACACGCCCCAGCGGCAGGACATCCAACCCCGTGACGTAAGCCGCGGCCCGCGCGTACTCCGCGTGCGTCCCGACCAGACGAAGCGATCGGCTTGATCTCGCCGATCATGTCCGACGGCAGGAAGCGCGAGTTCGTGCGCGGATACGTGAGCAGCTTGTGCTCCTCGTAGAGCCGCTGCGCCGCCGCCAGCGTGCGCCGGGCCGAGAACCCGAAGCGCGTGTTGGCCTCGCGCTGCAGCGACGTCAGGTCGTACAGCAGCGGCGCCTTCTCGCTGCGCTTGGTCTTCTCGAGCTTGGTGATCGTGCCCGATCCGCCGCGCACCGCCTCGACGATCGCCGAAGCCTCCTCCGCCGAGGCCAGCCGCGGCTGTGAGCCCGCGTGGTAGCGGCCGTCATAGCTGCGCGGGTCGTCGACGGTCTCGAAGGTCGCGTCGACGAGCCAGTACGGCTCCGGCACGAACGCGCGGATCTCCTCCTCGCGGCGCGCGATGATCGCCAGCGTCGGCGTCTGCACGCGCCCCAGCGAGACGGCGCCGTCGAAGGAGGAACGCAGCCGGATCGTCGCCGCCCGCGTGGCGTTCATGCCCACGATCCAGTCCGCCTCCGAGCGCGACCGCGCGGCCTGCTCGAGCAACTCGAACTCCGACGCCGGACGCAACGCGCCGAACGCCGACCGGATCGCCGCCGACGTCATCGACGACAGCCACAGGCGCCGGACCGGCTTCTTCGCCCCCGCCTTCTCGAACGTCCACGCGAAGATCAGCTCGCCTTCGCGGCCGGCGTCACAGGCGTTGATGACCTCGTCCACGTCGTCGCGCTTCAACATCCGCGTGATGACCGTCATCTGCTTGCGCGAGCGCTCGTCGCGGACGACGAGCTTGAAGCGGTCGGGCACGATCGGCAGATCGGCCATGCGCCACTTCTTGTACTTGGCGTCGTACTCGTCGGGCTCGGCCAGCTGCACGAGATGCCCGACGGCCCACGTGACGACGTGCGTGTCGGACTCCAGATAGCCCTCGTGCTTGGCGAACGCGCCCGGCAGCGCCTTCGTCAGGTCGCGGCCGACGGACGGCTTCTCGGCGATGACGAGTGTCTTGCCCATGCGGCCCGGGAGACTAGCGCTACCCCGTGCACGCTCCTGTCGACACGCCGTCAGAACGCGCGGCCTGGTCGAGCGCCCGCCGGACGATCTCGTTCGGCACGCCGAAGCCGCCGCGCGGGCCGCTGGTGGTGGCCGCGAAGATCGTGGTCACGACCTCGCCGTCCGAGTCCACCATCGGCCCGCCGGAGTTGCCGGAGCGCACCGCGCCGCGCAGCGACGTGATCGATCGGCGCACCGGCCCCTGCCCGTACGCGTCCTGGGTGATCACCTCGCGCGTGCGCCCGAGCCGCGCCGCGCGCACGTCGTAGGGCCCGTTGCCGGGAAACCCGAGGATCGCCGCCGACGTGCCCGAGCGCGGCGAGTCCGCGAGCGTCAGCGCGTCCGCCTCCAGGCCGGGCACGCGCAGGACCGCCAGGTCGTTGCGCGAGTCGAACGCGACCGCGCGCGCGTCCAGCCCTGGCTGGCGGCCGCGCAGCAGCACGCGCGTGTCCTCCTGACCCGCGACGACGTGCGCGTTCGTGACCACCAGCTCGTCACCCGCGACCCACCCCGAGCCCTCGACGCCGAGGCCGCAGGCGTTGCCGAGGATCTTGACCACCGAGCCCTCGGCGGCCTCGACCGCCGCGGCGCGCGCGATGCTCGCCGACGGCGGCGGCACGCGCGCCGCCGGCTCGTCGATCCGCGGGAAGGGATCGAGCCGCGCCAGCGCCTCGATCAGCCCGCTCGACGGCGGCAGCGCCGCGTTCAGGTGCTGGAGGATCGTCGAGCGCTGGACCTCGCGCCGCGCCTCGCCGCCGTTGGCGAGCGCCAGCGCGCCGAGCACCCAGGCGATCCCGAGCCCGACGCAGCCGGTCAGCACCGCCCCGGCGAAGCCGTCGGCGGCGGTCGCGGTGGGCGATTTCACCCGGCCCCGTAAGCGCGAGCCGACGCCCTCGAACCCGAGCGCGAGGATCATGCCCGCGATCAGCGCCCCGACCAGCCCGAAGGCCGGGGACCACGGCGAACGGCGGCCGTCGTCGAGGAACAGCGGGCCGATCCGCGTCCCCAGCCAGGCACCGATCGCGAAGCCCACCAGCGCCAGCGCGCCGGACACGAATCCCTGCGCCCAGCCGAAGAGGGCGAGCAGCACGACGACGCCTATGATCAGCCAGTCGATGCCGGTCACGGCATCCGAGCGTACCGGCGGCGTCCTAAAGTCAGAGTCGGTGACCCAGCAGCGCCGCCGCCCCCGCCAGCCCGTCGCCAACCCGCGGCGCTTCGCCCCGTTGGCCGCGGCGGGCGTGATCGCGTTGATCGCCGGGGCCGCCACCGGGGCCGCCCACGTGCCGGCCGAGCGCAAGACGGCCGAGGCCTACGTCACCGCCTGGGAGCGCGGCGACACGCGCGCGATGTACGCCCTGCTGTCGGACGACGCGCGCCGCCGGACATCGCCGGAACGCCTGCAACGCACGTACGAGGACGCCGCCGAGGCGCTCACGCTCGAGAAGGTGCGCGCGGGCCGCGTGCGCGAGGACGGCACGGTGCCGATCGCGCTCCAGACCCGGATCTTCGGCACGCTGCGCGGGACGCTCAGCGTCCCCACCGGCGAGCGCGAGGACGCCGGCCCGGGAGTCGACTGGACCGCCGAGCTCGTGTACCCCGGGCTGCGCCGCGGGGAGAAGCTGCGGCGCGAGACCTCGCTGCCCGCCGCGGGCGACGATCGAGGCCCGCGACGGCACCCCGTTGGCCGAGGGACCCGAGCGCGCGTCCGAGCTCGGACAGATCGCCTCGGATCTCACCGGGACCGTCGGGCCCGCCCCGAAGGAGCGCGCGGCCGAGCTCGAGCGCCGCGGTGTGCCCGCCGGCGCGACGGTCGGGCTGACCGGGCTCGAGCGCGAGTTCGACGAGCGGCTGACCGGCACCCCCGGCGGCACGCTGTTCGCCGGGAACCGCGTGCTGGCGCGTACGCAGCCCAAGCCGGGGCGCTCGGTGCGCGCGACGATCGACCCCAAGATCCAGCAGGCCGCGGTCGACGCGCTCGCCGGCCGCTACGGCGGGATCGCGGTCGTGCGACCGAACGACGGCGAGGTACTCGCGCTGGCCGGGATCGCGCAGTCCGCACCGCAGCCGCCGGGCTCCACGTTCAAGATCATCACGCTCGCGGGCGCACTCGAGAACAAGGTCGTCAAGCGCTCGGAGACCTTCCCGGTGCAGACGGCGGCGACGATCGAGGGCGTCGAGCTGCAGAACGCCAACGGCGAGTCCTGCGGCGGCTCGCTGCGCAACTCGTTCGCGCACTCGTGCAACTCGGTGTTCGCCCCGCTCGGAGCCGAGCTCGGCGCGCCCAAGCTCGTCGAATCCGCCGAGCGCTTCGGCTTCAACGCCGATCCCGGGCTGGCCGGCGCCGCCCGCTCGACGATCCCCGCCGCGGCCGAGATCGGCGACGACCTGGCGGTCGGCTCGTCCGCGATCGGGCAGGGCAAGGTGCTGGCGACGCCGCTGCAGATGGCGCTCGTCGGCGCCACGATCGGCGCCGACGGGCAGCGCCCGCTGCCGACGCTGCTGCGCGGCTCGGACCCGCAGCGCGTGCGCGCCACGACGCGCTCGGCCGCGCGCACGATCAAGAGCTACATGCGCACCGTGGTCGAGGACGGCACCGGCGGCCTGGCCGCGATCCCCGGCTACGCCGTCGCGGGCAAGACCGGCACGGCCGAGCTGCGCACGACCGTCCGCGAGGAGCCGCCGCCGGAGGTCACCGATCCCTCCCAGCCGCCGCCGGAGGACGACACGACCGACACCGACGCCTGGTTCGTCGCGTTCGCCCCCTACCGCGAGCCGAAGGTCGCGGTCGCGGTGATGCTCGTCGGCCAGGGCACGGGCGGCGACACGGCCGCGCCCGCGGCCGGCTCAGTGCTGAAGGCGGCGCTCGACTAGAGGTCGATGTCGACGACGTAGGTCTCTTCGCCGCCGCCCGGGACGATCTCGAGCTTGAGCGGGCGGTTGACCAGCGAGTCGGTCTTGAGCCGGAAGAGGATCAGCGAGCCCTGGATCGGCCCGCTCGCGGCGGCCGAGTCGGGCGTCGGCAGCACCTGGGCGTGCTGCAGCGGAAGCGGCTCGTAGACGAACGGGTTCGAGGCCCTGTCCAGGGGCACCGGGCGGAACTCGTTCTCCTGCGTGTCCACGATCGTGAAGTCGGTCGTGGGCGTGAGCGTCTCGTCGGAGTAGTTCTTGACCCGCATCCAGACGCCGAACCAGATCTCGTCGCCCGGCAGCTCACGGTTGATCCCTTCCGGGAGCCCCATCAGGTACTGGAAGTCGTCCACGTTGCCGGGGTTGAGGAAGCGCGAGAGCTGGACCTGGTAGGTGAGGCCGCCGGCCTCGAGGTAGATGCCCTCGGTCTCGGCCTCGACGGCCTCCTCGGTCTTGTTCCCGCAGCCCGCGACCAGCGTGGCGACGGCGAGGAGCAGAAACAGCTTGCGCAACATCGACGGCGGAGGTTACAGCCCGCCCACGGAGGCGCGCTTGCCGCGATCGATGTCCTCCTCGAGGATCGACTGCATGCGCCGCAGGGCCTTGCCGAGCCCGCGCTTCATCCACCCGCGGCGCCCGGTCACGGCCTCCATGAACTTGTCGGTCGGCAGCGGCGCATCGGACTCGGTCGAGACCTCCACGCGCGTGCCGTCGCCCGCCGGCTCGAGCGTCCAGGTCGTCCACGTCTTCTTGCGGTTGAACTTGCCCGCGCGCCCGGCGGCGACGATCTTGCGCGGCCGGTCGACCTCGATGAACGTCATGTCGCCCCAGCCGAAGCGGTCCAGCGGCGCGTCGATCTTGAACCGGGCCCCGGCGCCGCGGCCGACGGACTCGATCCGCGTCAGCCGCCACTCCTTCAGATAGTGGTCGGAGAACTCCTGGTGGTTGGCGATGTCCGCCAGGTAGTCGAAGACCTCTTCACGAGGGCGGCCGATGATGACGTGCTTGCTGACCGGGTCCATTCGGACGCGGATTCTACGCAGCGGAGCGCCGTTTCACCGTCAGCTCGTATTCCGCGGAGTGCACGACCTCGGAGCGCTCGGGCTGATCGGTCCGCAGGCGCCGGCACAGCTCGCAGACCATGTCCTCGCCGAACAGGTACACCGTCTCGCCCACGAGCGGCGTCCGGCGGCACTGGGCGCAGCCGCGCCGATGTTCCTCCAGCGCCTTCATGCTCGAGCGCACGAATGAGAGCTCGGTGGGTTTGAGAACGCCGACGTGGGGCATGAAGCCGGAATTCGGCGCGGGATCGTCCACCCCTGCCCGCGCAAGATTGGGGTCGCAACCCCACGCCCGGGGCGTTATGGTTCCGCGGCGGAGGGGTCGTGTCGGACCCAGGGAGGAACCTGTCTAGATGGACCCACGATTCGACAATGACGCCCAGACCACCGGAACGCTTCCGGGTGTCGGCGCGGGTGCGATCAGCTTGTCGGGCGGCTCGTCCAGGCCTGAGCCGCCGGCGTGGCTCGACGAGGCGCGCGCGGGGCTTTCCGGTCCCGGCCGCTACCTCGCGTTCGAGCAGGACGGCCGGGTCGTCGTGTGTCCGATCACGCGCGAGTGGACCCGGATCGGCCGCTCGCTGGCCGCCGACATCCGCTTCGACGACGCGACCGTCTCGCGCCGTCATGCCTTGATCGCCTCCGAGGAGGGCGGCGTACGCGTGCTCGACGACCGCTCGCTCAACGGCATCCAGGTCAACGGCCGGCGCGTCGAGTGGAGCCCGCTGACGGACGGTGACGAGCTCGTGATCGGCCGCCACACCATGTACTTCATGGACACGGTGTCCGCCACGGCGGCAGCCCCGACGATCGCCCTGGCCGAGTAGATAGTCTGGCGGCCTTCATGGCCGCCGACACGATCGCGGTCCTGTCGCTCAAGGGCGGCACGGGCAAGACCACGACCGTCCGCACCCTGGCCGACGTGCTGCGGCGCGCCGGCCTCGACGTGCTGGCCGTCGACCTCGACCCGCAGGGCAACCTGTCGGACTACTTCGACGTCGCGCCGGACGCCGCGCCCACGGTCGCCGACGTGCTCGCCGGCGACGCCAAGATCAAGGAGGCGACGCACGACGGGATCGTCCCCGCGACGCCGTATCTGGCCGAGGTCGAACGCGCTCTTTCAGGCAGGATGGGCCGCGAGCTGGTGCTCAAGAAGGCGCTCAAGGACGCGCGCCGGGCGCACGACGTGATCCTGATCGACTGCCCGCCGGCGCTCGGCCTGCTGACCGTCAACGGGCTGGTCGCCGCCGACTGGGCGCTGATCTCCTCCGAGGCGCAGTACTTCGCGCTGCAGGGCGTCCAGGGCGCGCTCGATGTGATCGAGCAGGCGCGCGAGTTCTACAACTCCGAGCTCGAGTTCCTCGGCGTGCTGATGAACATCGCCGACATGCGCACGACGCACTCGCGCGACACCTACGCGCAGTTGCAGGAGGCGTTCGGCGAGAAGGTCTTCGAGACCGTCATCCGCGCCTCGATCGCCTATGCCGAGTCGGCCGAGAAGGCGCTCTCGATCCTCGACTACCGCCCGGACCTGGGCGAGGACTACCTCGCGCTGGCCCGCGAGGTGCTCAGGCGAATCGGGCGCGTAGACGCTCGGATACACTGAACGCCGGCATGGGTATCCGCGTCTTCCACTGCGACGACTCGGAGGCGTTCACCCGCCTCGTCTCCTTCTGGCTCTCCGAGCACGAGGACATCGAGCACGCCGGCGAGGCGCACACCGCCGAGGCCGCGCTGGCCGCGCTGCCCGACGCACGCGCGGACGTCGTCCTGCTCGACACGCTGGGCCGCCCCGGCGACGAAGCGCTGTTGCACGCCTTCCGTGCGGCCGCGCCCGAGGCCAAGGTGATCGTGTACTCCGGCTACGTCAGCCTGCTGGGCGACGAGCTCGGCCACGAGGCCGACGCCTACCTGGAGAAGGGCGACGACGAAGGCCCGCTCCTGCAAGCGATCCGCGCGGTGGTGGCCCGCGCATAGCGCGGCATGTTCCACCACGAAGCCCTCCTGTACCAAGGCCACGACGATTTCCTCGCCGGCGCGCTGCCGTTCATCCGCGAAGGGCTCGAGCGCGGCGAGCCGGTCATGGTCGCGGTGCGCGGCGAGAAGCTGGCGGCGCTGGGCGAGCTGCCGGTCACGTTCGCCGACATGGAGGTGCTCGGCCACAACCCGGCGCGGATCATCCCCGCCTGGCGCGACTTCGTCGAGCGCCACGACGGTCCCGTGCGCGGCATCGGCGAGCCGATCTGGCCCGGCCGCGAGGGCGCCGAGCTGGTCGAGTGCCAGCTCCACGAGGCGCTGCTCAACCTCGCCTTCGAGGAGGACCTGCGGCTGCTGTGCCCGTACGACGCCGCGGCGCTCGACGAGCGCGTGATCCACGAGGCCCGCTGCAGCCATCCCCACGTCAACGGCGCACCGAGCCCCGCCTACCGCGACGTGGCCCGGCTGCTGGCGCCGTTCGAGTCGCCGCTCGCGCCGCCGCCCGCGCACGCCCGGCTGCTCGGCTTCGAGCTCGACACGCTCGCCGAGGTCCGCAGGCTGACCGAGGAGTGCGTCGCGGACCTCGGGCGCGACCAGGGGCACGACCTCGTGCTGGCCGTCGCCGAGCTGGCCGCCAACAGCGTCCGGCACGGCGGCGGCCGCGGGATCCTGCGGCTCTGGCGCGAGAACGGCACGGTGATCTGCGAGATCCGCGACCGCGGGACGATCGCCGACCCGCTGGCCGGCCGGCGCGCGCCGACCCTGGAGCAGCTCGGCGGCCGCGGCCTGTGGCTGGCGAACGCGGTCTGCGACCTCGTGCAGGTGCGCACGGGCCCCCAGGGCACCGCGGTGCGGCTTCACATGAAGCCGAGGATGAGCTGAGCCGTCTCGAGCGGGACGTCGAGCTGCGGCGCGTGGCCGACGCCGTCGAGCTCGATCCATTCGGCGTGCAGTGCGCGGCGGTAGCGCTCGGCGGCGGCCGGCCACGGCAGCAGCCGGTCCTCCGTGCCCCAGATGATCCGGACCGGGCAGGTGATGCGCTCGGGGTCGAGCGGCCAGCCGTACGTCCGCGCGTTGGCGAGCAGCGGCGCGGCGTCGCAGGCGCGGACGCCGGCGATCAGCCAGGCCGTGACGTCCGGCGGCAGCGGCCGGGTCGTGATCTCCGACAGCAGCACGCCGCGCTCCTGCATCTCGAACGTCTCGCTGTGGTCGGCGGCGCCGCCCGCGGGCGCGAGCGCGACCACCGAGCGCGCGCGGCCGCGCGCGGCCAGCACGAGCGCGAGGTAGCCGCCGAGCGAGTTGCCGACCAGGTGCGCGGTCTCGACACCGGCCGCGTCGAGCACCGCCTCGACGTCGCGCGCGAAGTCGAAGTCACCGTTCAGCGGCCGCCCGCCGAGGTGGCCCGGGCAGCGCGGGCGTGAGCACCTCGTCGGCGCGCTCGAGCGCCGGGCGCACGAGGTCCCAGGTGTGCGGCGTGTCGGAGAACCCGTGCAGGCAGACGATCACAGCGAGCGGACCTCGGCGCCCGCGCCGGTGAACGGGACGCGGAACACCTCCGCCCAGCCGTCGGCGATCGTCTCCAGCCGCGCGGCGACGGCGCCCGAGGACTCGAAGTCGCACCACACCAGCACGGTCGGGCCGGCGCCGGAGATCGTCGCACCGAGCGCGCCGAGGCCCTTGGCGTTCTGCACGAGCTCCCACGAGCGCGGGTAGAGGTGCGCGCGGCGCGGCTGGTGGATGCGGTCGCCCAGCCCGCGCGCGACGAGCCCGAGGTCGCCGCGCGAGAGCCCGAGCACGAGCATCGACGCGTGCGCGATGTTGAACACCGCGTCCTGGACCGGGATCCGCGACGGCAGCGCCTCGCGCGCCTTGGCCGTGCGCACGGCCTGCCCGGGGACGACCAGCAGGCACTCGAGCCCGGCGGGCGGCTCGAAGCGCTCCGCGTGCCCGTCCGTGCAGAGCACGAAGCCGCCCAGCAGCGCGGCCGCGACGTTGTCCGGATGGCCCTCGATGCGGGTCGCCTCGGCCAGCAGGTCGGCGCCGAGCTCGAAGATCGAGTCGGCCGCGACGAGCCCGGCGACGATCGCCGCCGCGCTCGTCCCGAGCCCGCCCGAGAGCGGGATGTCCGAGCGGATCGTGAACTCGAAGTCGTCCGGCGGGTGCAGCGCCGCGAAGCCGCGCACCATCAGGTTGCGGCGGTCGCGCGCGATCCGCAGGTCGGTGTGCACGCCGAAGCGGCCGGTCTCGGCGACCTCGACCTCCATGTGCAGGTCGAGCGCGGCGCCCATCACGTCGAAGCCCGGCCCGAGGTTGGCCGAGGACGCGGGCACGCGCACGACCCGTCTCTGCCTACCGCCTCGCGATGCCCGAAACCGCGAGCCGTGCTCCAGGCGCTGGCCGTCGCACTCGACGGCCTTTTCCACCGCCGCGATGTCCGGCTCGCAGGGCACGACCGCGCCGGCCTGGGAGAGCGCGGTCTGCGGGTCCTTGAGGCCGTGGCCGGTGAGCACGCAGACCACGCGTTCGGCGCCGTCGACGCCGTGGGCCAGCAGCCCGGCCACGGACGCGGCGCTGGCCGGCTCGCAGAACACGCCCTCATGGGCGGCCAGGAAGCGGTAGGCGTCGAGGATCTGGGCGTCGGAGACCGCGGCGACGTTGCCGCGCGAGGACGTGAAGGCCTCCATCGCCTCCTCCCAGCGCGCCGGGTTGCCGATCCGGATCGCGCTCGCGACCGTCTCCGGGTTCGCCACCGGCGCGCCGTGCACGAGCGGCGCGGCGCCCTCGGCCTGGAAGCCGAACAGGCGCGGCGACGCGCCCAGCTCCTTGAAGCCCTTGTGGTAGGCGGTGACGTTGCCCGCGTTGCCGACCGGGATGCACAGCGCGTCGAGCTCGCCGAGCGCGTCGAGCACCTCGAACGCGGCGGTCTTCTGGCCTTCGAGCCGGAACGGGTTGACGCTGTTCACGAGCGCGATCGGGTGCCGCTGGACGAGCTCGCGCACGAGCGCCAGCGCCTCGTCGAAGTTGCCGCGCAGCGCGATCACGCGCGCGCCGTGCATCAGCGCCTGCGCGAGCTTGCCGGTGGCGATCTTGCCCTCGGGCACGATCACCGCGCCGCGCAGGCCGCCGCGCGCGGCGTAGGCGGCGGCGCTGGCCGCGGTGTTGCCGGTCGAGGCGCAGATCACGGCCTCGGCGCCGTCGCGCACGGCGGCGGAGACCGCGCACGTCATCCCGCGGTCCTTGAACGAGCCGGTCGGGTTCGCGCCCTCGAGCTTGAGCCAGACCTCGACGCCGGCACGCTCGGAGACGCGCTCGGCCAGCACCAGCGGAGTGGAGCCCTCCTCGAGCGAGACGACGGGGTCACCGGGGGCGAACGGGAGCCGCTCGCGGTAGCGCGTGATCAGGCCCATCAGTCGACGAACTCCTCTTCGATGACCCGGATCGCGCGCGGCTCGGAGCGCACGAACGTCATCCGCGAGATCAGGCGCAGGGCGCCGTAGAAGCGCGATTCGAGCAGCGGGTGCAGGACCATCACGAGCCGCGCCCGCCCGCCGAGGCCCTTCTGCACGACGGACTTGATCGACGCGCCCTGCATCCCCAGCACCTCGGCGACCTGGGCCAGCACGCCGGGCTGGTCGTCGACCTCGATCGCCAGGTAGAAGGCCGACTTGACGTCGGTGACGATCGGCAGCGAGTCGCTGGTCTCGGGCGTCGAGACGGGCGGGATCATCGCGCTGATCACGTCGCCGAGGACGGCGCTGGCGGTCTGCGGGCCGCCCGCGCCGGGTCCCGACAGCGTGATCTCGGTGATCGCGTCCGACTCCACGGTGACGGCGTTGTAGGAGCCGTTGACGCTCGCCAGCGGGTGGCCGGGATAGAGGAAGGCCGGGTGCACGCGGACCGAGATGCCGCCGTTCACGCGCTCGGCGGTGCCGATCAGCTTCAGCCCGAGCCCGAGCTCGTGCGCGTAGGCGACGTCCTCGGCCGTGATCTGCTCGATGCCCTCGTAGATCACCTGGTCGAGGTGCACGGGGGTCGAGAACGCGAGCCGCGCGAGGATCGCCATCTTGGCCGCGGCGTCGCGGCCGGTGACGTCGTCGGTCGGGTCGGCCTCGGCGTAGCCCAGCTCCTGGGCGCGCTGCAAGGCCGCGGCGTAGGAGGTCCCGCCGCGCGCCATCTCGGTCAGGATGAAGTTCGTGGTGCCGTTGACGATCCCGTGGATGCGCTCGACGTGGGCGCCCGCGAGCGTCTCCTGCAGCACGCGGATGACCGGCACGACGCCGGCCACCGCGCCCTCGAAGCGCAGCTGGACGCCGTGCTCGCGCGCGCAGCTCCACAGCTCCTCGCCGTAGGACGCCAGCAGCAGCTTGTTGGCCGAGACGACGTGCTTGCCGGCGCGCATCGCGCGCAGCACGTAGTCGCGCGCCGGCTCGATCCCGCCGATCAGCTCGACGACGAGATCTGAACGAGCCAAGATCTCTTCGAAATCCCCGCGCGAGCGCGTCAGCACCCCGGTGACCTCGGGCCGGCGGCCCGTGAGGTGCTCGACCGCCTCCGCGCGCTCGGCCAGCAGCTGCTCGAACGCGGCCCCGACGGTGCCGTGGCCGAGCAGGCCGACCCTATACGTCTCGCCCATACAGGTCCTCGTAGGTCTCGCGGCGGACGACCAGCCGGGCGTCGCCTTGGGTGCAGAAGACGACGGGCGGCCGCGGGACGCCGTTGTAGTTGTTGGCCATGGCGTACACGTAGGCGCCGGTGACGGGCGTCGCGAGCACGTCGCCGGGCGCGCGGGTCCGGGAGCGTCGTCTGACGGATCAGGACGTCGCCCGACTCGCAGTGCTTGCCGACGACCGTGCACGCGTTGCCATCCTCGCCGACGCGGTGCACGAGGTCGGCGGCGTACGGCGCGTCGTAGAGCATCGGGCGCAGGTTGTCGGACATGCCGCCGTCGACGGCGACGAAGCGCACGCGGCCGTCGGGCAGGTCGACGTCCTTGACCGACTCGACGGTGTAGAGCGTGACGCCGGCGGTGGCGACGAGCGCGCGGCCGGGCTCGATCGAGAGCTGCTTGCCGGGGCCGAGCAGCGCGTCGGCGGTCTCGCGCATCGTGCGCACGTACTCGGCGACGCTCGGCGGCGTCTTGTCCGTCGTATAGGCCACCGCGAGCCCGCCGCCGAGGTCGTAGGCCTCGAAGTCGCCGAGCGTGGCGATCGCCTCGACCGCGAGCCGCCACGGCGCGAGGTCGAAGAGCTGCGAGCCGATGTGCATGTGCAGGCCCTTCAGGTCCGCCCAGGGCGCGGCCTGCAGCCGCTCGATGGCGCGCGGCGCCTGCGTGAGGCTGAAGCCGAACTTCGAGCCCGCGTGGCCGGTCAGGATCGCGGCGTGGGTGTCGGCGACGACGCCGGGCGTGACCCGGATCATCACCTCCGCGGGCGCGGCGAGCGCCTCCAGCTTGTCGAGCTCGTCGAAGTTGTCGACGACGATCCGGGCGCCGGCGGCCGTCGCCGCGCGCAGCTCGTCCTGCGACTTCGCGTTGCCGTGGAAGATGATCCGGCGCCCGCTGAACCCCGCCCGCTGCGCCAGCGCGAGTTCGCCCCCGGACGCCACGTCGACGCTCAGTCCTTCCTGCTCGAACACCCGCAGCACGGCGGTGCACGGGAAGGCCTTGGAGGCGAACACGACCTCGCCGTCCCCCATCGCGGCCGTGAACTCGCGCGCCCGGGCGCGCAGGTCGTCCTCGGCGATGGCGTACAGCGGCGTCCCGAACTCGCGCGTGAGCTCGCGCGCGTCGCAGCCGCCGATCGACAGCCGGCCGGCGTTGACCTCGGACGCCTCGGGGTAGAGCACGGCGCAGGACTCTAGGCGGTCGCGGGCGCGGTCAGCGCCCCGCGGCGGAACACGAGCCAGGCGCCGCCCGCAAGCATCATCACGACCGCCACGAGCTGCGGCTGCGTGAGCCCGAGCGCCGCATCCGGGTTGCGGCGCACGAACTCGACCAGGAAGCGCTCGAGCCCCGCGCCGATCAGATAGACCGCCATCAGCGTCCCGGCCTGCCAGCGGTTGCGCCAGCGCCACAGCAGCAGCGCGAACGCGCCCATGGCCAGCGCCTCGTAGATCGGCGTCGGGTGCACCGGCGTGTCGATCGGCACGGTTCCGTTGGGATAGGCCATCGCCCACGGCCCGTCCCAATCCTTGCCGTAGTCGCCGTCGCCCGCGAGCTGGCAGCCGACGCGGCCGATCGCGTACGCCGCGGCCAGCGTCGGCGCGACGACGTCGGCGAGCTGCAGGTCGAGCTCGCCGCGGTAGTACGCCCAGGCGCAGACGGCGAGCGCGCCGCCGATCAGGCCGCCGTAGAACGTCAGCCCGGTGCCGCTTAAGAGCTCGCCGCCGGTCTCGGCGACGTACCACAGCTTCGCGCCCACGATCCCGCCGATCAGCGCAGCGAAGACCATCTCGTAGGCGAAGTCGACGTCGCGCCCGAGCTCCTTCAGGCGCTTGGCCGCCATCCAGCCCGCGACCAGGAAGGCCAGGCCCAAGCAGAGCCCGAAGGTCTGGATGGGCAGGCCGAAGAGGTTGATCTCGGGCTGCACTACCTTCGAGCGTAGCTACAGGTAGTTCATCGGGTGAGACCACGGAGCCGTTGACCCGCGTCTCGAAGTGCAGGTGGTTGCCCGTGGAATGGCCCGTCGTGCCGACGAAGCCGATCACCTGGCCCTGGCTCACGCTGGCGCCCATCGAGGTGCCGAAGCGCGACTGGTGCGCGTAGCAGGTGGAGAGCGCGCCGCCGTGCTGGATGCACGTGAAGTTGCCGTAGCCGCCGGAGGAGCCGACGCCCTGCATCAGCACGACCTTGCCGGCCGCGGCGGCGCGGATCGGCGTGCCGCCGGGCGCGGCGATGTCGATGCCCGGGTGACAGGACTCCCAGGAGCGCGTCTCGCAGAACGGTGACGTGAGCGTGCCGTTGACGGGCCAGATCAGGCCGCCGCTGCCGGGCTTGACCGGCCCGGCCGACATCGGGCCGGAGTAGCCGGCCAGCCGGGCCTGGATCTTGGCCGACTGGGCCTGCAGCTTTTCGACGTCGTCCTGGAGTTCCTGGCGGCGCTCGCGTGAGCCGCGCAGCAGCGCGTACTTGGTCGAGCGGGCGCTCTGGATGGTGTCGCGGCGGCTCACGAGCCCGACGCGGATCGAGGACACCTCGTCGCGCTCGGCCTCGATCTGCTTCGCGATCCGCGCCTCGCGCTTCTCGAGCGTGTTCAGCCGCTTGGCGGTGGCGGTCGCGTCGGCCTTGGCCTCGGAGACGATGTCCATCACCTTCGCGTCCTGGCGCGAGACGCGCTCCATGAACTCGGTGCGGGTCAAGAGGTCGGCGAAGCCCTCGGACTCGAGCACGACCGTGATCGCGTCGGGCGCATCGGCCTTGTAGAGCTCGATCAGCCGCGAGGCGAGCGCGCGCCGGACGACGAGCAGGCGCGCGCGCAGGCGCGTCAGCCGCGCGCGCTCGTCGCGCAGCCTGCGCTGGACGACCGCGAGCTCCGCGCGCTTGCGGTCCAGGCTCGTCTGCAGCCGCTGCTGGCGCGTCGAGAGCCGCGTGATGTCCGACTGCAGCGTGTTGATCCGGCTCGTCTGGCTCGAGATGTCGCTCGTCAGCACCCGCTCGCGTGCGCGATGGCCGCCGATCAGCGAGTTGTTGCGATCGATCTTGCGCTGGATCTCGCCCTGCGACTGCTGCGCGGTCGAGCCGACCGGCAGCACCGACCAGAGCACGAAGGGGAGGCCCGCGACCAGGGCGAGCAGGCACAGACGCAACCGCATAGCGGCCGCGCATGCTAGGCAACGGGACCCACCCGGATTGCACGGATTGCTGCATGGAGCAGGAGTTTCACCGAGCCGTAAATGTTGTTAAGCGGCAGGCCCCTGCTGCCAAGATATGAGGAGCGATGCCTCGACCCACCTCCTTCGGCAAGGACACCGGACTGCAGATCCGGATGACCGTGACCTTGTTCCTGCTCGGCGCCATCTATGTGGCGCTGGTCGTGACGCTGCTGGCGGTCGGCGCCAACGGCGTGACCGTCGCCATCATCGCCGGCGGTCTGGCGGCGCTGAACCTGTTCGCCTCCGACAAGCTCGCGCTGGCGGCGATGGGCGCGCGCGTCGTCTCCCCGCAAGAGGCGCCGCAGCTGCACGCGATGATCGAGCGCCTGTGCGTCCAGGCCGACCTCCCGAAGCCCAAGATCGCCGTCGCCAACACCTCGATGCCGAACGCGTTCGCGCTCGGCCGCTCGCCCAAGAGCGCGACCGTCTGCGCCACCACCGGGATCATGAACCTGCTCTCGCCCGCCGAGCTCGAAGGCGTCATGGCCCACGAGCTCACGCACGTCGCCAACCGCGACGTGATCGTGATGACGCTGGCCGGCTTCTTCGCCACGATCGCCGCCTACATCGTCCAGTTCGGCTTCTTCTTCGGCGGCGGGAACTCCGACGACGACGACAGCCCGAGCTTCATGTACCTGTTCCTGGTCTCGCTGGCGGTCTACGTGATCTCGTTCTTCCTCATGCAGGCGCTCTCGCGCTACCGCGAGTTCGCGGCCGACCGCGGCGCGGCGCTGATCACCGGCCGCCCGTCGGCGCTGGCCAGCGCGCTGGTGAAGATCTCCGGCGGCATGGCGCGAATCCCGCAGCGTGACCTGCGCACGGCGGGTGAGCTGAACGCCTTCTTCATCTTCCCGGCCGCCGGCAAGGCGATCGGCGGCCTGTTCTCCACGCACCCGCCGATGGAGAAGCGGATCGCCGCGCTGCAGCGCCTCGAAGCGCAGCTGCAGGGCACGGCGTAGCCTTCACTCCGATGGGTCTTCTGGACATTCTCCGCGGCAAGCGCGAGCTCAAGCAGCCCGCCGCGGACCGGCTGTTCGCGATGTCGACGGCCTACGTGAAGCTCGACACCGAGCTGCAGCTGCGCAGCTCGGGCAAGGCCGCGATCGTCTTCCAGCCGCTGGCCACGGCCGACTTCGAGACGATCGTGCGCGACATGGAGGAGGTCGTCAAGAGCACCGGCGAGGAGACCGGCACGACCGTCTCCTCCACCGACGACGAGTTCGGCTACCGCTGGATGATCCTCGAGGACGCCGACATGGAGGACCTCGTCGTCGGCGTCAACGCCGTCTCGACCGCGATCCAGGGCGGCGGCTACGGCGATCGCGTGCTGTGCGCGGTGTTCGCCCTGCGCGACGGCCGCGGCCAGCCCATCTACTGGATCTACAACTACAAGCGCGGCGGGTTCTACCCCTTCGTGCCCGCGGAGGGCGCCCAGCAGCGCGACTCCGAGCACGAGCTGCGCCTGAAGGCCCAGATCGGCGCCGACCTCCCGGTCGAGCCCGAGCTCGAGCGCTGGTTCCCGCTCTGGGGCATCCCTATCTAGTAGGCCCGGCCACGACCCGACGCATTCCGGCGGGCCCGGCCGTGTTCTGGCCGGCGATGCGCCGATCTCGCGGCCGGACCTAGTTGGTCGCGACGACGACGAGCCGCGTGCTCGTCGTGAACGGCTCGCCCGTGAACGAGCCGTACGGCCGCGCGTCGGAGTAGCCCGCGCGCTCGATCATCGCCAGCAGCTCGGTCGCCGCATAGGTGCGCACGCTGAACGTGCGCGACTCGCGCTCGCCGGTGCTGTCGATCAGCGTCTGGGTGGATTGCGCGACGCCGGTCACCGGATCGAACGTGCGCTGCTCGAGCAGCAGCCGGCCCGCGCCCATCAGGTGCCAAGTCCGGTCCTGCCAGCCGACGACGAGGCGGTCGCGGTGCATCGTCTCGAGCACGAGCCGAGCGCCCGGCCGCAGCACGCGCCGGATCGCCGCCAGGACCTTGACGTCCTCGGCGTCGCCGAGGTAGCCCAGCGACGTGAAGAGGTTCAGCGCGCCGTCGAAGCTGTGCTCGGCGAACGGCAGCTCGCGGTAGTCGGCACGGGTCAGCTTCGGCCAGCGCTCGCCGCTCGCGCGCCGGCGCGCCTCGTCCAGCAGCGCCCGCGAGCGGTCGACGCCCGTGACGCGGTAGCCCGCGCGCGCCAGCGCGATCGAGTGCCTGCCGAACCCGCACGGGACGTCGACGATCTCCGCCCCCGCTTCGCAGCCCGCGAGCCGGGCCGCGGCGAGCGCGTCGGCCTCGGCCTGCGCATCGCGCTCCTCGCCGGCGTACGCGCGCAGGTAGAAGTCGCTGAAGAACGCGTCCCAGGTCTCCGTCGAGCTCGTCCCCGGCACGGGGGCGAGTCTACGAGTCAGCGCCCGTAGGCGACGGTGGCGTCGCCCGAGGTGGTGCGGGCGCGGATCACGCGCGGCGCATTCGGGTCGCTGCGCACGCCGATGCGGCTGTCGCCGGAGCCGGTGTCGGCCACGACGTCGTAGACGCCGCCGTCCGGAACCGCGACGTCGACGTCGCCCGAGGTGGTCGAGGCGTCGACGCTGCGCGGTGGGACGCGGAAGTCGAGCTCGACGTCGCCTGAGGTCGAGTTGGCCGTGACGTTCTCCGACGCGACGTCGGCGGCGCGCACGTCGCCCAGAGCGCGACTGCAGCGCCACGCTGCCGCTCCCGCCGCGCAGGCGTCACGTCGCCCGAGGCGGTGTTGAGGTCGGCGCTGCCGGTCACGCCGATCGCGGTCACGTCGCCCGAGGCGGTGTCGAGCTCGAGCGGACCGCCGACGCCGCTCGCGGTGATGTCTCCCGAGGAGGAGCGGACGACGACCGCGGTGCTGACCGGCACGTGCAGCACGATCTCCGCCCGGCACGGCCCGAAGCTGAACTTGGGGCAGTTGCCGCTCAGCAGCAGGTGCGCGCCGTCCTTGATCGCGCGCACCCGCGGCGAGTGCACGGCGCCCTCCGTGCTGGTGTCGACGCGGACCTTGCCGTCCGGCGAGGGCAGGACCTGGATCTCGCCCGGGCCGGCATCGACGGTCAGCTTCTCGACCGGGCCGGAGATGACCTGGCGCTTCGTGCGCTCGACGGCGCCGATCGTCCAGCCCGCGACCTGGAACGCGG
Organism: uncultured Solirubrobacteraceae bacterium; assembly: GCA_963755275.1. Classification (GTDB taxonomy): domain Bacteria; phylum Actinomycetota; class Thermoleophilia; order Solirubrobacterales; family Solirubrobacteraceae; genus Solirubrobacter. The sequence goes on along the minus strand of CAVWJU010000016.1, from coordinate 58,201 downwards.
CGCAGATCGTGAACACGGCGGCGAGCAGGGCGCCGGCGAGCAGCGCGAGCACCGCGGTGACGGCGAGCGGTCATCGGTGATCGTTCCCGTGTTCGAGGTAGCGCAGGACGGCCAGCACGCGGCGGTGGGCCTGATCGGCGGGCGGCAGGCCGAGCTTGAGGAAGATGTTGGTCACGTGCTTCTCCACGGCGCCCTCGGTGACGACCAGCGCCTCGGCGATCGAGCCGTTCGTGCGGCCCTCGGCCATCAGCCCCAGCACTTCGCGCTCGCGCGGCGAGAGCGGCTCGAGCGGGTCCTTGCGACCGCTGCGCACGAGCAGCTGCGTGACGACCTCGGGATCGAGCGCGGCGCCGCCGGCAGCCACGCGCCGCAGCGCCTCGAGGAAGTCGCCGACGTCGGCCACGCGGTCCTTGAGCAGGTAGCCGATGCCGCGGCTGTCGCCGGCCAGCAGGTCGACGGCGTAGCGCTCCTCGACGTACTGCGAGAGCATCAGCAGCGCCACGTCCGGCCATTGCTTGCGGATCACCAGCGCGGCGCGCACGCCCTCGTCGGAGAACGTCGGCGGCATCCGGATGTCGACCACGCAGACGTCGGGCCGGTGCTTCTCGACGGCGCGCAGCAGCGCCTCGCCGTCGGCGACGGCGTCGACGACCTCGAAGCCGCCCTCGTCGAGCAACCGCGCGAGGCCTTCGCGCAGCAGCACCGCGTCCTCGGCGATCACTGCTCGCATGGCAGCTCCACTCGTAGCGTCGTCCCGCCGCCGGGCGGGCTGGCCAGGTGCAGGTCGCCGTCGACGGCGCGCACGCGGTCGCGCAGCCCACTGATGCCGACACCGGTGCCGAGCGCGCCGCCGATCCCGTTGTCGAGCACCTCGACGACGAGCCGGTCGCCGAGGTACTCGACGGTCAGCCACGCGCGCGTGGCCTGGGCGTGCTTGGCCACGTTGGTCAGCGCCTCGGCGACGACGAAGTAGGCGATCGCCTCGCTGGCCGGGCTGGCGCGGTACGGAAGGTCGACGTCGACCGCGACCGGGATCGGGCAGCGGGCCGCCAGCGCGCTCACGGCGGCGTCCAGCCCGCGGTCGGTCAGCACGGCCGGGTGGATGCCGCGCGCGAGGTTGCGCAACTCGACCAGCGCCTCCTTGGCCTCCCCGTGCGCCTCGCCGACGAGCGAGCGGGCGAGCACCGGGTCCTCGGTGGCGCGGGCGCGCCCCAGCGTCATCGCCAGCGCCACCAGCCGCTGCTGCGCGCCGTCGTGCAGGTCGCGCTCGATCCGGCGCCGCTCGGCGTCGGCCGCGGCCACCATCCCGGCGCGGGTCGCCTCGAGCGTGTCGACGCGCGCCGACAGCCGCTCGCGCTCGCCGGGCTCGAGCAGCAGTCGCGCCATCGCCACCTGCACGGCGGCGACCCCGCGCGCGAGCCAGGGCGCGGCGTACAGCGCGCCGGCGCCGGCCGCGACGTGGACGATGGCGGACGGGACGTAGCCCGCGTCCCAGCCCAGGAGCGTGCCGCCGCCGTCGGCGAACAGGCCCCAGAGCGGGAAGCTCAGGAACGCGAGCGCTGCGCCCCAGGCGAAGAAGACCAGGAAGCTGCCGATCCACCCCACCACCGGCAGCGCGACCACGGCGTAGCAGAGCTCCAGCCAGGCGCCGCGGCTGCCCAGCCAGCGCAGCGCGCGGCTGAGCAGGTTGCCGTCACGCGGGAGGTGGCGGGTGGGGAACTCGATCCCGAACACGGCCTGCACGCGCAGGCGCTCGACGCGGGCCAGCAGGTGGCAGAGCGCGAACGCGAGCACGATCAGCGGCAGCCCGGCGAGCGCGACGATCAGCAAGCGGCACCGCCACGGCCAGCGTCGGGACGAGGACGAAGAACGCGATCGAGCCCAGGACGGCGCTGAGCGCGACGTAGGCCGTGGCCTCGAGTGCCTGGAGGGAGAAGATCGCTCGCAGCTGCTGCGTCATGCAGTGTGAACGGTAGGTGCTACGCGGGCCGGCAACCAGGCGAGCCAGCCCGCGTCTTTGGGCTATGGCTAGCCAGAGCTAGTCGGGGATCAGGCCCTCGCCGGTGAACTGGTGCCCGGCTTCCTCGAAGCTCAGGTCCGGCGGCGGCAGGATCACGTCGGACTCCTCGAGCACGTCGTCGGGCACCGGGCGTCCGTCGCCGCGCACCAGCTCGAGCAGCGACTCGAAGAGCTCGTGGAAGCGCTCCTCGTCGCCCGCCTCGACGGCGGCGACGATCTCGTCGTCGAGCGCGTTGAGCCGGTCCGTGTCCTCGTCGGGGATTTCGTACTGACGCTCGGTGGAGATCCGGACGATCACGGACGCTCCTTGGACATGTTCGGTGCGCCCTCGCCCGACCCGAGCGCCTGCTGCGGCGTCGTGCCCTGGCCGAGCTCGGCCTTCAGCCGCGCGAGGTCGTCGTCGATCGCGCTCGCCGAGGACAGCTCGTGCAGCTGGCGATCGATGTCGTCCTGGCCGGCCGTGAGGCTCAGCTGGTCGTCGAACGCGCCGGAGGCCTCGAGCTCGTCCATCGCGTTCGCCCGGGCGCGCATGTTCTCGGTCTTGTCGACCGCGCGCTGCATCGCCATGCCGACGTCGGCCATCTCCTCGCCGACGCCGGACGCCGCCTCGGAGATCTTCACGGAGGCCTCGGCGGCGGAGTACTGCGCCTTGATGACCTCCTTCTTGGTCCGGAACTGATCGATCTTCCCGCGCAGCTTCTGTTCCTTCTCGACCAGCTGCTGCTGCTGGGCCTCGAGCTCCTTGACCTGGCCGTCGAGCGACTGCAACTCGGTCTGCGCGAACTGCTTGCGCTCGAGCGCGACGCGCGCGAGGTCCTCGCGGTCCTGGGCGAGCGCCTGGCGCGCCTGCGTGTCGAGCTTGACGACCTGCTGCTCGAGCTTCTGCTGCTGCAGCTGAAGGCGCTTCTTGGACGTGACGACGTCGGCGATGCCCTTCTTGACGTTCTGCAACAGCTCCATCTGCTTCTGGTAGCTGTACTCGAGCGTCTCAGCCGGATCCTCAGCCCTGTCGAGCATCCGATTGATCTTGGCTTTGATTACCGTGGAGAACCGCCCGGACATCCCGGCCACGGCACCTCCCTTCGTGTCGTCGAACTCAATGGCGTCCGACTAGCGTACCCGTACGGCTTAGAAGCCGACGGGGTGACGCTTGCTGTATCCGCGCGAGGAGCGCGCGGTCGGGCGCCAGCGCGGGCCGCGCTCGGTCGCCTTCTTGAACTGGCGCTGATGGGCGCGGCTGATCGTGGCCATGCTCGTGTCCAGGCGCAGGCCGGCGATCACGGCGTAGGCGTGGCCCGGGTTCGTGTAGACCGTGATCCACAGGCCCTTGCCGCGCTCGCCCCAGCGCATGAAGCTGCCGGAGTCGAGCGGGGTCTCGAGCAGCCCCGCGTGATGCAGCGCGTAGGAGACGGTGCCCGAGCAGTCGTAGCCGTTGTCCTCGATCTCGCCGTGGCCGCCGCCGTAGACGTACGGCTTGTCCTGGATCCGGTTGGCGGCCCAGACCGCCTGCTGGACCTGCGGCGGCGCGTCGGCCGGGGCGGCCGCGCTGCCGTCGGGCAGCAGCTGGGCGAGCGCGCCGGGGACGGTCATGTTCACGGGCGCCGGTGGAGGCGGCGGCGGAGGCTGGTAGGTCGTACCACCGGTCGGGTCCTGCGCCGCCGAGGTGGCGGTGAAGACCAGCGTCAAAGATGTCGTGATCGCAAGGGCGAATGCCCGTAGGGAGAACAAGCCGTATTCCTCTTTCGTCGGCCTACGGGGTTAGCTGTCGGGCTGACGCTGAAAGAGCCTGCGTCTCGCGCCATCATCGGCACGATTCGCCCCAACTACCTGGGTCCCCCGTCCCGTGGCGACCAACCACGGGCTCGGCTTAGCGCGGCAACTTATACGAAGCCGCAGTCGTATGTCCAGTGCAACGGGCTCTATACCCGTTCCAGCCGTTGATCGGCCACAAGAGTAGTGACCTTGTAATCGCGGCCTTTACGCACGGCCGACGGGCGACCCTCTAGCCTCGGTCTTAGTGCGTTCCCTGTGGGCGGTTGCCGCTGCACTCTGCGTCTTTCTGGCCGGTTGCGGCGGCGGTGACGACACGCCCCCCGCGGAGGCCCCGACGACGCCTCCCGTATCCGGGCAGACCGGTGACGAGGTGCCGGCCGGCGGGCCGCCGCTCGGCTTCCCGGTGTTCGCGACCAAGAACACGACCCGGATCGCGGGCGGCGACGCGATCGCCGACGCAGCCGCCGTCGCCCTGGCCACGTATCCCGCGCGGACGCCGGAGTCGCGGCCGCAGGCGGTGATCCTGGCCGAGGTGCGCGATTGGCGGACCGGCATGGTCGCCTCGGTCCTGGTCGGCAAGCCGATCGGGGCACCGATCCTGTTCGCCGACGGCGACACGATCCCGGATGCGACCAAGGCCGCGCTCGACGCGTTGCAGCCGACGGGCGCAAAGGCCGCCGGTGGTGCGCAAGTGATCCGCGTGGGCACGAAGGCGCCGGTCGAGGGCTACAAGACGACCGACGTCGCCGCCGCCAACCCGGCCGCGCTGGCGGCGGCGGTCGACAAGCTGCGGACGGCCGCCGCGGGCTCGGCCTCGGGCGCCGTCGTGGTGGCGTCTTCGGAGCGCCCGGAGTACGCGATGCCGGCCGCGGGCTGGGCGGCCAAGTCCGGCGACCCGCTGCTGTGGGTCGGGCCCAACGGCGTGCCGGCGGAGACGCAGGCCGCGATCAAGACGCACAAGCAGGCGAAGATCTACGTGCTCGGGCCGAAGGATGCGGTGCCGGACCCGGTCCTGACCGCGCTCGAGAAGCTCGGAACGGTCAAACGCATCGCGGGGACCGACCCGGTCACCTCCGCGATCGCGTTCGCCCGCTTCGCCGACGGGAACTTCGGCTGGCAGATCGTCGACCCCGGGCACGGACTCGTGTTCGCCTCCACGCGCCGGCCGCAGGACGCCGCGGCGGCCGCGTCGCTGTCGGCCTCCGGGACCTATGGGCCGCTGCTGCTTCTGCCCGACGCGGGCGTGCTGCCGCAGCCCTTGCAGGACTTCCTGCTCGACATCCAGCCCGGCTACGACGAGAACCCGACGCGCGGGGTCTACAACCACGGCTGGATCATCGGCGACGAGAGCGCGATCGCGGCGGCGGTCCAGGCGCGGATAGATACGCTCTTGGAGATCCAGCCCGTCGACACCGGAGCCGAGTGAGTTTCTGATGGCCGAAGCCGAGCAGCCCGACCGCCTGCGTGGCGACCGCGAGGTCACGGTCGACGACGTCCGCCAGCTCGTCGCCTCCGCCACGCCGCACTTCGCCTACCAGATCCGCAACCGGATCCAGAAGCTGGTCGCCGGGCTGCCCGCCGATGACCGCGTGCGGCTCTACGCCGAGGCGGAGATCGCGAAGATGGAGTCGCTGGGATTCACGGGCGAGGTTCGCGGGACGCCCGAGCAGCAGGGCATGAGCGCGCTGCCGAGCGTCAACGAGACCGAGCAGCCACGCTACCTGCCGGGCGCGACGCGCGGTTGAGCACGCCGCGCCAGCTGCACGCAGCTCCCGGCGAGGCCCGGTCGTCGGAGCCGTTGTGCGGCCAGCGCACCCTTGCAGCGCCCGGCGAGGCCCGCTCTTCGGAGCCGTTGTGCGACCCGCGCGCCCTTGCAGCGCCCGGCGAGGCCCTTGCAGCGCCTGGCGAGGCCGGCCGTTGACCATGCCTGCCGGCACCCCGGACGCCTGGACGCGCCTGCTCGCCGTCGCACTGCGGGCGAGCTCGGGCCGCCACGCCGAGGCCGCCCGCAACGTCGTCCTCACGATCCTGCTCGCGCAACTGCTCGCCGGCGCGGCCCACGAAGGGCCGCCACACGTGGCGCGGCGCCCGCCGCGCCGTGGTCCGGCTCCGCGTCCCCGCCACGCCCACCGCACCACCGTCACGGGCCGTCGCCCGCGCGGCTGAGCCCCGCGCCACTCTCCCGGCTCTTGCACCGCCCGACCGTGACGAGCCGCCAAGCGCGACCTCGGCGGGGGGCGAGTTCGTCCTCGCCCCCGACTACCTTCAAGCGATGGACACGCCCGACGGCATCCCCGGCTCGGTTCTCACCGGCCCGTATCCCGTGGGCACGTACGCCGCGGCGCTGCGCGAGCGCCTGCGTGGCTTCACGCGAGTGCAGGTGTTCGGCGAGGTCTTCGGCTTCAAGGCCGGGCGGGCGAAGGTCTGGTTCGAGTTGCGTGACCCGGCGGGCGCGCTGCCGTGCTCGATGTGGCGCGAGGACTTCGACAAGCTGCGGCTGGGGACGCTGGCCGACGGGGCGCAGGTCGTGGTCGCGGGCGGCTGCGACTACTACCCCGGGTCGCGGACCGCGTCGCCCGGGTTCTCGTTCGCGGTCACGCGCCTGCGGGTCGCGGGCGAGGGCGATCTGCTCGCCCAGCTCGAGCAGCTGCGCCGGCGGCTGCATGCCGAGGGCCTGTTCGCTCCGCAGAAGGCGTTGTTGCGGCCGGTGCTCCCGCGCTGCATCGGGGTCGTCACGGGTGAGTCCGGCAAGGCGCGCGACGACGTGCTGGCCGGGCTGCGGCGGCGCGGCTGGGGCGGGCGGCTGGTGTGGGGGTTCGCGCCGGTCCAGGACCGCCACGCGGCGCCGTCGATCCGCCGCGCGCTGACGGACCTGGCGGCCTGCGAGGAGGTCGAGGTGATCGTCGTCGCGCGCGGCGGCGGATCGCTCGCCGACCTGTTCGCGTTCTGTGACGAGACGCTGTGCCGGACCGTCGCGCTGCTGCGCGTGCCGGTGATCTCCTCGGTCGGCCACCACACGGATCGCACGCTGCTCGACGACGTCGCCGCAGTCGCGTGCTCGACCCCCACGCACGCCGCCGAGACCGCTGTGCCGGTCGACTGCAGCGCCGCCCGTGCGACGCTGGCGGCCAGCGCTGCGCGGGTCGAGCGCCAGGGCCGCCGCGCGGTCGTCGACCGCGCACGCACGCTGGCCCGCCTCTCGCGCGCTCCCGCGCATCACGTCGACCGCCACCGCGCACGCTTGCACCAGGAGCTGCGCGAGCTGCGCGCGGCGACCCGCCGGACGCTGGCGGGCGGCGAGCGCACGACGCTCGCGCGCGCCAGCGTCTTGTCGCGCAAGGCGCAGGCCGCCTCCGCCGGCGGCGACCGCGCCGCGGTCCGGGCACGCGCCGACGCCTTTGCGCTCGACCGAGCGGCGGCCGCCGCGCTGGCGCGCCGTCGCCGCGAGCTCGAGCGCGTCGCGGCGACGCTGGCCGCGCACGACCCGCAGCGCACGCTCGAGCGCGGCTACGCGCTGCTCGAGGACCCCGCGGGCGAGCCGCTGACGAACGCCGACGCCGCCCGCGCGCAGCCGTCGCTGACCGTCCGCCTGCACGACGGGCGCGTGCTCGTCCGCCCCATTCCCGACGACCCGCAGCTCTTCTGAGTCCGCCGCCGACGCCGCTAGCCTGACCGCACATGGCCGCCGAGGAGACGCTGACCTACGAGACCGCGAGCGCGCGGCTGGAGGCGATCATCGCCCGCTTGGACTCCGGCGAGGCGGGCCTGCGCGAGACGCTCGAGCTCTGCCGCGAGGGGCGCACGCTCGTCGAGTTCTGCGCCGCCGAGCTCGAGGCCGTCGGCCAAGGGCTCGAGGAGTTACGCCTCGACGAGCTCGTCGCGCGGCTCGAGCGCGCCGCGTAGCCATCACCGCCGGCGAGGGACGGAACGGTTGCAGCGCCGGTGAGGGCGGTGATGGACCGGGCGACACCGCCCACGAGGGACAGGCAGTCCGGCGCACGTCGCCGGGGCTCTGCCGCTAACTGGCGACCCGCACGATCGTCCGCCCCGCCAGCTCGCCGCGCAGGATCGACGAGAGCGCGTCCTCGAGCCCTTCGAGGTCGATCTCGCGCGCGATCGCGTCGTCGAGGTGCGGCGGCCGCAGGTCGCTCGCCAGGCGCTGCCACGTCTCCCGGCGCTCCTCGATCGGCGTCTGTACCGAGTCGACGCCGAGCAGCGAGACGCCACGCAGGATGAACGGCAGTACGGTCGCACCGAGCTTGATGCCGCCGGTGTTGCCGCAGGCCGCGACCGCGCCGTTGTAGCGCAGCGAGCGCAGCACGCCGGCCAGCACGTCGCCGCCGACGCAGTCCACCGCGCCCGCCCAGCGCGTCTTCTCCAGCGGCCGCGAGCCGTCGCCCGCCGCGTCCTCGCGCGAGATGACCTCCGACGCCCCGAGGCCGCGAAGGAACTCCGGGTCCTTGCCGCTCGAGGCCACGACCTCGTAGCCGCGGGAAGCGAGGATGTCGACGGCGGTCGAGCCGACGCCGCCGCTGGCGCCGGTCACGAGCACCGGCCCGGCGTCAGGGGTGAGCCCGGTGGCCTCCAAAGCCATCACGCAGCGCGCGGCGGTGTAGCCCGCGGTACCGATCGCCATCGCCTGCTGGGCCGACAGCCCCTCGGGCAGCGGCACGACCCAGTCCGAGCGCACGCGCGCGAGCTCGGCGTAGCCGCCGTGGTGGGCCACGCCGAGGTCATAGCCGTGCGCGAGCACCGCCTCGCCCGAGTCCTCGAGCGTGCCCGCCAGATCGATCCCCGGGATCAGCGGCGAGATCCGCGCGACCTGTCCCTTGTCGATCGTCGCCAGCGCGTCCTTGTAGTTCACGCTCGACCAGCTCACGCGCACGAGGACGTCGCCCTCGCCGAGATCGTCGGTCGCGAAGTCCTCGCGCAGCCCGCGCGTGACCCCGTCGTCGCCCTTCTCCGCCACGAACGCCCGCATCGCGGGGAGCGTACCCGCCGGCAGAGATGCGAAGCGGGCGCCGCGGGCGCGCGACGATCAGCCCTGCGTGCCGCCGCCCTCGTCGGCGCCGACGAGCCCGGAGCGCACGGCCAGCAGTGCGACCTCGGCCCGGCGCTCGGGCCGCGGCATGTCCTCGAGCCCGAACAGCCGCGCCAGCAGGTCGAGCTCCTGTGTGACGACCTCGACCGCGATCCCGGTGGCGTCGGCGACCTCGAGGTCGCTGGACGGGTTGAAGCCCTCGCCGTCGGCGAACAGCGGCTTGCACAGCGCGCGCAGGATCCGCTGCTGTTGATCGGAGAACCGCGGCGTGGCGCTCAGCTCACCCTGCACCATCGTCGGCCCCGGCCCGTTGCGGCTCGGCTGGTGGAAGCCGAGGATCGTGCGGCCGATCTTGACCAGATCGCCGTCGGCCAGTCGCCGCCGGCCGGCGAGCCGCAGGCCGTTTACCCAGGTGCCGTTCTGCGACCAGCCGTCGTCGACGATCGTCCACTCGCCGGCGCGCAGCGACAGCTCAGCGTGCAGCCGCGACGCCTCGGGATCCCACGGCAGCGAGATGTCGGCCTCGAAGCGCCGGCCGACCGTGACCGCGCCCGAAGACTCCGTCAACGCGACGATCCGCTGGCGCCCGTCGCCGTCGCGGAACAGCAGGAACGGATCACCGCGCTCCAGCGCCGCTTGGCGCTCCTCGATCTCCTCCGGTGTCTGGCTGCCGAGCGTCGTCGGTGGGTCGTCCATAAGCGGCCCTGGACCCGCGCCCCTGGCCACCATGCCGGTCGCCAGCACCGAGCGGGTCTCCAAGTAGACCCAGAACGTGACGGCGAACCAGACGGTGAAGTTCACCACCGACACCAGCAGCGTGTTGACCAGCACGTGCAGGAACGTGCGGTCGGTGGTGGAACCTGAGATCGATCGCCCGTGGCTTGGTCTGGTTCATGACGTCCCCATTCCGTCGAGTCTAAGAATGTTGACTCCGATCGGCGAGAGAACTCATCGCTCTTGCTCGTGGGGGCGCACTGCACGCCAGATCTTCGCGCTGTACGCCCGAAGTAACCGGAGTCCAGCGCGAGAATCAGACGCAGCGTTCGAAACCGCAGCCCGCGTTAGCCCATGGGCTCGTTGGGAAGCCGGCCGGTGGCGAGGAGCCGGCGGCGACATCGCCGATGCGGGCCTGGGAATCCCGGGCGGCTCGACGGAGCCGGTTGAAGGCGATGACCGCATCGACTCCGTCCCGGGCCATCAGATAGCCGACGCCGCGCTCGATGACCACCCGGTCAGATGACCGACTCCTACGACCAGTTCGAGGGCACCATAGATCAGGCCGCCCAGGACGCGGGCGTGCAGGACACGCTGGAGGAGGCGGCCCAGCAGGCCAGGCAGAACGCCGACCAGGCGTCGGGCCAGGATCCGACCGACGTGGCGGCCGAGCAGGCGCAGCAGGTGGCCGGGCAGGCGCAGGACGCCGCCGGTCAGGCGGTGGGGCAGGCTCAGGACACCGCGGGCCAGGTCACCGATCAGGCCGGAGAGGCGGTGCAGGGCGCGCAGGACACCGTCGGTGGGGTAGCCGATCAGGCGACCGACCAGGTCGGCCAGGTCGCGGATCAGGCCCAGGACGCCGTGGGTGACGCGCATCAGGCGCAAGATGCCGTAGGCGACTTGGCCGACAGCCTGCCGGAGGGCTACGAGGCCGTGGGACAGCCGTTCACCGACCCGCAGGGCAACACCGTCCTGCAGGGCCAGGACGAGGAGGGCAACACCGTAACCGTCCAGCGCGTCGAGGACGAGGCGGGCAACCTCGTGGACTCCATCTACGACCAGCAGGGCAACCTGATGGACGAGGTCGTGCCGGAGGCGAGGAGAAGAGGAGGAAGACGAGGCCAGCCAGATGGCCGAGAGCCTGCCCGAAGGCTTCGAGCCGGTGGGCGAGCCGACCACGGACGAGCAGGGCAACACCGTCCTGCAGGGCCAGGACGAGCAGGGCAACATCGCGACCGTCCAGCGCGGCGAGGACGAGCAGGGCAACCTCGTGGACTCGGCTTACGATCCGCAGGGCAACCTGCTGAGCCAGACCCCGGTGGAGGACGGCGAGCCGGAGGAGCAGCCCATCGAGGACTCCTCGAGCTCGGACACCGACACGACGACGGTCGAGGAGAAGAAGGGCGAGGAAGGTCTCCTGGGCGGTGGCCTTCTCAGGCTGGACCTCCTCCCGCCCGCCGAGAGCACGACGACCACCGTGGAGTCCGGCGACTCCGAGGACTACTACGGGCCGGGAGAAGGGGGCGGGGAAGGCGAAGCCCCTCAGGAAGGTGAAGCCCAGCAGGAGCAAGGACAGCAAGAAGAAGGCGGTGGGGGCGGACCAGTCGAGCAGGTCCAGGACACCGTGGGCGGCGTGACCGGGCCTCCCCGGAGACGGCGAAGGCGGGGGGCCCGTCGATCAGGTCCAGGACACCGTCGGAGGGCTCACCGGAGGCGAAGGTGGAGGACCCGTCGAGCAGGTCCAGGACACCGTGGGCGGCCTCACCGGCGGCCTGACCGGCGGTGGCGGGGACGATGATGACGACGACAAGAATGAGCGGCGGAGGTGGGTTGCTCGGCGGCGGCCTCTAGCAAGTAGGAAGTTATCGGTGGGGTCGGCTCGGAGCCGCCCCACCGCGAACGATACAACGAACACAGAAAGGGCAAAGCATGAGCCAAGGCTTGAACCTCCAGCAGCAGATCCAGCAGCAGTCTCAGCAGAGCGCCGGGGACTTCTACGCGCAGTCCATCGGCAGCCTCAAGAGCCAGATCCAGAACTACCGCGAGCAGCTCGAGCAGTACGCCGAGCAGCTCCCCGAGGGCGATGCCAAGGCCCAGGTCCAGGAGATGACCGACTACTACGTGGAGCTCGAAGGGTCCATAGACCAGGCGGCCCAGGACCAGGGTATCCAGGATCAGGTGAACGAGGCGGCCCAGAGCACGCAGCAGAAGATAACGGACTTCGCGCAAGGGGCGGCCCAGCAAGCGCAGGACGTCGCGGGCCAGGCCACCGACCAGGCCGGCCAGGTTGCCGGGCAGGCCCAGCAGGCCGCCGGGCAGGCCACCGACCAGGCTCAGCAGGTCGCGGGCCAGGCCCAGGAAGCCGTGGCCGGGGTCACCGGCGGCCAGCAGGGCGGCGGGGGTCCGCTAGGCGGGGTGACCGACCAGGTCGGACAGGCGGCGGCCAGGGCGTGCAGGACACCGCCGGGCAGGCGACGGATCAAGCACAGCAGGCGGCCGGTCAGGCCACCGACCAGGCCGGGCAGGTCGCGGGCCAGGCCCAGGAAGCCGCCGGGGGGGCAGCTCAGCAGGCGCAGGACACCGCAGGGCAGGCCGCCCAGCAAGGTCAGCAGGCCGCGGGGCAAGCGCAGGAAGCCGCGGGACAGGCGGCGGGGCAGGCTCAGGAGCCGCGGGCAGGCGGCCCAGCAGGCCGGCGGAGGCGGCCAGCAGGAGCCGAACGCCACGCAGGCCGCCCAGCAGAAGGCTCAGGAGCTGGGCGTGGACCTCTCCCAGGTGCGAGGGCACCGGGGCCCAGGGCCGCATCACCGTCAGGGACGTGATCGGCGCCTCGAACCAGTAGTCGCCGGACCCTGGAAAGCCGCCGAAGGAAAGGAGTAGCTTTGGACGACAAGACCAAGGGCAAGGCCAAGGAAGCCTGGGGCGCCATGACCGGCGACGAGGCCAAGAAGGAGGAAGGCCGGGCGCAGCAGAGGAAGGCCAACGCCGAAGAGGAAGCGACGCAGACGAAAAAGACCCGACGGGCAAAGGACGAAGCCAGGCAGGCCGAAAGGGAACGGAACAAGCAGGAAGTCAAGGACAAGGGGCTGCTCGGCGGCGTCACGGACTCGTTGTCCGGGCGTGATCGGGGTTCCAGGTCCTGATCGCAGGGACACTTCACGAGTGACGGAGCACGGAGCCGCATCCGGGCACGTCCGAGGTGCGGCTCCGCGCCCGCCACTGGCGGGCATTCTCCGACCCGTGGCGGCCCAATAGGTCGATAACCTTCGGAGGCCGGCGAAGCTCCTTCTCGACCGCGAGGACCCGGGCGGGGAACGGGCTCCCGGCCATGCTGAGGTTCGGGACACGGTTCGCGGCGACAAGAAACCAGAGCATCGAACGCGACCGGAAAAGAAGGGAGCGCGCGTGGGCAGGCCGAGAAAGCAGAGGACCTCGAAAAGGGCCAACCCGAAGACCAGATCCGGCGCCAGAGGGGGCGCGAGTCGTGGCGGCTAGCAGGGGCGTCACGATAACGTCGGTGGGTCCCGTCGGAAACATCAGCGGTTCCAGGCCCACGGTGCAGGCGACCGTGATGGACAGCGCGGCCACCTTGTCCAAGTCCGACATACAGGTGTACCTCGACGGGGAGCAGGTAAGGGACTTCCAGTACCGCCGGACCACCGGCAGCTTGAGTTTTACCCCCCGCAAGCTCTCGTCTGGCTCCCACACGGTCGAGATACTGGCCGCCGCGGAAGGAAGCAGGAATGCCAGGAAGAGTTTTAGCTTCGTCGTGAGCTGACGGGCACCGGAGGGAGATACGGTTCGGACGTGCACCGTATCGGGTTCCAGGCCGCGCTTCTATTCGCGGGGCGAAGAAGGTTATGCTGTTCTAGGGGTGCGCTGCTTCGTCGGAGACCACAAAGGAGGGGATCTCGTGCCTAGGAGACGGAGGAGGAAGCGCCGGAACCCGCGTGGGTCCTCGGTCAGGGTCACGAGGACGAAGGGTTCCGGCGCTAGTCAGACCACAAGCTATCGCACGGGCGGCTCTCCATAACCGGCATGGGTCCCACCGGTAGGATCGCCAGCTCCCGCCCCACCATCCGGGCGACGGTGAGGGATCAGGGGGCCACCCTGTCCAAAAGGGACATAAGGCTGTACCTCGACGGGTCCGAGAAGACCAGGTTCCACTACGACCAGGCCAGCGGTCAGCTGAGTCTACTACGTCGGCAACGCCCTCTCTCCCGGCACCCACGAGGTGAGGATAGAGGCCGAGTCCGAGTCCTCGGGCGATCAGGCACGGTTCAGCGGCACGGCCAGAAGGAGATGGACCTTCACGGTGGCGCGTCGTTGAAGACCCGGAGAACAGGCCCGCATGATCGCGGGAAGCCGGGCGTGACCCGAAACGAGCCGGGCTTGCGGGCGGGGTGCGGTTGAGAAAGGTGGCCTTTACGAACGCGAAGGGAGGGGTCGCGAAGACCACGACCTGCGTGAACATGGGCGCGGGCCTGGCCCTGGCGGGCTACAGGACCCTCCTCGTGGACTGCGACACCCAGGGCCAGGTCACGAAGAGCCTGGGCGTCCAGGCGGGCGAGGGGTTGGCCGAGCTCGTGCAGGGCGACGCGGGCCTCGAGGACGTCCAGATAGAAGCCCGCGAGAACCTGTTCGTGATCGCCGGCGGGGGGAACGCTCTCCGGGGTCAAGCGCATGATCTCCCGGAGGGAGATGCGCTCGGAGCTGGTGTTGAGCGAAGCCCTAGAAGGTCTCCGGGGCTACGACTTCGTGCTGCTGGACACGGCGCCCTCGTGGGACGTTCTCAACGTCAACTGCCTCTTCTACGTCGAGCGAGATCCTGATCCCGGTCTCGATGGAGGTGCTGGCGCTGCAGGGGATAGGCGACTTCCTGGGGCGCGTGAAGGAGGTGCAACGCTACCGGGAGGGTCTGCTCGTGCGGGGCATAATCCCCACGTTCTACGACGGTCGGGTGAAGAAGAGCGCCGAGATCCTGGAGCAGCTGGAGCGCCACTTTCCCGACGCCGTCTGGCCGACCGTGCGCTACAACTCGAAGCTCTCGGAGGCGCCGGGCTTCGGTCAGAACATCTTCGAGTACGCGAAAAGGAGCAACGGGGCCGCCGATTACGCCCGTCTGGCGGAGCGGCTCGCGAAAGGGAGTGAGCGGGGGCATGGGTAAGAGGAAAAGCGTGCCGGAAGACCTCATGGAGAACATCCTGAGCGAGAGCTTCGAAGACGCCGACAAGGAACAAGTTCTCTCGGAGTCTCGCGGGTCGCCCGGCGCCGTCGTCTCCTGGGACGAGAAGCCGGAGCGGGTGGGCATCACCTTCAACCTCTCCAAACAGCTCGGCGCCGAGCTGGAGAGGCTCCGGTTCGAGCTGGGGGAGGATGTTCGCCCTTCCAGGTCCGAGATCGCCGAGGCGGCGCTTCGGATCGCCGTGGAGGACGTGAGGGAGAGGGGCACAGAGAGCGAACTGTCCCGGAGGTTGGGCGGGCGACGCGCGGCTCGGATCTCGGACGCCGGCGAAACGACCCGGCGTAGCGTGGACGAATCCGGCTTGATCTTCGAGACCACCCTCGACGAGAACGGGGACGTCGTGGACGAGGACGTGGTCGGTACCGTCGCCGACCTGCCGGTGGTGGACGAGTACGTGGATGAGCAAGGGCGGCTGGTGAGCGTGGCGAAGGACGAGCTGGGGAACACCTTCGAGCAGATCCTGGACGAAGGCTTCAACACGCTCGGGACGAGGCTCGTTCGAACCCGGGATGAAGAAGCTCGGTAAGACCGAGGACAGGCTTCCCTCGTTCGCCAGCTCCCTCAGAGCGCGGCTTTGAGCCTTCGCGGCGTTGGCGGACCATCAACGACCAGATGATTGCCCGGAGAGGAGCAAGATGGCCGGTGAAACGGGCGACGGCAGGTTCGGGGCACGCGAGCTCAAGGAACAGCTCGTCAAGGCGGCACGGATGTACGCGATGTGCCAGAATGCCGGCGTGGCCGAGCCAATGGACGTGACGGGATTGGCGGTAGCGGCCTTCGAAGACATGCAGCTCAAGCAGGCCCTCGTGTTCGTCAGGACGAACGAGCAGAACATAAAGGACCTGGCCTGGGCGTTCAGCAATTCGGGGTCGGCGACCGAGTTCGAGCAGAGGGTCAAGGAGATAAAGCAACTGCCGGACCGCGACAGGGGTTCGTACGGCGCGTAGGGGCCGAGCAGCATGTTGACGGGGCCGGGACCGCCTCCCCCAGGTCTTGTGGTCGGCGAGGAATGAGGTTTACGGCTCCTCCCGTTCTGCACCTAGAATGGCGAAAAACGTGGAGGTCAGGGGTGAGCGCGCAGCACGCCGGTCGAAGACGACCCTTCGAGGACCGCCAGATGTGGCGGCTCCTGATGGCGCGCCTGCACCCCGACGCCGGTGGCACCCACGAGCTGTTCCTGTTCGCCTGCGCCCTCAAGGATGAGGTCTGCCCGAACAGGCTCTCCGAAGCGAGCAAAGGTGGGTCGGCGCCGGATCTCTCCTTCACGGAGTGGCGCTCCACCATGGACTCCTGGGCTTCGGGCAACCGCGATGCCCTGAGAAGAGACCGCCCGCAGCGCGCCGGGCGCGCGCGGGACGCCTAGAGTCCGGGTGGGGCTTCGACGAACGACGCGCCTCGGCCCGCGAGCGCGAGGCTACTGAGACTCTTGCTGATCCTGCTGCTGTTGCATACCCTGGATCAGCTGCCAGATCAGATCCCCCGCCTCCCGCTGCATCTTGATGGCCTCGGTCTGGTCCGGGTAGTTCAGCTCCAGCAGGTTCTGAACCTTCCTGATGTCGGTCAGGGCGCGTCCCAGGAGCTGCACCGGGCTCTTTGCTGTTGCCCTCCTGCTGCTGGCCGCCCTGCTGTTGCTGCTGTCCGCTCTCCGCCACGGGTTTCCTCTCCGGTCGATGACACGGTAATCCGTACGTACCCATGTAGGCGCCAAAGTAAGGCTCGCGGACACGCCCGGCGTTCGGCGCGGCGGCGGTGTTTATGCCGGTGAGCGGGGGGGCACGAAGAGAACAGGTGGTTTCGTGAGGAGGAGGACATCGGTTGGCAGCCCGCGGGTCTAACTCCGGGAGCACGGGTGCCCGTCGAAGCGGGGAGGGAGAGCGGGCGGACCCAAATCTCGACGGTCCGGTCGAAGACCGGGAGGCGCGCCTCGTCGGCGAGGATCCAGACGTGCTCCTCGACGTGCCGAAGCTCAACGTCGAGGAGCTGGACCTCGAGGTGCAAGACCTCAGGGCCCACGTCTCTGTTCGGGCCGAGCTGGCCAACCTGGTGAACATCAACATAGGGGTCGACGCCTACCTGGACGAGGTGAAGCTCGGGATGAAGGGCGTCGAGGCCCAGGTGCTCCTCAAGGTGAAGCTGGAGAGGATCCTGGGCACCATCGACCGCGCCCTCTCCGCCATAGAGCAGAACCCCGGAATCCTCGACGAACGCCTGCGCGGGTCGGGCCGGGGAGCCGCGGAGATCGAAGGCCCCGTGGGCGAGCCGGAGGCGACCAACGTCAGGGTGGAGGCGACCACGGCGGCCCGGCGCAAGGCGGACGAGCTGGGGGTAGACCTCGTCCGACTCAAGGGCACGGGCGCCGGCGGGCGCGTCCTGGTCAAAGACGTGCTGCAAGCAGGTCGCTAGAACGGATTGCTGGAGGTTCAGAGGCTTTGAGGCTATTGAGGTGTTGGGGCGGAGGGTTCCGGCCCCCGACCTGCGCCCGATAGCTGTGGTACCCGAAAAACTCGAAGCGTGAAGACCTGAGAACCTGAACACCTCTCAGCAAACCGTCTGGCGCCCGGAGGAAACCTCGGGAGACATCGCCGCGTAGCCTCGCTTAGGGGCTACAATTAGTATCGGCCTATCCAGGAGGACGCGCGATGGCGAGCGGAAACTTCAAGCGGAGCACGGCGGAGATCGTCGCGGATCTCCTCTCCGACGAACGGGTGCGCAAGAGCCTGGACTACGTCCGGAGCGATCAAGTTCAAGACCGAACGGGAACGCATCCGTCAGGAGGCCGCCGACCGCCTGAAGACGTGCGCAAGCGCTACCGCCCGAAGAGACGCACCCCCGAGACCGCCGCCCGCGAGAGGGAGCTCACCCTGCGCCTCGCCGAGGTCGAGGCCGAGGCCGCGGAGCTGCGTATACGGCTCTCCGAGCTCCTCGACAGGAAGAGGTTAAGATCCGGTCTTCGCTCGAAGACCTATAAGTCGAGGCTTCACGCAAAGGACATTCGGTCATGGCTCGCGCGGGGTGCCTCCCGGCTCCGCGTCGTACGGGGCCCCCAGACCGTGGTCCATAACCCGCTGGGTCTGATCTTTCCGAAACCCGCTGGCGTACGAGACGCCCCGGTCGGGGCGCAGCTCCCGACGCGGCGGCGTCCGTTGCCTGACCCATTCCACAAGCCTTGTATGACACTAGTATGCTACCGTTTGCTCCCCCTTGTGATCGGTGACCGAATCGTGTAAAAATAGGCTTTCCGCACCCTGCGACGTTACGGGAGGCAGCCTGTTGACCCCTGGAACCCGGCCTTTACGACCCGATGTACGAGCACGATGCCTGCGGGCTCGGGTTTGTGGCGCGCGTAGACGGGCGGCGCACGCGCGAGACGGTCGAGGAGGGGCTCGAGGTCTTGTGCAACCTGGAGCACCGGGGGACGAGCGGGAGCGACCCCGAGACGGGCGACGGGGCCGGGATCCTGACCCAGATCCCCGACGCCTTCTTCCGCCGCGAGGCTGGCGAGTCTTGGCATAGAGCTTCCGCCCGCGGGCCACTACGGGGTCGGCATGCTCTTCGAGTTCGGGGCCGAGGAGGGCCGCGACTGCGAGGGTTCGCTGCAGCGGATCGTCGCCGAGGAGGGGCAGCGGTTCCTCGGCTTCAGGGACGTTCCCGTGGAGCCGGAGACGGCGGGGAGGCTGGCCAGCAAGGTCATGCCGCGCATCCGGCAGTTCTTCGTCGAGCGGCGCAACGGCGACGAGGCGGGCTTCGAGCGCAAGCTCTACGTCATCCGGCGCAGGCTGCACAAGGCGGTCGAGGAGACGCACGGCGGCTACGTCGTGAGCCTCTCGTCGCGCACGGTGGTGTACAAGGGCCTGCTCAAGGGGGAGCAGCTGGCGCGGTTCTACCCGGACCTCGGGGATCCGGCGTTCGCGAGCGCCATCGCGCTGGTCCACGAGCGCTTCTCGACCAACACGTTGGGGAGCTGGGAGCTCGCGCACCCGTACCGCTACGTCGCCCACAACGGCGAGATCAACACCCTCAGGGGCAACATAAACTGGATGCGCGCCCGCGAGAGCCGGCTCGAGTCGCCGCTCTTCGGCGACGACCTGGCGAAGATCTCGCCCGATCATCCAGCCGGACCAGAGCGACTCGGCCTCCTTCGACAACGCGCTCGAGCTCCTGTACCTCGCGGGGCGCGGCCTCCCGCACGCGGTGGCCATGATGATGCCCGAGGCGTGGGAGAACGACGACCTGATGGAGCCGGAGCGCCGGGCCTTCTACCAGTACCACAGCGCCCTGATGGAGCCGTGGGACGGTCCGGCGGCGATCGCCTTCACCGACGGCCGCGTCGTCGGCGCGACCCTCGACAGGAACGGGCTGCGTCCGGCCCGCTACTCCGTCACCAGGGACGGGCGGGTCGTCATGGCCTCCGAGGATGGGGCCCTCCGGATCCCGGCCGAGGACGTCGTCGAGCGGTGGAGGCTCAGGCCCGGGCGGATGCTCGTCGTGGACACCGAGCGCAACGAGCTGTTGCACGACGACGAGGTCAAGAGGCCGCTGTTCCGGCGGCGGCCGTACCGGGAGTGGCTCGAGCGAGGGTGAGATCCACCTGAACGAGCTGCCCGACGCGACGCCGGAGGGGCGTCCCGAGCCGGCCACCCTCTTCGAGCGGCAGCTCGCCTTCGGGTACACCATAGAGGACCTCAGGATACTCCTCACCCCGATGGCGCAGAACGGCAAGGAGCCGGACGGCTCGATGGGCACCGACACGCCGCTCGCGGTCCTCTCGGAGAAGCCGGAGCTCCTGTTCTCGTACTTCAAGCAGCACTTCGCGCAGGTCACCAACCCGCCCATAGACCCGCTGCGCGAGGAGCTGGTGATGTCGCTCAAGATGTCGCTCGGTCCGGAGCAGAACCTCTTCGACGAGACGCCGGAGCACTGCCGGCGCGTCCTCCTCGAAGGTCCCATCCTCACGGCGGACGAGCTGGAGAAGATCCGGCGCCTCGGCACCGAGCGCGCCTCGACGACCACGCATCTCGACGCTCTTCTCCGTCTCGGCCGGCGAGGGGGGCCTGGAGGAAGCCCTGCGCCGGCTCTGCGAGAAGGCCGAGAGCGCGGTCCGCGGCGGCTCGGCCGTGCTGGTCTTGAGCGACCGGGGCGTGAGCCACATGCAGGCCCCGATACCGAGCCTGCTCGCCACCGCCGCCGTCCACCACTACCTGGTGCGGGCTGGCATAAGGACCGGCACGACGCTCGTCGTCGAGACGGCCGAGGCGCGCGAGGTGCACCACTTCGCGCTGCTCGTCGGCTACGGCGCGACCGCCGTCAACCCGTACCTCGCCTTCGAGACGCTCGAGGAGATGGCCGGCTCGGGCATGCTCGGAGGACGTTGGCGTCGAGGAGGCCAAGAAGAACTACGTCAAGGCCATCGGGAAGGGCCTGCTCAAGGTCATCTCCAAGATGGGCATCTCGACGCTGTTCTCGTACTGCGGGGCCCAGATCTTCGAGGCCGTCGGCCTGAACCGGGAGGTCATAGACACGTACTTCACCGGCACCGCCTCGCGCGTCGGGGGCGTCGGGCTCGAGGAGATCGAGCGCGAGGTCCTCGAGCGGCACCGGAGGGCCTTCGGCGGCGTCGAGGACGGGCCCGAGGAGCTCGAGGTCGGGGGCGAGTACCAGCTCAGGCTGCAGGGCCGCTACCACCAGTGGAACCAGGAGAGCATCCCGCCGCTGCAGCGCGCCGTCAAGACCGGCGACTTCGAGACCTTCAAGGAGTTCACCCGCCACTTCGACGAGCAGAGCGCGCGGTTCTCCACGCTGCGCGGCCTCTTCGACTTCGTGGAGAACCCCATACCTCTCGACGAGGTCGAGCCGGCGCGCGAGATCGTCAAGCGCTTCACGACGGGCGCGATGTCGCTCGGCTCCATCTCCAGGGAGGCGCACGAGACCCTCGCCATCGCGATGAACCGCATCGGCGGCAAGTCCAACACGGGCGAGGGCGGCGAGGACCCGGTGCGGTTCACGCCGGACGAGAACGGCGACAACCGCCGCAGCGCCATAAAGCAGGTCGCGAGCGGGCGCTTCGGGGTGACGACCGAGTACCTGGTCAACGCGGACCAGCTGCAGATCAAGATGGCCCAGGGGTCCAAGCCGGGCGAGGGCGGCCAGTTGCCGGGGCACAAGATCAGCGAGTACATAGCCAAGATCCGGTACTCGACGCCCGGCGTCGGCCTGATCTCGCCCCCGCCGCACCACGACATCTACTCCATCGAGGACCTGGCCCAGCTCATCCACGACCTCAAGAACGCCAACCCCCAGCGCCAGGGTGAGCGTGAAGCTCGTCGCCGAGGTCGGGGTCGGGACGGTCGCCGCCGGGGTCGCGAAGGCGAAGGCCGACCACATAACCATCTCGGGCCACGACGGCGGCACCGGGGCCTCGCCGCTCTCGTCCATCAAGCACGCGGGGCTGCCGTGGGAGCTCGGCATCGCCGAGACCCAGCAGGTCCTCGTCGAGAACGGCCTGCGCGGGCGGGTCATCCTGCAGACCGACGGCCAGCTCAAGACGGGCCGCGACGTCGTCGTGGCGGCGCTGCTCGGGGCGGAGGACTTCGCCTTCTCGACGGCCCCGCTCGTGGCGACCGGCTGCATCATGATGCGGGTCTGCCACCTGAACACCTGCCCCGTCGGCATCGCGACCCAGGACCCGGAGCTCAGGAAGCGTTTCACCGGGACGCCCGAGCACGTCATCAACTACTTCTTCTTCGTCGCCGAAGAGGTCCGGGAGTACATGGCGAGGATGGGCTTCAGGACCTTCGAGGAGATGATCGGGCGCGCCGACAAGCTGAAGATGCGCGAGGCGGTCGAGCACTGGAAGGCGCACGGCGTCGACCTCTCGGCGATCCTGCACCGGGTCGAGGCCCCCGAGGGCGAGGCCATCCACCACGCCGAGAGCCAGGACCACGACCTCGGAGACGTCGCATGGACAACGAGCTGATCGAGAAGTGCCATGCCGGCCCTCGAGAGCGGGAGAGCGCGTTCGCTTCCCGCACCCCATCTTCAACACCAACCGCACGGTCGGCGGGATGCTCTCGGGCGAGATCGCGCGCCGCCACGGCGGCGAGGGGCTCCCCGACGGCACCATCCGGATAGACTTCCACGGCGTCGCCGGCCAGTCCTTCGGCGCCTGGGCCACGAAGGGCCTCACCTTCACCCTCGAGGGGACCACGAACGACTACGTCGGCAAGGGCCTCTCCGGCGGCCGGCTCGCCGTCTTCCCCATCGCAAGGTGCGGCCTACGAACCGGAGGAGAGCATCGTCGTCGGCAACGTCGCCCTCTACGGCGCGACCGCGGGCGAGGCGTACTTCAGGGGCTTCGCCGGCGAGCGCTTCGCGGTGCGCAACTCCGGCGTCCACGCCGTCGTCGAGGGCGTCGGCGACCACGGCTGCGAGTACATGACGGGCGGCGTCGTCGTGGTGCTCGGCCCGACGGGGCGCAACTTCGCCGCCGGGATGAGCGGCGGCGTCGCCTTCGTCCTGGACGAGGAGGGGGTCTTCGAGAAGCTCTGCAACACGGACATGGTCGGCCTCGAGGCGGTCGAGTCCGAGGAGGACGTGGCCCTCCTGCGCGGCATGGTCGAGCGGCACCTGCGAGTGGACCGGCAGCACGGTAGCCGAGAGGGTCTCTGGAGAACTGGGAGGACCTGCTGCCCGCGTTTCGTCAAGGTGATGCCCAACGATCTCAAGCGGGTCCTCCAGGAGCGCCAGGAGGCGGAGCTCGAGGTGGCGAGCTAGTGGGCGACCCGAAGGGGTTCATCAAGATCGGGCGCAAGCCTACCCCGAAGCGCGACCGTCGAGGAGCGCCTGGAGGACTACCGCTACGTCTACGAGCCGTGGCCCGAGGAGGACCTCAAGGGCCAGGCCTCGCGCTGCATGGACTGCGGCGTCCCCTTCTGCAACACCGGCTGTCCCGCTCGGGAACCTGATCCCGGACTGGAACGACCTGGTCTACAAGGATCACTGGCGCCAGGCCATAGACCGGCTGCACGCGACCAACAACTTCCCCGAGTTCACGGGGATGCTGTGCCCCGCGCCGTGCGAGGCGGCGTGCGTCCTCTCCATAAACGACGAGCCCGGTGACCATCAAGGAGATAGAGCTCTCCATCATCAACCGGGCCTTCGAGGAGGGCTGGGTCGTGCCCAAGCCCCCGCCGCCGGAGATCCGGACCGGCAAGAGGGTCGCGGTCGTCGGGAGCGGTCCGGCCGGCCTCGCCGCGGCGCAGCAGCTCAACTGGGCCGGCCACACGGTCGTCGTCTTCGAGAAGGACGACCGCATAGGCGGCCTGCTCATGTACGGCATCCCGGACTACAAGATCGAGAAGTGGGTCGTGGACCGCCGCGTCGCCCTGATGGAGGAAGAGGGCGTCGAGTTCCGCACCAACTCCCACGTCGGCGACGACCCGACGACCGAGGAGCTGAAGGCCGACTTCGACGCCGTCGTCCTCGCCGTCGGCGCCCTGCAAGGCCGCAACCTCGACGTGCCAGGCCGCGAGCTCGGCGGCATCCACCTGGCGATGGACTACCTCGTGCAGCAGAACCGCCGCGTCGCCGGCCTGCCGGTCGAACGCGGAGGTCGAGATCTCCGCGAAGGGCAAGAACGTGGTCATCCTCGGCGGCGGCGACACCAGCGCCGACTGCCTGGGCAACTCCCACCGCGAGGGCTGCGCCTCGGTGAAGGTCCTGACCCACGGCCCCAGAGCCCCCGGACGCCCCGGACCACCTCGAATGGCCCGACTGGCCCTTCATCCTCCGCACCTACCCGGCGCACGAGGAGGGCGGCGACCGCGGCTTCTCCGTCGCCGTGCAGCGGCTTCTCCGGCGGCAACGGCCACGTCGAGAAGATGCACGCCGTCGAGACCGAGCGCACGCCCGGACGGCAAGACCATCCCGAAGGAGGGCACCGAGTTCGAGATCGACGCCGACCTCGTCCTGCTCGCCATCGGCTTCACCGGCCCCGTGAACGACCGCTTCATGGAAGAGATGGACCTCGGCTACACCGACCGCGGCGCCATCCGCTCCGAGAACGGCTTCGGCACCCGCGAGCCCGGCTTCTTCGTCGCCGGCGACGCCAGGCTCGGAGCCGACCTCATCGTCACGGCCATCGCCGAGGGCCGCAAGGCCGCCCGTCAGGCGGACGAATACCTCGTCGGCCAGAGCATGCTCTCGGGCTAGGCATCGCGCTCGTTATTCCGCGTCGTTTGAAGGCGTGGCGAGAGCGCCGGAGAGGAACGTGATGAGCCATCGGCGCTCGTCCTCGACTCCCGGCTCTCCCGGAAGCCCGGACCTCTTCGAGGCGCGCTTGCCCTGGTTGGCCATGAGCAGGTTGCCCGCGCGCTCGAAGCGCCACCACAGCTCGTCGGGAGGTACGTGGGGTAGCGCCCGCAGCAGCACCTCGTGGTAGCGCCGGGTCACGCCCGTCTCGGCGAACATCATCGGGGGCCTCACCCTGTCCGTCGGGTCGCCGGCGCGCGCCTCCATCCAGGCCCGGCCCCACTCCCCCGCGTGATCCGCGTCGAAGAGCGCGAAGACGGGCGCGGAGTAAGCCTCCATGATGCGGCCCACGCCCGAACGCTCTCTTCGGATTTCGGGCTTCTAGCAGGCGCTTGCTGCGGCCACCTCTTCGAACGCCTCGCCTACCCTCGCCCTCAGCTAAGCGGCCTTGGAGCCGAAGTGGTAGTTGACCGCGGCCACGTTCGCTCCGGCACGCGCCGTCACAGCGCGCACCGAGAAACCGCCTAGCCCCCTCTCCTCGAAGAGGTCCCTCGCCGCGCCAAGGATCCTGCCTTTGGTGTCCGTGGTCTGCATGTGAACGTATTCTCTTGCACAGTCTAGCAGCCGGGTCTACCATTCAAACGATGTTTGAATCAACGTTTGTGTACGAACGACGGGCCGGTGTGTGGTGTCTCTCGACGAGCTGCCAGCGCCGGTAGGGGTGTAGGGCGCGTCGGTTACGAGGCCGTGCGCTCCGCCGACCTCGTGGTGACGTTCTTGCTGCTCGTTGTGTCGGGTCTTCGCCGGTTACCGGATGGGGCGCCTCGCGCTCGGTCGTACGATGGGTCGGCTACGACTGGCCGCGCGGGCCAACCTGGCGCTGCTCGCGATAGCGGGGTGCGTCTCGATGGCGAAGCTTGCGGCGGTCGGGCGGTTCTGGTCGTTCGGTGCTCCCTTCGCCTTCGACCGAACGCTCGTGGCCGGCGTGCTGGTCCTCCTGCCCGCGATCGGGGTCGCGGTGTGCTCCCTTCCGCGGCTCTGGCGCATCGCCCGCGATGAGGTCGAGGACCCGGGGGAGACGACGTCCGCGGGTAGCCGGCGGTTGGCGTCGGCGCCCGGGCTCGTCGTCCCGGTGCAGGCCGCGGCGCTCGGCGCGGCCGAGACCTTCTACGTGACCGTCTTCCGCCCGATCCCCCGAGGTGCCCGAGGTCGGTTTTCTGCTAACGACGGCGATCCTTGCGGCGGGCACCTTATTGCTTCTTCGCGCGCCAGAGGCGCCGGTACTATCACTTGAGCGACCCCTCGACCCATCCGAGGGACGGCTTTGGGTGGCGTCTGCTGTGGGCAGGACAGCTTTCGGGGGCGACGGAGGGGTGCCGGCCTTCGGCCTTCGGTCGCGTTGGATCGGCGCGAGGTCGCCCGACACTACGGGGCGCTCGGCTCGTCAACACGGACAACCTCCAAGACTCGTCTCCGGCGGCAAGACTGCGGTTGACGGGACCGACCTCAACGGACCGACTGAGCTCAGGGCGCCAGGTTGATGCTGGCCGCCGGGGGCCGGTACGACGTGGAGTTCGTCATGCCGAAGACGCCGGTCAGGCTCGTGGACGTCGAGGATCCCGAGGACGGATGCCAGATCCGGACAGCGCGCGGCCAATCCCCCCGAAGCGGGCGACGGTAGGGAGTCGACCCACGCGATACGGCAAGCCGGCGCCGACTCCCTTCGGCGCCGACAGCGACTTCGACAGGGAGTTCGTGCAGGTTTTCGACGGCCACATGGGCTTCTACGACGGGCGAATGGAGACCCTCATGGCCGTTAACCGCAAGGTGTTCCCCGACGTCCCTATGCTCATGGTACGAGAGGGCGACCTCGCGAAGGTGACGTTCGTAAACCGCAGCGCCTCGCACCACCCGATGCACCTGCACGGCCACCATGTGCTCGTGCTCTCCCCGCAACAGCAGGCCCGCGACCGGGAGTCCCCTGTGGATGGACACCGTCAACGTCGCCCCCGGCGAGACCTGGGAAGTGGCCTTCCGGGCGGACGACCCGGGGCTGTGGATGGACCATTGCCACGACCTCACGCACGCGAGGAAGGGGATGATGACCCACCTGGGCTACGAGGGCGTTGACCACTCCGTTCGAGGTCGGGCGCGCGACGAACACCATCCGGAATGAGTTGTTGAGTACGGAAAGGGAGGCAAGCGTGCGGACTGGGTTTCGAACCGCTGACGTTCGCGCAGGTACTCGCGCGTTTCGCGCTCGCCGTGTTCATCCTCGTGCCGACCGTCGTATTCCTCGGCTTCGTGTTCGCACGCCAGACCGGGGTGCCGAGGGACTTCCCGCCCTTCACGCCGCTGCCCCTGATCACGGGTAGCGTCGGCGGCCCCCTGATAGCGACCGCGGGCTACCTGATGCTCCAGCTACTTCTCGCCAACCAGATGCTGCTGGACGTGGTCTTCGTGGCTGCAGGGGTGTCGCTGCTCGTGGTCTCCTACAGACTGCCCAGGCGCCTCTCGTTCACCAACTCGCCGCGCTTCGCTGGCGTTACCGTCCCAGCCCAACTCGCGTTCGGGTCCCTGCACACGCTAGTCGCCGGGGTGAGCATAGCCGTTCTTCTGTGGAGGTAGCCGGACGCCTTTACGCTCTCCTGGTACGTTGTCATCGCCTGATCTTGCGGCGCAAGCTGTCGAATCCGGGGATGGGAACCGGATGATCCCCGCGTACACTCAAGCTGCGTTTGGAACATGCGTGGGCACGCAAAGGAAGACGAATGAACGGCAACGTCGATCCCGTCCCCGAGGGTTTTCACACCGTAACGCCCTATGTGACGGTGAAGGGGGCGGCGAGCGCTATCGAGTTCTACGAGAGGGCTTTCGGGGCCGAGGAGATCTTCCGGTGGGCGGACCCGGACGGGACCATCCGGCACGCTGAGGTGGTTATCGGAGACTCGCCGATCATGCTTACGGACGAGGCGCCAGATTTCGGCATGGCCGGACCCGAAGCGCTCGGCGGCTCGCCCGTCCACATGTTCCTCTACGTCGAAGATGCCGACGCGGTGTTCGAGAAGGCCATCGCGGCCGGGGCTACCGAGCTGATGCCGGTCGAGGATAGCTCCGACGGCGACCGCCGCGGCGGGGTGACGGACCCCTTCGGGCACGTCTGGTACATCGCGCACGCACATCGAAGGCATCTCGCGCGAGGAGCTGCAGAAGCGGTACGACGACGGGGCGAGGAAGTAGCCGTACGAGCCCGATGGCCGCGTACCACGATGAAGTCGAGGGCGGGACGTCGAGCCGGTCCGTGGAAGTGCTCGGCCCGCGCGCGCTCAACCGCGCCTTGCTGGAGCGGCAGATGCTGCTGCGCCGCGAGGAGATGACCGCCATCGAGGCGATCGAGCACCTCGTCGGCCTGCAGGCCCAGGCGCCCGACCCGCCCTACGTCGGCCTGTGGACGCGGCTCGAGGGCTTCCGTCCCGAGGAGCTGTCTGCGCCTGATCCTGGACCGCCGCGCGGTGCGCGTCGCGCTCATGCGCAACACCATCCACCTCGTCTCCGCCCGCGACTGCCTGACGCTACGTCCCCTGGCGCAGCCCGCCATCGACCGCAACCTCTACTCGGGGCAGGCCCGTCGCGCGGCGCTCGAGGGGATGGACGTCGGGGAGCT
This sequence comes from uncultured Solirubrobacteraceae bacterium, assembly GCA_963755275.1. Lineage (GTDB taxonomy): Bacteria > Actinomycetota > Thermoleophilia > Solirubrobacterales > Solirubrobacteraceae > Solirubrobacter. The sequence goes on along the minus strand of CAVWJU010000016.1, from coordinate 30,502 downwards.
CGTCGCGGCGCGGCCGCGAGCTGCTCGACGAAAGGCCGCTCACCGCGAAGGAGCTCGGCGCGCTGTTAGCGAGAACGGTGGCCTGAGCGCGACCCTGCCTCGCTCGCGCGTGCGATCCGCCACCTGGTGCCGCTGGTGCAGGTCCCGCCGCGCGGCGTCTGGGGCGAGGGCGGGCCCGCCGCCCACGCCACGGTCGAGGCCTGGCTCGGGCGTCCGCTCGATCCGGACCCTTCGCCGGAGGAGATGGTCCTGCGCTACCTCGGCGCGTTCGGGCCGGCGAGCGTCAAGGACGCGCAGACCTGGTCGGGCCTGACCCGGCTCGAAGAGGTCTTCGAGCGGCTGCGCCCGCGCCTGAGGACGTTCCGCGACGAGCGGGGCACCGAGCTGTTCGACCTGCCCGACGCGCCGAGGCCCGACCCGACACGCCGGCCCCGGCGCGCTTCGTGCCCGCTTTCGACAACCTGATCCTCTCGCACGCCGACCGCGGCCGCATCGTCGCCGACGAGCACCGCAAGGCGATCGCCTCCAGAAACGGCATGGTCCCGGCCACCTTCCTCGTCGACGGCTTTGTCCGCGGGACGTGGAAGGCGGAGAAGGACCCGCGGGAAGACGACGCTCGACATCAGGCCGTTCGAGACGCTGTCGCGAAAGGGGACCGCGACGCCCTCGCACAGGAGGGGGAGCGGCTGCTGCGTTTCGTGGTGGGGCGGGACGTCGCCGAAGCGTTCGAGGTCCGGTTCGCCGCATCCCTGGGCTCGGCGTGGCCGGACAGGACCTCGTGAACAGTGTTGCTACTCGTCCGATCGCGATGACTCGCGTATAACTACGGTGTTCCTGAACGGTGGATGGGAGGTGGGGCTGATGCCCCTGAGCGTCGGGTCTTCCGGAGGTGAACGGGTGAAATTTTCCGGGGAGGCGGCGCGGGCGATGCTGCTCGCAGCGCAGGGGCTCGACTCCGCGCCGCGAGCGCGCCACGAAGGAAGACGTACGCGGGCGTCATCCGGAGGATGGGGATCTTGCAGATCGACTCCATCTCCGTCGTCGCGCGCAGCCCCTACCTGGTCCTCTGGAGCAGGCTGGGTCGTCTACGAGCCGCGCTGGCTGGACGAGCTTCTGGCCGAAGGGGCGCTCTTCGAGTACTGGTCGCACGCGGCCTGCTTTATCCCGATCGAGGACTACGGCCTCTACAGGCGGTTCATGCTAGACGGCAACGAAAAGTCCCGGGCCTGGTTCTCGGCCCACCCCGAGGAGGTCCGGCGGGTGCTGGAGCGTATCCGCGAGGAGGGTGCGGTGCGCTCCGCCGAGTTCGCCCGGACCGACGGCAAGGCCGGGGGCTGGTGGGAGTGGAAGCCCGAGAAGCGGGCGCTCGAGCACCTGTTCGCCGCCGGGGAGCTCATGATCTCGCGCCGCGACCCCAACTTCCACCGCGTCTACGACCTGCGCGAGCGCGTCCTCGAACGCGCCGCTGCCCGGCTGGGAAGACGCCCTCGCGCCGACCCAGCGAAGAGGTGCGGCGGGCATTCGCCCTGCGGGCGGTGCGGGCGCTCGGCGTGGCCATCGCCCGCTGGGTCCCGGACTACTTTCGCACGCCGAAAAGGGGCGTCGCCGACCTTCTGGACGAGCTCGCCGAAGAAGGCGGTCTCCTGCGCGCCAGCATCGAGGACGAGCCCGCCTACGTCCACCCGGAGAACGCGGCGCTGGCCGAGGTGGCCCTCTCGGGAGAGCTTCGCCCTTCCCGCACGACCTTGCTCTCGCCGTTCGATCCCGTGGTCTGGGACCGGGCGCGGGCGCTGGATCTCTTCGGTTTCGAGTACAGGATCGAGGTCTACACCCCCGCCGCCAAGCGCCGCTACGGGTACTACTCGCTCCCGATACTGCACCGCGGCGAGCTGGTCGGCAGGCTCGACGCCAAGGCGCACCGCAAGGAGGGCGTCTTCGAGGTCAGGGCGCTGCACCTGGAGCCCGGAGTGCCGGTATCGGAAGATCTCGTCTCCGGGCTCGCCGGCGCGCTGCGGGATTGCGCGAGCTGGCACGCGACACCGGAAGTCCTCGTGAGGTGCTCGGACCCCCCGCCCTAGCCGAGCCTCTCCAGGCCGCGATCGTGTAGCCCGGGTCCACCGCGTCACCGACCCCGGCCAATCGGTGCGGGCATTATTCGCGGCAGTTCCTAGACCTGCCCACCCTGGCACGCGAAATGCTCTAGAAGGTTTGGAACGGCGAACAGAGAATTCAGAATTCCTCGTTCATCATTCCAAATTCACAGCCGTGCTATTGTCCGAGGGTGGACGATCAGGGCTTCGGCGCGGGGCGAACGGCACGTTGTTCCTGCGGTCGCGTGGGTGGCTTCGTTCGTCGTGTGCGGGGTTGCGGATGCGTTGCTCGGGCGGTGGGTGCTTACGCCGCTCTTCGTGGCGGCCTTTTATGGAGGCATGATCGTTATCGACCTCCTGACCTACCCGATGCTCGCGTTCTGGCGGAGGTGGCTCGGGAGCCGCGGGCTGGGGGCCTGGTACCTGGTGGAGGTGGTCGGGCTGTGGGGAGGCACGACGCTCGTCCTGGTGCTCCTTGCCCCGTGGTGGCTCGGCTGGAGGTGGGATGGCGCCCTGCCGCTGCAGGTTCTCGGCGGGCTCGTTCTCGTCGTCTCCATCGGGGTCGGGACGTGGGCCGTAGCGAAGATGGGCTGGGCGCGGCTGCTGTTCGCGGGTGCCCTCTTCCCGCCGGGGGCCGGGGCCGAGGAGAACCGGGTGCCGCAGCGGCTCGTCGTCGAGGGGCCGTACCGCTACGTGAGGAACCCGCTCTACGTCACGGACCTCGCCCTGATCCTGAGCGCGGCCTCCTTACCCAGAGCTGGGCACTCGTCGTGCTCACCGCGCTGTACCTGGCGCAGCTTGGGCTCCAGATTCCGCTCGAAGAGCGCGAGCTCCGCAGCCGGTTCGGGGAACCGTACCGGCGCTACTGCGGGCTCGTCCCCCGCTTCCTGCCGAGGCTCACGCCCCTGCGACCGCAGGATCTGAGCTAGATAGGTTTCGGGTTACAGGTTTCGGGCATCAGGTCCGCTACCGTGGTGGGATGTTCTTGAGCTTGCAGACAGAGCTATCTACCTGGAGGAGGGGTGCGTTTTGCTGAGCAGGGAGAGCGTGCATGGCGGGGTTCGCAAGGCCATGGCGGAGATCGAGGACGATATCGTTGCACTCAGCCTTGACCTGCACGCGAACCCGGAGACGGCCTTCGAGGAGCGCTATGCCAGCTCGCGCCTTGTTGGTTGGCTGAGGGACGAAGGGTTCGAGGTCGAGGAGTCGATCGCGGGGCTGCCCACGGCGTTCGTCGGCAGGGTCGGCACCGGGGAACGGCCCAGGATCGCCTTTCTCATGGAGTACGACGCGCTGCCGAAGATAGGCCACGCCTGCGGCCACAACCTCATAGCCGCGGGAGGGGTGGCGGCGGCCACCGCCCTGCACCGCGCGCTGCCGGACCCGGACGGGACGATTCTGGCCATAGGGACGCCCGGCGAGGAGGGTGCGGGGGGCAAGGTCTTCGAGCTCGAGGCCGGGGTCTTCGACGGCGTGGACGCCGCGCTCATGTTCCATCCGGGGGTCCGCACCTGGCCCTGGCGCCACGCGACCGCCATCGCCCACCTCAAGGTGGCGTTCTTCGGTAAGGCGGCCCACGCCGCGGGCAACCCGCAGGGCGGCAGGAACGCGCTCGCCGCCATGATCCAGTTCTTCGTCGCGCTCGACGCCCTCAGGCAGCACGTCCCCGAGACCGCCAGGCTGCACGGCATCATCACCAACGGTGGCGCCGCCCCTAACGTCGTCCCCGACTACACGGAGGCCTCCTACCTGGTGCGGGCGCTGACCACGCAGAAGACCCTGGAGCTGGTGGAGCGCGTCGAAGCGTGCGCAGAAGGCGCCGCGAGGGCCACGGGGACCAGGGTCAGAGGTCGAGCACGAGGGTCCACTCTACACCGAACGGAAGAACAACCGCACGATCGCGACCAGGGTCGCCAACTACCTCACGGAGGCCGGCGAAGAGGTCGAGGAGCCCGTCCTCAAGGGCGGCATAGGTTCGTCGGACATAGGCAACGTCAGCCTGGTCCTTCCGACGATCCACCCCTACATAAAGATAGCCCCGGTCGGCGTCTCGGGGCACTCGGAAGAGTTCAGGGAGGCCGCCTCCTCCCGACGCGGCCAGGAAGCGATGCTCCACATGGCCGGGGCCCTCGCAAACACCGGCGCCGACCTCCTGATGGACCCGGCGTTTTTGGAGAGGGCGTGGGAGGAGTTCCGTAACAGCGGACCAGATATGCCAGAATAGGTTTCAGGCATCAGGCATCAGCCTTCAGGTGAGCAGTTCCGGACCTGGGTGGCTCAAAGCGACGCTCTCTGTGCTGCCCGCCGTCTTCTCGTAAGGGCTCCCATAGGCTAACGAGCACCCTCGCCACAACTCCTGAAGCCTGAAACCTGTAGCCTACTGTCCCAGCGAGATGGCGTTGAACCTATCGCCCGTGGGGCTCGGGGTGTAGTTCTCGACCGCTCCCTGGAAGCCGAGAGGAGGCTCCGCGTAGGCCACCGGGACCATGGGGACGTTCTCGTGGATGATCTCCTGCGCCCTGTAGTACAGGTCGCGCCTCTGCGCGTCGTCCGCGGTGCGAAGGGCGCTGTTCAGCAGGTCGTCGAGCTGCTTGTTCTTGTAGTAGGAGACGTTGAGGGCGTCTTCCTCCGTGGCGTAGGCGCTGTTCAGGAGTATGTTCAGGAACGTGTCGGGGTCGGCGTTTGAGCCGCTCCAGCCGAGGATGCACATGTCGTGGGCTCCTGATCCCGTCTGCTCGATGTAGGTGCCCCACTCGCGGGTAGTCAGCTCGGCCTGTATGCCGACCTGCTCGAGGTCCTGCTGCATCGCCTGGGCCACGCCCTTGGCGTCCGGCATGTAGGGCCTGGGGATGGGCATGTACCAGAGGGTGGTCTCGAAGCCGTCGCCGAGGCCCGCCTCCTCCAGCAGCCGTCTGGCCTCGTCCGGGTCGTACGCGTAGGGCTCCACGCTCTCGTTGAAGAACGGGACGATGGGCGGCATCGGGTTGGAGGCTAGCTCCGCGGTGTCGCCGAAGAAGGCGCGCACGATCTCCTGCATGTTCGTGGCGAGCGCCACCGCCTGCCTCACGCGCACGTCGCCGAAGGGCTCCTTCTGGACGTTCATCGCGACGTACCCGATGTTCAGGGGCGGCTGGAACTCCACCCTGAGGTCCCCGCTCTCCTCGACGGTCGGGATGTCGTCCGGGGTGAGGCCGTCTGCCGCGGAGAGCTCTCCGCCTGAGAGCGCCGCTACCCTCGAGGTGTTGTCCTTTATGGACTTGAAGATCAGGGCGTCCACGTTCGGGCCCCCGCCGCCCTCGCTCTCTGGGAGGTCCGTGCCCCACCAGTCCTCGTTCGCCTCGAGCCTGACCTCGGAGCCCTGCTCCCACGAGGCGAACTTGAAGGGTCCCGTCCCAACCGGCTTCTGCCAGAAGCCCTCGACGTTCTCCTCTATGGCCTTCGGCGACGCTATCCCGAACGTGTAGATGGCGATATCGTTGAGGAACGCGCCCTGGGGCTGCTTGAGGTTGAAGCGCACGGTGTAGTCGTCCAGCGCCTCGACGCTCTCGATGTTCGAGTCGTCGTCGAAGCCGCCAAACTCCACCCCGTAGCGCGAGAAGTCCGCGCCCTGCGCCCCGCCACCCTTGTGGTAGGGGTTCTCTGTGTCGCGCCAGCGGTCGAAGTTGAAGACCACGGCTTCGGCATTAAAGGGGGCGCCGTCGTGGAACTCGACGCCCTCCCTCAGCTCGAAGGTGTAGACGAGCCCGTCGTTCTCGGCTTCGGGAACGCTGGTCGCGAGCAGGGGAACGACCTCGACGCTACCCGGCTTGAAGCCCACGAGGGTGTCGAAGATCTGGATGCACACCTTCGAAGATTCGCTATCCGTGGAGTGTATGGGGTCGAGCGTGACCGAGTCCGCCCCCCGGCCGAAGGTGAAGACGTTGCCGCCCCCGCCCGTCCCGCTGCCTATGGTTCCCCCGCCGCCGCAGCCAGAGACCCCAAGCAGGGCCGCGCCGGCGAGCGACGCTCCGCCTAGCTTGAGGAAGCCCCGCCGATCTATGGTCCGTACGCTAAGGTTCGCCATAATCATTTCCTTTACCCAGACGAGGCTCCCGGAAACTCAACACAGCGCTAGATCACCCAGAGGCAAAGCCAGGCGACGTACCCTCCTGCCAATCTCGAAACCACCCGGGGCTCGCTATATCATGTGGGACGCCTGCGAAGGAAATGCTTTAACGTAGGAGGATGATGCGAGAAGTTTCGTCCGCAGTCAGGGGAACCGGTGGGTGCCTTTGTGGCGCCGTCATATACGAGGTGCGTGGGCCGCTACGTTCAGTCATCGATTGCCACTGCACCCAGTGTCGTCGTACCAGCGGCCATTTCGCGGCGTTCACGGCGACGCGCCCGGAAAACCTGAGTCTGACCGAGTCTGAAGGACTGCGCTGGTACCAATCTTCGGCGACGGCTCGGCGAGGATTCTGTGAGGTTTGCGGGTCGAGTCTGTTCTGGGAGCCTGCTTCCGGCGGACGGATCTCAATTTCGGCCGGCACGTTGGACGCACCGACGGGGCTCGAGACGGCAGTCCACGTCTTCGTCGAGGATTCCGGTGACTACTATACGATCGGCGACGATCTGCCCCGGAGAGCAGATGGGGATCATGGCATCCCGATCCCTGACGACTGATCCTCACCTTTCCCTCGTCAGACACTCGGGCATTCAGGTCACCCAACCACCGGAGATCGGGATCACCTGACCTGCCAGGAAGTCGCTGGCATCGGTGGACAGGGACAACACCAACTCGGCGGCCTCGGCGCCCTCGCCGAGCCGGCCTGCGGGGATTTCCGCGACAAACTGCTCCCGGACAGACTCGTCGGAGAGCATCTCCTCGGTGTAGTACACGTTGTTCTCGATGTGAGCCGGTCCGATGGCGTTGAACTGCACGTTGTGCGAGGCGACCTCGCTGCCGACCGTCTGCACGAAAGCGTTCTGGGCGCCTCGGGCGGCGGAGTATATGCTCAGCCCCGGGATGGCGCGCATCGGAGTGGCGCTCGTTACGCCCACGATCTTTCCGGAACGCCTCTCGATCATCTGAGGTAGCGTGGCGCGCACGAAACGCAGCAACGGCCACACCAACTCGTCGAGATAGCCCTGGAAGTCCTCGTCCTCGAACTCGGCAACGTCTTCCAGCATGTTGGTTACGGGCATGTTGCGCAGCGGTCCGGCGAAGTTGGCGATCAGGACGTCGATCCGACCCGCCCCCTCCACTACCTCCAGAGCGGCGCCCGGATCCGTGTAGTCCGACTCGTCGGCGATAACGTGAGCGCCTTCCTTGCCGAAAAGCTCGACAACCGGGGGGCCGATGTATCGATCGGCGTGGGTCACGAGGACTCGACGTCCTTCGAGTCTTCCGCTCATTGGTTCGGCCTTGCTCTCTGGACCATCGGCCCTCCCAACATGCTGTCTCCTCGCCGTACCGCGTCGCTTGTCCGACTACTCCACCGTTCCCGCCCGATCCGGGAGATAAACGCTGCCACCTAGAGGTGCCGAAGCATGGCAGGAAGGTCTGTGGCCTCTGCATTAATCTTTCGGATAGGTCGAACCCATCGCGCCAGGGAACACACCTACGAAGCCCGGGTCCATTACATCGACGCGGAATCCCTGCGCCCGGAAATATAGGACCCATTGCCGCGGCGCGCCAACACGATCAACTGATCGCTCGACGCGGTAAACGACTCGCCCGCAAACCCACCATACGCCGCCTCGACCTCGAACCCCGCGAGCCGTAGCATCAGCTCCAGTTCATCGCGGTTCGTTACCCTGATGGTCAGGTCGTGTGCCCGTCCCTCCTCCAGCTCGCCCGAAGCGCCGTACAGCTCGTAGAACAGGCGCATCGAGAGCAGCTGCGATGCGGCGTCGTAGCGCGAGACCGAGAACCGGTCGAGCCGCCCTTCCGGCAGCTCCCGCGCGAAGTCGTGTTGCAACCTCGGACCGTCTGGCGGGTCCACGAGCTCCTCCGGCGAGAAGGCCGAGACTTCGATGCCGAGCAGCCCGCCGGGCTCCAGGTGCTCGCGAGCGTTGCGCAAGAACGCGAGCGCATCCTCCACGCTCAGCAGACACAGGAACGAGTTGAAGGCGCAAACGGCGAGCCCGTACCGTCCTCCCAGCTTCGCGCTGCGCATATCTCCGTGGACCCATCGAATGGATCCACCTTTCTCGCGGCCCGCCTCGACCATGGTTTCGGACACTTCGACCCCTGTTACGTCGAAGCCGGCTTCTGACAGCGGGATCGCAAGCCGCCCCGTGCCGGCGCCCCATTCGACGACGGGACCCCCCTCGCGCTCGGCCAGGGAGAGCCAGAAAGGGACGTCGTAATCGTGGACGTACTCGAGGTCGTAAAGGTCGGCGAGGGAGTCGTACTCTGGCAGTGATATGTCCTTTATACGGCTTTGTGTGGTGCGGATATAATAACGGGGATGAATCCTTGACCGGCGGAGGTTCTGGATGAGCTTGATCCTATTGATAATCATCGTAGTCGTGCTCGTCGTGCTCGTGATCTTCGCCATCGCCACGTACAACGGGCTGGTGCGACGGCGCAACGAGACCGAGGAAGCCTACAGGCAGATAGACGTGCAGCTCAAGCGCCGATACGACCTGATCCCCAACCTCCTCGAGGGCGTCAAGAAGTACTTCCGCCAGGAGCAGGACGTCCTCACCCAGATAACCCAGGCCCGCTCGCAGGCCATGCAGCCGCAGAGCGTGGGTGAGCAGGCCCAGTCCGAGGCGAGGCTCTCGGGGGCCATAGGCAACCTGTTCGCCGTGGCGGAGAACTACCCAGAGCTCAGGTCCAACACGGTGCTGCTGGACTTCCAGGAGGAGCTGTCCTCGACGGAGAACAAGATCTCCTTCGCCAGGCAGCACTACAACGACTCGGTGAGCGACTACAACACGAAGATACAGAGCTTCCCCGCCGTCCTCTTCGCCCGCATGATGGGCTTCACCGAGCGGGAGTACTTCGAGGCCGTCGGCCCCGAGCGGGAGTCCGTAACGGTCTCCTACGACTAGAGCGATGAGCGAGAAGGGCTACGAGGGTACCTTCCGCGAGCGCATAGCCGTAAACCGGCGCCACAGCCTGTTCCTCATGGCCGTCTTTATCGCGTTCGTCGCCGGCTTCGGCTACATCATCGGGTACGCGTGGATCGGGGACCCAAGGGGCGCCCTCTTCGGCCTCGCCCTCGCCTTCGTGGTCGGGATAGTCTCCGGCGTCGCCACCTACTACGGCGGCGACAGGATGGTGCTCGCGGCCTCGCGCGCGAAGGAGATCACGCACGACGAAGCCCCCGTCCTCTTCAACGTCGTCGAGGAGATGGCAATAGCCGCGGGCCTCCCGATGCCAAAGGTCTACATCATCCAGGACAGCGCCCCCAACGCCTTCGCCACGGGGCGGGACCCCGACCACGCCTCCGTCGCCGTGACCTCGGGTCTGTTGAAGAAGCTGAACCGGGACGAGCTACAAGGAGTCATCGCGCACGAGATGTCCCACGTCGGGAACTTCGACATCCGCTACTCGATGCTCGTCGGTATTCTGGTAGGCACGACGGTCCTGATCTCCGACTTCTTCCTGCGAGGGTTGTGGTTCGGAGGAGGCTTCGGGGGCGGCGGTGGGCGTGGTGGAGGACGCGGGGAAGGCGGCGGGTACGCGCAGCTGATCATGATGGTAGTAGCCATCTTGTTCGCCATCCTGGCCCCGCTCTTCGCCCGTCTCCTCCAGCTCTCCATCTCGCGCAAACGCGAGTACCTCGCCGACGCCACCGCGGTCCAGCTCACCCGCAACCCGAAAGGATTGGCCGACGCGCTGCAGAAGATCAGTGGTGATCGGGAGGTCCTCGAGGCGGCCAACCGCGCCACCGCCCACCTCTACATCGTCAACCCCGTAAAGGGATTCGAGAAGCGCGCGAAGGGCCTCTTCTCCACGCACCCGCCGATAGAGGAGCGGATAAACATCCTGCGCTCCATGGAGACCGGCGGCGTGGCGCAACCAACGGGCTAGCCCCAGTTGTCTGGGAGGCCGGGTACAATAACAGTCGGCAAGCGAAGAGATCAGGAAAGGTAAGGCCGGCGACATGGCCTTCGGCCGCATAACAGTGGAACCCGGCAAGATGGGGGGAACGCCCTCCATCCGCGGTCTCAGGATACCGGTGGCGACGGTGGTAGGGATGGTCGCGGACGGCATGAGCGAACAGGAGATCCTGGACGCCTACCCAGATCTCGAACGCGAAGACATCCGCGAGGCGTTGCGCTACGCCGCCGAGGCGGTCAGGGAGCGAGAGATACCGCTCGTCTGAGGCGCCGTTCTCCGATTGCGAATCCTCGTCGACAACGCCCTCTCACCGGTCGTCGCCAGAGAGCTCGCGGCGGCCGGACACGATGTCTTGCACGTGAGGGATCTCGGGATGCAGGCGGCGCCCGATGAGGACATCTTCGAACTGGCCGCGCGAGATGGTCGCATCATTGTCTCCGCCGACACGGATTTTGGGACAATCCTAGCACTCAGGGAGGCTACCAAACCCTCCGTCATCCTCATTCGCCGCTCCTCCGGGCGGCGGCCGGACGCGCAGGCAGCATTACTCCTGAGGCAGTTGCCGCAGATAGCGGACTCACTCGAGCGAGGAAGTGTCGTGGTGATCGAGGACGAACGCGTCCGGATCAGATCTCTCCCCATCGGCGGAGACCCTGAACGATAACCTCCGACTCGGCCCAAAGGATCGCACCCGATCGTGGCCAGTACCCGCGTCGGCAAAACAACTCCCATCGATCGTCACTGGCCTCGACGGAAACCCCATCGCACGTTACAATACGCCGCGTTGCCTTGCCGGATGGTGTAACGGCAGCACGACTGACTCTGGATCAGTTAGTGAAGGTTCGAATCCTTCTCCGGCAGCCAAAGAAACACCTGCAGTAGCGGATAAATAAGCAGCTACCACGCACCTCACCGGATCTTTGTATTGCAACCCTGCTGCTACGGAACAGTAGGCAACGGAGCAGCACCCGCCTCAGACGACACATTAACCGCCCATTATTTGGTAGATAGCGGAACGCAATAGTCCAGTCTGAAACGCATAATGATTCGTTCGAATCAGAAAGTACTGCTTCAAATCCTGCTTTGGCAGCTCCTTCGCTGGCGGAAACCTATGGGTCCGCCCTTGCCCTCCCTTTGTGCTAACCCTTCCCGTTGCTATGGCTGATCCCGCAGGGAGGACGCTAGAGGTAAAGACGCTACGGCGGTGCACCGCCACCCCAGGACCCGGGCCGAGTGGTAATTATGTGATCGTGGCGAGTGTAGCGAGTCGCGCAAGCCGTTGCCTCGCGCTCTAGCGCACTCTGGCAGCCGAGATTCGGCCCATGTCCGCCCAAGGCCACTCCGCGCACTCGTGCTCGGCGCCTGGCCGCAGCTGCTGGATGTCGCTCGTTGATAAAGGGTCTTGCGGGGGCATCGCCTGACGGCGTAAGGGGCTCTGCAAGCACGGACTGATGGGTGCCGTCGAACTCCACCACCGCATCCTCCGGTGCGTACTAGATTTCCCCGACTGGACGCGCGAAGTGATCTTTACCTGACAGGTGATCGGGCGGGGCCCGAGTTGGAAGTAGCTTTCCGTTGTGGGGTAGATCCCGATCTCTCACGCAAGGAGCTGATAGTTTTGATCGCAGCTTCCGCCCCCTCGGTCTCGGCCACCTCCCATTTGACCGACACATTCCGGGGTCGCTATCCTCCTGTAGGAGGCGTGGGTGCTGAGTTCCGGTGGCACCCGCCAGCGTTGGGCAGTGTCAGAGGAGCTCTGATGCCGGAGATCACCCTTATCCGACCAGTCGCCGTCACCGTGGATGAGGGGTTCGAGGTGCGCACCCAGACATCCGAGAGGCTGCGGTACCACAAGGCGGTTCTTGCGTCTCTGGGGGTAAGCAACCTCTCGTCCCTGGGAGCTATGCAGATCTCGGGGAACGTCGTACCCCAACCGGGGCTCGCGATACCCCTTCCGAGCATCTTTGGGGAGGAGGTCGTCTTCAGGTCTGCCACGGGCGTTGCGCCGGATGCTACCGGAGGCGCGTACGGTCTCGCGTTGGAACCCCTCGGAGGCAGAGCTCGCCTGCTGAGCGTGACGGTGGCCTCGCAGGAACGCCTCCATCCGACGGCCGTAACCGACCCGTTCGGACGTCCCGTTCCTCTGGCGGACATGGACCTCCCTTCCATAGAGCACCTGCCACCTTTCGACTCTCCAACCACGCCGCCGGGGTCGTTGAGCACGATCCCGATGGACATCGCCTACTGGGTCGCTGGATGGATCCACCTCGCCGCCAACACCAGGGTCGTCTTCATGCAGCCGGTGCGTTACCTGACGATCATCACGGAGAGGTTGACGGTCGGGGACAACGTTCTGTTCACGTGGGAGAGACCTCGTCCTGTCGCCCCGCCTCAGAAGTCCAGAACGCCACCGGACAAGCTCCAGGCACCCACCCCGGATGGCCCGTGGGGGGTCAGCGGCGATGCGGGTGCCTCCGGAGTTCCCGGCGGTCCGGGACCCAATGGCCAGGCCGGCCCCGAAGTGGAGCTCTGGGTTCTCGAGATGACGGGACACCCGGCCTTCGACCTGAGGGGGCAGGGCAACTCGGATATACAGGGACTACCGAACGCCTTGCAGGGAGGAGAGGGCGGTGACGGCGGCAAAGGCGGCGACGGCTCGAAGGGGAGGGCCGAACTCTACGACGGTTTCGGCTTTTGTAAGAGCGGCCGCGGTAACGGCGGGGATGGCGGTCCGGGCGGCAGTGGGGGAGACGGTGGTCCGGGTGGACATGGTGGGCACGGCGGCAAGTTCTCCCTGTACGCGCCGCAACCCGTTATCTCCGCTCTCTCCAGCGCCTTTTACGTCGCGGTGGACGGCGGTTCCGCGGGGCCCGGCGGTATCCCGGGCAGCGGGGGAGCCGGCGGTGCGGGAGGGCAGGTGGGGGACCACCCGAAGAACTGCGCTACATCGGAGCCGCGCCACCCGGGGAAGCCCGGGCCGCAAGGAGCGCGAGGCTCGCAGGGGCCGTCCGGATTCCCGGGCGACACCTATCCCGACGGCATAGCCTTCCGGACCATCGATCCGGACGACCTCCGTCGCCAGCTTACCGAGCCGGCGCTCATCACGCTGTCTCCGAACCGCGTCGGGCAGGGTGACCTGGTGACGGCCGTCGGGAGGAACCTCTCTCCGGGGGACAGGGTCCTCGTGGAAGGCGTGCCGGCGGCCACCACGGTGATCAGCGACAGCACGCTCACCTTTCGGGTACCCGCTTCGCAGGGGGGCCGGCGGACCGTGCAGGTGCGCCAGGCCGACGGGACCCTCTCGAACCGCGCGACCCTGTACGTGCTTCCAGTCGTGAGTTCGGCGGAGCAGGGTGGCAGCATAACCCCGGGCACCACGATGACGCTGGTCGGCAGCGGCTTCGCGCCCGGCGCTCAGGTCAGGGTGAACGATCAGAATATGCCCGACGCCTCGTATCTGGATCCGAGCCGGATGTCTTTCACCCTGATTCGGCCCGTCGGGACGGACGGGGCAGCAGCCGGTGAGCAGGTCTCCCTCAAGGTGGTGCTCGCCGACGGCACGCCCTCCAACGAGCTCGCGCTCGTGCTGGACACTTTCAGGATGGTGGTGCTCGGCGACTCCGTGCAGTGGGGGCAGGGATTGGCGGAGCATCAGAAGTTTCACTCCCTGGTCCAGGCGGCCCTCGCGGCCAGGATGGGCAACATCGGGGTGCACAAGACCGTGCTCGCGCACTCCGGCGCGATCGTCGGCGCCGGGGGCACCTTTCTGGACACCCGGACGCTACCGCCGATAGATGGGGAGGTGCCTACCTTCTATCCCACCATAATGCAGCAGTGTGACGCCTTCCAGGACTCGCCCGAAACCGTGAATCTGGTACTCGTGGACGGCGGCATCAACGATGTGTCGGTCCTGAGCTTGCTCAACCCGTTCTTCCGTCCCACCGCCCTGAGAACGCGAATAAATACGTACTGCTACGAGCACATGAAGCTCCTTCTGGAGAAGATCACGGACGATAACAAGTTCGCAAGCGCCACGGTCGTCGTGACGGGTTACTTCCCCATCGTCACCGAGGACACCGACATCCGTCTGTTGGAGGCCAAGCTGATCGCGTTCGGGGTGGAGCTGGCGGTCCCGGCGGACGGCTGGGCGATGTCGCGCCTCAAGGCCAACCTGGTAAACCTCAGCCGCATCTTCGTCGAGGAGTCGCGGGCGAAGCTTCGGGCCGCGGTGGACGAGACGAACGCCGCGCTGGAGGGCGGGCCGCGGATCTACTTTGCGGACCCGGGGTTCTCCAGGCAGAACGCGGTGCTGGCCTCCGACCCGTGGCTGTGGGGCATAAACCCGGACCATTCGCCGCAGGACGACCTGGTGGCGGGCAGCCGGCGGGTTGCCTGCAACCTCAACAGGGCGCGTACGGTCTTCGAGGTCTGCGAGGCAGCCTCTATCGGCCACCCTAACCCCAGAGGTGCGCAAGAATACGCGGAGGCCATTATCGCCGCCATCCCATAAGGCGCTCTGCGTAGTCTCCGCAGAGCGATCCCGAGGATCCGCGATGCGCGGCCGAATGCCGAACACCTCCGCCCATAAGGTTGGGGGAACCGTTACGTCGATGGGGCCGGGCGGATTTGGGTGCGCCAGATCATGAACATCATGAACACCCAGGAACCCAACTGGATCGACTCTGGATCGGTTAGTGAAAGTTCGAATCCTGCTCCGGCAGACATCAGAAACCGTACATTTACAGGTAATTTTGGGATAGACCCCGTGCGTCTGCTTGACCCAGCCAAGCCTCTTACCAGGACCAGAGCCCGAAACCCTACTCCGAATTGATGGGGAAGGCCCGAATGCGGTCCTGGCAGGCGTCAGTAGCCCCCGTTTCGCGCTGGTCCTTCTCCTCGTGGGGTTGTTGGACGGTACTTGGTTCGCAGGCACGTTGCTGAAGCAGACGGCAGGACCGTGAAAGCTCGCAGTGCTGTCGCAAACTCACGCGGTTAGCGTAAGTATTGATCCGGAGCTAGCCTTCGATCATGAGATCTTATTCGAAAGACCTTAGGAGCAGGGCGGGGGCGGCCCGATGGGCCGCCCCCGCGGGTGAGCGTGGCTATCTTGTCTGCTCGCCGCTGGATGCGCGCTCTTCGATGACCTACTCGAGCGCAGCGCCGCGGCGTTCGGGGATCAGAGTCGCGGTGGCCACGATGGCGATCAGGTAGATGCTGGCCAGCATAGCTATCACGAGCGAGAACCCGTAGACCGCAGCGAGCGCCCCGATCACGAGCGGCCCGAAGCCACCGACCGCGCGGCCTATGTTAAAGAGCACGTTCTGCGCGGTGGAGCGGGCCTCGGTGGGGTAAAGCTCGGCCATTATCGCACCGTACCCGCCGAGCATCCCGTTCACGAAGAAGCCCATGATCGCGCCCCCGATCAGGAGCGCGAGCGGCCCGGTGAGCTGGCTGTAGGCGAGCACCGAGAGGGCGGCCCCTGCCTGGAAGGTCCAGAATAGCGGGCGACGTCCGAAGCGGTCTGCGAGGAAGCCGAAGACCAGGATCCCGATTATCATGCCGACGACGGTGACCGCGGTCCACGCCCCGGTCTGGGTCAGGCCGTAGCCGAACTCGGTTGCCAGGTAGGTCGGCAGCCAGATGATGAGGCCGTAGTACCCGAAGTTCTGCACCGACGTGAGGATCGCTATCCCGGCGCTAATCTTGGTCGTCGCGGCGTCTTTGACGAGCAGCCGCAGCGGGAACTGCCTGCGCTGTACTGCCTTTCTTCTCCTCGAAGAGCGCGGGCTCGTGCACACTGCGCCGGACGAAGAAGGCGAAGAGAGCGGGTGCTATTCCCACGAGGAAGAGCCCGCGCCATCCTATCAGGGGAATGAGGATGGCCGACACAATCGCCGCCACGAAGACGCCGGACTGCCAGCCGACGGCTACGAGCGAGGTCGCACGAGCCCTGAACTTGGCGGGCCACGCCTCGGCGGCGAGCGTCATCCCGATGCCGAACTCGCCGCCGAGGCCGAGGCCGGCTATGAACCTGAAGGTGGCTATCTGCCAGTACTCCTGGCTCAAGGCGGTCAGTCCTGTGAACACGGCGAAGATGAGGATGGTCAGCGCGAGAAGCCGAACGCGGCCGAAGTAGTCGCTGAGCACGCCAAAGACGACGCCCCCGACGACCGCGCCGATCAGGGTGAGGGTGGCGAGCGAGCCCGCCTGCGTCGCCGTGAGGCCCAGCGACGCCGTGATCGCGGTCAGCGCGAAGGCCAGGATGAGGAAGTCGAAGCCGTCCAGGGCGTAGCCTACGGCCGAGGCCCAGAGCGCTTTCCAGGCGTAGCGATCCGGCTTGACGTCCCCGGTTTCGGTGGCTAGCGACGTGCTGCGACCCGCCTCGGACCCGGCGGCGCCGCGCGACTCTGAACTCTCCATCTCGTGTTCTCCTCTCCCGCCGGCGGGAGCGCTGCCCTCGCCAGCGAAGCGACTACATCATCCCTGTCTTGTTGCGATCTCGGCTACGGAACGGCCGCCCTCCGGTAAGTGCCAGAACCGATCCGACGCCCGTCCGCGGTCCTCGACCTGTCCTGCCGCGGTCTTGCCATCGTCTTCACCTCCTCCCTTCGGGTCACTAGGAGCCAACCGTGAGCCTCTCCTTGTGGCACCATCCCACGAGTTCGTCCACGGCCCCGAGGTCTTCCTCTGGCGAGGTACTCCTCCAGCCCGGCGATAATCTTGGCGAGGGCCCTCGGCTCCCTGAACGTGGCCGTACCTACCTGTACGGCCCGCGCTCCGGCCAGCAGGAACTGCAGCGCGTCCTCGGCCGTGGTTATCCCGCCGACGCCGATGATCGGGAGGTCCACCTCCTGGTAGCACTCCCAGACCATGCTCAGGGCGATCGGCTTGATGGCCGGTCCGGAGAGACCGCCGCTGCGGTTCCCGAGCAACGCCTGCCTGGTCTCCACGTCCACCGCCATGCCCTTGACGGTGTTGATGAGGCACAGAGCGTCCGCCCCGCCCCGTCTCCACCGCCCTTGCTATCTCAACGATGTCGGTGACGTTGGGCGAGAGCTTGGCGATCACGGGGAGCGAGGTGGCCCCGCGTGCGGCGGAGACCATCTCCGCGCTTAGCCTCGCCGACTGGGCGGTTATGGTCCCATGCGCCAGGTTGGGACACGACGAGGTTCAGCTCCAGGGCGTCGACCCGCGACTCTCCGTCCAGCCGGGCGACCATCCGCTCGCACTCCTCCGGCGAGTAGGCCTGCACGCTCACGATCACGGCGGTGTCGAGCCTCCGGTACTTGGGCAACACCTCCCCCAAGAACTCTTCGATGCCGACGGAGGGGATCCCGATGGCGTTGAGCATCCCCGAGGGCGTCTCGGCGACCCGTATCGGCGGATTGCCCGGCTGCGGCTCCAGGGTGACGCTTTTCGTCACCACCGCGCCGAGCGACCCCGCCCTGACCTGAGCTGGATCGTCACCGAACCAATCGTACGTGCCGGACGCGGGCATGACCGGATTCTTGAGCCGGAGCGGTCCTATGTCGGTCGTAAGCTCCGCTTTCACGAGACGCTTCACCTCCTCTACTGGAGCGGATAGACGGGGTCGGAGAGCCGCACCTCCCGGGTGGGGAAGACCGGTCCCTCGACGCACACCAGCCTGTACCCGTCCCCGTTGCGCAGCCGGGTCGGACACCCCTTGCAGTAGCCGATGCCGCACCCCATCTTGGACTCCAGGAACACGTAAGCGGGGAACCCGTTGGCGATGCCCAATTCCTCGGACGCCCGGGTGAGCCGCCACGACCCGCACACGTACGCCGCGTCCACCCCGCGAACTTCGAGGTCTTCGGCCAGGGCTTCCGTCACCAGTCCTGCACCGTGCCCCTCGTCGTCGGCTCGGGCGTGGACCGGGCCGAGCGCGGCGAACCTTTCGCGGCCGAAGACGTAGTCGCGGGTGCGTGCCGAAAGGTAAGCGCCGACCTCGCCCCCAGATGCGACGATGTGCTCCGCGAGCGGAAGCAGCGGCGTGATGCCCACGCCCCGGCCGACCAGCGCGACGCGTCGCCCCCCGAAGTCCCCGACGATGGGACGTCCGAGCGGTCCCGTGACGTGCGCGGCCTCCCCCGCGCGCGTCCTGGCCATCTCTCGCGTGCCAGCGCCTTTGACCCTGTAGTAGATCTCCATCCGTCCGTTGCCGACGTCGTAGGCGAGCGGCGCCATCGCCCGCGGCAGAAAGGGCTCGCCTTCCCAGGTCCGCACCATCACGAAGTGTCCGGGACGTGAGGCCTCGACAACGCCGGGTGCCTCGATCACCATGCGCCCGATGTCCCCGCCTTTGGGGCCCACGCCCCCATTCTCCACGACGACCCCGTCCTCTATCCGCCAGCCCGTGTTGACCGCCGCCTCGGCCACCAGCCCCTCACCCCCCGCGCGGTGTCGCGGCCCCGACCATCGCCGAGGCCTCGGCGGCGACCGCCAGCACCGTCTCCACCGTCGCGTCCCATCCGTCGAGCAGCGCGGGGGTCGGGGCCACCACGGTCAGGCTGGCGATGGGCCGGGACCGCCCGTTGAAGACCGCCGCCCCCAAGGCGCTGACGCCAACCTCCAGCTCCTCCATGCACGTCGCGTAGCCCTGGCGCCGCGTCTCCGCCAGCTCCTCCAGGTAGGACGCGACGGTTACCGTCTCCACGCGGGTCCGCGGGTCCTCGGCGACCGCCCGTTCCACCAGCAGACGAACCGTCTCCTCCGGCTCGTGGGCCAGCAACGCCCTCGCACCGGCGGTGGAGAGCACGGGTATGCGGCTGCCGAGCTGGACGTAAAATTGCGCCTTCCTCTCGGGCCGTTCGACCGCCACGCACACCAGCTCCCCGTGGTCCAGGATCGTTAGGTACGAGAAGAACTGAGTCTCCCGGCTCAGCCGCCGCACGAACCCGCGTAACGGCGCTAGCGAAGCCGGCCCCTCCAGGTACTTGCCTGCCCAGAAAGCCACCCGCGGCCCGAGCCTCCATCGCTTCGAACCCTCCTCCTGGATGACCAGCGCCTGGTCCTGCAGACCCTCCAGGATGCGGTGCGCCGTGCTCTTGGCCAGCCCGGTCGCGAGGCACAACTCCGTGATCGAAGCCCCCGCCTCGTGCGCGTCGCTGATCGCGTCCAATAACGCGACCTGTCTCTGGATCCCCTGCAATCGTCCCCCGCTCGAACGTTGGGTTCCATTGAGTAGAACTCAGTTCCATTTACATGTTACACTGATCCCAGGGCCGTTGGCAACTGCGGATGGTTTGGGGGCGGTTTTGAGGCTTACGGTGAAGAACGGGACCGTTGTGACGCCGCGGGACAGGTTCACGGCGGACGTGGAGTGTGAGGACGGGCGCGTAGTCGCACTCGTGGCGCCGGGCGAGTCTTCCGGGGCTGACGAAGAGATCGACGCCGGCGGGCTGCTTGTGTTTCCGGGTTTCATAGACCCGCACGTTCACTCGCGGGATCCGGGTCTCACGGAGAAGGAGGACTTCGCCCACTCGACGCGCGCCGCGGCGGCCGGGGGCGTCACCACGATCTTCGAGATGCCCAACGCGATACCGCCCGTGAGCGATGTCTCTGTGTTCCGGGAGCGCGCCGAACGCCACGCCCGCGTGGCGTTCGTAGACTTCGGTTTGTGGGCCATCTCGCTCGGGGCGGAGAACCTCGGGGAGGTAGCGGCGCTCGTGGAAGAGGGCGTGGTCGGCGTCAAGTTGTTCTGGGGGTACGCGTTGCACCGGGAGACCAGGCAGCTCGTCTACAACCTGGCCGATGAGCCGATGGAGAACCTGATCCTCCCGCCCGGCAACGGCGACGTCCTGGAACTCTTCGAGACTATCGCGCGTGCCGGGGGTCTCCTTGCCGCCCACTGCGAAGACCGCGAGGTCGTGGAGGCTTCCCAGCGGGCGTTGGGGCGTGAGATCGAGGACTACGACGACTTCCTGGCGAGCCGTCCCGACACGGCCGAGGCGGCGGCTATAGCCCTCGGCGCGGAGTTCGCGCGGGCGACTGGGTGCCGGTTCCACGTCGTGCATACCAGTTCCGCGCGCGGGATCCAGATCGTGCGGGAGGCGCAGGGGCGGGGCGTCCCCATAACCGCCGAGACCTGTCCGCACTACCTGACGCTCACCGGCGAGTCGTACCATACGGTTGGGCCGTCGATGAAGATCTACCCCCCCATCCGCCGCGCCCACGACCGGGACGCGCTCTGGGAGGGCGTAAGGGACGGAACAGTAAGCTCCCTCGGCTCCGACCACGCACCGCACACGATAGAGCAGAAACAGAAGGATCTGGCGACGCAGCCCGCCGGCGCGGTCGGCGTGGAGACCATGGCGCCGGTGATGATCAACGAGGTGCTGGAGGGGCGCCTCTCCGCGGAGCGGCTGGCCTGGGCGCTCTCCGAGGGAACCGCGCGCCTTTACGGGCTCTACCCGCGCAAGGGGGCCATACGCCCCGGCGCGGACGCGGACCTGACGCTCGTGGACCCGGCGGGGGAGACCGTCGTCCGCAACGAGCGGTTGCACTCCAAGCACCCGCTCAGCCCCTGGAACGGGGCCCGGCTGCGCGGGGCGCTCAGGGCCTCGATCCTGCGCGGCAGCATCGTCATGAAAGACGGCGAGCCGGTCGGGGAGCCGCGCGGCGAGCTCCTCCGCGCGTCCCGCCAACGCGAGGCGACGGCGGCCCGTGGATAGCATGCTGGAGGCGCCGGACCTGGCGCCGCTCGTCTCCTCGGCCGTGGGGCTGGAGCTCGACGAGGTGCCTGGAGACGTCCTGGACCACGCGGCCCGGGTCTTCGCGGATACCGTCGGCGTCGCCATAGGCGGCGCGAAGCGACCGGAGATCGAGGCGTGGGTGCGGGGCGACGACCGGCTCTTCGGGCCGCCCGCCGCCGGCGACTCCAGCCTGCTCGTCGCTGGGTTTCCGGGGGCGGAGCCCGCCACGGCCGCCTTCGTCAACGCGACTGCCGGCACGTTCCTGGAACTGGACGAAGGGTACCGGCCGACGGGCCACCCGGCGATGCACGTGGTCCCCGCCGCGTTGGCCGCGGCGCAGGCGCTGCGCTCTACGGGGCGCGAGTTGCTCGCCGCGATCCTGGGCGGTTACGAGGTGACGGCGCGCCTGTTCGAGGCCTACAGGCTTACCTACCCCGTCCATCCCCACGGTCACTTCGGCGCGGTGGGCGCGGCGGTCGCGGTCGCCCGTCTGGCGGACGCGGACCCGGTGGAGCCGGCGGCGATCGCGGCCACGCTGCCGTTGTTGCCCGTGTGGCAACCTTGCTACGAGGGTGCGACGGCCCGCAACGCCTACGCCGGCACGGCGGCGAGGCTGGGGATAGAAGCGACTCGCATGGCAGGCGCCGGATTTACGGGCTCGCGGGAGGCCCAGGCGGTCGCCTTCGGGGGGCTTGTGGGCGCGCTGGTCCGCCCCGAGGCGCTCGCCGGGCCGGTGCATCCCGCCGATCTGCGCGTGACGCGCAACTACATGAAGCTACACAGTGCCTGCGCGCTCAGCCACTCCGCGCTCGACGCGGTGCTGGCGCTCGGCCCGCTCCGAGCAAAGGAGGTGGCGCGGGTGGAGGTCGAGACCGTCTCCAATAACCTCAAGATCTCACGCCAGGCCCGACCAAACGACCTCTCGACTCGCTTCTCCACCCCCTACGCGATCGCCGCCGCCATAACCCATGGACACACCGGGCCGGAGGCGTTCGAGCCCGACGAGCGTGTCGCCGAGCTTGCCGGGCGTGTGGAGGTGCGCGCGGCGGAGGATCTGGAGAACTCCTGGCCCGACGCCGCCCCAGCCCGCGTCACGGTCCACACGGGCGCCGGCGTCCTCACGCGGCGGGTGGAGAACCCGCACGGGCACCACTCCGACCCCACGCGGCCGGACGAGCTGCGCGCCAAGTTCGGGGCCCTCGTGGGGGGCGAGGATCCGGGCGGGCTCTACGACAGGCTGCTCGGGGTGGTCGAGGTGGGGAACACGGCGAACATCTTCGACGGTGTTGCATGAACGTGGGGCAGAGGGGGTGAGGCGTAGATGCGCCGCGAGATAGACCTTCTGTCCCGGAACAGGCTGCGGCTCCCGCGCGAGGAGGCGCTGGCGGAGTTGCGGGCGGACATCGTGCGGGCAGCCTACGTGGAGGGCGACTTCGTGTTCGCCAGCGGTTTGCGGCGGGGCTACTACTTCGACAAGTACCTCTTCGAGACCCGGCCCGCGATCCTGCGTCGACTGGCGCGTTTCATGGCCGAGCTCGTCCCGGAGGGCACCGAGCGTCTCGCCGCGCCGGCGCTAGGGGCGGTAGCGTTGGGGACGGCGGTCTCGCTGGAGCTGGGGCTTCCTCTGGCCATCGTGCGCCCGGACGCCGAGCCGGGCTCGCCGCGCGTGATCGAGGGCGAGCTCTACGCGGGCGAGAACGTAGCTCTAGTCGAGGACGTGGTGGTGACCGGGGGACGGGCGCTGCGGGCGATCTCGCACGTAAGGGAGACGGGCGCCGTCGCCCGCCATGTCGTCGCCGTGCTCGACCGCCGGGAGGGCGCCGAGGAGCGCCTGGCCGAGCACTCCGTCGGCTACGCCCACCTCTTCACGCCGGGAGACCTGGGCATTGACTGACCGAACTGGCGATTCGGCGGCGACGTTACTGGAGGAGCCGGACCCGCGTTACGTGGACAGGTTCCTGCGCGAGCTGGCCGAGATCGGGCAAGATGCGCGTGGCGGGTGGTCCCGCCTGGCCTTCGGCCCGGAGGAGCGGGAGGCCCACGCCCTGTTCGGGCGCTGGGCCGGGGACCTCGGGCTCCACGTGCGGACGGACGCCATCGGCAACACCTTCGCCGAGCACCCGGGCGAGGGGCCCGCCCTGGTCGTCGGCTCGCACCTGGATACGGTACCGCGGGGCGGCGCCTACGACGGCGCGGCCGGGGTGGCGGCGGCGCTGGAGGTGGCGCGCTTGCTGAACGAGTCCGGGGGGCTTAGGTCGCCGTTCCGGGCGGTGGTCTTCAGCGGGGAGGAGGGCGCCAGGTTCGGCGCGCCGTGCATAGGGAGTCGCGTGGCTACCGGCGCGTTCACGGCGGCGACGCTGCGGGAGCTGACCGACGGCGAAGGCCGCCCGGTCGCAGAGTGCGCCGCCGAAGTCGGTCTGCGCCCGGAGGACTGCGCGGAAGCCGTGTGGGAGCCCGGCTCCGTCGCCGCCTTCCTGGAGCTGCACATCGAGCAGGGACGCGTACTGGAGGGCCGCGGCAGACCGCTTGGTGTGGTCGACGCTATCGCCGGCAGCACGCGGGTGGAGCTCGAGTTCTCGGGACTGCCCGACCATTCGGGGGCCACGCCGATGCCGATGCGCCACGACGCCTTGGCGGGGGCGAGCGAGTTCGTCCTGGAGGCCGAGCGGCGCGCGCTGACGCTGCGAACGACGGTGGCCACCGTGGGCCGGTTGCAGGTCGATCCTCGGGCAATTCCAGGGCGGAATAGTCGGCATGCACGCCGACACCAATGAACCCCGGGTGACACCGCCAGGCCGTCTGACCGATGACGTGGCAATCCTTGCCCAGGGCGGCTTCCGCCAGCTCGATGACGCCGGGCACGTCCAGGTAGCGGAGCCAGAAGGGGTCGCGATTGAAGACGCACTTGTAGTGATCGATGACGCCGGTGGCGTCCCAGTGGAACGGCCGGAGCTGATCGATGGCGGTGCGGAGGGCACCCACCTCGTCGGGGTGAGCAGGCCGGGGATCAGCGCGAACCCGTCGGTTATAGAGCACTTTGAGCATGCCCCGCGTGTCATCGCGTGCATAGGTCGGGTGCCGACCCTCAGGGCGGACGTTCCGCTTGTCCAAGAGCATCTGACTTCCCTCTGCTAACTCAGTAGGGCAGCCGCTTGCGGCTTGCAGGCGCTTGCTTCGTTAAGCCGCCGGACAACCCCCCGTAGGGTCCGCTGTGCGGACCAGGGCCCGGCAGGAGGTAGCCAGCACCTCCGGTCCGCACAGCGGACCCCTCGGGGTGGGCTCCGGGGCTCGCAGAGCCGCGCTAAGCCGCTGGCGGCCGTTTTCCTAGATCACCTCCAGGCGCAACAGTTCGACGTGGACCGCGTGGCCCTGCACCACCAGCCCGGCCCCGCTCACGCCGGAACCCTTCAGCCGCACGTCCTGGCCCAGCCCCGGCGACTGGAACGGCGTCGCCTCCGCTCGGGCCGCCGCCGCCGCCACCCCCCGACCTGCTCACCACTCAGCGACGGGGCCTCCTTGCCGGAGTGCTCCAGGGCGTCCAGGGCGTAGGCCCGGGCCAGCTTCGCTTGCCCAGCGTCGCCGGCTGGTCGAACAGGTCGATGCCCGCGAGCTGGCCGTGGACGGCAAACGCCACGCCCGTGCAGTCCGGCGGAACCGGCAGCACCGCCGACAGGTCGTTCAGCCGCTGCTGGTGGTCGTCGTAGGTTTTCTGCAGGGCCGCGGAGGGCGACATCGAGCCCATGCGCTCCAGCTTGCGGTCGACCTCGCGCCACACCGCCATCTGCTCGGAGGTCGGCCAACCTTCCTGGGCGTAGCTGGCGGTGGTCTGCTGCGACACCGCCTTGCGTAGGGCGAGCCGTGCGACATGCTGCCGGCACTGCCGAACTTCGGCGACTGGTAGCGCAGCGGTGGGCCTCGACGCCGACTTCAGCCGGGATGGGCAGCTCGCCCCAGCCGGGCACCAGCAGACTGACGTTGAGCACGCGGTTCTGCTTGGCCCCGATCAGCTGTTCGCCGGCCATCAGGAACACCATGCGCTCGGACTTGTTGACCACCTTCAGCACCGGCACCTGGCCGGCCTCGTTCATCTCCACCACCTCGAAGGTGCCGGCGGCCAGCGCTTCGTCGAGGGTGGCGTAATTGAGGCCGGTGCCGTTGGCGTGGCGCGAGCTTGCAGACCGGCGGCCGCGGGCTCGGTGACCGCGACGGCGTTCAACAGCTCGGGGAAGGACAGGCCCATGGTCACGATCTCCTGGAGGAACAGTCAGTAGCTATCTGAGTGCTTCCCAAGCGGCGGCAAAACCCCGCCGCACGGCCGCATTTTTTCCCCGGGCTGCGGCGTCGGCTTGCAACCCCGTGTCGCGGCCTCTAAACTCGCAGCTGTGCAGGCGTTGGGAGTTCGGGAAGAGCGGTCTTCAACCATGTCCTCCGGATCGGTTACCCACTGGATCGGTCGGCTCAAGGCCGGCGACGGTGACGCCGCCCAGCGGTTGTGGGAGGCGTACTTCGCGCGGCTGGTGCGGCTGGCCCGCGCCAAGCTGCCCGGCCACCGCAAGCACGTCGCCGACGAGGAGGACGTGGCCCTGAGCACCTTCGACAGTTTCTGCCACGGCGCCCGCGACGGCCGGTTCCCCAAGTTGACCGACCGTAACAACCTGTGGGCGTGCTGGTGGTCATCACCGCCCGCAAGGCCGAGCAACAAATCCGGCACGATCAGGCCGCCAAGCGCAGCAGCGCAGGGCGGTCCGTGGCGAATCCGGGCTGATGGCCCCCGGCGATGCTGAGGCCGAGCCGGGCCTGGTGCAGGTGATCGGCCGCGAGCCCAGCCCCGAGTTCGCCTGCCGCGTCGCCGAGGAGGTCGGCCGGTTGCTCGACCTGCCTGGACGATGCCGAGCTGCGGCAGGTGGCGCTGTGGAAGATGGAGGGGTATACCAACGCCGAGATCGCCAAAAAGCTCGGCTACGTCGAGAAGACCGTCGAGCGGAAGCTGAAGGTGATCCGGACGATTTGGGGGAAAGACCGTAGCGAGTGCTGAGTGCTGAGTGCTGAGTGCTGAGTGCTGAGCGACGTGTCCGAGTACTCAGCACTCAGCACTCAGCACTCAGCACTACTGAAAGGACGGGGTCCGATGAGCGACCAGCCCGCCCCGGAGCCGGCTCGAAACCTGGACGCCATCTGCAGGCCTTCGAGGCCGCCTGGAAGGCCGGGCAACGGCCGCGGATCGGACCGTACCTGCAAAGCCTGCAAGAGCCCACCCGCTGCCTGCTGTGGTGCAACCTGCTCACCGTCGAGGTCGGCCACCGTGTCCACGGCGGCGAACAGCCGACGCCCGAGGAATACCAGGAGCTCTACCCCGAGTACGGCGAGTTGGCCCGCGGTCCGCTCTTCCGTAAGGTCGAGCCGGCCCAGGCCGGCCCCGCCCCGGCGCCGCCCCGCCGCCCGCACCGGCCGAGCCGGCCGCCGCGCCGCCCGGAGTGGATACCACCGGCCCGCTGTCCACCTTCGACCCGGCACCGGGGCGCGCCGCCCTCGAGCCGAGTGCCGCTGCCGCCGGCCGTCCTCGCCGCCGTCGGCCGACTGCCGGACGTCCCCGGCTACGAGATCCTGCGGCGAGGAACTCGGCCGCGGCGGCATGGGCGT
Organism: uncultured Solirubrobacteraceae bacterium; assembly: GCA_963755275.1. Lineage (GTDB taxonomy): Bacteria > Actinomycetota > Thermoleophilia > Solirubrobacterales > Solirubrobacteraceae > Solirubrobacter. The sequence goes on along the minus strand of CAVWJU010000016.1, from coordinate 4,004 downwards.
CGTCTACCGGGCCCGGCAGGTCAGCGCTCAACCGCGCTCGTCGCCCTGAAGATGATCCTGGCCGGCGCGCAGGCCGGCGCCGACGAGCGTCGCGCGCTTCCGCGGCGAGGCCGAGGCGGTCGCCCGGCTCGACCACCCGAACATCGTGCAGATCTACGAGGTCGGCGAGCACGACGGGCCGGCCGTACTTCGCGATGGAGTTCGTCGAGGGCGGCAGCCTGGCCGCAGGCGGCTCGACGGCACGCCGCGGCCGCCGCGCGAGGCCGCCGAGCTGGTCGAGCACGCTGGCCGGGGCCGTGCACGCACGCCCACGAGCAGGGCGTCGTCCACCGCGACCTCAAGCCGGCCAACGTCCTGCTCGACGCGCGGACGGCCACGCCGCAAGGTCACCGACTTCGGCCTGGCCAAGCGGCTCGACGCCGACGCCGGCCTGACCGCAGCCGGCGCCGTCGTCGGCACGCCGAGCTACATGGCCCCCGAGCAGGCCGGCCGGCCGCGCCAGCGAGGTCGGCCCGGCGGCCGACGTCTACGCGCTGGGGGCGATCCTGTACGAGCTGCTGACCGGCCGGCCGCCGTTCCGCGGGCGCGACGTCGCTCGACACGGTCCAGCAGGTGCTCGACGCGACGAGCCGGTGCCGCCGCGCCGGCTCGCAGCCCGGGCGTGCCGCGCGACCTGGAGACGATCTGCCTGAAGTGCCTGGAGAAGGAGCCGGGCCGGCGCTACGCCAGCGGCCGGCGAGCTGGCCGACGACCTGGGCCGCGTTCCTGGCCGGCGAGCCGATCCTGGCGGAACAGACCAGCGACTCGGCCGGCGGCCTGGTCGACCGGATTCCCAGGCCTGCCGGGCTACGAGATCCTCGAAGAAATCCGCCGGCACGACATGGACGTCGTCTTCAAGGCCCGGCAGACGCGGCTGGAGCCGCACAGTCGCCCTGAAGGTGTTCGGCACGCCGGAGTACACCAAGGGCGAGTTCCTGCGGCCGGAGAGCCTCCAGCGGCGACTAGCGGCGATCCGCAGTATGGCCAAGCTCCAGCACCCCAACATCCTGCAGGTTTATGACACCGGCGAGCACGCCGGCCTGAAGTACGTTGCCGAGGAGTGGGTCGAGGGAGTGCCGCTGCGGCAGCGGATCAACGGCCACCCGTTCCTCCCGCGGAGGCAGCTCTACGGCCTGCTGGAGAGCCTGGCGGGCACGGTCCAGTTCCTGCACGGGCAGGACATCATTCACTGTGCCCTGGCCGCACACGGTGGTGCTGCTGACGCGGCACGGCGACCCCAAGATCGGCGGCTTCGAGTTGGCCAAGGTGCCAGGGCAGACCGGCCACAGCGGCGATCAAGGGGCTGTTCGTGGGGCTGGCGGTGGTGCACGGCCCCCGAGCAGTTGGCCGGCCGGACCGGAGAGGTCAGCCGGACCGCGGACGTCTACGCCTTGGGGATGATCCTGTACGAGATGCTGACCGGCCGCTTGCCGTTCCCCGCCGACTCGCTCGACGCCTTGACGCGGCACGTGCTGAGCGTGGCGCTGCACCAGCCGCCATCGCACTGGCAGCGTGGCGTGTCGCCGACCCTGGACCAGATCTGCCTGAAGTGCCTGGAGAAGGGGCCCAAAGCGCTACGCCAGCGCCAAGGACGTGGCGGCGGAGCTGCGGCAGTTCCTCGACTCGGAGTCGGGGGTGATCTCCATCCGCAGCACGTGGAGTCAGCTCCTGGGTTGGGGCAAGCCCCGCCAGGAGTAAGGCACCGCGGCTTGACCAGCCCCCGAGCGCCCGCGAGGGCGGCCTGCGTCCCATGAGCGATCCTGCCCAGACGTCGAGCTGGTCCCTATCGTCGGAGCAGGCCCGCTACGTCGATCAGGTCTGTACCACCTTCGAGGGCGCCTGGAAGGCCGGCACAGGCCGGAGATCGAACCGCTGCTGGCCGCGGCCCCGGCGGACCTTGTACCCGCCCTGCTGTATCATCTGCTGGCCGTCGAGCTGGCCTACCGGGGCCTCGCGGGGGAGCTGCCGACCTTGGCAGAGGTACCCCTCGGACGGTTCCCCGACCACGCCGCCGCGGTTCGCCGCCTTCGAGGCCGCCGGCACGCACGCCCCGCCCACGCTGCCGCCCGACCCGTTCGCCACGCACCAGCCGCGGGGAACGGCCGCCCCCCCGACGGGCGAGGCGACTGAGGAAACCGTCATCCAGCTGCCGACGATGCCCGGCTATGAGATCCTGGCCGGCTCGGTCGCGGCGGCATGGGCGTCGTCTACAAGGCCCGGCAGTTCGAACGCTGAACCGGCTCGTGGCCTCAAGATGATCCTGGCCGGCAGCCTGGCCGGTCCGGAGGAGCGTGGCGCGCTTCCCGCCGAGGCCGAGGCGGTCGCCCGGCTTGCAGCACCCGAACATCGTGCAGATCCACGAGATCGGCGAGCACGACGGCCTGCCGTACTTCGCCCTGGAGTATGCGTCGAGGGCGGCAGCCTGGACCGAAAGTCGGCCGCCGAAGGCCGATGCCCGCCCGGCAGGCCGCCGAGCTGATGCGCGCTGCTCTGCCGCGGGCCATGCCTACGCCCACGAGCAGGGCGTCATCCACCGCGACCTCAAGCCGGCCAACGTCCTGCTCGACGGCCGACGGCACGCCGAAGGTCGACCGACTTCGGCCTGGCCAGGCGCCTGGCGACGCCGACGGCGCTGACCGCAGCCGGGGCGGTCGCTCGGCACGCCCGCGCTACATGGCCCCCGAGCAGGCCGCGGCGAGACGCGGCGCCGATCGGCCCGCCGACCGACGTCTACGGGCTCGGGGCCATCCTCTACGAGCTGCTGACCGGCCGGCCGCCGTTCCGCGGCGGCCACCGCGCTGGAGACGCTGCGGCAGGTGCTGACCGAGCGAGCCGGCGCCGCCCCGGCGCTCAGCCGCGGCGTCGCCGCGCGACCTGGAGACGATCTGCCTGAAGTGCCTGGAGAAGGAGCCCGCGCAGCCGCTACGCCGACGCGCCGACGACCTGGCCGACGACCTGCGGCCGCTTCCTGGCGGGCGAGCCGATCCTCGCCGCCTCCTCCGGTCGTGCCGCGCGGCGGAGGCGAAGCCGGACATCCCGGGCTACGACATCCTCGAGGTGGCTGCCCGCCGGGAGGTCGATACGCTGTACGTGGCCCGGCAGCTGAGCCTCGACCGCCTGGTGCTGCTGCGGGTGTTCGCCAAGCCGGACTACACGCAGCAGGACTTCCTGCTGGAGCTGAACAGCCTGAAGCGGCGACTGGCGGCGATTCGGGCGGCGTCTCACCTGCTGCACCCCAACATTGTGACGGTCTTCGACAGCGGCAAGCACTACGCCCTGTTGTACGTCGCCGAGGAGCTGATCGAGGGGATGAGCCTGCCGGCGGCACCTGGCGGGGGGGCCGCTGCCGTCGCGGGAGGCCGCCGGCTTGCTGGAAACGCTGGCCGGACGATGCACTTCGTCCACGAGCGGGGGTTGATCCACCGCGGCCTGACGCCGTCCATGGTGCTGCTGACGCCCAGGGAGTGCCGCGGATCACCGGGTTTGACCTGGCCAAGCTGGTCGGCCAGGCCTCGCCGTCGGGCCGGAGCAGGAGGGCGAAGAGATCGGCGTGCCGGCGTACATGGCCCCCGAGCAGCTGGCCGGCCGCATCGGCGCGGTCGGGCCGGCGACCGACGTATACGCGTTGGGGGTGCTGCTGTACCAGATGCTGACCGGCGCTTGCCGCCGAGGGCGAAACGTTGCGACAACTCGACGTACAGGTCACCCGCCGGGAGCCGCTGCCGCCGTCGCAGGTGCGCCCCGGCGTGCCGGCCGAACTGGACGCGATCTGCCTGAAGTGCCTGGGCAAGCGGCCGGCGGACCGTTACGCTGGCGCTGAAGTGCGCGGCGAAGCGCGCCGGTTCCTGCTGACGGAACCGACCCGCCCGGCGAGGGAGAGCGGTGCCGAGCCGGTCCGTTGGGCGATCACCAGCGTGTGGACGGTGTTGCTCTTAGCAGCTCTCGCAGCCGCTTCGGCCCTGATC